>CAVVTR010000020.1:0-38411 GCA_963751245.1 uncultured Acidobacteriota bacterium | reverse complement strand
TAGTGCGCCGGTGAGCCTGTCTGGTCGGCGCGGTGGAAGTCCGCGTCGGGCAGCACCCGGCCTGTAACCGAAGGTAACTGCGTCTCTGTGAAGGGAGGTGGGGAGCAACCGGAGGTGAACTGCTGATCCGTAGGATGACGAACCCGATTCGGCCGGACGGCGTGGCCAGCCTGCTAGTCAGGGTGAAGCCCGGGTGCGGTAGACGTCGTCAGGTGGTTGGGGACGGAGCGGCGGGAAGGCCAGGCAGGTGAAGCCGGGAGACCTGTCGTCGGCGGAGCGGCGGCAGGAGTCAGAGCCCGCATAAGAGCGATGAAGCGCCTGTAATGGGAGCGGAGCGAAGGCGGGCAGGAAGGTGGATGCGAGAAGGCCATGACGGACGACGAGAGACCGGCGCGAGTGGCAAAGCCTAAGCAAGCCGGAGAAGCCGAGGGGCGGTGGACCTGGGTGGAACGGACGGTATGGACGGAGCGCATGCTGGCAGCCCTGGAGACGGGGGTGAAGGGAGGCAAGTGGTTTGCGCTGATTGACAAGGTGTACTCGGCGAAGAACCTGGAGGCGTCCTGGAAGGAAGTCCGGGCGAGAGGTGGGGGCGGAGGGGCGGACGGGATCACCTTGGCCCGGTTCGAGGACATGCACGAGCGAGAGCTCGAGCGGCTGTCGAAGGAGCTTCGCGAGGACACGTACAGGCCGAGACCGGTCAAGCGGGTGGAGATACCGAAACCGGGGACGAAAACGGGAAGGCCGCTGGGCATTCCGGCGGTGAGGGACCGAGTCGTCCAGAAGGCGCTGCAGCACGTGCTGGAACCGATCTTCGAGAGGAAGTTTCGACCTCACAGCTACGGCTTCCGCCCGGGGCGAAGCGCGAAGGATGCGCTGAGGCGGGTGGACGGGCTGCTGAAAGCGGGCTCGACATGGGTCGTGGACGCGGACATCCAGAAGTACTTCGACACCATCTCGCACGACCGCCTGATGGCGGAAGTGGAGAAGGAGGTGGCGGATGGGCGCGTGCTGAAGCTGCTGAGGCGATACCTCGAAGCGGAGGTGCTGGACGGGATGGAGCGCTGGACATCGGGAGCGGGGACACCCCAGGGGGCGGTGATCTCGCCGCTTCTGGCGAACGTCTACCTGCACCCTCTGGATGAGGTGATGGAGGAGGCAGGGTACGAGATGGTGCGCTATGCGGACGACTTCGTTGTCCTGTGCCGGAGCGAAGCCGAAGCACGGCGGGCGCTGGAGACCATCCGGAGCGTCCTTGACGGGCTGGAGCTGGAGCTGCACCCGGACAAGACGCGGGTGGTGGATGCGACGCAGCGAGGCGGCTTCGACTTTCTCGGCTACCACTTCGAACGCGGCATGAGGTGGCCGCGGGCGCAGAGCGTGAAGAGCTTCAAGGGCGCGATCCGGCGTGACACCAAGAGGTGCAACGGGCACTCGATCGAGACCATCGTACGGAACGTGAACCGGACCATCGTGGGATGGTTCGGGTACTTCAAGCACTCCAACAAGTACACGTTTCCGCGGCTCGACGGGTGGATCCGGATGCGGCTGAGGAGCATCCTGCGCAAGCGGCAGCACCGGCGTGGCCGTGGACGAGGGCGCGACAATCAGCGCTGGCCCAACGCCTACTTTCGGGACAAGGGGCTGATCTCCATGCATGAAGCCCGGCTTGCCCTCTGCCGGTCCCGCTGAGGACCCCACCGACTGGAGAGCCGGATGCGGGAAAACCGCCCGTCCGGTTCGGAGGGAGGGGGAGGCGGTGAAGAGCCGCCCCTCCCTACCCCTATCGTTGTCGTGCAAGCGCTGCGGTGATGCCACCCGCGAACCACGGATCGCGTGGCCGGAACGAGCCTGCGTAAGGTGATGTAGCCCAGGGCTTTAGCCCTGGGGCTGCAGGTCGAAGCGACGGCCGCCCACCCGCCCCGCGCCCTGAAGGGCGCGACTAGTGCGCCGGTGAGCCTGTCTGGTCGGCGCGGTGGAAGTCCGCGTCGGGCAGCACCCGGCCTGTAACCGAAGGTAACTGCGTCTCTGTGAAGGGAGGTGGGGAGCAACCGGAGGTGAACTGCTGATCCGTAGGATGACGAACCCGATTCGGCCGGACGGCGTGGCCAGCCTGCTAGTCAGGGTGAAGCCCGGGTGCGGTAGACGTCGTCAGGTGGTTGGGGACGGAGCGGCGGGAAGGCCAGGCAGGTGAAGCCGGGAGACCTGTCGTCGGCGGAGCGGCGGCAGGAGTCAGAGCCCGCATAAGAGCGATGAAGCGCCTGTAATGGGAGCGGAGCGAAGGCGGGCAGGAAGGTGGATGCGAGAAGGCCATGACGGACGACGAGAGACCGGCGCGAGTGGCAAAGCCTAAGCAAGCCGGAGAAGCCGAGGGGCGGTGGACCTGGGTGGAACGGACGGTATGGACGGAGCGCATGCTGGCAGCCCTGGAGACGGGGGTGAAGGGAGGCAAGTGGTTTGCGCTGATTGACAAGGTGTACTCGGCGAAGAACCTGGAGGCGTCCTGGAAGGAAGTCCGGGCGAGAGGTGGGGGCGGAGGGGCGGACGGGATCACCTTGGCCCGGTTCGAGGACATGCACGAGCGAGAGCTCGAGCGGCTGTCGAAGGAGCTTCGCGAGGACACGTACAGGCCGAGACCGGTCAAGCGGGTGGAGATACCGAAACCGGGGACGAAAACGGGAAGGCCGCTGGGCATTCCGGCGGTGAGGGACCGAGTCGTCCAGAAGGCGCTGCAGCACGTGCTGGAACCGATCTTCGAGAGGAAGTTTCGACCTCACAGCTACGGCTTCCGCCCGGGGCGAAGCGCGAAGGATGCGCTGAGGCGGGTGGACGGGCTGCTGAAAGCGGGCTCGACATGGGTCGTGGACGCGGACATCCAGAAGTACTTCGACACCATCTCGCACGACCGCCTGATGGCGGAAGTGGAGAAGGAGGTGGCGGATGGGCGCGTGCTGAAGCTGCTGAGGCGATACCTCGAAGCGGAGGTGCTGGACGGGATGGAGCGCTGGACATCGGGAGCGGGGACACCCCAGGGGGCGGTGATCTCGCCGCTTCTGGCGAACGTCTACCTGCACCCTCTGGATGAGGTGATGGAGGAGGCAGGGTACGAGATGGTGCGCTATGCGGACGACTTCGTTGTCCTGTGCCGGAGCGAAGCCGAAGCACGGCGGGCGCTGGAGACCATCCGGAGCGTCCTTGACGGGCTGGAGCTGGAGCTGCACCCGGACAAGACGCGGGTGGTGGATGCGACGCAGCGAGGCGGCTTCGACTTTCTCGGCTACCACTTCGAACGCGGCATGAGGTGGCCGCGGGCGCAGAGCGTGAAGAGCTTCAAGGGCGCGATCCGGCGTGACACCAAGAGGTGCAACGGGCACTCGATCGAGACCATCGTACGGAACGTGAACCGGACCATCGTGGGATGGTTCGGGTACTTCAAGCACTCCAACAAGTACACGTTTCCGCGGCTCGACGGGTGGATCCGGATGCGGCTGAGGAGCATCCTGCGCAAGCGGCAGCACCGGCGTGGCCGTGGACGAGGGCGCGACAATCAGCGCTGGCCCAACGCCTACTTTCGGGACAAGGGGCTGATCTCCATGCATGAAGCCCGGCTTGCCCTCTGCCGGTCCCGCTGAGGACCCCACCGACTGGAGAGCCGGATGCGGGAAAACCGCCCGTCCGGTTCGGAGGGAGGGGGAGGCGGTGAAGAGCCGCCCCTCCCTACCCCTATCGTTGTCGTGCAAGCGCTGCGGTGATGCCACCCGCGAACCACGGACCGCGTGGCCGGAACGAGCCTGCGTAAGGTAATGTAGCCCAGGGCTTTAGCCCTGGGACTGCAGGTCGTGACGGCGACCGCCCGGCCAGGCGCGCACCTAGCGGGCTGAATCCCTCACTGCTCCTGCGCCGGCGGAGGCCAGCGTCCAGCCCCCCGCCCGCTGCCGGTCCGGCGGAACGCCAGGCCGCGTCTCGCCGCCCAGCCGTGCCTCCGGGAGGCGAGCCCTGGGTTTGCAGATCGTGACGGCGACCGCTCATCCGTCCGCGCACCGGCGGGCTGAGTCCCGGGTTGCTTCTGCGGGGGCGGAGGCCGGCCGGAGTGCCCGCCGGCTGTCTCGTCCACGGGGTCGAGCGGTTGCCGTGGCGGGGCGTGTGGTATTTTCTGCGCACCGGGGAGGGGCGATGCCGCGGGCCAGGACCGCAGAGCGCAGGGTGTACAAGGTGATCTTCCTCAACCAGGGGAAGGTGTTCGAGATCTACGCGCGGCAGGTGTCCCAGGGGAGCCTGTTCGGGTTCATCGAGGTGGAGCAGCTCCTGTTCGGGGAGCGCTCGCAGATCATCGTCGACTCCACCGAGGAGAGCCTCAAGACCGAGTTCGCCGGCGTCAAGCGCGTGTTCATCCCCATGCACGCGGTGGTGCGCATCGACGAGGTCGAGAAGGAGGGCAGCGGCCGCATCACCGACCCCGAAGGCGGCTCCGGAACCCTCAAGGTGTTTCCCGTCCCCGTCGCACCGCCCGGCAACAAGCGCTGAGCCGGCTCAGGGCCGCGGGAAGCGGCGCCGCTCCTCGTAGGGCACCACGTCCGCGGGCAGCCCCTCCGCGACCCGCCGCTGCGCGGTGCGCCAGAACTCCACCGTGAACAGCTCGGCGTGGGCGGCCTCGAAGATGCCGCGCAGCGGGCGGGGCAGCCCGGAGTAGCGCCGGATCTCGTCCATGAAGAAGTCGGCGGGACCGGCGACGATGCGGTCCTCCTCCGCGACGAGCTCGTCGGCGTCGCTCGTCGGCCGGGGCTTCTCCAGGAAGCGCACGCGCTCGATGGGCATGACGTCGTCGTAGTCAAACAGGACGACCCGCCGGCGCCGGGTGACGCCGTAGTTCCACAGGTTGAAGAGGTCGCCCGGGAAGATGCCGGTGGCCGAGAGGTCGCCGAGGAACCGGCCGAAGTCCAGCACGATGTGGCGGATCGCCTCGGGGTCGTCCTCCTCCACCAGGTAGAGGGGGAGGGGCTGCACCTTGCGCTGCACGTAGACGTGGCGGATGACCACGTGGGTGTCGTCCTCGCTCACGGAGGTCCGTCCCGCCCGGCGCAGCTCGTCGAGGAGCTCGGGGGCGAACCGCCGCTTGCGGAAGCGCAGGTTGACGAACTCCTGGGTGTCCACCATCCGTCCGGCGCGGTCGCGGTGGGCGACGAAGTCGTAGCACGCCATCACGTCCGCCCGCGTCCCGGACTTGGGCGCGGGCCCCGGCGAGCGCAGGAAGCAGGGCCGGTCCTTGATGACCTTGAAGACGAAGTCGTAGTGGGCGAGGGTGAAGGCGATCATCATGGCGCCCTCGCGGCCGGGGGCGATGACGAACGGCTCCCCCACCCGGTGGATGTGGCGGTGGAGGTCGCGGTAGAATTCGGTGCGCCCGTGGCGGTTGAAGCCCAGGGAGATGGAGAGCTCGGCCACCGGCTTCTCCGGCAGGATCGAGCGCAGGAAGCCGATGACGGCGTCGTGGCGGCGGATCTCGACGTGGAAGTACGAGAACGCGAAGCTGAACACGATGGAGACCTCGGCCTCGCACAGCAGCACCCCGTCGGCGTAAACCCCGCCGTCACCGTGGCGCAGCGGCAGCGCGAAGGGGAGCACGGCGCCCCCGGCCCGGATGCGGCCGATCAGGTAGGCGGTGGTATTGCGGAAGAACGGGGCGCGGAGGACGTCGAGGGCGAAGTCGTGGGTGTAGCCCGTGAACGGCCAGACGTGGAGGTCGACCTCCCGGGCGACGCGGACCGCGTCCCGCTGCAGGTCCTCGAAGGGGGCGTCGAAGGCGTGGCTGGCCAGCACGTCCCGGATCAGCTCCACGGTGTCGCCCCGGCTGACCCAGGTGGTCTCCACAGGTTCGTCCAGCGGCGGCGAGGGCAGCGGGTCCCAGCGGAAGAACTCGATGTCGCGGGCGATCCCCACGGTGAGAAAGATCCTGCGGGTCACCGAGTTGAAGAACGTGCTCGCCGGCTCCGCGTCGTGGCGCCCCGTGACGAGGCCGCCGAAGGTCTCCCTGGCCGCGGTCCACAGCGAGCGCTCCCGCCAGCCGCCGCCCAGCATCGCCTTCAGTGACGCCGTCACGGCGTCGAGGGCCGCCTCGTAGAGGTCGAGCCGCTCGACGTCGTCGCGGCGCCCGCCGCTCCAGTCCCTGGTCTCGAACCGCCGGCGGGCCCTGGCGGTGACGGCTTCGAAGGCCGCCGAGTACCGGTCGAACGCATCGAGCACCGCCGCGGCCGCGAGGCCGGCCAGGCGTCTCCGGCCGGCGCGCCGGCCCCCGCCGGGAGGGGTGTCCGCGGGCTCAGCGGGCACCGGGTCCCGGCTCCCCGTCCAGGTGGAACCCCCGGCACTCGGCCTCGCGTCCCCGCACCACCCGCCGTCCCTCCAGCGCCCCCCGGTGCTCGGTGACCACGGTGCGCTGTCCCTCCACCTGCTCGCCGTCGTAGAAGTAGAGCACCACCCAGTCGCGGGTCCGGTCCAGCTCGTGGGCCCGTGCGGTGTTGGAGAACAGCGCCGTGATCTCCCAGTCGCCCCGCCGGGTGTGGAGGACCGGAAGCCACGCGGCGTGCTCCGGATTGAACCGGCGCGGCGCGATGGTGCGCAGCTCGCCCGCGGCCGCCCGCCGCCGGTACTCCGCGTCCACGTCGAGGAGGTCGCCGACACCGGGCTCCCGCCGGGGGCGGGGCCGGTGGCGCCGTCCCAGCAGCGAGGCCAGGGCGAGACGGATCGCCTCGGCGCGGGCCCGGCCGACCCCCTCGACCGCCTCGAGGCGCCCGTCGTGGGCGGCGATCTCCAGGGCCTCGAGGGTGTCCACGTGGAGGGTGTCGTGGAGCCTGCCGGCCAGGGTCGAACCGACACCGGGGAGCAGGCGGAAGAGATGCTCGGCGTCGAGCTCGCCGCGCAGGCGTTCGAGCTGGCTCCAGCGACCGGTGCGGACGATCTCGGAGATCGCCGCGGCGATGCCCCTGCCCACGCCGGGCAGCGTCTCCAGCGCGGTCGTGCCGCCGCCGGCCAGGATCCGCTCCACGGGGTCCGAGAGGTGGTCCACGGTGTCCGCGCCGCGGCGGTAGGCGGTGACGCGGAACGGCTCCGCGCCCTGCTGCTCGAGCACGTCGGCGGCCTCCCGGAGCAGCGAGGCGACGAGGCGGTTCAGGTCGGAGCCCTCCCTCACCACGATCGCCTCGTGATGGGGGGCCTCCCCCGGATGGCGCCCGCCTGCCATGGCCCGGGCCCTCAGTCGCGGTCCTCCGCCGCGACGGAGAACGGCCTGCGCTCCACGCCCAACTGGGCGAGGAGGGTGTCCAGCTGTGCCCCCGAGGCGGGAATGCACTCCGGGATGCGGGCGAGCCGGCGCGCGACCCACGCCGTCGCCCCCGCGGCGGCGCGGAACCCCAGGGCGCCGGAGAGCAGGGCGCGCCACTCCTCGCCGCGGTCGAGGCCGTAGCGGTCCAGGCGCTCGGTCCCGGAGGCGGACCGGACGACGTCGGCGGCGATCTCGGCGAGCTGGCGGGCCTCGCGGATCCCGACGTTCATGCTGTGCATCCCCAGGGGCCGCGCCAGGTGGGCGGCGTCTCCGGCGAGCCAGACGTGACCGTGGCCGAGGCGGTTGGCGAGGCGCTGCTCGAAGCGGACCGCCACCGACCAGGTGATGTCCTCCACGGTGGTGCCGAACCAGGGCGCGCGCTCCGCCAGGAGGTCGGCGAGGAGGGCCCTGGCGACCTGCGGGTAGGCGCGCTGGCCGATCTGGACCACCGCCCGGTGCGTCTGGGAACGGCCGAGCATCTCGGCGGCGTCGCGCAGCTCGAAGGTCCACCGGACACGTTCGGCGCCCATCGGCCAAAGCGCCGACGAGGTGTCGTCGTCCAGCACGACGCGCGTCTCGTCACCGGAGTCGGTGCCGCCGAGGAGCTCGAAGACGCCGAACAGGTGCGGCTCGCCGATCTTGTCGAAGGCGGCGCGGAGCTGCCGCCGGACCACGGAGTGGTGACCGTCGGCGCCGATGAGGAAGCCGGCGCGGACGCTGAACGTCTTGTTCACCGCCGACAGGCTGGTGGCCGCCGCGTAACCGCCGGAGACCCGCTCCATGCGGTTCACCGTGGCCGTCACCTGGCTGCCGGCGTCCTTGAACGCGGCGAGACGGTGGTCCCAGTGGACGCGGACGCCCCGCTCCCGCAGGCGGGCTTCCAGGGCGCTCTCGAGGCGCGACTGGGGCACGACCAGGGCGAAGGGGAACGGGCCGTCCAGGGCGCGCAGGTCCACGGCCGCGCGCTGCTCGCCGCCCTCCCAGAACGCGATGGAGCGCACGCGCCGGCCCTCGGCGACGAGCGCTTCCGCCACCCCGAGAGCGTCGAGCACGGCGAGGGTCGCGGGATGGAGCGCCAGGGCGTAGTTGTGGACCGAGGAGCGCCACTCCTCGTCGATGACCTCCACCTCCACACCCAGCTCCGACAGCACCAGGGCAGCGGTCAGGCCGACCGGCCCGGCGCCCGCGACGAGGACCTGCGTCTGACGTGGCAGCGCCATGATGTCACCCCTCTTGCTTCGCCTTCAGGGTACCATCCACCGGCCGGGACGGGCCCTGCTACGGTGGCGGAGGGACCGCGGCATGGTCCTGAGAGGAGGCCGGGAAATGGCTGGGCTGGTGAACCGCGAGAAGCGCGAGGGGGCGAGGAAGGCGCGGGCGGAGCGCGAGGGGGCCATCCTGGCCGCCGCCGGCCACCTCTTTCTCCACGCGTCCTTCGTCGACGTGACCCTCGACGCCGTGGGGCAGCGCGCCGGTGTGCCCCGGGGTACGCCGTCCCTCTACTTCGGCAGCCGGGCGGTCGTCTTCCTCCGGGTCCTCGAGCTCGAGGTGTCCGAGTGGGCCGGGGACGTGGAGGCGCGGCTCGAGGCGCTGCCCGCCGGGGCGCCTCCCGCCGCCCTGGCGCGCCCCCTCGCGGCCTCCGTCGCCGGACGCCCCGCCCTGGCCCGGCTGCTGGCGCTCCTGCCGGGGGCCTTGGAGGAGCGGGGGGACCTGTCGGGGGCGGTGGCCGTGGTGCGGCGCATCGGCCGTGTGGCCGCGGGCGTGGCGGCGGCGCTGGAGGGGCGCTCGCCGGCGCTGGGCCAGGGCGGAGGCCTCGTGCTGCTGAGGCGGCTGGCCGCGGCGGCCATCGGGCACGACAGCGTGGCCCACGGCGCCGCGTGGCTCGCCATGCTCGTGCAGAAGCCCCGGCTCCCGGGCGGCGCGCCCCCCCTGGAGGAGGAGCTCGCCGCCGTGATGGAGGCCGTGCTGCGCGGCGACGGCTGAGCCGGAGGCCCCTCCGGGCCTACAGCGGCACCGAGGGCAGCAGGCCCTGCGCCACGAGGTCCTCGAGGAGCGTCCGGATCGCCGCCCGGTCCGCCTCGGAGGACGGTCCCAGCGGCGGGCGCGGAACCCCGCCGTGGAGGCCGCGCAGGTCCATGGCGGCCTTGATCCCGGCGATGCCGTACCCGCTCACCAGCGTCCTCGCCGCCGCCATGACGCGCTTCTGGAGCGACTGCGCGGTGGCGTCGTCGCCTGCACGGTAGCTCTCGTACAGCGCCACGAACGGCTCGGGCAGCGCGTCGGCCGCCGCCAGGATGCCGCCCACCGCGCCGGCGGCGAGGGCCGGCTGGATGGCGAAGGCGCTGCCGCACAGCACCTGGAACGCGGGCGGCACGCGGGAGAGGACGTCGAGCATCCAGCCGAGGTCGCCGGAGCTGTCCTTGAGCCCGACCACGTTGGGGTGGGCGGCCAGGGAGGCGACCACCGCCGGCGGGATCACGACGCCGGTGAACGCGGGCACGTTGTAGAGCAGCACCGGCGCCGGTGACGCCTCGGCCACCGCCTCGAAGTGGCGCAGAAGGACCTCCGCCGTCATGCGGCTGCGGAAGTAGTGGGGCGTGAGCACGAGCACCGCGTCGGCGCCGCAGTCGGCCGCCGCGCGGGCGAGGCGCACGGTCCCCCGGGTGCTCTCCAGGCCGACCCCGGCGAGGAGCCGGCGGCGGGCCGGAATGGCCGCGCGGGCGGCGCGCAGCAGCGCCACCTTCTCGGCCTCCTCCAGGAACGCGGCCTCCCCGGTGGAGCCCAGCACCAGGTATCCGGCGAAGCCCTGGGCCTCGTAGCGGGCGATGTTCTCGGCGAGGCGGCCGGGACAGGCGTCGCCGTTCTCGAAGGGTGTGGTCAGCGGGGGGAAGATGCCTGACAGGTCCATGGCTTCACCTCCGAAAGTCGTCGGGACGGAGCGCCGGCGACCGCCTCACGGGCGGAACCCGGCGAGGTGGGGGGCCGCCGCGGCGAGGGCGGCGCCGGGATCCACGGCGGCGCCGAGGCTCCGCAGGCTTCCCTCCACGGCCTCCAGCGCCGCGGCCACCTCGGCGGCACCGATGTTGCCCATGTGGCCGAGCCGGAACGCCCGGCCCGCGACGGGGCCGAGGCCGCCGGCCACGACGACGCCGCGGGCGGCCATCTCGCGGCGGAATTCGGCGTCGTCGATGCTGTCGGGGTAGAGCACCACCGAGAGCGTCTCGGCCAGGCAGCCCGGTGCGGTGAACGGCACCAGGCCCACGGCGCCGAGGCCCGCCCGGAACGCCGCGGCCACCGCGCGGTGGCGGGCGAAGCGCGCGGGGAGCCCCTCCGCGGTGACGAGGGCGAGGGCCTCGCGAAGGGCGAGGATCTCGTTGACGCAGGGGGTGGAGTAGTAGCGCCCGGGGTCCTGCATGACGGGCAGCCAGCGCAGGACGTCGGAGTAGTAGGCGGGGACGGCGGCCATGGCGCGCCGGCGCTCGAGGGCGCGGGGGGAGAACAGGCACAGGGCGAGCCCGGGAGGGGCGCCGATGGCCTTCTGGGGGGCGGTGAGGAGCACGTCCACGCCCCACTCGTCGAAGGGCTCGTCGATGCCGCCGGTGGCGCAGACCCCGTCGAGGACGACGAGCTCGGGGCGCCCGCGCAGGAGCTCGCAGTACGCCGCGACCGGCGCCGCCGCGCCCGTGGACGTGTCCACGTGGGTGATGGTGACGGCTGCGTACCGCGCCCCCGCCAGGCGCTCGGCCACCAGGGAAGGGGGAACGGCCTCCCCCCACGGGCACTGGAGCACGTCGGCCGCGATGCCGAAGGCGGCCGCGAGCTCGGCGTAGCGGTCGCCGAAGTAGCCCTGGGAGATCACCAGGACCCTCTCGCCGGGCGCTACGACGTTGACCAGGGCCATCTCCATGGCGAGGGTGCCCCCGCCGGCGACCACCACGGGCTGCGCCGCGGCGCTCTGGCCCAGCGCCCGGAACGCCCCGAGGGCCTCCGAGAACGCCTCCACGAAGGCGGGGGAGACGTGGGACACGGTGGGCCGCGCCAGCGCCTCGAGGATGCGCCGGTGCACCGGCGATGGCCCGGGAATCATGGTCAGCGTGTCGTCGATCATCGTCTCCGTCCTTCCGTCCGGCGGGGGATCATCCGTCCGCCGGGGTCACAGCACCATGGTCTCGTCGATCGCCCCGCCGCGGGAGAAGCGTTCGAGGGCGAGGGGTGTGATGTCCACGCTCCGGCTCGCACCGGTCACGATGAGCTCGGCGATGGCCCGGCCCGCCGCCGGAGCGTGCATCACGCCGTGACCGGAGAAGCCGCAGGCGAGGACGAAGCCGGGATGCCCGGCCACCTCACCCAGGATGGCGTGGTGGTCGGGTGTCACCGCGTACAGGCCCGCCCAGCTCCGGCGCAGGTCGACGCCGGCGGCGGCCACGGCGGGAAAGCGGTGCTCCAGCGGCCCGGCGAGCCGGAGCGGAAAGTCGGGGTCGAAGGTATCGTCGCAGCCGGGTGGCTCTTCGGGGTTGGAGTAGGCGACGGCGACCCGGTCGCCCTCCCGGCGGACGAGGACGCCGGAGTCGGCGTCGATGGTCATGGGGATCACCGGCGGCCACGCCGGGCAGGGGCCGGACACCACGATGTGGCGCCGCACCGGCTCCACGGGCAGCTCCACCCCCAGCGTGGCGGCCAGCCGCGCGGCGCGGGTCCCGGCGGCGTCGACCACCACCGGCGCGTAGAGGTCGCCGCCCAGGGTGCGGACCGCGAGGTCGCCCGAGGGGTCCCGGCGGACTGCCGTGGCCGCGCAGGAGGTGCGGAGCCGGACCCCGGACGCGGTGGCCTCGCGCAGGAAGAAGGAGGCGAGGCCGCCGGGATCGATGAAGCCGTCGCGGGCGCCGAAGGTGCCGCCGACCAGGTCCCCCGCCGCCACGAAGGGTGCCGTCCGGCGTACCGCCGCCGCGTCGAGCACGTCGACGGCGACGCCCAGCGAGCGCTGGAGCACCGCCGCGGCCGTCATGGCCTCGAGGCGGACCGGATCCGCGGTGAGAAACAAATAGCCCGCCTTGCGGTAGAGGGGAGGGTCGCCGATGGCGGGAGCGAGGCCGTCGAGGATCTCCATGGAGGCGAGGGACATGCGGACGTTGACTGCGGTCGTGAACTGCGCCCGGATGCCGCCGTTGGCCTTCGCCGTGGAGCCGCACGCCGGCATCCCCTCGCCCTCCAGGACGCAGACCCGCCGCCGCCCCATCCCGGCCAGGTGGAAGGCGACGCTGCACCCCACGACGCCGGCTCCGACGACGATGACATCGTACCGCTCAGGCATCCGCCGCCCCCTCCACGACAGGCAACCCCTGGACTATAGCCGTCCCTCCGGTTGCCCCTCAAGGGCCGCTGCGCGGGCCTCGGGGAAGGAAACGGCAGAGCGGCGCGTCTGATGGAGTTACGATGATCATGAGACGGAGGCTCGCGGAGGACGGCCGCCCGCGGGGCGGGGAGGGACGGCGTTGAAGGGCAGGTGTTCGCTCGACGGCCGCACGATGGCCTACCTCAGGGAGGGGTCCGGCGAGACGGTGCTGCTGGTCCACGGCATCACCACCGCCTCGTTCATCTGGTCCGCAATGCTCCCTCACCTGACGCCGCACTACGACGTCGTGGCCGTTGACCTGATGGGCTGCGGCGGCTCGGACCGTCCCCTGGACTTCGACTACTCGCTGAGGCACCAGGCCGAGGTGCTGGAGCGCTTCGCCGGGACGCTCGGGCTCGGGCGGGTCCACCTGGTGGCCCACGACGTGGGGGGCGGGGTGGCCCAGATCCTCGCGGTGCGCCACCCCTCCCGCCTCGCCGACCTCACGCTGATCAACACGGTGGGGTACGATCTCTGGCCGGTCCAGCCCATCGCGACGCTGCGCACCCCGCTCCTCCGCCAGCTCGCCATGGCGACGCTGGATCTAGGCATGCTCCGCTTCATCGTGCGCCGCGCCCTGGTCCACAAGGAGCGGGCGACCCCTGAGCTGATCGGGGAGGTCGCCGAGCAGGTGTCGACGCCGGCGGCGCGCCGGGCGTTCCTCCGCTTCGCAGACGCCCTTGACAACACCGAGCTGACGGCCATTAGCGCCGGGCTCGAAGCCCTGGACCTCCCGGTGCTCCTGGTGCGGGGGGAGGGCGACGTCTACCTCCCGGCGGAGATCAGCCGGCGGCTGCACCGGGCCATCCCCGGAAGCCGCCTCGTGGTCCTGCCGGACGCGGGGCACTACGCCCAGGTCGACGCGCCCGGCAGGCTCGCCGAGGTCGTGCTCGCGTTCCTCCGGGAGGCCGCCGGTGAACGGTGACCGCCGGGACCGGATCCGCGAGCTGGAGGAGCGGCTGCGCCTGGTGGAGGAGGAGAACGCCTCGCTCACCGGTCAGACCGAGGACGTGCTGCTGCTCGGCCTCCTCGCCGAGGCGCTCGGCAACTGCACGGACGCCGACTCGGTGTTCGCCACGCTGCTGGAGCGCGTCTCGATCCTGAAGGGGATCGGCTACTGCGCCTTCGGCAGGCTGCGGGAGGGCGCGGTCGAGGTGGCGCGGGCGTACGCCGCCTTCCTCGACGACGCCGGGCCGTCCGGGACGTGGTCGGTGCCGCCCGAGGCGGCGGCCACGCTGCGGGAGGGCCGGGTCGTGGCCGCCGTGCCGGGCGGCGGGACCGTCGCGGGCGGGCCGGTGTTCGCCGGCGCGAACTTCGTGCCGCGGGGGCTCCTCCTGGTGCCGTGCGGCTCGCGGGAGTGCGCCGACGGCGTGCTCGTCCTCGCCGACGAGACGCGGGACGCCGAGGCCCTCACCGACCTGGCGCCGCTGCTGCAGCAGGCCATGCACATGGCCACGGGACGGCTGGACAACCTCGCGCTGCTGCATGAGCTCGAGCGGCTCAACGCCGAGCTGGAGCGTCAGGTGCAGGCCCGCACGGCCATGCTGATGGCCACCAACGCCAGGCTCGAGAGGGAGATCGTCGAGCGCCGGCGGGTCGACGAGGAGCTGCGGCAGTCGGCCACCGTGTTCGAGAACACCTCCGACGGCGTCATGATCACCGACGCCGAGGTTCGCATCCTCGCGGTGAACCGCGCGTTCGTGGAGCTCACCGGGTACGGCGCCGACGAGATCCGCGGCCAGACGCCGAGGGTCCTGCAGTCCGGGCGTCACGGCCGGTCGTTCTACGAGGCCATGTGGGCCTCCGTCCGCGAGCGCGGGCGGTGGCACGGCGAGATCTGGAACCGACGCAAGAACGGCGAGGTCTACCCGGAGCTGCTGAGCATCAGCGTGGTGCGCGACGAGGCGGGCCGGATCACCAACTACGTGGGGGTGTTCTCGGACATCAGCGCGCTCAAGGAGTCGGAGGCCCGCTTCGAGCACCTGGCCCACCACGACCCCCTCACCGGTCTGCCCAACCGGCTCCTCTTCAACGCCAGGGTGGAGCACGCCGTGGCCCGCGCCCAGCGGACCGGGGACCGGATGGCGGTGCTCTTTTTGGACCTGGACCGCTTCAAGGACGTCAACGACTCCTTCGGCCACCCGGCGGGGGACGAGCTGCTCCGCGAGGTGGCGCGGCGGCTGACCGCCTGCGTCCGCTCCGACGACACCGTGGCCCGCCTCGGCGGCGACGAGTTCACCATTCTCCTGGAGGACCTCCCCGACCGGGAGACGGCGGGCGTGGTGGCGGCGAAGAGCATGCAGGGGCTGTCGGCGCCGTTCGTGGTGCAGGGGTTCGAGGTCTACGTCACCGCCTGTATCGGGATCAGCCTTTTCCCCGAGGACGGCCGGGACGCCACGACGCTCCTCAAGCACGCCGACAGCGCCATGTACCGGGCGAAGGAGGAGGGGCGGAGCTCGTACGGGTTCTACACCGCGGAGCTCACCGAGTCCACCGTCGAGCGCTTCATCCTCGAGAACAGCCTGAGGAGGGCGATCCAGCAGGGGGAGCTGGTGCTCCACTTCCAGCCCCAGGTCTCCCTCCTGACCGGCAGAATCGTCGGCCTCGAGGCGCTGGTGCGCTGGCAGCACCCGGAGGCCGGCCTCATCCCGCCGGGGCGGTTCGTGCCGCTGGCCGAGGACAGCGGGCTCATCGAGGCGGTGGGCTCGTGGGTGCTGCACGCGGCGTGCGAGCAGGCGGCGGCGTGGCGCGAGGCGGGGCTGCCCGCGGTGAGGATCGCCGTCAACCTCTCCAGCCGCCAGGTCGGCGACGCCGGGCTCACCGACGCCGTCAGGGGGGCCCTCGAGGAGACGCGCCTCGAGCCGCGCTGGCTGGAGCTGGAGATCACGGAGAGCGTGGTGATGCGCCACCCGGAACAGGCCGCCCAGACGCTGGCCGCCCTCAAGTCCCTCGGGCTGAGCCTGGCCATCGACGACTTCGGCAAGGGGTACTCCTCCCTCGGCTACCTCCGCCGCTTCCCCTTCGACACGCTGAAGATCGACCGTTCCTTCCTCAAGGACATCCCCAGCCAGCGGGGCGACGAGGCCATCGCCAGGGCGGTGATCGCCCTGGGTCACGGGCTCGGGCTGCAGCTGGTGGCCGAGGGCATCGAGACCGCCGAGCAGGTGGCGTTCCTCGAGGACCACGGTTGCGACGCCTATCAGGGGAACTTCTTCAGCCCGCCGCTGACCGCTCCCGAGTGTGCCCGCCTGCTCGTCGAGACCCAGGGCGCCGGACGCTGAGGCGCCGCGGTGTCACACCACCCGCAGGATGTCGCCGCGGGCGAAGACGGGTCCGGCGCCTACGGCGATCTCAGGACGCCGGTAGATCTCCGGAGGCACGCCGATGTCGGCGAGATAGAGCTCTCCGACCATCTTCTCGGCGCCGGGCGCGCGCAGGCCCGTCTTGGGCAGGGCCAGGGTGACCGTGGCCGTGGCGCGGACGGTGGGCTCGTAGACGGGTCCGGCGGTGGCGTCCAGACCGGAGGGAAGGTCCAGGGAGAGGACGGGGACGGGGGTGCCGTTGGCCCAGCGGATCGCCTCCGCGACGACGCCCCGGGGCGCGCCGGCCAGGCTGTAGCCGACGAGACCGTCGATGACGAGGTCGGGAGCGGGCCTTTCGGCCAGCGCCTCCACGGAGAGGTGGGGCACGCCCATGCGCTGGAGGATGTCGAGCTGCCCCGAGGGGACGCCGCAGTACGCCTCGGGGCGCCTCGTCGGAACGAGCTCCACCGCCGCCCCCCATCCGGACAGGCGCCGCGCGCACACCATGGCCCCGCCGCCGTTGCCGCCGGTCCCGGCCAGCACCACGATCCGCCGCCCCACGGGATCGCCGTCCAGGAAGCGCCGCGCGGCCACCGCCGCCAGGGCCCGGCCCGCGTTCTCCATCAGCTGGACGAGCCCGATGTGGAGCGCCGCCATCACGGCGCGGTCCACGGCCACCATCTGCTCGCGGCGGATCCACGCGAGCTCGTCGGCGCGGACGGTCAGGAAAGCTTCCATGCTGCCCCTCTCTCCCCGGCCCCGTCCGCGGCGGTGTGCGGCGGCCGGCCGGCGGGCACGTCGCGGGGTGTCGACCTCGTTCTCCGATTGTACGATTGTACGGCGGCGCTCACGTCTCTCCGCGCGCCCCGGCCGGCGGGTGCTCGCGGAGACGGGCGAGGAGCAGCGTGCTGCCCACGATCACGGCGGCCCCCGCGAGGGTCGTGAGCCGGGGCACCTCGCCGAAGAAGAGGATCCCCCACGTCGCCGCGAAGACGATCTGCAGGTAGCCCACGGCGGTCGCCCTCGCGGCCCGTTCGCGCTGCAGCCCGAGGGTCATGAACAACTGGCCCAGGAAGGTGGCGACGCCGACGGCGAGGAGCGTGAGCCACTCCCACCCCCGCGGCATCACGAACACGGACGCCATGAGGGGGAGCGCCACGACCACGCTCACCGCGGCGAAGTAGAAGACGATGACCATGGCGTCCTCGCGGCGCAGGTGGCGCACCAGCGAGTAGGCGACCGCTGCCAGGATGGCCCCGGCCAGCGCCGCGGCCACCGCCAGCTGGTAGTGGTCGTCCCCGCCCGCCAGCATCGCCGACGGCCTGGCGACCAGCACGACGCCGGCGAGGCTCACGAGGGTCAGCGCGACCTCCCGGCTCCTCAGGCCCTCCGCGAGGAAGACGGCGGCGATGATGGCGGTGAAGACGGGGTTGGTGAAGTGGATCACCGTCACCTCGGCCAGCGGCAGGTGGACGACGGCGAAGTAGAAGCAGGTGAGGGCGGCCAGGCCCACGAGGCCCCGCAGGCTCAGCAGCCGCCACTCGGAGCTGCGCAGGCGCGCGCCGCGGCGCCGGATGTCCACGAGGGCGAGGGCCGAGACCACGACGGCCCGGGCGAAGACGAGCTCCATGGTGGGGAACGTGCGACCGGCGATCTTCACGAACAGGCTCATCAGGGAGAAGAAGAGCGCGGACAGCGCCATGTAGCGCAGGCCGGGGGACAGGAGCGGGGCGTGCCGGGGAGCGGGGGAGGCGTCCATGTGGGCGGTGCCATCCTACCCCGGCGGAGAACCGCCGTCGCCACCGCCGTATACTCGGCGCGGTCCGGAGGCAGCGTGGCGATCTTCACGACGGCGTGCCCGCGCAACTGCTACTCCACCTGCTCCCTGCGGGTGGAGGTGGTGGACGGCCGGGTGCGGGGGATCGCGGCCCACCCGGACAACGCCGCGACGGCGGGGGGGCCGTGCCTGAAGGGGCTCGCCTATCTGGAGCGGGTCAGCGCGCCGGACCGCCTCCTCCACCCCCTGATCCGGCGGTCCGGGGGCGGGTTCCGCCGGGCCGGCTGGGACGAGACGCTGGAGCTCGTCGCGGACCGGCTGCGCGCCTTCCGCGCCGACCCCGGGCCCCGCAGCGTGCTCTTCTACGCCGGCAGCGGCACCAAGGGGCTCATGAACGGCGTGGCGGGCTCCTTCTGGCGGCTCTACGGGGGGTGCACCACCACCTACGGCGACCTGTGCTGGCCGGCCGGGCTCGAGGCGACCCGGCTGACCCTCGGCGACAACCGCTCGAGCGCCCCCTCCGATATCGCCGACGCCCGGCTCATCCTCCTGTGGGGGAAGAACCCCGCCGAGACCAACCTGCACCAGATGACGTTCATCCAGCAGGCGCTCGACCGCGGCGCCCGGCTCGTGGTCGTGGACCCGCGCCGCACCGACTCCGCGGAGCCGGCGGAGCTCCTCGTGCAGCCGGTGCCGGGCACCGACGGGGCGCTGGCCCTCGGGGTGGCCCGGCTGCTCGTGGCCCGCGGGGGCGTCGACGAGGCGTTCGTCCAACGGCACGTCCTCGGCTACGACGCGTTTCGCGCCATGCTCGAGGAGTACCCACCGGAGCGGGTGGCCGGCATCACCGGGGTGGGAGAAGCGGTCCTCGGGAGGCTGGCGGAGCTCGTGGCCACGGTGAAGCCCATGACCCTGTGCGCGGGGTTCGGGATGCAGCGCTACACCAACGGTGGCCAGACCATGCGCGCGCTGCTCGCCCTGGTGGCGCTCACGGGCAACATCGGCCGGCGCGGCGCCGGCTGGGGCTACGCCAACCTTCAGAGCCACGTCTTCTCCGCTCTCCGGGACCCGCTGGCCTCCCTGCCGCCGGAGCGCGACGAGCGGCCGGAGCGGGTGTCGGTGTCGGCGGCCACGCTGGGGCGGGACATCCTCGCGCAGCAGGATCCGCCGCTGCGGATGGCCTGGATCGAGCGGGGCAACCCGGTCACCCAGCAGCCCGAGACCCCCGCCGTGCTCGCCGCCCTGCGCTCACTGGAGTTCCGCGTGGTGGTGGACCAGTTCCTCACCGACACGGCCCGGGAGGCCGACGTCGTGCTGCCGGCCAAGACCATGTTCGAGCAGGCCGACGTCATCACCGCCTACTGGCACCACCTCATCCAGATCAAGGACAAGCTCCTCGAACCGCCGGGGGAGGTGCGTCCGGAGTCCGAGGTCTACTGGGAGCTGGCGAGAAGGCTGCAGCTCGACGAGTCCGCCGTCGCCCGCGAGCTGCCGGGGCCGGGGGACGCCGGCGTCGAGGCCTACCTCCGGCGCCGGCTGGCGCCGTTCCCCGGGCTCACGCTGGAGCGGCTCCGGGAAGGGCCGGTGGCGGCCCCGGGCGCCGAGGATGTGGCGTTCGCCGGTCTGGACTTTCCCACGCCCTCGGGCAGGATCGAGCTCCTCTCGGCCGAGGTCGCGGCGCGTTGGGGCGCCGACCCGCTGCCGCGCTGGACGCCTCCCGCCGAGTGGGCCAGGCCCGGCGCGGGCCACCCGCTGCAGCTGCTCACCCCCAATACGAAGGACCGCATCCACTCCCAGTTCGGCAACCTGGCCGCGATCCGGGAGATCGCGGGGGAGCCGGTTCTGGCGATGAACCCCGCGGACGCGAGCGCCCGCTCCCTCCCCGACGGGGTGCGGGTGCGGGTCTACAACGACCGCGGTGAGCTGACCCTCGTGCTGCGGATCGACCACGGGGTGAGGCCGGGCTGCGTGGTGACGCCCAACGGCCGCTGGGCCTGCGAGGGGGGTGGCGTCAACCTCCTGTCCCGCGCCCGGGAGACCGACATGGCCCACGGCGCGGCGTTCCACGACAACGCCGTCGAGGTGGAGCGGGCGTGATGGGCCAGGCGTACTTCACCCTCGACCTGGAGCGGTGCACGGGGTGCTCGGCGTGCCGCGTGGCGTGCGCGGCCGCCAACCCGGTCTCCCGGGGCACCGCCTGGCGCACTGTGACCACGTTCAACCCCCGGCGCTGGGCCGGGGCGCCGGTGGTGCACCTCTCCCTCGCCTGCAACCACTGCGCCGCCCCGCCGTGCGTCCCGGCGTGCCCCGCCGGGGCCTATGGCAAGGACCCCGTCACCGGCGCCGTGCTCGTCGACCGCGGCCGCTGCGTCGGTTGCCGCTACTGCACCTGGGTGTGCCCCTACGGGGCGCCCCGCTTCGTCCCCGCCGCGGGGACCGTCGAGAAGTGCACGCTGTGCGCCGGGAGGCTCGCGGAGGGCGGCGTTCCGGCGTGTGCCGCCGCCTGCCCCACGGGGGCGCTGGGTTTCGCCCCGGCGGGCGGGGAGTCGCTGCCGCCTCCCGAGGCGCCGGGCCTTCCCGAGGTTGGCACCCGTCCGGCGCTTCGCGTGCTTCCCCGCCGCCGCGGTGCGGCGCCCCCGGAGACCACGGCGGCGCCGGCGACGGCGCCGGCCGGGGCTGTGCGCGCGGGGTTCGTGGCGGGAGCCGCCGGGGAGTGGCCGCTGCTGGCGTTCACGGTGGCGGCCACCGCCCTGGTGGCGTTGTTCACGGCCGACCGGGCGGCGCCCGCGGGCTGGCCCGCCTGGGGCTTCGCCGCCCTGTGCGCCGCCGCCATCGCCGTGTCCGCCGCCCACCTCGGGCGGCCGCTGCGCGCCTGGAGGGCCCTCGCCGGGGTGCGCTCCTCCTGGGTGAGCCGGGAGGTGGCGGCGTTCACCGCGTTCGCGGCCCTGGGGACCGCCGCGCTGGCGCTGCCCGCCGCGCCGGTGGTTCTGGGCTGGGCCGCCGCCGCCTGCGGGGTCGCCTCGCTCGCGGCCATGGACATGGTCTACCGGGTGCGCGGGCAGAGCACCGCCGCCGTCCCTCACAGCGCCATGGCCACGCTGACCTGGGCGTTCGCCGTGGCCCTCCTCCTCGGCCTGCCGGGGCCGGCGCTGGCGGTGGGAGCCGCCAGGGGGGCCCTCTACGCCGCGCGGATGGTGCGCGGGAGCGAGACCCCGTGGCCGCTGGCGCTCTTCCGGCTGGCCGCCGGCTTCGGGCTGCCGCTCGCCGCCTGGGTGCTGACCGGCGTGCTGGGCCCGTGGGGCGTGGCGGGTGTCGTGGCGGGAGAGCTCGTGGACCGGGCCGGGCTGTACGCCGGCCTCGCCTTCCCCGCGCCGGAGCGCGAGTCCCGCCTCGCTCTCGCGGCATTGGCGGGGGGACGGGGATAGACTGCCGGGGTGAGCGGGGACCTGATCACGGCGGCTCTGATCGAGGTCGTGCGGGGCGGCTACCGGCTGCGCTGGGACGGCCTCCACGGGTGGGGGCACTGGATGCGGGTGCGGGAGAACGGCCTGCGCCTCGCGGCGGAGACCGGTGCGGATCCCGCCGTGGTGGAGATGTTCTCGCTGTTCCACGACGCCCGGCGGTGGAACGACGACCACGACCCGGACCACGGCGCCCGCGGCGCCGCGCTCGCCGGCGGGCTCTCGCGCCGCCTGCTGCCGTTGGACGCGGGGCAGCGCGAGCTCCTCGTGGACGCCTGCACCCGCCACACCCTCGGACTCACCGAGGCCGGAGCGACGGTCCGGACCTGCTGGGACGCGGACCGGCTGGACCTGGGCCGTGCCGGGATCCGTCCCGACCCGTGGCTGCTGTGCACGCCCGCCGCCCGGCGGCCGGAGGTCATCCACTGGGCCTGGTGGCGCAGCCGCCGGCGTGGCTGAGAGCCGGCTCCGGCCCGGCGCCGAGAACCCGGGGGAGCCCTGCGACGTTGTCCCGGTCGGGAGCATCCGAGAGAGTGATGGATTCCACCGGCGCCCACCCGCGCTCAGCGCGTCCCTTGGACCGGTCTCCCCGCGCCGGCCTGCGGGGCATGAGGCTCGTCACCCTGACCGTGGCGGTGCTCGTGCTGCTGCAGATCGCGTGGGGACTGGCCTCGTGCCTGGGCGAGGTGGCGGCCTCCCGGGCCACGCCGCCGCCCGGCGGCGTTCCGGCGGCCTCCCGCCCCGCCTGAGCCTCCGGCCGCCCGCGTTACACTCTCCGGCGTCGCGGGGGGATCTCATGCCGGAGCATCGAACCTGGGTCAATCACGCCATCGCCACCATCGAGGCCGACTACAATCGCTCCGCGGACACCCACCTGCTGCCGCTGGAGCTGCCCGGCACACCGGGGGTCCGCCTCTACCTCAAGGACGAGTCCACCCATCCCACGGGCAGCCTCAAGCACCGGCTGGCCCGTTCGCTGTTCCTCTACGGCCTGTGCAACGGGTGGATCCGCGAGTCCACCACGGTGGTCGAGGCCTCCTCCGGCTCCACCGCCGTCTCGGAGGCGTACTTCGCGCGTCTGCTCGGGCTTCCCTTCGTGGCGGTGATGCCGCGCGGGACCTCCCTCGAGAAGATCGCCCTCATCGAGCGCTGGGGCGGACGCTGCCACCTGGTCGAGGGGAGCGGCGCGATCTACGACGCCTCCCGAGAGATCGCCGCCTCCTGCGGCGGCCACTTCATGGACCAGTTCACCTTTGCCGAGCGGGTGACCGACTGGCGCGGCAACAACAACATCGCCGAGTCCATCTTCGCCCAGATGGCGCGGGAGCCGCACCCCGAGCCCCGGTGGATCGTGTGCTCGGCGGGGACCGGCGGGACCTCCGCCACCATCGGCCGGTACGCGCGGTACCGCCGGTTCGCCACCCAGGTGTGCGTGGTCGACCCGGAGAACTCGGTCTTCTACGACTACTTCCTCACCCGGGACCGGTCCGTCACCTGCCCCGGGGCCTCCATGATCGAGGGGATCGGGCGCCCTCGCGTGGAGCCCTCCTTCATCCCGGACGTGGTCGACCGCATGATCAAGGTGCCCGACGCGGCGAGCTTCGCCGCGGTGCGCTTCCTCCACGAGGTGCTCGGGCGGCGCTGCGGCCCGTCCACGGGCACCAACCTCTCCGGGGCCCTGCAGCTCGCCGCCGAGATGCACGCACGCAGGGAGGATGGCGCCATTGTCACCATGATCTGCGACTCGGGGGAGCGCTACCTGGACACGTGCTACGACGACGCCTGGCTCGCCCGCCGCGGCTACGGCATCGCGCCTTTCGTCGAGCAGCTGCGCCGGGTCTTCACGAGCGGCGCGTGGACGCCCCCGGGCCCCTGAGGCTCTCTGCCGTCCGCCCCGGCGGGGGTTTGCGGAGCGCAGCAGCGGGACCTATGCTGACGGGTGAAACGGAACAGGGGAGTGACGGTGAGCCCTCACACCGGTGGCCCGAAGGAGCGGGTCTTCGCCGCGCTGGACGCCATGGCCGCGTTCGCGCACCTCGCGGACGACCAGGTCGCGGCCCTGGCGACGGTCTCCGAGCGCGTGGCGTTCGCGCCCGGGGAGACCGTCTATCCCGAGAACGCCCCCGACCGCGATCTCTGGGTGGTGCTGTCCGGTGCCGTGGAGCTGTCCCGTACGACCCCGGTCGGTGCCCAGCGCCTCGCGCGGCTGGGCTGGGGGAGCCTGCTCGGCGAGGTGGGCTTTCTTGACGGTATGAGCCGTGAGGCCACCGCGGTCTCCGGCGGTGTCTGCGAGCTCCTGCGCGTCCCCTTCGAGCCGGCGCAGCGGCTGATGGAGTCGGACCCGGGTTTCGCCGTGGCGCTCCTCCGCCTCTTCTGGCTCGCCCTCGCGAGGAAGATCCGCGAGGCCAACGAGGCCATGACGCGGCTCATCGCCAGCGGCCGGCGGGCGCGCCCCGCCGAGGGGGCCGCAGGCCTCAGGCTGGCCGTCGACGACGGCCGCAAGGTCGCGGTGCTCACCGCCCAGGGGCTCTCCACCCGGGGCGTCGACCTCATCGCCGGGAGCATGCGCACCGAGCGGTTCGAGGCAGGCGAGCTGATCTTCTCCGAGGGAAGCGCCGGGGCGGTGTTCTACGTCGTGGCCGACGGCACCGCCCGGATCACCCGGAGACTGCCCGACATCGGGGAGGAGGCGCTTCTCTTCGTGGGCAGGGGAGGGTTCTTCGGCGCGGTCTCCGTCATGGACCGCCGGCCCCGCACCGCCGACGCCCGGGCCCACGGCGACGGGTGCACCGTGCTGAGCATCGACCGCCGCCGCCTCGACAGCCTGCTGGGCCGCGACCCGGTGGCGGCGCGCGAGTTTCTCGCGCTGGTGTGCCGCGGGCTGTGCACCCGCGTCCGGGGCATGGCCGGACAGCTGGTCGCGTGGAGGATCATGGCGGGCTTCGGCCACGACTCGCCGCTGCCGCCGGAGGAGTGACCCGGCGGGGAGACGACGTCTCCGCCCGTGACCTCCCGTGACACGTCCGGCGAGAGCCGGGCAGCACGACAGCTCCCTCCGAGCCGCGAACGCGCAGTGAGAAGCTGTCTCTTTTTCCTCCGTGTTAGTGCACTTAACACTTTGGTGTGCTGGGTCACAGGAGGAGAGAAGGCATCTCTCTATATTGTGCCGTGACGAAAGGGGGGACAATGACCATACGTCGATGGAGAAATGTGATAGCAGGAAGCATCGTGGCGCTGGCGGCCGCGCTCACGCTGGTTCCTCAGGCCGCCGCCGCCACCGGCTGGACGCTGGTCGGCTGGAACGACCTCGGGATGCACTGCATGGACGCAGACTTCTCCGTGCTTGCGATTCTTCCGCCTTACAACAACATCCATGCCCAGCTCATCGACCCGACGGGGCAGCTCGTCACGAACCCCGCCGGGATCACCGTCACCTACGAGGCGATTCAGGATCCCGCCGGTTCGATCAACTCCACGTCGGCGGGGAAGACCAACTTCTGGCAGTACGTCGGCGCGATCTTCGGCGTCAACCCGCCGGTGGACCAGGGGCTCCAGGGCTACGACATGCCCGGGATCGGCAACACGCCCCAGAAGATGGCGTACGACGCCGCCCAGCAGTGGTTCACCGGGGAGGCGATCCCGATCACTCCCTACGACGACGCCCACACCAAGAACTACTACCCCATGATGCGGCTCACCGCCCGCGACTCCTCGGGCAACGTCCTCGCCACCACCGACATCGTGCTGCCGGTGTCCGACGAGATGAGCTGCAAGAAGTGTCACGCCTCCGGTTCGTCCGCGGCGGCGCAGCCCAGCGCCGGCTGGGTCAACCACAGCGACTCCGAGAAGGACTACCGGCTCAACGTGCTCCTGCTGCACGACGAGTACCAGCAGGGCAACGCGGCGTACCAGTCCGCGCTGTCGGCGCTCCACCTCAACCCGCTCGGCCTGTACGCCAGCGCCACCTCCGACAATCATCCCGTGCTGTGCGCCTCGTGCCACCCGTCCAACGCCCTGCCCGGCTTCGGACAGCCCGGCATCGAGCCGCTCACCCAGGCGATCCACTCGCGGCACGCCGGAGTCGTCGACCCCGCCACCAACATGACGCTGGGGTCCTCGGCGAACCGCAACGCCTGCTACAGCTGCCACCCGGGCTCCGAGACGCGGTGCCTGCGCGGCGCCATGGGCAGCGCGGTGGCCGCCGACGGCAGCCTGGAGATGCAGTGCCAGAGCTGCCACGGCGCCATGCTGGCGGTGGGCTCGGCGAAGCGGCAGGGCTGGCTCGACGAGCCCACATGCCAGGAGTGCCACACCGGCACCGCCACCAGCAACAGCGGACAGATCCGCTTCACCTCTGTGTTCGACGCCTCCGGCAAGGTGCGGGTCCCGGCCAGCACGACCTTCGCGACCAGCCCGAACACGCCGGCCGCCGGGCTCTCCCTGTTCCGCTTCTCCACCGGCCACGGCGGCCTGCAGTGCGAGGCCTGCCACGGCTCCACCCACGCCATCCTGCCCACCTCCCACGAGAACGACAACGTGCAGGCCGTTGAGATCCAGGGCAGCAAGGGCACAATCGCCGACTGCGCGAGCTGCCACGGCACCTCGCCGTCCACCACCACCGGCGGCCCCCACGGCATGCACCCCATCGGTTCGGCCTGGGTCAGCCGGCACGACAACGCCGCCGAGGGCAACCGGGCCGCCTGCCAGGCCTGCCACGGCACCGACTACCGCGGCACGGTTCTGTCGCGCTCGCTCACCGACAAGGTCGTGCAGACCTCGTTCGGCACCAAGACGTTCTGGCGCGGCTTCCAGATCGGCTGCTACACCTGCCACAACGGCCCGGGCAGCGAGTCCCGCAACTCCAACAGCGCGCCGGTCACCAAGGACCTGACCGCCTCGACCTCGGCGGGGACCCCGGTGAAGATCGCCCTGTCGGCGACCGACGCCGACGGCAACTCCCTCCAGCTCCGGGTCGTCACCCAGCCGGCCCACGGCACGGTGGGGGTCTCCGGCACGCAGGCCACGTACTTCCCCGAGGCAGGGTTCTCAGGGAAATCCACGTTCACCTACGCCGCATGGGACGGCTCCACCGACTCCAACCTCTCCACGGTGACCGTCACCGTCGGGTCGGCCGCGCCGTGCACCGTGAGCTGTAGCGCCACCGTCCCCACCAGCGGGATCGCCGGAAGCGCCGTGAGCTTCAAGGGCTCGGCGACCTCCAGCTGCGGCTCCCCGGTCAGCTACCAGTGGAGCTTCGGCGACGGCAGCAGCTCGAGCTCCCAGAACCCGTCGCACAGCTACGCCGCGGCCGGAACCTACACGTGGACCCTGACCGCCAGCGCGGCGGGCAGCTCCTGCGTCAAGACCGGCAGCATCTCCGTCACGGCCGTCACGCCGTGCTCGGTGTCGTGCAGCGCCAGCGTGCCCTCCGGTGCCATCGCGGGGACCGCGGTGAGCTTCCAGGGCTCGGCGACCACCAGCGGGTGCGACTCGCCGGTGAGCTACGTGTGGGAGTTCGGCGACGGCAGTACGTCCACCGCCCAGAACGCCTCCCACAGCTACGCCTCGGCTGGGAGCTACTCGTGGACCCTGACGGCGACGGCGGGGGACGGCTCCTGCGTGAAGTCCGGCACGATCACCGTGTCGGCGCCGACGCCGTGCACGGTCTCCTGCAGCGCCTCCGTGCCCTCCAGCGGCACCGCGGGCACCGCGGCGAGCTTCCGGGCCTCGGCGACCACCAGCGGGTGCGAATCGCCGGTGACCTACGTGTGGGAGTTCGGCGACGGGGCCATGTCAACCGCTCAGAACCCCTCCCACGTGTACGCGTCGGAGGGGAGCTACTCCTGGACCCTCACCACCACGGCCGGAACCGGCTCCTGCGTGAAGTCCGGAACCATCAGCATCCAGGCCCCGGCCACCTGCACGCTGTCCTGCAGCGCCCAGGTCTCCTCCACGGCGATCGCGCGCTCCTCGACGGAGTTCAGGGCGCAGGTGGAGCCCCAGGGTTGCTCGGGGACGCCTTCGGTGGTCTGGGACTTCGGTGACGGCAGCCGCACGGCCTCCGGCAGCGACGTCCGGCACACCTACTCCACGCCGGGCACCTACACCTGGACCATGCGTTCGTCGCTCAGCTCCGCCCACTGCCAGACCTCGGGCACCATCACCGTGTCGGGCCGGGTGAGCCGCCGGATCCACCGGGACCACTAGGTCCCCTTCCACGGCGCCGGCGACGGCGTTCGGGCCCGCCGGGAGGGAAGCTCCTCCCGGCGGGCCTTTTTCCATCCGTTGCCGGGGGGCCGGGCGCCCCCCACCCTGGCCTCCGCGGCCGGCGGGCTGAACCCGGGGGCTGCTTCTGCGGCCGCGGAGGCCAGCCACCGGCCGCCACCCGCGGCCCACGGGTCCGCGTGCGGGGCCGGAAAGAGAAGGCGGGGGCTCGCGCCCCCGCCGGTGGTGTTCCAGGATGCCCCGCGCCGTCAGGGGACGGTGATCGAAGCCGAGGACGCGGCGTTGGCCGCCGGGTCGTAGGTGAGGGTGGCGTGGGTCGCGCCGGTCACGGTCACGGTGATGGCGCCCGCGGTCTTGGTCTTGGGCGAGGTCAGGGTCACGGTGCCGTCGGCGCCGGTGACTCCGGAGCCCGACCCCGACACCAGGCCGGACCAGGTCACCGTCACGGTGGCGTTGGCGGCCGGCCCGCCGGTGTCGTCGACCATGGTCACCGTCGCGATGGCGTAGGCGTTCTTGCCCGCCCGCGCCTTGCTCATGGCGATGGCGGCCACGTGCATGGTGCCGCCGCCGCCCGGCGAGGTCACCGTCACCGGCTGGCTCGTCGAGCCGGCTGCCCCGCCGTCGTCGGTCACCGTGAGGGCCACCGTGTAGGTGCCTCCCGCGGCGTAGGTGTGCACGGGGTTGCGCGTGGTGGATGTGGCGCCGTCGCCGAAGCTCCAGCTCCACGCCGTGACGCTGCCGCCGGGGTCGGTGCTGGCGTCGGTGAAGGTGGCCGTGAGGTCGGCGGCGGTCCAGGTGAAGGCGGCCGTCGGCGGCTGGTTGGAGGGCGCGCCTCCCGCCGCCGTGACGGCGGCGGCGGCGTCCACGAGGCCTGCGCCGAACAGGTCGTCACGGCCGGGGGTGCCGAGGTCCTCGGCCGTGTCCTCCAGAATGCTCCGGATCTCCACGTTGGTCAGGGCCGGGTTGGCGGCCTTGACCAGGGCGGCCACGCCGCTGACGTGGGGGGCGGCCATGGAGGTGCCGGCGAAGAAGTAGTAGCCCTCGGTGCGCCGCACGAAGGTGTTCTGCAGGATCATGTCGCAGTAGCCGTCGTTGTCGGAGTCGTTGCTGTCGCCCCCGGGGGCCGCGATGTCCACGGTGGGGCCGTAGCTCGAGTACGACGCCAGGCGGTCGAGGGAGTCGGTCGCCGTCACCGAGATGCACTCGGGGTAGGCCGCCGGGTACTCCGGGGCGCTGCTGGAGGCGTTGCCGGCGGACACGACGATGACGACCCCGTGGTTCCAGGCGTACTGGCAGGCGTCGGAGAGGACGGCCAGGTCCGAGGAGCCGCCCAGGCTCATGTTGATGACGTCGGCACCGTGGTCGGCCGCGTAGGCGATGCCGTCGGCGATGTCGGTGTAGGAGCCGCTCCCCCGGCTGTTGAGGACCTTCACCGGCATGATGGTGGCGCGGTAGGCGATGCCCGTCACGCCGATGCCGTTGTCCGTGGACTGGGCGATGGTGCCGCAGACGTGGGAGCCGTGGCCCTCGTCGTCGCTGGGATCGGTGTCACCGTTGACGAAGTCGTAGCCGGCCATGAACGTCGTCCCGGCGAGGTCCTCCAGGCTCTGCCGGACGCCGGTGTCGACGACCGCGACCACGGCGCCGGAGCCCTGGGAGAGGGGCCACGCCTGCTCCATGCCGATCCGGCGCATGTCCCACTGGTAGCGGTAGAGGGGGTCGTTGGGCACGAAGCTCGTGGCGGACGCGTAGGCGTAGGCGTTCTGCTCCGCGTAGACCACGCCGCTCTCGTGCTTGAGGAGGGCGAGGACGGCGTGCGGGTTGGGGTGGGTGTAGACGGTGAACGCCCCCGGTCTGTAGCTGTCGCGCTTCTTCGTGAGGTTGTACAGGGCCCGGAGACGCCCCCTGGCCTGCTCGGTCACGCCGGGGGAGAACTTGACGACGAGCTCGTCGGGGACGAGGCCGGGACGGTCCGGCGCGGCGGCTGCGGTGGGCGCCGCCAGCGCTCCGGGCAGGAGCACGGCGGCGAGGACGAAGGCGATGACGGCTCTGCGCATACGATCCTCCCTGACACCTCTGTTCTGTTGCTCACACTGGGCTTTGACCGCAATCTACGGACGCGCCGGCGGGGTGTCAAGGAGGCCCGTGGCGGCTCCGGTACCCTGGAGGAGCGATCCGCCGCACGAGGGGGTGAGCGATGACCGTGGCGTGGACGGCCGGTACGGCCCTGGCGATGATGGCAGCGGTGATGGCGCTGCTGTGGCTCCTTCAGCGGCGCACCGGCAACGCCGGCGTGGTGGACGTGGGGTGGTCGGCGGGGACCGGCGCCTGCGGGGTGCTGTTCGCCGTGCTCGGCCCCGGCGACCCGGCGCGCCGTCTGCTCGCGGGAGCGCTCATCGCGGCGTGGTCGTTCCGCCTCGCCGCCGCCATCGCGCGCCGCGGGGCGCGGGAGGCCGAGGACGGCCGGTACGCGCGGCTGCGCGAGCGATGGGGCGGGCGCTTCCAGCTGCGGCTGCTCGTCCTCTACGAGGCGCAGGCCCTGGCGGCGGTGGCCTTTGCGCTCCCGGTGCTCGCCGTCGCCGCCGATCCGCGGCCGCTCGGGTGGCCGCGGGCCGTGGCGGCCGTGGCGGTGTGGCTGGCCGCGGTGGCGGGGGAGACGGCCGCCGACCGCCAGCTCGCCCGCTTCCGCGCCGACCCCGCGAACCGCGGCCGGACCTGCCGGACGGGCCTGTGGCGGTCCTCCCGGCACCCCAACTACTTCTTCGAGTGGCTCCACTGGTGGACCTACGTGGTGCTGGGGGCGGGCGCGCCCTGGTGGTGGCTGACGCTGCTGGGCCCGGTGCTCATGCTGGTGTTCCTGGTCGAGGTCACCGGCATCCCGGTGACCGAGGAGCAGGCGGCGGCGAGCCGGCCCGATTACCGGGAGTACCAGCGCACGACGAGCGCCTTCATCCCCTGGTTTCCGCGGCGGCGCCGCTGAGGGCGGGGGGGCGGGGCGTTCCGGAGACGCCGCGGAGGGGCCGCGCCGGCGGGAAGCCGGCGGGTTGGAAAGCGATTACAGTGGGGGCGGAGGGTCGCACCATGCTGCGGAAGGCCCGGCTCGAGGATCTCGACGCCCTCGTCACCCTGGAGGAGTCGTGCTTCGACACCGACCGGCTGAGCCGCCGGAGCAGCAGCTGCGCTTCGCCGGCCGCCCGCCGTTGCCCCGGCCCCCCGTCGCGCACCCGAGGATCGTCCACGGCGCCGGCGTGACGGAGCCCTGTCACGCCCCCGCGGCCCTCCAGGCGGGACCGGTCGCCCCGAGCGGGTGGCGCGAGCGGGTTGGGGGGCGACGGGGCCGGTGGTTCCTGACAGCGGCGCCCCGCGCACCAACCGGCCCTGTCGCGCGGGAGCTCGCCCATCCGGGCGATGACCGCTCAGGGTGCGCCGGCACGTCCAGAGGAGAGAAGCTGCTCGCTCCGCGTGCGGCTGTCGTTGGAGCCCGGGTCGAAAGCCGTGTGCCCAGGGGCACGAGGCCGTCGCGGAGGAAACGGGCGTCCTCGCCCCTGCGATCGACATCCGTGGCCCTGGGTGGGTGACCCCCCGCCCGGGGACTGCTGGTTCCCTGCCGCCGCCACCTGCTCACCGGCGCCTCACCAGATCGCCGCGGGACTGTCCGGTATCCGCGGATCAGCTCTGAGGTCCTGTGCGCTCGAGTGTCAGGCGCCCCTATAATCGAAAAGAAGCCTGCATCGCTGGTCGACAACCCGGGAGGTCCCGTGGAGCTCGCCAACTGTCTGCCCGTGCCCGCCCAGATGGGCCTCGTCGGCACCGTTCCACGCCGGCCCAGGCCCCGCGGCACCGGCCTGCTCTTGCGCCGGCTCGCGCCAGGGGACCTCCCGTGAACCGAGGCCCCTCTGAGCCGCCGTGGCCGGCGCTCGTATCGTCGCGTCAACGGCTCGATGAGCGTGAGGTCCCCAGTGACGCAAGGAGCACGACGTCCCCGCCCATGCAGGGACGCCACCGCTCTCGGGGGTGTCCATGGTCTTCGCCGATGCACTGACCAAAGCCGATCGTCTCGTCGAGCTCCAGTACCTCTTCTGGCGCAACCCACGCCGGCGCCTGACGTCGGCCGAGATCGCCCGACGCCTCGGCATCGCTCCCCGGACGGTGCGCAAGTACCTCGCGGAGATGTCGGCCAACGGCCGGCTGCCCATCACACGGGACAAGAACGCATGGGTCCTCGCGGAGCACGCCCGTCTGGAAGTGCTCCCGGTGCGCTTTCTTCTCGAGGAGGCCACCGCGGTCTACCTTGCCGCCAGGCTCCTCGTCGCCAACGCCGACGAGCCCAACGCCGCCGTGACCGGCGCGGTGGGCAAGCTGGCCAGCGTCGTCCCACCGGAAGTTCGCGGAGTTCTGGACCGCCTCGCGGAGAGGAGCCAATCCGTCTCGCAGACGGCTTTCTTCAAGGTCTTTCGAACCGTGTCCTACGGCTGGGCTCTCTGCCGCGTCGTCGAGGTGGAGTACGAGCCCCGGTCGCGCCCCGGGGAGGCGTACACGTGCCGGTTCGAGCCCTGGCTCCTGGAACCGGCGGCGGTCGGCTCAGCCATCTACGCGGTCGGGCGGGCGACCCCGCCGGGAGAGGTCCGCGTGCTCAAGCTCGAGCGGATGCGCAAGGCCAGGCTCACGGATCGGGCGTTCACCCCGCCTCCCGTCGAGCACCTGCTCGATCGCCTGGACACCGCGTGGGGTGTCTGGCTGTCCAGCGACGAACCGGCGAGAGTCGAGCTGGTCTTCACACCCGACGTCGCGTCGCGGGTCCGGGAAACCCGCTGGCACCCCAGCCAGCGGCTCCACGACGAGCCGGACGGCAGCGTCCGGATGACCATCGCCGTGGCTTCCACCGTCGAGCTGCTCCCCTGGATCCTCGGCTGGGGCCGCCACTGCCGGGTGGTGTCGCCGGCAGCGCTGCGCGACGAGGTCGCCGAAGAGCACCGCGCCGCGATCGCGGCCTGCGCAGCGGCGGAGGTCGCGGCGGTCGCCTCCGCATCGCGGCCCGTAGTGGGCCGCTCGGGCCCCGATACTGATGACCTGCGGGAGTCACCAAGGAGATGAGGAACGGCCAATGAGCACATCCACCAGGCCGCCGCGTTCGCGGCAGCCAGGGAAGAGCCAGACGACCGCGAGCGCTGCGGGCAAAGACAGGCCGCGCCGTCCCGGCCCCTTGGCCTCGCTCGTGCCGGCGGAGCGGATTGAGGACGCGATCCTTCTCGTCCGCGACCAGAAGGTCATGCTCGACGCTGCCCTCGCCGAGCTCTACGGTGTCGAGACGCGGGCGCTCGTGCAGGCCGTCAAGCGCAACCGTGGCCGTTTCCCCGCTGACTTCTCGTTCCAGTTGACGCGAGAGGAGTTCCGCGACTTGAGATCACACTCTGTGATGTCAAGCTGGGGAGGCCGGCGCACGCCGCCGTTCGTCTTCACCGAGCAGGGCGTGGCGATGCTCTCCAGCGTCCTGCACAGCGAGCGGGCGGTGCGGGTCAACATCGAGATCATGCGCGCCTTCGTGCGCCTCCGGCGCATCCTGTCCACTCATGAGGACCTGGCCCGTAAGCTCGCCGACCTCGAGAAGAAGTACGACGCCCAGTTCCGCGTCGTCTTCGACGCCATCCGCAGTCTGATGGCCCCGCTGGAGGAGCCTGCTCCCGCCCGGCGCAGGATCGGTTTCACAGTGGAGGAGGAGCAGTGAGCGCGCCTTCGCAGAGCCCGACGCCCGCCGGCGGCCACTGGGCCCACGGCCGCAGCCACAAGTCTTGCGTACCCGGGACTCCGCATGAACGCTCCGCGAGTCTCTCACATCTGCACGACCTCGCCGCCCCGGTTCACGTCATGCCGCGCCTGTTTAGGGATGAGATGGAGATTCACGGTACCGGCAGAAGCCGGCCCTGTCAGGTCGTGTCCCACCGATCCCTGCGCGACGAGGTCGCCGAAGAGCACCGCGCCGCCCTGAGGCCCAGCGATCCCTACAGGGGAAAATCGCGCGGCCCGTAGTGGGCCGCATCGCGGTCAATGTTGAAGCTGTCGAGTTCTCGGTCCCAATTCGAACGCCAGGAGGTGCCGATGCAGAGCTTCTCGGACTTCTTTCAGCTGCTTGCCGGCAGTGACGACGCTGGTGCCCCCTTACAGCCCCGGAACTGGCAGGCCGATCTCGTGAGTGCACCGCCACGCAACGCGCTCATCAGGATTCCAACAGGGTTCGGGAAAACTCTCGGCGTCCTCGCTGCCTGGCTGTGGCATCGAGTAAACCGTGCTGAGGAGGACTGGCCGCGGCGACTCGTCTGGTGTCTTCCGATGCGAGTTCTTGTCGAGCAGACTCGGGACGTGGCGGAAAGAGCACTCAGGGGGGCCGGGCTCCTTTGGAACGAGCGTGAAGACCACCACGGCAAGGTCGGCGTTCACCTGCTCATGGGTGGCGCGGACTGTGGCGACTGGGCCTTGTACCCGGAACACTCTTCGATCCTCATCGGCACCCAGGATATGCTTCTCTCCCGTGCTCTCAACCGCGGCTACGGCACACCACGGGCTCGCTGGCCCATGGAGTTTGGCCTTCTCAACCAGGATTGCCTGTGGGTCATGGACGAGGTTCAACTCATGGATGTGGGCCTCGCGACCTCGGCCCAGTTGCAGGCCTTCCGCGCCGACGACGAGCGGGCGAAGAGGACCCTCCGCCCCTGCTTCACCTGGTGGATGAGCGCCACACTGCAAGTCGACTGGCTCCGGAAGAGCCCCGACACCCAACAAGTCACTGCGCGCATTCAAGAGGCGAAAATCTCGCCGCCCCACCGCGTCGGCCACCTCTGGGACGACATCACCAAGCCACTCACAGTAACCGCGGCCCAGGCCTCGGAAGCAAAAATCGCCGAGCTCGTCGCGGAGCTCCATCAAAAGGGCGGCTGCGGCAAGGTCGGCCCCACCGTCGCGGTACTCAACACAGTGGAGCGTGCGACCAAAGTCTGGCGAGCGCTGAGGGACGACGAGAGCCTCGGCGGCACCGACGTTCGCCTCGTTCACAGCCGCTTCCGGCCTGTGGACCGAAGCACGTGGCGGCAGCACTTTCTCAACAGACCCGCATGTGCGCCCGGCACGGACCGGATCATCGTGTCAACACAGGTCATCGAGGCGGGGGTAGACCTCTCGGCGGGAGTGCTCGTGACGGAACTTGCACCTTGGGCGAACCTCGTCCAGCGGTTTGGACGCTGCGCCCGCTGGGGTGGCAGCGCCACAGTCGTCGTGGTCGACCTACCAGCGGCGCGCGCCGCGGAAGCCGTCGAAAACGCCGACGCGAGACGCCAGAGGGACAGCGCGAAGGGCAAGAAACCCAAGCCCGTGGACGAGGCGGAGCTTGGCCGCGCGGCTGAGCTCAAGGTGGCCGCGCCCTACAACCTCGAGCAGCTCCATGCTGCGCGGCAGGCGCTCGCGCTCCTGACCGACGTGGCGCCATTCCAGCTGGAGGCATTTGAGGAGGCCCACGACGAGCTTCTTCCCGCCCTCTACCCCTTCGATCCACTACACGTACTCCTTCGCCATGAGCTCGACGAGCTCTTCGACACAACCCCTGACCTCTCCGGCGCGGACGTCGACATCAGTCGATTCATTCGGACGGGCGAGGAACGCGACCTTCACGTGTTCTGGGCCGAGGTACCAGGCGGCGGCGGCCCGGATGATGATCTGGAGCCCACCCGCGAGGCCCTCTGCGCGGTGCCGTTCCTGAAGGCCCGCGACTGGCTATGTGGGAGCGAGACGGCCGGCCAGAAGGCGCCTGGGCTGAAGAAGGGCATACGCGCATGGGTCTGGGACTGGCAGGAAGGTGCGTGGACGAGACCCGACCGGCGCGACCTCTATCCCGGCCAACTCGTCGCGGTCTCAGCGGACTGCGGCGGCTACAAACCGGATGAGGGTTGGTCGCCCGACAGCCTGGAACGGGTCGAGCCGGTGTCAGCCCCGCTTGCCGACCCCGAGATCAGGGCCGATTCGGCCCAGAGCGACGAGTCGCTCTCCGCACAAGCGTGGAAGACCATCGCGACCCACGGTACGGAGGTCGGGCGCGAGGCGCGCCGCGTTGCTCGGGACGTAGCGCCGTCCTTCGAGCACCTCCTGGACCTGGCTGGCCGCTGTCACGACATCGGCAAGCGTCACGAGGCCTTCGACGGCTCGATCAAGGCGGATTGGCCGGGTCGGCCGGCGCGTCACGACCTCGCGAAAGCTCCGCGCGACGCTTGGTTGCCGAAGAGCAAGATCTATGCAATGTCCGACGGCAGCAGGCGGCCGGGCTTCCGCCACGAGCTGGCAACCGCGCTCGCGTTGTTCGCTGTCCTGCAGCGCTACGCGCCCGACCACGAGGCTCTGCTGGGGCCGTGGCGCGAACTTCTCGAACACGCAGGAGCAAGGCCAGCAGCACAGGTGAGCGAGCCAAACACCGGTAGCCCGAGCCCGCTCGAGTCGGAGATCCTCGCCCTCGACGCGAGGTCCTTCGACCTTCTCGCGTACCTCGCTTGTGCGCACCACGGCAAGGTTCGCGTTGCCTGGCACCTCGGGCCTGCCGACCAGCAGGCCGCCGATGGAGCGCTGCGGATTCGCGGCATTCGTGACGGCGACGTGCTGGGCCCTGTGTTCGTCGCCTCTGCCTCCGGCGCAGTGCACGAACTCCCGGCCTCGGCGCTCGACCTGGCACCCGCGTCCGCCGGTCTCAACGCGCGGACAGGGCGCGGCTGGACGGAACGCGTCCTGGGCCTCCTCGACCAGTATGGCCCGTTCACCCTCGCCTGGCTCGAGGCGCTCCTGCGGGCGGCGGACCAGCGCGCGTCGAGGCTCCAGACCCCCGACCCGTTGCTTGCAAACGAGCCCATGGAGGGGGGGCGCCCATGACCTACATACACAACCTCGACGGCTGCTCACCCGTTCCGCTCGCACATTACTTGAAGGCGCTCGGGATCCTCCGGCTTGTCTCCGAGCAGGCTGACCACCAGGCTCGTGGCTGGTGGGAGGGCGATCGGTTCCGCCTCGCCGTGTCGCTCAGTGTCGAGGAGCTAGAACGCTTCTTCCTGGAGCGCTACGAGCCCACCCCTTTTGTCTCCCCCTGGAACAAGGGATCGGGATTCTACGGCGATGATGATCCCGGCTTGGGCCCAATCGAGCGCTCATCCGCCGCCCGCTTCCGTCTCTTCAGGACAGCGATCGTTGCTTCTCGTGAATGCTTGCAGCCGATGAGCGAAGCCGATTCAGCGGTGCGTCGCATCAAGACCGAGAGCAAACAGCGAGGCCTTACCAAGGCCCAACGGGATGCGATCCGGAAGTCGTCAGACTACAAGGAGCGCTTGGCCGCAGCCGAGCGTGGGTTCGCACGGGCTAAGAGCGCACTGATCCCGGAACTACGAAGGAAGTGGCGGGGGCCCCACCGCGAGTGGATGGATGCCGCGATGGTGCTAGGCTCGGACGCCCAACCGAGGTTCCCGGCGCTGCTGGGCACGGGTGGCAACGACGGTCGTCTCGACTTCACGAACAACTTCATGCAGCGCCTCGCGGATCTCTTCGACCTGAGCGACGAGGTCGGGGGCCCGCTTCCCGAAACCAAGGGCTGGCTTGCGGGGGCGTTGTGGGGCAATGCAGTTCCCGGGTACAGGCGGGGTAGCGCCGTTGGGCAGTACCTTCCCGGGACGGCTGGGGGGGCCAACAACGCGAATGGTCCCGAGGCGGAGAGTCTCGTGAACCCGTTCGACTTTGTGTTGATGATGGAAGGCACCGTGCTGTTCAGCTCCCACTCGACTCGCCGGATGGGCGCGACCGAGCAGACGCGTGCAGCCGCGCCATTTTCGGTCACTTTCCAGGGCGCAGGTTACGCAAGCGCAGCAGGGCCAGATGAAGGCCCGCGCGGCGAGCAGTGGATGCCTCTGTGGAGGCAGCCCATCTCGCTCGTCGAATTCAGGTGGCTTCTCGCTGAGGGACGTGCACAGATCGGTCAGCGAGAAGCCGCGACGTCGCTCGACTTGGCTCGTGCAGTTGCCCGGCTCGGCGTCGCGCGAGGGGTCGCCTCGTTCCAGCGCTACGCTTACATCGAGCGCAACGGTCAGAGCAACCTCGCCGTGCCTCTCGGGCGGTTCGTCGTGCCCGAACACGCCTCGCCCAAGCTCGCGTGCCTCGACGATCTTGACGCATGGCTGCCGCGGTTTCACCGCCTGGCGATTGACGGCAGGGCGCCCGCGAGGCTCACTCAGGCGGAGCGCCGTCTCGCTGACGCCCTCTTCGCGGTGGCCCAGCACCCCGACGAGGCGCCACGGTGGCAGGCCGTCCTGGCCGCTCTTGCGGCCGTGGAAGGGGTCATGAAGCGCGGCTCCGGCTTCGGCGCGGGCCCCGTACCCCCGCTGCGTCCGGCGTGGGTGCTCGCCGCCGACGACGGCAGTCACGAGCTCACCCTCGCGCTGGCTCTCGCCCTCCAGCGGGCCGGCTACGACGGAGAGAACGCACCGTGGTGGAACACGACGAGAAGGCATTGGCTGCCCCTCGATCCATCGCGACCGGGCAACGGGCGGAGTCCGGCCCGGTTCGCAAGGTCGGGGACAGGGCGTCAATCACGCCTCCAGATCGGGCCCGAGGTCGTAATGGATGGTCGCCGCGGGCTCGATGACGCAATCGCCCTAATCGACCGACGATTGGCCGAGAGATGCCAGGCGGGAGCCGGGCGCGTGCCACTGCTGGCGGGCTGGAGGGCGGCCGCGCCGAGTAATTCTCTCGCCGCGCTGCTCGCCGGCGAGGTGGACTTGGACCGTACCATGGCGCTCGCGCGAGGACTGATGGCTCTCGACGCGAGAGCTTGGGCGAAGCAGCCGCCCTTGGTCGCGCCATCGGGAGGAGCCCATCATCCAGACGACGGCTGGCTGGTGATCAGGCTGGCGCTGCTCCCGTGGTCGTT
>CAVVTR010000019.1:0-54240 GCA_963751245.1 uncultured Acidobacteriota bacterium | reverse complement strand
GGACCGCTATGGGTATGCCCATGGCAACCCGATCAAGTTTGTTGACCGGGACGGCAAGGACGTCGTCCTCGCCGTCCGCGACAACTCCGGTGGCGGCAGGAACAACTACGGCCACACCGCGATCCGTGTCGTCGGCTCGGGCTACGACAAGACCTACGACTTTGGTCGATACGGCCGCGTCAACTTTCCGCCAACGACGGGTGACGGCGTCCTACGCGTTTGGAGCAACTGGAACGCCTTTGCCAAGGGCCAATCGCTCCACGGCCGCCTGAGCACGGTCACCTTCAAGACGATGCCTGCGCAAGACCAAGCCGTGATGAACTTCTTCCAGTCCCGCACCGATGCAGGGCAGAAGTTGGCATCGCCCTCGCCGAATCACACGGACTTCAAGCTGACGACCGACTACAACCTCTTCAACAACAACTGCACCACGCTGTCGCTTCAGGGGCTCGGGGCAGCCAACAGCGCGGAAGGCGCACCAGTCGAGAACTACAGCCTCTTCAAGGGCCTCTGGAAGCCGGAGGATCTGCAACAGACGCTCGATGAGCTCTTTGGGGAACGGCTGGTGATGGTGGCGGATCCTCCGCAGAATCCGGGGCAGTAGGGGGTCACAATGAAGCTTGTTGCCTTCGGCCTTGCCGGCCTTCTTGTGGGTGTTGCGATCGGTTGGTTCGTCCTCCCTCGTGCTGCCCGCCAGCGTTCTTTTCGCGTCGAGCACGAGGTGACGCTCCTCGATAAGGACGGGAGGGGCGCCAGCTTGATCCCAGTCGGTTCCTTCTTGATTTCCGATTGTGACTTCGATCCCAAGGGCGAGCTTGGGTGGTGGGGCTATGTGCCGGTGTACTTCGGGACTCAAGCGGAGGCCGCGCGCTTCCTCGTGCCAAGTAACGTCCGGGTCGAGTCGCCTGTGCAAATCACTCTGAGTGGTGCTTCCCCTGACGAGGTAGTCGCGCCTCGGCCAACCCCTCCTTCGCAGTAGCCTCCCGTTCTCTCGACCACAGCGCGCCGGCGACCGGCGCGCTGTGGTGCTTTAGAAGTGCCAGGTACGCAAGAAGTGGAATTGTGGTAGGTTGACGACCAGAGCCAGACGATGCCGAGGCGTCCGCGGGTGTTCGTGGAAGGGATGGTCTACCACGTTTACGGAGAGCTTCACCTGGAACGACCTCGGCCAGCCCGCCACGGTGAGCTATCCGCAGCTCGCCGGGGTGGGTCCGGCCCGCACGGTGACCTCCGACGTCACCAACGGCTCCCTGACCAGGGTCCACGAGGGCGCGACCAATTTCGCCTCGTCGATCACGTATCATGACAATGAAATGGTCAACACGGTCACCCACGGCAATGCCCTGCAGGACGTCTACGGCGCGGATCCTCACGCCATGAAGCGGCCGGCCTCGGTATCGGCCAACCTGCCCGTTCTCGGCACCCTGTGGACGACGGGGACGTATCAGTACGACGGCGCCGGGAACATCTTCACCATGGGCTCGGACACTTACATCTACGACCTGGTGAGCCGCCTTACCGAGGGAACCGTCGCCTCGGTGGCCAAGAAGCAGTGCATGTTCTTCGACGCCTTCGGCAACGCGCAGCGCGCCGACGTCATCCCGAGCTCGGGGACGTGCGCGACGTCACAGGCCATCAGCATCGACGCCGCGACCAACCGGCTCAACTATCCCGTCACTTACGACGACGCGGGGGAGCAGACCTCCTGGAACAGCGGGACGTACACCTACAGCTGGTACCCGACGGGTCAGATGCAGCAGTACAGCGGCTCCAACCGGACGACCATCGACGCCTACACCGCGGACGGCGAGCGGATCGGCACCTACGACTCCACGGCGCCGGCGGGGATCACCTACACGCTGCGGGGCCTGGACAACAAGGTGTTGCGGGTGTACCGGGAGACCGGCGGGGTGTGGAGCTGGGTGCAGGACTCCGTGTACCGGGACGGCGCTCCGCTGGCGACGGTGGACGCGACGGGAACGCGGCACTTCACGCTGGACCACCTGGGCACGGTGCGGCTGGTCACCAACGCCTCGGGCAGCCAGGTGGCGCTGCACACCTACATGCCGTTCGGCCAGGAAGGCACCAACGCCTACCAGGACACGGAGCGCACGAAGTACACCGGCCACGAGCGCGACCTGCGCGACACCTCCAACACCACCGACGACCTCGACTCCATGCATGCGAGGTACTACAACCCAAATGTCGCACGGTTCCTCAGCGTGGACCCGGTACGTGGGGACAGCAAGCGCCCGCAGAGCTTCAACCTCTACTCGTACGTCGGCAACAACCCGATCAACCGGATTGACCCGGACGGTCGGAACTGGTTCAACATCGGGGGGAGCTGGCAGTACCATGAAGGCGCTGAGTGGAAGGACAAGGACGGCAATATCCACAAGAGCAAATTCACTCACCTGCTCGTGGTGGCCTCGACAGGCCAGACGAACAAATCCGGCGCGACTCTCTTCAACGTCACCCTGTACAACCAGAACAAAGTCGCTATGACTGGCACTGCGTGGTCGGGGAGCGCCCAGAGCCTTCGAATCCCGGCACACAACTACCTCATCCAGGGGGGCAGACAGGTCCCATCACCGACCACCGTGAATCCCAACTCATCCGTGTGGCCAGGCAACCCCCCGCCGATGTGGGGCATTCAGAAGATGCCTGCGTTCATTGGGCCCTGGCCCGAACAAGCGTCCTACGGTCCGATCAGGGCACGATTGAACCCGACGCCCTTTGCCCCCGGTGCCTACGACGGTAACTACTACCATGGCCAGGACGCCGACATGGACGTCGGAGCCACTCACGGTTGTCTTTGCTACGGCAAGGACCCATCAATAATCCAGTACGTGTGGGACACGGCGCTGCAGCTCCCCGTGGCTCTCGACACACCAGTGGAGCAGCCATGACCTTGCGAGGCGTTGTTGCCATCGCTTCGATTGTGCTGGCCGGCTGTACCACCGCAGGAACCACGCTCTGCGAGGACCTGCATCTCGCCGGGCGCCTGTGGCTGGCAATCGACTCACCTTGGCTTTCGCCGCCGGCTGAGCTCGGCAATCCATCCCGTTCCGCCGCCGCACACGTCGTGCGGTTCTCGGAAGACGGGAGCTTCGCGATGATCGCGTGCACCATCACCGAGTACCAGGGGACGCTGTACATCTCGCAGGGTGACGGTCAGGCGGTCTTTCTCGGCACGTGGCGCCGTGACGGCAACGGGATCCATGCGGAATACCGCCTTGTCTCAGAGACGGTTCGTCGACCGAGCTTCTCTTATCCCGGGCCGCTTGAATCACATCGCTTGCGGTGCACATCATCCGGGCCAGCTCATGAGGGACTTCTCGAGGGCGAGCGCCGGTTCAACCCGACAGACCGACTCGCCCAAAGCGACCTTGACCAGTACGTGAAAACAGAGCCGTCGTCGCCGTAGTCGTCACACTCGCATTTCATGGCCGCGACCCACGCCGATGTCCTTGGCGTGGGTCGCTTCTTCTCTGCTTTTTGCCAGGCTCAGAACCGTATCTCCTCGCCGTACCCCGTCTTGATCTGAATCGGTTGCCCGGCGATGCTCCCGGGATGGACGACGAACGGATCATCGAGCAGGGCCAGGACCTCTCCGACGAGCTTGCCAAGGAGCAGCAACGGGCCGGACGCCAGCGATGGCGCTGCCCGGTTGATCTGCGCGCGCGCATCGTCGCGTACGCCGTGACCTGCAGCGCCGACGGCGAATCGCATGGCTGCATCGCCGACCGGCTCGGGATGACGCAGCGCACCCTCTCGCGGTGGATCCGGACGTGGCGCCAGGCCGGCGCGGGCGTGCGGGCGGTCGCCATCGTCCCGGCCGAGCCCCGCCGCGCCGTCGCGCCGGAATCCCGCGGGCCAGTGCGCCTGCTCACCCCGCACTAGAAGTGCCAGGTACGCAAGAAGTGGAATTGTGGTAGGTTGACGAGCAGAGCCAGACGATGCCGAGGCGTCCGCGGGTGTTCGTGGAGGGGATGGTCTACCACGTCTACAACAGGGTGGGCCGTGGGGAGGCGCCGTTCAAGCTCGAGGACGAGGCGCAGAGGCTCTGGGGTCTGCTCCACGACGTCCGCGAGCGGGATGGCCTCTCTGTCTACGCGTGGTGCATCATGCCGAACCACTACCACCTCGCGGTGCGCGCGGGGACTGTACCGCTGTGGCGGAGCATCCGCTTCGTGCAGCATCGCTATTCGCAGGAGTTCAACCGGCGCTGCCGGGTTCTCGGGCCCGTTTGGCAGTCGCGGTACAAGGCGCGGCCGATCGAGGGTCCGGGCTCGCTCGACCGGGTCCTGGCGTACATCCACCTGAACCCCGTGACGGCGGGGATCGTCACGGACCCGGCCTCGTACGGGTGGAGCGGGCACAGGGAGCTGCTGGGGCGCAGCCGCCGCCCGCTGATCGACCGTGACGCCGTGCTCTCGTGGTACGGCGGGACGCGGAGAGACGCGGTCGGCGCGTACGTCGCGATGCTGCACGGGGAGAGGGAGGAGCCGTGGATGGGAGCGCAGCTGGCCTCGCTGCCGTGGTGGTCGGCGGCGCCGGAGCCCGACGAGGCACCGCTCGACGTCGACGCCCTGGGCCGGAGCTCCGGCCCGGAGCGGCCGCGCATCGCGGTCGGAGAGTTTCTCCACAAGCTCGAGCCGTTGCTGGGCTTCGAGCGGTCGGAGCTGGCCGGGGGCAGCCGGACGCCTGAGCTGGTCGAGGCCCGGGAGCTGCTGGGGACGCTCGCCGTCGAGCGCTGGAGGATCACGGTGAAAGCGGTCGCGGAGGCCCTGGGGAAGAGCCGTGACGGCGTCAGCCACTGGGTCCGGCGGGGAGCCGCGAAGCGGAGTCAGAGGGGATCCTTCGCGGCGCGCCTGGAGGAGCTCGATGAGAAGCTCGTGTCCGCATTCGAAGGAACCGCATCCGCCCCGTAATTCCACTTCTTGCGTCCTGGTTCATAAAGTCGGTGCTAGGATGCTGGACCGTGGCTCAAGCCGCAGTTCACAAGGGGGTGTGATGAGAGCTCTCGCCGGTCTTCTCGTGCTCGTTCCCGTGCTTGCCGCCGCCGCGGACAACCCGCCCGCTCCGCCGCCCGGCCGTCCCGTCGCCCCCGCCGCGACGGTCGCCGGGCATCCGGAGTGGGACGCGGCCTATACCGAGCAGATCCGTTCCCTCACCACGGACCCGCAGTTCCTCACCACGATGGTCGACCACCTCCCCGCCTCCGACACGGTGCCCTCGCCGCTCGAGGTCAACGGGACCATCGCCGGGGCCGCCGGGCACCTCACGTCCTCGGAGGGCGTCGTCGCCTACATGCGCGCCCTCGCCGCCGCGTCGCCCCGCGTCGAGGTCTTCGACATCGGCCGGACCGAGGAGGGCCGGGAGATGATCCTGGTGGCCGTCGCCGACGAGGCCACCATCGCGTCCCTCGACCGCTACCGGGAGATCACCCGCCGCCTGGCGGACCCGCGCACTCTCTCGGGCGCCGACGCGCAGGCGCTCATCGCCGAGGGCAAGCCCATGTACTACGTCACCGGCGGCCTCCACTCGCCGGAGACGGGAAGCCCCGAGATGCTCATGGAGCTGGCGTACCGGCTGGCCGTCGAGGACACGCCGCTCGTCGCCGGCATCCGGTCCAACGTGATCACGCTGATCACGCCGGTGCTGGAGCCGGACGGCCGCGACCGCATGGTGGACCTCGTGCACTGGCAGCAGAAGCACCCGGACGTCGGGCTTCCCCCCTTCGTCTACTGGGGGCACTACGTCGGCCACGACAACAACCGTGACGCCATCGGCATGGCGCTGGCCCTGAGCCGGAACGTGGAGCGGGCGTACTTCGAGTTCCACCCGCAGGTCCTCCACGACCTCCACGAGTCGATCCCGTTCCTCTACGTCTCCTCGGGGACCGGTCCCTACAACGCCTGGCTCGACCCCCTGATGGTCGACGAGTGGGAGCGCATGGCCTACCACGAGGTGCAGACGCTCACCGCCGAGGGGCTGCCCGGGGTGTGGACCCACGGCTTCTACGACGGCTGGGCGCCCAACTACCTGTTCTGGGTGGCCATGGGGCACAACTCCGTGGGGCGCTTCTTCGAGACGTTCGGCAACGCGGTTCCCGACACCCAGGACCGCGTGGTCCGCGACATGAGCACGCGGGAGTGGTTCCGGCCCAACCCGCCGCTGCCCCAGGTCCGCTGGTCGCTGCGCAACAACGTCAACTACCAGGAGAGCGGCATCCTCTCGGCGCTGTCCTACATGGCCTCCAACCGCCGCCACTTCCTCGCGGAGTTCTACGAGCTGGGCCGGCGCTCCGTGGCCAAGGCGACCACCGAGGGGCCGGCCGCCTACGTCTTCCCCGCCACCCAGAAGCGTCAGGGGCAGCTCCACGACCTCATGGCGCTGCTCGGGCGCCACGGGATCGAGGTGAGCGTGGCCGATGCGGCCCTGTCGGTGAAGAGGGTGTGGCCGCCGCAGGAGGAGAAGGGCGAAGGCGCGACGTCCGGTAAGGCGGCGAAGGCGAGGCACGCCAGCGACACCGAGGACGCCGCGACGGCCCCGGAGACGCTGTCGTTCCCGGCGGGCAGCTTCGTGGTGCGCATGGACCAGCCCTACAGCCGCCTGGCCGACGCGCTGCTGGACACGCAGTACGTGCGCAGCGACGCCCGGGTCTACGACGACACGGGCTGGACCCTGGGCTACGCGCGCAACCTGGAGTTCACCCGGGTCGTGAACCCGGCCGTCCTCGACGCGCCCATGCACCGCTGGAGCGCGGACGCGGCCCCCGCCCGCGCCGGGCTGCCCCGGGGTGCGGCGCTGGCGGTGGCCAACGCGGCCGACACCGACCTGGTGCGGCTGCGCTTCGCGCTGCCGAAGCTGCGCATGCTGGTGCTGGAGGAGGCCGCCGGGGGCGCGCACCCCGAGCCCGCCGGCACGGTGATCATCCCCATGGAGGGTGTCGACCGTGCCGCCCTGTCCGCGGCGGCGGCCGGGCTGCACCTGTCCGTGACCGGTCTCGACGCCGTGCCCGGCGTCAAGGCCCACGAGCTCGCCGCGCCGCGCATCGCGCTCCTGCACACGTGGCTCGGCACCCAGGAGGAGGGGTGGTACCGCCTCGCCCTGGAGGACCTGGGCGTGCCCTACGACTACATCTCCACCCAGGACGCCGCCGCCGCGCCGGACCTGCGCTCGAAGTACGACGTCATCCTGTTCCCGCCGGTGGGACGCCGCGGCGACGCGCGGGACATCGTCAACGGCATGCCCGACGGGCCGCCGCTGCCGTGGAAGCGCTCCGAGCTGACCCCGTCTCTCGGCGCCGTCGACTCGACCGACGACATGCGGCCCGGCCTCGGCCTCGCGGGGGTGGAGAACCTGGAGCGCTTCGTGCGCGCCGGGGGGCTTCTCGTCACCGTCCAGGACACCGCGGAGTGGGCGATGGAGTACGGGCTGGCCCGCTACGTCTCCGAGGTGCCGGCGCCCAAGGTGAAGGCCCCCGGCACGCTGGTCGAGGCCGAGGTCACCGACGCCTCCAGCCCGGTGGCCTGGGGGTACGACGCCACCGTCCCGGTGTACTTCACCGGCGGTCCGGTGCTGCGGGTGGGCGTGTTCGGCGACCGCCACCGGGACGCCTCCCGGCCCAGCGGCCGCGGCTCCAAGGACGACCCCGACGTGCCCCAGGGCCGTCGTTTCGTGCCCGTGCCGCCGCGTCCCACGCCGGGGCCCGGCGAGAAGGGGTTCCAGGTCCCCGAGGGCCGCGAGGTGTTCTACCGCCCCTACGTGCCCCGCATGGACGACCGCCCGCGGGTGGTGCTGTCGTTCCCCGACAAGCCCGGCTCGATCCTGCTGTCGGGCATGCTGGCCGGGGCCGAGGAGCTGGCCGGCACGCCGCTGGTGGTGGACGCGCCCCTGGGCTCGGGCCACGTGTTGCTCTTCGCCATCAACCCCATGTGGCGCTTCACCACTCAGGGCAGCTACGCGCTGCTCATGAACGCGGTGATGAACTTCGACCACCTCTCCGTGGGGTGGCCGCCGAAGACGGCGAAGTAGGCGGACCGCGCCCCGCCCGGGGTCCTTCCGGGCGGGGCGCGACTTCCCCCGCCGGGCTCCGCGGGGCCGCCTCCGCGCGAGCCCGCCGCCGGGCGCGCGGCACCGCCGCCCGGCGGCGAGGTGGAGCTCCGAGCGTCGCCGCGCCGGGGCATGGGCCGCCCCGACCGGGCCGGCCTCCGGGCCCGCTGCGCCGGGACCACGGGACCGCGGCCGTGCTGCGACGGAAGGCCCCGGGGCGGACGGCTGTTGGAAGCAGCGAACGGGCGGCAGGCAGCCGGTACGGCGGCGAGGTCCCCTGACGCGGCGGAGCGCCACGCCGAGGGGGCCGCTTCAGGCTCCGGGGGTCTCCGGCGCCGCAGCGTCCCCCGTTCGGGGGGTGGATCGTGACCGAGGTGGAGAAGCTCGCGTCCTTCGCGGTGAACAGCCGGTACGATGAGCTGTCGGAAGAGGCGGTGGCGGCGTTGAAGGTGCGCATCCTGGACGCCCTGGGGTGCGCTCTGGGCGCGCTGGACGCCGAGCCGATCCGGGCGCTGCGCGGCTACCTGGAGGACGTCGGCGGGGCCCCCTCGGTGACCCTGATCGGCGGCGGCCGCACCTCGGCGGACCGGGCCGCCCTGTACAACGGGGCCCTGGTCCGCTACCTCGATTACAACGACAGCTACCTCGCAAAGGGGGAGACCTGCCACCCCTCGGACAACCTCGCGCCGGTGCTGGCGGCCGCGGAGATGGCCGACGCCGGCGGCCGGGACCTGCTCACGGCGCTGGCGGTGGCCTACCAGGTGCAGTGCCGGCTCTCGGACGAGGCCCCCGTGCGGGCCCGGGGGTTCGACCACACGACCCAGGGCTCCTACGCCGTGGCGGCCGGTGTGGCCAGGGCCCTGGAGCTGGACACCGACCGCGCCGCCAACGCGGTCGCCATCGCCGGCACCGCCTTCAACGCGCTGCGGGTGACGCGGACCGGGAGGCTTTCGAACTGGAAGGGGCTCGCCTACCCCAACACGGCGTTCTGCGCGACCCACGCCGTGCTGCTGGCCCGGCGGGGCATCACCGGCCCCCCCGAGGTGTTCGAGGGCAACAAGGGCTTCAAGGACGCGATCGCGGGGCCGTTCTCCATCGACTGGATGGGGGAGGACCTGGAGCGCGTGCGCCGCACCATCGTGAAGAAGTTCAACGCCGAGGTGCACTCCCAGTCGACCCTGGAGGGAGTGCTGGCGCTGAAGGAGGAGCACGGCTTCGCGGGCGCCGACGTGGAGGCCGTGGAGCTCGAGGTCTTCGACGTCGCCTTCAACATCATCGGAGGCGGCGAGGAGGGCGAGCAAACGCGAGGTGCGGACCAAGGAGGAGGCCGACCACAGCCTGCTCTACATGGTGGCCGTCGCGCTCCTTGACGGCTGGGTCGGGCCCCGCCAGTACCGGCCGGAGCGGATCGTGGCGGAGGACGTGCAGGCGCTGCTGCGGCGGGTGCGGGTGGCTCCGGCGGACGACCTCAGCCGGCGCTTCCCCGCCGAGATGCCGGTGCGCATCACGATCCGCCTTCGCGACGGGCGCGTCTTCAGCCGGGAGCAGCCCGACTACGAGGGGTTCGCGACGCGGCCGATGTCGTGGGAAGGCGCGGTGGACAAGTTCAGCCGGCTCGCGGAGCCGGCCGTCGGCGCCGCTCTGGCCGGGGACATCGTCGAGGCGGTGGAGCGCCTCGAGGAGGTGGGGCCCGCAGAGCTGGCCGGGCTGCTGGGGCGCGCAGGAAAGGAGAGACCGTCATGAACCGGGCGTTCGATTTCATCGCCATCAACGAGAGGCAGGACAAGCCCCGCACCCAGGGGATCACCGAGATCCGCGGTCCGTACTACCACCCCCTCGGGCTCCCCTACCTCAGGGACCTGCTGGAGACGTGGGGCACCTACGTGGACAGCCTGAAGTTCGCCGGGGGCTCGTTCGCGCTCATGCCCAAGGAGAAGCTCAAGGCGGTCATCGACGTGTGCCACGAGCACGACGTGCTGGTCTCCACCGGCGGGTTCATCGAGACGGTGCTGACCCGGGGCAAGGCGATGGTCGACCGCTACATCAAGGGGTGCCGCGACGCCGGCTTCGACATCGTGGAGATCTCCGGCGGCTTCGTGACGATCCCCACGGACGACTGGCTGCGCCTCGTGGAGAGGGTGCAGAAGGCCGGCCTGAAGGCCAAGCCCGAGGTCGGGATCCAGTTCGGCGCCGGCGGCACGGCCACCGCCGAGGAGCTGGAGGCGGCGGGCCAGCGCGACGTGGGCTGGGCCATCGCCCAGGTGCGGCGGTTCATCGACGCCGGGGCGTACATGATCATGATCGAGTCCGAGGGGATCACCGAGAGCGTGAAGTCGTGGCGCACCGAGGTACCCGCGGCGATCATCGACCAGGTCGGGCTCGACAGGGTCATGTTCGAGGCGGCCGACCCCGACGTCTTCGCGTGGTACCTGCGCAACTACGGCGTCGAGGTCAACCTGTTCGTCGACCACAGCCAGATCGTCCAGCTCGAGGGGCTGCGCCGCGGGCTGTGGGGCAAGTCCGAGGTCTGGGGCCGCCTCGTCACCTACAAGGGGTAGGTCCCGGGGGTGCCCGGGCGGGGGCCGGAGGCCGGCCCCTGCCGCCGCCGGGACGAGCCGGAACCCAGCCCGCCGTTCGCGCGGGCGGACACGCGGTGGCTCTTTTTCGCCGAGCTCGAAAGCGCCTCGATGCGCCGGGCCCCCGGCCGGAGCGGGGTGGCTCAGGCGGCGCGGTGGTGGGGACGGTCGTCGCCCAGGTCGACCTTGAGGGAGATGAAGCGGAGCAGGTCCTTCAGGCCGATCACGCCCACCAGCCGGCCGTTCTCGACGACCATCAGGCGGCTGCTGCCGGTGCGGCTCATCATCCCCAGCGCCTTGGTGGCGTCGGTGTCGGGGGAGACGGTGTTGTCCTGCGAGCACGGCTGGACGAGCTCCTGCACCGCCCGGCGCCCCCACTCCTCCCGGGGCACGTCCTTGACCTGCCGGGTCGTCACGCACCCCAGCAGCCGGTCGCCGTCGATGACCGGGAGCATCTTGTAATGGTGCGTGTAGATGTAGTCCTCGACCAGCCGCTCGACCGAGATCGAGGGGGGCACGGTGACGGGGTCCGCGCGCATGAAGCGGCGGACCGGCTCGCCCTCCAGCGCCCGGCGCGTGACCACCTGACGGTAGGAGACCTGGGACGCGTTGTTGAGGAACAGCCCCAGGACGAACCACCAGATGCCGCTGATCAGCGCCCCCTGGATGAAGTTCACGATGCCCAGGAAGATGAGCAGGAAGGCGAACGCCGAGCCCACAACGGAGGCGATGCGCGTGGCCCAGCGCAGGTTGCCCTTGATCCACCACAGGATGGACCGGAACACGCGACCGCCGTCGAGGGGGAAGGCGGGGATGAGGTTGAACGCCGCCAGGAGCAGGTTGATGTACCCCAGGTATCCGACCACGCCGATGGCCTCGATGGGCCACGCCATGGAGTCGCCCAAGCGGGCGACGGCCAGGCAGACGCCCCCGATGACGATGCTCGCGGCGGGCCCCGCCACCGCCATGAGCAGCTCCGCCTTGGCGCTCGGGGGCTCCTCCTCCATCTCGGCGACGCCGCCGAAGATGAACAGGGTGATCCCCCTCATCGCCAGCCCGAAGCGGCGGGCGACGACCGAGTGGCTGAGCTCGTGGAGCACGATGGAGACGAACAGCCCCACCGTGCCCACGGCGCCCATCCACCAGTAGGTGGCCTCGCCGAGGCCCTTGATGTAGTGGGGGAAGACCCCCGCCGCCAGCGACCACGTGATGAGGGCCGCGAGAACCACCCAGCTGAGGTCGATCTTGACCTCGAAACCCATCAGCGTGAACAGCTTGATACTCTTGCCGAACATGACCCGCTCCGCCCTGGGCCGCGGCCCTGATCTCAGGATCGTGGCTTTTCCGAGCCACTGTCGCAGCACCGTCTCGCTACCCTTAACCCCCCGGGAAGCGGGATTATTCGGCGCCCGGAGCGCGGACGGGGGCACGGGCCGCACTGTCGAGCTCGGCCCTGAGGCGCGGCAGGCTTCCGGGGAACTCCTTCTGGATGAACGCGATGAGCTGCTCGCGGATGGTGCAGCGCAGGTTCCAGGCCGTCGGGGAGTCCTGGGCGCTCATGAGGGCGCGCAGCTCCATGGTCCGCTCGTCGGCGTTGGTGACCTGGAGGCCCCACACGCGCTGGTCCCACAGCGGGCTGGCCTGGAGCAGGCGGTGGAGCTCCCCGCGGACGGCGTCCACGGGGACGGAGTAGTCCACGTAGACGAAGACCGTCCCGAGCAGCTCCGCGGACACCCGCGTCCAGTTCTGGAAGGGCTTCTCGATGAAGTAGCTGATGGGCAGCACGAGGCGCCGCTCGTCCCAGATCTTCACCACCACGTAGGTGAGGGTGATCTCCTCGATGCGTCCCCACTCGCCCTCCACCACCACGACGTCGTCGATGCGCAGCGGCTGGGTGATGGCGACCTGGAGCCCGGCCAGGAGGTTCGCCAGGCTGCGCTGGGCGGCGAAGCCCAGGATCACGCCCGCCACTCCTGCGGAGGCCAGCAGGCTCGTGCCCAGCTGGCGGACCCTGGCGAACATCATGAGGACCCCTGCGAACGCCACGACCATGACGAGGAACGCCAGGACGCGGCGGATCATGTCGATCTGCGTGCGCATCTTCCGGGCGGCGAGGTTGTCCTCGGCGTCCATGTTGTAGCGGGCGAGCAGGATGTCCTCGGCCGCCACGAGCCCGCGGGTCACGAGCCACGCCAGCGCCGCCACGAAGAGGATGGAAATGGGCTTGTCGAGGACCGTCTCCACCGGCCGGGGGACGCCGGCGAGGGGGAGGATCACCGTCAGGGCGAGGAGAGGGAGCAGGATCCTGAACGGGGCGCTGAGCCGTGACATGGCGATACGCCCCGGCGCCCCGGGGTGCCGGGGAAGGGTGTGCCGGATCAGCGCCGCGGCGAGGGTGTGGACCACGAGGCCGACGGCAACGGCCCCCGCGGACGTCCCCACCAGCCACAGCAGCAGCCGGGGGTCGCTGATCAGCTTTCCCACTCGTGCTCTCCCGGACCCCTCCTGGCGGCGGGAAGTGGCGCCGCGGCCACTGGGGTCGCTGGGTAGAACGCGCCGGACGGCGAGTTTCCTTTCAGGGCCGGGCGACCCCCCTCAGCCGCTGATGCCGCGCTGGCCGACGAACTCGGCGAGGGCCTCCAGGGAGAGGGGTTCGCACAGGATGTAGCCCTGCGCCATGCGGCAGCCGATGGCCTGGAGGGTGTCCAGCTCGGCCTGCTGCTCCACGCCCTCGGCGATGACGTCCAGCGTGAGGCTCTGGGCGAGCCGGATGATGGCCTGCACGAGCCCCATCCGTCCCGGGTCGCGGCTCAGCCCCTCGATGAAGATGCGATCGATCTTGACGCTGTCCACTGGGAGCCGGCGCAGGTAGCTCAGGGAGGAGTAGCCGGTGCCGAAGTCATCGAGGGTGAGCCGGACTCCCAGCGACTTGAGGTTGGTGAGCTGCTCGGCCATGCGCTCGGTGTCTCGCAGGATGGCGCGCTCGGGGATCTCCAGGACCACCCGGCCGGGTGGGGTGCCGGTGCGCTGGAGGACGGCGCCGATGTCGTCGACGAGGCTCGGGCTGCGCAGGCCCGAGGGGGAGACGTTGACCATGATCGCCAGGCCGTTGGTGCCGGGCGAGCCGGCCGCCATGGCGTCCACCGCGCCGCACGCCTGCTCCAGCACCCACAGGTCCAGCGCCGGGAGCAGCCCGGAGCTCTCGGCCAGGGTGATGAAGGAGGACGCGGCGAGGATGCCGTGGATGGGGTGGTGCCAGCGCACCAGCGCCTCCGCGCCGGTGACGCGGGCATCCACCAGGTTGATCACGGGCTGGTACTGGACCGAGAACTGGCCACGGTCCAGCGCCTCGCCCAGCTCCTTCTCCAGGGAGAGGCGGTGGAGGGTGTCGGAGCGCATGGACTCGTCGTAGAGCCGCGCGCCGCCGCGGTTGTTGGACTTGGCCATGTACATGGCCGTGTCGGCGTTGTGCAGCATCTCCTCGACGCTGTGGCCGGCGGGACCCTCGATGGCGATGCCGACGCTGGCCTGCAGGGTGAGCTTGTGGCCGGCAATGTCGAAGGGCTCGGTGAGGCCGGTGGCGATCCGCTGCGCCGCGAGGGTGGCCTCGCTGGCGCTCCGCACGTCCTCGACGAGGACTGCGAACTCGTCGCCGCTGAAGCGGGCCACCGTGTCCCCCAGCCGCACGATGCCGCGGAGGCGGTCGGCGAAGGCGACCAGCGCCTCGTCGCCGGCGGCGTGGCCGTAGGTGTCGTTGACCATCTTGAAGTCGTCCAGGTCCAGGAACAACAGCGCCACGGCGCGGTCGTCGTCGTGGCGCCGGGACATGGCGTGCTGGAAGCGGTCCAGGAACAGCGCCCGGTTGGGGAGGTTGGTGAGCGGATCGTGGAGCGCCATGTAGAGGTTCTGCGAGGCCAGGAGGCGCTGCGCCTCGTAGAGCTGGGCGTTGGCCAGCGCTCCGGCCGCCTGCTCGCCGAACAGGCTCAGGGCGCGGAGCTCGTGCGCCGTGTACGCGGCGCCGTCGGCCGCGTTGACGTTGAGGACCCCGAGGAGACTGCCCCGGTGGATGAGCGGCACGGACATGGCGCTGCCCGGCGGGGGCGGCGCGTCGGCACGCGCCACGGCGGGGTCGCGGACGATGGTGCCGTTGATGAGCAACGGCTCCCGGGACACGGCCACCCGGCCGGCCACGCCGCCGCCGAACTGGGCGCGGGCGCCGACCGCCCCGCTGGTCCCCTTGACGCACACGGTCCTCAGCTCGTCCTCGCCGTGCACGAGCATGATCGAGCCGTCCCGGGCCCGGAGCAGGTCCATGGCGCACTGGAGGATGGTGTCGAGCACCTCGTCGAGGTCGAGGACCAGGTTCATGGCCTTCCCGGCCTCGAGCAGGGATCCGAGCTCGCTGACCCTGCCGGTGAGGGCGGCCACCAGGACCTTCTCCTCGATGAGCGCCCTCATCAGGCGGCGCAGCTGGACCTCCTTCTCGATGGCGTAGGCGCAGAACAGCACCAGCAGGCCCAGGATGCTGCCCTCGAGAAGGTCCGGGGTCATCCACGAGGGGGGAGTGATACCTTTCCAGAACGTGAACACGATGAAGGCGACCGCCACCGTGAGCAGGAGCAGCATCGACAGCAGCCACAGCTGGAAGCGGCGCCGCTCCACCGACTCGAGGGTGGGGGTCTCGAAGCTGTCCAGGGCTGCGATCTGCGCCGCGAGGCCGTCCTGCCGATGGAGGTGCAGGCGCATGGGCTACACGGCTCCCCTCTCTCGCGCCGTCGGAGCCGGCGCCGCGGCACGGCTGCGCCGGCGGACCGTCCACTCCACCCTCGCCGAGATCCCTTGGGTCGACATGCTCCACAAAAGCCTACCACGATTGCGCGTCCAGCGAACCCGCCGGGGGCGGGCGGCGGGTGTCGGGCCGCACCGGGGGCCATCGCGGTGAGCCGGCTCCGCCTGACCGGTGTGGTGCTGCTGGACGCGGCCCTCGCCGTCCTGGCCGTGAGGCGGCTCTCGGCGGGCTTCGAGGGGCTCTTGTGGGGCGGAGGAGGCGGCGCGGTGGACCTCTTGTCCCGCCACGCCGAGGTGGCGCGCTGGTTCGCCGGCGCGCCGGTGCCGACCGTGTACCCTCCCGCCAGCTACGTCCTGCTCTGGCCCCTGCTCGGCTGGATGTCCGCCCCGGCCGCGCGCTGGCTGTGGGCCGGCCTGCTGGCGGCGGCGCTCGTCGTTCTCGCCTGGATGCTCCAGAGCGAGGTGGAGGAATGGCACGTCGCGGTCCGCCTCGCCGTCGTGCTCTCGCTTCTCTCCCTGGAGGCCACGGAGATCACCATCGCCAACGGCCAGCTCACCGTGTTCCTCCTGCCCGCTCTGGCCGCGGCGCTGCTCGCGGTGCTGCGCCGCCCCCGCCGGCGCGGCCGGGATCTCGCCGTGGCCGCGCTGCTCCTGGTGGGGCTCCTCAAGCCTTCGCTGTCGGTGCCGTTCTTCGTGGCGGTGCTCCTGCTCCCCTCCGGCGCGGCACCGGCGCTGCTGGCGGCGGCGGGGTACGGCGCCCTGACCGCCCTCGCCCTCGTGCTGCGCCCGGGAGCGGACCTGGGGGCGCTCACGGGCTGGGTGGGCAGCGGCGCGGCCCTGGCCGCCCGGGCGGGGTACGGCAACCTGAGCATCTGGCTCGCCGGGCTCGGTTTGGGGGCCTGGATCCTTCCGGCGGCGGCGGCCGCCCTGGCGGCGCTGGCCGTGTGGGTGGTTCGCCACCGGCGCGCCGCCCCCCTGCTCGTCGCGGCGGTGGTCGCCGTCGTGGCGAGAGTGTGGATCTACCACCACGACTACGACGACCTCCTGGCCGTGCTGCCGATGATCGCGCTGCTGTGCTGGTCGGCGAGGTCCCGTCCCCGGCCGCCGCTGCCCCCGCGGCTGGCTGGGCTTCTCCTCGCGGTGACGTGGTTGGCCATGGTGGTGCCGGGAGGCGACGGCCTCGCGCCCCCTCCCTGGGAGGACCGGCTCATGGGGGCGAAGGCCGCGGTGTGGGCGGCGCTCCTCGTCGTCCTGCTCCTCGCGCGCAGCGGCGCGGCGCCGCCGGAGGCGGACGGCGGTCAGCGCACCGCGGCCGCCGCCGGAGGGTTGCCCAGGAGCACGTAGCGGGGCCCCTCGACGAGGGTCGTGCCCCCGTCGAGCCCGTCCCCGGCCATGTGCGGAAGGTAGCGCCGCTCGGTGACGACGAAGACGGGCTCCGCGGACCTCCACACCGGCGCGAACTCGGCGGCGTCGGGGAAGCGCTGCCGCCGCACCTCGGGGGGGAGCTTGCCGATGCCGAAGGAGAGCTCTCCGGTGGAGGCCACGACGCCGATCAGCCGCTGCAGGTACACGGGCAGGGTCTGGGTGTAGGTCCGGTAGCTGAAGATCGTCGCCTCCGCCTGGCCGTGGCCGCGCAGGAACGTGGCGATCTCCCTGGTGCTGCGGGCCTGCCCCAGCGGTCCGGCGGAGACGAGGATGGACGCCGTCAGGCCGACAGCGGCGGCCGAGAGGAGGGGCCCGCCGGGGCGGGGCCGCCCGGCGAACCAGGCCCCGGCGGCGAGGAGGGCGGCCAGCAGCGCGATGGCCCCGGTGACGGCGAGGGACGGGGTGAGCCGGTCGATGTTGAGGGCCTTGGGAAGCCGGCCCAGGGCCGCCCACACGAAGCCGGCGCCCAGGGCCGCGGTGAGGAGCGCCACCGCGCCGGTGAGGAGCCGGTCGAGGAGGGTGACGCGCCGCCGGCCTTCGAGGAGGTCGTCGAGGCCCGCCGCGGCGAGCACGGCGAGGGGCGCGACCACCGGGAGCACGTACGAGGGCAGCTTGGAGTGGGACACCGAGAAGAACGCCGTGATGAGCACGGCCCACAGTGCCATGAAGGCGAGAAACCGGTGCTCGGGGGTGTGGGGGCGCCGCAGGTCGCTGCGGCGGAAGCGGGGCAGCGCGGCGAACGCCAGGGCCGTCCAGGGCGCCAGCCCGACCAGGAGGATGGGGAGGAAGTACCAGATCGGACCGGGGCGCTCCGCCTCCGGCGTGAGGAAGCGCAGGAAGTGCTCGCGGACGATGTAGAAGTCGAAGAAGTCGGGGTTGGCGGCGGAGGCGAGGAGGTGCCAGGGGAGGCCGATGGCGAGGAAGAGGAGCACCCCCGAGACCCAGGGGACCCGGGCAAGCTCCTTCAGGCGCCGGGTCCACGCCAGGTAGACGAGGATGATGCCGCCGGGCAGGGCCACGGCCACCAGCCCCTTGGTGAGCAGCGCCAGCGCCGCCCCCGCGAACACGCCCCGCCACCACCACCGCGCCTCCCCCGGGGCGTCGGCCTCCACGGCGAAGAAGGCGCACAGGAGGGTGGCGGTGAGGAAGAACGAGAGCGTCATGTCCGTGGAGCTCGTGTGGCCCATCACCAGGTACAGGGGCGACGTGGCCAGGACGGCTCCGGCGGCCAGCCCCGCCCCGGGCCCCAGGACACGCCGGGTGGCCCAGGCCACGAAAAGCACGCCGAGCACCGCCAGGGCGGCGCTCCAGAAGCGCGCGCCCAGCTCGGTGACGCCGAGGACGTCCTCGGAGGCGGCGGTGAGCCAGTAGAACAGCGGGGGCTTCTCCAGGTAGACGACGCCGTCCAGGTGCGGCGTGACGAAGTCGCCGGTGGCGAGCATCTCCCGGGGGATCTCGGCGTAGCGTCCCTCGTCGGGCTCGAACAGCGGCACGGTGCCCAGCGCCGCCAGGTAGAAGCCCAGCAGGAGGGGGAGCAGGGCCAGCGACCCGGCGCGCCGCAGCAGGTCGGAGAAGGCCGAAGGGGCGGGGCGGTGTGAAGGCATCGTGACACTCCCGGCTCGATGGTATCGCGCTCCGTCTGCCGTCCCGGTCGCGGCGGGCCCGTTCCCCGCCGGGGGGAGCCATCCCCGGCGGGGCCGCACGGCTGCTGCAGGCCGACCGCGAGCGCTTCGCGTGCGCTATCATAGCGCGCGCAAGCGGTGGAGAGGCCGCACCTTCGGCCAGCTTCGCGGCGCCGGCTCCCCGGGGTCTTCCGGCCGGCCCGGGAGGGGGCCGGTGGAATGGCCGGGGGCGGTCGACTGTACCCCCGACAAGGAGACGCTCCTTCATGACCGACGGTTTCGCCAGACGCCCAGAGTTCCTGCCCTTCTCCAGGCCCACGATCCGACAGGTGGAGATCGACGAGGTGGTGGACTCGCTGCGCTCCGGTTGGATCACGACGGGTCCCAAGGCCGAGCGGTTCGAGCGGGACTTCGCCGCCTACACCGGCTTCCCCGAGGTGCTGGCTCTGTCCTCGGCCACGGCGGGGCTGCACATCGGCCTGATGGCGCTGGGGCTGTCGCAGGGGGACGAGGTCATCACCACCTCCATGACCTGGACCGCCACGGTGAACATGATCGAGGTGCTGGGCGGGCGTCCCGTCTTCGTGGACGTCCACCCCGACACGCTGCAGCTCGACGAGTCTCAGGTCGAGGCGGCGGTGACCGCGCGCACCGTCGGCGTGCTCCCGGTGCACTTCGGGGGCGCGCCCTGCGACATGGACCCCCTCCTCGAGGTGGCGCGCCGTCACGGGCTGTGGATCTTCGAGGACGCCGCCCACGGGGTGGGGACCCTGTACAAGGGCCGGCACGTCGGGGCGTTCGACCGGCTCGGCGTGTTCTCCTTCCACCCCATCAAGAACATGACCACCGCCGAGGGCGGCCTGCTGGCCCTGCACGACCCCGATCTGGCGCGGGTGTTGCGGTCGCTGCGCTTTCACGGCCTCGAGAAGTCGGCGTGGAACCGCTACTCCGAGGGCGGCTCGCCCCAGGTGGAGGTGGTGCGTCCCGGCTTCAAGTACAACTTCATGGACCTCCAGGCGGCGCTGGGCATCCACCAGCTCGCCTCGGTGGACGAGTTCAACCGCCGCCGCCGCGAGCTCGCCGCGCTCTACCAGGAGCTGTTCGCGGAGGTGGAGGAGATCTCCCGGCCCGCCGCGCCGGCCTACGACCACTTCCACACCTGGCACCTCTACGTGGTCCGCGTGCTCGACGGGGCGGGGATGTCCCGGGACGATTTCATGGCCGCCCTGAAGGCGCGCAACGTGGGAACGGGCCTTCACTTCCGGGCCGTCCACACGCAACCCTACTACGCCGGGAAGTACCCAGAATGGCTCGGCCGCCTGCCCCGCGCGGAGTGGGCGTCGGAGCGCATCTGCTCGCTGCCGCTGTTCCCGATGATGACCGAGGACGACGTCCGCTACGTGGTGGCCGCCGTCAAGGACGTGCTGGCGCACGAGAGACGGTGAGGACCGAGCCATGAGCGAGCCGTACCTCTCCCTGGTCATCCCCGTGTTCAACGAGGAGGAGAACCTCCCGGAGCTCCTCGAGCGGGTCGCCTCCGTGGCGCGGGAGATGGGACGGCCCTACGAGCTGCTCCTCGTCAACGACGGCAGCCGGGACGGCTCCCTGGAGATCCTGCGGCGGGCCGCAGCGTCGGATCCCGCCCTCGTCGTCATCGACTTCAACCGCAACTACGGGCAGCACGCCGCGGTGTTCGCCGGCTTCGAGGCCTCCCGGGGGGAGGTCATCGTCACCCTCGACGCCGATCTGCAGAACCCTCCCGAGGAGATCCCCAAGCTGGTCGCGAGGATGGAGGAGGGGTTCGACGTGGTGGGCTCGATGCGGGTGCGCCGCCAGGACACCCTGTTCCGCCGCCTCGCGTCGCGGCTGGTCAACTGGGTGACGTCCAAGGCCACCGGGGTGGAGCTCCACGACTACGGCTGCATGCTGCGGGCCTACCGCAGCGGCGTGGTGAAGACCCTGTGCCAGTCCAAGGAGGTCTCCACCTTCATCCCGGTCCTCGCCGACATGTTCGCCGGCCGCGTCACCGAGGTGCCGGTGGCCCACGCCGAGCGCAAGCGCGGCGAGAGCAAGTACAGCCTCTTCAAGCTCGTCCGGCTCCAGTTCGACCTGCTCACGAGCTTCACGCTGCTGCCGCTACGCTTCACCATGGGGCTGGGGATCGTCATGTCGGCCCTGTCCATGGCGGTGGCCGCCGTGCTCGTCACCGGCCGCATCGTCATGGGCCACGAGTGGGCCGTGAGCGGGGTGTTCACCCTGTTCGCCCTGGTGTTCTTCTTCCTGGGCGTGCTGCTCTTCGCCATCGGGCTCCTCGGCGAGTACGTCGGGCGCATCTACACGGAGGTGCGTCGGCGGCCCCGCTACGTGGTCCGCGAGGTCATCGGCCCGGGCCGGCAGGAGGAGTGATGCGCGCCGTCGTCCTGGGCTACCACACCATGGGGTGTCTGGGCTTCGACGCGCTGCTGCGTCACGGCTTCGAGGTGGCCGCCGTGGTCACCCACCGCGACGACCCCCGCGAGGAGATCTGGTGGGAGTCGCTGGCGGCGCGCGCCGAGGGACGGGGGATCCCGGTCCACCATCCCTCGGGCGGGAAGGACCCCGCTCTCGCCGCCGCGGTGGCCGCGGCGGCGCCCGAGGTGATCTTCTCGTTCTACTTCCGTTACATGGTGCCGGCTTCCGTGCTCGCCCTCGCGCCCCGCGGCGGCTACAACCTCCACGGCTCGCTGCTGCCGCGCTACCGCGGCCGCGCCCCCGTGAACTGGGTGCTGGTCAACGGCGAGAACGAGACGGGGGTGAGCCTGCACGAGATGGTCGCCCGTCCCGACGCCGGCCGCCTGGTGGACCAGGAGGCGGTGCCCATCGCCTTCTCCGACACGGCGTTCACGCTCTACGCGAGGCTCGAGGATGCGGCCCGGCGGCTCCTCGACCGGGCCCTGCCCGCGCTGCGCGACGGCACCGCGCGACCGAGCCCCCTGGACCTGGGCCGGGGCTCGTACTTCGGGGGGCGCACTCCGGCGGACGGGCTCGTCGACTGGTCGTGGCCCGCGGAACGGATCTACAACCTGGTGCGAGCCGTCACCCACCCGTACCCCGGGGCGTTCACCTCGCTGGCCGGCAGGCGTCTGCTGGTCTGGTGGGCGCTGCCCATTCCCGGCGGCACCGTCGGCGCCGTCCCCGGCACCGTCACTGCCGTCGGGCCCGAAGGGGTGACCGTGGCGGCCGGCTCGGGTGCCGTGCGCCTCGTCACCTGCCAGCTCGAGGGACAGCCCGAGCTCCCCGCGGCCGCGCTGGCCGCCGTCGCCCCCCTCGCCCCGGGCGTCCGCCTGGGCACACAAGGAGATCGTCCATGAAGGTCCTCATCCTCGGCGTCAACGGCTTCATCGGCAACGCCCTCACGCACCGCATCGTGTCCACCACCGACTGGGAGGTCTACGGCATGGACCTCTCGGACAGCAAGCTGGGGCACTCCATCGACCACCCCCGGTTCCACTTCCTGGAAGGCGACATCATGATCAACCGGGAGTGGATCGCCTACCACGTCAAGAAGTGCGACGTGGTGCTGCCCCTGGTGGCCATCGCCACGCCGGCGGCCTACGTGAAGGAGCCGTTGCGCGTGTTCGAGCTGGACTTCGAGGAGAACCTGCGGGTCATCCGCCAGTGCGTGAAGTACCGCCGCCGGGTGATCTTCCCCTCCACCTCGGAGGTCTACGGCATGTGCCCCGACCCCGAGTTCAACGAGGACGAGAGCTTCCTCGTCACCGGCCCGATCAACAAGCCCCGGTGGATCTACTCCTGCGCGAAGCAGCTCATGGACCGGGTGATCGCCGCCTATGGCCAGCAGGAGGGGCTGCAGTACACCCTGTTCCGGCCGTTCAACTGGATCGGCCCCAAGCTCGACGACATCGACGCCGCCAAGGAGGGCTCCTCCCGTGTCGTCACCCAGTTCGTCATCGACCTGTTCCGGGGAGAGCCCATCCACCTGGTGGACGGGGGCCGGCAGAAGCGCTGCTTCACCTTCCTGGAGGACGGCATCTCGGGGCTCATGCGGATCATCGAGAACCCCGGGCGGGTGTGCGACTCCCAGATCTTCAACCTCGGCAACCCGGCCAGCGAGTGCTCCATCAAGGACCTGGCCGACATGCTGGCGCGGATGTTCGAGGCGCGCCGCGACCGGGTCCCCGACTTCCGGCCGCCCCGCATCGAGGTGGCCAGCTCCGAGGCGTACTACGGCAAGGGCTACCAGGACATCCTCACCCGCAAGCCCTCCATCGAGAAGGCGCGGACCCTGCTGGGCTGGGAGCCGAAGGTCGGCCTCGAAGAGGCGGTGGAACGGACAATGGACGCGTTCCTCGAGGAGTGGCTCGCCCGCGGCGGCAACGGCGGGGAGAGGTAGCGCGGAGCCGGACGTGACGGCCGCCCCCGGCCCGCCGCGGCTGCTGGGCCTGCGCATCGACGTCGACACCCACGACGGGATGAAGCTGGGCGTTCCGCGCCTGCTGGAGGTCCTCGCCGGCCGCGGCGTCCGCGGCACCTTCTACCTCGCCATGGGGCCGGACCGCTCCGGCCTCGCCGTGCTCAATCTCCTTCGTCCCGGGTTCCTGGCCAAGATGCGGCGCACCGGGGCCGCCCGGGTGTACGGGCTGCGCACCATCCTGTCGGGGACGCTTCTCCCCGCGCGCCCCGTCGCGCTGGCGTTCCCACAGATCGGCCGCAGGATCAGGGCCGAGGGCCACGAGACGGGGGTGCACGCCTGGGACCACCGGCGCTGGCAGGACCGCCTGCCCCGCTTCAGCGCCGCCGAGGTGGCCGGGGAGCTCGGCCGCGCCGGGGAGGCATACGCCGCGGTGTTCGGCGAGCCGGCCGTCACCTACGCGGCGCCGGCGTGGCTGTCCAGCGCCGCGAGCCTCCTCTTCCAGGAGACCCTCGGGCTCGCCTTCGCCAGCGACTGCCGCGGCAGTGAGCCGTTCGTCCCGGTCGTCCGGGGGCGGGAGCTGCGCACGCCCCAGGTGCCGGCGACGCTGCCGACCCTGGACGAGGCGCTGGGAGACACCCACGAGGAGGCGGGCGCCTACTTCGACACCATGCTGGAGGGCGCCGCGGCGGCGGCGTGTCCCGTCCTGACGGTTCACGCCGAGCTCGAGGGCGGCCCCTACGCGGACGCCTTCGACGCGTTTCTGGGCCGCGCGGCCGCGGCCGGCGTCGCCGTGGTGCCCCTGGGCGCCCTCCTCGAGGCGCGGCTGGCGACGGGTGCGCCGCTCCCCCGCTGCGGGCTCCACTACGCCCCGGTCCCGGGGCGCCACGGCGTGCTCTCCACCCAGGACACGCCGCGGGCCTGAGCGCTCACTCCACGACGAGCACGGCGGCCCCGTGGAGGGCGCCGTCGCGGACGGCGGCGAGGGCCTCGTTGGCCTGCTCCAGCGGGAAGCGGGTGACCTCGGTGCGCACCGGCACCCGGGGAGCGAGGGCGAGCAGCTCCTCCCCGTCCCGGCGGGTGAGGTTGGCCACCGAGCGGATCACGCGCTCCTCCCACAGGATGCGGTACGGGAACGAGGGGATGTCGCTCATGTGGATGCCGCCGGAGACCACCACGCCCCCGCGGTCCACGGCGCGCAGGGCGGCGGGGATGAGGGAGCCGACCGGAGCGAAGATGAGCGCCGCGTCGAGGGGTTCCGGCGGCGGCTCCGTGGAGTCGCCCGCCCAGGTGACGCCGAGACGGCGGGCGAAGTCCTGCCCGTCGGTGTCCCCGGGGCGCATGAAGGCGAACACCCGCTTTCCCTCGAACCGGGCGATCTGCGCGACGATGTGGGCCGCCGCGCCGAAGCCGTACAGGCCCACCGTCTCGACGCCGGGGCCGGCCATGCGGTAGGTGCGGTAGCCGATGAGGCCGGCGCACAGCAGGGGCGCGGTCTCCGCGGGGTCGGTCGCGGCCAGGGGGAACGTGTAGGCGGCGCGCGCCACGGTGTAGGAGGCGTAGCCGCCGTTCACCGTGTATCCCGTGAACACCGGGTTCTCGCACAGGTTCTCCCGGCCGCGGAGGCAGTACCGGCACGTCCCGCAGGTGCCGCCCAGCCACGGGACCCCCACCCGGTCTCCCGGCTCCAGGCCGCCCACCTCGTCGCCCACGGCGGCCACCTCGCCGACGATCTCGTGCCCGGGAACCAGCGGCAGCCTCGGCTCGGTGAGCTCGCCGTCCACGATGTGCAGGTCGGTGCGGCACACCCCGCAGGCGAGCACCCGGATGAGGACCTCGCCGGGGCCCGGGCGGGGCACCGGCACCTGCCGCAGCTCCAGTGGACGGCCCGCGCGGTCGAGGACCATGGCCCGCATCGTCCCGGGGATCGTCATGGCGTCACCTCCCCCTTCTCAACGCCGGTGCCACGGCGGGCATTCTGGGCAGCGCCTCGCGGAAGCGCGGGCGGGTGGCGAGAAGCGGCCCGATCATGCGCCGGACGAGACAGCGGGTGGGGGTGTGGAGGCTGGCTTTCGCCGCCGCAGATGCATCGCGGGATTCAGCCCGCCTCTCCGCGGAGCATCCGCCGTAGCGGCAGCGCCAGGTAGGTGTTGGCGCCGAGCCTCCCGATCATCAGTGCCGCGGCGGCGGCCACGGCGCCCACGGCGTCCAGGAGGGTGATCGCGACCGCCAGGGTGATGACGATGCCCGCGACCTCCACCACCGTCGCTCCGGTGATGAGGCTGGTGGAGCGGAGGGAGACGAGGAGGGCGCGCTGGAAGGAGAGCAGCACCGTGAGGGCCGGCATCACCGACAGGATCCGTGCCGGGACCACGGCGAAGGCGGTGAGCTCCGCCGACAGCCCCGAGACCTCGTGGAACCAGACCGTGGCCAGGGGCGTCCAGGCCATCACAGAGAGCCCTCCCGCCGCCACGGCGGCGAGGAGAACGGCGAAGGCGCGCAGCGGCCGGTACCCCTCGTGACGTTCGCCGAGGAGGGCGATGGCGACCTCCTGGAAGGCCAGCCCCGGGCTGCGGAACACGAACAGCAGACCCACCACCACCGGCAGGACCGCCAGCGACTCCACCGGGAACCGGCTGTGGCCGACGAAGAACGTCACCAGCGGCTGCACGCCCAGGGTCAGCATGGAGGTGAGGGCGAGGGGCGTGTAGAACGACACGATGCCGCTGGTGGTGAGGGGGCTCTGGGAGGGCGCGCCGATGACCTCTCCGCGGCGCAGGCGCGCGACGGTGCCCCGCACCATGATCCAGCTCGCGGCGGCCTCCGCGGTCACCCCGGCGGCGAGGGCCGCGGCGCCCACCGACGCGCCCGGCAGGCCCGAGCGGAGCGCCACGACGGCGGCGGTGGCGGACATGGCGACGAGGCGGACCACGGTGCCGTACGCCACCCGGCGGGTGAGGTCGTGGCGGATGAGGATCCCCTGGAAGAAACGCCGCACGCCGATGGCGGCGGGCCAGGGCAGGAGCAGCAGCGTTGCGGCGTGGGTCCGCGCGGCGACCGCGGGCGGCAGTCCGACGAGGCCCAGGGCGAGGAGGCGGAACACCGGCGGGAGCAGGATGACGCCGAGGACCACCGTGATCGCGGCGTTGAGCGACCAGGTGAAGCGCCGCAGGGCGACGAGGGAGCGGTAGTCGCGGACCAGCGCCGTCGAGGCGCTCATGATCATGATGATGGGGGACTCTGCGATGAGCGCCAGGGAGAACGCAACCCCGTAGGCGGCGAGGTTGGTCTCGGGGTCCGCGAGCCGCGCGATCACCGCGGCGAGGAACGGCCCCTCCACCGCCATCATCAGCCAGGTGGCCTCGAGGGGCGCCCAGAAGCGGGCGATGCGGCGGCATCTCGGGGGAGGGTCGTGGGACATCGCTCGGTGCGGCGGGCCGCGGCGGGGAGCATAACAGACGGCGGCGGCGCGTTTGCCGGTGAGGGCGGGGGCGGGTACAGTCGACACGGAGCCTCGCCCCGGCCGGGGCGGGGAGGGGGTTCGAGGAGTGGACGAGCACGATCCGGGATTCTTCAAGGCCTTGCTGGACAACCTCTTCGACGGGGTGTACGTGGTCGACACCGACCGCCGGATCACCTACTTCAACGGTGGCGCCGAGCGGCTCACGGGGTTCGCGGCACGGGACGTCGTGGGCCGGCACTGTGCCGACAACCTCCTCATGCACACCGACGCGGACGGCACGGCGCTGTGTCCCAGCGAGCTGTGCCCGGCGGCCGCGGTGATGCGGGACGGCGTGCCCGCGGAGCACGAGGTGTTCCTCCGGCACAAGGACGGCCACCGCGTGGGGGTGCTCACCCGCATCGCGCCGGTCCACGATGCCTCCGGCGCCGTGGTGGGCGCGGTCGAGGTCTTCGCCGACAACTCCGCGCAGCTGGCCGCGGTGGAGGAGATCGACCGGCTCGAGAAGCTGTCCATGCTGGACACCCTCACCGGCCTCGGCAACCGGCGCTTCGCCGAGACGGTGGTGGCGGGCCGGCTCGGGGAGCTGCGCCGCTACGGCTGGTCGCTGGCCGTGGGCTTCGCCGACGTGGACCGCTTCAAGGAGGTCAACGACAGCCGGGGGCACGCGATCGGCGACGCGGCGCTGCGCATGGTGGCGCGGACCCTGGCGGGCGGCATGCGCGCCTCCGACGCCGTGATCCGCTGGGGCGGGGAGGAGTTCCTGCTGGTGCTCCCGGGAGTGGAGCCGGGGCGTCTCGGCGCCGTGCTGGAAAAGCTCCGCCGCCTGGTGGAGTCGTCGTCGCTGGATGCGGACGGCACGCCGGTGCAGGTGACGGTCTCGGTGGGCGGGACCATGGCGTCGCGCGAGGACACGCCCGAAAAGCTGCTGGAGCGGGTTGACGGGCTCATGTACGAGAGCAAGCGCTCCGGCGGCAACCGGGTGACCGTGGACGAGGGCACGGGGGGCTGACGGGGCGAGTCAGCGGCGGCTCGCCGCGATGAACGCCTCGAGGCGCTCCCGCCCGCCTTCCGCGAAGGAGAGGAAGCGGGCGGCGAAGCCCTTCAACGGCTCCCGCTGCGGGTCGGTGTGGCGGACCACCTCCGCTCGGCCGCGCAGCGGCTCGGCCCAGCCGGGCACGTCGAGCTCGAAGCGGAACGGCGTGCCCACCGGGTAGGCCACGGGAGCGCGCACCAGCATGCCGGCGACGGACAGGTTGACGGTCTCGAACAGCGCCAGGTCCCTCTCGTTGCCGACGCGGACGTCGAGCTGCACGACGGCGCGCAGGGCGACCCGCGGCGCCTCGCCGATGAGGTCGGCGAGGGCGAAGAGCAGGCGGTCCACACCCGACTCCTGGTCGACGACCCGGTTCACCCCCTGGCCGAGGAACGTCTCCGCCTCCGACACCGCGTTGGGGTGGGCGAGGAGGAGCAGCCCCGCCGCCCGGCAGGGCGACGAGGCGTTCCGCAGCGTGGGGATGAACTCCGGCAGGGTCAGGCCGGCGAGGGGATAGGCGACGACGATGACGTTGAAGGCGCGGCTGGCGACGAGGCCGGCGGCGGCCGCCGCGGTGGCGGCGGTGGCGACCTCGAACCGGGTGCGCTGCAGCAGCGGGACGAGCTGGTGCATGGAAGGCGTCTCGGTGCCGACCACGAGCACGCTGCGGAGGGGCTCGCTCATTGAGCCCCATGATAGCCTCTCCGGCCCGCCGCGCCGTCACCCTCCACGCGGGGCTCGACCGCGTCCCGGCGAAGACGGGGCCGTCCCGGGCGCGAACGAGCAGGGGGGGGCGGGTCAGTAGCGGCGCATGAGGCGCAGGCCGGTGCGGTCCCGGACGGCGTGGAAGAGCTCCTCCAGCGGCTCCCGGTAGGGGCTCGATGCGGCCGGTCCGCCGTTGATGGTCTCCACGGCCACGGCCCGCATCGGGCGCACGTCCCGGGACAGGAAGGAGCGGAGGACACCCAGGACCTCCCGGAGCAGGGGGTGGCCGGGCGGAACGTGCAGAGTGAGCCGCCGGCCCCGGCGCTCGGAGACGAGGGCGAGGCGGGAGCCGATGAATGCAAGGTGGGTGGTGGGCAGCCGGGCCGGCAGCTCGAGGCCGTCCACGCCGAGGCCGCACCCCGACGCCGGGTCCGCGGCGCAGCTCCACCAGACGGGGCCGGAGGGCAGCCCCCGGGAGAGCAGGCGGAACGCCTCGTGGGAGGCGAACTGCGGCCCGGGGACCCCGGCGAAGAAGCGTCCGGAGAGGACCTCCCCCGAGAGCTCCATGAGCCGCAGAGAGCGGAACAGCCTCCCCCAGCGCAGGGCGGGCAGCTCGTGCTCCAGCAGGGAGCGGAAGACCACGCCGTAGCGGTCGAGGACGAGCCGGGCGCGCTCCCGGTTGCGCTCCTCCTCGTCGAGGGCGTCCCCGGCGCCGGCCGGCGGCGGCAGGCGGTACCAGGTGCCGGAGAACGGCCGGGTGGAGCGCCACCGCTCGAAGCGCAGCCGGTGGCCGCCGGCGTGTGTGGGGGGCGGCGCCGCGAGGGCCGGGGCGAAGCCGGCCTCGAGCCCGCGCCGCACGGCGGCGAAGCCGTCGTTGGAGACGGCGCCGCGCCAGGCCAGCGACCACAGCGTCTTCGCCAGGGCGTCGGAGGGCAGACCCGAGTGGGCGAGGAGCTCCTCGAAGGTGAAGTGGCCCGAGGGGTGGGGGAAGAGCGGGTCCTCGGCGTCGCCGGGCTCGGAGGGGGGAGCCTCCTCGCGGAGCAGGTCCCGCTCCTCCTCGAGGGTGAACGCCAGCCTCCGCGGTCCGGCACCCACCCACTCCAGGGCGGTATCGGCCAGCAGGGCGTCCAGCCAGGTGGGCACGTAGGGATCGAGGCGGGCGGGCAGGATGTCGGTTTCCCAGAGCTCAGCGGGGGCCGGCCATCCGAGCAGCCGCTCCAGCGCCTCGCGGAGCCCGTCGACGCCGCTGGCCGGCCGCGCCGGGCCCTGCCAGGTGGCGAGGAACAGCGGCAGCGTCTCCGCCGGCAGCGCCTCGAACTCCGGCCGCGCGGCGGCCCGGGCCAGGCGGAGGAGACGCTCCAGGTTGGCGGCGTCGCACACCTCGGGCCCCGGGGCGCCGGCGGTGAGCTCGTCGGCCACCACCGTCCGCTCCGCGGCGAGAGCCGCGAGGATCTCCCGGCCCCGCTCCGCGGCCACCCCGAGGGGGGCGAAGAGGACCGCCGGCTCCACCGGCCCGAAGAAGCGCAGGAGGTCGGCGGCCAGCTCGGCCAGGGGATCGTCGCCGGCGTCGGCGGGGTCGTCCTGACGGGCCGCCAGGGCGGCCAGGGCGCGGCGGCTCGCGGGGTCGTCGCGGCCGTCCGCCGCCGTCAGCCGGACGGCTCGCGCGTCCCAGCTGAGCGCGGCGAGGATCCGGGGCAGGTTCTCCACGGCGGCCACGAAGGCGGGCTCGTCCGCTCCCGGCGGTGTCACCGCGGTGACCTTGCCCGCGAGGGCGGCGAGGGCCGCGCCGGGATCGGCGACGCCGTCCCGCGCCACGGCGTCGAGGAGGCGCCGCCACTCCGGCGGCGGGATGACGGTTCGCTCCACCACCCAGTCCAGCAGCTCCGTGGCGTCGCGCGGGGCGTATCCGGGGAAGGTGCGCTGGAGCTTGTCCTGGAAGGTCGCCACCAGCGCCCGGGAAAGGCGCGGCCGCAGGTGCGACGCGAAGAGCAGCTCCTCCACCAGGTCGCCGCGCACCCGCGTGGCGGGTGTGGAGGGCGTGTCGTCGGCGTACATGAGCTCGTTGGTCCGCTTCCACACCGCGGTGGCGGCGAGGGGGGAGGGCGACGCCGTGGTCACCGAGCGCACCTCGATCCGCCCGTCGGCCACCTCGTCCAGCACCCGCCGCAGGGGGGCGAGGTCGAGCTCGTCCTCGAGGCAGCTCCGCCACGCCTCGAGGACGAGAGGGAAGTCCTCGAAGCCGGACACCGCCGCGAGGAGCTCTTTGGCCCGCTGCCGGGACAGCCACAGCGGGGTGCGGCGGCGGAACCCCTCGCGGGGGAGCAGCAGGGCGCGCCCCGCCGCCTCGCGGAAGCGCGCCCCGAACAGGCCGCTGCGCTCCAGGCGCTCGTGGAGGAGCTCGTCGAGGGTGTCGGCGCGGACCAGGCCGAGGAGCTCGTCGGTGGCCACGCCTCCGGGCGGGATGGCGACGACGCAGTCGTTGTCGTGGAGCACCTCCAGAGGTGTTCCGTGGCGGCGCTCCCAGGCGGCGGCAAGGGCGAGGGCGTAGGGACGATTGAGACGGCCCCCCCACAGCGTGTGCAGGATGATCTGCTCGCGGGGGTGGGGCTCGGCGGGGTCCGCGACCCGTTCCACCAGGAGCCGGTGCCGGTGCGGCAGCAGCCCTCCGGTGGCGGCCTTCTGCTCGGAGAGGAAGCGCAGGAGGGCGTCGGCGGCGTGGGGCTCGAGACAGTAGTCCGCCTCGAGAGCCTCCCGGAAGGCCGGCGCCTCGAGGGAGGCGTCGGCGGTCTCGAGGAACAGCGCCAGGCGCTCCGACAGCTCCCAGCCGCGGTCCCGCTCCTCGGCCCGCCAGAACGGGGCCATGGCCGCCCGGGTACGGGCGGGGCGCACGATCACGTCGTTGTGGGTGATGCGCTCGATGCGCCAGCTCTGCACCCCGAGCACGAACGCGTCCCCCACCGAGCGCTCCCACACGAACTCCTCGTCGAGCTCGCCGATGAGGGCGCCGGTGTCGGCGGTGCGCAGGTGGAAGTAGCCGCGGTCCGGGATGGTGCCGCCGGCCAGGTAGACGAGCCGCTCGGCGCCGGGGCGTCCCCGCACGGTGCCGTCCACGCGGTCGATGCTGACGACGGGGCGCAGCTCGCGGATCCGCGCCGCCGAGAAGCGGCCGGCCAGCATCTCCAGGACCAGGTCGAAGGCCCGCCGCGGCAGGCCGTGGTACGGGTCGGACCGGCGTACCTCCGCCCACAGCTCCTCGACGGTCCACGTCTCGGTCGCCGTCATGGACGCGAGCACCTGGGCCAGCACGTCGAGGGCCCCGGTGACCGGCACGACGGGCTCGATGGCGCCGTCGAGGACGGCCCTCGCGGCCACGGCCGCCTCCAGGAGCTCGCGGGGCGCCAGGGCGAGGAAGCAGCCGCGGCTGACCTGACCGACCCCGTGGCCGGCGCGGCCGATGCGCTGCACCGCCGCGGCCACCGAGGCCGGCGGCTGGACCAGCACCACCTCGTCCAGGGTGCCGATGTCGATGCCCAGCTCCAGCGAGCTGGTGGCGACGATGCCGCGCAGCCTGCCCTCCTTGAGGCGCTCCTCGACCACCGTGCGGATCTCGCGGGAGAGCGAGCCGTGGTGGGAGTACACGACCTCGGCGCCGGCCTCCTCGTTGACGACGCGGGTGAGGCGCTCGACGACCCGCCGGCTGTTGGCGAAGACCAGGGTGGAGCGGTTGCGCCGCAGCTCCTGCTCCACGTCGCCGGCGACGGCGGACCAGACGTCGCCGGGAGCGCCCCGGGAACGCCGCCCCCCGGGAAGCGCACCTGGAGGTCGTAGGCCTTCGCGCTCCGCGCCTCGACGACGGCCACGCGGCGAGCAGCCATGGGTGCGTCGGGCGCCTCCGGGCGCCGCCACCCGCCGACCCAGGCCGCCACCCGGTCCAGCGGCCGCACCGTCGCCGACAGCGCGACGCGCTGGAACTCCCCGGCGAGGGGCACGAGCCGCTCCACCGCCGTGATGAGGTGGACGCCCCGCTTGGATCCGGCCACCGCGTGGATCTCGTCCAGGATCACCGTGGCCAGGCCGCCGAGGATGCCCCGGCCACGGCGCGAGGTGAGCAGGATGTTGAGGCTCTCCGGGGTGGTGATGAGGATCTCGGGGGGGTGCCGGACCATGCGCTCCCGCTCCTCCCGGGGCGTGTCGCCGCAGCGGGTGAGCACGCGCACCTCCGGCGCGGGCGCGCCGGCCGCCGCGAACACCTCCCGGAGCTCCTCCAGCGGCGCCGTCAGGTTGCGGCGCACGTCGGTGTTCAGCGCCTTCAGCGGCGAGACGTACACCACCCGGACGCGTCCGCCCTCCCAGGCGCCGGTGAGCAGCCGGTCGAGCGCCCACAGGAACGCCGCCAGCGTCTTGCCGCTGCCCGTGGGGGCGCTGGCGAGGACGTGCTCGCCGGCGGCGATGCGCGGCCACACGAGGCGCTGGGCCTCGGTGGGCTCGCCCAGACGGCCGGCGAACCAGCGCCGGATCAGCGGGTGGAAGAGCTCCAGCGGCCCCGGTTCCTCGGCCATGACGGCCACGCTAGGCAGCGGCCCCGCCGGCGTCAAGTCCACGGTGGGCCCGGCCGGGCCGCCGGGCGGGGCGCGTGCTACCCTCTGTACAAATCCCACGCATCGGCCGGGCCCCGGCGCAACGGACGTTGTCTCCGCGGTCCCGGCGGTGTCGAGCCGGAGGTTGCGATGAGCTTCGTCGGGACGCTGGACGAGATGCCGCTCCCCGAGATCCTGCAGTTCCTGGCCATGTCCGGCCGGGACGGCAAGCTCTGGCTGACGTGCACCGACGGCCAGGGGCTGATCCTCTTCCGCAACGGGCGCATCATCTACGCCGCGTCGAACTCGGTTCGGGAGACCTTCGGTTCGATCCTCATGTGCCGCGGCCTCGTGGACGAGCCCACGCTGCTGCGCGCCCTCGAGCGGCAGCACCAGTGCCGGGAGGAGAAGCGGCTCGGCTCCATCCTGGTCGAGATGGGGGTGGTCTCGGCGGACACGGTGACGTCCGTGATCCGCCAGCAGGTCGAGAGGGTGATCCTGGAGCTGACGGCCTGGAAAGGCGGCTTCTTCAAGTTCGATCCCCTGGCCATCTCGCCGCACGGCGAGGCCGAGGTGGACGTCAGGGACTTTCTCCTGCCGGAGGGCATGAGCGGGGAGGGCATCGCCCTCGAGATGTCCCGCCGCAGCGACGAGGCGGAGCGGGCCGGCGGTCCCGGCCGCGAGGAGGACCCCGGTGCCGGCACCGGCAGGGCGCGGAAGCCGGCCGGCGGGGGTGCCGCCCGGGAGGCTCCCGCCGCTCCGGAGATGGAGGAGGCGACGCTGTCCTCCCTTACGTCCGAGCTGGGGTCGCCTCTGCTCACCGGGGAGCTGGCCATGGAGCTCATCCGCCGGGCGGCGGGCACCGTCAGCCGGTGCGTGCTCTTCCTGCGCCGGCGGGACGACTTCGTCGGCGTCGGCGGCTTCGGCATCCGCTCCGGCCAGCTCTCGCCCCAGGCCGCGGTCCGCTCCCTGGCCATCCCCCTCGGGGAGGAGTCCGTGATCGACCGCGCGGCGCGGACGGCGTGCAGCTACATCGGACCGCTCGGCCGCTCGCGCTGGAACGACCGGATGGTGGAGCAGCTGGGCGGGGATGCGCCGATGGAGGTCATGGCGGTCCCCGTGCTCCTGGCCGGGAGGACCGTCGCCGTCCTGTACGGCGACAACGCGCCGGAGCACCGGCCGGTGGGCCCCGTCGGCAGCCTGGAGCTCCTCGCCACCTCGGTGGGCGTCGCCATGGAGAAGGCGGCGTCCCGCACCCCCGCCGCCGCCGCTCCCGCGGAGCGCTGACCCCGCGCCGGCGGCGGGCGGGTGTTGTCCGCGCCGGTCCGGTGGGGCAGAATCGCTCCGGAGGAGCCGATCGTGAGCATCGAGATCGTCCAGGTGGATTCATTCACCGCGGTGCCGTTCGCCGGGAACCCCGCGGGGGTGTGCCTCCTCGACGCGCCGGCGCCGGCGTCCTGGATGCAGTCGGTGGCGGCGGAGATGAACCTCTCCGAGACGGCCTTCGCCTCGCCCGCGGCCGACGGCTACGACCTGCGGTGGTTCACGCCCGCGGTGGAGGTGGACCTGTGCGGCCACGCCACCCTGGCGACCGCCCACGTCCTGCGCCAGCGCGGGGTGGCGGTCGGCGGGCGGAGCGTGCGCTTCCACACCCGCTCGGGGCTGCTCAGCGCGCGGTTCGACGGAGCGTGGATCGAGCTCGACTTTCCCGCGAAGCCCTCGGAGCCCGTGCCGGCGCCGGCCGGCCTCGCCGAGGCGCTGGGGGCGGCACCGGTCCGCGTGGAGCGGAGCCACTTCGACCTGCTCGTCGAGCTCGCCTCGGAGGACGCCGTCCGCGGCCTCGAGCCCGACATCGCCGCGCTGGGCCGCGTCGACGCGCGAGGCGTCATCGTCACCGCCGCCGCCTCGACGCCGGGCGCCGACTTCGTGTCGCGCTTCTTCGCCCCGCGGGTGGGGGTGCCCGAGGACCCCGTCACCGGTTCCGCCCACTGCTGCCTGGCGCCGTTCTGGGCGGCACGGCTCGGCCGCGACGCCCTCACCGGTTACCAGGCGTCGCGCCGCGGAGGGACCGTGAAGGTGCGGGCGGCCGGCGACCGGGTCATCCTGGCGGGCCAGGCGGTCACGGTCCTCGAGGGCCGGCTGCTGCCGGCCCCGTCCTTGGAGGAGGTGTGATGAGGCTGCTGCTCCGGGGTGTTCCGGCCGTTCTGGCGGCGGGCCTCGCCGCCGCCGTCCTGGCGGCGCCGGCCCCCCTGCACCTCTTCTCCCCGGAGTTCGCGGACGGCGGCGCCATCCCGGTGCACCTCACCTGCGACGGCGAGGACAGCTCCCCGGAGCTCCACTGGTACGGGATCCCCCGCGGGGCCCGCAGCCTGGCGCTGGTGGCGGAGGACCCGGACGCGACGGAGCCTCCCGCGCCCCGCTCCGAGTGGGTCCTCTGGGTCGTCTACGACATTCCGCCGGACAGCGACGGCCTGGGTCCGGCGATGACGCAGGCCCAGCTGCCCCGGGGCGCGCACCAGGGCGTCAACGGGTGGAAGAAGCCCGGCTGGGGCGGTCCGTGCCCGGCGAAGGGGACGCACCGCTACGTCTTCACCCTCTACGCCCTCGACGTGCCGCTGCGGGACCTGGGGACGCCCGACGCCGCCGCGCTGCGCCGGGCCATGCGCGGGCACGTGCTGGCCACGGCGAAGCTCGCCGGCAGCTATCGCCGGGGCACGCCGGGCAGCTCGTGAAAGCGCCCCCCCTTGCTTCGGTGCGGGGCCCGCGGTGAGGGACGTCCGCGGGCCGGCCGTCAGGCCCTGCGCGTGGAGACGTGGAGCACGGTGTAGAGGGGACAGCGGCTCGTGAGCCCGGTGATCAGCGGCACGAGGCCGACGAGACCCCACCAGCTCTGAAAGACGACCCCCGCCGCGATGATCAGCACTCCGGCGACGATCCGTACCGCCTGGTCGCCCTTGCCAACGTTGCACTTCATGGTCTGACCTCCCTTACCACCCCCATGGCAAACACCCTGACACGGCCGTTGCCTTCCAGGGCGTCCGCGCCGGTGGCGTCGGGGCGCTCAGGCGGGGTGGCGGCGCAGGAACGCCTCCAGCTTCCCGAGCGCCTCGGGCATGTCGGTGCGGCCGAAGCCGATGCGGAAGTGGTCCCTGCCGGCGTCGAAAGCGCTCCCCGGCAGCAGCAGCACCCCCTCCTCCTCGACCAGGCTCGCGACGAAGGCGTCGGCGTCGCCGCCGTGGCGCAGGCGCGGGAAGGCGATGCTGCCGGCCACGGGGCGCACCCACTCGAAGCGCTGGCGCCAGCGGCGGAAGAAACCGTCCAGCAGGGCGAGGTTGGCGGCCACGATGCCCCGGCTCCGCTCCAGCAGGGGCTCGCGGGCGCGCAGAGCGGCCAGGGCGAGCACCTCCGACGGCGCGCTGGCGCAGATCGTCGTGTAGTCCTTCAGCCGCGCGGCGCGGTCGAGGAGGGCGTGGTCCCGGGTGGCGAGCCAGCCGATGCGCAACCCGGGCAGCCCGAACGCCTTGGACAGCACGCCCAGGCTCACCGCGCCGCCGTCGAGGCCGGCGGCGGGGGGGAGCCCCCCCGCCTCGTCGAGCTCGAGAAACCGGTAGACCTCGTCGGAGAGCAGCGTCGCCCCGGCCTCCCGGGCGATCGCGACGACGCGCTCGAAGGTGGCGGCGTCCAGGTGCGCCCCGGTGGGGTTGTGAGGGTAGTTGACGACGAGGAGACGGGTGTCCGGACGCACCGCGCGGGCCAGCGCCTCCACGTCCAGGGCCCAGCCGTCCTCGGGGCGGAGCTCCAGCAGGGTGACGTCCGCCCCGGACGCCCGCGCCACCTCGAACAGGGACTGGTACGCCGGCCACACCACGATGGCGTGGTCGCCGGCGTCGAGGGCCGCGTTGAGGACGAGGAAGATCCCCTCCTGGGCCCCGGAGACGATCATCACGTCCTCGGCTTCGAGGCCGGGGTGGAGCCTGGCGACGGCCTCGCGGAGAGCGGGCAGCCCGGGGGGCTCCGTGTAGGCAAGGCTGAGGGAACGCCAGCGCTCCAAGGAGTCTTCGTCGGTAAGGCTGAGGAGCTCGGCGAGGGTGAGCGGCTCCACGTCCGAGGCGCACAGGACGTGGCGCACGGCGAACTCCCAGCGGGCGAAGAAGCGCTCCAGGCGGAAGTCGTCGATCTTCACGGGCCGTTCCCGTCGAGGACGACGCGGAAACCCGTGTAGGCGGGGGCCGGCGCCGCGGTGGCGCGCGCGTCGGTGGAGCGGTCGGCGCTGGGACCGGCGGCCACGCCCGTGCCGTCCTTCGCCACCGCCCACTCGGCGGCGTTGCCGTCGAGGTCGAAGACCCCCGCCTCACCGGCCCCGGTGAGGCTTCCGGCCGGGAGCAGCAGGGGCGTCCCGCCGAGCTTCGCGAGCGCCTCGGTCAGCCGGGTGGCGTCGTCGGGGTTTGGGGTGTAGCCGGCCCAGCGGTCCAGCGTGTTTCCTCCGTGGCCGGCCTCCTTCGCGAGGGCACGCGCCTCCGCCTCGGTGGGCAGGCGGTACGTCCGCGCCGTGCGCTTCGACAGCCACGCCGCGTACGCCTCAGCGCGCTGGAAGGAGACGCCGGTCACCGGGAGGTTCTCCTCGCCGGGGCGGACCACGGCGGCGGGGTCGAACGCCGCGAACTGTGCCCGGGTCACCTCGAAGCGGCCCACTGCGAGGCCCCCGAAGGTGACGGTCTCGGGCACCAGGACCCCGCTCTCTTCCTCGCCCCAGGCCGCGCCGGCGCGCTTGGCGGCGCTGCGCTCCAGGAGCGCAGCGAGCAGCGAACCTTTCTTCACCGAGGGGTCCGCGGTGTCCGGTCTGCCGAACAGGTAGCGGTCGAACCACGTCAGGTCCTCGGTGAGCTTGCGCCTCTGGTGGGCGATGTTCCTCAGCCCGTGGGGCTCGCCGGGGAACAGCACGAGGCGGACGGGGACCTTGCCGATCTGCTGCAGCGCCCTGAACAGCGACCAGGACTCGTGGGGCGGCACGTTGCGGTCCTCGGTGCCGGTGTAGACGATGGTGGGCGTCCTCACCTTCGTCAGCTGGAAGAACGGCGACTTCGCCATGTAGACCTGGGGCACCTCCCACGGCGCGCCGCCGAAGTAGTAGTTGTCGAAGCTGGCGCCGAAGTCCACGTTGGCCCAGTCGGAGAACCACTCCACGTCGGCGGCCCCCACCGAGGCGGCCTTGAACCGGGTGTCCCGCGTGATCAGGGCCGCGGTGAGGATGCCGCCGTTGCTCCATCCGGCGGAGGCGAGGCGGTCGGGGTCGGCGAGGCCGCGGCGGATCATCTCGTCGACGCCGGCCTCCAGGTCGGGTACCTCCAGGTCGTAGTACTTCCCGCGGCCGATGGACTCCACCCAGTCGAGGCCGTAGCCGATGCTGCCGTGGTAGTTGACCTGGAGCACGAAGGCGCCGCGCTGCCGCCACAGGATCACCGGGGAAGCCCACCGCGAGCCCCAGCTGTCCCGGTCGACGCCGGTGGGGCCGCCGTGGATCTGCAGCACCAGGGGGGAGCGTTCTCCCTGCTTCCAGCCCAGGGGGTAGTGGAGGAGCCCCTCCACCTCGTCGCCGCCGGCGCCCTTGAAGTGGACCACCTCGACCTTTCCGGTGGGCTTGCCCGCCCAGCCCGGGTTGAGGCCGGTCAGCGCCCGCTCGCCCGAGAGGGAGGCGCCGTCGAGGCGGGCGGCGTACCACTGGGGGGGAGTGGTGGCGGAAGAGGACTGGTAGAGGAGGGTGCTGCCGTCACGGGTGACCTGGACGGCGTCGAGGTTGGCGGCGTGGGCCCCCGCGAGGTCCTCCCGGGTCCACCCCGAGGCGGTGCGCACCATCCGGGCCGGCCGGTAGCGGACCCCGTCGGCCAACAGCGCCACCACGCCGTCCGGCGCCGGCACGTAACCGCCGCCGAGCCCGCGATCCGTGTGGAGGTCGACCTGCTCCGCCCGGCCCTCCGCCGGGTCGTAGACCCAGAGCTGCGTGACCGTGGCCGTGCGGTAGACGGGGTCGGAGGAGTGCTCGTTGGTGAAGTAGAAGCGGGAGGAGTCCGCCGCCCACTGGACGTCGCCGGGGAGCAGGCGGCCGTCGGCGAACAGCCGCGCCATGCGCCCCGAGGGAACGTCGACGAGGAACGTCCGCGGCGGGACCTTCTGGTCGTACTGGTAGGACAGGGATTCCTGCGCCCGCACCACGGCGCGGCGGCCGTCGGGCGCGACGGACACCAGGTCGATCCAGTCGGTGTTGCGGGTGAGCCGCTCGGCCCGGCCGCCCTCGAGGGGCACTGTGAACAGGCGCACCGGCGGCTCGTGGGCGGCGTCGTCCACCACGATGGAGGTGTCCTTCTCCTCCTTCCTCTCGCGCTCCCACCGGCTCGGCGACTCCTGCGCCGCCGCCAGCAGAGTGCCCGCGTCGATCCAGCCGAAGTCGGCCACGGGGCGGTCGAAGCGGGTGACGGGGAACGCCCCGCCGCCGGCCAGGGCGATGGCCCACACCTGCCGCTTGCCGAGGTCCTTCGCCCCGCCTCCCGGCAGCGCCGCGGTGGACAGGAACGCCACGTGCCGGCCGTCGGGCGAGAAGAGCGGCGAGGCCACCGTGTCCTCGCCCCGGGTCAGGGGGAGGGAGGTGCCGTCGGCCAGCCTCGTCAGCCACAGGTTCGCCACGCGCGTCTCGACGCCGTCCACCGTGGCCACCGTGGACTTCACCCAGACGGCGGTGGCGCCGTCGGGGGAGACGGCCCACGACGACGCGGACTCCGTGCGCAGGATGTCGTCGGGGGTCCAGGCCCCGGCGTCCGGGCCCCCGGACGCGGCCGCCCCGGCGGCGAGGGCGGCGAGGAGGAGGGTGGCGAGGGTCAACGATCGTCCCGGTGAGCGCATGGTCGTGCCTCCAGAGGCGGCCCCGGACCTCGCGGCGGGCGCGGGGGAAGTCCCCGGCGTCCCCGGGGGGCGGGCCCACGGCAGCCTAGCAGCCGTGCCCGCCCCCGTCGAGGAGGATGATGACCGGAAATCCGAACACCCGCCGGACAGAGAAGGCGCGGAGGACGGCGCGGGAGAACCGGCGCCGGTGTCCCGGTGGGGGTGCGCCAGTGATGCGCAATGGCATGTCCGGAAAGGCTTTGGAGGCCATTCCTGCGAAGGCGCTGTGGAGGCTCTGTGAACCTCGTGGCACTTTCGTGAAGTCCATCACACCATCCAGCCGATTCGTCACCACTCGCAGGGTGCTCGTCCCCGTGAGGTGGCTCACGTCCGGGGAGCCCGGTATTCAAGTAGACGACGTGCTGAGCGGAACCGAAGCCGGGCGCCGGGTTCCCCCCCGGGCGCTTTCCCCCCTGCCGTCGGGCGTGCCGTGTGCGCCCGGCCGGCGGGGGCTCGGCCCTGCCCCGGGGGCGGCGGTGGTGCGGCCGCTCCCCGAGGGCGAGGCCTGCGGGGTGTTCGGGGTGGTTCCGCCGCGACGGCACGACATCGAGCCGGTACGGCCTCTCCCGCGCGGCGGGAGCACGGCCGGGCCGGGAACCAGAGGAAGGAAGTACGGGAAAAGGAGGAGTGCTGTATGAGATTCAGGAAGGTACTCGTTTGTGCCATCGGGATCCTCGCCCTCGCCCTGACGGCGACGGCTCAGGTTCCGACGGGGACCCTCTCCGGCCGGGTCACGGACGGCGCGGCCCCGCTGCCGGGTGTGTCGGTGACGGTGGCGTCGCCGAACCTGCAGGGCACGCGGATGGCGGTCACCTCGACCACGGGTGACTACATCTTCGCGTTCCTGCCCCCCGGAGACTACACCGTGAGGTTCGAGCTGCAGGGCTTCCAGACCCTGGAGACCACGGTGAAGATCTCCGCCGCCCAGACCAGCCGTCTGGACGCCGAGATGCCCATGGCGCAGCTCGCCGAGGAGATCACCGTCACCGGCAGCGCCGACACGATCTCCACCAACACGCAGATCGCGTCCACCATGGACTCCGGGCTCATGGACCAGCTGCCGGTGGCCCGTAACCTCGTGGCCGCCGCCGCGCTGACCCCCGGCGTGGCCTCCACCGGCCCCAACGGGGCGCTCGCCATCTCCGGCGCGCTGTCCTACGACAACCTGTACATGGTCAACGGCGTGGTCATCACGGACAACGTCCGCGGCACGCCCAACACCCTGTACATCGAGGATGCCATCCAGGAGACCACCACCCAGGTGGGCGGCGTGTCGGCCGAGTTCGGCCGCTTCGCCGGCGGCGTCATCAACACCATCACCAAGTCGGGCGGCAACGAGCTCTCGGGCTCCCTCCGCGTCAGCTTCGACAACGCCTCGTGGAGAGCGAAGACGCCGCTGTCCGTCGAGCCCGTCGACAAGACCAACGAGACCTACGAGCTCACCCTCGGCGGCTACATCCTCAAGGACAAGCTGTGGTTCTTCGGCGCCGGCCGCTCGCGCAAGATCGACGGCACCGGCCAGACCTCCATCACCAACCTGCCCTTCGCCACCTCGGACGACGAGAAGCGCTACGAGGGCAAGCTGACCTGGGCGATCACGCAGAACCACCGCATCATCGGCTCCTACATGAAGATCGACCGCACCCAGACGAACAACGTGTTCGGCACGATCCTCGACTACAACTCCCTGGACAAGTCCCGCGACCTGCCCCAGGAGCTGCGCGCCGCCAACTACACCGGCGTGATCACCGACACCTTCTTCGTCGAGGCGCAGTACTCCAAGCGCCGCTTCACCTTCGAGGGCTCGGGCGGCGACTACACCGACCTCATCAACGGCACCGTGGTGCGCGACAACACCCATTACTACCGCTGGAACTCGCCGACGTTCTGCGGCGTGTGCGGCGCGGAGCGGCGCGACAACGAGGACTACCTGGCCAAGGGCTCCTGGTTCCTGTCCACCGACTCCCTCGGCACCCACGACATCGTCTTCGGCTACGACTCCTTCGACGACATGCGGAAGTCCAACAACTACCAGTCGGGCTCCAACTTCGTCTACTGGCCGACGGACCTCGTCATCAACGCCGACGGCACCGTGCCGCTGGACCCCAACGGCTCGCCGTTCCCCATCGTCTATGGTGACGGCAGCTCCGACTTCACCTTCTGGCCGATCCTCGAGTCCTCCAAGGGCACGCGGTTCCGCACCAAGTCCACCTACATCAACGACCGGTGGCGGCTCTCCAACCGCCTGTCGTTCAACGTCGGCGTCCGCTACGACAAGAACGACGGCGAGGACGCCTCCCACCACACGGTGGCCAAGGACAGCCGCATCAGCCCGCGCCTGGGCGTGTCGTACGACCTCCGCGGCGACGGCGACTTCATCCTCAACGCCAGCTACGGCCAGTACGTGACGGCCATCGCCGGCTCCGTGGCCGACCAGGGCGGCGGTTCCCCCTCGCAGCTGGGCTACTTCTACTACGGCCCCGACATCAACACCGGCTCGGGCCCCTACCTGACGACCCACGAGGTCCTGCAGTCGGTGTTCGACTGGCTGTACGCCAACGGCTCCAACGCCTTCGGCGCCCCCAACCGCGACGTCGGCTACGGGTACATCTCGGGCCTGAGCCGCGTCGTGGGCAAGGACCTCAAGTCGCCGTACTCCGACGAGTTCACCGTCGGCGTCAGCAAGCGCCTGGGCACCCACGGCACGGCGCGCATCGACTACATCCACCGCGAGTTCAAGGACCTCTACTCCGTGATGGTCAACCAGAACACGGGCCAGGTCACCGACGAGCTCGGCAACGTGAGCGACCTCCAGGTCATCGTCAACGACAACACCCTCAAGAAGAAGTACGACGGCGTCAACCTCCAGGCCCAGTACCGCACCGACCGCTGGAACTTCGGCGGCAACTACACCTGGTCCCACGCCTACGGCAACTACGAGGGCGAGACCGCCGGCTCCGGCCCCATCGCGAACTCCTCGAACCCCTACTACTACCCCGAGTACTCGCAGCAGCGCTGGACCAACCCCCGCGGCGACCTGTCCATCGACCAGCGCCACCGCGGCCGCGTGTGGGCGGTGTGGGACGTCCTCAACACCAAGCACAACCGGTTGAGCCTGTCGTTCATGGAGTCGTACTTCTCCGGCTCGCCCTACTCGGCCACCGGCAGCGTCTACTCCTACCCCTACGTCACCAACCCGGGCTACGCGCAGCGTCCCACCACGGTGACCTACTACTTCTCCCAGCGCGGCGCCTACCACACCGACAACATCACGCGCTCGGACCTCTCGCTGAACTACTCGTTCCTCGTGCCGGCCCTCGGCAAGGACCTCGAGTTCTTCGTGCAGCCCGAGGTCATCAACCTGTTCAACGAGCAGGGCGTCACGTCCGTCGACGCCACCGTGTACACGAGGTACAACACCTCGAACCTGCCGCTCTTCGACCCCTTCAACGCCGCTCCGCTGGAGTGCCCGCAGGGCACGGCCCTGGCCGACTGCAAGGCCATGGGCGCCAACTGGCAGAAGGGTCCCAACTTCGGGAAGGCCACCCTGCCTGGCGACTACCAGCAGCCGCGGACCTTCCAGGTCTCCGTCGGCGTCCGCTTCTGACGTCCGCCGGGATCCTCTGAAACACGCCGGCCCCGGTCTTCGGACCGGGGCCTTTTTCGTGCCATCCGGCGGAGCGGCGTCGCCCGCCCGGGACGGCGTGCCTGCGTCAGCGGGTGGTGCGAGGGTCGGTGTCGGGCTTGCCGAGGAGGGCCTGCAGGCTGTCCCGGTAGCCGCGGGAGAGGGTGAGGGTGGTGCCGTCGGTGAGGATCACCTTGTACTCCCCGTGGAACCAGGGCTGCAGCTCGCGGATGCTGTCGATGTTGACGATGGCCGAGCGGTGGATGCGCAGGAAGCGGTCGGGATCGAGACGGGCGCCCACGGACTGCATGGTGCCGCGGATCAGGTGCGCGCTCTTGCCCGTGTGGAGGCGGACGTAGTTGGAGGCGGCCTCGATCCAGTCCACGTCCTCGGCCCTGACGAAGAAGACGCGGTCGGAGGTCTGCACGGCGAAGCGGTCCACGAAGTCGGTGCGGGGGGCCTTCATCTCGTCGAGCATGGCCAGGATGCGCCGGTTGACGTCCCCGGTCTGCTGCTGGCCGATCTCGGCGCGGGCGCGCTCGAGGGCCTGGCGGAAGCGGTCGTCGTCGAAGGGCTTGAGCAGGTAGTCGAGGGCGTGGACCTCGAACGCCCGCACGGCGTACTTGTAGTAGGCAGTGACGAAGACGACGACGGGCAGGCTGTCCACCAGCCCCTTGACCTTCTCCAGCACGGCGAAGCCGTCGAGCCCCGGCATCTCCACGTCGAGGAAGACGAGGTCCGGAGAGTGCTCCAGGATGGCGGCAGCGCCGGCCAGGCCGTCGGGGCACTCGGCCGCCACCTCGACGTCGGGCTCGGCCTCGAGCAGGGTCCGGATGCGCTCCCGGCCCAGCGGCTCGTCCTCGATGATCAGCGCGCGGATCGTCATTGCCCGGTCCCTTCGCCGCCGGCGGCGGCACCGGCGGTCATTATACGGGCGGGGATCCGGAGGTTCACGCTGAGGCCCCCGTCCGGTGCGCGCCCGAGCTCGAAGCGCTGGCGGTCGCCGTAGAGCTGGGCGAGGCGGGCGCGGGTGTTGGGGAGCCCGAGGCCCCGCGCCGGGAACGAGCTCTCGCCCTCTGGCAGCCCGGGGCCGTCGTCGCACACGGAGAGGGCCAGCGAGCCGTTCTCAAGGCACGCGCCGATCCGGATCCGGCCGCCCTCCGGGCGCGGCGCCACGGCGTGGTGGATGGCGTTCTCGACCAGCGGTTGCAGCACGAGGTTGGGGACCGCTGCGGAGAGCGTCTCGGGTGCGACGTCGAAGGTCACCTCGAGCCGGTTGCCGAAACGCGTCTGCTCGATCTCCAGGTAGCGCTCCAGGAACTCGAGCTCCTCCTGGAGCGCGACCTCCTGCCGTCCCGAGCTGTCGAGCGCCTGGCGGAGCAGGGCGGAGAGGTTGAAGAGCATCTTCTCGGCGGCGCGCACGTCGCGGTGCATGAGCACGGTGATGGCGTTGAGGGTGTTGAAGAGGAAGTGGGGGTGGAGCTGCATGCGCAGGACCTGGAGCTCGGCGTGGGCGAGCTGGGCCTCGACGATCGAGGCGCGGAGCTCCCGCTCCCGGTACTTGCGGTAGAAGATCACGGTGGAGAAGACGACGATGAGCACCCAGTAGAAGGCGAAGGCGTCGAAGCTGCGGTAGAGCACGCTGAGCTTGAAGAACTCGCCGAGCTCGGCCACCGACGGGGTCCGGACGCCGAGGAAGGGGCCCAGCGCAAGCTGGAGGACGCCGGAGAGGGTCGCCTGCAGCGGCGCCAGCACGATGCTTGCCGTGAGGTGCATGGCCATGGCGGGGAGCCACCTCCCGCGCTGCGGCCGGTAGCGGCGAGCGAGGGCGAACACCAGGGGGGAGACGAACCCCCAGCCGTACCAGTAGCTGAGCCGGGAGGAGAACGCCGCACCCCAGGTGGTGGGGGATCCCGCCGCGGCCTGCCACAGGTAGGCCTGGCAGGCGAAGAAGACTCCGAGGAAGGTCCAGACGCCGAGCAGCTCCAAGCGCCTGGCGGCGAAGGATCGCTCCATACGCCGCCGAGCCTAGCACACGCGGGGAGCCGCGGGCGCTCCCTCAGAGCCGGTGTCCGCCGTGCCCCTCGTGGCCTTCGTGGCCCTCGTGCTCCTCGTCCCCGCCGCCCTCGATGCCGTAGTTCGGGAAGAAGTCGTCGTCGGGCCAGTACCAGGAGTACGGCCAGCCGTAGGGGACGCCCCCGTACCAGAAGCCGTCGCCGCCCAGGTACCAGTAGTTCCAGTTCTCGAGCCTCGCGCTGCGCCGGACGGCCGCCAGGTAGGTGTGCTGCATGTAGTCGATCACCTTGTCGGCGACGCCCTTGTCGCGGAGCTCGGCGAGCTGGCTGGCCTTGAGCCGGTAGACGGTCCGGGAGTTGCGCATGCGCCGGATGATGTCGTCGGGGGTCACCCCCTCCTTGGTCCATGTGACGATCTGCTCCACCGTGACGGGCTGGGGAATCACCGGGCGCGGGCCCGACGACGCGCAGGAGGACAGGACCACGACGCCCGCCGCCGCGAGGAGCGGCACGAGGCGGGCGATCCCGAAGCGGGAGTGGACGGCACCGGGGTTGATCTCGCTCACCGTGCACCTCTCTCTTTCAGGCCGTTCCGCCGTTTCGGTCAAAGACGGCGGAGCCTTCAACAACGAGGTCACATCTGAGACGGAGAACCTTCCTCTGTTGCCGTTTCTTCCCTGCGGCGCGCGAGGCGCCCCCCGGCGCGGCGGCGGGATCAGGTGCCGAAGAGGCGGTCGCCGAAGTCGCCGAGGCCGGGGAGGATGTACTTGCGGTCGTCCAGCCCCTCGTCCAGGCCGGCCGTGTACACGGTCATCCGGGAGGCGCCGTTCTCCAGGCGCCGCACCCCCTCAGGGGCGGCCACGATGGTGAGCAGCCGCACGTCCCGCGCGCCCCGGCCGTACAGCCCCTCCGCCGCCATGGCCGCGGAACCACCCGTGGCGAGCATGGGGTCGAGGAGGAAGACCGTGGCGGTGTCGAGCGCCGCCGGCACCTTCTCGTAGTAGCAGCGGGCCACGGCGCTTTCCTCGTTGCGCTCGAGGCCGAAGTAGCCCACCTGCGCGGAAGGGACGAGCTCGAGGAAGGCGTCCAGCATGCCCAGACCGGCCCGCAGCACCGGCACGGCCACCACCCGGGCGGCCAGCCGGGCGCCCCGGGCGGTCGCCAGCGGCGTCGTCACGGTGACTTCCTCGGTGGCGAGGTCGCGGGTGGCCTCGGCGACGATGAGGAGGGTGATCCGGCGCGCCAGGCGGCGGAACTCCTCGCGGGGGGTGTCACGGTCGCGCAGCCGGGTGAGGACGTCGCGGAGGAGCGGGTGGTCGACGACGCGCAGGCTCATGGGCGGCGACGGTAGCACACCCGCCGCCGGCGGCGGCGCGCTCTGTTAAGATCTTGCTACGCAAGGTGTAGGTGCCGGGAGCCGCGGGATGGGGCCGCGAGGCGGTCCAGGTTCCGCTCTCAGGGCATATGGAGTCGTGCCGATGAGCGAACACGAGCGTGTACGGGCGCCCGGATTCGTCCCCCCCGCCGCCGGTCCCGGAGACGGAGAGGCGGCCCAGGAACGGCCTCCGGAGGAACCCGTCGGAGTGGAGCGGGTGCTGGTCTGCGCCGGTCCGCGCCGCCGGGCGGAGAGCCTCGTGCGCACCCTGCAGGCCGGGGGGTGGGACGCGGCGCGGTGCCGGGGCGTGGAGGAGATGGTGGCGGCCCTGGACGAGGGGCGCGCCGGGGTCGTGATCCTCGACCGGAAGTGCCTGACGGCGGCGCAGCTCACGCTGGTGCAGGGGGCCCTCGACCGCCAGCCGCTGTGGTCGGACGTGCCCGTGCTCCTGACCTCCACGGCGCGCCGCCACAGCGCCGCTCCCCCGCGTCCGGACGCGGCGGGCCTGTGGGGGAACGTGGCGGTGCTGCCCACGCCGCTGCGGGCGAAGGCGCTGCGCGCCTGGGTGGCCCGCGCGCTGAGCCGCCGGCGCCGGCAGCTCCAGCTGCGCGCGGAGCTGCTCTCGATGCCCGGCGACCGGATCCGGCGGCGGGCCGGCGCCGAGGCGGCCCGGCTGGAGTGGAGACGACTCGGCGGCATCCTCGACGTCCTCCCCGTGGGGGTGTTCCTCGCCGATGCGGACGGCTGCGTGGTGGAGATGAACGAGGCGGCCCGGCGCATCTGGGAGGGGGACGCGCCGCGCAGGCCGCCGCCTCACCGGTGGGGGGACTACCGGGCCTGGTGGGGCGACGACGGGAGGGCGGTGGAGCCGGAGGAGTGGGCGCTGTACCGGGCGGTGACGCGTGGCGAAACCGCCGTCGCCGAGGAGCTCGAGATCGAGGACGCCACCGGCCGCCGCAAGGCGATCCTCAACTACGCCCTGCCCGTCCGGGACGTACTGGGGCGGATCACCGGCGGCGTGGCCCTCAACGTGGACATCACCGAGCGCCGACGGGTGGAGCAGGCCCTCGTGGCGAGCGAGCGCTCCTACCGCACCCTCGCCACCAACCTTCCCGCCCTGGTGTACCGGGTGTGGCTGCGGGAGGGCGGCCGCATGGAGTTCTTCAACGGCCTCGTCGAGGAGATCACGGGCTACCGGGAGAGCGACCTCCGCCGCGGCGACGTCTGTTCCATCGAGCCGCTGATCGTCGAGGAGGACGCGGCTCGCGTCGTCGAGACGGTGAAGGCCTCCGTGGCGTCGGGGCGGCCGTTCGAGGTCGAGTACCGGCTGCGGCGCCGGGACGGGGAGGTGAGGCACGTCCACGAGCGCGGGCGGCCGGTCCCGGGCGACGACGGCCGGCCGGTCTCCATCGACGGCGTCATCGCCGACGTCACCGAGCGGAAGCGGGCGGTCGAGGAGCTGGAGAGGCTCCGGGCCGAGCTGGAGCGCCGCGTGGAGGAGCGCACCGCGGAGCTGGCGGCCGCCAACCGGGAGCTGCGCGAGCTCGCCTCACGGCTCGAGATCCAGCACGACATCGGCCAGGCGATCCTCGCCGCCGGCCCGGCCGCGGACATCGCGGCCACCGTCGTGGAGAGGCTTCGGCACGCGGTCACGTGCCTCCACGTCACCGTGCTGGAGCTCGACGAGGCCGGAGAGGAGGCGTTCGTGCTGGCCACCGCGGGGGAGGCCGGGGCGCACCCGGAGCTCGGCGCGCGCGGGCGGGCCTGGCTGGCCACACCGGGAAGCCGCGGCCGCGAGGGGGTCGCCGTCGTGCACGACGTCGCCGCGCACCCGGCCACGGCGCTGCCGCCGTTCCTGGGCGCCGGCGCGAGGAGCTTCCTGGAGGCGCCCCTGATCTCGGGGGGCCGTCCCCTGGGAGCGCTGATCATCGCGGGACGGTCGCCGGGCGGTTTCTCCGACAACGACGCCGCCCTGGCCGGCGCGGTCGCCGCTTCCCTGACGCTGGCGATCCGCAACGCGCGGCTGTTCGAGGAGGTCCGCCAGGCCCGGGCTCGCCTGCAGGGCCTGTTCGGCCGTCTCTCCGAGGTACGGGAGGAGGAGCAGCGCCGCATCGCCGCCGAGCTCCACGACGAGGCGGGTCAGACGCTCACGTCGCTGGTGGTGGGCCTGGAGATGCTCGGGCGGCAGCCCGGCGATGCGGAGCGGGCGGCCGCCCGGGCGCGGGAGCTCGCGGCGACGGCCGGCGAGGTGATGGACAACCTGCACCGCCTGGCGGTGAGCCTGCGGCCGGCGAGCCTTGACCGTCTCGGCTTCGTGGCCGCGCTGCGGCAGAGCATCGAGGGGCTCGAGTCCCGCACCGGGGTCAGGGTACGATTCGCGGCGGTGGGCCTCGACGGGGTCCGTCTCGATGCTGCGATGGAGACCCGGCTCTACAGGGTCGTCCTGGAGGCTCTCACCAACGTCGTGCGGCACGCCGGCACCCGTAACGCGGGGGTGGTGGTGGAGCGGCGGGGCGATCGGGTGGTTGCCATCGTGGAGGACGACGGCTGCGGCTTCGACGCCGCGGCGGCGATGGACGGCGGGCACATGGGCCTGTTCGGCATCAGGGAGCGCGTCGACCTGATGGGCGGTACGCTTCACGTGGAGAGCACGCCGGGAGAGGGTACGAGCGTCTTCGTGGAGGTTCCCATTGAGCTTGCGGATCGTGATTGCTGACGACCACGGGGTGTTGCGGGCGGGGCTGCGGGCCGTGCTCGGCCAGCGGGCCGACATGGAGGTGGTGGGTGAGGCCGGGGGAGGGGAGGAAGCCCTGCGGCTGGTGGAGACCCTCGAGCCCGACCTCCTCCTCGCGGACGTCAGTATGCCGGCGCCCGACGGCATCCAGATCGCCAGGAAGCTCTCCGAGCGCGGCTCGAAGACCCGGGTCCTCATCCTCACCGTGCACGAGGACTCCGAGATCCTCCGGGAGGCGCTGCGCGCCGGCGCCTCCGGCTACGTGGTCAAGCGCGCCCTCGCCTCCGAGCTCCTCAACGCCATCGACGCCGCCGTGCGGGGGGACATCTACGTCCACCCCAGCGTGACCCACGCCCTCCTCCAGCCCGAGCAGGACGGCGAGGAGGCTCCGCGCGGCGCGTACGAGTCCCTCACCCCCCGGGAGACCCAGGTGCTCCGGCTCGTCGCCCGGGGTTACACCAACTCCCAGGCCGCGTCCGAGCTCGGCCTGTCCATCCGCACCGTCGAAGGGTACCGTTCGAACCTGATGGGCAAGCTGGGCCTGAGCACGCGGGCCGAGCTGGTGGAGTGGGCCATCGCCCAGGGCCTGCTGCCGGTGGGCTGAGCGAGGCGGCTGGACTCGCCCTCCCGGACTCCGGTATCGTCGCCGCGGGCGGGCTGACTCGCCCGCCGGGAGGGATCCCTTCATGGAGCGGGACGTCGAGCTTGCCGTCTGGCCGCCCCCCGAGCGCCGGATCTACTGCAACAGGACGCTGAACCTCAGGGCGGTGCGGGCCATCGGCTACGACATGGACTACACCCTGGTCCACTACCGGGTCGCCCCCTGGGAACGCCGGGCCTACGGCCATCTCCGTTCCAAGCTCGAGGCCATGGGGATGCCCGCCGGCGACCTGGAGTTCGATCCCCAGCTCGTCACCCGCGGCCTCATCATCGACACCGAGCTGGGCAACCTGGTCAAGGCCAACCGCTTCGGCTACGTGATGCGGGCGTCCCACGGCACGTCCATGCTCGACTTCGACCTCCAGCGGCGGACCTACGGCCGCACCCTGGTGGGGCTCTCGGATGCGCGCTTCGTCTTCCTCAACACGCTGTTCTCGCTCTCCGAGGCGTGCATGTACGCCCAGCTCGTCGACCGCCTGGACGCGCGGGGGGTGCCCGCGGCGATGGGGTACGCGGATCTCTACAAGGCCGTGCGACGGGGCATCGACGAGGCGCACCTGGAGGGCGAGCTCAAGGCGGGGATCGCCGCGGACCCCGACGCCTACGTGGAGCGTGATCCCGAGCTCCCCCTCACGCTGCTGGACCAGCGCGAGGCGGGCAAGCGCCTCCTCCTGATCACCAACTCGGACTGGCCGTACACGAACCTGATGATGACCTACACGGTGGACCCCTTCCTCCCCGCGGGCACCACCTGGCGTGACCTCTTCGAGGTGGTCATGGTGTCGGCGCGCAAGCCCGACTTCTTCTCGAACTCCATGCCGCTGTTCGAGGTGGCGACGGAGGAGGGTTTGCTGCGACCGTGCTCGTCGGGGCTCCGGCGTCCCGGAGTGTACGTGGGCGGCGACGCGGCCCAGGTGGAGGAGTACCTGGGGGTGGCCGCCGAGGAGATCCTCTACGTGGGCGACCACATCTTCGTGGACGTCCACGTGTCCAAGAGCGTGATGCGGTGGCGCACCGCCCTGGTGCTGCGGGAGCTCGAGGAGGAGCTCTCGGCGCTGGAGGGCTTCCGGGCGCGGCAGAAGGAGCTGGCGCGCCTCATGGAGGAGAAGGCGCGCGTCGAGTTCACCCTGTCGCAGCTCCGGCTCCAGCTCCAGCGCACCCAGTCCGGGACCGGACCGCACCCGGGGCGGTCTCCCGACGAGCTCCGCACGGCCCTCGCCGCCCTGCGCGAGAGGATCCTGGCCCTCGACGAGCGCGTGGCGCCCATGGCCCGGGAGAGCGGCGAGCTGCTCAACCGGCGCTGGGGGCTGCTCATGCGCGCCGGCAACGACAAGAGCCACCTGGCGCGGCAGGTGGAGCGCTACGCGGACATCTACACGTCCCGCGTGTCGAACTTCCTCATGGAGACCCCCTTCGCGTACCTGCGGGCGCCTCGCGGGAGCCTTCCGCACGACGACGTCAAGGTGCTGGACTGACCCGCGGTCAGGAGCGGGAGGCGTCGCGCAACGCGGCCCAGGTGTCCCGCTCCAGGAAGCTCCCGGGCACGTTGGCCTCGAGCTCCCGGAACATCCGGAACGGCACCGCGAAGGTGAACAGGTTCGGTCCCAGCTGCTTCGCCGCGTAGAGGCGGGCGCTCAGGTCGGTCAGCCCCACCACGGCGCGGGGCACCTCGGCCCGGGCCTCCCGGTAGGCGTACAGCCCGATCGTCTGGCACCCGGCGGCGTAGGGGATGATCACGTTCTCGTTGCCCTCGCGGCCGTAGTTGGCGAGGACGGTGAGGGCGGACAGGCGGTCCGGGTCCACGACGAAGATGACGATTTCCGGCTCCTCGCCGTCGGTCAGGTCGGCCAGCGGCCGGAACACGACGTAGCGCGCCGGCACCTCCACCATGGGCAGGTCCTCGACGAAGCGGCGGGCCAGCTCCGGGGTCTTCACGTACCGCTCCCCGTGCATGAAGTGCTCGAACGCCTCGGGGCGGAGCTGGGGCCGGACCTCCTCCGCGACCGCGCGGCCGTGCTCCCAGCCCTCGTTGCCGGTGGACAGGAAGTGGAAGAAGCACTCCTTGCCCCCCGGCCACTGCAGGTAGGCGTCGCCGAAGCCCAGGCCGGTGCCGCCTCCCAGGCAACCGAAGGTGGTCCGGTCGGCAACGGCCGTCCGTCCGCGGGCGGCGCTGGCGAGCAGCCACATGACGCAGCCCCAGCGGCCTTCCACAAACTGCATCGCGCCCTCGGGCCTGTCGTCGGAGAAGAGCAGGGCGACCGGCTGAAGCGGTGCGCCCAGCGCGCTGGCGAGTGTGCTTTCCATGGTGGACCCTCCCGGCGCCGCGTGCGGCCGGGGGCAGTGTACTCCGGCGCCGGGCATCACCCTGGCCGCCGCGGGAGCGGACGTGGCCCTTCTCTTCCTCCTGGAGGCGTGAGCGGGGGGGCTGCGGGCGTGATACAACGGCGGCATGAACGTGACTCTGCTGCGCCCGCGCCGCTTCACCGCCCTCTCACTGACGGCCCTCGCCCTCCTCGCCACGGTGGTCTCCTGCGCGCGGAGGCCGCCGGTGGACCCGGCCTACCGGGCCGAGATCGAGGCGTGGCGCAAGCAGCGCGTGGCCGGTCTCACCGCCGAGACCGGGTGGCTTTCCCTCGTGGGGCTCTACTGGCTCGAGCCGGGGGCCAACGCCTTCGGGTCGTCGCCGGACGAGGCGGTGACCATTCCGGGAGCCGGCGTGCCCGCGGTGGCGGGGACGTTCGACGTTTCCCCCGACGGGACGGTGACCGTCCACGTGCAGCCGGGGGTGGAGGTCACCCTGAAGGGGCAGCCCGTGACCGAGGCCGTGCTGCGCACCGACGCCTCCGGCGAGCCCGACGTCCTGCGCCTGGGGGACGTCCGCTTCTACGTCATCGCCCGGGGCGGGCGGCTGGCGGTGCGGGTCAAGGACCCCGCCAGCCCCACCCGGAAGGAGTTCAAGGGCATCACTTCCTTCCCCATCGACCCCGCGTTCCGCGTCGAGGCCACCTTCGAACCCTACCCCGAGCCCCGCGAGGTCACCGTTCCCACCGCGGCGGGCACCCAGGCCACGACGCAGGCGCCGGGCGTCGTCCGCTTCACCCTCGAGGGCCGCGAGATGACCCTCCAGGCCTGGAACGAGGGCAAGGACCTCTTCTTCGTCTTCCGCGACGCCACCAGCGGCAAGCAGACCTACGGGGCGGGACGGTTCCTCGACGTGCCGATGCCGGCGCCGGGCAGCCGCACCGTGGTGCTGGACTTCAACAAGGCGTACAACCCGCCCTGCGCCTACACTCCCTACGCTACCTGCCCGCTGCCGCCGAAGGAGAACGTGCTTCCCATCGCGATCACGGCCGGGGAGGAGTACGCGGGGCGTCATTAGGTTGCGGGGGTCCGGCCGCCCCCCGCCCGGCCCTCCGCGGCCTCGACCCCCGAACCCCCACGCTCGGGCGAAGTGAATTCGCCCTCGCTGGTCTCGCCTCCGGCCCACCCCCCGCCCGCCCGGGCTGCCCCCGCGCGGCCGCCTGTGGACCGCTCCGCTCGTTCAATTACGTGATAACATAATGTAGCCCAGGGCTTTAGCCCTGGGGCTGCAGGTCGAAGCGACGGCCGCCCACCCGCCCCGCGCCCTGAAGGGCGCGACTACGTTGTCGTGCAAGCGCTGCGGTGATGCCACCCGCGAACCACGGATCGCGTGGCCGGAACGAGCCTGCGTAAGGTGATGTAGCCCAGGGCTTTAGCCCTGGGGCTGCAGATCGAAGCGACGGCCGCCCACCCGCCCCGCGCCCTGAAGGGCGCGACTACGCTGTCGTGCAAGCGCTGCGGTGATGCCACCCGCGAACCACGGACCGCGTGGCCGGAACGAGCCTGCGTAAGGTAATGTAGCCCAGGGCTTTAGCCCTGGGGCTGCAGGTCGAAGCGACGGCCGCCCACCCGCCCCGCGCCCTGAAGGGCGCGACTACGTTGTCGTGCAAGCGCTGCGGTGATGCCACCCGCGAACCACGGATCGCGTGGCCGGAACGAGCCTGCGTAATATAATGTAGCCCATGGCTTTAGCCCTGGGGCTGCAGGTCGAAGCGACGGCCGCCCACCCGCCCCGCGCCCTGAAGGGCGCGACTAGTGCGCCGGTGAGCCTGTCTGCTCGGCGCGGGTGGAAGTCCGCGTCGGGCAGCACCCGGCCTGTAACCGAAGGTAACTGCGTCTAGCAATACGGTAACCTAACGAAAGGCTAGACATAACA
>CAVVTR010000018.1:0-54634 GCA_963751245.1 uncultured Acidobacteriota bacterium | reverse complement strand
GTGGCACAGGGGGTGGTAGAGCCGTCCTCCCTGACGATGGGCCTCATAGGCAAGGTACTTGCGGCTGGGATCCACTCCGGGTGGCGGGCGGTGATCACCACAGGCACCGTGTCAAGCTTGAGGATCTTCACGATCGCCAGGCGGTGGTGGCCGTCCTGGAACAGGAGTCTCTCGTCCCGGGCAAAGCGGACCGAGATCTCGTCGAGCCTCGCCTGAAGCCCGGCGCCACCGGGGGCGCAGTTGGCGTTCTCCTGGTACCCACGCTCCACGATGGACGCGAACAGGCGATCGTACGCCGCCAGACGCCGGTCGAGATCCTCCTCGTCACGGAGGCGCCGGTACTGCCAAGCTCGTGGGGAGCTCGTCGACGGCGTCTCCCGCCCTGAGCCGGTCCCGCATCGCCCGCACCCACGGGAGACCATCCCACGGGATGCCGTCACCGAAGTGCCGCCGGAAGGCCTGGACCACCCAGAGGTCCTCGAAGGCGATGACCTCCCGGTCCCAGTCTCCGGGGGCCACCGTACCGAGATCACGACTGTCGTGAGGACCGTGGAGATAGGCCTCGCGGATCAGGGAGGGCGGGACTCGCAGCGGCCGGCAGGTCGCGCCGCATGACGCCCGGGCGGCGGCCTTCGGACAGGACGCGGCGCGGAGGTACCACCAGAAGCAGGGCGCCTCGCGCAGCGCCGGCCCCACCACGGGAAGCCGGAGCTGCACCTCGCTTGAAGGTGCTCACCGCATCGCCGAGGATCGGGCTACGGCGCACGCGAACCGCGAGCCGGGGCAGCAACGGCTCCCGCATCACGCCGGATCCACGCCGCCGCTCTCCCTCACCAGGTCGGGCGCCGGGTGGGGGCCTCCGCAGAGCGTCGCGCGCGCCCAGGCCACGCCGATACGGAGGAGGTCGGGGCGACCCCGGCGAGGCTCACCCCGAGCATGCGCGTCGCTCGGCTCAGACGCGAGGACGGCGACTCCGCGACCCCCGCCATGGCCCTGTGATGGTCGAGCTGGAGGATCCGGCGGCTGCAAACAGCCCTCACCCGCGGCTCGGGCGAGGCGATGGCGAGCTTCCTCAGGGTTCTGCTTGTACTCGATACCGAACGCGGCGTGCCGGCTGCTGGTCTTGGACGCGGGATGCTGCCGGAACACCCCGACGCGGTCCGGCGTGTAGGCGACCCTCGGGTATCGGGCGAGGTACCGCACGAGAAGCTCCTTGTCGAAGAAGTAGTGCAGGCTCGTGTCGATGCCGCCGACGGCAAGCAGCTTCACCCTCTCGAGCCAAACCCCCTGCTGGAAGGAACTCCGTGCCAGGGGCGTTCAGGAGGAGACCGGCCACGGTGAGCGCCACGTTCCCATGCCCCTGGTGAGAGCCGTCGGGATATGCGATGGTCCCGGCGGCCGCCACCAGGTCCTCCGCACCCCAGACGCGGCCGACGGTCCCGAGGGCGCCCGGGAGGAGCGCATCGTCGGAGTTGATCCAGTTGAAGCCTCGCCCGTCGCGCGATCCAGACCTCGCTGAATGGCGTCACTCTGTCCGGCGTCCGGTCCCGACGTCCACCAGTCGATCCAGGGGGAGTAGCGCTCGACGATCGCCACGCTGCCGTCGGTGCTGCCGCCGTCGAGAACGAGGTACTCGAGGTTCGGCTAGCCCTGCAGCAACACCGAGCGGACGGTCTCCTCGAGGAACGCAGCCTGGTTGTAGGAGGGTGTGACGACCGTGATGCGCGGCCAGGGCCGGCCGTCCGGCATCGCGCCGGGAGTTCCGGCGTCTCCTCCGTCCACGGCCACCCCGTGGCGCTGGACGCGGTCGGCGGTAGGTCGGCGAGGCGATAGCAGCCCACGGTCCCTCCATTCGCGCTCCCATGCGAGGAGACGGTCCCGCTCGGCCGCACGGCGCGGGCGGCAGTTCACCACGAGGCGCGGGCTTCTCACCCGCGAGTAGCCGAGGATGCGGAACACGAGCTGCTGCGGAGCCGCCGGAAACGCTCCATCCGCCCTTCCCCCGGATAGGCGGCCCCCTCGGTCTCGGGGTGCGAGTAGACGACGCCGAGGTGGCTGGCCCGCAACCGGCGGTGCGCCCTCATGTAGCTCTCCAGCCTCTGCTCGAAGACGGCGTCGATGTGCGCCAGTGGATAGCGAAGCGACGCGGGGCACGTGTGCCGGTAATGCGGCCCGCTCAAGTCGGGCCTCCGCGCGAGAAGATCCGCGTCGCTGAAGGAGTAGGACAGCGCGAAGTCACCGCTGACCTCCAGGGTGAGGAAGCGGACCTCCGCCCGCCAGGACGCCGGATTCGCCACCAAAGCACGCGCGTCGCCCTCCATGAGGCGGATCGAGGGGCCGACCCAGTCGAAGGCGTGGCTCAGCGAGAGCTCTGCGTCCCAGTACAGGAGCCACGGCGCGCCGGGCAGGGTGACCGCCACGAGGGCACAGTCGGAGTAGTGCGGGATCCGGCCGAGGTCGGCGCGGGTCAGCCCGCAGTTCCCGAGGGCCCGGTCGATGTGCTCGGCGACGAGGTGGACCTCGTCGATCTCGCCCGCAGCGACGAGCCGGTCGGCGCGGGCCCGGGCGTCGGTGAGATCGTCCACGTTGTTGATGAGCGCGACCCGGCGAGCGAACCTCCGGCAGTTCTGCGCCTCGATGCCGGGGAAGAACCCCGGGCGGAGCGTCTCCCGGTAGGTGCGCTCGAACGTGTTGACGACCAGGTCGACCTCGGCGCTCATCTCTCCGGCGCAACAGGCGCCGCCTCCTCGGGCCTCATGGTAGCGTACGTCCCCGCACCCGACAGCACGACGCCGGCCCGTCCCCGGCGGAATGGAGCTTATACTCGGACGATGACGCCGCGGCCGCTCGAGTACAACCCCGATCAGGGCGTCACGCTGTGGCACGTCCGTGAGATCGTCCGCTACAACGACTGGATCATGGAGATCCTGGGCCCGCACGTCCGCGGGCGGGTGCTCGAGCTGGGGTGCGGCATCGGCAGCTACTCGGGCAGGCTCCGCCATCGGTGCGATCGCCTCGTCTGCGTCGACCGCGACCTCGTCTACGTCCGCACCGTGCGCGAGGCCTTCCGCGACGACCCGGCCGTCGAGGTCATGGAAGCCACGCTGGGCGGAGGCCTCGAGGTCCCCGGCGGGAGCTTCGAGACGGTCGTCATGCTCAACCTCCTCGAGCACATCGAGGACGACGGCGCGGCCCTCGGGGAGGTGCGCCGCTGGCTGGTGCCGGGGGGGCGCCTGCTCCTCCAGGTGCCCGCTCATCAGTGGCTGTTCGGCGAGGTGGACCGCGCGCTGGGCCACCACCGGCGCTATTCCCGGCGCAGCCTCAAGGCGGTCCTCACCTCCTGCGGCTTCGAGATCGTCGCGGCGCCGAGGTACCTCTTCGTGCTGGCGATCCCGGGGTGGTGGTGGGTCGGGCGCGTTCGCCGCCAGCCCACGGTCTCCCAGGGGACGGCCCGGTCCGCCAACGCGGTGGTGACGCTCTCCAGGCTCCTCGAGGCGGTCCTCCGTCCCCCCGTCGGCCTCACGCTGGTCTGTGTCGCCCGGGCCCCCCGCTGAGCGGCGGCCCTTCGTCGTCGCGCGGGGTGGCACGAGGCGCCCGAAGGCCGCCGCTGCGCGGGCAACGATCCGCCCTCAGTGGGCGCCGCCGTCCCGCCGCACCGGGCCTGCGTCGCGGTAGAGCCCGAGCATCGCGGTGGCGCAGGCGGCCCACGTGTGCGCCGCCGCCCGGCCGCGGCCGTCCTCCGAAAGCACGGCGCGCCTCTCCCCGTCGGCGGCCAGGGCGAGGAGCTCGCGCAACCAGGCCGCCGCATCATCAGGCGGCAGCAGGAGCCCGGCGTCGCCGACCACCTCCGGGAGGGCGCCGGCCCGGGACGCGAGGACGGGGCAGCCGCACGCCATCGCCTCCAGGACGGGAAGTCCGAAGCCCTCGTTGAGGGAGGGGACCAGCAGGGCCAGGGCGCGCCGGTAGAGTTCGGCCAGAGCGCCGTCGTCCAGGTGCCCGGCCACCGTGACCCGGTCGGCGAGGGGCGGGTCCGCGGTCCGCCCCCGACGGCTCGTCGGAGCCGGCGGCCCCGCCGGCGACCACCAGGGGCGGCAGGTCCGCCGGCCCCGGGCAGGGCCATCATGTCGAGGAGCAGGGCCAGGTTCTTGTGGGGCTCGCCCCCTCCGACGAAGAGCAGGTGCTCCGCTGGGAGCGGCTCCGCCGGCAGTGGCTTAAACGGCTCACCGACGCCCCAGTGCACAACGCGGACCGGGGGCGCGCACCGGGGCGCCACGCGGACGAGCTCCTGCCGCGGAGAGATTGTGAGACCGCATGGACGAGGTCGGCACGGCGCAGCGACCGGACCGCGGCCCGCAGCCGGTGCCGCTGCCACGCCCGGGGGGGCGACGGGAACCGGAACGGCGTGGCGTCGTGGAAGGTGGCCACCACCGGGACCGGGATCCCCGGCGGGACCCCCCACGCCGGGAGGTGGAGCACGTCCACCGGGTGGCGGCGCAGGGTCCACGCCCAGGCCGGCCCGTCGGACACGAACGCCCCCCGGCGCGGCCGGCTCAGTTGGACGACCGCGCCCGCCAGCGGGTACCATGCTGCCGGGACCTGTGCACCGTGGGGAACGAACACGACGACCTGCCCGGGAGCGACCGCCAGCAGGGCATCTGCCAGCTCGCGGGTCACGCGCCCGAAACCCCGCTCGGGGTCCAGGAACGCTGCCCGGGCGTCCAGACCGATGCGCATGCTGCACCCTACTCTAGCGCACGGGCGTCCGTGAGCGGGCGTCCCCGCCCGCCGGCCGGCGACGGGAGAGGCCTCGAACCGTGCCGGCAGGCGTGACGCCGACGCAGCGCCCCGCCTGGCCGGGACGGCCGGTCCTGGCCGCGGCCCTGCTGGCGGCCGGCGCCGCCGCCGTCCTCTCCCTCGCGGCTCCCGCCGCGGTCCGCTGGCTCGACGGACACGGCATGGCGTCCCTCTTCGAGGGGACCCGCCCGGCGTCGTACTACGGGCACTGGCTGCGGGTCACGGCCGCGGTGTGGGCGCTGCTGCTCCCGCTGTTCCTGTTGGTGGGCGACGGCCTCCGGCTGTGGAGCCGCGCCCCCGGCCGGGTCGGAGGCCGGACCGCCCGTCTCCTTCTCGGCCTCGCCCTCCTGACGGTCGTCGTGGCGGCGTGGGTGCCGCGGTACCGAACCGGCGACGAGCCGGCCTACCTGGCGATGGCCGCGTCCCTGTGGCGCGACGGGGACCTCGACGTCACCGAGAGCCCGGAGCTCGTCCATCCGAGCCCGGCCGCCCTCCACGGCCAGATCCGGTCCGTCCACGGCGCGGCGATGGCCTGGCTCCTGGCCGTTCCCCAGGGCCTCATGGGCGGCCTCGGCGTCGCCCTGCTGACGGCAGCGCTCGGGGTCGCGACGATCCTGGTGCTGCGCCGTCTCATCCCGCTCGCCGTCCGGGGCCGACAGGATCGGTGATGACCGCCCTTGCGGCGGTCTCGTTCCCCATCCTGCCCTACTCCGGTCTCGCCTTTCCCGACTGGCGTCCGCGCTGTGCATCGGCATCGTCTACTCCAGGCTCGTCTCCCGGCGGGGACGGGGTCTGGCCGCGCGGCCGCCATCGCACTGCTGCCCTGGCTCAACCCGCGCATGGTGCCGCCTGCCGTCGTGCTCGCCGCCCGGGGATCTTGGCGGGCGACCGGCCGCGACGGAGCCGTGCTGACGCTGGCCTTGCCGCTCGTCGCCAGTCTCGGGGTCATGGCGCTGTTTCACCTGAAGTGGTTCGGCTCGGCGTCCCCGTTCGCCATGAGGCACGGCGAGACTGGTCTCATCGATCCCGAGCGGCTCCTCAACGGGATCCCGGGCACGATCCTCGACCAGCAGTACGGCCTCCTCTGGTGGGCGCCGCTGCTCATGCTCGCGCCGTTCGGGGCGCTGCTCCGGATGTGGAAGCGGGCGCCGCCATCCGCTCCTGGACGTGGCCTTCTCGCCGCGGCCCTGGGTCCCGGCCTCGCGCGCCAGTGGTACGGGGGGTGGTCCCCAGCGGCGAGGTTCCTGGTGCCCCTGAGCGTGCCCCTGTGGCTGTGGACTGCGGCGCGGTGGATGCCATTCGTCCAGCGTCCCGGGGCGGCGCCGTGCCTTGTGCCGCTCCTGGCGCTGCAGTGGGCGTGGGCGCCGTCGCCGCCCTGTCCCACGAAGCTGTTCGGCACCTCTCGAGAGCATCCCGAGGAACTCCTTCCTGGCACGGCCGGCAGGATCATCGGGCTCCCCCTGGCGTCCTGGCTCCCGCTGCTGAGAGGACCGGTGCCGCCGCTCGAGACCGTCGCTGCTGGCTTATCGTCGCCGCGTGGCTCGTGTGCGCCTACGCCGCCGCGCGGTCCCTCGCCGCCGGGAGAGAAGATCTCCGGAGCGGCCGCGCCGCCCCGCCCGGAAACGGGGCCCCGGAGCGACGAGCCTGCGAGGCCGGCGTGAAGACGCCGTCGCCGGGTGGCGGCACGGCGGCCTGGAGCGTCGTGGTTCCGACGCGCGGTCCAGTGGGGCGGGCGGGCCGTTCCTGACCCATCTGCTCGAGGCTTTCAGGCCAGGGACGGAGATCGTCGTGGCACAGGACAACGCCGCGGCGCCGGCGGACGGAGCGCAGGACCGGGTGCGCCGGGTGGCGCACCGGGGGACCAGGGGGTTCGGCCCCACCTGCAACGCCGGGGCGCGGGCGGCGCGGGGCGCCTTCCTGCTCTTCCTCAACGACGACATCCGGGTGGGGCGCGGCCTCCTCGAAGCGCTGTCGCCGGTCCTCGAGTCGGGCACGGCGGGCGCCGTCGGTCCCGACGTGTGGAGCGTGGCGCTGGGGCGCAGCGAGAGCGGCACCCGCCTGTTCTGGCGCCACGGAGTGCTCGAGAGCCGGCAGCAGCCCCTCGCCGGCGAGGGGCTGGTCGAGGTGCCCTACGTCTGCGGGGCCGCGATGGCCGTGCGGGCGGACGACTTCCGGGCCTTGGGGGGCTTCGACGAGCGCCTGGCGCCGTACTACTGGGAGGACGTCGAGCTCAGCCTGCGCCTGCGCCGGCGGGTGGGACCCGCCGTCGTCCTCTCCGGCGTCCGGGTGGAGCACGCCCACGGCGCGACCATCTCGCGGGAGCCGGCCGGCAGGAGGCGCCGCGTCTACGAGCGCAACCGCCTGCTCGTGACCTGGGGCGCGCTCTCCGGGGCGCGATGGATGCAGCACCTGGCGTGGCTGCCCCTGCGCCTCGCGGCAGCGCTGGCTCGGGAGCCCGGGACCGCCCTCGCCCTGCCCCTGGCCCTGGCCCGCGTGACGGGGCGCCGGCGGAGCGCTCCCCTGAAGCGCCACCGCTGAGCCCCGCGGCTGGGCACTGACCGCGGACCACCGGGGGGCGCCGCCGGTCGAGCGGCGGGGGCCCGGCGGTTGCCCCGTGGTCGCGGTTTCACTACCATCGCGCGAGCGCGGGAGGTGGCAGCATGAAGCTGGTCGAGTGCGTTCCGAACATCTCGGAGGGGCGGCGCCCGGAGGTCTGGGAGGCCGTCGTGGAGGCCGCCGCGGGCGTGAGCGGCGTGTCGGTCCTGAACGTCGATCCCGGGGCCGAGACCAACCGCACGGTGATCACCCTGGTGGGCGAGCCCGAGGCGATGCTCGAGGGCGTCTTCCGCCTGATCGAGAAGGCCCTCTCCCTCATCGACATGTCCGGCCATCACGGAGCCCATCCGCGTCTCGGCGCCGTGGACGTCGTGCCCTTCGTTCCCGTGGCTGAAGCGACCATGGAGGAGTGCGTCGCCCTCGCCCGGCGGCTCGGGGAGCGGGTCGGGCGCGAGCTGGCCCTCCCCGTCTACCTGTACGAGGACGCGGCGACGCGCCCCGAGCGGCGCAACCTCGCCGACATCCGCGCCGGCGAGTACGAGGGGCTGGAGGCGAAGCTCCGCGACCCGGAGTGGCAGCCCGACTTCGGCCCCGCCGGCTTCGTCCCGCACTCCGGGGCCTGCGTGATCGGAGCCCGCAAGTTCCTGGTCGCCTACAACGTGAACCTCAATACCACCGATCGCAGGCTGGCCAACCGCGTGGCCTTCGACGTCAGGGAGAAGGGGCGGATCAGGCGCGACGCCGCGGGTGAGCCCGTCCTCGGCCGCGACGGCGAGCCCGAGCGGGAGCCGGGCCTGCTGCGATCCGTGAAGGCGGTAGGCTGGACCATCCCCGAGTTCGGCTGCGCCCAGGTCTCCATGAACCTGACCGACCTGGACATCACCCCCCTGCACCTCGCGTTCGACACCTGCGAGGAGCGCGCGGCCGAGCGCGGGCTCCGGGTGACCGGCTCCGAGCTGGTGGGCCTGGTGCCCCGCGCCGCCCTGCTCGAGGCCGGCCGCCACTACCTGCGCCGGATGGGCCGCAGCACGGGGGTTCCGGAGCGGGACCTCGTCCGCGTCGCCCTCCGCACCATGGGCCTGTCGGAGGTCAAGACCTTCGATCCGGCGGAGCGCATCATTGAATACCGCCTGCAGGCGCCAGCGCCCCTGGCCTCGATGACGGTCGCGGCCTTCACCGACGAGCTCTCCTCGGACTCGCCCGCGCCCGGAGGGGGCTCCGTGTCGGCGCTGGTTGGCGCGCTGGGCGCCGCGCTGGCGGCCATGGTCGCCAACCTCTCCCACGCCAAGAAGGGCTTCGAGGAGATCCAGGAGCGCCTCAGCTCCATCGCAGTGCGGGGCCAGGACGTCAAGGACCGGCTGCTCGCCGCCGTGGACGAGGACACCCGCGCTTTCGACCGGCTTCTCGAAGCCATGAGGATGCCCAAGGCCACTTCCGAGCAGCAGGCGGAGCGAGGGGCGCGGCTGGCTCAGGCCACCCGTCACGCCGTCGAGGTCCCGCTCGGCGTCCTCGAGGCCTGTCCCGAGATCCTGGAGCTGTGCACCGAGGTGGCCAGCATCGGCCTCCAGGCGTCGCGCTCCGACGCCGGGGTGGGCGCACAGATGGCCCGGGCCGCCGCGGCCGGCGCCTACCAGAACGTCTGCATCAACCTGGCGGGGTTTGCCGACCGGGAGCTGGCGTCGGCGCTCCTGGGGCGCGCCGACGAGGCCTGGATGCGGGTGCAGGAGCTTCACGCGGTGGCGGAGGACGAGATCCTCGTCGGCCTGCGCACCGCCGCCGACAGCTGAGCCGGGGGCTGCGGGAGCCTCCCTTCGGCCTGACAAAAAAAGGGTGGTGCCCTCGGCACCACCAGAAGCGAGCGGTTAAGCCTCCACCTTGCTCAACTACTGTCGCCCACCTGCCATCCTTTTGCAATCCCCCTTTGGAGGGATTGACTGTGAACCAAAGAGCAAGCGGGGCCGCACCCGGCGGCCCCGCGTCACGAATCCGTCACTTCCGCGTCAGCCCTCGCCCTTGAGCTTCCTGATCTCCTCGGTCATCACCGGCACCACCTGGAAGAGGTCGCCGACGACGCCGTAGTCGGCGATCTTGAAGATCGGCGCTTCGGCATCCTTGTTGATGGCCACGATGACCTTGGAGGTGGACATCCCGGCGAGGTGCTGGATCGCGCCGGAGATGCCGCAGGCCACGTAGAGAACCGGCGAAACCACCTTTCCAGTCTGCCCCACCTGGTGGGAGTGGTCGATCCACCCGGCGTCCACCACCGCGCGGGACGCGCCCACCGCCGCGCCCAGGGTTTCGGCGAGGTCGTGGATGAGCCCGAAGTTCTCGGGCGCCTTGAGGCCGCGCCCGCCCGAGACGATCACGTCGGCCTCGGCCACGTCGAGCTCCCCGCCTTCGGGGGACTCGAGCTTCTCGACCAGCGCCCGCGGGGTCACCCCCACCGGCGGCAGCGTCTCCACCGCCCCGGCGCCCGCCTTCTCGTCGGTGCCGAAGGCGTTGGGACGGAGGGAGGCGACGACGGGCCGGGCGCTGCCCGCCTCGGCCACGGCGTTGGCCTTCCCGGAGTACACCGGCCGCGTGGCCACGAACGTCCCGTTCTCGTGGCGGAGGCCGGTCACGTCGGCGAGGCACCCCACCTTGAGCTTCGCGGCCACCCGCCCCGAGAGGTCCCGGCCCATGGCCGTGGCCGCCATGAAGATGGCCTCGGGCTGGCACCGCTCCGCCGCCGACGCCACGGCCGCCGCGTACCCCTCCGGCGAGTAGTGCGCCAGGACGTCCTCGTCGGCCACGTACACCGTGGCGGCGCCGTAGGCGGCGATCTCCGGCGCGAGGCCCGCGATCCCCTTCCCGGCCACCACCGCGGTGACCGCCCCGCCGGTGCTCTCCGCCATCCTGCGCGCCGCGCTCAGCGCCTCGAGAGACGCCTTCCGGATCGCGCCATCCCGCTGTTCCACGAACGTCAAGATCCCCGGCATGATCCCCTCCTAGAAGGCCTTCGCCTCGTCCCTGAGCAACCGCACGAGCTCCCGCGCCGCCGCCGCCGGGTCCTCTTCTCCGTTGATGATCTTGCCCTCGGCCTTCGGCGGGGGAAGCTCCAGCGTGCGCCACCGGCAACCGGCGCCGTCCGCGGCCAGCTGTCCTTCGTCCAGGCCGAGGTCCGCCAGCTGGAAGGTCTGGATGGGCACCCTCTTGGCAGCCATGATCCCCTTCAGGGAGGGGTAGCGGGGCTCGTTCAGGCCCTTCTGCGCCGCGATGAGACAGGGCAGGGAGGCCTTCACGACCTCGGTCCCGCCCTCCACCTCGCGGTGAGCGGTGATGCCGTCGCCGGAGTAGTCGATGTGGACGACGTTGGCCACGTGCGGGATGTCCAGCAGCTCGGCGACCATGGGGCCGACCAGCGACTGGTCGTCGCCGACGCCCTTGACCCCTGCGAAGACCAGGTCGAACGGCCCCGCTTTGGCCACGGCGGCCGCGAGCACCCGCGCCACCGCCCACGCATCGCCGAAGGTGCTGTCACCACCGGGCACGTGGATGGCGGCGTCGGCGCCGCGGGCGAGACACTCCCGCAGGCCCTGCTGGGCCCGCTCCGGACCGTACGAGATCACGGTCACGGGCTGTCCGCCGGCCTCCTTGACGCGGATGCCCTCCTCGAGGGCGTACTCGTCGTAGGGAGACACGATCCACTTGATTCCGGTCTCGTCGATGCGGTTGCCGGCGGCACCGACCTTGATGATCGAAGCCGTGTCCGGGACATAGGCAACCAGCACGCACGCCTTCATAACCACCCCCTATCCGCCCGCGCTCCGCGGGCCGCTTGTGAATTCAAGCTTTAGCATAGCGAATCCCCTGGTGGGGAGGGAAGGAAGGAGCCGCGGGAGCCGTGCGGGCTCACCGCGGCTTGCCGAGGACGATGCAGGCGTTGGTGCCCCCGAAGCCGAAGGAGTTGGACATGGCCACGCGGATCTCGCGGGACTTCGCGTGATGCGGCGTGTAGTCCAGGTCGCACCCTTCGTCGGGGTTGTCGAGGTTGAGCGTCGGCGGCACGATGTCGTTGGCCACGACCAGCGCCGTGACCGCGGTCTCCAGGCCCCCGGCGGCGCCGAGCAGGTGGCCGGTCGCCGACTTGGTCGAGGACACCGAGAGCCGGTAGGCGTGCTCGCCGAAGATCCGCTTCATCGCCACGGTCTCGATGCGGTCGCCGTGGGGCGTCGAGGTCCCGTGGGCGTTGATGTAGTCGACCGCCTCCGCCGCCAGGCCGGCGTGGTCGAGGGCACACTGCATCACTCTCGCCGGGCCGTCCCCGTCGTCCGAGGGCGCCGTGATGTGGAACGCATCACCGGACATCCCGAAGCCAAGGATCTCGCAGATGATGTTGGCTCCCCGCGCGAGGGCGAACTCCAGCTCCTCGATCACCAGGATGCCGGCGCCCTCGCCGATGACGAAGCCGTCACGGTCGCGGTCCCAGGGGCGGGAGGCCCGCGTCGGGTCGTCGTTGCGCGTGGAGAGCGCCTTCATGGAGGCGAACCCGGCCACCGTGAGCGGGCTGAGCACCGACTCCGTCCCCCCGCAGATGGCCGCCTCGCAGTAGCCGCTCTTGATGTACAGGTAGGCGTCCCCGATCGCGTGCGCTCCGGTGGAGCAGGCGGTGCACGTCGCCATGTTGGGGCCCTTGGCACCGGTGCGGATGGACACCACCCCGGCGGTCATGTTGACGATGGCGCCGGGGATGAAGAACGGCGTGACCCGCCGCGGTCCCTTCTGCACCAGCGTGTCGTGGGTCTGCTCGATGAGCGGGAGACCGCCGATCCCGGATCCGATCACCACCCCCACCCGCTCCGCGTTGGACTCGTCGATCACCAGCCCCGACGAGGCCACGGCCATGTCCGCCGCCGCCACGCCGTAGTGGACGAAGGTGTCGTAACGGCGCGCCTCCTTGGGGTCGAACCACCGGGAGGAGTCGAACCCCTTCACCTCTCCGGCGATCCGCACGGGAAAGTCGGGCCCGGTCTCGAAACGCGTGATGGGACCGATGCCGGTACGCCCGGCAGTCAGTCCCGCCCACGTTTCCGCGGTCCCGATGCCCAGGGGGGAGACCAGCCCGATGCCGGTGATCACGACCCGGCGGGACATCACGCCTCCTTCACGTGCTCCTGGAGGTAGGAGATCGCGTCGCCGACGGTGCGGATCTTCTCGGCATCCTCGTCGGGAATCTCGACGCCGAACTCCTCCTCGAACGCCATGACCAGCTCGACGGTGTCGAGGGAGTCAGCCCCGAGGTCTTCGACGAAGGAAGCAGCCGGCTTCACCTTCTCCGGATCCACACCAAGCTGCTGCACAATGATATCCTTGACCTTCTGCTCGACGTTCATTCACGAGTCTCCTTCGTAGTTGGCAAGTTCGCCAGCGAGAGGATTTCTACCACAGGCACGGGGCTCATGCAAGGGCGCCGCCGGCGAGACGGCGGACCCGCTGCCCGGCGGCCGCGAGCACCATCGTCCTCCTTGGAGGACGCCTCGTGGCATACGGCCCGGGACCGCGCCAACACGACACGCCCGGGCGGCCATCCGGGCACTTCCCCGTCACGGCGCCGCCGGCGCCCGGGACCCGATGACCCGGCGACACGTCGCCACACCGTCCTCCGGGATCGGCCCAGGGCGCGTGAATTCATCATCCAAGACACTGCAACTAAACCATTTGACCAGTAAGACGAAAGCGGGACCACTGCGGGTGACAGCGCTGGAATAAACCTGGCACCAGACTTGCTTTGGGAAATGTTGCGGACAGGAGGGCACCAGCCACGACCTGAACGCAAGCATCCAACCTCCTCCTTCTTCCTGGCGGGCCCGACAGCCCGCCATCTTTTTTTCTCAGGCAGCACCGCGCCGTGTCAGGGCAGGGGCACGGTGACGGTCCCGTCGGGTCCCGTCACTTCGAAGCCCGCGGAGCCCTGTCCGTTCAGGACGAAGCGGGGACCTGCGGGGGACCTCCACACCTCGGCGCCGTCGCGGCCGAGCACGACGACCCTGCCGTCGAGCCCCACCGCCGCGCCCCCGTCCGTGCCCGCGAAGAAGGCGAGCCCCGGTGCCGAGTTGGGCCCGGAAAGCACCCGTGAGGGCACGCCCTCGCCCCGTCTCAGCCACACGCTCACGTCCAGGACGAATCCGTCCACACCCGCGATCCGGCGCGCCCCCGTCACCGAGGCGAAGAGGACGTCGCCGGGGGAGCAGTGGCCGAGGAGGGTCTCGAACACGGCGATGTGGCTGGCGACCAGGTAGCCCGGGCGGCGCCTCGCCCCGCCGGCGCCCAGCGGCACCGCGACCACCGCCTCGAGCCCCTTGAAGACGCCGCTGTGCAGGACCGGCGTACCCAGCCCGGCGACCTGCTGGAAGTCGCCCTTGTGGAGGACCTCGGCGAGGTGGCCGTCGAGCTGCGGCGAGGTGTTCACCGGCACGTCGTCGTCGACCACCCAGGCGGCCTTGGGGAAGCCGTCCACGTGCTGCTCGTAGAGGCTCTGCTGCCCCGCCGCCAGCGGCTGCATCAGCCCGATCTGTGCCAGGAGCACCATCGATGCGAGGACCATGCTCCGAGTATAGTCCACGCTCAGCGGCCGAGATCGAGCTTGCGCAGGTGGTAGAGCAGGGCCTGCCGGGTGATGCCCGCGCGCCTCGCGGCCTCCGAGCGATTGCCGCCGCACTCCTCGAGCAGGCGGGTCAGGTAGTCCCGGCGGAACCGCCGCACCGCCTCCTCCCAGGAGGGCAGGGGCGCCGCCCGTCCGCCGTCGCCGCCGGGGTGCGGGAAGCGGTCCGGTCCCAGCCGCTCTCCGGGCCCCGCCGCCGCCACCGCCTGTGCCACCGCCGCCTCCAGCTCGCGGACGTTGCCGGGCCAGGGGAGCTGCTGGAGGAAGGTGACCGCATCGGGGGACAGGGTGACCCCCGGCCGGGCGAACTCCCGGGCCAGCCGGGCCGCGAAGTGCGTGGCCAGGACGCCCACGTCGGCGGGCCGCTCGCGCAGCGGCGGCACGTCGATCACCGCGGTGGCGAGCCGGTAATAGAGGTCGAGGCGGAGCCGGCCCGACTCGGCGTCGGTGGCCAGGGGACGGTTCGTGGCGGCCACGAACCTCACGTCCACCACCCGCGAGGCCGTGGAGCCCACCCGGCGCACCTCCTTCTCCTGGAGGAGCCGGAGGAGCTTGGCCTGCAGCTCCCGGGGCAGCTCACCCACCTCGTCGAGGAAGAGCGTGCCGCCCGCCGCCGCCTCCACCAGGCCGGGGCGGTCGCGGTCCGCACCGGTGAACGCGCCGCGGCTGACGCCGAAGAGCTCGGCCTCCAGGAGGGTGGAGGGGAGCCCCGCGCAGTTGACCGGGACGAAGTCCCCTCTCCGTCCGCTCAGCCTGTGGAGCTCCCGGGCGACCAGCTCCTTACCCGTCCCCGGCTCACCGGTGATGAGCACCGTGACCGGCAGCGGCGCCCAGGTGGCCACTTCCCGGCGCACCGCCGCGAGGGCCTCGCTGGTGCCCAGGATGGAGGCCGCGCGTTGGTCGGCGCCTTCATCCTCACCGTCGCCGCCGGCCAGCCCCGAGGCGAAGCGGGCGAGAAGCTCGGCCACCGGACGCACCACCGGGTCCCGGCCTCCCCCGGCACGCACCCGGGCCGCCCCGGCGCCGACCTCGAGAGCGGCGTCGTCGAGATCCCCCCACGCGCCCAGCACGCACCCCCCGCGCCGGATCTCGAGACCCGCGAGCCCGAGCGCCGAGGCCAGCTCCACGAGCCTCGACTCCCGCCAGGCGTCGGTGCCCGCGTTGACGATCCCGTCCAGCGCCCTGACCAGCCGCACACCGTCGGCCGCGCCGGGGGCGCGCCCCTGTCCCAGCCAGGCCTCCAGCCCGGCCGACCGCAGGGCCGCCTCCACCCGCCGGCGGAGCGGGATCCAGTCGCCGTCCGGGGCCTCACCCCGGCGCCCCAGGATTGCGGCGAAGCGGACGAACCCCACGGCGGCCTCCCGGGGAGAGCGCGCGAGGCCGGCCGTGAGAACGTCTCGCGCCTCCTCCTCGCGTCCCCGCCGCCACAGGGCGAGCAGCCGCGCCGTGATGGCGAGGCCCCACCGGGCGGGAAGGCCGGGGTCGGGCTCCTCGCCGCGTTCCCCCCGGCCGACGGCTGCGATGAGCTCGCGCTCCCCCGGCTCCGCCTCTCCGACCTCGCGGCACGCCACCGCGAGGTCCCCCTCGGCGAGGGCCAGGTGCGCGCGGACCGCCGCGAGGGCCTGGCGCACGGCGCCCACGCCCAGGTGGCGGGCCGAGCCCGCCTCGAGCCGCGGCAGGACGCGCCGCACGCCCGTCGCGTCGCCCCTCGCGAGGTCCGCCCTCGCCTTCTCGAACCGGCACAGCCAGGCAGAGCAGTCGTCCCTCTCCTCGGCGTGCCTCCAGGCGTGCTCCCCGAGCTCGGCGGCCAGCCTCCAGTCGAGGCGGTCGCAGGCGAGCACGCCGCGGTTGGCCCGCACGACGGTGACGGCCCGCCTCGAGCCGCACCGCTCCAGGATGCGCTCGGCCACCAGGAGGTGGCGTTCCGCGGAGGGCCACCGGTCCAGCAGCAGCTCGCAGCTCCCCAGGTCCGCGTGCACGGTCCCCAGGAGGACGAGGTCCTCCCCGGTGACGGCGCGCAGCGCCACCCGGAACGCCGCCGCCGCCTCTGCCAGCCGCCCCTCCTCGAAGAGGCCGTAGCCCAGCACGTGAAGGGCACGCGCCCGCGTGTCGCCGGACCACCGGCACCGCCGGGCCCGGATCAGCAGCGCGAGCTCCCGCCGCCCCGCCTCGGCGGCCTCGAAGATCGCCGCGTCGGGCAGCCCGGGGGCCACCTCGCGGGCCCTCCGGAGCGCCGCCAGCCGCCTCTGCTGGTCGCCCTTCCGCCGCGCCACCTCGGCCTCGACCAGGGCGGCCCGTGCGGCCAGACGCGCGGGCAGACCGGCGCCCGCCGCGCCGGCGAGCTCCGCCTCGGCGCGCCCGTCGACCCCCGCCAGCTCCGCCCACCACGCCGCGAGGGCGTGCCACGCGGCGGTGCGCCGCGGCGCCTCGACACCGTCCAGGAGCCGCTCCGCCTCGGCCAGCGCGCCGCGCCCGAGGGCGGCCTCGGCCCCGAGCACCGCGAGCGCGGCGTCGTCCGGGAGCGCGCGCGCCACCTCCGCCACCGGGCCGCCCTCGCCCGCCTCCAGCCGGTCCCGGCACCACGCCACCAGGGGCGCTCGCCCGCCCCCGAGCATGGCGGAGGCCACGAGGGCGCGCACCGAGCCGCGCGGCAAGCGCGCCGCCATGGCCTCGAGCCGCGCGGGGTCCGGCTCGCGGAGCGGGCCGTGGGCGCGCGCCACACCGCCGCTCCGGTGCACCAGCCCGAGCCGCTCCAGCTCCTCCAGGGCCGGCCGCGCCGCCTCGTCGAGGGCCTCGAGCTCGTCCACGCCGAGCCCGATGGGGGCGCACTCCAGCCACGCCAGCACCCGGCGGGCGGAAGGGGAGCTCAGCGCGCGCCGGTCCCCTCCGCGTTCCGCGGACCGGCGGTCCGGCCGGAAGCCCGCGGCGGCCGCCTGCTCGAGGATCTCCCGGGCCGCGTACGGCGCCCGCCTCCCGGCCTCCTCGGCCTCGGCGGCGATGCGGTGCGCAGCCTCGGCGTCCCACGCCAGCACCCAGACGGCCTGGCCCCGCAGCCCCATCGTCACCGCAGCCCCGCCGGGGACCGCGTAGGTGGTGAGCAGGGTGGAGTCACGGTCCGCGGCCACCGCCCTCGCCTGCAGGCGGGCCACGTCCTGCTCCTCCCAGGGCCCTCCGGCCACCTCCTCGCCGGCGCCCTCCGCCACGGCCGCGAGACGGGCCGCCGCGACGATCCCGTCCATCACCTCCGGCTCGGGCACCCGGAACACACCGCGCCGGGGCACCTCGAAGCGCCGGGCCCACAGCGCCCGCCCGAAACCGCCCGGGTGGCGCATCGCCCCGCCGCCCCGTCCTGCGAGCTCGCGGATCAGCGAGCGCGGCGCCTCCCAGGGCGGCCGGCCGGCCAGGACCGCGCGCAACGTCTCGCGCCGCCCGGGGAGGAGCCCGTCGAGGAGGGGGAGCAGCACCCTCGCCTGGAGGTCGGGCGACGCCACCGCCACGTGGCGGAGGCGCCGGTCGGTGGCGGGGTCGTCCAGGCGGCGCGCGGGCAGCTCCGCCAGTCGCAGCCGGACCGAGCCGTCGAAGCGATGCAGCCGGGCGCAGCGCAGCAGCCGCCGGCCCGGGTACCAGCCGCGCTCGTAGAGGAACGCCGCGGCCGCCACCAGCTGCACCGCGGCCGCCCGGCGCTGGGCCGCCGGCCAGCGCCGGGCGCCGTCGAGGGGAACGCCCCCCTGCTCGCAGCGGATCTCCACTCCGTCCCCACAGCGCCGGACGTCCTCGACGACGGGCAGAAACGGGGCGTCCCAGGCCGCCAGCCTCGCCAGGGCCGACGCCACGCCGGTGGAGACCCTCACGGGCGGCCCCCGACCAGCGTGGCCCACTGGCGCCAGAAACCGGGCCACGACTTGTCCACGCACGCCGGGTCCGAGACGCGCAGCCCCGGCACCACGCAACCGGCCGCGGCCAGAGCCATGGCGATCCGGTGGTCGGCCTCGGGGGAGAGCGGCGAGGCGGGGGCGGCGGCCGCGTGGAGCCCGCCGTCGCTCTCGAACCACCCCCGTCCGCTCCGCACCGGCACGCCCAGCCTTCTCAGGTGGACGGTCATCACCGCGAGCCGATCGCTCTCCTTGGCGGCGAGCCCCTCGAGCCCGGTCAGGCGCCCCCCCGCCGCCGCCACCACAACGGCCATCGCCGGGAACAGATCCGGGGCGTCGCGCAGGTCGGCGACGAGGGGACGCCGCGATGGGCCCTCCACCGCCAGCCCCGCGGACGTCGCCCGCACGGTGCACCCCGTGGCGACCAGCAGATCCGCCACCACGGCGTCCCCCTGCCGGCTCGCCGCCCTGAGCCCCCTCACCTCCACGGCGCCCCCCGCCACCGCCACCGCCGCCATGGCGAACGCCGCCGCCGACCAGTCGCCCTCCACCGCGAACTCCGTAGGCCGCAGCGCGCCGCCCGCCACGGTGCACCGGCGCCCCTCCTCCTCCACGCTGGCCGGCGCGCCGAAGGCCTCCAGCACCTCCACGGTGAGGTCCAGGTAGGGGCGTGAGGGGGGCCGCGCGGCCGTCGACACCACGAGGCCGCCGGGGAGCGCCGCGCCGAGCAGGAGCAGCGCGGAGACGAACTGGCTCGAGGGCGCTGCGTCGAGGGCGACGCCGCCGCCGCGGAGCCCGCCTCCCCTCACCCGCAGGGGCAGCTCGTCGGGCCGCGCCCCAAGCCCGGCGATGTCCGCGCCCAGGTCCCGGAGGGCCGCAACCAACGACGTCACCGGGCGCTCGCGCAGCCGCGGGCCGCCGTCCACCACCCACGTGCCGGGCAGCGAAGCCACGTGGGCGAGAAGGAATCGCATCCCGGTCCCGTTGTTGCCGCAGTCCAGGGTGGCCTCCGCCACCGGCGCCCTGCCGGAGGCGGCGACGGCGCCGTCCTTCCACGTCAGGCCGTACCCCACGGCGCGGAGCGCCTCAACCAGGAGGCGGGGGTCGTCGGCCCCCGAGGGGCCGCGCACCACGGAGCCGGGTCCGGCCATGACGGCGGCCACGAGGGCCCGCTGGGTCAGGCTCTTGGACGGCGGTACGGTGACGGTGCCCCGAAGACCGCGCGGCGCCGCCGGCAGCTCCACGGCTCTACGCTCCTGTGTGTCCACCTGCTTCCTCTCCTCCGATTCTCGGTGTGACTCTTGCCATCGTCAACACGGGGACGCACACTGGGAACCGTGGCGAGACGTCTGGACCGTCTCACGGCGCGGCGCGCCGATCTTGCCCGCCCCCACCCGTCGGGAAAGCTCGTCTGCGTCGCCTGCGCCCACCGGTGCAAGCTGGCCGAGGGAGCGCGGGGAGTGTGTCTGGTGCGGTGGAGGGAGGGCGACGCCCTCCGCGTGCCGTGGGGCTATACCGCGGGAGCCGCGGTGGACCCCATCGAGAAGAAGCCCTTCTTCCACTTCCTCCCCGGCAGCCGGGCCCTGTCGTTCGGCATGCTGGGGTGCGATCTGCACTGCTCCTACTGCCAGAACTGGCTCACCTCCCAGGCGCTCCGCGACCCCCGGGCCTCCGAGCAGACCATGGAGGCCACGCCCGAGGCCCTGGTGGCCGCGGCCCTCGAACACCGGTGCGAGGTGGTGACGAGCACGTACAACGAGCCCCTGATCACGGCGGAGTGGGCCCGGGCCGTCTTCGCGCCGGCGCGGGCCGCCGGCCTCGCCACCACCTTCGTGTCCAACGGCCACGCCACGCCCGAGGTGCTCGACTACCTCACCCCGGTCCTCGACGCCTGCAAGGTGGACCTCAAGGCCTTCCGGGAGGGCACCTACCGCGCCCTCGGGGGACGGCTCGACGCCGTGCTCGACACCATCCGGGAGCTCCACCGCCGGGGCGTCTGGACCGAGGTCGTCACGCTCCTGGTCCCCGGCCTCAACGACGGCGCCGAGGAGCTGACCGACATGGCCGCCTTCCTGGCCGGAGTCTCCCCCGACATCCCGTGGCACCTCACCGCCTTCCACCCCGACTACGAGATGACCGGGCCGCCGCCGACGCCGGCCGGCACCGTCACCGCCGCGGTGGAGATCGGCCGCGCCGCCGGGCTCCGGTACGTGTACGCCGGCAACCTTCCCGGCCGCGTCGAGGGCCTGGAGAACACCCGCTGTCCGTCGTGCGGCGCCACCGTGGTGGAGCGCCGGGGCTTCGCCGTCCGCGCCCGCTCCGTCGGGGCGGACGGGCGCTGTCCGTCGTGCGGCGCCGCCGTCGCCGGGGTCTGGTCGCCGCCACGGCGTTGAGCGCCCCGCCGGCGTCCCCCTCCCCCAACCCGGGAACGGGACGTGCCGCAGTCCGAGGTGGTACCATCCTTGGTTCGACGATGGGACCGCGCCTCGCCTCGCTCACCCTGGAAGGGTTCAAGTCGTTCGCCGCGCGGGCGGAGCTCGCCTTCCCGTCGCCCATCACCGCCATCGTCGGCCCCAACGGGTCGGGCAAGTCCAACATCTGCGACGCCATCGCCTGGGTCCTGGGCGAGCAGTCGGCACGGCTGCTCCGCTCTCAGACCATGTCCGACGTCATCTTCGCCGGCTCCCCGGACCGCATCCCCGGGGGCGCCGCCACCGTCGCCCTGACCCTCGCGGCGTCGGACGGCCGCTGGGCCCAGACCGACGGCAAGCTCGTCATCACGCGCCGGGTGTCCCGCGACGGCACCTCCGAATACCGGCTCGGCGGCCGCCGCACGCGGCTCAAGGACATCCTCGACCACCTCATGGACGTGGGCATCGGGACGCGCGCCTACGCCATCATCGAGCAGGGCAGGATCGGCCAGGTGCTCTCGGTCCGCGCCACCGAGCGCCGCGCCCTCTTCGAGGAGGCCGCCGGCATCACCAAGTTCCGTGCCCGCCGCCACGAGGCGGAGCTCAAGCTGACCGAGACCAGGGCCAACCTGCTCCGGCTGTCCGACGTCGCCGCCGAGGTCCGCCGCGCCCTGGACGCCGCGCGCCGGCAGGCCCGCCGGGCCGAGCGACACCGCGAGCTGCGCCACGAGCTGCTCGAGGTCAAGGCCTCCCTCCTCGCCGCCCGCCGTGTCGTCCTCACCGCCGACCTCGAGAGCCGCCGCGCCGCCTCCGCCGAGGCCCAGGGCCGCGAGGCCGAGGCGGCCGGCACCCTGGGCGGCGTCGAGGCCCGGCTCGAGGCGCTCCGGAGGGAGCTCGACGCCGCGCAGGAGAGCCTCGGCGCGGCCCGCGAGGAGACCGCGCGGCTGGACGCCGCCGGCGCCCGCCGCGAGGCGGAGGAGGCGGCGGCCCGCCGGGAGTTCGAGGAGGCGTCGCGGCGCCGGGACGCGGCGGCCGCGGAATCGCAGCGCCTCGGATCGCTGGCCGGCCGGGGCGCCGTCCACGAGGCCGAGCTTGCCGCCGCCCTCGAGGTCGCCGACGCCGCCCGGAGGGAGCGGGAGGAGGAGGCCGGCGCCGCCGCCGTCACCGCCGGCGAGGCGGACACCGCCGCCCGGGCCGCCATCGCGCAGGCGGAGGAGGCGCGCCGCCGGCTCCTGTCCGGCGCGGCCGCGGCCACGGAGGCGCGCAACCGCGTGCACCGGGCGGAGGTCGAGCTCGAGCAGTGCGTTTTCCAGCGCACGCGGATGGGCGCCGAGCACGAGCGCCTCTCCGTCCACCTGGCCGAGGCCGCCGAGCGCGAGCAGCAGACCGGCGACCGCGAGCGGGAGGCCGGCGAGCACGCCCGCCAGGTCGACGCCTCCCGCCGGGAGCTCCAGGGCACAACCGCGGAGCTGGCACGCCGGAGCGAGGAGCTCGCCGCGGGCCGGGACCGCGTCGCCCACGAGCGCTGGCAGGTCCGCCACGAGCTCGAGGGCCTGCAGCGGCAGCTCGCCGCGAGCCGGGCGGTGCCCCAGGCGGTGGCGAAGAACCTACCCGACGAGAAGATCCTCGGGACCCTCGCCGACTTCCTCGAGCCCCCCGCCGACGTCGCCCCGCTGCTGGACCGCGCCTACGGCGATCTCCTCAACATCCCGGTACTGGCCGATGCCGCCTCCCTCGCGGCCCTGCGCGAGGGGCGCCTGGGCATCGAGGGGCGCCTCGAGGTCGCGGTCGCGGTCCCGGGGCTCGAGCCGCGGCCCTCACCCCTTCTGCAGCGCGCCGGCGCCGCGCCGGAGCACCTCGGCTGGATCTCCCGCACGCTGCCGCGGGCGGTGGTGGCGGAGGACGCGGCGGAGGCCGAGCGGCTCGCCGTCGAGGACCCGGACCTGGTGGTGGTGCTGCCCGACGCCGGCCGGCGCTCCGGGCTGCGGGTGGAGCTGCCGGGCCGCCGGCAGGCCGTGCCCGGCGCCCTGGAGCTGCGCGTCCGCGAGCGGCGGGCGTCGACGCGGGAGGCCGAGCTCGCCGCGGACGAGGAGCGCCTCGGCGCCGAGCTGGCCACGGTCAAGGAGGAGCGCGCCGAGGTGGCGCAACGTCTCGCGGCCGCCGACGGCGCCGCCCGCGAGGCGGCTGAGCACCTGGCGGCCACGGCCTCGGCCCACGAGGCGCTGCAGCGGGAGCGCTCCCGGCTGCAGCGCGAGCTCGAGGCGGTGGTGGCCGAGACGGCCCGGCTGGAGCAGGAAGCCGCGTCGCTCCGCACGCAGCTCGACACCTTCCAGCAGGAGGCCGAGCGGCTGTCGAAGCGGGCCGGCAGCCTGGAGGGGGAGGTCGACACCCTCGTGCGTGCCGCGGACGCCGCCCGCGAGCGCTCGGCCGCGGCGGCCACCGAGGCGGAGCGCCAGAGGGGCGCCGCCAGCCTGGCCGCCGAGCGGTCCAACGCCGCCAGGCGGGAGCTCGAGCGCCACCGCCGCGAGATCGCCGACCTGCGGGAGCGGCAGCGCGTCTCCGAGGAGGAGAAGGCCTCCCAGCACACCCGGGCGCAGCAGGCCGCCGCTGCGGCCGCCACGGCCCGCGCCGATCTCGCCGAGCTCCTCGCCCAGGGGACGGCGGCCCACCGCGCGGCGGAGACGGCCACCGCGCGCGAGGCGGAGCTGAAGACCACCGTCGCCGCCGCCTCGACCGAGACCGAGCGCGACCGCACCGCTCACCTGGCGGCGCGCGACGAGGCCCACAACGCCCGCGTCGCCCTGGCCGAGGCCAACGGCGCGCTGGAGCGGCTCCACGAGGCCATCGCGCTCACCCTGGGCGACGCCGTCGAGCTACCCGCCGAGCCACCGGAGGCGCCGGCCATCCCCGGATTGGAGGAGCGCGAGGCCGCGCTCTCCGCCAGCCTGGAGACCCTGGGCCCGGTCAACGAGCTGGCCGTCAGCGAACGCGACGAGCTCGAGGAGAGGCACCGGTTCCTCCAGGAGCAGCGCCGCGACCTCGAGCGCTCCCTCGAATCCCTGGGCGAGACCGTCGGCGAGCTGGACTCCACCTGCGCCGAGCGCTTCCTCGCCACTCTCGAAGAGGCCAGTGCCGCCTTCGGGGCGGTCTTCCAGCAGCTGTTCGGCGGTGGTGACGCCACCGTCGAGCTGTCCGACCCCGACAACCCCCTGGAGTCCGGCATCGAGATCCGGGTCCGCCCGCCCGGCAAGCACGCGCAGTCGGTGCTGCTGCTCTCGGGGGGCGAGAAGGCCCTGGCCGCCGTGGCCCTCCTCCTCGCCCTGTTCCGCATCCGCCCCGCGCCGTTCTGCGTCCTCGACGAGGTCGACGCGCCCCTCGACGACGCCAACGTGGAGCGGCTCTGCCGGCTCCTGCAGGAGATGAGCGGCGACACCCAGTTCCTGCTCATCACCCACAACCGGCGGACCATGGCCCACGCCGACGTGCTCTACGGCGTGACGATGCAGGAGCCGGGCGTGTCCCGCATCGTCTCGGTCCGCATGGAGGACTGACGTGACGAGGAGCCGCCGCCCGTCCCCCGGCGCGTCCGCCGGCGCCGACCTCGCCGGCCACGCGGCGATGGCCGCCGTGGCCGTCCTCGTCGTCGCGGTGCCGCTGGTCTGGAGCGTGCGGGCCTCCGACCCCTTCCGGCTCCCCAAGTCCGCCCTGGCGCTGGCCGCGTGGACCTGCCTCGCCTCGGTGTTCCTCCTCCGCAACCTCCGTCACCGGGCCGCGTGGACGGACCCCTGGTGGTGGCCCTGGCTCGCGGTGGTGGCCGCCGGCCTGGCCAGCGCCGCCACCGCGCCCCGCTTCCTCGAGGTGCTGGCCACGCTCCTCCCCGTCGCCCTCGCCGGTCTCGGCTGGGGTGCGATCCGCCAGCTCGCCGAGCCCCAGCGGCGCCGCGCCGCCGCCCTCGTCGTGTGGACGGGCGCCGCCGAGGCCGCCGCGTCCCTGCTCTTCCTCGCTCCCGGCTGGGCGCCGCAGAGCTTCGAGATGCTCCACAGCGGGAAGGGCCGCTTCGGCCTCCTGGGCACCATGGGCAATCCGGGCGACATCGGCGTCTTCCTGGTGCTCCCCGCGCTGCTCGCCGCCGAGCGCGCCGTGGCCCGGCGGCGGGGACGCGCGGCGGCCGCCGCCGCCGCGCTGCTCATGGCCGCCGTCGTGGCGGTGAGCCAGACGATCACGGCCATCGTCGCACTGGTCGCCGGGCTCGCCGTGCTCGCCTGGCGGCACCTGCCCCGCCGCCGGCGCGGCCTCGCGGTGGCCGCCGTGACCGCCCTGCTTCTCGCAGGTGCCGTGGCGACCCCGCTGGCACCGCGCCTGCGCACGGCGGCCGGCCAGCTCCGCAGCGGCGACTGGGAGAGCCTGGGGAGCTGGCGCGGCGCCAGCTTCGCGGCCGCCGCCAGGATGCTCGCCTCCCACCCCGTCACCGGGATGGGCTTCGGGCAGTACGGGGCGAACTCGTTCCGCTTCCTCTCCGAGGACACCCTGGCCCGCCGCGCCTTCAAGCTCGGGCTCGTGACCGGCTACGGCGAAGCGCACAACGACGTGCTCCAGCTCGGGGCGGAGACCGGCCTGCTCGGGCTGCTCCTCGTGGGCGGCGCCGTCGTGCTGGCGTTGCGCCGCGGGAAGGCCCGCGCCGGCGACGCGCCGGCCCCGGGGCCTCTCCTGGCCGGCGCCGCCGTGCTGCTCCTCGGGCAGTTCCCCCTGCACCTGGCGGCCGTCGCCGCGCAGTGGCTGGTGCTGTGGGCGCTGGTCCTGCCGCCGCTGCCGGTTCCGGAGAAGCCGGCCGTGCGCGTCGCCTGGATGCGCCTCGCGGGCGTGGTGGCGATCACCGCGGCGGGAACGCTCGTCGCGTGGCAGGAGTACAACCTCGCCGTCGCGGTGGAGCAGGCGCGGGTGCTGTCCGCGAGCGTGCGCGCGGCCCCCGACCCGCTCCGTGGGCGGGAGGTGGCGCGGCTCGCGCTGATGCGTCTGGAGCGGCTCGAGCGCTGGGCGCCCTGGTCCTGGCAGACCAAGCTCGCCCTCGGCAACCTCGCCGTGGACGCAGGGCAGCGCAACCGCGCGGTGGACTTCTTCTCGGCGGCGGTGACGCTGGCGGACCGCCCCGAGAGCCGGTTCGACCTCGGCATGGAGCTCCTCGCGCAGGGCGACCGGGAGGCGGGGTTCACCAACCTGGTGCGCGCGGTGCACCTCAATCCGCGCATCCTCCAGGAGGTCACCGCGCCGGCCGTGCGGCAGGAGCTCCGGAGGCGCCTCGACGCCGACGGCACCTCCGCCCGCTATCCGTGGATCTACGCGTTCGGCCCCCGGTCCGGCGCCTGACGGCCGGTTCCGCTCAGCGGAACGAGCTCAGCGGCTTCAGGACGAACAGCTCGGCGGTGGCGCTCCGCCCCCCCGGCGTCGCCAGGGGGAAACCCACCGAGCCCTGCAGCAGCGTGCCCCACGGGCCGGGGACCGAGACACCCACGGAGACGCCCGACAGAGGCCTCGCCTCGTAGCCGGAGCGCGGATCCCGCGCCCAGGCGGCGTCCACACCCACCTCTCCGCGCACCGCGGGGGCCAGGGGAACCGCCAGGGACAGCCGCGAGACCACCAGCCGGTCGGGGACGACGCGATTGGCGGCGATGCCCCGGATGACGACGCCGCCGAACCGGCCCGGGACCGGCGCCGAGAAGCGGTCCATGTGGCGGCCCCACCACACCTCGGCGCCCAGGTGGAGCCGGGCCAGGGGAAAGGGCGTGGTCTCCCGCACCACCGCGGCTCGGTAGCGCTGCCAGCTCGGGTAGACGGGCTCGGCGCCGCCGTTGCCCCATACCTCCCAGTCGAAGCGCCGCCCCGCCTCGGCGGTGAGCGAGAAGGAAGTCCCGGCGAGCACGGTCTCGCCGTCCACGCGCACGACGCCTTCGAAGGTGCCCCGCGGGGTCAGGAAACCCGGAGCGGTCTTGTCGGTGCGCTTGAAGTCCCAGCGGTCCACGCCCAAATCCAGCGCCACGCGGCCGCGACCCACCGCGGTGGCGATCCCGGCGCCGACGCGCTGGTGGCGGACCTCGAGCTCCTCGCCTCGCTGGTCCCGGCCGCGCACCGCGACGGTGCTGCCGAAGCCGAGGAGCTGGACGAACGCGCGCAGCGACACCTCCACCCTCCCGCGGCGCGCCGACCACGCGCCATCGTTCACGGCGCCGGCGAGGAGGAGGCGGAGCTGCTCGCCGCGGTGGCGGAAATCGAAGTCCTGGATCTGCAGCCCGCCGAAGGGAACGGGGAAGGTGAGGCCGGGATCCTCCATGACGCCGCCGAGGAGGTAGCGCTGGGCCTCGCCGCTCCCGTCCCCGACCACGCGCCCGCCGTGACCGTCGGGAAGGAGGCGCCGCAGCCCACCGGGAGTCTCCCGGAACATGCGGCGGGGGCTCCGGTAGGCCTCGCTCCGGGCCGTCTCGAAGCCGGCCGGATCCAGCCGCACGCCGCTGAGGGACAGCTCCCGGTGCAGCGACACCGTGCCGCCGAACGCCGACATGAGGTCGTCCGCCGTGACGCGGGCCGGCAGGCTGACGGGGGCGCCCTCGAAGGAGAGGTGCTCGTACACCGTGGTGGACGAGGTGGAGCCCACCGCCCCGCCGAGGTCCTCGCCTACCTCGAAGAGCTCGACGAGGCCGAAGTCGCCGGCGTCGATCCACGCGGTCCCTCTCCGGCGGGGACCGGGGCCCTTCCCGCTGTCGAAGCCGAGCACGTAGCAGCGCCGCCCGCGACGCTGCGTCACCCCGTCGAGGACGTAGCTGTAGCCGGGCTCCAGCCGGAGCGCCAGGGGGGGCACCGGGGGGCGCTCGGGCTCGACGAGGGGAAGCTCGGGCAGGCGGACGGGGTCCCACGACACGCCGTCCACCCACGCCCGCGCGATCTCCCAGTCACGCCCCGTGCCCTCCTGCCAGAACGCCGGCCCCTCCAGAACCAGCTCGACGCTGCGGGCGAGCTCGGTCACCCAGATTCGCAGCAGCAGGCGCTGGTCGGCGATCCACCGGGTGAGCAGCCGCGCCTGCACCGCCGCCGCGCGCTGGTGCCGCGCGAGGATCTCGGCGGCGGTCGGCACCCGCTCGCCGCGCACCTCGACGACCTCGGCGCCCCCTCCTCCGGGCCGCTGCACCACCAGCAGGCCGCCGGCGGGGAGTGGCGGCACCTCGACCCGGACTGCGTCGCCCGCCGGCACTTCGGGCAGCGTCTCGCCTCCCGCCAGCGCGGCCTCGCCGTGCCAGGTCCCGGCGAGGGTGACCGCGCCCCCGGGGAAGCCGGCGGGTAGGCCCACGACGGTGGCCAGGTCGGCGACCCTCATCCCGGTGGCGAGAGCACGGCCGTCCTCCCCCCGAGCGGCCGCGGCGGCGGGGAGGAGGCCGGCGAGGATCCGCTGCCACGAGGGGGGCGGCGAAGGCACGAGCACCGAGGACGCACCGGCGGCCAGTGCCGCCACGGTGCCGGCGGCATCCCGCGCCGGCGCCACCAGCGCGAGCCCTCCCAGGGCCACGCGCACTGCGCCGAGGTCCGCCGCCGCCACCCCCTCCACGGCGGCGCCGTCGAGGTAGGGCCGCAGCGGCGCCGGCGGCGCCGGGCCGAGCGAGACGACCGGGACGCGGCGCGCGGCCAGGGCGACCACGCGCTCGAGCCAGGCCTGGGAGGCGCCGCCGCCCCGGGGCGGAAGCTCGACGAGATACCCCTCCGCACCGGCGTCGGGCAACGCCCCTTCCGCCGCCACCACCTGCCACGCGGACGGACCCGTCCGGGGGTCGGCGATCACCGGAGGAAGCGACGCGGCCACACCGAGGACGAGGGCCGCGAGCACGGCTCAGTCGTGTCCGGGGGGCAGCATCTCCCCTGCCCGCACGGCGAAGGGGAGCGTGTTCTCGGGGGGCGTGACCGGACACTGGGCGACGATGCCGTACGCGCAGTCCGGGTTGTAGGCGCGGTTGAAGTCAACCTCCACGACGCCGCCGGGCAGCCGCTCGATCTCCACGTAGCGCCCGGCGCCGTACGTCTCGGTGCCGGCGCCGGCATCGCGGAACGGCAGGAACAGGTGGTCGGGGTACTGCTGCCGGATGTCGTCGAGCTGATAGACGGTGAGGTCGGCCTCGCCCCCGGGGAGGCGCACGTGGATGCGCCCGACCCGGTGCGCCGGGCGGACCCGGCCGTCACTGGCCGCCATGGTCACCGCCTGCGGCGGGACGATGGGCTGGATGACCGTGCGCATCTTCGCGGCGGGATCCCAGGGGTAGAAGCGGAGCCCCTGGAACGCGGCCCGCGCCCCCGGGGGGAGCTCGGCACGGACCGCCTCGGCCCGCTCCGCGCGCCAGCGGGCCTCGGACGACGGCATCGGCGCGCGGCAGGCGGCGGTGTGCAGGAGCGCCACGGCGGCCAGCGCCGCCGCCGTCGCGCGCAGGGCCGCCCTCGCCAACGCACCGGGGCGCCGCGACGGACGCCTCGTGAGCTCAGAAGATGACATGCTGGACGAAGAAGTCCTCGGGCGTGACCTTGCCGGCGGCGAGCTGGGCGGCGTCCTCCGGGCTGATGCGGAAGACCCCGGCCTCGCGCCCCGACTCGTTGAGCAGCTGGAGCTCGACCCTTTCCGGCGCACGGGACGGGGCGTCCGCGACGAGCACCTGGTAGGTCCTGGTCACAGCCTGGAGCGCCCGGAGCACCTCGGGCTGCCCGTTCACCTGCACTTCCATGAAGTAGTAGTTGGGGCGCGTGCCCTGGCTGGTCCGGTAGAGGAACAGGTGGTAGCTCTCCAGTCCCTGCCGGAAGGCCTCGTCCACTTCCTTGTCGGGGTAGGCGTCCCCGTGGAGGGAGATCCCCGGTGTCGGTGTCGGCTGCGCGGCGGATCCCTGCGGGATGGCGAGCTTGTCGTCGATGTGCCCGAGACGGGCCACGGAGGGCGTCGGGCTCGGCGTCGCGATGGGCCGCCCCGTCCGGTCCACCCAGTCGAGCGGCACCGCGTCGCCGAGCTGGCGGGCGTTGAGCTTGTCCGTGGCGGCCACGTCGATCTGCGACAGGGGGATCGACGTCAGCGTGCCGTTCTTCAGCGTGACCAGGGCCATGGATCCCTTCACGACGTACTTCTGATGCGCCACGATGCGGTCCCCATTGCGCAGCATGATGACGTACGCCTCCTGGGCGACGGCCGTGACGGCCACCAGGAGCGCGACGACCACGAGAATCCTTTTCACGTTGACAACCTCCATGCCTTCGCTAGTATAGCGCCAACTGGGGGGCGTCGATGCTCATCGTCATGACGGTCGGGGCGACCCGGCAGCAGGTGGAGGGCGTGGTGGCCACCGTGGAGCGGCTCGGGCTTCGCGCCCACACGATCCCCGGGGCCCAGCGCGTCGCCATCGGCATCACCGGCAACAAGGAGATCGTCAACCCCGCCGCCTTCGAGACCCTCCCCGGCGTCCTCGAGGTCATCCCGGTCTCGCACCCCTACAAGCTTGTCAGCCGGGAGGTGAAGCCGGACGACACCGTGGTCTCCGTCGGCGGCGTCCCCGTCGGCGGCGGGCACTTCGTCATGATCGCCGGGCCGTGCTCGGTGGAGAGCTACGAGCAGACCCTCACCATCGCCAAAGCCGTGCGGGCCGCCGGAGCCCACATCCTGCGCGGCGGCGCCTTCAAGCCGCGGACGTCCCCGTACTCCTTCCAGGGCCTTGGCGAGCCGGGCCTGAAGATCCTCCGCCAGGTGGGGCACGAGGTGCACATGCCCGTGGTCTCCGAGGCCCTGGACGAGCGCTCCCTGGAGCTGGTGGTGGAGCACGCCGACATGATCCAGATCGGCGCGCGCAACATGCAGAACTTCTCCCTGCTGCGCGAGTGCGGACGCGCCCGCAAGCCGGTGCTGCTCAAGCGCGGCATGGCGGCCACCGTGGAGGAGCTGCTGATGGCCGCCGAGTACGTGCTGTCGGAGGGCAACTACGAGGTCGTGCTGTGCGAGCGCGGCATCCGCACCTTCACCGACCACACGCGGAACACGCTGGACCTCGCCGCGGTGGTGGCGGTGCAGCGGCTCTCGCACCTGCCCATCATCGCCGACCCCTCCCACAGCACCGGCAAGCGCCACAAGGTCGTCCCCATGGCGCGGGCCGCGGCCGCGGTCGGTGCGGACGGCCTCATGATCGAGGTCCACCACGACCCCGCCGCGGCGCTCTCCGACGCGTCCCAGGCGATCCTCCCCGCGGAGCTCGCGCAGCTGATGCAGCAGCTCCCGACGCTGCTTCCCCTGACCGGGCGCCACCTGGCGCAGCGGCTCGCCGCCACGGCGTAGGCGTGTGCTGACGATCCTCCTCAACCTGACGCTGGCGGCGGCCCTCAGCTGGGTCGAGCCGACCGCGGTGCACCCGGGACAGCAGGGAACCTGCGTCACCGAGTGGACCGGAGGACAGCACTGGCGGATCCCCGTGGAGGTCATGGGCGTGCTCGACGCCTCCACGCCGGGAGGCCGGGCGGTGCTGGTGCGGCTGACCGACGACCGCTTCACGGACCAGGGCGTCGTCGCCGGCATGAGCGGCTCGCCGGTCTACGTGGACGGCAAGCTGCTGGGCGCCGTTGCGTTCGGCTGGTCCTTCGCGAGGGAGCCCCTGGCCGGGGTGACCCCCTTCGCGGACATGCTGCAGCTGCGGGGCGGTGCTGCCGAGGCGCCGCCGGAGTCGTCCCCCGTCAGCCTCGCGGCCCTCGCCGCGGCGCGGGTGGACGTGGCGTCCCTGCTGCCGCCGGAGCCGGCGTCGCGGGGCCGGCTGCTCCCCATCCCGCTGGCCGTGTCCGGTCTCCCCGTGGACCCCGGGGCCGGGATGTTCCAGAGCATCGGCCTCCTCGCCGTGCCGGCGGGCGCCGGGGCCGACATCGGCGGCGTCCCCGAGGGGGGCGACATGGTGGCCGCCCTGCTCGTGTGGGGCGACGCCACCCTCGCCGCGGGAGGCACGGTCACGGCCAGGGAGGGCGATGACGTCTTCGCCTTCGGGCACCCTTTCCTGGGGCTGGGCACCGTGGCCCTGCCGGCCGCGCGGGCCCGGGTCGTCGCGGTGCAGAGGTCGTATCAGGAGCCGTTCAAGGTCTTCACCGTGGGCCGCCCCTTCGGCACCTTCGTCACCGACCGCCGCACGGGGATGGTGGCGCGGGTGGGCAGCGCCCCCGAGGGGCTGCCCGTGACCATCGCCGTCCACGACGCCGCGGGCAGCCAGCGATGGAACTTCCGGGTGGCCCGCATCCCCGTGCTCGAGCCCCTCATGCTCACCTACCTCGCCAACGCCTCCCTGGCCGCCCGGGGGGCCTCCGCAGGGGAGGCCACGGTGGGGGTCACCGTGGAGCTCACCCTGGAGGACGGCCGGCGGGTGAGCCTCAGCCAGGCGACCGAGGGCATGGACGCCCTGGCCCGCGTGTCCACCTTCGCGGGCGCCGTGCTGGGCTTCGTGGAGAGCTCGTCGTTCCCCCACCCGCCGGTCCGCGCCGTGCACGTGGAGCTGACCCACCGCGAGCGCAACACCGCCGCGACCATCGCCGAGGCGATCCCGGCCAGGACCACGGTGCACCCCGGAGAGGAGCTCCCCGTCACCGTGCGCCTGCTCCCTCGGGAGCAGCCTCCCCGCTTCCTCCGCCTCACCGTGAAGGTCCCCGAACGGGTGCGGGAAGGCCGGCTGGACCTCATCGTCGCCGACGGCGCGGCGTGGAGCGAGTACCTGCTCAAGGCCGAAGGCATCGTGCCGGCCACCTTCGACGGCCAACTCGACCAGCTCCGCATGCTGCGCTCCAGCGCCGGCCTCGTGGTGGCGCTGGAAACCCGCGAGGGCGGGCTCGCCTACCCCGGCGCCTCCCAGCCCGCCCTGCCCCCGTCGTGGGCCGCGACGCTGGCCACCGGTCTCGGGACCAGTGCCGTGACCCGGCTGCGTACCGCCGTGGTCGCGGCCGTCCACGAGGCCTCCGCCGTGCCCCTCACCGGCGCCTTCCGCATCCCGCTGACAGTCCGGGCCCCTCTTGAGGAGACTCCATGAGACCGCGTAACGCCCTCCCCGCCGTCCTCCTCACCGGTCTCATCACCGCCGCCGCGGCGCAGGCGACACCCACGAAGCACTTCCTCCTCGACACTCCGCAGACCCTCTCCGGGGCGCTCGCCCACGGTGTCGCGGTGTCTCCCGACGGCACCCTCAGCCCCCTCCCGCCCCTCGCCTCCGTGGCCTCCTTCGACGAGCCCCTCGGCCTGGCCCTGGCGGTGACGGCGGACGGCACGGCGTACGTGGGCACCGGGCACCCGGCCCGCATCTGGCGCGTGAAGGACGGCACGAAGTCCCTCGCGGGCGAGGTCGGGGCCGATCAGATCACCGCCCTGCTCGTGGACCCCTCGGGCAACCTGTGGGCGGCCACGGCCCAGCCGGCGCAGCTGCTCGAGCTTTCGGCGGGCGCGTCGGCACCGAGGGTGGTCTCGACGCTTCCTGAAGGCAACATCTGGGACCTCGCCTGGTACCGCGGGGGCCTCGTCGCCGCCGCCGGAAACCCCGGCCGCCTGCTGCGGCTCGGGACCTCGGGCCTGGAGCTCGCCGCCGCGGTGCCGGACGCCCACGCGCGGTGCCTGGCCGTCAGCGGAGACACCCTGATCATCGGCACCTCGGGCAGGGGACTGGTGCTGCGGTGGACCGGAGCCGGCCCGGTGGGGGCGGTCTACGACTCGGACTTCACGGAGATCGCGGCGCTCACGGTGGCCCCTGACGGCGCCATCTTCGCCGCGGCCCTGACCGGCGACCCCACCTTGGGCGCCAAGCCCTCCCCGAAGGCCGACGCCGAGGTCACGGTCACGGTGAGCACCTCTGGCGAGACCACGCCGAAGACCGACAAGGGCAGCGCCACCTCCGAGATCCTGCGCATCACCCCGGCCGGCGCCGCGACGACGGTGTACCGGTTCACCAAGCAGCTGGCAGGCGCCCTGGCGTGGAGCGACGGCCACCTGGTGGTCGGCACCGGCGTGGAGGGGGAGCTGTGGCAGATCACCGAAGGCGCCGCGGCCCAGCTCGACACGGTGGACGCCTCCCAGGTGGTCCGCCTTGCCGGGGGCGGAACGTGGCTGCTCACCCAGGGCCCCGTGCGCCTCATGCATCGCACCGGGGAACCCCGCGGCACCTTCACCTCGCCCGCCCTCGACGCCGGGCAGCCGGCCCACTGGGGCGCCGTGCACGTCAGGGCGGTGCCGGCGGCCGGGGGAGGCTGCACGATCCGCTTCCGCTCGGGTCTCACGGAGGAGCCCGACGCGACCTGGAGCGACTGGACCGCGGCGCAGTCCTGCAGCGCGGAGCGCGTCACCGCCCCGGCGTCACGCTTCCTCCAGTGGCAGGTCGAGCTCGCCCCGGGCAAGGACGGCCTGCCCACGGTGGAGAGCGTCGCCGTCGCCTACCGCCAGGTGAACCTGCCACCCGAGGTCGCGGACCTCACGGTCCACCCCCCGGCGGAGATCTTCCTCCAGGGACCACCGCCGTCGGATCGCATCGTCGAGGTGGAGCACCCGGACGCCAACGGTATCTTCACGGTCCTCGACGAGAACGGCTCCGGCGGGCAGAGCCGGCTGGGCAAGCGCTACTACCGGGTCGGCTACCGGAGCGTCTCCTGGAAGGCCGACGACCCCAACGACGACCCTCTCGAGTTCACCGTGGAGATCCAGCCGGAGGGCGCCTCCAGCTGGTGGGAGATCCGCACGCACCTCACCCTGGTGGTGCTGGGGCTCGATACCGAGGCGCTGGCCGACGGGCTCTACCGCTTCCGGCTGACCGCCAGCGACGCCCCCGGCAACCCCGCCGACCCGGCGCTGACCCGCCGCGTCTCGAGCTGGTTCACCGTGGACAACACGCCGCCGCGGGTCACGGTTGTCCGCGATGGCACGGACTGGCTGGTGACCGTCGAGGACGCCCTCTCCCCCGTCTTCAAGGTGGAATGGAACCGCGACGCGAAGCGCTGGCACCCCCTCCTCCCCGAGGACGGGATGTTCGACACCCGGCGTGAGACGTTCCGCATCCCCGTGGAGAAGGGCGGCCACGTCCTGGCCGTCCGGGCTCTGGACGACCACTACAACGGCGCCACCGCGGCGGTGAAGGAGCAGCCGTGAGCCAGCAGCCACTGATCGCCGTCTACCCGGGGAGCTTCGATCCCCTCCACCTGGGCCACGTGGACATCGTCCGCCGGGCGGTGACCATCTTTCCCCGCGTCATCGTCGCGGTGCTCGACAACACCGACAAGAGCCCCCTGCTGAGCGCCCAGGAGCGGGTGACGCTGATCCGCGAGTCCTTCCGCGGCCTCCCGCAGGTGGAGGTGGCCGCCTTCCGCGGCCTGCTCGTCACCTTCATGCAGGAAACCGGGGCCCGCGTCATCCTCCGCGGCATGCGGGCCGTCTCCGACTTCGAGTACGAGTTCCAGCTGTCGCTGATGAACCGCCGTCTGTGGGACCTGGCCGAGACCGTCTTCCTGACGCCCAACGAGGAGTTCATCTACCTGTCCTCGCGGATCATCAAGGAGGTCTGGACCCTCGGCGGCAACATCTCCGGGCTCGTCCCCGAAGCGGTCCGCCACGCCCTCGACGGCCTCCGCCAGGGCCCGCACTGACCCCGGCCGGGGGCCGGGCAGCTCACGCGGCTCGGACCGCTCTCAGGCGTCTCCCTCGTCGGGGGCGGCGTCGTCTTCCAGCGCCACCTCCCCGTGCGCCGCGCGGTCCAGAAGCTCCCTGGCCGGCGCCAGGTCGGCGGGCGCCACCATCACGTTGAGCTCGTCCAGCGCACCCACCGCCAGCTCGGGATCGTGCGTGCGGGGGTCCAGGACCTCGGCGTCGATGCCGTTGGCCCGCAGGAAGCCGAGGGCGATCTCGGCCTCCTCGTAGGATGAGAACGTCCCGGCCACTTCCCAGTCGGGCCCCAGGTGGCTGTCGCCGTCCTCTGCGGGGAGGCTCTCGGGACGCTGGTCGACGAGCGCCACGCCGCACTCGGCGCAGCGGGTGAAACCTTCACGATACTCGGCACCACACTTCGGACACCAAGGCATGATCGCCCCCAGGCTCGAGGAGGAGTCAGAACTCGAAGATGTCTCCGTCGAAGACGTCGGACAGTTGGCGCATGACGGCGCCGGTGACGGCCGCCGAGGCCCCGCTGATGATCGCGGCGCCCTTGCTCCGGCCGACGAGGAACCCCAGCCCCGCGGCGACACCCACCGACAGGACGGGGTGCCGGCGCACGATGTCCCGCCAGTCGATCTCGCCGGGGATGACCTTGTCGAGCAGGGCGTCCGCATCGAGGCGCTGCCCCCGGTGGACGGGCGCCTCCTCCCCGGCCCCCGTCTCGAAGAGGTCGTCGTCCTCCACCGGTTCCGGAGCGATCGGTTCGTGGCCGTCCATGGCTCAGGGCTCCCGGCGCCGCACCATGAAGCCCAGGGCGAACCCGACGCCGAGGGCGATCAGGACCGACTTGCCGGGGTTCTCGCGAATGTAGCCGATGACGTCGTCCCGGACCTCCTTGACGTCAACCTCGTCCACCCGGGCCCGGACCTTGGAGTAACCCTTCTTGACCTCAGCCGAGAGCTTGTCGAACTGCACCTTGGTCTTCTCGTAGAGCTCCTCGGCGGCCTCGCGGGAGCGGCCGTAGAGCTCGCCGATCTTCTCGCGGGCGGATTCCAGCGAGGCACGGGCGTCGGCGAGGTACTCCCTGGCTGCCGCGTACGCCTCCGTGGACCGTGACCTGAGCTTGCCGTACCCCTCGCCGAGGGCCTCTCTCGCCTTGTCCAGGGCGCTCTGAGCCTGAGCGATGGTCTCCTTCGTCTCGTCCAGGACCTCCTCGACACCTTCGTCGAGCTGGTCGATCTTCTCCTCGACACCCGTGGACTTGGTTCGCGGATTCATGAGTCCCTCCAATCCGGCCTTTGTGCACAATAGTGTACGCGCGCGTCACAGGCCCTGCAAGGACAAACGATCGTCATGGCGCGCGTGTTCCCCCGCGCGGACCCGGCCGCCGGATCGGTCACGCCGGGATTGTTTAAAATAGCGGAATGCCAACCCTCACGTTTCTCGGCGCCACCGGCACCGTCACCGGATCCCGCTACCTCCTGGAAGCGCACGACCACCGCATTCTCGTGGACGCCGGCCTGTTCCAGGGCCCCAAGGAGCTCCGCCTGCGCAACTGGGCACGCTTCCCGGTCAAGCCCTCGACCATCGACGCGGTGGTGCTCACCCACGCCCACATCGACCACACGGGCTACCTCCCGAGACTGGTCCGCCAGGGCTTCTCCGGACCCGTCTACGCCACGCCCCCCACGCGTCAGCTCCTCGAGGTCCTCCTCCCGGACGCGGCGCACCTCCAGGAGGAAGAGGCCCGCTACGCGAACAAGGTGCGCTCCTCGAAGCACTCCCCCGCCCTGCCGCTCTTCGACCTCTCGGACGCCCGCGAGGCGCTGCGGACGCTGCACCCGGTCCCCTTCGGCACCACGAAGGTCCTCCACCCCGGGCTGGAGTTCCGGTTCCACCGCCAGGGGCACATCCTGGGAGCCGCCGCGGTGGAGCTCCGCATCAAGGTGGCCGGAGGAGAGCACATCACCGTCTACTTCTCCGGGGACGTGGGCCGCTACGACGTGCCCATCCTCCGGCCGCCGGAAGCGTACCCCGGGTCCACGTACCTGGTCATCGAGTCCACCTACGGCGACCGTCACCACGACCACTCCGACCCCCGCGACATGCTGGCCCAGGTGATCCGGGAGACCGCGGCCCGCGGCGGGGTCGTGCTCATCCCCGCCTTCGCCATCGACCGCACGCAGGAGATCCTCTACTTCCTGCGCGAGCTGGCGGTCGAGGGTGCCATCCCCCCCCTGCCGGTGTACCTGGACTCGCCGATGGCCCGCCAGGCAACGGCGACCTACCGGCGTGCCGTCCGCGAGCACGACGCGGAGATGCGCGAGCTCGTGAGCGAGGGCGTGGACCCGCTGAGCCCCCCCAATTTCACCGAGATCGGGCGCGTCGACGAGTCCAAGCGCCTCAACGCCGCCGAGGGGCCCGCGGTGATCATCTCCGCATCCGGGATGGCCACGGGCGGTCGCATCCTCCACCACCTCCGGCACCGTCTGCCCGATCCGCGCAACACCGTCCTGTTCGTGGGTTACCAGGCGGCCGGAACCCGGGGCCGGCGGTTGCTCGACGGCGAACCCGAGGTCAAGATCTTCGGCGAGATGGTGCCGGTCCGCGCGCAGATCCAGAGCATCTCGTCGCTGTCCGCCCACGCGGATGTGGACGAGCTCACCATCTGGGCCAGCGGCGCCGAGCAGGCGCCTTCGACGGTGTTCGTCACCCACGGCGAGCCCGGGTCGAGCCGGGCCCTGGCGGCACACCTCACCGAGCGGTTCGGGTGGCGCTGCGTGATCCCCGAGTTCGGAGAGACCGTAGAGCTTTGACGGCACTTCCCCGCCGCTTCGCCCGCTTCGTCGCCGAGGTCGCGAAGGCACAGCACCGCGACCAGCTCATCGTCCGTACGGCCGCCCTCGCCTACACCACGCTCCTCTCGCTCGTCCCGCTGCTCACCGTGGCTCTGGTCACGGTGAGCCGGATCAACCCTGAGCGGGCCGAGGAGGTGGTCCGCTCCATCGCCAACATCCTGCCGTTCTCCACCGCACGCGTGAAGGCGACGCTGGCCATGTTCGCGGAGCGGACGGCGGCGCTGGGCGGGCTCTCCGTCGCCGTCTCCGCCCTCGTGTCCCTCCACGCCTTCTACCAGATCGAGGAGGTCATCAACACCATCTGGGGCGTGCCCCATCGGCGCCAGTGGCAGTGGCGCCTCGCTTCCTTCGTCATGGTGCTGGTCTGGGGCCCGCTCCTGCTCACCGCGCTGTTCTCGATCCTCTTCTGGATCTACAAGCAGCCGTGGGCCGCCAAGGTCACCATCCTCACCCAGCCCCTGCCCGCGCTCTTCGCCTTCGCCGCGCTCACCGCGCTGTACCGCTGGGTCCCGCACACCCGCGTCCCGTGGCGCGCCGCCCTCACCGGCGCCATCGTCGCCACCATCGCCCTGGCGGGAATCCACATCGGCTTCCAGGCCTACCTCACCGTGGCCTACCGGCTCAACGTCATCTACGGCTCTCTCACCCTGGTCCTGTTCTTTCTCATCTCGCTCTTCTTCTTCTGGCTCGCCGTCCTGCTGGGCGCCGAGGCCTCCTGGGTCATGGGCCACGTCCGCGTGCCCCGGCCGCAGGCCCGCGCGGACGTCGTCCTCAACCTGCTCGTCGAGACGCTGGTGGAGGGCAACCTCAGCCCGGGCCGCGCCGCGACGCTCCTCGGGGAGGACTGCGCGGGCCTGCTCGGCCGGATGGAAAAGCCGCCGGAGATCCTGGTCCGCACCCGCGAGGGCTGGCGGCTCGCCCGCAACCCCGACGCCATCACCGTGATCGAGGTCCGCCAGCGGGTCGGCGCCGCCGCCGGAAGCGACCCGTGGCCCGACGAGGCCACCCTGGCGGTGGTCGCCAAGGCCATGGAGCGCTCCGGCAGCGGCTCGGCGCCGCCCGTACCCTCCGAGCAGCCCCGGCACTGACGGTGTCCCCGGCGCCGGGGACTCACCCCCGCCGGCGCCGCGCCGGCCCGGTGCCCTGTCCGGACAGCGCCGACGAAAAGCCGCCCGGGCCAGGTGGCCCGGGCGGCGTGCGATGCCTCGGGGGCAACGGCTCAGAACGTGGTGCCGATGGAGAACTGGAAGTCCGACTTCTTCTCGTCCGGGAAGGGCTTCAGGTCGATCCCGTAGATGAACCGCAGCGGTGCCTGGAACACGGGCAGGAACACGCGCAGCTCGATCCCCGTCGTGTAGCGCAGCAGCGAAAGGTCCCACCCCTGCTGCTTGACCCAGGTGTTGCCGATGTCGGTGAAGACGATGAACTTCAGCGGACCGCCCACCTTGATCTGGTACTCGAGGTTGAGCTGCAGGTAGCGGTCGCCGCCCAGGCGGGAGCCGTACTGGTCCAGGAAGTACGCTCCGTCCTTGGTCCGCGGCAGGACATCGTAGAACGGCAGCCCCCGCAACGACTGCTCGCCGCCCAGCCGGTAGCGGTCGTAGACCGGGATCTCGGTGCCGTTGAACGGGAGGATGATCCCGCCCTCGAAGTTGGCGGCGAGGATGTACCGCCGTCCCAGCGGGTGATAGGCGCTGATGCCGGCCTCCGGGCGAATGTAGTTGAAGTCGCCGCCCAGCGGCCCGCCGGCGTAGCGGACGCGCAGGAAGGACGAGACGCCCTCGCTGGGGTCGAAGGGATCGTCCCGCGAGTCGTAGTAGAACCCCGGCGTGAACGCCGACGTGATGCCACGGTAGGTGGCGTGGAAAACGGCGTCCGCCGTCTTGTCCGGATATGCCGGGCCGATCGGCCGCTCGTGCGGGAAGAGGGGGGCCTCGCCGGCGTACCCCTGGCGCAGCGACACGTACTGGGCGAAGACGCTCTCGTAGCTGTAGACGAAGGAGAACTGGCCGAAGTCACCCACCGAGAACCCGAACACCGCGGAGCCGCCCTTGGAGTCGCGGATGTAGTCGTTGTAGCCGAGGTTCGTGGTGTCGTAGGTGCTCTTGAAAATGGAACCACCGATCACCATGCGGCGGTCCAGGAAGTAGGGCTCGGAGAACGACAGCGAGTAGCTCGTGGCGTAGCTGCCGAAGGTGCCGGACAGCCCCAGGGTCTCGCCGCGTCCCAGGAAGTTGCGCGTGTTGAAGACGAACTGCCCGAAGAAACCGTCCCGCTCCGAGTAGCCGGCGCCGAACTGGACGTCGGTGCGGCCCACCTCCTGGCCCTTGACGACCACGTTGACGAGCTTCTTCTTCTCGTCGAACTTGAATTCGAGGGGATCCTCGGTGAGCTTGAAGTAGCCGAGCTGGTTCACCTTGAACACGGACCGCCGGAACGTGGTCATGTCCATCCAGCTCCCCTCCATGAGGCGGAATTCGCGGCGAATCACCTTGTCCTGCGTCTTCGTGTTGCCCTGGAACTCGAGCCGCCCCAGACGGTAGCGGTCGCCCTCGTAGATCCTCACCACCACGTCCACCGTGTCCGGATGATCGGGCTCGTTGTTGAGCTCCTGGTTGGTGTAGGCGTAGATGTAACCCCGGGACTGGTAGAGGTTGCGGACGGCCTCGTTGCCGTTCTCGACGGCGGAGTACTTGTAGGTCTTTCCGATGTTGACCTCGTACAGCTTGCGGAGCAGCTCCTCGGGGAAGACGGTCTCGCCCTCGAGCTTGAGGCCGCCGAGCTTGAACTGCCGGCCCTCCTGGATGGGGATGGTCACCACCATCCGGAACTTCTTCTTCGCCTGGGTCGTCGCCTCGGGGCTGCGGGCGAGCAGCTGGACCTGGGGCTCGCCGACCACCACGTCCTTGTAGCCGTGGTTCATGTAGAACTTCTTGAGGTTCTCGGAGTCCTCGCCCCAGGCTTCCTTGTTCCAGATGATCTTCTTGCCGAACAGGTGGAACAGCGACTTCTGCTTCAGCTTCTTCATGGCGTGACGGAGGCGCCACGCCGGGAAGACCTTGTTGCCCTCGAACCTGATCTGGCCGATCTTCACCTTGGCGCCCTCGTCGATCTTGAAGACGACCTTCCGCAGGTTCTCACCAGCCTTCTCCACCTCGGGCGTCACGGTGGCGCTGGCGTAGCCCTCCTTGCCGTAGATCTCGATGAGGTCCTGTTGGATGCGCTGCACCTCGGACCCCTTGAGCGGCACGTTGCCCCGCAGCGAGAAGCCGTCCGTTTCGAGCTTGTCCCGCAGGGTGCTGTTGGAGAGCTTCTTGTTGCCCTGGAACTCGAACTCGGTGACCTTCGGGCGCTCCTCGACGGTGACGATGAGCCGCACCTTGCCCGGGGCGATGGTCTCTGCCTCGACCTTGAGGTCCTCGACCAGCCCCGACTCCCAGAAGCGGTGGAAGTTCTTGTCGATCGCCTCCGGGTCGTAGGGATCGCCCTTCGCCACGCCGAGGTAGTACTCCACGGTGTCCGCGGTGATGGTCTTGCCACCCTTGACCACGACTTCCTCGACGATCGGCCGGGCCGCCGCGGCGGCCGGCGAGGGTTTCGCCGGGGCCGTCTCGGCCGGAGCCGTCCCTGCCGGGGCGGCGGCGGGCGTTGGGGTCGGTGCGGGAGATGGAGGCTGCTGCGCCCCGGCGGGGGGCGCGATCGCCAGAAGGGAGAAGAGGACAACGACCGGGGCTAGCTCTCGCACACACCCTCCTGCGCCAACACGACGAGATGATCCGAGACGATCTGGGCGACGAGCGTGTCTTCCTCACGATCCCGGTGCTGGATGAGGTAGTCGGAGACGGCATCTTCGAGGTACCGCTGCACCGCCCGGCGCAGTGGCCGCGCCCCTGCGGAGACCTCGGACGGCGTGTGCGCGAGGAGCCACGCCACGGTCTCCTCTGGTACTTCGAGCCGCACACCGCGCTGCTCGAGATGGGACACCACGTCCCGGACCAAGAGGCCTCCGACCTCGCGGAGCTGCTCGCCCTCCAGGGGGTGGAACACCACGACCTCGTCGAGCCGGTTGAGGAACTCCGGCGAGAAGAACCTCCTGAGCTCCCGCAGCACCGTGTCCCGGATCTCCTCGAACCGGGGCTCCCTGCCCTTGGCGAACCCCACCGCCGGTGCGCTCGCCAGCAGCTCCCGCGTGCCCAGGTTCGAGGTCAGGATGATCAGGGTGTTCCTGAAGTCCACCTGGTCGCCGTACGCGTCGGTGAGGACACCATCCTCCAGGACCTGCAGGAGGAGGTTGGTGGTGTCCGGGTGTGCCTTCTCGATCTCGTCCAGGAGGATCACGGAGTAAGGCTGGCGCCGCACGCGCTCGGTGAGCTGCCCCCCCTCCTCGTAACCCACGTACCCCGGGGGCGAGCCGAGGAGCTTCGACAGGGCGTGCTTCTCCATGTACTCGGACATGTCGAAGCGCAGCAGCGCCTTGTCGGACTGGAACAAAAACGCGGCGAGCTGCCTCGCGACCTCGGTCTTGCCCACTCCCGACGGCCCCAGGAAGAGGAAGGAGCCGACGGGCCTGTGCCCGCGGGAGACGCCCAGGCGGGAGCGCCGGATGGCCCGTGAGATGGCCGAGATCGCCTCCGTCTGGCCCACCACCCGCTGCGTCAGGATCTCCTCCATGCGCGCGAGGCGGTCGGCCTCGTCCTCCCGGAGGGTCGTGATGGGGATCCCGGTCCAGGACGCGATGACCTCGTCGACGTCGGCCCGCTGCACCGTGGGGCGCGGGGTCTCCTCGGGACGGGACCTCATGAGCCTCTTGATGTCCTCCCGCAGCGTGAGCTCGCGCTCGCGGAGCGCCACCGCGCCCTCGAAGTTCTTGGCGGACACGGCCCGCTTCATCTCGCGCACGACCCTCCCCGCCTCGGCCTGGACCCGGCGCAGCTCCTCGGTGGAGGCCGCGCCGCGCAGCTTGACCCGTGCTCCGGCCTCGTCCATCACGTCGATGGCCTTGTCGGGGAAGAACCGGTCGGCGATGTAGCGGCCGGTCTGTGTGACCGCCGCCTGCAGCGCCTCGGGGGAGTACGCGACGTTGTGGAAGTCCTCGTAGCGCTCGCGCAGGCCCTCGAGGATGCGCAGCGTCCCCGGCTCGTCGGGGGGCTGCACGACGACCGGCTGGAACCGCCGGGACAGGGAGCGGTCACGCTCGATGTAGCGCCGGTACTCCTTCAGCGTGGTGGCGCCGATGCACGTGATCTCCCCCCGGGACAGGGCGGGCTTGAGGATGTTGGCCGCGTCCAGGGAGCCCTCCGCCGACCCGGCGCCGATGAGGACGTGGAGCTCGTCGATGAAGACGATGATCTCGGGGTTCTCCCTCAGCTCCTTGAGGATGGCCTTGAGCCTCTCCTCGAACTGGCCGCGGTACTTGGTGCCGGCCACCACCAGCGAGAGGTCCAGGGCGAGGATGCGGCGGTCCGCGAGCTGCACCGGCACGCGCCCCGACACGATGCGCTCGGCGAGGCCCTCGACGATGGCGGTCTTGCCCACGCCGGGCTCCCCGAGCAGCGCCGGATTGTTCTTGGTGCGGCGCAGCAGCACCTCGATGACCCGGTCCACCTCGTCCTCGCGGCCGATCAGCGGATCGAACCCGCCGCCGGCGGCGAGCTCCGTGAGGTCCCTGGCGAACTCCGCCAGCGACGACAGCTCCCGCTTGCCCTTGGACGACTCCCGCTCGCGCAGGACCTCGGCCAGCTCCTCGCGGACGGCGAACAGCGACATCCCGTGGGCCGTCAGGATCCTGGCCGCGGTGCTGGCCTCCAGGCGGAGCATGCCGAGGAGGAGGTGCTCGTTGCCGATGGACAGGTGGCCGAGCACCTCGGCCTCCTGGCCGGCAAGGAGCAGGATCCGCCTGCTCTCGTCGGCGAGGGGAAGCTCGTCCGCGGGGGCGCCCTCGGGAGCCGCACCGTCGGGGGCGGCTCCGGCCGGGGCGAGCTCGGCCCGCAGAGCGGCGGGATCGATGCGGAAACGCTCCAGGACCTCGCCCACGAGCTCGTCCGACTCGCGCAGCAGGCCCATGAGCAGGTGCTCCGACCCGATCTGGACGGACCCCGCCCGCGCCGCCTCGTAGCGGGAGAAGAAGAGCGTGCGCCGCGCCCGTTCGGTCAGGTTCTCGAGCATGGGTCCTGAGCAGAGGCCCCGGCCAGCCGGACCATCCTGTGGCACCGGCCTGCCAGAGCCTCGTTGTGGGTCACGATAACACTCGTCAGGCCCCGGCTCAAATGAAGCCTCACGAGGAGCTCGAAAAGCGCTTCGGCGTTGGCCGAATCCAGGTTTCCGGTAGGCTCGTCGGCGAGCAGGAGGTCCGGCTCCACGGCCAGCGCCCGGGCCACCGCGCCCCGTTGCTGCTCGCCGCCGGACAGCTCGTCGGGGAAGTGCTCCCTGCGGGCCGCGAGCCCCACCGCGTCGACCAGCGCCCCGGCCCGTGCCATCGCCTCCCGGCGCGGCCTCCCGGCGATGAGCAGGGGCATGGCGATGTTCTCGGCCAGGGTGAACTCCGGGAGCAGGGCGTGGAACTGGAAGACGAACCCCACGCGGCGGTTGCGCCACTCGGCGCGGCTGTCGGCCGCGAGGGTCGAGACGTCTGCGCCGAACAGCTCCAGGCGACCGCCGTCGGGGCGGTCGAGCAGTCCCAGCAGGTGCAGGAGCGTGCTCTTTCCGACCCCCGAGGGGCCCACCACCGCCACCATCTCGCCGCGCGCGATGTCGAGGTCGAGGCCGCGCAGCACTTCCACGCGGCGCTCCCCGATCCCGTACCCCTTGGCGAGGCCGCGGGCCACGACCACCGGAGGCGCCTGCTCCGGCGTGGACCCGGAAGGGCGCGCGGCCGGTTCGAGTCCGTCACTCATAGCGGAGTCCCTCCAGCACGTCGCGCCGCGCCGCGGCCCGGGCCGGAGGCAGCGACGCCAGGACGGCGGCCAGCAGGGTGACGGCCAGCACCACCCCCACCGCCGCCGGTGTCACGCGGAAAGGCACGTGCGACACGATGAACACGCCCCGCGGCAGGGGAAGCGCGTGGGTGACGTCGAGGACGACGGCCACCGCCGCTCCCGCGGCGGTCCCCAGCGCCCCTCCCACCGCCCCGACCCCCAGACCCAGCATCATGAACAGCCGCCGCACCCGCGCCGGGGTGAGCCCCATCGCGGCCAGCAGCGCCACGTCGAAGCGCTTCTCGGCGGCGAGCAGCGCCATGTTGCACAGCAGGTTGAGCGCCGCCACCACGATCACCAGCGCCACCCCGAAGCCGATCATCACCCGCTCCAGCGCGAGCGCGGCCAGCAGCGGCCGGTTGAGCTGCTGGAAGGAGACCACTTCCACCCCGGGGGGCACGTCGCCGCGGACGCTGGCGGCGACCCGCCACGCCTCCTCCGGGTCCCGCGCCCTGAGCTCCACGGTCTGCGGCTCGCGCGTGGCCAGTAGCCCGGCGCCCAGCGTCGCCGGCATCTGCACCACGGCCCGGTCCTCGCCGGGCCTCACCTCCACCACCTGCCCGACCGTGACCCGCCGACGAACCGGCATGGGACCGAGGGGTGTGAGGACCAGCCTCGAGCTCGCCACCGTGAGCTCCGAGCCGGCGCCGACGCCGAGGCGCGCGGCGAGCACCCGGTTGACCTCCACGCGGGGGAGGCCGTCCACCACCTCCATCTGCGCCGGTGCGGCCCCGCCCTTCGCGAGGCACCACACGGCGCCCTGGCGGGACACGTGGACCTCGAGCCCGGGGTGGCGCGCCTCGAGGCGCTGGAGCCAGTCGCCGGGCGGCAGCACCGAGCCCGACGCGGGCCGCAGCTCGGCGTGGACCCCGCTCTCGGTGAGCTGGCGCCGGATGGTGGACTGGAAGCCCTCCAGGAGGGCCAGCGTGATGACCAGGGCCGCGGCCCCCAGGGCCATGGCCAGGAAGCTGATGGCGCTCACCGCGGCCACGTGGGTCCGCCGTCTCAGACCCAGCAGGTAGCGGCCGGCGAGCAGAGCCGTGACCGACGGCACCTAGCCCTCTCGCGGCCTCAGCAGCGGGAAGAGGATGACGTCCCTGATGGAGCGGGAGTTGGTCAGCAGCATCACGAGGCGGTCGATGCCGATGCCCTCCCCCGCGGTGGGCGGCATGCCGTGCTCCAGCGCCAGAAGGTAGTCCTCGTCCACGACGCCGCCGCCGTGCGCCACCTGTTCCTCGAAGCGGCGGCGCTGGTCGTCGGGGTCGTTGAGCTCGGAGAACGCGTTGGCGATCTCCATGCCCCCGATGTACAGCTCGAAGCGCTCGGTGAGGTCCGGGGCCGCCGGCTTGCGCTTGGCCAGGGGAGAGATGTCGGCGGGGAAGTCGATGATGAACGTCGGGTCCTGGAGGTGGGCCTCGGAGGTCGCCTCGAACACCTCGGCCACGAGCTTGCCGGTGGGCAGCCTCTCCACGTCCGCCACACCGAGGCGGCGGCCGGTGGCCTCGAGGGCGGCGCGCTCCCCGAGATCCTCGGGGGCGAGGTCCGAGTGGGCGAGGATGGCCTCCGGCATCGTCAGCCGGCGCCACGGCCGGGTGAGGTCAAGCGTCCTCTCCCCCCACGGCAGCGTCTGCCCTCCTGCCACCTCCCCGGCGATGCCGGTGATCATCTCCTCGGTGAGGGCCATGAGGTCCTCGTAGTTGGCGTAGGCCCAGTAGAACTCGAGCATCGTGAACTCGGGGTTGTGCTGGGTGGAGATGCCCTCGTTGCGGAAGTTCCGGTTGATCTCGTAGACCCGGTCGAAGCCGCCCACCACCAGCCGCTTCAGGTAGAGCTCCGGTGCGATGCGCAGGAACAGCTCCATGTCCAGGGTGTTGTGGTGGGTCACGAACGGGCGCGCCGTGGCGCCCCCGGGGATCGGGTGCATCATCGGCGTCTCAACCTCGAGGAAGCCCCGGTCCTCGAGCCGGCGGCGCAACTCCCGGATCACCGCCGTCCGCGCCAGGAACACCGCGCGCGAGTCCGGGTTGGTGGCGAGGTCCAGGTAGCGCTGCCGGGCGCGAAGCTCGTGGTCCGTCACCCCGTGCCACTTCTCGGGCCACGGCGCCAGCGCCTTGGAGAGCACGGAGAGCGTCTCGGCCTTCACCGTGAGCTCGCCGGTCCGGGTGCGGAAGAGCTCGCCCTCCGCCGCCCAGAAGTCGCCGAGGTCCACGGCCTCGAGGAGGGCGAAGACCTCCTCGCCCACGGAGTCCCGCCGCACGTAGACCTGGATCCTCCCGTCGCCGTCGGAGAGATCGAAGAACGCGGTCTTACCGTGGGAGCGCATGGCGGTGACGCGGCCCGCCACGCGTGCACGCGGGTGCGCCTCTTCGAGCGTCGCCTCGTCGAGGGAGGAGAAGCGGGCGACGATCTCGGAGACACGGCCGTCGACGCTGCAGCGGGCCGGGTAGGGGTCGATGCCACGGCGGCGCAGCTCCTCCAGCTTCGCCCGCCGGTTCTGTCTGAGGACTTCCAAGGGTTCCACGTCGCCTCCGAGATGCCCTCCCCGCCGGGCGGGTGACGGCGCCGACGACCCGGGACGGACGCGCCTGTGGTGTGCCGTCCTCGCTCTCCCCGGTGCATTGGCCGCGGAATGGTACCACGCCGCAGGCGGCGCCGAAGGCGTGGCGGAGCAGCACGAAGGACCCCGCCGGGAACCTCCCCGGAAGCGGTCCGCCGCGACGTTGGGGTATCCTTCGTGGCCATGGACACCCTGACTCCACGCATGCTCGAGGAGGCGGCCCACGCCTTCGCCCGGCGGCACGACACCGGCGCCGTCCGGGCGGCCCTGGTGGCCGGTTCCGGCATCACCCTGCGCATCCCCGGCTGGGAGGAGGCCGGCACCGTCCCCTACGCCGAGATCTTCCCGTTCCCGATCCACGCCCTCCTCGGCCACTCCCCCACGGTTACCGTGTGGCGCCGAGGAGGCGAGGCGCTCCTGGCCTTCAACGGCCGTTTCCACCTCTACCAGGGGTACTCCGTCTACCAGGTGGCGGCCATCCCCCGCTTCGCGGCCCTGCTGGGCGCCGGCGTCATGATCGCCACCAACGCCTCCGGCTCCCTCGATCCCGCCATGGGACCGGGCAGCCTGGTGGTGGTGCGCGACCACCTCAACCTCCAGGGGGTGAACCCGCTGGTGGGCGCCTGGGGACGCTGGCGGGAGCCTGTGTTCCCCGACATGACGCACGCCTACGATCCGGACCTGCGGAGGGCCGCGCTGGTCTACGCCGCGGAGGCGGGCTTCACGACCGGCGAGGGCGTCTACGCCGGGGTGCTCGGCCCCAGCTACGAGACCCCGGCCGAGGTGGCGATGATGCGGGCCATGGGCGCCACGGTGGTGGGGATGTCCACCGTGCAGGAGGTCATCGCGGCGGTCCACGCCGGCATGCGGGTGGCGGTTCTCTCCCTGGCCACGAACCTGGCGGCGGGGATCGCCGGCCGGCCCCTCACCCACGAGGAGGTCATCGAGACCGGGGAGGCGGCCCGTTCGCGGCTCGCCGCGCTCCTCCGGCGGCTCGTGGGCCACATCGTCGCGGCGCCGGCACCGTGAGAGTGCTCGCTTTCGAGGTCGGGCCGTTCGCGGCGCGGACGCTGGCCCTCGCCGACGAGGGTGCCCGCGAGGCGATCCTGGTGGACCCCGGTTTCGACGTGGAGGTCCTGCTGGACGCGGTGCGCGCCGAGGGCTGGGCGGTGACCTCCATCGTCCTCACCCACGCGCACCTGGACCACGCCTACGGCGTCGCCGAGGCACTCCAGCGCTTTCCCGGGGCGCCTCTGTGCCTCCACGCCGCCGACGTCCCGCTGTACGAGAACCTCCCAATGCAGGCTCAGGCGTTCGGGTTTCCTCCCCCCGCGACGCCCCCCGCCGGCCACCTGCTCGAGGACGGGGAACGGCTCGCGCTGGGGACCGGGACGGTCCTGATCCGCCACTGCCCGGGGCACTCCCCGGGCCACGTGGTGCTCCTCCACGACGAGTTCTCGCAAAGCCTCGCCGTGGTGGGCGACGTCCTGTTCGCCGGTTCCATCGGGCGCACCGACCTGTGGGGCGGCTCCCTCGAGACCCTCGAGCGCTCCATCCGGGACGTCCTCTACGCCCTGCCGGACGACACCCGGGTGGTCCCGGGCCACGGACCGGAGACGACCATCGGGGCGGAGCGGGCCTCGAACCCGTTCGTGCGCGGCCGCTGAGGGCGGGACGTGAACCCGGGGGCCCCCTCGTGCGTTCAATAGGTGTGAGAGGAGGAACGACCGTGCGACGACCCCTTCTGGTCCTCGTCACCATCCTGGCGGCCGCGGCGGCCGGAGCCGCGGAGCACTCGCGGACTCTGACGTTCCAGCAGCCGTCCGCAGGGCTCACCGGCATCGTCGTCCGGGCGGGCATCGGCGACGTGGAGATCGTCGCCCAGGCCAGCCCCTCCGTGTCGGTGGAGGTCGAGGTCACCGCCAGGCACGTGCGGTTCTTCGGCTCCTCCGGGAACACCGCGATCGAGAACGCCGGGATCGTGGCCGAGCGCACCGGCTCCACCCTGCGCCTGGAGGTCAAGGCTCCGGACCACGACGAGCCCGGCTACTCCGAGCGGTGGTCCATCCGTCTGCCGGCCGGGCTCGCCGCGCGCCTCAAGCTGGGCGTGGGCGACGTGAGGGTCCTGGACACCTCGGGGCCCCTCGACATCGAACTGGGCGTCGGCGACGTCCGCATCGAGTCGGCCCAGGACGCCTTCGGACCCATCCGGGCCAGCGTGGGAGTGGGCGACGTCAAGCTACGGACGCCCGCCGGCCGGGAGACGGGTGACGGCTTCATCTCCAAGTCCCTGGACGGCCGCGGGACCGGCAAGGCGGAGCTCAACGCCCACGTCGGCGTCGGCGACATCGACATCCGGCTCCGCTGACGCCGGGAGGCCTCCTCAGGTCTGCAGCACGCCCCACCGGGCGGGCACGTGCCCGCCCTCGTGCGCGGCGGCCTCCAGGCAGGCGGCCACCGCCTCCCGGGTGTCCCGCGGATCCAGGATCCCGTCCACCCACAACCGGGCGGCGGCGTACCGCGGATCGGTGGTGGCCTCGTAGCGCGCCCGGATGTCGGCCAGCAGGGCCGCCTCCTCCTCCTTGCTCACCCCACCGGGGCGATTCTTGACCTGGATGGACAGGAGCGTCTGCGCGGCCTGTTCGCCCCCCATCACGGCGATGCACGCCGACGGCCAGGCGAAGATGAAGCGCGCCCCGTAGGCCTTGCCGCACATGGCGTAGTTGCCTGCGCCGTACGAGTTGCCGACGAAGATGCTGATCTTCGGGACCGTCGAGTTGGCGACCACGTGGACCATCTTGGCGCCGTCCTTGATGATCCCCTCCCGCTCCTCCTTGGAGCCCACCATGAACCCCGTCACATCCTGCAGGAAGAGCAGCGGGATCCCCTTCTGGTTCATGAGCTCGACGAAGCGGGCGCCCTTGTCGGCGGCGTCGGCGTAGATCACGCCGCCGATCTGCATCTCGCGCTCCCGGGGACCGAGCCCGCGCCGCCGGTTGACCACGGCCCGCTGGTTCGCCACGATCCCCACCGCCCAGCCGTGGATGCGGCCGGTGCCGCACACCAGGGTGCGGCCGGAGGTCGCCTTGTACTCGTCGAGCTCCGAGCCGTCCAGCAGGTGCGCGAGGAGGGCGAGGGTGTCGTAGGGCCTGGAGCGGTCGGGGGGCATGACACCGAGGATGCCCGCCGGATCCACCGCGGGCTCCACCGTCCCGATGCGGTCGAACGGTGCGAGGCGGGGGCGGGCGAGCTGCCCGATACGGGCGCGCACGGCCTCGATGCACGAAGCATCGTCCGGGAACCGGTCGTCCACCACCATGGAGATGTCGGTCTGCACCTCGGCGCCGCCCAGCGACTCGGCGTCGATCTGCTCGCCGATGGCGGCGCGCACGAGGTGCGGCCCGGCCAGGAAGATCGAGCCCGAGCCTTCGACGATGAGCGCCTCGTCCGACATGATCGGCAGATAGGCGCCCCCCGCCACGCAGGGTCCCATGATGGCGGCGATCTGGTAGACCCCCGCCGCCGACAGCCGGGCGTTGTTGTAGAAGGCGCGCCCGAAGTGCTCCTTGTCGGGGAAGATCTCCTCCTGCAGCGGCAGGAACACGCCCGCGGAGTCGACCAGGTAGATCACCGGCAGCCTGTTCTCCAGCGCGATCTCCTGCGCCCGCAGGACCTTCTTGCAGGTGATGGGAAACCACGCCCCGGCTTTCACCGTGGCGTCGTTGGCGACGACCACGCAGCGGCGGCCGGACACCGTCCCCACGCCGGCGACGGTCCCCGCCGCCGGGGCACCGCCCCACTCCTCGTACATCCCCCAGCCGGCCCACAGCCCGAGCTCCAGGAACGGCGTGTCGCGGTCGAGCAGGGCCGACAGGCGCTCCCGGACGAGCATCTTGCCCTGAGCGCGCTGGCGCTCCGCCGCCCGTTCCCCGCCGCCCCCGGCGATCCGTCCGGCCTCCGCCGCCAGGCGGTCCCACACCGTCCGCCAGTGGTCCAGGTTCGCCTCGAAGGCATCGTCCCGCCGCACCGCCTTTGCCAGTGTCGCCATCGCCCCTCCCGCATCCGCCGAAGCTCCCGCTCAGCGTAGCGCACTCCGCCGGCAGGAGGCGGGGCGGGCGACCTGGAGCGGCGTCAGGGCCCGGCCGGCGGTTCCGGCGCCACGGACACCTGCAGCCCCATCCACGCGGCCGCGCCTCGCATCACGTCCCCGGTGAGCACGTGGCCGCCCCGGTATGACAGGAGCGAGAAGTCGATCCCTCGGGAGCGGAGAAGCGCCGTCGACCGCTCGCACTCCTCCCAGGCGACCGCGCGATCCTCGCGAGAGTGCACCACGAGGAACCGCCCCTCCTTCCGGGCCCGCTCCAGCTCGGTCCCGGCGTAGTCGTCCGGCCGCAGCCAGCCGCCGATGGGAATCACGCCGGCGAACACCTCCGGGTGCCGGAGGCCCACGTCGAAGGCGACGTGGGCGCCCTGCGAGAACCCGAGCAGGTAGACGTGGCGCTCGTCCACCGGGTAGGCCCGCTTCACCGCCTCGACCACCGACAGCACGTACTCCTCGGTGAGCCGGCGGCTCTCGGGGGTCGGAGTGCGGGGCGCCTCCGGGAGGCCGCGAAACCAGACGAAGCCCGGCGCGTCGCGGCCGGGCACGGCGTACGGGCCCTGCGGCGCGCAGAAGATGAACCGGGCCGGCACTCCGGCGTCGACGAAGGCGGGGAGCAGGTGCCCGGCGTCGCCCCCGGCTCCGTGGAGTCCGATCACCAGCGGGTACCGCTCGCCGTCCCGCATGCCCGCGGGCTCGAGGATCTTCACGGTGGCCATCACCCGGGAGGGCAGCTCGAAGGTCCTGCCGGTCCTGGCCTGCTCCCGCTCGGCGCGGTCGCGGAGGCGCTTCACGGTACGCGCGAAGGCCCGCTCCTTGCGAACACCGTCGAAGTCGCGGTCGGCCTCGACCTGGGCGAGGTCGTGGAAACCTGCGTCCCACGCGGCCTCGAGGAACCGGGCCGCCTGCCCCCCGGAGCCGAGCAGGGCGTAGCAGCAGGCGAGGTTGTACCAGGCGATCGGCTGGTCGGGGCGACGGCTGAGGAGCTCGGCGTAGAGGCGGGCGGCGTCGGCGTACCGCTTCTCCCCGTAGGCCGCCTGTGCTTCGCGGGCGAGCCCGGCAGGGTCGGGCCCGCGCAGCGTCTCAGGCGTGAGCTCCAGGACGTCCGCCGGCGCGCCGGCCGCCACCGGCGCCGGGGACGTCCCGGTGCTGGAGCAGGCGGTGAGCACGGCGGTCAGGGCGAGCAGAGCGGCGGCTGGTCTCATCGGGTTCCTCCACGGGCCGGAGCGGCGGGACGCTGCCGGAGGGCGCGTCCTCCGGGTACATACGCCCCGCGCGGGCCGGGGTTTCCCCGGCGTGGCGCTCGTCACCGCCACCGCCCCCGTTTGGAGCTATTCTCCTTCCGGAGGGTGTTCGGCATGGCCACGCGACAGCGCAGCGTCCTCATGGTGGGCCTCGACGACCGGCGGGTCGAGGAGATCGGTCTGGTTCTGGAGGGCGGCGCCCTCATCGCCGAGAGCCTCACCGACGCCGAGGAGGCCCTCGAGCTCGTGGTTCAGCTCCCCTTCGACGTCGTCATCGTGGGCCATCCGCTGCCGGACCGCAGCACGGAGCAGTTCCTCGCCGCGGTGAGGAGGAAGGGTTCGTTGTCCCGCGACGCCGCCGTCCTCGTTGTCACCGAGCCCGCGCTCCGGGAGGAGATCGAGGTGCTCGTCGGACGGGGGGCCAACCGCCTCCTCACCACCACGGAGGCCGCGCCGCTCCTGCAGGGCCTCGTTGCGGAGCTCCTCGACGTGGCGCCGCGGCTGCAGCTGCGGGTGGCCACGAAGCTCGACGTGAACCTGGAGAAGGGAGCCAGCCGCCTGCTCTGCCAGACCGAGAACATCTCGGCGACGGGCATGCTGGTGCGCACCGACCAGGAGTTCCCGCCGGGGACGGAGTTCCGCTTCGAGCTCACGCTGCCACGGGACGACGCCCCGGTGCGCGGGGTCGCCGAGGTCATCCGCCACGCGGCCAGGCGCCGCGAGCGGGTCTCGGGGGTCGGTGTCCGCTTCCGGACCTTCGAGGGGCTGGACGGCGAGCGCTTCGCGGCCAAGCTCCGGCACCTGAGCGCCGCGAGGGCCGCCGCCTCTCCGGACCCGCGCCGCCGCCCCTGAAACCTCTTCACCGCTGCAGCGGGTCGCTTTGACTTGCCCTGCGGACCCCGGTAGCCTCGCGGCCGTCCGCGGCGGCGCCGGTCCCCGCCGTGGGACGCTCCCATGGAGGTCGCCGATGGCCACGAAACCCCGCAAGGACACCCCCCATCTGGCTCCCGAGTCGCTCATGATGGGCCACGGCTACGAGCCGCACTGGTCCGAGGGGGCGATCAAGCCTCCGGTCTTCCTCACCTCGACCTTCGTGTTCCGCAGCGCCGAGGAGGGCGAGGCCTACTTCCGCCAGGCCTACGGCCTCGACGAGGCCTCCAGCGATTCCCCCATGGGGCTCATCTACAGCCGGCTCAACAACCCGGTGCTGGAGATCCTCGAGGACCGGCTGCGGGTCTGGGAGAACGCGGAGGCCGGCGCGACCTTCGTGTCGGGCATGGCCGCCATCACGACCTCGGTGCTGGCGCTGTGCCGCCCGGGCGACCAGGTGGCGTACTCCATCCCCGTGTACGGTGGCACCGACTTCTTCTTCAACCAGATCCTGCCCGCCTACGGCGTTCGGACGGTGGCCGTCGAGGCCGGCGACGGCTTCCCCGAGAGGGTGCGCGACCTGGGCCTCGACCGGCTCCGCGTGCTGTTCGTGGAGACCCCCGCCAACCCGACCACCGCCATGACCGACATCGCCGCCTGTGCCGCCCTCGCCAGGGAGCTGTGCCGCGAGCCCTCCGAGGAGGAGCGCGCCGACCCCTCCCGCGTCGCCCCCGGCGAGGTCGTGTTCATGGTGGACAACACCTTCATGGGTCCGGTCTTTCAGCAGCCGCTCAAGACCGGCGCCCACCTCTCCCTCTACTCGGCCACCAAGTTCATCGGCGGCCACTCGGACCTCGTCGCGGGGGCGTGCCTGGGCCGCGCCGACCTCATGGAGCGGATTCTCGGTTTCCGCACGATCCTGGGCACCATGTGCGCGCCGTTCTCGGCCTGGCTGATGCTCCGCTCCCTGGAGACCCTCAAGGTGCGCATGGAGGCGCAGGCCGCCAGCGCCGCACGGCTCGCCCGATTCCTCGACGGCCACGCCGCCGTGGGGCGGGTGTTCTATCCGGGCCTGCTCAGCAATACGACTGGGCAAGGTCAACTGGCCA
>CAVVTR010000017.1:0-62133 GCA_963751245.1 uncultured Acidobacteriota bacterium | reverse complement strand
ACGACCACTCCAGCGGGCGCCCACGGCCCCGGGTCCCGTAGCCGGAACACCACGCGTTGCATGATCCGGCCCTCCGGAGGCGGCACCGTGCCCACGAGCGCCCAGTGCGGCGACGTCGCGAGAAAGGTGCGGAGCCCATAGCGGGCGCCCCAGTAGAGGTTCCCGGCGGCGTCGGCGCCGTCGCCGAGGGCGGGCGGCAGCGGCACGATGCCCTGGTGAGCGTTGTCCGCCAGCGCCACGATCACGTGGGCCACGAGGGTCCTTCCCGCCGCCGCGTCGCGGCCCTGGGCCTCCTGCACGACCGTCCACGCCCCCCGCAGCCCGCTCGCGGCAGCCATGGCGGCCGCGAGGACGACCGCGGCTCCGGCCGCCACCCTTCGGCTCAAGGGGCGGCCGCGACGGTCGCGGTGCACTGGGTCAGGGCGCCGCCCCGGACGTAGCCCAGCCGCACCGCCGCGCCGGCTCCGGCGTCGCGAACCAGTGCCGCGAACGCCTCCGCCGTCGTGTCCGAGAGCATCCGGTCGCCCCAGGAAACGAGGAGATCGCCAGCCTGGAGACCGGCCGCGGCCGCGGGCCCCCCCGCGTCGACGTCGCGGACGAGCACGCCCCCCGACGCTACGGCGACCGTCACGCCGAGCCAAGGCGCGCCGGAGGGTGGAGCGCCGGGGAGCGCCCCCGGCCGGAGGTTCACCCGCGTCTCGAACGTCTGCCCGCCGCGCACCACCGAGACGGGGAGCTCCCGGCCGGCGGGCAGGGACTCCACCATGGCAAGAAACATCTCGGGGTCGAAGCCTGCCAGATCCGTCCCCGCCAGGGCGGTGAGCAGATCGCCATCCTCGAGCCCCGCCCGCGCCACCGGGCCGTTGGTCCACACGAAGGTGAGCGCGATCCCCTCCGGCCGCGCCCCGACCATCGCCCCGATGACGTTGCGGCCGAAGGCGGCGCGGGACTCGTCCCACCGCCCCAGGCCGAGCAGGGCCCTCCCCTCGAGATCGCCGGTCTTGCGCCGCTGCTGGCCGGTTGCGGGCTTCCCCGCCGCCACCCGGGCCTCGCGCAGAGCGCCGTCGAAGTCGCCGAGGTCGCAGAGGCTCTGCCCCAGCCCGTAGTGCGGCTCCCAGGAGTCGTCGAGGGTGGCCGCGATGCGGAACTCGGTGGCGGCGACGTCGGCCTTGCCCACGGCGTAGGCGTTCCACCCCACCGCGATGTGGGCGAGCGGCGACCGCGGCGCCAGCTCCGCCCAGCGCTGCGACACCACCAGGGCGGCGTCGACCTTGACCTGCGCGTAGAGCGACCGGGAGAGCCCCTCGTAGGCGTCCGCGTGGTCGTTGAGGCTCAACGCCCGCCGGAACGACGCCTCGGCCTCGGGGTAGCGTTTCAGCTGGTAGAGGCACCAGGCCATGTCGACCGCGACGTCCCACCGGTCGGGGCGCTTCTCGTCGGCCTTGCGGAAGCTCGCCAGCGCCTCCTCCCACCGCCCCGCCTCGTAGGCCTCGACGCCGCGCTTGATCAGCTTCTCGTAGCTCGCCCCCGCCGCCCCTGAGGCCACCAGGGTCCCGGTGAGCGCCCACACCGCCCAACCCTTCGCTCTCATCGTCCCTCCACCTTGAACGACGCCTTGCCCGTCCCCTCCTTCAGACGCGTCCTCAGCGTCACGACCACCTCGTACGTGCCCGGCGTCGGCGCGGCCCGGGGCACCAGCCGGACGATGACCGAGGACGCGCCGTTGGGGACGTCCGCGCGGGTCGCGGCGCCCCTGGCGAGCACCGCCCCCCCCTGGGCCACGGCAAGCTCCATCGAGACCGGCACCGTGGCCCCGGCGGCCGGGTCGGAGACCTCCGCCTCCACCACGACGCGGAAGCCGGCGCCCGGGGCCACCACGGCGGGGTCGACGCGCACGCCGAGCACCAGCAGCCTCGGCTCCCGCGGCGCGGCGTCGCCGGCCACGTCAGGACCCGCCGGCACACCGGCCGGCCGGGCGACCGCCGGCGGCTCGTCGTCCAGGAACACCACGCCCGGCGTGGCGGGCACCGGCGCCGCCGGCTGCGCGACCGCCGCCGCCCGCGCGTCGGGGGCGAACGTGAGCACGGCCTCGCACTGCACCCGGGCGCCGCCGCGGAGGAGGTCGAGCCGGACCGCGGCGCGCTCGGCCAGCCCCGCCACGAGCGCGTCCACGGTGCCGGCGGTGAGCGACCGGGCGGAGGCGCCTCCGACGGCGGCGAGGACGTCGCCCTCCCGCACCCCGGCGCGCTCCGCGGGGCTCGCGGCCATCACCCGCCGGACCGCCAGCCCCTCGGGGTTCGGGTCCAGCAGCACGCCGAGACGGATCGCGCCTCCGAACGCCCGCCGTGCCGCGTCGGGCCGGCCCTCGGCGAGCTCGATCCACCCGCGCAGCGACTCCAGCCACTCCCGCTGGTTGGACGCATAGGACGCCGCGAGGCCCTCGTCCACCAGCCGGCGGGCCTGCACGTAGTCCCGTCGCGCATAGGCCGTCTCGGCGAGCCCGGTGGTGTTGACCCCGTTGACGGCGATCCCCCGGGCCGCGGCGAAAGCCGATCCCGCCAGCTCCACCTCTCCGCTGTGGAGGGCGCAGATGCCGAGGATGTCGAGGACGTTGCCGTCCGCGGGGGCGAGCGCCGCGGCGCGGCGGGCGAACGGCAGCCCCCGCGCCCACTGGTGGAGCATCACGTGGGACATGGCGATGCCGCCGAGGTCGCCGGCGTTCTCCTGGACCGCGGCGGCGCGGGTGAACGCGGCGAGTGCCTGCCGGTACTCTCCCAGGTCGAAGCAGGCCCGCCCCAGGGAGTGCGGCGCCTCGACCCTCGACGGGTCCTTCGCCTCGGCCTGCCGGAACAGCTCGGCCGCCTCGGCGTGCTTCCCCTTCCGGTAGGCCTTGACGCCCCGGTTCATGAGGCTCGCGAAGCTGGCCGCCCCGGCGTTCGCCGCGGCGGCGATCAGAAGCGCCGCGAGGACGGCGGCGCGCCGGCTCCGCCCTGCCGCCGGATCCGGCGGCCGGGTCGGGCCGGCCCCGTGGGTGCGTCGCTGCATGCCGTCCTCCCCCTCCCCTTCGCGGCGGTCACGGCGCCGTGCAGCGGAACAGACGCCGATGGTCCCTCGACGTCTTGTCCCACCGGAACAGCTGCGCCCTCTCGCCCTGGAGCTCGACCCTGGCGCCGCCCAGCACCCCGAAGGTGAGCCCCTGCCCTTCGTAGACCCCGTTTCCCACCTTGCGCACCCGCAGGAGCTCCTGCCCGTCCCGTACCGGCGGCGGGCCGGCGAGCAGGCTCTCCGCCTTCTTTGGCGTGCAGGAGCCCGGCACCAGCCGCCCCACGACCCACTCCCCCTCCTGCGCGAAGCCGATGCGGCACAGCGTTTCGGGGTGGTCCAGGTCCTTCTGGTCCAGGAACATCGAGTAGCACCACTCGCCCAGGATCTCGTGGCGCGGCGCGGGCGGGGCCAGGCCGCCGAGGATGGTCAGGGCGGCCGCGAAGGCCCTGTCGGCCGCCGCCATCGAGGCAGCGGTCGAACGGGCGGATGCCGCGGCGTCGAGCTCCGGGGCCACGGCCGACAGATCCACGCACGACCCCGAGGCCAGCCGGACCGTGCGCATGGCGTCGAGCTCGCGGCGGGCGGCGGCCTCCCGGCGGCGGCCCTCCTGGGCCATCGCGGCCGCGCGGTCGCGGCCCCCCCCGCGCTCCTCCGCGTCCGCGATCTGGAGCATCTGCTGCCCCGAGCACAGGAGGTAGCCGGCGCGAGCCAGGTGGCTGTCGCAGTTCTCCCGGCGCTGCACCTCGCCCGCCATCTGCACCGCCAGCGCGTCCGCGAGCCCCTCCCAGGCCATCTCCAGCTCCACGCCGAGCTGCTCCCGGAAGCGCCCGCCGGGCTCGCGCAGCAGCCTCGCGGCCAGGCCGTCGTAGTGGCCCTGGATTCCCTGCCAGTCAGGCCAGGCCCGCAGCGGCGCGAAGGTGGTGCGGTTCGCCATCATCACGTGCTCGCCCGCCGCTCTCAGGTGTCCGGCGATCGTCGCGTCGGCGGCGCCCACCGAGAACCGGGCCAGCCCCTGCGCCCACCCCACCCGGCACAGCGCGGCGAACTCGTGGTACGGCCCGGCGCGCGGGCCCTCGGCCGCCGTGGAGTTGTCCCGCGGCGCCGTGCCGCCGCCCACCCGCGTCATGGCGATGTCCACGGGGGTGCCGTGGTTGATTCGCGGCGTGGTCATGCGGAGGGTGCCCCGGTCGCCCTCGACCGTGACCACGAGCTCCACGTCGTCGACGCTCGTCACCTGCATGGGACCGCCCGCCGACCCTGAACGTCCGTACGCCTTGGCCGTCCCCCTCCAGCGCCCGGGTCCGGCCGGAGAGAGCGGCGTGGCCGGGTCGCCGGGCTGCCAGCCGCCGAACACGCAGACGCCGCCGCCCCCGCTGCAGTCGAAGCTGATCGTCCGCCCGCCGGTCCCGAGCCGCCACGTCCCCTCGAGCGAGGTCCCGCCCGCGGCCCCGTCGGGCCGGGGGGCGGGCGCCGGAGCGGCGTCCTCGCCCAGCAACCGCAGCCCCGCGGGGGAGTCCGGGCTCTCGTCGAGCTCCCACCCCCCGCCCTGCCCCGCGGCAGGCGTGGGTTCCGCTCGTGCGGGCCCGTCGAGGGCCCACCCCGCGGAGCCCGCGTCCGCCGCCGCGGTGGCCGCCGGCGCGGCTCCACCGGGCGGCGGCGTCTGCTCGGCAGGAGCACCGCCGTCGAGGTCCCACCCCCCGCCTCCGGCCGCGACCGGTGCGGGCGTGGCCGCCGCCGGGACGGGAGACGGCAAGGGCACGGGCACCGGCGTCGCGGCAGGTTGCGCGTCGAGGTCCCACCCCGGCGCAGGCGTCGGCCGGCCGTCCGGCGTCTCGCCCAGCAACGAGATCCCCCCCGCCTCCCCGGCCGGCGGCGCCGCAGCCTCCCCGCCGGGCTCCGGCACCACCAGGACGTCGACGTACGCGCGACTGCCGCCGGCCTCCGCCATCACCGTCGCCGGTCCCTCGGACAGGCCCCTGACGGTACCGTCGGCGCCGACCACGGCCCGCTCCTCGTCGGTCGACAGCCAGCGCGCCCCGGCCACCGGATGGTCGCCCATGTCCACCGCGCGCAGGCGCACGGCGCCCCCCACGGGCACCCGGACCGGCGCCCCCGGGGGGTCGATCCTCAGGCCGCCGAACACCTCGCCCTCCGACGGCGGCGTCGGCACCGGCGGCGCCACCGGCGGGCGAGGAGGCGCCGGGCCAGGAGGAACGGCCCCTGCCGGAGGCGACGCCACCGGAGACGCGGGCACGGCGTCGCTCTGCGCCCGCCCCGCCGCACGGAGCTTCTGCCCGGCCACGCAGGACCTCACCCGGAGGACCGCCGCGCTTGCGGCCTCCCACTCGGACGGGCACAGATCCTCGAGGGCGGCGACCCCCTCGATCTCGGCGGCAAGGCGTTCCCGCTCCGCGAGGCGCGCGCGGTACCCGTCCGCCGTGGCGGCGGCGCGCTCCAGCTCCCGATCCGCCTCCCTCAGCGCTTCCGCTCTCGTCACGAGGCTCTCCAGGCCCGCCACGACCCGCTTGGCGCTGTGTACGACGCTGTACGCCCCGAGCGAGACGTCGCCCTGGTGGAGGGCAAAGCGGACCGAGCTGAGGTCGTCGGCGGGCCCGGCCAGCTTCCCGTGGGCCGCCTCCACCTCGGCGTAGCGGGCGCGCGCCTCGGGCAGGATGCGGCGGGGGATGTCGGCCGCCTCGACGCCCTCGGCGATCCATCCGCGGACGGCCGCGATCCGCTCCGGCAGCTCCTCCAGCTCCGCCGCGGCGTCCTCCGCCGCCTCCAGCGCGTCGTCCACCTCCCTGCCGATGTCGTCGGCCACCAGGCGCCAGAGGCGGACCGCCTCCGTGCAGGTGGCCAGCTCCTTCTCGGCGGCCGTCACCGCCTCCGCCGCACGCTGCGCGGACTCCAGGTCGCCGGCGTGACACGCAGCGTCCGCGGCGGGCCCGTACGACCGGACCGCCACGTCCAGCCGGGCCTTGCGCTCCGGCAGCGTGAGCGCCACGACGGCCTGCGACTCGAGCCGCGCCCGTCGCAGGTCCAGCGTGGCGGCGGCGCCCCTCGCCGCCGCGACGACGGCCTCGATGCCGTCCCGCGCCTGCTTCACGCGGACCTCGACCTGCGTCATGACCTCGAGGCGGGGAAAGCGGTCGTTCTGCGGCGACAGCTCCGCGAGCCGGTCCGCCGCGGCGACGAGGCGCGCGGTCAGCGCATCCACCTCGGGGCGGAGCACATCGCGCAGCTGCTCCAGCTCGTCCTTGAACGCCTCCTGGTCGGCCGGGCCGAGCGCCTCGCCGCTCCGGACGCGCTGGTCCAGCTGCAGCGCGACGGTCACCGCCTCGGACACGCGGCCGCTCACGCGGTGAGAGTGGATGGCGGCGACGAGCTCGCCCGCCGTCTCCCCGCGCGCCGGCATCGCGGCCAACGCCGCGAGCATCCCGATGACACAGACGGCCTGCCGCGCCCCTGCCCGCATCGATCGCCTCCTCACCACCCCGCGACGCCCTTGGACCGCATGAACCGCGTGCACTCCGCCCACGACGCCGGGCCCAGCACGACCACGAAGTACGACTGCTGGGCGAGCTTCCACACGGCCGGGCCGTCGCCGCCGTCGCACGCCGCCGCGTACGACGGCGGCTGGCTCCAGGTGGACGCGACGTAGCACTGGCCGGACCCGGCGGTCCGCCCGGCCACCGCCGCCACTCCCCCGGGTCCGGCGGAAGCCCCACCGCCCCCGGCAACGCACTGCCGGATCCGCTCGGCGTTGGCGGCCAGGCAGCGCTCGCACTCCTCGCTCACCGACGTGCCGAGCAGCGTGACGGCGCTGGCGCAGGAGGGGCAGATCCTCTTCCTGCACTCCTCCTCGCCGGCGCCGGAGGGCGCTGCGGACCCCTGGGCCGGGGCCGTCCCCGCCGGGCCGCCGGCGGGCGGCAGGAACGGCACGGCCCCGGGGTTGGTCCACCCGCCCGGCGGGGCCTGGCCCACGCCTCTCGGGCCCACCGACATCGCCCACGCCGACAGGTTGGCCAGCCGCCGCCAGGTGTCGGCGTTGGCGGCCCGGGCGGCCTGCTGGTCGGCCCGCCGCCGGGCCTCCTGCGCCTCCGCCTCCTTGCGCTCCATGGTGCGCTGGAGGGCCTGCCGGAGCTCCGCGCTCACCGCGCACCCCTCCTGCATCGCGCCGCCGATGAGCGCCTGGGTCCTCTCCACGTCACCGGTGTTGACCGCCTGGATGATGTCGAGCTCCCGCGCCGCGCACACGGCCTCGTTCCTGCGGCGGAGCAGATCGGCCACGGTCGCGCGGGCACCCGTAGCCCACGGACAGCCGGGCACCTCGGCCGCGATCCGCTCCGCGACGGCGGCGTCCCCCCGCCCGGCGGCGGCCCGGAACGCTCCCTCGGCCACGGCGCAGTCCACGCACTCTGTACCGGCGGCGTTGGCCGCAGAGCCCGCACGGCACACGCAGGCGCTCCGGCCGGAGGCGGGGTCGACGCCGAGGACGCCGCCCTTCAGGTGCGAGCAGTCCACCTCGCCGGGCCCACCCGCACCCACCACCTCGATGGGGACGGTCCGCTCCGCCGCGACACCCCCCGCGGCCAGCCTCACGCGCAGGGTGTAGCGGCCCGGCGACGCGGCCGTGAACTGCTTGCGGACCTCGCCCCCGCGCCCGGGCTCCAGCGCCACGTCCACCGGGCGCGAGGTCGCGAGGACGCGTCCCTGCTGCTCCACCGCCACCGTGAACGCGGCGGAGCCGGCGGTGCCGCGCCCGGCGGAAAACGTCACCGTGAGGACAAGCGGGCGGCCCGTCACCGGCGGGTACGGCGCCACCGAGACCTCGTGGATCTCCAGCCCCGGGCTCTGCGGCGGCGGGGCCGCCCCCGCCGGCGTCACGGCGACGAGGAGGGCCACGGCGAGCGCCGTCCCCACGGCGGTCCGGCACGCCGGCCGCCGACGCCTCTCCACGTCTCCGGTCCTGGGTCGAGGGCCTCGGGGCGCTGGCTTCATCGGCGTTCTCCGGAGTGCTGCTCGTGACTCTTTCTGGATGATGTGGCGCGTTTGTGAAAGTCTAGCACGAGCGGCCCGGCGCCACGCTCGCACCGCTCGACGCCCTCGACGCGACAGCGCGCGGGCGCTACGCTGTCGCAATGAGCGCCGAGCCCCCCTCCGTCAAGGAGCTTCTCGAGCACTGGCACGACGAGGCCGACGCGGCGTTCCTCTACCGCGTCCTCGTCAGCGCTGAGCCGGACCCGGCCAGGCGCGGCATCTACCAACGCCTCGCGGGCATCGAGGACCGCCACACCGCGCTGTGGGCCGGGATGCTCGAGGACGCCGGCGTCAAGCTGCCCAGGGCGAAGCCCTCGGCGCGGGCACGCGTGCTGGCCTGGACGGCTCGCCGCTTCGGCCCCGGCATTCTCACCAACCTGCTACTGCGCGAGGAGGGCCGCGAGGTCAAGGGCTACCTGGCGATGTACCGCAGCACCGGGGAGGGCGAGGCGAAGGGCGCCGCTCTGCGCCTCGCGCGGGAGTCGGCCCAGCACGCCGAGACCCTCGGAGGGATCACCGGCAAGGAGGGCGAGCCCTGGCACCAGGCCGCCTCCGGCGGGTTCCTTCGCAACGTGGTCTACGGGTTCAACGACGGCTTGACCGCCAACTTCGGGCTGGTCGCCGGCGTTCTCGGCGCCGCCGTCGCTCCCCACTTCATCCTCCTCTCCGGCCTCGCCGGAACCATCGCCGACGCGCTCTCAATGGGCTCCTCGGGCTACCTGGCGGCGAAGAGCGAGCAGGAGGTCTACGACCACGAGATCGCCATGGAGGCCGCCGAGATCCAGCTCATGCCCGAGGTCGAGGCGGAGGAGCTGGCCGCCATCTACGAGGCCAAGGGGATCGAGGCGGAGGCCGCGAAGCGCATGGCCCGGGAGGTCATCGCCGATCCCGAGCGCGCCCTCGCGGAGCAGGTCCGCGAGGAGCTCGGCATCGGCGAGCAGCGCAGCACCCCGCTCAAGGAGGGGTGGGTCACCGGCGTGGCCACCGCGGTGGGCGCGTTCATCCCGGTGGCGCCGTTCCTGGTGCTGCCCCACGCGGCGGCGATCTGGACTTCCTTCCTCCTCGCCATGGCGTCCCACTTTGCGGTGGGCGCCGCGCGCAGCGTGTTCACGGGGCGCGGCATCCTGCGCTCGGGCATCGACATGTTCCTGGTCGGCCTGGGTGTCGCCGGCGTGGGCTACGTGGCCGGCGACCTCGTCGCCCGCCTCCTGACCTGACGGCCTCACGTCCTCCCGGGAGGACACAAGACCGTCCAACGGGTCCCCGCAAGCCGGCCGGAGCCCAGAGCAACCGACTCACCGTGCAGGCGTTCCGTCGTCTCGCATCGGCCTGGCACGAGGGTTGCTGAGGAACGGAGCGGGAACGGCGGCCCGACCGCCCGCACCGGGGAGGACGCGATGAACACGACCCAGCTCTTCACACGCACACGCCGCCTGGCCGGAGTGGCCCTGGTGGCCGGCGGGCTGCTGCTGGCGCCGGGCACGGCCCTGGCGGACGGACACCGCCCGTCCCACGTCCGCGGCCGGCACGAACGGCACCCCCGGGCGGTGGTGGTCCACCCCGCCCCGCGGGTCGTGGCGCCCCGCGCCATCGTCGTGGCGCCCCGCGCAGTGTCCATCACCGTGCCCGGCCGCATCAGCCTGCGCGAGCGCAGCCGCTACGAGCGCTACCTCGTCCACCGCGGCCGGGTGGCCGGGTACCCCTGGATCGAGTCGGTCTACGCCTTCCCGGTGGCGACGCCCGGCGGGATCGTGGTCCGGCAGGTCGTGTACCGCGACGGCCGCCGCTTCGACGGTCCCCACGTCGGGATCGGCGTCGCCGGGCCGGGGTTCTGGCTCCGGCTGGGCTTCTGACCACGGGGCCGGGCCTGCACCTGCATTCCCCGGCGGCCGGCGGGCCCGGGCCCGCCGGCCGCTTCACGTCCGGAGGGCGGGCCGCGGACCGCGATGTGACCGGTGACCGCGACGCCGGCCTGCTGGTGTGCGTACACTTCCCGAACGGCGTCCGCTCCGTACGGCGGCCGCTGAGGAACGCATGAGAACGAGCGAAGATCCGGCCCGGCACAGGGGGTTGCGCGCAGCGCTTCGGGCGCGCCGCGGCCGCGTCCTGCTCGGCGTCGCCGCGGTGGCGGCGGCGGCCGCCCTCGCCGGCGGCGCCGCGCTCGTGGGGCCGGCGTGGACCCTCTCGAGCCGCTTCGACACGCTCGAGGCTCCCCAGCCGTCCCGCCTCTACGCGCGCGGGACGGTCCTCCGCCGGGGCGACGGGGCCGACGCGGCGGAGCTGGTCGCGGCCCTCGAGGCCGCCGGATACCACCGGGCCTCCGGGAGCGCCGTCGCCGAGGGTCGATATCGCTCCTCGCGAAGCCGAGTCGAGGCGTTCCTGCGCCGCACGCCCGAGCCGGGGGGCTGGGTCGCGCCGCGGCGCCTGCGGGTCGATCTCGACGGTGGACGCATCGTCCGCCTGGCCGTGGACGGCCGCGACACCGGCAGCTGCCCCCTGGAGCCGCCGCTGCTGGCGTCCTTCTACGGGCCCGGACGCGAGGAGCGGCGCCCCGTCCGCGTGGCGGACCTGCCCCTGCACGTGGTCCGCGCCGTGCTCGCCGCCGAGGACGACGGCTTCTTCTCCCACCCCGGGGTGTCCCTCACCGGCACGCTCCGTGCGGCCTGGGTGGACCTCCGCGGCGCCCGCATCGCCCAGGGCGGCAGCACGCTCACCCAGCAGCTCGTCAAGAACCTCTACCTGGACGGTGAGCGCACCCTGTCCCGCAAGGTGCGCGAGGCGGCGATCGCGATGGTGCTGGAGGCGCGCTACAGCAAGGAGCAGATCCTCCAGGCCTACCTCAACGAGATCTACCTGGGCGCCGACGACGGCGTCAGCGTGATGGGGCTCGGCGCCGCCTCCCGGTTCTTCTTCGGCAAGGACGCGGAACAGCTCAGCCTCGCCGAGGCCGCCACGCTGGCCGGCATGATCAGCTCGCCGGCCCGTTTCTCCCCTCTCTCCCACCCCGACGCCGCGCGCGCCCGGCGCGACCGCGTGCTGGGGCGCATGGAGTCCCTCGGCTGGATCACCCCGGCGGAGAGGGAGGAGGCCTCCTCGGGCCCGGTGGAGACCGCGCCGGACCCGCTTCCCGGTCAGCGCGCGCCGTACTTCGCCGAGGCGGCCCGCCGGGAGGCTGCCGCCCGCTTCGGCGTGGACGCCCTCGACGACCGCGGGGCGGCGCTCCTGTCGACCCTCGGCTGGCACGACCAGGCCGCCGCCGAAGGCGCCGTGCAGCGCGGCCTGGCGGCCCTGGAGCGCGGTGCCGAGGGGCGCCGCCGCCGCGGCGGGCCGCTCCAGGCCGCGCTGGTGTCCGTGGACCCCGCCACGGGGGGCATTCTGGCCTACGTCGGCGGGAGGGACTGGACCTCGAGCCAGTTCGACCGCGCCGGCTCCGCCGCCCGCCAGGCGGGGAGCGCCTTCAAGCCGGTCGTCTACGCCGCGGCCATGTCGGAGGGACTGGTGTCGCCGGCCACCCTGGTGGACGACGAGCCTCTCACGGTGGCGCTGGCGGGGGGCACCTGGACGCCGGAGGACGACGACGGGAAGACCCTGGGCCGCATCACCGTCCGGACCGCCCTGGAGCGCAGCCGCAACCTGCCCACCGTCCGGGTCGCCCTGCAGGCCGGGCTGCCGGCCATCGCCGACCTGGCCTTCCGGCTCGGCGTCGCGCCCCGCCCCGACCCCGTGCCCGCCCTGGCGCTGGGCGCCGCCGAGGTGAGCCCCGTGGAGATGGCCACGGTGTACGCCGCCCTCGCGGCCGGAGGCGTGCGCCCTCCGGTGCACGCCCTCGAGGCGGTCCTCGGCGCCGGCGGACCGCCCGTGGCCGGCGAACCCCTGCCCGCGCCGGAGCGCGTCCTGGATCCCCGGGTGGCGTACCTGGTCACCTCGCTCCTCCAGGGGGTCCTCGACCGTGGCACCGGCGCGGCCGCCCGCGCCTACGGCGTCACCGGCGCCCTCGCGGGCAAGACCGGCACCACCAACGAACGTCGCGACAACTGGTTCTGCGGTTACGCCCCGGAGCGGGCCACCGCCGTGTGGGTCGGCTACGACGACGACGCGCCTACGCGCCTGTCGGGAGCGCGGGCCGCCCTGCCCATCTGGAGCGCCTTCACCGTCGCGGTGCGGCCCCCGGGGGGATGGGCCGCCTTCGCGAGGCCCGCGGGCATCGTCGAGGCGGTCATCGACCCGGACACGGGGGAGCTCGCGACCGAGCGGTGTCCGCACACCCTCACCGAGTCCTTCCTCGAGGAGCACGCGCCCACCGAGCTGTGCCGGGAGCACCGGGGGTTCCTGGTCGCGCCCGCGGCACAGCCCGAGGTCAAAGTGAAGCAGCCCGGGCGCTTCCGCCGCTGGCTGATGAAGATCTTCGGCCGCAAGAAGCACGACGGCTGAACGGGCCCGCAACGGTAGAGTCAAGATACTGAACCTCATAAACTTGCATCGGCGATCCAAAGGTGCCGAATGGTGCTACTCTACCGCGCGCCCGTGCGCCGGCCGGACGGGCGGAGAGATCAGACATGGCCCTTTCGCGTCGCCTCGCCAGCGCCGTGACGGTCGCCCTCGGCGCCCTCGCCGTCGCCCCCGCCGCCAGCGCGTTCACCCTCGAAGCTCCCCGGGAGCTGGGCACGGTCCTGCCCGCCTGGAGCGCCCTCCCCTTCGTGGGGATGCTCCTGTCCATCGCGCTCCTCCCGCTCCTCGCCGCGCGCTTCTGGCACCATCACTACCCCAAGGTGACGGCGTTCTGGGCGGTGGTGATGGCGGCGCCGTTCCTGGCCGCCTACGGCGCCGAGGCCGGCCACGCCCTGGCCGAGACGGCGCTCCTCGACTACGTTCCGTTCATCATCCTCATCGCGACGCTGTTCACGATCGGCGGCGGCATCCTCATCGGCGGCTCCCTGCGCGGCACCCCCGGCGTCAACGCGGCGATCATGGCCATCGGCGCCGTCCTGGCGTCGTGGATCGGCACCACCGGCGCCGCCATGGTCCTCATCCGGCCGCTCCTGCGTGCCAACCGCGACCGCCGCCACAAGGCCCACACCGTCGTCTTCTTCATCTTCCTCGTCGCCAACATCGGTGGCGCGCTCACCCCCCTCGGCGATCCGCCCCTCTTCCTCGGCTTCCTCCACGGCGTCCCGTTCTTCTGGACGTTCTCGCTGTGGCGGGAGATGCTCACCGTCGCCCTTCTGGTCCTCGCCGTCTATGTCGTCGTCGACGTGCGGGCGTGGCGCCGGGAGGACCCGGAAGTGCGCCGGAGGCCCACCGGGGAGCGGGCGCCGCTGAGGATCGAGGGGTGGCACAACGTGCTGTTCCTCGCCGGTGTGCTCGGCGCCGTCATCGTGTCCGGGCTGTGGCGCCCCGGCTCGGTGCACGTCCTCGGTGTCGAGGAGGAGCTCCAGAACGTGCTCCGGGACACCTTCCTCCTCGTCATGCTGGCGGGCTCCTGGTACACGACCTCGCGGGCGGTGCGCAAGGGCAACGAGTTCAGCTGGGAGCCCATCCGCGAGGTGGCCATCCTGTTCGCGGGCATCTTCGCCACCATGATCCCCACCCTCGCGATGCTGCGCGCCGGCGAGCACGGCGCCATGGCGTTCATCATCCGCGCGGTGAACGACCCCGCGCACTTCTTCTGGGCCGCGGGAGGGCTGTCGTCGTTCCTCGACAACGCGCCCACCTACCTGACGTTCCTTTCCACCGCCCTGGGCCGTCTCTACCCGGGCCTGCCCGAGCGCGCGGCGGTGCTCAAGCTCATCGGCGAGAACCACGCCTACCTCCAGGCCATCGCCACGGGCGCCGTCTTCATGGGGGCCAACACCTACATCGGCAACGCCCCCAACTTCATGGTCAAGTCCATCGCCGAGGAGTCCGGCGTGGAGATGCCGTCGTTCTTCGGCTACATTCTCCGCTACTCCCTGCCCGTGCTCATCCCGGCGTTCGCCCTGGTGACCCTGATCTTCTTCGCCTGAGCCCCCGCCGGGTGAGGCGGCGGGCTCAGGGGCCGGCCGCCTCCGCTCAAGCGCCGCGGGCTTCAGCCCGCCGGGACTGCGGACGGGCGGGTGGCCGTCGCCACGATCTGCCGTCCCAGGTCTGGCCTCGCGGAGGCCAGGGCGGCTGGCGAGACGCGGCCTGGGAGCCCGCGGATCCGGCAGCGGGCGGGGCCGGAGGCTGGCCTCCGCCAACGCAGAAGCAGCCCGGGATTCAGCCCGCTAGCCCTGGTCTCCATTCGGATGTGCAAAGGGTGCGGCAACCCGGCGGTCGGTGGACCGGTGCGGCGGGCGCGGGGGCGGTTGCCGCTCGGCAGCGCCGCTGCCGTTGCAGAGCCGCGACAGGTTCGCGCCCCCGCCCGCCCCGCGGGCTGAAGCCCGCGACGACTCGAACCGGGTGCACCGGCGGGCTCAGGGGAGCTCGAAGGCCGTGAGGATCTGGACGGAGCGCTCTTCGAGGTCGGCCCGCACCGCATCGTCGGAGGCGGGGTCGACAGGGCGGCTGAGGTCCCACAGCACGCGGACGTGGAAGCCAGCGTCGGCCGCGTCCTCGGCGCTCCACTTGACGCAGAAGTCGCGGGCGAGCCCGCAGATGAAGAGGTCCTCGACGTCCCGGTCGTCCAGGTAGCCGGCGAGACCGGTGCTGGGCCGGCGCCCGTTCCAGTCGAAGTTGTTGCAGAACGCGCTGTAGGAGTCCACGCGCGGATCCGCTCCCTTGCGGATGACGGCGTCCGCCCGCTCCCACGGCATCCCCGCTGCCAGCGCGGCGCCGGGACTCCCCTGGACGCAGTGGTCAGGCCACAGCACCTGCTCGCGGCCGTACAGCTCGATCACGTCCATGGGCCGCCGTCCCTCGTGGCTGGAGGCGAAGGAGACGTGCCCGGCAGGGTGCCAGTCCTGGGTGGCGACGACACAGCGGAACAGCCCGGAGGTCATGAGCCTGCGGACCGGCTCCAGGATGGCATCGCCACCGGTCACCCCCAGCGCCCCTCCGGGCAGGAAGTCCGGCTGGACGTCCACGACCAGGAGCGCCGCCTTCTCGGTGTGCACGTGGAACCGCCCGATGTCACCGCTCATCGAAGCCCCCCAAGGCGCGCGCCGTCGTCGGCGCGATCGGTCACGACAGTGTAGCGGGACCCGTCACGGCCGGCTATGCGCCCCCGCCGGGGGGCCCGTCGTGGCGGATGCGGTCCACCGCCTCCTTCAGGTCCTTCCAGGCCGACTCGGCGCCTTCCCGGGCGATCTCCCAGACGTCGCCCCCGGCATGACCCAGGCGGTCCAGCCGCTCCCGCAGCACCCCCTGCTTGGCGCGCAGCTCCTCGATGCGCCGCTCGTAGAACACGCGCCCCTCGGCGCCCGCCTGCCCGGCCTTGGCGCCGAGGCGCTCCAGCGCCTCCGACACCTCGTGCAGCAGAGCCTCGAACCGCTCGCGGCCGTCCTGTTTCGAAGGCATGTCCCCCCCTTTTCGCACCGTCCTGTCCGCTCCCACCCTGACAGCAGCGGCGGCCGCCGCCGGTATTCCGGCGTCCGCCGTTGCCGCACCGCTCAGACCTTCACGACCGGGTGGCGCAGGTGGAAACCGGTGGCGTCCTGGTACGCCTTGGCCAGGGCCAGCGCCTTGGCGTCGCCGAACAGCGTCCCCATGAACGTGATGCTGGTCGGCGTCCCGTCGGCCCGGAACCCGTTGGGCAGCACGACCGCGGGGTGCCCGGTGAGGTTGGTGAGCAGCAGGTTGGTGCCGCCGTAGGTGGGCGACAGGTAGCCGTCGAGCCCGGTGAGGATCCGCGCCATCTCCCGCATGGCGATGCGGCGCAGGCGGTTTGCCTGGATGTACTCCACCGCGGGGATGGTGCGCGCCTGGCGGAAGGTGTTGGGCCAGGCGTGGGCGTCCTGCCGCACGAGCTCCGCGTCGCGGCCGCTCACCGTGAGCTCGTCGAAGGCGGCGGCCGCCTCCGCGGAGAGGATGAACGACATGGCGTCCACGGGCAGGTCCGGCAGCTCGATGGGCACGAGCTCGACGCCCAGGGAGCGCACCTTCTCCACGGTGGCGAGGTCGAGGTCGTGCCACTCCTTGTGCTGCTCGTCCGGGGTCTCCTCGAAGATCGACTTCAGGTAGCCGATCTTCATGGCCCTCACGTCCAGCTCCCCGTCCCAGTTGAACGGCACGTCCACCACCGTCTCGTCCTCGCCGTCGGGCCCGGCGATGGCGGCGAGCACAACGGCGCAGTCCTCCACGGCGCGGCAGATGGGCCCCAGCTTGTCCATGCTCCACGACAGCGCCATGGCGCCGGAGCGGCTGACCCGGCCGAAGGTGGGGCGCAGCCCGGTGGCGCCGCAACGCGTGGACGGCGACAGGATGGAGCCCCGCGTCTCGCTGCCGACGGCGAACCCCACCAGCCCGGCGGCCACCGCCGAGGCCGGACCCGCCGAGGAGCCCGAAGAGCCCTGCTCCGGGTTCCAGGGGTTGCGGGTGCGCCCGCCGAACCAGACGTCCCCGGAGGCCAGCGCGCCCAGGGCGAGCTTGGCCACGAGCACCGCTCCGGCCTCGTCCAGCCGCTTCACCACGGTGGCGTCGTCGTCGATGACCTGGCTCTTGTACGGCTTGGCGCCCCAGGTGGTGGGGTAGCCCTTCACCGCCAGGAGGTCCTTGGCGCCCCAGGGGATGCCGTGCAGCGGCCCGCGGTAGATGCCGAGGGAGAGCTCCCGGTCGGCGCGGCGGGCGTGCTCCAGGGCGCGCTCCTCGGTGAGGGTGACGACGCAGTGGAGCACCGGGTCGTAGCGCTCGAGCCGGCCGATGTACATGCGGGTGAGCGCCTCGGACGACACCGTGCGGGTGCGCACCAGCTCGCTCAAGGCGGTGAGCGGCAGGAAGGCGAGCTCCTCCAGGTCCGCGGGCACCTCGCCCCCGCGCACCCGGGTCATGACGAAGGGGCGCCGCTCCGTCTCCAGCGTCTCCCGCTCGACCACGGGATCGAAGAGCAGCGCTGGAGCCACCGAGTTGTCGAGCTTGACGGCGCGCAACTGCTCGTACTTCCCGCGCAGCTCGTTGACGCCCTCGAGCATCATGTCCTCCTGCGCCTCGGTGAACTCGAGCCCGTCGAGGGCGAGCGCCCGGGCGAGCTCCTCCCGGGTGACGGGCTCGCGTTTGGCCGCGAGGGCCCACACGGCCGACGGGAACGCCGCGGTGGTGAGACCCGCGACGGAGATGAGCTGAAGGAAGCGGCGGCGGTTCACGTCCGCGGTCTTCGGGCTGGTGGTGGTGGTGGTGAGGTCTGCGCGCTCGGACATGGGTCTGCTCTCCTTCTTCCTCAGGTCGGATCTCCCGCCGGGACCCGGGGGCTCACTCGGTCTTCTTTCCCTTGAACGCCGCCACGATCTCGGCGGCGATGGCCAGCGCGATCTCCGCCGGGCTCTCGGCACCGATGTCGAGGCCGATGGGCGCGTGGACGCGTCCCACCTCCGCCTCGCTCCAGCCGGCCTCGCGGAGGCCCGCCAGGATGGCCGCCACCTTGCGGCGGCTGCCGATCATCCCCACGTACCCCGCCCGGGTGCCCAGTGCCTCCTCGACCACGGCGCGGTCGTGGGCGTGCTCCGGGGTCACCGCCACCACGCCGTCGGCCGGGCCGAGGTCCAGCCCTGCGAGGCCGCCCTCGAACGGGCGCACGAGCAGCGTCGCCCCGGGGAAGCGCTCGGCGCTGGCCATCTCCGGGCGCGGGTCGAGGACCACCGGCTCCAGCTCCAGGAGGGTCAGGAAGCGGTGCAGGAAGGAGCCCACGTGGCCGGCGCCGGCGATCACCACGCGCCGCCGCGGGTCGATGCGTTCCATGAACACCTCCATCACGCCGCCGCAGATGGGGCCGTCGCCTCCGGCGAGCCCCTCGCGGAAGTCCAGCGTCACCGTGCGGCAGCCCCCCCGGCGGAGGACCTCGGCCGCCGCGGCGATCACCTCGGCCTCCTTGGGCCCGCCCCCGATGGTGCCGCGGATCGCGCCCCCCGCGAGGACGAGCATGCGGGCGCCGGGGTGGCGGGGCGTCGAGCCCTGCGCCGCGACGACGGTCACCAGGACGGTGCGCTCCCCGGCCCGGCGGCGGTGCACGACCTCCTCGAAGACGTCGGGGTGCTCCTCAACGGGATCGGTCATGGCGGATCAGCTCCTCGTACTGCTCCGGCGTGTCGACGTCGGCCAGGATACCCGAGTCGTCCACTGCTACCTCCTCCACCCGCGACGGGTCGGCCCGTACCACCCGCCGCGCCCCGCCCTCCAGCGGCCCCTCGAGGAGCTCGGCGAACACCGCCCGGCCGAACAGCACCGGGTGGCCGCGGCGGTCCCCGTGCACGGGGACCACGACGGGGCGGCCCCCGCTCCGGAAGGCCGCCACCAGCGTCCGCACCGTGTCCGGACGCACCAGCGGGTGGTCCACCAGGAACATCACCGCCGCGTCCACGCCGGCGGGCAGCGCGTGCAGGCCCAGGCGCAGTGAGTGCAGCTGCCCCAACTCCGTGTCGGGGTTGGGCACCAGCAGGGGGCCGAGCGCCGGAAGCGCGGCCGCGATGGCCTTGCCGTGGGGGCCGACCACCACTCGGACGGGGTCGAGCCCGGCCGCCGCGGCGACGCCCACGACGCGCTCCAGGAAGGTCTCCCGCCCCACCGGCAGCAGCGCCTTGGGCCGGCCCATGCGGGCCGAGCGCCCCGCCGTCAGCACCACCGCCGCGACCGGCCCGCCGCCGCTCACGCCAGCGCCGTCAGGGACTCCTCCACCGCGCCGCGGAACAGCGGCACCTTGTAGCCGTTGTGGGCCAGCGGCTCGGCGCCCTTCACCGCGGCCTCCGCGGCGCTCCGGATCACCGCGCGCGTGAGCGCCTGACCTTCCAGCGCCTCCTCGGCGCCCCGCGCCCGCCACGGCACCGCCGCGGCGCCCGAGAGCACGATCCGCGCCCCGTGCACGACGCCCTCGGAGACCGGCAGCGCCGCGGCCACGCCGGCCAGGGCGAAGTCCCAGGACCGCCGCGCCCGCACCTTGCGGTACGAGCTGCGCAGCCCGGCCGGAGGCGGCGGCACCACGATCTCGGTGACGATCTCGCCGGGCTCGAGCACCGTCTCGCGCCGCGGGTCGACGCTCGGGGGCACGTGGAAGTGCTCCACCGGCACCCGGCGGCTGCCCCCGGGCCCGGCGATGCGCACCTCCGCACCCAGCGCCACCAGGGCCGGCGCGGTGTCCGAGGGGTGCACGATGTAGCACATGTCGCCGCCGAAGATGCAGTGGAACTGGTTCTCGCCGTCGTAGGCGTAGCAGGTGTCCCCGCCCTTGCGCAGGCAGTGGAACTCCCCGCGGTAGTACCAGCAGCGGGGCTTCTGGCACAGGTTGCCGCCGATGGTGCCCTGGTTGCGCAGCTGTGGGCTGGCCACCGCGCCGGCGGCGTCGGAGAGCACCGCGTAGCGGGCCCGCACCGCGGGGTGGGCGGCGACCTCGGCGATGGTGGTCAGCGCACCCAGGCGCAACCCGCCGCCCTCGGTCTCGCGAAGGCCGCGCAGGTCGTGCAGCCCGCCGATGGCGACCACCGTGTCGGCGCCGAACACGCCGTCGCGCAGGCAGCCGAGCAGGTCGGTGCCGCCGGCGTGGACACGGGAGCCCTTCTTGGCAGCGCGCTTGACGGCCTCGCCGAGGGTGCCGGGACGGACGTAGGTGAAGTTCGGGATCATGGCGTCACCCTTCCTTCCGGGCCGCGGCGAGCAGCGCGAGGAGCCGCATCGGGCTGGCCGGCGTGTCGGTGACGCGGACGCCGGTGGCGTCGAAGATGGCGTTGGCGACGGCCGCCGCGGCGGGGATCGTCGCCGGCTCCCCGAGGCCCTTGGCGCCGGTGGTGTTGGCCTCGGTGTCGTGGAGGTCGACCGGCACCGAGCTCATGTCCGCCGGCACGTCCAGGGCGGTGGGCAGCTTGTAGTCGTGCCAGTTGCGGTTGACCATCTTGCCGGTCTGAGAGGCGTCGAGCAGGCGCTGCTCGGTGAGGGCGAAGCCGATGCCCATGGTGATGCCGCCGAAGACCTGGTTGTCGTAGGTCGTGCGGTTCATGACCCGGCCGCTGTCGTGGGCGCCGAGGAAGCGCAGCACCTTGACCTCGCCGGTCCTCGTGTTGACCTCCACCTCGCAGAACTGCGCCGAGAACGGGCTGACCACCTTGCCCTCGGGGTTGGGCGCGCGGTAGCCGGTGCCGACGATCACCCCGCGGCGCCGCAGCCGGCTCACCTCGGTGACCTTGCGGCGCTTCGCCGGATCGGCGCGGGAGACGACCTCGCCCTTCTCCCGGTCGAGCTCCAGCTCGGTGGCGGGCACGCCCAGGTCCTCGGCGGCCATCTCGAGAAGCTGTCGGCGCACGTCCAGCGCCGCGTCGCGTACCGCCGGAGACTCGGTGGGCACCGTCTTGCTACCCCCGGACGGCGTCGCGAACTGGGTCGTCCCGGTGTCGGCGTTGACGATCTGGATGCGCTCCACCGGCACGCCGAGCTCCTCGGCCACCACCATGGCCATCACCGTCTTGGTCCCGGTGCCGAGGTCGGCGGCGCCCATGTTGAGGTTGGCGGTGCCGTCGGGGAACAGCTTGACGATGATCGACGAGGGCGGTCCGCCGCCCCCGGCCACCCACTCGCACGCCGCCACGCCGACGCCGCGGCGCAGAGTGTCCGCGCCGCCCGGGCGCTTCCGCGCCTCCTCCCAGCCGAACGCCTTCGCGCCCTCGACGAGGCACTCCCTGAGGCCCGTGGTCGTGTACGGCGGCGCGCCCTCGCGCCCCTGGCTCACCTTCGGCACGTTGCGCGCCCGCAGCTCCACGGGGTCCATGCCGACGGCCCGGGCGAGGGCGTCCATCATCTGCTCCAGCGCCCACGCCCCCTGGGGGTGTCCCGGCGCCCGGAACGGCCGGGCCGGGCCCGCGTTGATGTACACGTCGGTGGTGGTCGCGCGCACGTTGGGGCAGGTGTAGAGGTCGCGGACCAGCCAGTCCAGCAGGGACGTGCCGCCCGCGGGGTACGCGCCGCCCGAGCCCACGCCGGTGAGCTCCAGCGCCGTCAGCGTGCCGTCCTTCTTCACCCCCGCCTTGAGGTGCACCGTGGTGGGCGGGCGGTTCCCGGCCGTGAGGTAGGTCTCCTCGCGGGTGAGGAACAGCTTGACCGGACGGGCCGCCTTCCTCGCCAGCAGCGCCGCGATGATGGTGTACTTGCCGGGCTGCAGCTTCGACCCGAACCCGCCGCCCATGTAATGCCCGATGACCCGGACGTGGGACAGCGGCAGCCCCAGGATCTGCGCGGCGCGGGCCTGCACCGCGTACACCCCCTGGGTCGACTCCCACAGGGTGAGCTGGTGCCGTCCCAGCGGGCCACGCACCCGTGCAGCTCCATGGGGGTGTGGATCTCGCACGCCGTCCGATAGTCCTCCTCCAGCACCACGTCGGCGTCGGCGAAGCCACGCGCCACGTCGCCGCGCTCGTAGACGGCGGGCTCGGACACCCGGTTGCCGCCGTCGTGAACGGCCGGGGCGCCGGCGGCCAGCGCCTTGCGCTCGTCGGCCACGAACGGCAGCACCTCGTACTCCACCTCGATGGCGCGGAGCGCGTCCTGGGCCTGGTACGGGCTCTCGGCGGCCACCGCGGCCACCGCCTCGCCCTCGTAGCGGCAGACGGCGTCGAACAGCTTCGTGGACACCGTGCGGCTGTACGGCCACACCAGGTCGGCCTCGGGGCTGGCGCCGGTGATCACGGCCCGCACCCCGGGCATCCCCTCGGCCTTCCGCGAGTCCACCCGCTTGACCCGCGCGTGGGGGTGCGGGCAGCGCAGGATGGCGCCGTAGAGCATGTCGGGGAGGACGATGTCGGAAGGGTAGACCGCCGTGCCGCTCACCCGCTCGTAGGCGTCCACCCGGGGCATCCGCCTCCCGACGACCTCGGTCTCCTTCCAGGGCTTCGGCTCGCCCGACGGGTCGGGCGTCTCGGGAACGGCCCCTTCCACGTAGTACAGGCCAGGGTCTTTCATGACCGGCCTCCCGTGTCCTTGCGGAGCTCCGCCGCGCGGAGCACCGCCTTGGAGATGTTGGGAAACGCGCCGCACCGGCACAGGTTGCCGCTCATGCCCTGGCGGACCTCGTCCAGGGTGGGCGCGGGGTTGGCGCGCAGCAGCCCCTCCGCCGCCATGATCTGGCCCGGGGTGCAGTAGCCGCACTGGAATCCGTCGGACTCGGCGAACGCCTGCTGCACCGGGCCCAGCGCCTCGCCCCGCATGAGCCCCTCGACCGTGGTGATCTCGTGCCCCTGCGCCTCCAGGGCGAGCGTCATGCAGGCGTAGCGCGGCTCGCCGTCGACGAGCACCGTGCACGCCCCGCACTCGCCGCGTTCGCACCCCACCTTGGTGCCGGTGAGGCCGAGGTGCTCGCGGAGCACGTGGAGCAGCGACCAGCGCGGCTCCACCAGCAGCGCCACCCGGCGGCCGTTGACCGCCAGGGTGCACTTCACCATGTCCCCGGACTCGGCCACCACCGCCGCCGGCGACGCCGCCACCGAGCCGGCGGTGGCCGCCGCGATGGCGCCGGCGCCCACCGAGCCGAGGAACCCCCGGCGGGTGACGCCCCGGCCGCAGCGGCAGCCGTCCTCGTCGTGATCGTGATCGTGATCGTGGCCCATGGTCACCCCCGCTCGGGCCGCGGTGACGAAACACCGCTCATGTCACGGCAGCCTCGTTTTCCGCCATCGTAGCAGAGGCGCCGCGGCGTTCGGGGCACCCCGTCCGCGCTCCACGGGCGCCGGACTCCCGCCGCAAACCTCCTCGGTGCCACCACGTACACTCGGGCGGAGGTCCCCATGGAGACGAGGCTCGAGCGGACGGCCCCCTTCGAGTCGCCGCGCGGGAGCGTTCCCGGGCGCGCGCGGCGCCTGACCGCGTGCTTCGTCTCCTTCGCGCTGACCGCCGCCGTCCTGGGCGGCTGCCGGGGCGACACGGTACGTCACGGCGTCCGGCCGGCGCGGGTCGAGCCGGCGGCCGAGCTCGCCGGCGAGCGGCACGACCAGCCCGACGCCGCCGAGTCGTACTTCCTCGCCAAGCGCCGGCCCCTGGACCCCTCCATGGACGTTGTCCGGGCCTACGAACGGGCGGAGGCCGCCCGCCGGGCGATGCCCGTGCACTCGGTGGTCCTGAGCACCGCGGACGCGCCGTGGGTGCGCGCCGGCTCCGCCGCCGAGGCGGCCGCAGGGAGACTGCCGTCCTGGGAGTCGCTGGGTCCCGGCAACATCGGCGGCCGGGTGCGGGGGTTCGTGATCGACCCCTCGGATCCCCGCATCATGTACGTCTCGGGTGTCTCCGGCGGCGTCTGGAAGACCACCGACGGCGGCGGGAGCTGGGCGACGGCGACGGACCAGCTCGCCAACGTCGCCTTCAACGCGCTGGCCATGGACCCCGCGGACCCGGGCGTGCTCTACGGCGGGACCGGCGAGGGGTACTTCCGCGAGGTGGTGCGGGGGACCGGGCTTCCCCTGCGCGGCGCCGGGATCTGGAGGACCGCGGACGCCGGCGCCACGTGGTCCCGGCTGCCGGCCACCGCCACGGAGGACTTCTACTGGGTCAACGACCTCGCCGTGTCGCGGCTCGACCCCGCCCGGATCTACGCCGCCACCCGCACCGGCGTGTGGCGGTCTATGGATTCGGGGCTCAACTGGACCCGCGTCCTCGCCACCGACGCCAGCGGCGGCTGCCTCGACCTGGCCCTGCGGACGGACACCTCCGGCGACTTCCTCTTCGCCTCCTGCGGCACGCTGGGGCAGGCCACGGTCTACCGGAACCGCGCCGCCGAGGGGGCTCAGGCGTGGGAGCCGGTGCTGTCGGAGCCCGCCATGGGCCGGACCAGCCTGGCGATCGCGCCCTCCGACCAGCGGGTCGTCTACGCCCTCGCGGCCAGCAACCTGCGCACCGCCACGAACCCCTCCAGCCAGGGGATGCTCGCCGTCTTCCGCTCCACCGCCGAGGGGGCGGCGGGGACGTGGTCGGCCAGGGTGCGCAACACCGACGCGAACGCGCTGGGCGTCCTGCTGCTCACCAACCCCATCGCCGCGAACTACGTCCGGTGCGGCTGGGACACCTCCAACGCCTACGTCAACATGGGGTGGTACTGCAACGTCGCCGCCGTCGACCCCGCGGACCCGGAGCGCGTCTGGGCGGCGGGCGTCGACCTGTTCCGCTCCGACGACGGCGGGCGCACCTGGGGCGTCGCGTCGTACTGGTGGGCGGACCCCTCCCAGCCGTCCTTCGCCCACGCCGACCACCACGCCATCGTCTTCCACCCCGACTACGACGGCGTCACCAACCAGACCATGTACACCGGCAACGACGGCGGCGTCGTCCGCACCGACCTCGCCCGCGCGGGCGTCGGGCGGTCCGTCCAGGACCTCTGCACCCCCTCGCGGTCCCTCGTCCCCTTCACCAGCCTCAACCACGGCCTGGGAGTGACCCAGTTCTACCACGGGGCCGTCTTCCCCGGCGCCACGCGGTACCTGGGCGGGACGCAGGACAACGGCACGATCCTGGGCGCGGACCAGGCCGGGCCGGACGGCTGGCGGTGGATCGCCGGGGGGACGGGGGCTACGCGGCCATCGACCCGGACGACCCGGACGTCGTCTACGCCCAGTCGCAGTTCTTCGGCCTCGAGAAGTCCACCGACGGCGGAAGAACCTTCGTGGGCGTCCGTGCGGGCATTTCCGCCACCGAGTCGTTCCTGTTCATCGCGCCGTTCGCCATGGACCCCAGCGAGCCCCGGACGCTGTGGACCGGCGGCCTCCGGATGTGGCGCTCCCTCACCGGCGCGGCGGCCTGGGGCGCGGCCAGCGCGGAGCTCGACGGCGTCAGCCTGACCAGCGCCATCGCCGTGGCGCCGGGGCGCAGCGAGCGGGTCGTCGCGGGCACCAACACCGGCGCGATCTTCCGCTCCGACGCGGCGCTTGCGGGCAGCTCTTCCACGGCGTGGAGCTCGACCCGGCCGCGCGAGGGGTTCGTCGACCTGGATCGCCTTCGACCCCGCCGACGCCGACACCGTGTACGCCACCTACGGCGGCTTCGGCGGCCCGCACCTGTACCGCAGCCGCGACGGCGGGCGGACCTTTGCGAGCCTCGGCGAGGGCGGCGTCGCGCCGCTCCCCGACGTGCCCGTGCACTGCGTCCTGGCCGACCCGGCCCGTCCCGCGCGGCTCTTCCTGGGCACCGACGTCGGCGTGCTCGTCTCCGAGGACGGCGGCACCACCTGGGCCGCCGAGAACACCGGCTTCGCCACCGTGGTCACGGAGTACCTCACCCTGGCCGCGGGCGCCGACGGGTCGAGGTACCTGTTCGCCTTCACCCACGGCCGCGGCGCCTGGCGCGTCAAGCTCCCTGCCGAGGGTCCCCGCCCGCTCCGCCTCCGCATCCCCCGCCGGTAGGCGGCCGGGCGGATCCGGCGGCGGCGCCGGCCGGCGTGCTATCTCACGCCGAGCGCGGCCTCGAGGGAAGAAGCGAGCACAGGGAGATCGCGGGTCACCACCGCCCACACCACGTCGTGGTCCACGGCGGCGTAGCCGTGGACGAGCCGGTTTCGCATCCCGACGATCTCCCGCCAGGGAACGGACGCCAGGTCGCGCCGCGTGGCTTCCGAGACCTTGCCCGCCGCCTCGCCGATCACCTCGACGAAGCGCTCCAGCGCCGCCGCGAGGACTCGTCGCGTCAGTCGCCCTGCCGCCCTCGCACCGCAGCCATCGCCCGGCGCGCGCCGTCCAGCATGTCGCGAAGCAGGACGGCGTCTTCAGGCGGCCTCATAGAGGGGGTGCGCCTCTCGGATGACCCTGTCGCGGAAGTGCGGGCTCAGGAATCGCGGGGTGTTGAGGTCCACCGGCCGCGCGAGCAGGGCGGCCAGCTCGTCCTGGATCGTGATGAGGGCGAGGCCCGGCGTCCGGCCCGGCTCGAACTCCACCAGGATGTCGACGTCGCTTCCCGCCGCGGCCTCGCCCCGCAACGTCGAACCGAAGACCGCGAGCCGGCGGATCCCGCGCCGGCGGCACAGGTCCGCCAGCGCCTCCGCATCGAAGTCCAGGTCCTGGAACCGCATCGCCTCTGATGCTACCACGCGGCAGCGGGCCCGCAGGGTCGAGCACATCGGTTCGCTTCCCGAGACCACCCTCGGCGAGCTCCTCGCCAGGGCGCAGACCCTGCTCGCGCCCGAGTGACGGCGGGGAACGCTTCGCTATTCCGCGCCGATCAGCCGCAGATGCTTCAGGAGCTTCGGATCGGCACCTGAACGCGTACCAAGCCGGAACTCGTCGATGGCGCGGCGGCTTCCGCTGTATCGATCGCCACCAGGGCCTCGTGTACAACTGGACCGACCGAGGACCGCGCGGCCCCCGGTTCCTACAGCAGCTTCGACAGCACGGGCCAGAGGATGCCGGCGGCGATGGCGGAGCCGATGACGCCGGCGACGTTGGGGCCCATGGCGTGCATGAGCAGGAAGTTGCTCTTGTCGTACTCCTGGCCGACCTGGTGGGCCACCCGCGCCGAGTCGGGCACCGCCGACACCCCCGCGGCGCCGATCAGCGGGTTGATCTTGTTCCCCTCGGCGAGGAAGAGGTTCATGACCTTGGCGAACAGCACCCCCGCCGCGGTGGCGATGGCGAAGGAGAGGGCGCCCAGGCAGAAGATGAGCACCGACTGCGGCGTGAGGAAGCTGCGCGCCTCGGTGGACACCCCCACGGAGAATCCGAGCACGATGGTGATGATGTCGATGAGGGAGTTGCGGGCGGTGGCGGCGAGCCGCTCGGTGACGCCGGACTCCTTGAGGAGGTTGCCGAAGAACAGCATGCCCAGGAGGTTCAGGGCGCCGGGGACGATGAAGCAGGTGGTGAGGAAGCCGACGATGGGGAAGAGCACCTTCTCCCGCTTGGAGACCATGCGCGGCGGCCGCATGCGGATGCGGCGCTCGGCGCCGTTGGTGAGCAGCTTCATGATGGGCGGCTGGATCACCGGCACCAGGGCCATGTACGAGTACGCCGACACCGCGATGGCCCCGAGCAGGTGCGGGGCGAGCTTCGAGGAGAGGAAGATCGCCGTGGGTCCGTCGGCGCCGCCGATGATGCCGATGGCGCCTGCCTCGGGCGCGGTGAAGTTCAGCGCCAGGGCGCCCAGCAGGGTTGCGAAGATCCCCGCCTGGGCGGCGGCGCCCAGGAAGAGCAGCTTGGGGTTGGAGAGCAGCGCCGAGAAGTCGGTCATGGCGCCGATGCCCAGGAAGATGAGCGGCGGGAACCAGCCGCGGCGCACGCCGTCGTAGAGGATGTTGAGGACGGTGCCGGGCTCCTGGAAGCCGATGCCCAGCCCGGGCGGGAACGGGATGTTGCCGACCAGGATGCCGAAGCCGATGGGGACGAGGAGGAGCGGCTCGTAGTGCTTGGCGATGGCCAGGTAGATGAAGAGCAGGCCGACCAGGGACATGATCACGTTGCCGGCGGTGAGGTTGCCGAAGCCGGAGTTGTGCAGGTAGTCGAGGACGAACCCTCCCATCACGCCCCTCCGATCGTGACGAGGGTCTCGCCCTCCAGCACCGACTGGCCCGCCGTCACGTTCACCGCGGCCACGACGCCGTCCTGGGAGGCGTAGATCTCGTTGTCCATCTTCATGGCCTCGAGGATGCACAGGCACTGCCCGTTGGCGACGGCGTCACCGGGCTTGACCCGGACCTCCTTGATGACCCCGGGCAGCGGGGAGCTCACCGCACCCGGGCCGGCCTGGGGCTTCATCCGGGCGGGCTGGGGGCCGGCGCCGGAGACCACCTTGGGGCGCTCGATGCGGGTGGGGGTCTTCTTCTCGCGCTGCACCTCCACCTCGTAGCTGACGCCGTTGACGGTGAGGGAGGCCGTGCTCCCCTCGAAGCTGTCGATGGTGACCTCGTACTCGTTGCCGTTGATGAGGTACTTGAATCTGGTCATGGCTCGTCACTTCCCGAAGGTGGTCCGGCTGTTGAGGACGATCTGGGTCTTGGCCGCGTCGGTCCAGGGCGAGAACGCCTGGGTGATCTTCTTGATGGTGATCTCCTCCGCCGTCTCCTCGTCGAAGGTCCTCAGGTCCATGTAGAGGGCCAGGGCGATGGCGTGGGCGACCTCGGAGGAGATCTGGGTGCGGGCGGGCCTCCCCCCCGCGGCGCCGGTGCTCCCGGCGGCGCGCGCCGGCCGGCCCTCGAGGACGTGGTGCAGGAGGAGGAGGAACGCGTAGACGGCGACGAGCCCCAGGAAGACGGCGGCGAGGCCGATGACGCCGAGCCGCAGGCCGAACATCAGCGAGGCGCCCAGGTCCCCGGGGTTGTGGCCCCGGCTCACGGGAGCGGCGGCCTGTTCCGCCCCGGAGGCCAGAAGCGGCACCGCGGCGGCCCACGCGGTCAGCGCGGCGGTGACTGTGGTGCGGATCCTCATGGCTGGCCTCCCCCCTACAGCGGCATGTTCCCGTGCTTGCGGGGCGGGTTGGTGTCCCGCTTGGTGGACAGCATGGTGAGCGCCCGGATGAGCCGGAAGCGGGTCTTGTCGGGCTCGATGACGTCGTCCACGAAGCCGCGCTCTGCGGCCCGGTACGGGTTCATGAACTCCCGCTCGTACTCGGAGACGAGGCGCGCCGTCTCGGCCCCGGGGTCGGCGGCGGCGGCGATCTGCTTGTGCATGAGCACCTCCACCGCGCCCTTGGCGCCCATCACGGCGATCTCCGCCGTGGGCCAGGCGTAGTTGATGTCGCCGCGCAGGTGCTTGGAGCTCATGACGTCGTAGGCGCCACCGTACGCCTTGCGGGTGATGACGGTGAGCTTGGGCACCGTGGCCTCGGTGTAGGCGTAGAGGAGCTTGGCGCCGTGCAGGATGATGCCGTTGTGCTCCTGGGAAGTGCCGGGCAGAAAGCCCGGAACGTCCACGAAGGTGATGACCGGGATGTTGAAGGCGTCGCAGAAGCGCACGAACCGCGCCGCCTTGCGGGACGCGTTGATGTCGAGGACGCCGGCGAGGTATTTGGGCTGGTTGGCGACGATGCCCACCGAGCGCCCCGCGAGGCGCGCGAACGCCGTGATCATGTTGGGAGCGAAGCGGCGCTGCACCTCCAGGAAGTTCTTGTTGTCCATGACCAGACCGATGACGTTCTTCATGTCGTACGGCTTGTTGGGGTCGTCGGGGACGATCTCGGCGAGCTCCGGCTCGAAGCGCCCGGCGGGGTCGGTGCACGCCACCAGCGGCGCCTCCTCCAGGTTCGTCTGCGGCAGGTAGGAGAGCAGCACCTTGACGAGCTCCATGGCCTCGACGTCGTCCTCGGCCACGAAGTGGCACACGCCGCTCTTGGTGGCGTGCACCACCGAGCCGCCCAGGTCCTCGGTGCCCACGTCCTCGCCGGTGACGCTCTTGACCACCTTGGGCCCGGTAATGAACATGTACGACCCCTTGCTCATGAGGGTGAAGTCCGTGAGCGCCGGGGAGTAGACGGCACCGCCCGCGCACGGCCCCAGCACCACCGAGATCTGCGGCACCACCCCGGAGGCGAGGACGTTGCGCTTGAAGATCTCCGCGTAGCCGGCCAGGGAGCTCACCCCCTCCTGGATGCGGGCGCCGCCGGAGTCGTTGATCCCGATCACCGGGCACCCTACCCGCATGGCCACGTCCATGACCTTGCAGATCTTCTCCGCGTGAGTCTCGGACAGCGACCCGCCGAACACCGTGAAGTCCTGCGAGAACACCACCACCTGCCGTGTGTTGATGGTCCCCTGGCCGCACACCACGCCGTCGCCGAGAATGCGCTGCTCCTCCATGTCGAACGCCGTGCAGCGGTGCTTCACGAGGGCGTCGAACTCCTCGAAGCTGCCCTCGTCGAGCAGCATGTCGATGCGCTCCCTCGCCGTGTACTTGCCCCGGGCGTGCTGCGCCTCGATGCGGGCCTCCCCGCCCCCGAGCCGGGCCTCCGCCTTGAGCTCCCTGAGCTTGATGATCGCTTCTTCCACCGATGGCATGTCTGTCTCCGTTCGCCGCTCGGGTCCCGGTCCGGCGGTCCCCGCGGGGAACCTCGCCGGCCCTGGAACCGTTCGGGTTGAGCTTTCAAAAAGTCGGCCGCGCTGCCCCCGCGCCGCCTGCTTGTGAACGATACCACAAGGTCAAGACCGTGGCAACACACCGCCGAAGATGCGTCACGCGCAAACGAGATCGGCTAGGATGGCGGCGGAGGTCCGTCCCATGCGCTCAGTGCTCGCCGTCCTGGTGCTCACCGCCGCCCCGGCCCTGGCCGCCGCGCCGCCGCCGTCCTTCGACGCGCACTTCACCGACGCGACGCTGCGCGTGGACCTGATCCACGCGGGCAACGCCGCCCGGGACGAGTACTCCGTCGACCGCCTGCTCCGCCAGGGCATCTGGGCCGGCAGCCGCACCCACCTCGTGGACCCCTTCGGGACCGGGCAGTACGAGGTCCGCGTGGTGGACCCCGGCCAGCGGCGCGGTCCTCTACTCCAAGGGGTACGACTGCATCTTCGGCGAGTACCGCACGACGTCGAAGGCCGCCGCCGGCACGGTGCGCGCCTTCCGCGAGAGCGTCGCTGGTGCCGTTCCCCAAGGCACCCGGTGCGCCTGGTCATCGAGCGCCGCGACCGCGACACCACGCTGCACGAGCTGTTCTCCGCGGCCGTCGACCCGGCGGACACCGGGATCATCGACGAGCCGCTCGAGGAGGGCGTGATCGTGGTCCGCCAGGAGATCCACGGCGACCCCCACGCCAAGGTGGACGTGGCCGTCCTCGGCGAGGGGTACACGGCGGCGGAGGAGGGCAAGTTCCGCGCCGACCTGGCCCGCTTCACGGAAGTGCTCTTCGGCCAGGAGCCGTACAGGACGCGGCGCGGCGACTTCAACGTCTACGGGGTGCTGCGCGCCTCCCAGCAGTCCGGCTGCGACGAGCCCAGCCGCGGCGTCCACCGCGCCACCGCCCTCGACGCCAGCTTCGATTCCCTGGGCTCGGAGCGCTACCTCCTCACCGAGAACAACCGCGCGGTGCGCGACGCCGCAGCCCACGTCCCCTACGACACGCTCCTCGTCATGGTCAACAGCGACCGCTACGGCGGCGGGGGCATCTACAACCTCTACTGCACCTTCACCAGCGACAACCAGTGGGCGACCTACCTGCTGCTGCACGAGCTCGGCCACGCCTTCGCCGGCCTCGCCGACGAGTACTACACCTCCTCCGTGGCCTACAACGAGTTCTACCCCAAGGGGGTGGAGCCCACCGAGGCCAACATCACCGCCCTGCTCGACCCCGCGAAGCTCAAGTGGAAGGACCTCGTCACCCCGGGCACCCCGGTCCCGACGCCGTGGGAGAAGGCCGGGTTCGACGAGAAGGACCTGGCGTACCAGAAGGTCCGCGAGGAGCTCAACTCGAAGATCGCCGCCGCCATGCGCTCCGGTGCGCCGGCCGCGGAGGTCGCGAGGCTCAAGGACGAGGCCGAGAAGCTCTCTCTGGAGCACGCCCGCGAGGCCGACGCGTACCTCGCGAAGAGCCGGTACGTCGGCGTGGTCGGGGCGTTCGAGGGCGCCGGCTACGCCTCCACGGGGCTCTACCGCCCCATGCTCGACTGCATCATGTTCTCCAAGGGCGCGAAGCCCTACTGCGCCGTGTGCAGCCGGGCCATCGAGCGGGTCATCGACCGCTACACCGAGTGAGCCCGAGGCGCCACCGCGACCACCGCGCCACGCCGGAGCCGGGGCTGTTTCTGTGCTCGGCGTCCACCCCGCCGGGCGGGATCAGTTCACCCAGGAGCCGGGGCCGCCGCGCTTGCCTTCGCCATCGACCACCCGCATGTTGCGCTTGCGGCGCATGCGTTCGAGCTTGCGCTGCAGCTGGTCCTGCTGCCAGCGCAGCCGCCAGCGGCGGATCCGCTGCTTCGGCCCGCCCGGGGACAGCCACAGGAAGGTGAGAAGCGTGCCCGCGCACACCCCCGCGAAGCCGGCGAGGTCGTGGCTCGAAAGGAAGGCGATGAACGCGATGAGCACCTCGAGCCACAGGAACCACCGGGCCTTGAGCGGCAGCACGAAGAAGAACAGGATCGTGGCCTCGCCGTAGAGGGTGGCGAAGGCGGCGATGAGGATCACCAGGAGCATGCGCTGCCCCTGCATGATCTGGAACGGGAACGCCGTGAGGCTGCCGCCCCACACCACCGCGGAGGCGAGCTCGACGAGCACGGCGGCCACCCCCGAGGCCGCGGCCACCCCGGCCAGGAGGCCCCAGAAGCGACGGCGCCCGAGGCGCGAGAACACGTCGGAGCCGAACCAGTACAGCATGAGGAGCTCGAGGAGGATCCACAGGCTCGGCGGACCGTAGCCGGTGAACGCGTAGGTGCCCACCTCCCACACGAACCCCAGCCGCCACACCGCAGGGGACAGGTGCAGCAACGCCGGGATGATCGCCGTGGAGGCGAAGAACTGCATGGCGAACGTCGCGAAGACCACGCCGACGAGCACCACCACGTCCCGGGACGGCGAGCCGCCGAGACCGCCGAAGGTGGTGCGGAACTGGTACGAACCTCGTGGGTAGGACACTCGAACTCCCTGCGCCGCGCGCCGTCGGTCACAACGGGGGCCCGCGGTGGTGGATTCCTCGGGCCTCATGCTAGCAGGCGAGGGCTGCGCCCCGGCGGACGCGGAACGTTCAGGCCGACAGGCGGCGCAGCGCCTCGCGGAGCTCCGCCTCGGTCTTGCCGAACGACAGGCGCAGGAAGCGGCCGCGCCGGTCGGGAGGCGTGCCGTCGGCGCGGGGCATGCCGCCCCACAGGAACGACGAGCCGGGCACTCCGGCGACGCCCCGGCCGCGGGCCAGCTCCACCGCCCAGGCGCGGTCGTCTCCGATGTCCAGGTGGCGCAGGTCGACGAGGAGGAAGTACGTCCCCCGCGGCTCGTTGACCCGCCACCCGGCGGCGCGCAGGCCGCCGGCGAGGATCTCGAAACGGCGGCGGTACTCGGCGGCGATGCCCGTGTAGTAGCTCTCCGGCAGCGACAGCGCCTCGGCCAGGGCGAGCTGAAACGGCGCCGGGGCGCAGACGGTGAGGAAGTCGTGGACGGTGCGGATGGCGCCCATCAGCGGCGCCGGGGCAGCCGCGAACCCTACCCGCCAGCCGGTGACCGCGTACGTCTTTGAGAACGACGAGATGGTCACCGTGCGCGGCGCCAGCGCGCCCACCGTCGCCGGAGGCACGTGGACCTCGCCCGGCGCGGTGATCCAGGCGTAGGTCTCGTCGGTGACGAGCACGGCGTCGTGGCGCTCCACCAGCGCCGCCACCGTCTCGAGCTCCTCCCGCGTCCACACCTTGCCCGAGGGGTTCGCCGGCGTGTTGAGCACCATGGCCCGCGAGCGGCTCAGCGCCGCGTCCAGGGCCGCCGGGTCCCACGCGCCGGTGAACGGGTCCACGGCGAGGACCTCCGGGCGCGCCCCGGCGAGGCGGGCGGCGGGCAGGTAGTTCTCGTAGATGGGCTCCGGGATGACCACGCCGTCCCCCGGCGACAGCACCGCCAGCAGCGCCGCCACGATGGCCTCGGAGGCGCCGCAGGTGATGACGAGCTCGTCCTCCGGCGCGTAGCGCAGCCCCCAGTGACGCTCGAGGAAGCCGGCGAGCCGGTGCCGCAGCCCCGCATCCCCCCAGGTGCGCGTGTAGCGGTTGTGGCCGGCCGCCATGGCGGCCTGCGCGGCGGCGAGGACGGGCTCGGGGACTGGCAGCTCGGGGTAGCCCTGGGCGAGGTTCACGGCGCCGCAGTCCTCTGCGACGCGGGTCATCTCGCGGATCACTGACTCGTCCATGAGGGCGACGGCGGGGTTGACGGGAAGCGCCATGGCCCGAGTCTGCGAGATCGCCCGCGGCACCGTCAAGGCGGCCGCCCGCTCGACAACCGTGGTCCGATTGGTGGCCGCGTGCTTGACCGGGTTCGCGGGAGGCGGCTACGATCCTGCATCGCTGAAGGTGATGCTGGGAGGGTCCGCATGCGCGCTTCGTCCGACGTCCGCACCGTCACCGTGGTCCTGGCAGGGCTCCTCCTCGCCGCCGTCGCGGCGCCGGCGCGCGCCGACGACGAGAAGCCCAAGCCGCTGTGGGACCTGAAGGTCGGCTTCTCCTACGTGGCCACCGGCGGCAACTCCAGGACGCAGACGGCGGGTGCCGACGCCACCTTCCACCGGCGCTGGACCCTGTGGAGCCTGCAGGCGGCCGTCGATGCCGTTCGCGCCACCGACAGCGGCGTCACCACCGCGGAGCGCTACTCCGCCGGCGTGCGGGGCAACCGCGCGATCTCCGAGCGGATGAGCCTCACGGCGGGGTGGCAGGGCGACCGCGCACCCCTCGCCGGTTTCGACCTGCGGTCCGTCACGGACGCCGGCGTCCAGTGGAAGGCGTACGCGTCGGACACCTGGACCCTGGACGCCATCGCCGCCGCCACCTGGACCCGGGAGGTCCCGGTGGAGGGGGAGACCTCGAACCGGGGCGGAGTGATGGCCCAGGCGCGCTCCGCGGTGGCGCTCTCGGACACCGCCTCCACCACGCAGAACGTGACGTTCTACCAGAGCGTGCGAGACGCCAAGCGCTGGCGGCTGTACGCGGCGGCCGCGCTCCAGGCGGCGGTCAACGCCCACCTGGCGGTGAAGTTCTCCTACGAGTTCCGCTACGACAACCTGCCGGTGCCGGGGTTCGGCAAGACCGACACCGTCACCAAGGCGTCGCTGGTGGTCAACCTCGCCTCGAAGGAGAACCTCGCAAAGCCCGCGCCCTGAGACGCCTCACTCCGAAGGCAGCCCCAGCTTCGAGGTGACGTTGTTGCGGATCCAGTGGCCGTCGAGCCACTCCAGGGGGCTGACGGACTGCCCCTGGACGAAGATCTCCAGGTGCAGATGGTCGCCCCCGGCCAGTCCGGTGGCGCCGGTGTGGGCGATGATCTGCCCCTTCGTCACCGCGTCCCCCACCTTAACGTCGATGGACGAGAGGTGCCCGTAGAGGCTCGCGAGGCCGTAGCCGTGGTCGATGATCACGGCGTTGCCGTAGATCCCCAGCCACCCCGCGAAGAGGACGCGCCCGCCGTTGGCCGCGGGAACCGGCGCATCGGAGGTGGACGCCAGGTCCAGGCCCAGGTGGGTCTGGTGATCCACGGCCTTCCCCTCGTACATGTAGGTCCGGGTCTGGGCGAACCCGGCGCGCATGGCCGAGTTGGGCAGCTGGAGGAAAGGCCCCGACCACAGGAACTTCGCCTGGGTGTCGGCGACGACGCCCTTGATCTGCTGGAGGATCTTCGCGCGCATGGCCCCGTTGATGGCCAGGTACTGGTCCAGCAGGCTCCCGCTGGCGTCGAAGCCGGGCGTCCGGCTGGCGATGGCGGGCACCACCCGCTCGAGGAAGGCGTCGTCCAGGTGGATGGTGTCCTGCCTGGGCGGCACGACCTTGAACCCGCTCAGGAACGGCACCTCCACGCGGTTTCCGGCGTCGTCCTCGGCGAAGGCGCGCACCTGGTTGCCGTCGCCCAGGTCCCACGGCACGGCGTAGAGGGTGAAGCGCTCGCCGCTTCCGCGCCCCGGCATCGGGAACGACACCGACTCCACGGTGCCCGCCCGCACGCCCGAGCGCACGGCGGTGTCGCCGACGCGCATCACGACCACCCCGGCGCCGCCTTCGGTGGCGTAGTTCTGCGAGGAGAGGATCTCCAGCCGGGGCGGCCGGGTGCGGACCGTGACGGCGCGGATGAACACGAACGGCGCCGGCGACCGGAACGGCCCCGAGAAGCGGTCGGCGGTGGCGCGCAGCGTGGCCGGACCCTCCTTGAGCCACGGCTGGGTCTTCACGCCCACCGTGGCCTCCAGGGTGGCCGACGCGGTCCCGGCGCCGGGCAGCGGGTTGAACGCGCTGCCCCGCTGGAACGTGCGCTCGGCCACCACCTCGGCGCGGTCGCCCTGGACGACCTCCAGGGTGACGTGGCCCAGCCCGCCGGCGGGCGCGGTGAAGCGCGCCTCGACCTTCGTCGCGGCCCCCACCGCCGGGTGGTCCGTCTGCATGGTGATCACCGGAAGCGGCCCGAGCCGCAGCCCGCCCCACAGGACGTACCCCAGACCCACCACCACGACCAGCGCCACGACCAGGCGCAGCTTTCCTCGCTTCGGACGGCGTCCCAACGTCTGCTTCATCGGCATCCCCCCAGGTGTGGCGCCGCCGGGGGACCGGCGCCACCAGGAGTCTACCGCGTCTGTCCAGGGCCGGCGGTGAGCGCCCTCGCACGCGGCCCCGTCGCCTCCCCCGCGCCCGGACAGGCGACGGCGCCGGCCGCATCGCTCGCGGCCGGCGCCGTCCGGGAGAGGGAGGATGGAGCTACTGCACGATCATCGGCACCATGGTCGGGTCGCCGGTGCCGTTGTCGACGACGGAGGCGTAGGCCCAGACGCGGGCGCCGGGGGTGAGGACCTCGACGGTGGCGTAGGCGAGGTCCTGCGCTCCGGCGCCGGCCCGCGCGAACACGTCGTTCACCGGGATCCACTGGCCGCCCGGCACGCTCAGGACCAGGGACGTGCCGAGGACCTCGCCGGAGGCCGCGTAGAGGGTCACCCGGGCCTGGCCGTCGGAGCCGCCGAGGTTCACGAGGCCGAGGTTGGTGCGGAAGCCCGCCGAGCTCTTCAGGCCCGGGAGGATCCCGGTTTCACCGGAGGCGATGCCGTCGACCGGCCCGAGCGCCGGGTAGGCCGCGCCGAGGGTGCCCGCCGTCGTCTCGTCGTAGGTGCGCGCGATGAGGACCGCCGGCCGGTCCGAGGCGACCTGCAGCGTGCCCTGGCTGGCGGCGTCCATCGGCACGCCGAACACCGACGCCAGGATGTCGGGCCACTCCACCGTGCCGCCCGGCGAGATCGTGGCAGATCGGAGCGTGCTGCCCTCATCGTTGGCGTAGACCAGCGCCAGGTTCAGCCGGCGACGCGCCGCGGTTGACGGCGGTGAGGTCGGTGCGCCACAGGGTGCCGCCGACGCCGGGGTTGTGGGCGACGGCCGGGATGATCTGCAAATTCGTGACGTCGGAGAGGCCCGTCACCGTAACGGTGCCGTGGCGCTCGCAGGTGTGCTCGCCCAGCGTCACGGTCAGCGCCCAGTCGTAGATGCCCTGGGCCGGGTAGGCGTGGGAAGGGTTCTGCTCCGTCGAGGTCGTGCCGTCGCCGAAGTCCCACAGGAAGGCGGGCGTGAGCGGACAGTCCGAGGAGGAAGACGCCGTGGCGCTGAACGGCACCGCCGCCAGTGACGTGGCACGCCAGCGCGGAGGCCATCAGCGGGACGGTCGCGGTGCAGCCGACGGTGCAGGTCGCCTCCACGGTGATCCCGACCGAGGCGGAGGCGGTGGCGCTGAGAGAGTCGGTAACGGTGAACGTGGCCGTGTAGATCCCTCCGACGGGGTACTCGTGGGTCGGGTTCTGCTCGGCGGAGTGCGGCGACCCGTCGCCGAAGTCCCACTCGTAGGCGTAGATGCCGCTTCCCCCCGAGGCCGTGGCCGCGAACGAGGGGGTCATCGGCGCGAGGCCGGACACCGGGGAGGCCGAGGCGGTGGCCGCCAGGGCGCCTTGAGACGAGGCGATCATGGCCAGGAAGACATCGCCGCCGCCGTGATAGGAGTTGAGCGCTCCCGGAAAGTCGGTCGACTCAGTCGTGCCCGCGAGGAAGATGTCGCCCGAGTCCGAGAACGTCACGTCGTAGCTGTCGTCGCTGCCCGAGCCGCCGAGGAGCGTGGAGAACACGAGGGACGTGTTGTCCGCGCTGAACGCGCTCAACGTACCGTCACCATCGCCGTGGGACTCCGGCTGCAGCGAGGGCACCGTGGGCGTGTCGATCACGGTAGTGGGTGCCACCGCCCAGCTCCGTCCCGCCTGGTCGACGGCGACACGGAAGTTGTAGGGGATATGGACATAGGCGGACTCAAGAACGTACGCAGTCCAGACCAGGAGGGGGCGTGCACTGACGACAGGGCCGGTCCCGTCGGCGGCCATCTTGGTCAGGAACGCCTGAGGGTTGCCGCCTTCCGTCTGGTAGGCGCCGAGGGTCCACGGAAAGTCGGAGGGGTCCGGGACACTCGGCGGTGGCAGCTTGCCCGTGACACCCAGCACGGTGAGCTTGCCATCGCCCCCGTACGCGACAGAGGTAGCGACGTCGGGGTCGGGCCCCCCCAAGTAGCTGCTCGAGAGGACGCTCATGTCCGGCCACGAGAACACCGTGACGAAGGCATCACCACCGCAGCAGTCGGGCCCGCCGAACGAACCCTGGAACGGCCGCAAGAGAAACAGGTCGGGCGAGGCTGTGTTGCCGACGACGGCGACGTGACCCGCGTCGTCCACGGCGAGGTCACGGATCAGGGACTCCTCCGAACCGCCCCAGAGCGTCGAAAAAGACAGGCTCTTCCCGTCGGCCGTGAGAACGGAGACGAAGCCCAGGGTTGACGCTGCCGGCGAGTTCGCTTCCTGCAGGGGATTCTTCAGTGGGAAGTTGGACAGGATAGGGTTCCAGGTCGTGCCGGCGACGACCACGCGCCCGTCCGGCATCGACGCGGCGGCCGCCGCGGTATCCGAGGAACTCCCACCAAGTAGAGTGCACCACTGGACGGCTCCACTGGCGTCGAGCTTGGCGACGAACGCGTCGCCGTACCCTCCCAACTCGCTCTTCAGTGCCCCGGTGGTGGTCGGAAAGTCGGCGGACGTGGTGTCGCCTGCCACGACGACACCTCCATCGGCACTGGCCGCGAGGCCCCACGCGTCGTCTCGTCCCTGGCCGCCGATGAAGACCAGCCGCTTCAACGACCCATTGGGGTCCACCTTCGCGACGAAGACGTCGATGCCTCCGCCTGTTCCCAGCCTGACTGTCGCGGCGGCACCGGTCTCCCAACTCGACTGGTCGCTGGTGGAGCCTGCGAGCCAGATGTTGCCCTGGGTGTCGCGGACGACGCGCTGGACGGTGTCGGCGCCCGTCCCGCCGAGGTACCGCGACCACGACAGCGCGGCATCGATCGGGCTCTCCGCCGCGCCGGCCGGCGCTGCCAGCAGTGCGAGGCCCAGGCAGAGCAGGCCAAAGACGGTCCCGGGCTTCTCGGCAGCGTGCTTCATGGGTTCGTGCATCTCTCCTCCAGAGCGAGCGGTCATGAGCGCGGCGGCACGATCAGCGGGATCATGGTCGGATCGCCGGTGCCGTTGTCGACGACGGAGGCGTACGCCCAGACGCGGGCGCCGGGGGTGACCACCTCCACGGTGGCGTAGGCGAGGTCCTGCGCTCCGGCGCCGGCCCGGGAGAAGACGTCGTTCACCGGGATCCACTGGCCGCCGGGGACGCTCAGGACCAGGGGCGTGCCGAGGACCTCGCCGGAGGCCGCGTAGAGGGTCACCCGGGCCTGGCCGTCGGAGCCGCCGAGGTTCACGAGGCCGAGGTTGGTGCGGAAGCCGGTGGAGCTCTTCAGGCCCGGAAGGATGCCGGTCTCGCCGGACGCGATGCCGTCGGCCGGGCCGAGCGCCGGGTAGGCGGCGCCGAGGGTGCCCGCGGTCGTCTCGTCGTACGTGCGGGCGACGATCGCCACCGGCCGGTCCGAGGCGACCTGCAGCGTGCCCTGGCTCGTGGCGTCCATAGGCACGCCGAACAGCGACGCCAGGATGTCGGGCCACTCGACCGTGGCGCCGGCCGCGAGGGTGGCGGATCGAAGCGTGCTGCCCTCAGCGGTGGCGTAGACGATCGCGAGGTTCGCCGGCGCAGGGCCGCGGTTGACAACGGTGACGTCGGTGCGCCACAGGGTGCCGCCGACGCCGGGGTTGTGGGCGACGGCGGGGATGATCTGCAGGCTCGTGACGTCGGACAGACCCGTCACCGCCACGGTGCCGCGGCGCTGGCAGGTGTGCTCGCCCAGCGTCACGGTCAGCGCCCAGTCGTAGATGCCCTGGGCAGGATAGGTGTGGGAGGGGTTCTGCTGCGTGGAGGTCGTCTCATCGCCGAAGTCCCACAGGAAGGTGGGCGTCAGCGGGCAATCCGAGGACGGCGACGCCGTGGCCGCGAACGGCACAGGCGCCAGGACCGAAGCGCCCAGCGCCGAGGTCATCACCGGGACCGTCGCCGTGCAGCCGATGGCGCAGAGCTCCTCCACGCTGATCAGGACCGTGGCCGAGGCGGCGGTGCCCGCCGAGTCGGTGACCGTGAAGGTCGCGGTGTAGGTCCCGGCGGCGGTGTAGGTGTGGTCGGGGCTGAGCTGGGAAGAGCGCGGCGAGCCGTCGCCGAAGTCCCAATCGTGGGTGTAGAGGCCGGTGCCGCCGGAGACGGTCCCGGTGAACGAGACCGCCAGCGGCGCCAAACCGGACGTCACCGACGCCGCAGCTGTGGCCGACAGGGCGGGAGAGTCCGTCATGAGGCCGGTCAGGAACACGTCTCCGCCGCCGTGGTACGCGTTGAGGGGCTTGGGTAGATCGGAGGATTCCGTGGTGCCGGCGAGAACGACCGTATTGGCGGGTCCAAACGCTACGTCATTGACCGCGTCTCGTCCGTTTCCTCCCAGGTAGGTCGAGAATGCAAGGTCGTGTTCATCCGCGGTCAGGACGCTCACGAACCCTTCCCAATTCGCCGAACCTGTCAGGATACCGGCCGAGTGATCCTGAAGCGCGTCCACTAGGGGTAGCTTGGCAGAGGAGGTGCGGCCGGCCACCCACCTCCGCCCGTCGGCGTCGAGCCGGGTGCGGAGCCCCTTCGGGAGGTATGCACAGCCTTGTGCTGCCGGTGTCGGAAAGGGTTCCAACAGAGGGAGTCTTGCGCTGGATACCAAAGTCGACCCGTCGGCGGCCATCGTGGTGACGAAGAGGTTGTAGGCGTCGGAAGGGCCGAGGTACGACGCCAGGAGCCAGGGGAAATCCTCGGAGTGTGTGGGACCGACGACCACGGGCCGACCCGAACCGTCCACGGCGACCGAGTCCACCGCGTCATCGCTCGAGCGCCCGAGGTACGTGCTGAACGTGAGCGCACGGTCCGGCCACGAGATCCGCGACACGAAACCGTCGTCTATGAGGCCAGGGACGCAGGCTCCCGAGGGAGTGGACTGGAAGGAATTGAGAACGGGAAAGGAGGCCGACCACGTCTCTCCGACGATCACAATGCCGTCCAGCCCGTCGACAGCGATGTCGTAGCCGAAGTCCGAACCCTCGCCGCCGAGCGGCGTCGAGAACCTCAACGTGCCGCCATCCACGGAGAGGACCGCGACGAATGCGTCGGCGCACCCGGAGCTGTGGCCTTGCAGCGGATCGACGACGGGGAAGTCCTCCGAGCCTATCGTTCCCCCGACAACGATGGAGCCGTCACTGAGCGCCGCAACCCCGGTAGCGATGTCGCTTCCGCCCCCAGAGGGATTGCTGCCTGGACCACCGCCGAGGAGCGTCGACCACACGAGGGCTCCTGTGGCGTCGACCTCGGCGACGAAGGCGTCCGTGTCCCCGGCGAAGGCATCCTGGAAGGCGCCGGGCGTTGTCGGGAAGTCGGTCGAGCCGGTCCCGCCGACGACGACCAGGTTCCCGTCCGCGGCCCGGACGAGGCCGCCCAGGGTCTCCGTCCCGCTACCTCCGAGGAACACCAGGACCTTCAGGTTGCCGTCGGCGTCGGCGTGAGCGAGGAAGGCGTCGGCCTCACCGCCGCCCGGGCCGAGGTGGACCGGCGTCACGCCTTCGGTGTCCCACGACGCCGGGTCGGTCGTCGTCCCGGCGACCCAGACGCCGCCCTCGCCGTCGGCGACGACCCGCGACGCCTCATCACTTCCGGCGCCACCCAGGTAGCGCGTCCAGAGCAGCGCGGGGTGGACGGGGCCGTCCGCCGCGCCGGCCGGCGCCGCGAACAGCGCGACGACCAGGGCGCCGGCGGCGGCAGTGAGGACCGTCCGCAGCGGCCGCCGCAGCATCGCCGCACGCGTGGAGGTGACCGGGGAACGAGGTGTGGTGCCGGCGATCCGCTGCATCTGCGCCTCCCGTGCCGCTCAGGTGGTCCGGTGAGGCCCCGGGCCCGGACGGGCGCCGCGGCATCATCGAAGTGTCACGAGGCTATCACATCACGAGGGAAGGTGTAAAAAAAAAGCCCAACAGGTCTCGCGACCGCCGTTCAGGAGAGGGTGACCGGCGGAACGTCGATGCGGCGCCAGGGGCGCAGGCCCAGGGCGAGCTCGCCCAGCCACATGCCGGCGAACATGCCCAGCACCATGCCGATGACCATGCCGACGTGGTGGCCCACGGCGAAGGAGCCCGTGAGCGCCGCGAGGGGGCGGCCGACCAGGCGGCCGCCGAGGATCATGCAGACGATCATGGCGGCGTTGCCGACGAGGTGGGTGGACACCCAGCGGCGCGGGTTGCCGCGGGCGAGGCGGGCGCAGCGCGTCAGCGCGAACGACGCCGGCACCGAGCCCAGCAGCATGAGGCCGGTCATCCACGAGAACACCGCGGCGAAAAACGGCTTGCCGCCGGGGTGCATGACCGCGGGGCCGAACCCGAAGTCGACCCACCACCCGACGATCATCCCGAACCCGCCCAGGGACAGCATGACCAGCACCATGTCGACCCGGTGGGAGAGCAGGCCCCGGTGGGTCCACGCCTGGTGCACGACGACCCCCGCCACCGCCGCGACCAGCAGGGTCTGCGCCACCATGGCGCCCGACAGCCTGCCCAGGTAGACCAGCATGAGCCCCTGGCCGTACGTCGCCAGCCCCAGGGCCATCGCCACCGCGCGGTCCTTCCATCCCCGTCGCATCTCAGCCCGCCTCCGTCGTCCGCCGCAGCGGCACCGCCAGCGGCGGCACCGCCGCCGCGCCCTCCTCCGCGCCGGCGTCGCCGCCGGCGAGCTCCGCGGCCCGCCAGGTCACCACCAGGCTCGAGGCGGTCATGAGGAGCGCCGCCACCACCGGGTGGAGCACCCCCGCCGCCGCCAGCGCCACGCCGGTGAGGTTGTACACCGCCGCCAGGCGCAGGTTGGAGACGATGGTCCGCACCGTCCCCCGGCAGGTGGCGACGGCCTCGGGGAGCACGGTGAGGTCGCCGCCGTGCCACGAGACGTCGGCCACCTCCGCGGCCAGCTCCGCCCCCGAGGCGACGCCGACGCTGACGTCGCTGGCCGCCATGGCGGCGGCGTCGTTGACCCCGTCGCCGACGAAGAGCACCCGGCGCCCCGCCCGGCGCAGCACCTGCACCCGCGCCAGCTTCTCCTCCGGGGACAGCCCCGCGTGGACGGCGGTGACCCCCAGCGCCCGCGCCCGGGCGGCCAGGTCCCCGGTCATGACGACGAGGCGCACGCCGAGCCCGGAAAGCGCCTCCACCGCCTCGGGCCAGGTGTCGCGCACGCGCTCGGCGACCAGCGCGGCGGCGGCGACGCGGCCGTCCACCAGCGCCACAACGTCCCGTCCGCGCTCCCCGCCCTCCCAGGCGCGCAGGTCGCGCCACGCCTGCCGCGCCCCGTCGTCCGCGAGCAGGCGCTCCGGCGTGCCGATCCGCACCTCGTACACGCGGCCGGCCCCCTCCCGCACGGAGGCCGCCACCCCCACCGCGGGCAGAAGGCGCAGCGCCTCCACGGTGAAGCGGCCGGCACCCCCCCTCGACACGCCGACGAACGCCGCGGCCACGGGGTGGTCCACGGCCCGCTCCACCGCCTCCAGCAGCGCGAGGACGCGGCTCCGCCGCTCCTCGTCGCGTCCGGCGACGACCAGGCCCGCCAGGGTGGCGCGGGACTCGGTGAGGGTGCCGGTCTTGTCGAAGACGGCGGTGTCCACGGCGGCGAGGCGCTCGACGGCGTCGCCGCCGCGCACGATGAGCCCCCGGCGGGCGAGGCGCGACAGCGCCGACCACACGGCCACCGGCGTGGCCAGGCCGAGGGCGCAGGGGCAGGCGACGAGGAGCACGGCCATGGCGTTGAACAGCCCCACGTGCCAGCCGCGCGCCCAGGTCCACCCCGCCATGGTGGCGAGGGCGACGGCGGCCACCGCCGGCAGGAACCAGGCGATGAGCCGGTCGGCGCGCCGCTGCAGCGAGGAGGGCGCCAGCCGCGCGCGCTCGACGGCGTCGACGATGCCGTCGATGCGGCGCCGCCCGCCGGCGGCGGTGGCCTCGACGACGAACGCCGCGTCGACGCTGTGGGTGCCCGCCCACACCCGGTCGCCGGGCCCGCGCACCGCGGCGAAGAGCTCGCCGGTCATCTCCGCCTCGCGCACGAACCCCTCGCCCTCGAGGACGATGCCGTCGGCGGCGATGGTGCTGCCCGGGCGCACCCGCACGCGCTGCCCCTCGCGAAGCTCGCTCACCGGAATGGTGGTCACGGCGCCGGCGCCGTCCACCACGTCGCAGGTGGTCAGCTCCGGCGCCCACGCCTCCGCGGCCCGCACCGCCCGCTCCTGGGCGGCGCGGCCGATCTGCTGGCCGAAGGAGTACACCACGAGGAGGATGCTGACGATCTCGAAGTAGACGGCGCCCACGCCGGTGAGCATGGCCACCACGGAGGCGGTGAGCGCGCCCACGATGCCGGCGACGAACATGGCCTCCAGGGTGATCCGACGGCGCCTCAGCTCGCGGGCGGCGGCGGCCAGCAGCGGCCACCCCAGCAGCGCCAGCGTGACGAGGGCCGCGCCCAGGGCGACGCCGTGGGCCACGTGGCGCTCGGTGAGGCTCGCCTCGGAAGTGTTGAACGCCAGGTCCACGGTCATGCTGTTGACGGCGATGAGGGCGCCGATGCCGATGCGCCACCACGCCGCCACGGCCCGCGGGTCCGCGGGGGTGGTGCAGCAGCTCACCGGGCCGTCGACGGGGCAGGTGTCAGCCACGGCGGACGGCCCGCCCCTTCCCCGCCGTCACTTCGCCGCCGCGGTGGGCGCCGGGGCGGGCTCCTTGCCCAGCTCGGCCTCGAACGCCTGGAGCTGGGCGGCCTTCCAGGGCTGGGTCTGGTCCTTCGTGGCCTCGCGCTGGGCGGCGACGAGCTCCGGGCCGACCGGGGAGGCGCCGTTGCCCCACGAGCCCCGGATGTAGGTGAGCACGCCGGCCAGCTGCTCGTCGGAGAGCTGGCCCCACGGGGGCATGTCCTGCTGGTAGGTCTCGCCCTTCACGGTGATCGTCCCCTGGATACCGTGGAGCACGATGCGCGCGGTCACCTCGGGCACCCCCAGCACCCACTCGGAGCCGGCCAGCGGCGGGTAGGTGCCCGGCACGCCCTGCCCCTCCTTCTGGTGGCAGGGCATGCAGTTGTTGAAGACCCGCCGGCCGACCGCCATGGGATCGGGGGGCGCGGTCTTCACCGGGGCGGCGGCGGCCGCCGCAGGGCTGCCGCCTTCGTACACCGAGGAGCTGAAGCCGGCGCTGTAGGTGCCCAGGTACCACCCCCCCCACCCGAGCAGCGCCATGGCGAAGAACACCAGCCACGTTGGGGTCGGCTCGTAGCCGTCGCGGGGCTCCGCGAGCTCGCGGACCATGGGCTCGTGGAGGTGGACCACGTCGAGCTCGCTGCGGCCCTCCCCGGCGTCCGGGAGCCCTCGGCCGCCGGTGTCGTCGGTGGGGCTCATGGGACCTCCGGGACCTTGTACGAGCTGTTCAGGCTCTTCAGGTAGCTCACCAGCATGCGGGCCTGCAGCGTCGGCACCACCGCCGTCGCCGGGTCCTGCAGGGCCGGCGGGAACGTGAGCGCGTCCTCGGGTCGCTGCACCTCCACCGGGCGCTTCGCGAACAGGAACGCGAACGGCGGCATGATCGAGCCGGGGGAGGTGATCCGCGGGTCGTAGAGGTGGAGGTAGTGCCAGTTGTCCGAGGGCTGGCGGACGGCGATGTTGGCGAGGTCGGGCCCCGTGCGCATGGTCCCGAGCAGGACCGGTGCGTCGAAGATGTAGTCCCGCGCCACGGTGCGCCGGGACCCCCAGCCGCGCTGGATGTCGGCGCCGAACCCCGGCGGCCGCACCTGCTGGCTGTGGCAGTACAGGCACCCCAGGCCGACGTAGAGCTCCCGCCCGCCGAGCACGCCGCCGGCGGGGACCTGCGGCATGGCGTTGCCCTGGGCGTCGGTGACCGGCTGGAGGCCGCGCAGCTGCAGGCTGGCCATGAACACGAGCCCGCCGAAGGACGCGACGACGGTGAGGAGCACGCCGATGTAGAGGACGGTGGCCCGGTTCATGCGCCTGCCTCCTCCGCCCCCGCCGGCGACCGCCGCGTCGTGAACAGCGTCGGGCCTACCAGCTCGGCACCCCGGCGGCGGAACATGTGCCACACGAGCACGCCGAACGCCACGTGACCCACGGTGAGCAGCACCCCCGCTCCGGTCCGCGTCCACAGGTACGGGAGGGTCGCCTTGACCACGTCCAAAAAGGCGACGTCGGCGTTGTTCATCATGATGCCCTGCCTGATGCCCCCCCAGGTGAGCGGCGTCCAGTACAGCGCCATGCCGCCGGCCACGGCCCAGAAGTGGACCTTCATGAGCCGCGCCGAGGCCCACTCCCGGTTCATCAGGCGCGGGGCGATGTAGTAGATGGCGCCGTACATCACCATGGAGAAGAAGGCGTACACGCCGAGGTGGGCGTGGGCGATGGTGTAGTGGGTGAAGTGGGTGACCTCGTTCACCGAGCGCAGTGCGGTCAGCGACCCCTGGAAGCTGACCAGGGTGTAGGCCATGGCGCCCAGCACGGTGAAGCGCAGGGTGGGGCTCTCCTTGAGGCGCGCGAAGCTGCCCCGCATGGTCATGTGATGGTTCAGCGCCACGGTGGTGACGGGGATGAACATCATGACGCTGCCCACGATCCCCACGGTGACCAGCCACAGCGGCAGCGGCCCGCCGATGAGGTGGTGGGTGCCGGCCCAGTTGTAGAACAGCGCCAGCGTCCAGAACCCCAGGATGGACAGGTGGTAGCTGTAGATGGGCTTGCCCAGCACCTTGGGCAGCAGGTAGTAGACGGCGGCCAGCCCGATGGGGGTGAGCCACAGCCCGAGGACGTTGTGGGCGAACCACCAGTTGGTGGCGCCCTGGGTCACGCCGCGGGCGATGTCGCCGTTGATGAGCATGTTGGCCAGCACGTAGAGGAACGGAAACCAGAGCACGGCGCCGAACAGGTACCACTGGGACACGTAGATGTGGGACACCCGCCGGCGCGAGAACATGATCAGGGAGACGAGGGTGACGGCGGCGAAGGACAGCGCGAAGAAGAGCGACCAGAAGTAGGGGAACTCCAGCCACTCGACGGAGGTGCCGTGGCCGGAGAGGATCTCCAGGGTCCCCCCGAAGACGGCGACGTTCCACAGGGCGCACACGCCCACCAGCAGGCCCACCAGCGGGATCGTGGTGCGGCACAGGCGGGCCTCGAGCCACAGCAGCACGCCGATCCCGGCCATGGACGCCCAGCCGTAGATCATGGTGTTGAGGTGCGCCGGGCGCACCCTGCCGAAGGTGAGGAAGTCCCACCCGGCCAGAAACCCCGGCGAGTGCATCTTGATGGAGGCCAGCATGGCCAGCACGGTGCCCGCCAGCAGCCAGAAGACGGCGCTGGCGAAGAACATCCCGACCGGCACCCGGGCCGAGGCGTCGATGGCGCCGCGGCGGGCGAGCTCGCCGGGGGCCGGCAGGCCGGCGGGCGGGACGGCGCTCGCGCTCATCCGCCCTCCTCCCCTTCCGCCGCGCCCCGGAGTCCCTTGCGCGGGGCCGGGAAGCCGTCGGTCATCACGCCGACGGGCTCGTCCTCGTCGAAGATGCTGCGGGCTCCAGCGGCGAAATCGGACATCTGCCCCGTCCGCACCGCCCACGCCAGGCCGCCCACGGCGGTGAGCCCGAAGGCGATCACCGCACCCCAGATCAGCACGTAGACCAGCGTCATGGACCTCCCCCGGGCCCGCGAACGGCCGGCGTCCGGCCTCGCGCGGCCTCCCCGGCCCGCCGCCGGCGTCGAAACGTCCGCACACGCGATCGCCGAGGGTTGCCGGGGTTGACTCCGCTTGATTATGACGGCGTTACGCAGCAGTGTCCACCGTCACGCCCGTGTCGCGCAGCGGGCGAGGCGCACCTCCCGCGGCGGGAGATCGTCGCCGTAAAGAGCACGACGTGCCGGCGGACGTGGTGCAGGGCTTGGCGACGGCGCCACGGGCACTGTGACTGCGAACCGGAGCGGGAAGCGGGATGATGAGGGTCTCTTCGTGGTACTGGAGAGGCCTGCAGGCTTGGAGGGTGTACGAGCCATGCTTGGCGGTGTGTACGCGCTTTCCGCGGTCCCGATAGACCGCTCCTGCAGCTCGCCGTCGCAAACGCCCCGGCCGCCCGGAGCTTGGCGCTCACTGGTTCAGCCAGAACGCATGTGGCAGAGCCTTGGCTCGGTGCCACTGGTGACGATTTGGACCGGGCGGCCACGGCCTGCAGGACTCTCAGCCGCTCATCCTCCGGGCCGCTGGCATCGTGGTGGACAACAACTCGTCAGCGGCAGGCACCGTACACCCGTCTAGCCTGCAGGGGCTCTCCAGTACCACGACCGTGCCTGCATCATCCCGCTTCCCGCTCTGGTGCGCACTCGCCGTCCCCGCGCCTGCGGCGCCCGCCCGATGATCGTCGGCGTCGGGGCTCAGGCGCCCTCGGGCGGGTAGTCCATGCCGGTCAGCTTGGCGCGGATGGCGTCCCAGCTCGCCGGCGGCTCCTCCCACTCCACGGTGACCTTCTTGGAGTCCTTGTCGGCGCTCACGGCGCCGACCCCGGGGATGGACCCGACCTCGTTGCGGATCGCCATGACGCAGTGGTCGCACATGATGTTGGGCACGCGAAACGTCCTCGTCTTCATCGTCTTCCCCCCGTGACCGGGCGGCCGGCCCGGCCCTCCGCCCCGGAAATCGCCGCGCCGCGCCCCGGCATTCCGCGCCGACCGGCGTCAGCGGCCGTCGTCGAGGTGGGCGCGCAGCGCCTCCAGCGCCTCGGCCAGCGCCGCCACCTCGGCCTCGAGCTGCGCCACGCGCTCGCCGAGCCCGCCCGCCGCCGCGGTCCGCGGCCGCTCCTCCGCCACCGGTTCGTGCAGCGTTCCGGCGAGGAGGTGGGCCCACCGGCTCTCCTTCTGCCCCGGCCGGCGGCCGAGCTCGGCCACCAGCGCCTCGGGGCCGGCGGCGAGGCGGCGCAGCACCTCCTCCACCTCCCGGGGCGTGTCGAACGGGTGCAGCCGCTCGGTCCGGCTGCGCAGCTCCCCCGTCGTCTGCGGCCCGCGCAGCATGAGCACCGTGAGCACGGCCCGGGACCCGGCGTCGAGCTCCAGCCGGCGGTCGAGGTTGTGCTCCCAGCGCTCCACCCTCGCGCCCGACGACGACCACACCAGCACGTCGTCGCGCAGCCGGTTCAGCGCCGCGCGGACGTCCCCCTCGGTGAGGCTCATGACGGGCTCGCGGTTGGACTTCTGGTTGCACGCCGCCAGCAGCGCGTTGACCGTCAGCGGGTAGTACTCGGGCGTGGCCTGCTGCTTCTCGAGCAGGCTGCCCAGCACGCGGATCTCCACGGGGTCGAGCTCGCGGGGAGGACGCATCGCATCACCTCCGGGCGCGGCCGGCGTCGCGGCCGCGTGTGCATTCTGCCACGGCCGTGGCAGAATCGTGGTGCCGACCGAGGAGGTGCCCGTGCTGCGTTGCCACCACCCCCGCCGTACCGTCCTCTACGTCCGCGGCGACGACCAGGCCGCGATGGAGCAGGCTGCATCCCTTCCCGCCGACGTCGTGTTCCTGGACCTGGAGGACGGCGTCGCCCCTCCGGGCAAGGCCGCCGCCCGGGAGCAGGTGTGCGCGGCGGCCCGAGCGGGGCGCTTCGGCGCCCGCCAGGAGGTGGTGATCCGCGTCAACTCCATGACCTCGCCGTGGGGACACGACGACATCGCCGCGGTGGGGGCGTGCGGCGCCTGCGGCATCGTCCTGCCCAAGGTCGAGCGGGTGGAGGAGGTGCGCCACGCCGAGGGGGTGCTCGCCACGCTGGGGGCGCCGCCGGCACTGGAGGTGTGGCTGATGATGGAGACGCCGCGGGGCGTGCTCCTCTCCGAGGCGCTGGCCACCGCCAGCCAGCGCGTGACCTGCCTGGTCATGGGGACGTCGGACCTCACCCGGGCGCTCCACGCCCGCACGACGCGCGACCGCGCACCGCTGCTCGCCAGCTTCGGGCTGTGCCTGCTCACCGCGCGGGCCCAGGGGCTCACGATCATCGACGGCGTGCACACCGACCGCGCCGACGCCGAAGGCTTCGTCGCGGCCTGCGAGCAGGCGCGGGACCTCGGGTTCGACGGCAAGACGGTGCTCTACCCGGAGCGGCTGGAGACGGCCAACCGCATCTTCGCCCCCGACGAGGAGGAGGTGGCGTGGGCCCGCCGTGTGCTGGCCAGCCACGAGGCCGCAGGCGGCGGCGCCGCCTCGGTGGACGGGCTGCTGCTGGAGCCGTTCCACCTCCACCGCGCCCGCCACATCGTGGGCCTCCTGGAGGCCATCGCCGCCTCCTGAGGCGGGGGCGCCGGGATCGCACCGGCGCGCCCGCCCCGGTCGTCTCGGACTACTTCTGCGGGGACCGCTTCGCCCGCGACGGGTACGCCGGGACCGGCGGCACCGGCGTGGGGTGCTCGGCGATCTGCTTCTCGAGGTAGGCGACGGCCGCCTCCAGCTGGGCGTCGCCGCCCTCGTAGGTGGCGTGCGGCGGGTTGTCCACGACGATGTCGGGCTCGACCCCCCACCCCTCGATGAGCCAGTCGCCCTGGGGGCCGTACACGCCGGTCTCCGCCGCGGTGGCGATGCCCTTGTCCACCAGCACGTTGCTGCTCGACAGCCAGATCTCGCCGCCCCAGGTGCGCCGGCCGATGACCTTGCCGAGGCCCAGGCGCCGGAACCCCTCGGCGAACGCCTCGCCGTCGGAGGCGGTGCGCTCGTCCACGAGGACGACGACGTGGCCGCGGAACGCGTACTGCATGTTCCACGAGGGCTGTCCCAGCCGCGGCTGCCAGTAGAACCACGCGCGCCGCATGAGCTTCTCGAGGATCCACGAGTCGATGTTGCCGCCGCGGTTGTGGCGCACGTCGACGATGAGCCCGGCGCGATCGAACACCGGGTAGAACGCCCGCGCCCACTCGGCGTAGTTGCGGCCGGTCATGGCGCGCAGGTGGACGTAGCCGATGGTTCCGTGGCTCTCCTTCTCCACCCGCTCCCGCCGGGTCAGCTCCCACTCGGTGTAGCGCAGGTCGTCGGCGGCGCGCTGGGTGATGGGCTCGACGACGACGTCGCGGACGTCCGTGCCCGAGGCCACGCGGAGCAGCACCTGGCGTCCCGCCTGGCCGCGCAGCAGCTCGGCCGGATCGGGGACGGACAGGGTGTCGACGCCGTTGATCATGCGGATGACGTCGCCGTCGGCGACGCCCACGCCCGGCCGGGCGAGGGGCGAGAGCTCGTCGGGGTAGTCGGGGTCGGCGCGGTAGACGTGCGCCACCTTCCAGCCCCCGGCGGCCTCGTCCCGTTGCAGCACGGCGCCCAGCGAGGCGGGCTCGATCCGGTCGACCCCCTCGCGCACGTCGCCGCCACGCACGAAGATGTGCAGGGCGGAGAGCTCGCTGACCATCTGGGCGAGGATGTCGGAGAGCTCCTCGCGGTCGGTGACGCGGTCGACCAGTGGCGCGTACTTGGTGCGCATGGCCGGCCAGTCCACCCCGTTCATGCCGCGGTCGTAGAAGTAGTCACGCTCCAGGCGCCAGGCCTCGGTGAACATCTGCCGCCACTCCTCCCGCGGGATCACCGAGAGCTTCCACCCCGACAGGTCGACCTTCCCCTCCTCCACGTCCGCCTTGCCCTTGGCGCCGGCGTCGACGACCGCGAGGGCGCTCTCCGTGCGGACGAGCACCTTGGCGCCGTCGGCGGAGAGCTCGTAGTCGTGCACGCCCTCGGCCAGCGTCTTCGGCTTGGGGTCCTCGTTGGTGACGTCGAGGACGGTGAGCGTGCCGCCGCGGCGGCCGCCGGGGGTGCGGGCGAGCCAGAACAGCCGCTTGCCGTTGGTCGCCAGGGACGTGTAGTTCCCCGCCGGCGCCGGCACCTCGTAGACGCGGGTCTCGAGGCCCGCGCGATCCAGGCTCACCGTCACGGCCGCCTTCTTCTCCCCGGCCTCGTCCTTGCCGCGGCCGTTGCCGCGCCGCTTCTCCGCGGCGGGCTTCGCCTCGAGCTCGTCGTCGGGGCGGAACGGGAAGCGTTCGCCCGTGGCCAGCGCCACCGCGTAGAGCTTCGTGGGGTGGGCGATGTACGGCTCGGGCTGCCCCACGCCCCAGGGGCTGGGCACCACGGTGGCGAGGTTGCGGTCGGACAGGAAGTAGATCCACTTCCCGTCGGGGCTCCACGCCGGGCTCGAGCTGTCCGTGCGGTCGCTGGTGAGCGCCACGGACTCGTGGCCCGCCACGTCGTAGAGCACGATCTGCCCGAAGGTGTTGGCCGCGGGGATCACGTAGGCGAGCCAGCGGCTGTCCGGCGACCACGCCAGGTCGCCGATCCCCTCGTCCGGGGCGGTGGCGACCTTGGTGGTGGCACCGCTCTTCGCGTCGGCGAGCCACAGCGAGAGGTTCTTGTCGGTGAACGCGATCCAGGCGCCGTCCGGGGACGGGACGCCGTCGAAGCGCAGCACCGAGCCGCCCCTCGTGATCTGCTCCGGCGCGCCCACCCCGTTGGCGGGCAGCCGCCACCACTCCACCTCGCCGGACTCGTCGGACAGCGCCGCCAGCGACTTCCCGTCGGGCATGAAGCGGGCCTGCCGGTAGCGCACCCCCTGGTGGCGCGTCGCCTCCACCAGGCGGCCCTGCTTGACCGGCGCCACGAACACCTGGCCGCGGGCGGTGAGCGCCACGCGGTCGCCGTCGGGGGACAGGTGCGCCGACGTGAGGTAGTCCCAGGGCTTGGCGATCCAGTGCTCGCGCATCTGGTCGAGGTCGGAGACCAGGGTGACGGGGACCGTCGCGTCGCGGCCGGTGGCGATGTCGTAGAGGTGGATGTCGGCGCCGAGCTGGTAGACGATGCGGCCCTCCGAGAGCGCGGGCGACGCCAGGTCCCACCCCGTGTGGCGGGTGAGCTGGCGGAGGTCGCTGCCGTCGGGGTTCATCGACCAAAGGTTCATGGTGCCGTCGCGGTCGCTGGCGAAGTAGATCCGTCCCTGCCACCACATCGGCGTCTTGCTGGTGCCGGGGAAGTCGCCGGTGAGGAGCTTCGCCTCGCCCTTGCCGTCCCAGCGCCACAGCCGCTGGGCGGTGCCGCCCTGGTAGCGCTTGGTGTGGCTGCCCTGGAACGGCAGCCGGGTGAAGAAGAGCGTCCCCTTCTCGTAGCACCCGTCGGAGGCCTGGCTCAGCGGTAGCACCGTGGTGGCGCGGGTGGAGGGGTCCACCTCGACGAGCTGCACGTCGGGCAGCGTCGAGTGGTGCCGGGTGGCGTAGAGCACCTTGCCGCCGGGCGTCCAGCCCACGACCTCGGCCTGCTCGCCCTCCCAGGTCTGCCGGGTGGGCAGGCCACCGGCCAGCGGCATGGTGTAGACCTCCGTGGGACCCTCGTACTGGGCCGAGAACGCCACGGTCTTGCCGTCGGGGGAGATGGCCGCGTGGGACTCCTCGCCGGGGTGCGAGGTCAGCCGCCGGGCGACGCCGCCCTCGGCGGGAACCGTCCAGAGGTCGCCCTCGGCGGTGAACACCACGGTGTCGCCGTGGATGGTGGGGAACCGGTAGTAGCCCCTGACGGCCTGCGCCGAGACCAGGAGCGGTGCGCACAGGAGCACGAGCGCCGCGAGCCACGTCCGCCTCATCGATGCACCTCCTCAGAGCCGTGCGGCGGGCGTGGTGGCGCACGCCCCCCGCGAACTTCCGCCTTTGTGCGGCCGCCGGCGGAGCGCGCGGCGGCCGGGATCGTTCACCGCCGCAGTCTACCCCCGCCGGCCCACGTCGAAGGGAATGGGGCGGGCGGGGGCGGCATTGGCGGAGAACGGGGGTGGGGAACGCGTGTGTCCCGCGCCCGGGGTTGCGCGAGGTGAGAGAATCCGGAGCGAGGTGCTCATGAGATCGGAAGGCAGGACGTCCGCGGTCGTCGCCATCGTGTCGGCGCTGCTCATCGGATCGCCCCTGGCCGCGGCGGCCGGGGAGCCCCTGGACGGCGCGCGCCGGGAGCTGGCGCTGCGCAAGCTCGGCGTGCTGGGGAGCGTGCTGTACATCGGCGCCCACCCGGACGACGAGAACACCGCGATGCTCGCCACCTTCGCCGACGGGCGGCTGTACCGCACCGCGTACCTGTCGCTCACGCGGGGCGCCGGCGGCCAGAACCTCATCGGCACCGAGCAGGGCCCGGCCATGGGGGTGCTGCGCACCGAGGAGCTGCTGGCGGCGCGGCGGATCGACGGCGCCGAGCAGTTCTTCACCCGCGCGATCGACTTCGGCTACTCGAAGTCCCCGGAGGAGACCCTCGCGATCTGGGGCCACGACAAGGTGCTGGCGGACGTGGTGTGGGTGATCCGGTCGTTCCGTCCCGACATCATCGTCATGCGCTTCCCCGGTACCGGCGCCGGGGGCCACGGCCACCACACGGCCTCGGCGATCCTGGCGAAGGAGGCGTTCACGGCGGCGGCCGACCCCCGCCGCTTCCCCGAGCAGCTGAAGTGGGTGAAGCCGTGGCAGGCGAAGCGGCTGTTCTGGAACGCGTGGCGCTGGGGCGGGCGGCCGAGCCCGAAGGTGCCCGGCGTCAAGGGCTCGGCGACCGTGGACGTGGGCGCCTACAACCCCCTGCTCGGCGAGGCCTACACCGAGATCGCCGGGCGCAGCCGGAGCATGCACAAGAGCCAGGGGTTCGGCGCCCCGGAGCGCCGCGGCACCTCCCTGGAGACGCTTGAGCTGCTCGACGGCGCTCCCGTCTCGGGCGACCCCATGGCGGGCATCGACACGACGTGGAACCGCATCCCCGGGGGCGTGCGCGTAGGCGAGCTTCTCGCCGAGGCGTCGCGCCGCTACGACCCGGCCCGCCCCGAGGGCGTGGTGCCCGTGCTGCTCGAGGCGATCAAGGCCATGGACGCGCTGCCGGACGATCCCTGGGTCGCGCTCAAGCGACGCGCCGCGGCCGAGGTGGTGGCCGCCTGCGCCGGGGTGTGGCTGGACGCCACCGCGCCCGAGGGGGGCGTGGTGCCCGGCGAGGAAATCGCCGTGACCGCGACGGCGCTGTGCCGGTCGTCCCTGCCCGTCACCCTCGAGCGCGTCGAGCCGCCGTTCGGAGCCGCGGCGGAGAACGTGGGCGCCGTGCTGGCAGACAACCAGCCCCTCCTCCGCGAGCTCCACGCGGCGGTCCCCGCCGACGCGCCGTACACCCAGCCGTACTGGCTCGAACAGGCCCCCGAGGGAGGCACGTACGCCGTCTCCGACCCGCGGGAGCTCCTGCACCCGGAGACGCCGCCCCCGGCCCACGTGACGTTCACCGTGGACCTGGACGGCACGACGCTCGACTACCGCGTGCCGGTGGTCTACCGGTGGACCGACCCGGTGGAGGGGGAGCGCAGCCACCCGCTGGACGTGGTGCCGCGGGTGACGGCCAACCTGGACGAGGCGGTGGAGCTGTTCCCCGGCACCGACCCGCGCACGGTCCGGGTGGTGCTGCGCTGCGGCGGGGAGGACGCCGCCGGGACCGTGCGGCTGGAGCTGCCCGAAGGGTGGTCGTCGTCGCCCGAGTCGGTCCCGTTCCGCCTCGGCGGACGGGGGCGCGAGCTCGCCGTCCGGTTCGCGGTGACGCCGCCGCGAACCGAGGGCACCGGCACGCTGCGCGTGGTGGTGGACGACGGCGGGCGCGAGATCTCCCGCAGCCTGGTGCGCATCGACCACCCGCACATCCCCGTGCAGCTGCTGCTGCCGCCGGCGGAGGCGAAGCTGGTGCGCACCGACGTCGCCGTGGACGGCCGCCGCATCGGCTACGTCATGGGCCCCGGCGACGAGGTGCCCGAGGCGCTGCGCCAGCTCGGCTACCGGGTCACCCTGCTCTCCGACGACGACCTGGACGGCGGCGACTTCTCGGGGTTCGACGCCGTGGTCACCGGGGTGCGCGCCTTCAACACCAGGCCGGCGCTGGCCCGCGACATGCCGCGGCTGCTCGCCTGGGTCGAGCAGGGCGGCACGCTGGTCGTGCAGTACAACAACAACCGGGGCCTGGTCACCGACCGCCTCGGCCCCTACCCGCTGAAGCTCTCCCGGGACCGGGTCACGGTGGAGGGCGCGCCGGTGACGTTCCTGGCGCCGGACAGCCCTCTGCTCACCACGCCGAACCGGATCACCGAGGCCGACTTCTCCGGCTGGGTGCAGGAGCGCGGCCTCTACTACCCGGACAGCTGGGACCCCCGCTACCAGGCGGTGCTGGCCATGGCCGACCCCGGCGAGAAGCCCCTCGACGGCGCGCTGCTGTTCACCCGCTACGGCAAGGGGGCGTACGTGTACACCGGGCTGAGCTTCTTCCGCCAGCTCCCCGCCGGGGTGCCCGGCGCCTACAGGCTGTTCGCGAACCTGCTGGCCGGCGGCGAGGGGCGTGACTGAGAAGCGGCCGCTCTGGTCCGAGGCCGGCCGCGAGGCTCCGCCGGTGCTCGGGAAGTGGTGGCGCCTCTACCTCGTCGTGGCGGCCAACCTCGCCGTGATGATCGCCCTGTTCTGGGCGTTCACCCGGGCGTTCTCGTGAGGCCCCTGGACTGGGCGGTCCTCGGCGCCTCGCTGGCGTTCATCGTCGTTTACGGAGTGTGGAAGGGCGGCCGGTCGAAGGACACCCGCGACTACATCCTGGCCGGCCGCGAGATGCGGTGGGGCGCGGTGCTGCTGTCCATGATGGCGACGCAGGCCTCGGCCATCACGTTCCTGTCCACGCCGGGGCAGGCGTACACCGACGGCATGCGCTTCGTGCAGTTCTACCTCGGACTGCCGCTGGCCATGATCGTGCTGTCGGTCACGGCGGTGCCGCTGTACCACCGGCTCGACGTCTTCACGGCGTACGAGTTCCTGGAGCGTCGCCACGACCTCAAGACCCGCTCGCTCGCGGCGTTCCTCTTCCTCGTCCAGCGCGGGCTGGCCGCGGGGCTGACGATCTTCGCCCCCGCGCTCATCCTCTCGGTCTCCCTCGGCTGGGACCTGGGGCTGACCAACCTGCTCATCGGCGGGCTGGTGATCGTCTACACGACCCTCGGGGGCACGCGGGCGGTGGGCCGCACGCAGACCCAGCAGATGGTCATCATCCTCACCGGCATGATCGCCGCCTTCGTCGTGCTCCTCCACGCCCTCCCCGACGGGGTCGGCTTCCTCGACGCCCTGCGCGTGGCCGGCAAGGCGGGCAAGCTCAAGGCCATCGACCCCTCGGTGAGCCTCGACGACCGCTATACCCTGTGGTCGGGGCTGCTGGGCGGGTTCTTCCTGCAGCTGTCGTACTTCGGCACCGACCAGTCCCAGGTGCAGCGCTACCTCACCGGCCGCTCCGTGGCCCACAGCCGCCTGGCGCTGCTCGCCAACGGCGTGGTCAAGGTGCCGATGCAGTTCGCCATCCTGCTCCTCGGCGCCACGGTGTTCGCCTTCTACCAGTTCACGCCGCCGCCGGTGTTCTTCGACCCCGTGGCCCGGGAGCACACCCTCGCCTCCTCCCACGGGGCGGCGTTCGCGGCCCTGGAGGCCCGTTACCGGGAGGCTTCGGAGGCCCGCGCCGGCCGTGCCCTCGGCCTGGTGGCGGCGCTGAGGACCGGGGACGACGCCGCGGTGCGCGAGGCGACCGGAGCGTACCGCGCCGCGGCCGGCGCGGCGGACGCGGTCCGCGCCCGCGCGGTGGACGTCATCCGCGAGGCCGACCCCGCGGCCAACCCCTCCGACACCAACTACGTGTTCCTGGGCTTCGTCCTCCACAACCTGCCCGCGGGGCTGGTGGGGCTGGTGCTGGCGGCGGTGTTCGCGGCGTCCATGTCGTCCACGGCGGCGGAGCTCAACGCCCTCGCCTCCACGACCGTGGTGGACGTCTACCGGCGGCTGGTGCGCCCCGGGGCCAGCGAGCGGCACTACGTGCTGGCCGGCAAGGCGGCCACCGTGTTCTGGGGGGTGTTCGCCGTGGCGTTCGCCCAGTACGCGGCCCGCCTCGGCTCCCTCATCGAGGCCGTCAACATCCTGGGCTCGCTGTTCTACGGGACGATCCTGGGGATCTTCCTGCTCGCCTTCCTGTTCCGCGTCTCCGGCACCGCCGCGTTCATCGCGGCGCTGGGGGCGGAGGCCGGGGTCATCGCCTGCTTCCTGCTCACCGGAATCTCGTTCCTCTGGTACAACGCGCTGGGCTGCCTCGGCGTGGTGGCGCTGGCCCTGGCCCTCGACCGGCTCCGGCCGGCGTGGCGGCGCCCCGCGACGGCGTGAGGGCGCCGCGGGGCGCGGCGCGGGGCGGTCAGGCCCCGGGAGCCTCCGCCCGGTCGAGCAGGCGCTCCAGGTAGCCGCGCACGTCGGGCGGCCACTCGCGGACGCACTCGGCGAGACGCCCGCGGTCCCCCGCGTACAGCGCCCGGGACGCCTCCTCGAAGCCGGGCAGGTTGCCGGCCATGGCGGTCATGAAGCGGCCGGCGGCCTCCCGCGCGGCGCGCACGCGCTCCGTTCCCGGCTCGCGCTTGCGGGCCTCGTCCACCAGGCGGCGCAGCGCCGCGGAAATCCCCTGGGGTTGCAGCTCCAGCCACTCCCAGTGGCGGGGCAGCAGGGTGACCTCGCGGGACACGACGCCGAGGCGGGGCCGGCCGGGTCCGCTCCGGGAGACGGAGGTCTCTCCGCGGGCGGCGAAGTGCGGGTGCGAGGCGAGCCGCCCCACGATCGCCTCCGGTGTGCCGCGGAGGTCGAAGTCGACCTGGGTGCCGGTGCGGTCCTCGAAGACGAGGATCGGCGCCGCGTCAGCGAGGTCCATCCGCTCCCTGGTCCTCAGCAGCACCGTGCCGATCTCCCCCGAGGCGATGAGCGTGTCGCCCGCGAACGCCGTGTACGTCCGTCCGTCGTCCATCCGTGGTCTCCCTCCGGGCCCGGAGGCCCGAGGCGCAGATATTACCCGGGTAAAATGAGCCGGTCAACCCCTGGGGGAGACGGACACCGCGGGGCGGATTCCGGACTACACTGAAACGCGGACCATCACGAGGCACAGGCGGACCGGGGGTGGCGCCCGGCGGCGGGTCGCGCCACGAGAGGAGGGCGACTGCCATGAGGACGTGGGGCATCTTCGAGGGCGCCGTCGCCGGGGCCGTGGGCGGCCTCTGGGTCACCGTCGTCACCTCCCTGGGCGCGGCGTGGGGTGCGCTCCCCTTTCCGCCCTTCGTGCTCTTCGACTGGGAGGCCCGGGTGCTGCCCGGGTTCATCCTCGACGCCACGGTGAGCGCCGCCATCCGGATCGTCGGCGCGCTCCACCTGGGCCCGACGGCGGCCGCGGCGAAGGGCGTGGAGCACGTCCTCGCGGTGGCGCAGTTCGTCGCCCTGGGCGCCGTGCTGGGCATCCTCGTGGCGCTGTGGGGCCGGCGGCGCACTGCGCCGGCCGCCGTGCCCGGCGCCGTGCTCGGCGCCCTGCTATGGGTCGGCTTCGCCGCCATCGGCGCGGCTCGCACCTCGGGCGCACCGAAGATGTGGTCGTTGGCCTGGCTGGCCGTGGTGTTCGTGGGGTGGGGCGGCTTCATGGGCGCGTGGTTCGCCCCGGCCACCTCCCGCGACGCCGCGGATCCCGGCGAGGCGCCTCCGTCGCGCCGGCGGTTCCTCTACTGGACCGGCCTGGCCGGTGCGGCGGCCGGGGCGGCCGTGCTCGCCTCCGGGACCCTCCGGCGGCTCTTCGCCGGTACGACGGCGCCCGCCGGCGCCGCGACGGCCGCGCCGGGAGAGACGGTCCCGATGCCGCCCACCTCGGGCCCGGCCGCCTCGCCCTCCCGGGCCGCCCTCGCGGCCCGCTTCCCCACGGCGCCGGGGACGCGGCCGGAGGTCACGCCCACGGCGAGCTTCTACCGCGTGGACATCGACTCTGCACCGCCGGCCGTCGACGGCACGACCTGGCGGCTCGAGCTCTCCGGACTCGTCGACCGTCCGCGCACGGTGTCCCTCGCCGACCTCCGCGCCATGCCGGCCATCACCCAGGCGGTCACGCTGTCGTGCATCTCCAACCCGGTCGGCGGCGACCTCATCTCCACCGGGTTCGTCACGGGCGTACCGTTCAGTGAGATCGTCGCCCTGGCCGGGCCGAAGGCGGGCGCGAAGGCGCTCAACATGAAGTGCGCCGACGGCTTCCACGAGAGCATGGCCCTCGAGACCGCCATGGACGAGCGCACCCTCCTGGTCTACGACCTCGACGGCAAGGCGCTGCCCGCGGAGCACGGCTTCCCGGCCCGCGTCTACATCCCCGACCGCTACGGCATGAAGCAGCCCAAGTGGATCACCTCCATCGACTTCGCGGAAGAGGCGGTGCCCGGCTTCTGGGTCAAGCGGGGCTGGGACCGCGAGGCCCTGGTGCTGACCACCTCGGTGGTGGACCCGCTTCCCGAGGGAGAGACGGTGTCCCCCGACGGCAAGGTCACGGTGGGCGGCATCGCCTACGCCGGCGACCGGGGCATCGGCAAGGTGGAGGTCCAGGTGGACGGCGGAGGGTGGCAGACGGCCGAGCTCCGCGACCCGCCGCTCAGCCCCCTCACCTGGGTGCAGTGGCGCTTCACGGCGAGGGTGGAACCGGGCGCCCACACCTTCGCCGTGCGGGCCACCGACGGCGCCGGGCGCCTGCAGACCGCGGAGGTGCGCGACAGCGGACCGGGGGGCGCCACCGGGATCTTCTCCCGGACCGTGCGGGTCGCGCAACGCTCGGCCCGCCTCCTGACCCGCCGGCCGTTCGGACACACTGGCCGCCACGCCTGAGCACCGGCGCGGACCCGGTGTGCAGGCCCCCCCGGAACGCCGCTGTCAAAGGGTGAAAGCGGACACGGAGAAGAACGCCATCATCCCCGCGAACAGCGCGGTGGCGATGCAGCTGCGCCACAGCCTGGCCGGCGACCTCACCGTGCCGGTGAAGTACCTGGTGCCGTGCAGCACGGCCGCCTGGAGCAGGTAGAGGGCGTACCCCAGCAGCAGGAGGCCCTGGGCCCTCGGCCCGCATCAAGTCCATGAGAAACTATTTCAAAACATATAAGTATAAAAATGCATCTATCGATGATTTCAAAAAGATATGCGAAAATGTTTCGGGTAAAGATCTTGATTATTTCTTCCGCCAATGGATATATGAAGGCACCGGAATTATAAATGCAACGTACAAATGGGACACCGATGAAGAAGGAGATACCTACAAACTTGAAATAAACCTCAATCAGACACAAAAAGGATTCAATGCTTATAAATTTTTGCTGGAAGCCAAAGTAAAATTTGAGGATAACTCGACACAATTCATTAAATTTGAGGTTAATAAAAGAGAGCAAACTTCTGAATTCAAATTTAAGAAAGAGCCTGTAGCAGTAATCTTTGATCCTCACGACTGGATACTAGGGACATTTATTCAGGATAAAAATTGATGAAAGGCTCTGGAGGATAGGAAGTTGTACCGTTAAAAATCAGGGACAGACTTATTATCTTTTATTTGTGTTATTTATGAACTATTTTTTTTAAATAACTTTTTAATTTATTAGTGAAAGACTCTTATCTTTTTATTTCTGATATACATTTAGGGCTTCAATCAGATGCAACTGAAAGGAGAAAAGAAAGACTTCTTGTAAAGTTTTTAGAATTTGCACAGGAAAATGCCAAAGAGCTTTTTATTGTTGGCGATCTTTTTGATTACTGGTTCGAATATAAAAGAGTTTATCAAAAAGGATTTTTTAGAACGCTTACTGCTCTTCAGGATATAACTGAAAGCGGAATAAAGGTTCACTACCTGGATAGGGAACCATGATTTTATGCACAGAAATTTCTTCAGTGATGAGATAGGCGCAGTTATGTACGATGACCCGGCTGAAATTATACTTGATGGTAAAAAGTTCTTTATCGGGCACGGTGATGGGCT
>CAVVTR010000016.1:0-13352 GCA_963751245.1 uncultured Acidobacteriota bacterium | reverse complement strand
GCATCGACCTTGTCCAGCTTGTCACCGAGCATGAAGAGTATTTGACCGAGTTGGATGCGTCCATTGGCGACGCTGACCACGGAGTCAATATGGTACGCGGTCTGCAAAAGGTCCGAGAGCGCTTGGAGGACCCGACTAACAAGGCCCAAGATGTTGCTAGCTTATTTCGTTCCGTTGCAATGACGCTTATTAGCTCGGTCGGCGGCGCTGCCGGACCGCTGTATGGTGCGTTTTTCCTGCGAGCTGTGAAGTCCATCGACGGCAACAGCGCTGTCACGACGGACGAGTTAGTGATGATGTTTCATGACGGTCTGGAAGGCGTGCAACAGCGCGGCAAAGCACAACTCAACGATAAGACAATGCTAGACTCACTGCAGCCAGCCGTCGAGGCGCTGGAGTCGAGTATCGCCAATGGTGATGACCTGAATTCCGCACTGATCAAGGCTGTAGACGCGGCCGAGGAGGGCATGCTGCACACTGCGGACCTGCAAGCCAGCAAGGGACGCGCAAGTTATCTGGGCGCACGCTCCATCGGACACCGAGACCCAGGCGCAACCAGCAGCTATTACATGATGGAAGCGGCGGCGAAGTCGCTGGCTTCCACAACAAGTTAGGCAGCAGGCTTTCCCAAGGAGCCTGCCAAGCCATAGACAAGCGGTAAGTGGAAATGCACAGGCAGTTTACACATTGGCGAACGCCAATGTGTAAACTTGACAAAGTATAAGCAATCCGAACCTTACACGTGAAGGGCATCAGTACCGTATGGCTGACTTCATTGGCGCAATTGACTCCGGCACAACCAGTACGCGCTTCATGCTATTTAATCGCGCTGGCAACGTAATTGCCTATAACCAGCTCGAGCACAGGCAGATCTTTCCACGCAGCGGCTGGGTAGAGCACGATCCGCTGGAGATATGGTCGTGCACATGTCAAGTCATCGAGAGCACATTAGCCATGGCAGGCGTAACTGCGGAGAGCATTGAGACGCTCGGCGTCACCAACCAGCGTGAAACCGCAGTGCTCTGGGACAAGCGCACCGGGGAACCTGTCCACAACGCTATCGTGTGGCAGGACACGCGCACGGACAGAATCTGTCGGCAATTGGCGGATGCGGGGCATGAGAAGCTCATCTACCGTAAGGCAGGTCTACCGCTCGCCACCTATTTCGCTGGCCCGAAGGTCCGTTGGATGCTAGATAACTATCCCGAATTGGAGCAAATGGCAGAGGCAGGTCATCTGCTGTTCGGTACCGTCGATTCGTGGCTGATTTGGAAGCTCACCGGCGGCGAGCATGTCACAGATGTCACCAATGCCAGCCGCACGATGCTCATGGATTTAGCCAGCCTGCAATGGGATGATGAGTTGCTGGATGCGGTAGGCGTGCCTCGCGCCATCCTGCCCGAGATCCGACCTAGCAGTGAACCGGCGTTTTACGGTATGACCTTGCGCGATGGACCCTTCAGTGGAGCGATTCCAGTCTGCGGCGATCTCGGCGATCAACAGGCGGCAACGGTCGGTCAGACCTGCTTCAACGTAGGAGAGGCGAAGAATACCTACGGTACGGGCTGTTTCATGCTGCTCAACACGGGCTCCGAGTTGGTACACAGCCAGCACGGCCTGATTACCACTGTTGCCTACAAAATGGGCGCCGAGGCGCCGGTCTATGCGCTGGAAGGCTCAATTGCCATGGCTGGCGCTACCATCCAATGGCTGCGCGACGAATTGCGTATGATCGACCATGTGGCTGAGACAGAGTCATTGGCTGAAAGCGTTCCAGACGCCGGCGGTTGCTATCTGGTGCCTGCCTTTAGCGGGCTCTTTGCACCCTACTGGCGAAGCGACGCCCGCGGCGTTATCGTCGGGCTAACTCGATACGTCAACCGAGCGCATATCGTGCGTGCGGCGCTGGAGTCCATCTGCTACCAGACTCGCGAAGTGCTGGACGCCATGGAACTGGACAGCGGGCATAAGCTACGCGGTTTGAAGGTGGACGGCGGTGCAACTGCCAATCAGTTCCTCATGCAGTATCAAGCGGACATACTGGGCACAGAAGTCATTCATCCTACGCCGGAGCCGGCGCGGCGGTGCGGCTGGGCTACGTCCGGGGCGGCGCCCTGACCCAGTGCACCGCGACCGTCGCGGCCGCCCCTTGAGCCGAAGGGTGGCGGCCGGAGCCGCGGTCGTCCTCGCGGCCGCCATGGCTGCCGCGAGCGGGCTGCGGGGGGCGTGGACGGTCGTGCAGGAGGCCCAGGGCCGCGACGCGGCGGCGGGAAGGACCCTCGTGGCCCACGTGATCGTGGCGCTGGCGGACAACGCTCACCAGGGCATCGTGCCGCTGCCGCCCGCCCTCGGCGACGGCGCCGACGCCGCCGGGAACCTCTACTGGGGCGCCCGCTATGGGCTCCGCACCTTTCTCGCGACGTCGCCGCACTGGGCGCTCGTGGGCACGGTGCCGCCTCCGGAGGGCCGGATCATGCAACGCGTGGTGTTCCGGCTACGGGACCCGGGGCCGTGGGCGCCCGCTGGAGTGGTCGTGATCGCTGACGCGTGGCGGGGCGACGCCATCCGGGGCGCGGTGGAGCGCTTCCTGGAGATGGCGTCGGGCCGGGGCGTGGAGAGCGTGCCGCTCCCCGGGGCGCTCGAGGGCCGGAGCCTCGACGCCGGCGGCGGTGCCGACGTGGTGGCGTACGTCGGGCACAACGGGCTCCTGGACTTCTCCCTCCCGGAGGAGCCCGCGGCGGCCGGGCTGCCGTACCGGCGCGGCGCCATCGTCCTGGCGTGCGCGAGCCGGCAGGGCTTCACCCGGCGGCTCGAGGCCCGCGGCGCCGCTCCCCTGCTTCTCACCGGCGGCCTCGTCGCCGCCGAGGCCTACACTCTCGACGCCGCGCTGCGGGCATGGTTTTCGGGCGCGTCCCTGCCCGCGCTCCACGAGGCGGCGGCGCGGGCCTACGACCGCTACCAGCACTGCGGGGTCGGCGCCGCGAAGCGGCTCTTCGCGGCCGGTCCCTGAAGGCCCCTCCTGCCGGCGCGTCGGCACCACTTGAATTCGGAATTTTTATTCCGATATACTCCTTGCCCTGTGAGGAGGCGGCGGATGCGACTGTCCAAGGGCGAGGAGTACGGAGTGCGGCTGGCCATGAGCATGGCCACGGCGGGCCGCCAGGTCACGGTGAGCGAGCTCGCGGAGCGTGAGAGCCTGCCCGAGCCCACTGTCGCCAAGGTGCTGTCCAACCTGCGCCGGGCCGGAGTCGTGGAGGCCTCCCGGGGGTGCCAGGGCGGCTACGAGCTGGCACAGACCCCCGACGAGACCAGCGTGCGGTCGATCCTGCGGGCTATTGACGGGCCGTTGTTCGAGGGCTCGTTCTGCCGGCAGGACGCGGCCGACGAGGCCTCCTGCGTGCACCAGGGCGCCTGCTCGCTGCTGCCGGTGTGGCAGCAGCTGGAACTGCTCATCGACACGTACCTGGAGCGGATCTCGCTGGCGGAGCTGGTCTCGGGGCGCGTCTCGGCGCGCATTCCGGTGGCCATCGCGCCGCCGCCGCGGCGCTCCGGCGACGACCTGGCGGGACGGTGACGGGGGCCGCCCGCGACGTGGAACCGAAGGGGAAGGCAATGGCCTCTGGCAACGAAACCATCGAACAGCTCGCCAACCGCGAGTACAAGTTCGGCTTCGTCACCGACGTGGAGCAGGAGACGGTCCCGGCGGGGCTGTCCGAGGACGTGGTCCGGCTCATCTCGGCCAAGAAGGCTGAGCCCGGCTGGATGCTCGAGTGGCGGCTGCGCGCCTACCGCCACTGGCTGACCATGACCGAGCCGAAGTGGCCCAACGTCCACTACCCGCCCATCGACTACCAGTCGATCGTGTACTACGCGGCGCCCAAGCGGAAGGGCGACGGTCCGGCGAGCCTCGAGGAGGTCGACCCGGAGATCCTGCGCACCTACGAGAAGCTCGGCATCCCCCTGGACGAGCAGAAGGTCCTCGCGGGGGTGGCGGTGGATGCGGTGTTCGACTCCGTCTCGGTGGCGACCACCTTCAAGGCGAAGCTGGGCGAGCTCGGCATCATCTTCTGCTCGTTCTCCGAGGCGGTGCGCACCCACCCCGAGCTGGTCAAGCGCTATCTGGGCTCGGTGGTCCCCTACACCGACAACTTCTTCGCCAGCCTCAACGCGGCGGTGTTCTCGGACGGCTCCTTCGTGTACGTGCCCAAGGGGGTGCGCTGCCCCATGGAGCTGTCGACCTACTTCCGCATCAACGCCATGAACACGGGGCAGTTCGAGCGGACTCTGATCATCGCCGACGACGACGCCACGGTGAGCTACCTGGAAGGGTGCACGGCGCCGATGCGCGACGAGAACCAGCTGCACGCGGCGGTCGTGGAGCTCGTCGCCCACCGCGGGGCGTCGATCAAGTACTCCACGGTGCAGAACTGGTACCCGGGGGACCCGGAGACGGGGCGGGGCGGCATCTACAACTTCGTCACCAAGCGGGGCAAGTGCGCCGGGGACAACTCCAAGATCTCCTGGACCCAGGTGGAAACGGGCTCGGCGATCACCTGGAAGTACCCCTCGGTGATCCTCAAGGGGGACAACTCGGTGGGGGAGTTCTACTCGGTGGCGCTCACCAAGGGCTACCAGCAGGCCGACACCGGGACGAAGATGATCCACCTGGGGAAGAACACGTCCAGCACGATCGTGTCCAAGGGCATCTCCGCGGGACACGGCCAGAACACCTACCGGGGGATGGTGAAGATCGTCAAGGGGGCGGACGGGGCGCGCAACTTCTCCCAGTGCGACTCCATGCTCATCGGCGACCAGTGCGGCGCCCACACCTTCCCCTACATCGACGTCAACAACCCCACGGCGCGCATGGAGCACGAGGCGACCACCTCGAAGATCGGCGAGGACCAGATCTTCTACTGCAAGCAGCGGGGGATCTCCGCGGAGGACGCCGTGTCGATGATCGTCAACGGGTTCTGCAAGGAGGTCTTCCGCGAGCTGCCCATGGAGTTCGCGGTGGAGGCCCAGAAGCTGCTCCAGGTGAACCTCGAGGGCAGCGTGGGCTGACGGCCCCGGGCCTTCGGCGAAGAGGAAGCGAAGGAAGAGACGACATGCTCGAGATCACCAACCTGCACGCCAACGTGGAAGGCCGGGAGATCCTGAAGGGGATCGACCTCCGGGTGGGGCCCGGCGAGGTCCACGCCATCATGGGGCCCAACGGGTCCGGAAAGAGCACTCTCGCGGGCGTCCTGGCCGGGCGGCCCGAGTACGAGGTCACCGCCGGCTCGGTGCTGTTCAGGGGACACGACCTCCTCGCCATGGAGCCCGAGGAGCGGGCGAGGGAGGGCGTGTTCCTCGCCTTCCAGTACCCGGTGGAGATCCCCGGGGTGTCCAACGTGTACTTTCTGAAGGCGGCCCTCAACGCCATCCGCACCCACCGGGGCGAGCCCGAGATGGACGCCATCGACTTTCTGGCCCTGGTGCGCCAGCGGATGAAGCTCGTGAAGATGGACGAGGGGCTGCTCAACCGGCCCGTCAACGAGGGGTTCTCCGGCGGCGAGAAGAAGCGCAACGAGATCTTCCACATGTCGGTGCTGGAGCCGCGCCTCGCCATCCTCGACGAGACCGACTCGGGGCTGGACATCGACGCGCTGAAGATCGTCGCCGACGGCGTCAACACCATGCGCGGCGCGGACCGGTCGTTCGTGGTCATCACCCACTACCAGAGGCTGCTCGACTACATCGTGCCCGACGTCGTGCACGTCCTCGTCAACGGCCGCATCGTCGAGACCGGGGGCAAGGAGCTGGCGCTGGAGCTGGAGGCGCAGGGGTACGCGGGCCTCGAGGCCCCGTCCGCCGGCGCCGCGGCCCCGGCGCGGTGACGGGGGCGGTGATGGCGACGGCACCGGCCCACACGGCCTTTCTCTCCGACTTCGAGCGGCGCATCCAGCCCGCCCTGGCGGAACCCGGCCACCTCCGCGAGGCGCGCCGGGCGGCCATGGAGCGCTTCGCCGAGCTCGGCTTCCCCACCCGCCGCATGGAGGAGTGGCGCTTCACCAGCGTCGCCCCCATCGCGGAGACCGTCTTCGCCCCGCCGGAGGGGCCGTCCCCCCTGCGGATGGAGACGGTGCGCCCGTGGACGTTCCCGGAGTCGCACCGGCTCGTCTTCGTGGACGGCTTTCTGGCGGAGGGCCTCTCGGACCTCGCGGGGTTGCCGCCGGGGGTCACCGTGGGCGGCCTCGATGACGCCTTCGACGGCGCGCCGGAGGTGGTCGACGCCCACCTGGCGCGGCACGCCTCCTTCCAGGACCACGCCTTCGTGGCGCTCAACACGGCCCTGTTCACCGGCGGCGCCTTCGTGCACGTCCCCCGGGGCGTCGCCGTGGCGCGCCCCGTCCACCTGCTCTTCCTCTCCTCGGCGCCGGCGCTCCCCGCGGTGACGTACCCGCGGGTTCTGGTGGTGGCCGAGGAGGCCGCGCAGCTCACCGTGGTGGAGTCCTACGTGGGGCTCGGCCGCGGCGCGTACTTCACCTGCCCCGTCACCGAGATCGTGGTCGGGGAGGGCGCCGTGGTCAGCCACGTCAAGGTGCAGCGGGAGGGGCGCGGCGCCTACCACGTGGCCACCCAGCAGCTCCACCAGGGCCGGTCGGGTTCGTTCGGCTCACACAGCATCTCCCTGGGCGGACGGCTGGTCCGCAACGACGTCAACGCCGACCTGGCGGGGGAGGGCGGCTCCACGGTGCTCAACGGGCTCTACCTCGCGGAGGACGAGCAGCACGTGGACACGCACATGCGCGTCGAGCACATGGTGCCCCGGTGCGAGAGCCACGAGCTCTACAAGGGGATCCTGGACGGGCGGTCGTCGGCGGTGTTCAACGGGCTGATCCGGGTCCGCCCGGGGGCCCAGAAGACCAACGCCAAGCAGTCCAACCGTAACCTGCTGCTGTCCCGGGAGGCGGTGGCCAACTCCAACCCGCAGCTGGAGATCTTCGCCGACGACGTCAAGTGCACCCACGGTTCCACGGTGGGCCAGCTCGACGACGACGCGATCTTCTACCTGCGCTCCCGTGGCATCTCCCGCGAGGCGGCGACGAGCATCCTGACCTACGCTTTCGCCAGCGAGGTGGTGGGGCGGATCCCCGTGGCGCCGGTGCGCGAGAGCCTGGAGCGGGTGCTGTTCGAACGTCTCCCCCAGGGCGACGTGGTGAGGCAGGCGACATGAGCGCCTCCGCCCACGCCTTCGACGGTCCGCCGGAGGCCCGCCACGCCCCCCTGGACGTGGCGGCGATCCGGGAGGAGTTTCCCATCCTGGCCTCGACCGTCCACGGCCGGCCCCTGGTCTACCTGGACAACGCGGCCACCACCCAGAAGCCCCGGGTGGTGATCGACGCCATCACCGCCTACTACACGTCCACCAACGCCAACGTGCATCGCGGCGTCCACACGCTCTCCGAGCGGGCCACCGACGCCTACGAGGCGGCCCGGGGGACGGTGCAGCGCTTCCTGGGTGCCGCGCGGCCCGCGGAGATCGTGTTCGTGCGCGGCGCCACCGAGGGGATCAACCTGGTGGCGCAGGCGTTCGCGCGGCCGCGGCTCGCCCCCGGCGACGAGGTGCTGATCACGGCGATGGAGCACCACTCCAACATCGTGCCGTGGCAGCTGGTGTGCGAGGCCACCGGGGCGAAGCTGGTGGTGGCCCCCATCGACGACCGCGGCGACGTCGTCCTGGAGGCCTACGAGGCGCTGCTGTCGCCGCGCACCAGGATGGCCGCCCTCGCCCACGTCTCCAACGCCCTGGGCACCGTCAACCCGGTGCGCGAGATGGTCGCCATGGCCCACGGGCGCGGCGTGCCGGTGCTGGTGGACGGCGCCCAGGCGGCGCCGCACCTGCCGGTGGACGTGCAGGCGCTGGGCTGCGACTTCTACGCGTTCTCGGGGCACAAGATCTACGGTCCCACCGGCATCGGCGCGCTCTACGGGCGTGCCGAGCACCTGCACGGGATGCCCCCCTGGCAGGGCGGCGGCGACATGATCCGCTCGGTCACGTTCGAGCACACCGACTTCAACGTGCCGCCGTACCGGTTCGAGGCGGGCACCCCGGACATCGCCGGGGCGGTGGGCCTGGGTGCGGCGCTGGAGTGGCTGCTCTCCCTGGGGCTCGAGGCCGTCTCCGCCCACGAGCACGACCTCCTCGCCTACGCCACGGAGCGCGTGTCGGCCCTTCCCGGCGTGCACCTCCTCGGGACGGCCCGCGAGAAGGCGGGAGTGCTCTCCTTCACCATGGACGGCGTCCACCCCCACGACGTGGGGACCGTGCTGGACAGCGAGGGCGTGGCGATCCGGGCCGGCCACCACTGCGCCCAGCCCGTCATGGAACGTTACGGCGTGACCGCGACGGCGCGGGCGTCCTTCGGCGTGTACAACACGCGGGGCGAGGTGGACGCCCTCGTCGCGGCGATCGGGAAGGTGCGGGAGGTGTTCGGCTGATGTCGGATCTGCGCGAGCTCTACCAGGAAGTCATCCTCGACCACAGCCGGAGGCCCCGCAACTGCCAGGCGCTGGAGCACCCCGACCGGCGCGCCGAGGGGTTCAACCCCCTGTGCGGCGACAAGGTGGTGGTGTACCTCGAGCTCGACGGTGACCGCATCCAGACCCTGGCGTTCCAGGGGTCGGGGTGTGCCATCTCCACCGCCTCGGCGTCGCTGATGACCGAGATCCTCCGCGGCAAGACGGTGGACGAGGCGCTCCACATCTTCGAGCAGTTCCACCACCTCCTCACCGAGGACGGCGACGCGGCGGACGAGGACCTGGGCAAGCTCACGGTGTTCGCCGGCGTCAAGGAGTTCCCCAGCCGGGTCAAGTGCGCGACCCTGGCCTGGCATACGCTCCACGCGGCCCTGGAGAACACCCGCGCCATGGCGAACAGCGAGGGGGACGAGCCGTGAGCGCCGACGCCGGCCGCAAGGCCCTCGAGGAGCAGGTGGTCAAGGTGCTGCGCACCATCTACGACCCCGAGATCCCCGTCAACATCTACGAGGTGGGGCTCATCTACGAGGTCAGGGTCGACGACGAGGCCAACGTCGCCATCACCATGACGCTCACCTCGCCGATGTGCCCGGTGGCGGAGAGCCTTCCTCCGGAGGTGCAGTACCGCGTGGAGCACGTCCCCGGCGTGAAGTCGGCGGCGGTCCAGGTGGTCTGGGACCCCCCGTGGACGCCCGACATGATGACCGAGGCCGCGCGGCTCGAGCTGGGCATGCTGTGAGCCGCGGCCGGCCGGTTGCGCTACCCTCGACGGGATGACGGGGGGCGGACGCGGAACCGCGGTGCTGGAGGCGGCGGGCCTGGGTGCGGCCGCCTACCTGGCCGCGATGCTCGCGGTGGCGCTCCTCGCCCTGGCGGGCGGCGCGCCGCCGGCGCCCGCCTTGGTGGCCCCGGTCGTCATCCTCGTCAGCCTGGGTGTCGCGCTCGTCCTCGTCTCTGCGACGGCGCGGCGGGACGGGGTGGGTTCGGACGCCTTCGGCTTCTGCGCCGCCCCGCGCGGAGCCCTGGTGAGGGCGGGACTGGTCGGTCTCGCCGGGGGCGTCGTCCTGAGGGGCGTGTCGCTGCTGGCCGGCATCAGTCCCGGCGCGGCGCTGCCCGGTCTGGCGCCGTGGCAGGTGGTGGCGCTGTTCTGGGTGGCGGCGCCGGTGCAGGAGGAGGTCATCTTCCGCGGTCTCGTCCAGTACCGTCTCGAGCGCTCCGGAGGCACCGTGGCGCTCGGCCTCGTACGCCTGTCGTGGGCGGGCCTGGTGGCGGCGACGCTCTTCGCGGCGGTCCACCTCATGGTGGCCGGCGCCGGCGCGACGGCGGCCGAGACGGCGTTCACCGTGGCCGGGGCGTTCGCCCTCGGGCTCGCGGCTGGGGAGCTGCGGTGGCGCAGCGGCAGCCTGCTGCCCGCCGTCATCGTTCACGCCCTCTTCAACGTGGGCGTCTCCTGAGGCAAGCCGGGCCGGCGCGGGGCGGCCGCGCGGACTCGGAGCCGTGACCGCCGCCGGGGAGGGAAGCATGCCGCAGTCGCTCCAGGATCGCTACGCCGCCGCCACCACCTGCTTCGGGTGCGGGCCGGCCAACGAGCAGGGCCTGAGGATCAAGAGCTTCGTGGAGGGGGACGAGGTGGTGTGCCGGTGGACGCCGTCCCCCCGGTACGAGGCGTTCGAGGGCGTGCTCAACGGCGGCATCATCGGCACGCTCTTCGACTGCCACTGCAACTGGTCGGCCACCCACCACCTCATGGTGAAGCAAGGGCTTCAAGCGCCGCCGTGCACGGTGACCGCCGAGTTCGCCGTGACGTTCCTGCGTCCGACCCCCGCCACCTCCGAGGTGCTGCTGCGCGCCCGCGTGGTGGAGTGCGGCGAGCACCGCGCCGTGGTGGAGGGCACCCTGGAGGCGGGCGGAGAGGTGACGGCGAGGGCGAGGGGCGTGTTCGTGGCGGTGAAGGAGGGGCACCCAGCCTTCCACCGCTGGTGAGCTGCTCAGTGGCTGGGGCAGACGGGGCGGGCGACGAAACCCCGGACCAGGTCCCTGCCCCGCGTGATCTCCCAGGTCATCCCGTTGAACTCGAAGCGGAAGCCCACGCCCGGCGGGCGGGACGCGTGGACGACCACGACCCACGCCGCGTCGCCCCGGTCGGCGATGACCGGCGCGGAGTGCTCGCCTCTCCCCGCCTTGAACGGCCTCAGCGGCGTGACTTGATGGACCGCGCACCCCATGGCCTCCCCCCATCCCGGACCGGCGCGCGCGTCCCGTGAAGCGAGGGGCCGTCGCGTCCGTCCGTACCTTATTAGACGTAGAGCAGGGGTGTTTTGTTCACGGTCGGCCGGGGCCGAGGCGTGACGCCGGTCACGGCGCCGGCAGGGCGGCTTCCCTTCCCAGCGGATCGGCGGCGCCGAAGCCGATGAACGCCGGCTCCGGGACGAGCACGACGCCGTAGCGCCGGTGCACCACGAGGCGGATCTCCCCCGCCAGGGCGAGGAGCGCGGCTGTGGTGCCCCCGCCATGGTGGACCAGGGCCAGCGCGTGGCGCGACGAGATCCCGACGGCGCCCCGCCGGAGGCCCCTGGCGAAGCCCGCCCGCTCGATGAGCCACGCGGCGGAGAGCTTCACCAGACCGCTCCCCGCCGGGAAGCGGGGCACCTCCGACGGGTCCGCCGCGGCGCCCGAGGCGGCGGCCCGCCTCGCGACGGCCTCCGCCTCGGCGGCGGGCAGGACGGGGTTGAGGAAGAACGACCCCGCGCTGCGCCGGTTGGGGTCGTCCGGCTCGAGGACCATGGACTTGGAGCGCCGGAGCTCCAGCACGGCCTCGCGCACCTCGGCCGGCCGGGGTGCGGCGGTGCCGGCCCCGAGGTGGCGGGCCAGCTCGGGGTAGCGGACGGCGCCGGCGCCGTCCGGGCGGAGGCGGAACGTGACGGAGACGAGGGCCCAGCGCTCCGGCGCGGCGCGGAAGGTCGAGCCCCGGTAGACGAAGCCGCAGGCGTCGCCGCGGAGCTCCTCCGGCGCGAGGCGAGCCCGGTCCACCGCCCGGACCCGCGCCACGGTCTCCGAGACGTCCTGGCCGTAGGCACCGACGTTCTGCACGGGAGCCGCGCCCGCCGTGCCGGGGATCCCCGACAGGCACTCGAGGCCGGCGAGGCCGTCGGCGACGGTGCCGGCGACGAGGTCGTCCCAGGGCTCGCCGGCAGCTGCGGTGACGAGGACGTCGCCGCCGTCGCGGGCGCGGCCGACGCCGCGGCCGACCAGCCGGATCACGAGGCCGTCGAAGCCGGCATCGGCCACCACCACGTTGGAGCCGCCGCCGAGGACGACGGCGGGGACGTCCTCGCAGCGGGCCCATGCGAGTGCTTCCAGCACGGCCGTCTCGTCCGCCGCCTCCAGGAAGAAACGGGCCGGGCCGCCGAGCTCCAGGGAGGTCAGCGGCGCCAGTGGCACGTCGGTGGCGGGCGGGGCGTGAAGTGGTCTCGTCATCGTGGTCGGGGTCGCGGCGGGGCCCCGCCGCCAAGGGTACGTGCCCGGCGGCCGGCGGCGCAAGCGGACGCCGGCCGCCGGGGTGTCTACAATCGGGGGCGATGCGTGTCCTGGCCTTCGACTTCGACGGCGTCATCGCCGACACGGCGTGCGAGACCTTCGTGATCGCCGCCCGGACCTGCCTGGACCTGCGCCCCCGGTCGTCCCTGGCGCCGGAGCTGGCCGTCGCGGCCGGAGCGCGCGGCTGCGGCGCCCTGGGCGCCAGCCGCGTGTTCGCGGCGTTCGTCCGTCTCATGCCGCTGGGCAACCGGGCCGAGGACTTCGCCGTGGCGCTCGGGATCATCGAGGACGGCTCCGACGTGCGCACGCAGGCGGCATACGACGCGGCCTACGCCGCCACCGCTCCGGCTTGGCGCGCCGCCTTCCACGAGCGGTTCTACCAGGTTCGTGGCGCCTTCATCGCGGAGCAGGAGGCGGTGTGGCGCGCCCTGCAGCACCCCTTCGACGAGGTGGTGGCCATGATCCGGCGACGCCCGGATCAGGCCGTCATGGCACTGGTCACCGCGCGGGACCGGTTCTCGGTGCGGCTGCTGCTGGAGGACTACGGGATCTCGGGGCTGTTCCCCGACGCCAGGGTGCTGGACAAGGACGCGGGGGTGGAGAAGACGGCCCACCTCAGCCTGCTGCGTTCCAGGCTCGGCTGCGCCTTCACCGACATCACGTTCATCGACGACAAGGTCAACCACCTGGAGCGGGTCGCTCCGCTGGGGGTGCGCTGCGCCCTGGCCGGGTGGGGGTTCAACGGCGAGGCGGAGCGGCGCGCAGCGCGGGAGCGAGGCTTCGCGGTGCTCGAGCTCGCCACCGTCGACGAACAGCTCTTCGGCTGAGGCGCGTCATTCGCGCGCGGCAGCGGTCACGGACGCGAGGGGCGGGCTGAATCCCGCTGCGTTTCTTTGACGGCTGAGGCCAGCCTCCTGGCCCCCGCCCGCTGCCTCGTCCCATGGGATCTCAGGCCGCGTTTCGCCGCCCTCCCTCCCTCCGCGAGGGGCGGGCTCGAATCCCTTGCAGCTTCTGCGGAGGCTGAGGCCAGCCTCCTGGCCCCCGCCCGCTGCCTCGTCCGATGGGATCTCAGGCCGCGTCTCGCCGCCCGTCCCTCCCTCCGCGAGGGGCGGGCTGAATCCCTTGCAGCTTCTGCGGAGGCTGAGGCCAGCCTCCGGCCTCCCGCCCGCTGCCTTGTCAGATGGGATCTCAGGCCGCGTCTCGCCGCCCTCCCTCCCTCCGCGAGGTCACACCTCGGGGTCGAGGGCCTGGGCGAAGTCGGGAGCAATACTCTAGTCGGGCGCCCAGGCACG
>CAVVTR010000015.1:0-8615 GCA_963751245.1 uncultured Acidobacteriota bacterium | reverse complement strand
CGCCCTGCCGGGGGCGAGAAGTGCGAGATCCACTGAAGCACTCGAAGATAGGGGGATGGTCAAGCGATGAGGAGCTCCGCAGGGTACGTCCAGAAACCAGGCCTCGCCTCTACAATCGGCATCATGTTCGTGGTTTGCACGTTCGTCACAATCCCGCAGGCCCTCGCCGGCACGAAGGCTCTCGTCGACAAGTCCGTCTTCACCACCAATGGGAAGCGCGCCACAGTCCCGCTCCCTCAGGCCACCATCGAAGCCCTGGGCGCCAGGGTCGTCGAGGACTACGAGACCATGGCCGTCGTGGATCTCGGGCCAGCCACCGCTCGCGGGCTGAGCGAGGCCCTCGGCCTCTCGGTCTCGCTCCTCCCCAACCACGACAAGATCCTGCTCCGCAACTACCCTTGGACGCCACCGGTGGGTTGCCTCCTGGGGTCACGACGCCCGCCTTCCCCGGCAACGCGTCGAACCTGTACCTCGTCGTGCTCCGTTCGATCCCGAAACCCGAATGGCTCGAAACCCTCGAAGCAGCTGGAGCACGCTTGGTGAGCTACGTGCCCGAGAACTCCTATGTCGTCCAGGCACCTCTCAACGCGTTGGAAGCGCTTCGGGCCAAGCAAGGGCCGGTGATCAACGTGCTGCCCTTCGTGCCTGCCTTCCGGCACTTAGAGGACAAGAGCGTTTTTGAAGCTGACGGTTTTGGCGGAGTCATGGTGAAGGTCCTGAGAGTTCCGACCAACAACGCGACCGTTGCCGAGATTCCTGATGCCGCTCTCCCGGGGACGTTGAGCAGCTTCGAGCTTGCACAAACAACATGCTTTCTCGGAATTCTCTCGGCCACCACGGTGGAGGGACTGGCGTACGAGCCAGACGTCATCTCGATCGAGCGTGCTCCCGGACACCAACCCTCCGGCGAGCGGAGCGCCCTGATCATCGCGGGCCAACTCGAGCAGATCAATGACGGCAGCCGAAACGTCTTTGTGCCGAGGTGTTCCGCTCAAGACCCCGGTGAATACACTGACTACTATGACTGGCTAAGTGCCAAGGGGCTTTCTGACACCTCCGGTATCAAGCTGGGACTCATGGACACCGGGTTGGACCTCGGGAGCACCACAGATGTTCATGCAGATTTTCTCAATACGGCGACTCCTCCGGCGAGCAGGGTCTTCTACCAGGTGAACTTGGGCAGGGCTTCTGGAACGCAGGATTGCGTAGGCCATGGGACGCTCGTAGCGGCGTTAATGGCTGGGAGCGGCGGGAGCGCCAATTCTACGCAGTTCTCGGAGTCGGCGTCGTGTCAGGGCACTTCGTACTCGATGGGTACAGGAATTGCGCCGCGTGCACGGATCGCCAGCGCCAAGATCTGGTCCGACGATGTGGGCGAAGTACCCGATACTGATCCGACCCCATCACGGGTCGCACTGGCTCTGGAGTATTTCGGAGCCTTGGGGATCGATGTCGCGAATCTGAGCGAGAACAGCGGGTACCACGACTATTCATCCTTCTGTGAGCTCTTGGACGCCTGTGTTAGAGATGTCGCGCCGAGCCGCCCAGGTGGACTAGGCGGACCCATGACGATTGCTGTGGCCGCAGGGAACGCCCAAGTCAGCGCGGCCGTCTTTGAACCCGGGACTGGAAGAACGTTATCACGGTGGGTGCCTCCGAGAACTACAACCAGAACGTCTACGGGGGCCTTGGGGCGTGCGGCACGGCCGCCATCGCCGACAACGCATATGACATTGCGCAGTTCAGTGGTCATGGCTCTCTGGACGGGCGCATCAAGCCGGATGTGGTGGCACCGGGCACAAGGTCTATGGGCGCGGCTACCAGGGACGCCCTATACGCCGACGAAGACTCGGGGCCCTGCATGGGCCATTATCTCTGCGAACCCAGGTTCGTGGTGAGCAACGGGACGTACGGTGAGGTATGGGGCAAGGGAACGAGCTTCGCGACGCCACTAGCTGCGGGGGCGGCGGGCCTGCTCGGGCAATGGTATCGCAACACACACAACAACGTGGCGCCTAGCCCGGCAATGAAGAAAGCCATGATCATCAACTCCGCACTTGACATCCAAGGTGGCTGGTACCAGCCCGACGAGTACACCACAATCACAGTCGATCATATTCCCTCGGATTATCAGGGATGGGGGAAGGTCGATCTCAGGCGCAGCTTCCCGGCCGCGGGCACTTGGTTCGCTCTGGACCAATCAGTTCTGTTCACAACCAGTGGCGGCTCGCCCTGGATTGGTCATTTCCGGAGAGGCTCAGTAGGCCGGCCTGTCCGGGTGACGCTCGTGTGGACTGATGCGCCAGGATCACCAGGATCCAACCATCCGATGGTCAACGATCTAGACCTGCGAGTCTATCAACTGGATGCTATGGGAGGCTGCTGGATGTCCGTAGGCAACACCTCCATCTCACAGACTTCAGGATTGTCCAGCCAAGTCTCCTGCAACTCTATAGTCTCTCCTGACTCCGACAACAATGTCGAACAAGTGTTCTTTGACGCCATCATATCGTCGGACTTCGAGGTGGTAGTGACGCCACGGTCGATCAACGCCAAAGCCCTCCCTTTGGCCGCAGGTACGGTCAACCAGGACTTCGCGCTCTTCATTGAGAATGGATATCAGATATGAATTCCCACCACGGAACGTTCCAACGTACGCCCAAGGAGCGATTTAGCGACAGGAACCGCTCTCGACCTTGGGCCCTACTGGTGCTCTCACTCGGCATCGTCGCGTCCCTCCTGGTCTCGAGCCCCGGAAGAGCGGAAGCGACGATCCACCCCGCACTGCTCTGGACGCGCTACCTCGGCGGGGCAGGCGAGGACAATGCGTCACGCGTCGTCGCAGACGGGCAGGGCGGAGTGTGGCTGGCGGGCACGACCACCGATGCCGCCTCCTGGGACACCGCGGGCGTGACGCCGGTGCACCTCGGCCCCGGCGGCGGTGACGCCGACGCGTTTCTGGCCCACCTGGACGCCGGCGGCCAGCTCAAGGTGCTGGTGTTCCTCGGAGGCAGCGACGCTGAGACCCTGGGCGGACTCATCCGGACCGCGGAAGGAAACCTGGTCGTCGTCGGTAGGACCGGCTCGACCGACTTCCCGACAACGCCCGGCGCCTTCCAGCGTGCCCTGGCGGGATCTTCGGACGCCTTCGTCGCCGAGGTGGACTCGACAGGAGCCCTCGTGTGGTCGACGTTCATCGGCGGTGGTCCAGGCAGCAATCCTTCTGGAGGCGGAAACGACTCCGCCGCCGGTGTGGCGGTGCTCAGCGACGGCTCCATCGTTGTCGGGGGAACGATAGGCTCGGAGGACTTTCCCGTCGTCGATCCGCTGCAAGGCCACAGCCCCGGGTATGCCGACGCGTTCGTCGCGGTCCTCTCAATGGATGGCCGCACGTTGAGGTTCTCGACGCCGCTCGGCGGTCCTTACTCAGATTTCGCATACGACATCGCGGTCGACGGGCTAGACGGTATTGTGGTCGGCGGAGAAACGTGGTCGGTCTCCTTCCCCGTCCTCAACGCCTTCCAGTCCACTCCCTCGGGAGCCTGCGTCCCTGGCAACATCGACGACGGTTTCGTGTCGCGGATCTCGTGGCCGGACCGTGTGCTCAGGTTCAGCACGTACCTCGGGCGCTCCAGCGATGACGCGGTGGAGTCCGTCGCCGTGGACGGTTCGGGTCGGCCCGTTGTCGTCGGCCCCACACTGTCACCGGACTTCCCCTGGCTCCCGACTTCCTACATTGCCCCTTCCGACGTCTACAACCTCTTCGTCACCACGCTGGCCGCCGACGGATCGACGCTGGTTTCCAGCGCGAGACTGCCGTTGTTGGGGAATTTCTCGGGTCCGGCAGGGTGCATCGGCATCCCTAAAGGGCTCCGGACCCGGCTCGACGCCGATGGGCGCAGGTGGGTCGTCGGCCGCACTGGTTCCACCAAGATACCCCTCCTGGACGCGCTCCAGGATCACTCGGACGCTATCCAGACCGGCTCGGCTGGATGGGAAGGGTTCGTGAGCGTCCTCACCGCCGATGAAACGGCTCTCGCATTCTCGACGTACCTGGGAGGCACTGGAAACGACGCGGTCAACGACGTGGCGTTCGGTCCGTCCGGTGCCGTCGTTCTCGCCGGGAGCACGGATTCCACGGACCTCCCGAAAGCGGCCAACGCATCTCTCGGGGGCGGGGACGTCTTCCTGGCACGGCTGATCACGGACTCTCCGGCCCTGGCGGCCGAGGCCGCGGCGTCGGCCACCGCCGGCTTGGCGCCGCTGGTGGTCTCGTTCACTGGGACCGTCTCCGGCGGCACCGGCCTGTACACCTACGACTGGGCCTTCGGCGACGGCTCGCCGCACTCGTCCCAGCTCAGCCCCGACCACACGTACGCCGCCGGCGGGACCTACACCGCGAGCTTCACGGTCGCCGACTCGGCGGGCGCCACGGCCTCGGCCACCGTCCAGATCAGCGTCGAGGAGCTCTGCGCCGTTGGCTGCACCGCGACCGTTCCGCTGATGGCCTCGGCCCTTGGAACCACGCCGCTGGCGGCGGTGCCGTTCAGCGCCACCGCTGCTCCCTCCCCGAGCTGTCCGCTGACGCCGACGTTCCTCTGGGACTTCGGCGACGACACGACCTCCTCGAAGCAGAACACCTCGCACGCCTATCCGGCCCAGGGCATCTACGACTGGACGCTGACCGTGACGCTCGGCGAGCACACCTGCCAGCGGCACGGTACCGTGACGGTGACGGGCCTGTCCGGCATCTCGAGCCTGCAGATCATGCCCGCCGTCGCCCACAACCCCGGCGTCGGGGGCACCCTGTGGCGAACCGACGCCACCGCCGTGAACCGCGGCACGTCACCCGCGAATCTGGCAATCGTCTACGCCACCGGAGAGGGCAGCACGCTCCGCACCGCCACTGTGCCAGCTGGTGGCACGGTTGAGTGGCCCGACGTCCTGGCGTCGGTGATCGGCGTCCCGATGGACGCGGCCAGCCAGGGCACGCTGCAGGTCGCCTCGGACCGGCCGATCGCGCTCTTGGCCCGCACCTACGACGAGACGACTGCGGGCACCCTCGGCGCCGCGTACCCGGCGCTCGGGCCGAGCGACGGCATCGCCTCCGGTGAGACCGGAATCCTGCCCAGCCTGAAGAGCTCGACCGGCTTCCGCACCAACCTCGGCCTCGTGAACCTGGGCGGCTCCGACGGCCAGGCCCGGGTGACCCTCTACTCGGCCTCCGGCGAGGTCCTCGGCGCGAAGCTCGTCATGGCCGTCCCCGGAGGCCAGTGGATCCCGGCGAACGACGTCTTCGCGCGGGCCGGCGCCGGAGCGCAGGCCCTGGCCTACGCCACCGTCGAGGTGCTCACCCCCGCCGTCCGAATGTGGGCCTACGCCTCCGTGGTCGACAACGGCACCGGTGATCCGACCATGGTGCCGATGATCGTGAAGTAGCCTTTTCTCCCTCCGGCGGCGCCGGCCCCAGACTCATAGGGCCGGCGCCGTCTCCGGGCGCTGGCACAGCGGAGTGTTGCCCGTCTTCCACAGCAGTGGTCACACGGAATGTGCCGAATAGGCAAGCACCAGTTGACTCCTCGGGCATCGCGCCCGAAGAGCGCGTGTATCTACGGTTTCAGGGGTTTTGTGGCGTGTGTCTCTACGAGGCCGCTGACGTAGCTTCTTTGGATGCAGGCGTGATGGCTTCGAAGCGTGGCGGCGGCTGCACGTGGAGAGCCGCAAACAATTGCCGCTGGGGGGTGGTCAGCTCGGTGCGCTGCACGAAGGTGCCGGAGGGGCACTCGAACACCCCGCGGTGGAGACGATCCAGCTCCTGCCGCACCTTCGGCCAAGTCTGCTTACATCGGGTCTCGACGACCCGCACCAGCAGCAGCGCCAGCCAGCACAGCAGTACATGAGCCCTGATCCGATCCGCCTTGCGGTGGTACATGGGGCGCAGGTCGAGGTCGGTCTTCATCGAGCGCCACGCCCTCTCGACCTCTCCCAGCTGCTTGTAGCTCAGCGCTACGTCCTCTGCAGGGAGCGAGTCGTCGCTGGTACGCACCAGGTACTGATAGGTTCCAGGCCCAACGATCATGACGATCTTCCATGACGAGGCTTTTGCTTGCTGGGAGAGTACAGGACCGCGTCGAGCTCTTCGTAGCGGCGGCGGAAGGTCTCGTCGGTCTGCTTGAGCTTGCCGGCCCTTGCGGCCCAGCGCGTGATCACCTCGGGGCGCTTGCCCAGCACCGCCGCGAGATCCCCGGTCCGCAGACGCCAGCGCTCGATGGCGAGGCCGCCCACGAGGTAGCGGACCTCGGAGACCTCGCGGCTCTTCGCTGTGGAAGCCAGGCTCTCAGGCGCCACGTCCAGTGCCTCGCACGCCCGCTCGATGAAGGTCGCGGCGTCGAAGCGCGGACGCTCCGGGCCGAGACTGCGGCCCAGCGCATCGAGCCTCGCGGCCGCCGGCTCCGCCTCGAGAGGTGCGTCGGTCTCCCTGCGCCACCACGGCAGCCTGCCCGGCCTCTGCCCAGCCCATTCCGCCTCGCGGTCCCCCTTCACCACGGCGAGGTAGGCCCGCCGCGCGGCCGCCCTCGTCGTGTCGAACAGCGCCAGGGTGCCGTCGACGTCCACCAGCCTGGCCTTCCTCCTGCCCAGCAGCTCGGTGTGGCCGGACAGCGGGTACTCCGCCGGATCGCCGACGAGGCCTGCGGTGACCGGGTTGAGATGGATGTAGGCGATGAGCTGCATGAGGTGGCGCTCGTCGGTTACCCTCCGCGCCTTGTACCGGCTCTGCCACAACGGTCCCGAGGAGCGGGTGCGCCGGTTGTGGTCCTGACCGAAGCGGGCCTGGGCGATGCCCAGGCTGCGGGCGAGCGAGATCGTCCCCACGCGCACCGCCAGGTGGTAGTGGTTCGACATCAGGCACCAGGCCAGGATCGTCAGCCCGTCTCGATCCCGCGTCTCGGCAAGGAACTCGAGAAACCGCTTCGCCTCGCGCGGGTCGGCAAAAACCTCGGCCCCCCGGGCGAACCGGTTGTAGACGTGATAGATCGCCCCTTCCACGAACTCCCGCGGTCGTCTCGGCATGGCGTGCGTCGCTCCTCGAACGAGCCTATCACGACATCGTCATAATCGTTGGGCCTGGCACTTATACTGCTCACCCGGGGCGGCATGCTGAGCATGATGGACGTCACCCTCATCGCCTTCTGCGCCTTCGCCTTCGGCGGCGTCGTGCAGCACACCGGCATGCTCGACGTGCTCCTCGAGCACCTCCTCCGCGTCGCCGACACCACCGGCCGCATCATCGCCTCCACCGTGGCCGCCACCATCAGCGTCGCGCTGCTCACCGGCAGCTCGTTCCTGTCCATCCTCATCCCCGGCGAGCTCTTCGCGCCGGCGTACCGCGCCCGCGGCCTGGCGGCCAAGAACCTGTCGCGCACCACCGAGGACAGCGGCACGGTCGTCGTGCCGCTGATCCCGTGGAGCATCGCGGGCGTGTTCATGGCCGGCACCCTGGGCGTGGACACCGTGGCCTACGCCCCCTGGGCGGTGATGTGCTACACGGGGTTCTTGTTCGCGCTGCTGTACGGGTTCACGGGCTTCGCCATCGCGCCGAAGGTGCGCGACGACGAGACCGTGGCGGGGAGCTGACCGTGATCCGCCTCGCCATCCACGGCGGCGCCGGGACCATCCGGCGCGACCGTCTCACCCCCGAGCTCGAGGCCGCCTACCGCGAGGCCCTCGCGGACGCGCTGCGCGCCGGCCACGCCGTGCTGGCGGCGGGCGGCCGCGCGGTGGACGCCGTCGAGGCCGCCGTCGTCTCCATGGAGGACTGCCCGCTGTTCAACGCGGGCCGGGGCGCCAACTTCACCGCCGAGGGCGCCAACGAGCTCGACGCCGCCATCATGGACGGCCGAGGCCGCGCCGCGGGCGCCGTCGCCGGAGTCCGCCGCGTGCGCAACCCGGTGCGCGCGGCGCGCCTCGTGATGGAGCGCTCCGGCCACGTGCTCCTCGCCGGCGCGGGCGCCGACGCCTTCGCGGCGGCCCACGGCCTCGAGCCCGTCGATCCCGCCTACTTCCGCACCGAGCGCCGCTGGCGGGCGCTCCAGCGCGCCCTGGCCGCCGGCGAGCGCGGCGCGCTGTCCGAGGACATCCGCCACCCGGAGGCGGAGGAGCGCGGCGGGCCCGACGGTCTGGGGACGGTGGGCGCGGTCGCCGTGGACGCCGCCGGCGGCCTGGCCGCCGCCACCTCCACCGGGGGCTTGACCGCCAAGCGCTGGGGGCGCGTGGGCGACTCGCCGCTGGTGGGCGCCGGCACCTGGGCCGACGACGCCACCTGCGCCGTCTCCTGCACGGGGGTCGGGGAGGTGTTCATCCGCGCCGTGGCGGCGTACGACATCGCCGCCCGCATGGCCTACCGGGGCGAAACCCTGGCGGAGGCCGCGGAACACGTGGTGATGAAGACCCTCGTGGCGCTGGGCGGCCGCGGCGGCGCCGTCGCCGTCGACCGCAGCGGCGCCGTGGCCATGCCGTTCAACTCCGAGGGGATGTACCGCGGCGTCATCGGCCCCGAGGGCACCCCGGAGGTCGCGATCTACCGCGACTGAGCCTTGGCGGTCCGCCCGGCCGGC
>CAVVTR010000014.1:0-10720 GCA_963751245.1 uncultured Acidobacteriota bacterium | reverse complement strand
CAAAAATTTGCAGAAATATTCAAAACCGCCGGCATCAAAAGCATCACTACGGTCTATATGGAAGTGCCGTGTTGTTCGGGTTTACCCATGATCGTAAAAAAGGGACTGCAAATGTCCGGCCAAACCATACCCACAAACGACGTTATCATCAGTACCCGGGGCAAGCTTACGGAACAAACTAATATTATGTAAATCCAGGCTAAATATTATCCTTAATCCAGCTTCTAACTTTTAAAAAGGGATAGTTTTCAAGAATGCCGAAATTCGGCAGTTTCTTTATTTTCAATTTCGAGAAGACAGGCGTATATATACCACAGAGAAACTTCGTTAAATTTACCTCGGAAAACTGCTCGCCGACAGCTTTCGTAAATTCACCGGTAATGGTTTTAAAATCAAAATGGACGAGAGGCTTTAGTTCGGTCGTATGTTGTAAAACCGCTTTCCCGCTTTTACAAAATGAACAATGCCCGCAGCGTTCTTTTTCAAGATGTTCTCCAAAATATTCGGCAAGCTGTTTGCTGATACATGCATCGCTTTCAAAAAAGCTTACCATGTTGTGGATTCTTTGAATCTCGCAAGTTCCTCTTTCTTTTTAAATAGACCGCGCTGCGCCTGGCGTTCCTGGAGCACTTCAAGGCCGACGGCATGCGCATCGACATCGACGTCTCGGGGGGCAGCGTCACGCTGTCGGGCACCGTGGAGCACAAGGCGACCCAGGAGCTCGCGGAAGAGGTCGCCCTCAGCGTCCACGGCGTCACGTCCGTCGACGACAACCTCGAGGTCGAGCCCCCGGCCACATCGCAGCCCCCGGTGGCGAAGGCCGTGGGCAAGGCCGAGCGCGAGACCGACGACGCCATCCTGGAGAGCCGCGTGAAGCTCAAGCTCATCGACAACCTCGGCATGAAGGCGTTCAAGGTCGAGGTGGAGGCGGTCGACGGCACGGTCTCCCTGCGCGGCACCCTGCCCTCGGACAGCCTCAGGGACACCGCGATCAGCACCGCGAAGAGCACCTCGGGCGTGAAGAAGGTCCTCGACCTCATCAAGGTCGGCTGAACGGGCCGCCGCGGCGGACCCGCCGAACCCGGCGGGCCCGCCGCGCCTTGGATGAGCCGACGGAGGCAGGCACCATGACGAGAGCGCTCCCCCTCGCGGCGGCGGCGTGCGTGGCCGTCGCTCTCCTGGCCCCGGCGCCGGCCGAGGCGCAGGTCCGCTTCGGCCTGCGCGGCGGCGCGTACTTCAACCAGCCCGACCCGTTCGTCGGCGTCGAGGCGACGTTCCCCGTCGCCCGCCGGCTCCGCTTCGATCCCAACGTGGAGGCGGTCTTCGGGGACGAGGCGAACGACGTGGCGCTGAGCGCGGACCTCCTCTACGACCTCCAGCGCGTCGCCGACAACCCGGTGTGGGTGGGCATCGGTCCCGCCGTGATCTTCCACGACCCGAAGCCGAGCCGGCTCGACAGCGAGACCCGGATGGGCCTCGACCTCATCGCCGGGGCGTCCCTCGGCGACACCCCCTGGTACACCCCCTATCTCCAGCTGAAGGTCGTCGTCTCCGACCGCACCCGCGCCGTCCTCGCCGTGGGCGTCCGCCTCTAGCCGCGGCAAGCGCCGAGGGATCCACCCGCAGGGTACGCGGACGGCCGAGCGGTCGCCGTCACGACCTGCAGACCAAGGGCTCGCCTCGCGGAGGACAGGGCGGGCGGCGAGACGCGGCCTGACGACCCGCCGGACGAGGCAGCGGGCGGGGGGCCGGAGGCTGGCCTCAGCCAACGTAGAACCAGCACGAGGTTCAGCCCGCCGGGCTTGGGGGTGGGCGGGCGGCGAGACGCGGCCCGACGACCCGCCGGACCGGCAGCCGGGCCTACCGATGGCCGTGGAGCTTGTGCAGGCGGCGCAACGGGTTCCACCCCTGCTCCCGGGTCTCCGGCGGCTCGCTGTCGCGTTCCTGCCACGCCTCCCAGAGGCGCTCGTAGCAGGTCCACACCGCGCCCGGATCGAGGTCGAGGTCGCGGGCGTAGGACATCACGAAGCCGCGCAGGTAGACCCGCACCGGGAACTGGGTGAAGTCCTCCGCCTCGATGGCCTCGAGGAGCCGCTGGGGCACCCGGGTGCGCTCGGCCACGGCCTTGAGGGGGACGCCGTGGGAGTCGCGGTACCGGCGCAGCAGCTCGCCGGTCACGCTCCCCGCGGCGAGCGCCCCGACCAGCTCGTTCTCCGCCGGCACCGCCCCGGCGCTCTCGTCCCCGGCCTCCGGCGCAGCCTCCGCGTCCCCGGGCGTGGCCGCCGGCTCCGCCGCCAGGTCGCGGCTGAGGGTCTCGTACGCCTGGTGCACCCGGTCGAGAAGCTCCTCCTGCTGCGCGCGCTCGAGCAGCGAGTACAGCGGGAGCGACCCCGGCGACAGCAGCACCGAGAGCCTCTCCCAGGCCCGCCGCACCTCGTCGTGCGTCGCGCCCGGATCGAGCCCCAACAGCTCGTACTCGTCCATCTCGGAGGGAGCCTTCACGCCTTCACCGCCCTCCTGGCCAGGAGCCCGTCGATCACCTGCTCCAGCTCGGATGCGAAGGCCTCGCCCTGCGTCTCCGAGGAGAGGGGCACGCGCCTGCGCAGGGCGGTCATGATTTCTTCGTCGTAGCCCAGCGTACCCAGGTGACCCAGCTCGACCCCGAAAACCCGGCGCACGGCGGCGACCATTCCCTCGCCGAGCCCTCGCTCCGAGGGCTCCCGGACCTGGTTGACGACCAGCAGCGGACGGAAGCCGGCGATGTGCCGCCGCACCCTCTCGCCGGCCTCGGGGTCCAGCTCGCCCAGGGCCTGGACCAGCTCCGCCGGCGACACCGGGCGATCACCCCGGCTGTGGAGCGCCGCCTGCACCATCTCCTTCAGGCCCCCGACGCCGTTCACGCTCCTCAGGTATCGCATGAAGGCGGCCTTGAGGAAGCCGTAGGCGTTCTCCACCGAGGTCGCCTCGGGCACCACCACCAGCACTCCGGCCTCGGCCAGGAGGAAGAAGTCCACCACGTTGAAGTGGGTCCCGGCCCCCAGGTCGAGGATCACCACGTCCGCGTCCAGGCGCCGGATCGCCCTCGCCAGGCGGACCTTCTGCTGGTAGAGGGGGTTGGCCATCCGGAACGCGTTGCGCGCGCCGGAGATGAGCCCGAGCCGCTCCGTGCGGGTGGGCGTCACCAGGGCGCCGAGGTCCTCGACGCGGTGGAGCACGAAGTCCGAGAGCGTCGCCCCGGGGTGCTCCAGCCCCAGCACGGTGTGCAGGTTGGCGCCCCCCAGGTCGCAGTCGACCAGCACGACGCCGAGGCCGCGGCGGGCCAGCCCCGCGCCCAGGGCGGCGGCCAGCATGGTCTTGCCGCTCCCCCCCTTGCCGCCGCCGATGGCGACGATGGTGCGGCCGGAGGCCGGCGCGCCGCTGCGCGCCTCCTCGCCCGCCGCGGGCGCCGTGCCGTTCAGGACTCCTGATCTCGCCATCGTTCTCCGGGCCGGCCGCGCGTGCCGCCACGCCGGGGCCCTGCCCCGATCATGAGCCACGGGCCCTCCCAGATCAAGGCGGGGCGCGCCGCGTCAGGAGGCGCGGGGGCCACGGCCGCCGCCGTTCCAGGGCGCCGGCATGAGCGGGTGGAGCGTCTCGAGCAGCTCCTCGATGGGGCGCGAGCGGTCGACCACGATCCGCTCCGGGTGCGACAGCTCCTCTGGCGGCTCGTACTCGGCGAGCTGCGCCTGGTAGATCTCCCAGCGCCCGTCCGACACGGAAGCGGACTTCTGCGCGCGCCGGGCCAGCCGCTCGCGCACCACCTCCTCCGAGGCGCGGCACTCGAAGAGCACGAAGGGCACGCCCAGCCGCCGGGCCAGCGCCACCGCGCCGGCGCGCTGGTCGCGCTTGAGGTAGCAGCCGTCCAGCACCACGGAGTGGCCCTCGGCGAGGAGCGCCGCGGCCTTGTCCACCATGGCGTCGTAGGTGTCCTGCGTCATGGCCGGGGAGTACTCCCCCTCCCCGAACGGAACGTGGCGGCGTTCGGTGGACTCGAGCCCCAGCAGCTCCTTGCGGACCACGTCGGAGCGCAGCACCTGGAGGCTGTAGCGCGAGGCCAGGCGCCTCGCCAGCGTGCTCTTGCCCGAGCCGGTCAGGCCGCAGGTGACGAACAGCCGCTGCGGGTTGAACAGCGCCGCGTAGCGGTCGGCGAGCTCGTAGTAGTGCGACGCCACGTCGGCGATCCGCGGCTTGGCCTCCGCGGGCACCGCCGGGTCGTCCACCTGGAACGAGTGGATCTTGGCGCGCACGTAGGCGCGGTAGGCCTTGTAGAAGTCGAGCAGGCGCAGCAGCTCGCGGTCGCCGGACGCCTCCACGTACGCGTCCACGAACGCCCGGGCGAAGTCCCCGAAGCCGTGGAACTCCAGGTCCATGGCGAGGAACGCCACCTCCTCCGCCACGTCCTGGTAGCGGAACCGTTCGTTGAACTCGATGCAGTCGAAGATCCGCACGGGATCGGTGACGCAGATGGAGTCCAGGTGGAGGTCGCCGTGGCCGTCCCGGACGCGGCCCGCGCGGGCCCGGCGCTCGAGCAGCGCCGCGTGGCGCTCGAGGAACAGGCGCGTCGAGGTGCGGAGGTGCTCGAAGCGCTCCCGGGACACCAGCCGGCCGACGACCCCCTCGGTCTGCTGGAAGTTCTCCTCGCAGTTGAAACGGACGCCCTCGAGCCCCTTCATCGCCTGGATGCGCTCGTTGGTCTCGGCGCGCGAGTGGAAGTCGGCCAGGATGCGGGCGATCTCCGCGAACAGCGCCGTGCGGGCCTCGCCGTGGGCCAGCACGTGGCGGAGCATGCGGTCCTCGGGCAGGCGGACCATCTTGACGGCCACCTCCACCGTCTCGCCCGGGCCCTCCAGGGCCAGCACCCCGTCCTGCTCGCGCAGCTCCACGACCCCCAGGTACGTCTCCGGGCACAGGCGCGCGTTGAGGAGGACCTCCTGCTCGCACAGCCGCCGCCGCTTCTCCAGGGTCGTGTAGTCGAGGAAGCCGAAGTCCACCGGCTTCTTGACCTTGTACGCGAACCGGTCGGTCAGGAAGATGTAGGAGATGTGCGTCTGGACGACGTCCACACGCGCCGGCCCTTCCGGGTAGAAGGTAGGGTCGGACATTCTTTCGACCAGGTGTGAGAGGGTCATCGATCAGGTCCCGATCCCCGATTATAGGGGGTCGGGACGGCCGCGCCACCCCCGGGGGCGGCGCGGCCTCCACGCTCACCAGATGTCGATGCTCACCTTGGCGTCGGGGGCGTCGACCTTCACGAGGTTGCCGCGCTCGGCGCGGGCCAGCACGTCCAGCGCCATGCGGGGCTGCACGTGCTCCCAGTCCCAGCGCTCCAGCGCCGCCAGGGTGCCGTCCAGGGGCACCGCGCAGTGGACCACGGCGTCATCGGCGTCCACGTCCACCTGGAGGCTGCGCCCCTTCTTGGACACGCGCACCTTCGCGTCGGGGGCGTTGACCGTCACGAAGGTGGTGCCGTCGGGGGCGTCCCGCAGCCCCTCCAGCGCGGCCAGCACCTCCGCCTTGTGCCGCTTCAGCTCGGCCGGCAGGTGGTCGGGGATCTCGTCGGCGGGCACGAAGGCGACCACCGTGCGGATCAGCGCCAGCGGCACCGGCAGCTTGATGTGCACGTCGTCGGGGGGGGCCGTCTGGACGTCCACCACCACCCAGGTCATGAGCAGCGGGGCCACCAGCAGGGCCGCCGCGAGCCCGATGAGCACCGCCGCGACGTTGGAGAAGCCTCTCTCTCGAGTGGTCATGGCCGTCACTCCATCCAGATCCGTACGGAGGCGTCCTTGCTCTTCACCCGCACCAGGTCGCCCGGGCCCAGGGAGCCCAGGCCCGCGGCCAGGGCCTTGAGGTCGATGCGCCCCTCGTCGTCGATGCCGAAGGCGTCGAGCAGCGTGGCGGGGAGGGTCACCTCGACCTGCTCCTCGTCGCCGTGGCGCTCGCGCACGTCGATGCGCACCAGACCGCCCGCCTTGCTCATCACCACGTTGCCGTCCCGGCCCTTGACCGTCACGTACTGGCCCTCGGGGGCTGCGCGCAGCTCCTTCATGACCGCCGGCCAGTCCACGTGGACGTCGCCGCAGTCGACGTGCAGATCCCCGTGGCGGATGCTGCCCGTGTCCACCGCGCCGAGGACGGTCTGCACCAGGGCGACGGGCAGGTGGAGATGGACCTCCGTGCCCTCGTCGTGCTCGGTCACGTCCACGTTGAACCAGCGCTGCGGCGTCGCGGCGAGCAGCATGCCGGCCGCCAGGATGCTCGTCCCCGCTGCGAGAAGCACTTTCGATCGCATCGTCCACCTCCCGGTCCCGCTACCTGGATGAACGCACGAGCCGGCGAAAGGTTCTCAGGGCGAAGGGGACCGCCGGCGGGGCCGGGGTTACAGGAGCTGCACCGCCGCCGCGAACACCGCGCCCAGCACCGCGCCGGCGGCGACGTCCGACGGGTAGTGGACGCCCAGTGCCACGCGGGACACCGCGACGAGCAGCGCCACGGGCACGTAGACGGCCGCCAGCACCGGCACGTGGAGGGCGATCGTCGCCGCGGCGAGCACGGCGTGCAGCGTGTGCCCCGAGGGGAAGCTGCCGGCGTCGGGGATGGCGACGCGCTGGTGGGGGCCGCCCTCCGTCAGGCACGGCCGCACCCGGGCGACACCCTCCTTGAGCCACTGCTGGAGGAGCACGCCGGCGGCTCCGGCGAGCAGGAAGCGCAGCGCGGTGCCGGGGCCGGCGGCGGCGAGGAGCACCGCCGCGGTGACCGCGGTGAGCATCCAGTTGCCGAGCCACGAGGCCCCCCGCAGCACGGCGACGGCCGGCCGCGAGCGCACCCTCGCCGCGAGCCGGCACGCGGCCGCGGTGTCGAGGCCGTGGAGGCGCTGGAGGGCACGCCGGTCCGCCATGGCGCCACCCTCGCGCCCGGCCGTGAAGAGCGCGCCGGGGGGACTTGAAGACGCCGTGAAACCGTGCCGCGGCGGGCATCTTCCCCGCGAGCCCGGGCCTTGCTATCGTTGACCAAAGAGCTCCACGAAGGGAGGCTGCATGCGGCTGATTCTCCTCGGACCTCCTGGCGCCGGAAAGGGCACCCAGGCGAGGTTCATCTGCGAACGTTTCGGCATCCCGCAGATCTCCACCGGCGACATGCTCCGCGCCGCCGTGGCGGCCGGCACCGACCTGGGACGCCGTGCCAAGGCGGTCATGGACGCCGGCCAGCTCGTCTCCGACGACCTCATCATCGGGCTCGTCAAGGAGCGGGTCGCCGCCAGCGACTGCGCCAACGGGTTCCTCTTCGACGGCTTCCCGCGCACCCTCGCCCAGGCGGAGGCGACCCGGGACGCGGGCATCGGCATCGACGCCATCGTCGCCATCGAGGTCCCCGACGACAGCATCGTGCAGCGGATGTCGGGGCGGCGCGTCCACCTGGCCTCCGGGCGCACCTACCACCTGGAGCACAACCCGCCGAAGGTGGAAGGGCGCGACGACGTCACCGGCGAGCCGCTGATCCAGCGCGAGGACGACCGCGAGGAGACCGTCCGCCGGCGCCTCGACGCCTACCACGCGCAGACCCGCGTGCTCAACGGCTTCTACGGCGCCATGGCCGCGAGCGGCGCCGGCGACGCGCCGGCGTTCGTCACCATCGACGGGACCGCCCCCATCGAGGGCGTCCGCGACGCCATCCTGACGCAGCTCGAGGCCGTCGACTCCGTCACCGCCTGAGCCCGGTCCGCCCGGGCTCCACCCCGGCCGCGCAGCCGCGCGGCACTGCCGCGCCGCAGGCGGGCGCACCGCCCGTCGTGGACGGCCGCCGTCCGCGGGGGGCGCCGCGGACGGCCGCCGGAGGGGTGTGGCCCGTCGCCCGTCAGACCGACAGCGCGATGAGGACCTGCGCCGCGTAGTACGCCGGAAGCCCCCACGCCCGGTTGACGAACCCCAGCTTGACGAACCGGTCCCGCGCCACCGCGACGTCCGACAGGTAGAACAGCCCCGCCCCCACCGCGACCCGCACCGGCACCGCGCCGGCCCGTGCGGCGGACAGCGCCCCCCACACCATCAGGGAGATCACCACCACGTAGGCGAGCACCGGCACCCGCATGTCGCCCAGGTACGGCCACAGCCAGCGGATCACCGCCACGCCGGCCGCCGCCACCGCCAGGGCGAACGGCACGCTCCAGCCCCGCGGCGGCGCCACCGAGGCGAACGCCACCGCGTACGCCACGTGGCCGAGCAGGAACACCGCGAGCCCCGCCAGGAACGCCTGCGGGAAGATCAGGCAGACGTCGCCGACCAGGCACAGCGCCAGCCCCAGCACGACGAGCAGCCCGTAGCTGCCGGTCCCGTGCAGGCGCATCCCGGCCAGGAGCACGAAGCACGCCGACGCCAGGGGCTTGGCCAGCAGGACGATGTCCCGGCGTCCGCGCCGCTCGCCCATCAGCAGCACCGCCACGGCCACCGCCAGGATCGCGACGAGCACGCCTTGCACGATCATCTCGGGATCTCCCGCTCCATGGTACGGCACGCCGGCCGTGGCGCGGCCGCCCCCGATCGGTGATAATCGTCCGCGGAACGTCATCTGAAAGTGGAAGGGAGCCGGCGTGAAGACTCTCAACGAGGACTACCCGCTCTATCCGGTGCAGCACATCGCCTCGCTGCAGGACCTGGTGCTCGTGGGCGCGACGAAGCACCCCGACCGTCTGGCGCTGCAGGACCTCAACGACACGCCGATCAACCGTCTCACCTACGCCGGGCTGCGCGAGGCCGTCCTCCGCTTCGCCCGCGCCCTGCGCCGCGTCGGGCTCAACGAGCGCGACCACATCGCGGTCATCGGCGACAACCGGGTGCAGTGGGTGGTCGCGTACCTCGCGGCCCACGCCGGCAACTTCGTCGTCGTCCCCATCGACAAGAGCCTCAGCGAGAACGAGATCGTCACCGTCCTCCACGCCTCGGACGCCCGCGCGGTCGTGTTCTCGGAGCACTTCCGCTCCACCATCGTCTCCTCGGCGTACACGGCCAAGAACCTGGACGTCCTCGTCGACATGGACGCCCCGGCGGCGCAGGGCAAGGTCCACTCCATGGCCGAGCTCGTCGCGAAGGAGACCGACCCCGTCACCAACGACGACCTCCCGGCGGTGGATCCCGACGCCCCGGCCGTGATCTCGTTCACCTCCGGCTCCATGGGCCGGGCCAAGGGCGTCGTGCTCTCGCAGCGCAACGTCGCCTCCAACCTCATGGACATGCTCGCCATGATCGAGCTCACCCCCGAGGACCGGTTCCTGTCGGTGCTGCCGATCCACCACCTCTACGAGTGCACCTGCGGCGTGCTGTGCCCCCTGCTTGCCGGCGCCTCGGTGAGCTTCGCCCGCAACCTCAAGACCGTGGTGGAGGACCTCCAGACCGTGCACGCCACCGTGCTCCTCGGCGTGCCGCTCCTGTACGAGAAGATGTACCGCCGCATCGCCGCCGCCATCAACGAGAGCAAGGTCGCCTCCCGCCTCATCCCGCCCATGCGCGCCCTCGCCGCGGCGGGGGAGACCGTGGGGCTCGCGGGCCTGCGGAAAACGCTCTTCCGCAGCATCCACGAGCGGCTCGGCGGCGCCATCCGCATCCTCGTCGTCGGCGGCGCGGCCCCCGACCCCGAGGTCGCCCGGGGCATGCGCTCCTTCGGCTTCCAGTTCGTCCAGGGGTACGGCCTCACCGAGACCTCGCCCATCGTCGCCCTCAACCGGCTGCGCAAGCTCAGGGACGACGCCGCGGGCATCCCCCTGCCCTCGGTCAAGGTCCGCATCGTCGACCCCGACGCCGAAGGCATCGGCGAGATCGCCGTCCAGGGGCCGTCGGTCATGCTCGGCTACTACAAGATGGAGGAGGCCACCAACAAGGTCCTCCGCGACGGCTGGTTCTTCACCGGCGACCTGGGACGCTTCGACGCCGACGGCTTCCTGCACGTCTCCGGCCGCAAGAAGAACGTCATCGTCGCCTCCAACGGCAAGAACGTCTTCCCCGAGGAGCTCGAGGACCGGGTCAACGCCATCCCCGTCGTCCTCGAGTCCGTCGTCCACGGCGTCAAGACCGCCAGCGGTAGCGAGGAGATCCGCGTCATGGTCGTCCCCGACGCCGAGGAGTTCCTGCGCCTGGCCAACGGCGACGACCGGGAGATGACCCGCGACTGGATCGAGCAGGTCATCGACCAGGAGATCCGCGCCCTCAACCGCAAGCTCCCCCTCTACAAGCAGATCCGCCGCGTCGAGGTGAAGGAGCACGAGTTCGAGAAGACCACCACCCACAAGATCAAGCGCTACCTCGTCCACCAGGAGGAGTCCACGCACTGATCCGGCGGCTCTGCCACCTCCGGACCACTGACCGCATGGCCGCCACAACCCTGCATAACCGAATGTAGCCCAGGTCTGGCGGGCTGAATCTCGCGATGCTCCTGCGATCGTGGAGGCCAACCTCCACGCCCCCGCCCCCAAGCCCGGCGGGCTGACCCTCGTGCTGGTTCTGCGTTGGCTGAGGCCAGCCTCCGACCCCCCGCCCGTTGCCGATTCGGCGGGTCGTCAGGCCGCGTCTCGCCAACCACCCTCACCTCCGCGAGGAGGAAGGGCTTGGCTACATCGGGTGTATCAACGCGACGGTCCTGCCACCCGCGGACCACTGACCGCATGGCCGCCACAACCCTGCACAACCGAATG
>CAVVTR010000013.1:0-9608 GCA_963751245.1 uncultured Acidobacteriota bacterium | reverse complement strand
CGGCCAGCCGCGCACCTGGCGGGCTGAACCCCGGGCTGCTCCTGCGATCGTGGAGGCCAATCTCCACGGCCCCCGCCCGTTGCCGGTTCGGCGGATCTTCAGGCCGCTTCTCGCCGCGCCCCCCGCCCCCAAGCCCGGCGGGCTGAACCCTCGTGCTGGTTCTGCGTTGGCTGAGGCCAGCCTCCGACCCCCCGCCCGTTGCCGATTCGGCGGATCGTCAGGCCGCGTCTCGCCAACCACCCTCACCTCCGCGAGGAGGAAGGGCTTGGCTACATCGGCTCTATCCACGCGGCGGCGATGCCACCCACGGACCACTCACCGCGCGGCCGCAACAACCCTGCACAACCGAATGTAGCCCAGGTCTTTAGACCTGGGTTTGCAGGACGTGACGGCGACCACCCGCCCGCCCGCGCACCCGCCGGGAACAACCACGCTCCGCGCGAACCCGGGTCCCCTCGCGCGCGTATAGTGCAGCAGGGAGAACACCGCCCGAACCGACCGCACCGCCGTTTCCTGCAGAGGGAGGAACCCATGCCCGACGTCACCGATCCCGCGAATCCCGCCACGCCCACGCCCCGGCCCACCCGCCGCGCCCGCCTCAAGGCCTGGTTCCGCCGCACCGGCGAGCGGCTCCACCCGTCACCGCCCGCCCGCCGCGGCGCCGCCATCGGCATCGCGGTCCTCCTCGCCGTGATCTCGGGGGCCATGGGAGCCGCCATGCGTCCCGGACTGGGGTGGTTCCTGGACGCCGTCGCCGGCGCCCTGGTCGGCATCGGTCTCATGGCCCTGATCGCCGCGGGCTTCATCCTCGGCCTCAAGCTGCTCCGCGCGATCCCGGCCTACCTCACCATCGCCGGCTTCGGCGCCCTGGGCGCGCTCATCGTCGCCATGGCCTTCATCAACATCCCGTTCCCGCAGGCGCTCTTCTACGGCGTCGGCCTCGGCCTCGTCGAGGCGATCCTGGGCGGCACCATCGCGGCCTTCGCCTCGGGCCGGCTGCGCACCAGCCGGACCCCCGCACGGGTCCTCGCCGGCCTCGCCGTCACGGCCGGCCTGGCCGTCAACGTCGCCCTGGTGTGGTGGCTCGCCACCCCCGGCTGGCAGGGATACGAGATCGCCACCTATCCCGACACCGCCACCGTCGAGCCCGTCCAGGCCGCGGACCCGGCGCTGCCCGGCCCCTACGAGGTGGCGACCCTCACCTACGGCAGCGGCAACGGGAAGCGCCGCCCCGAGTTCAACAAGAACGCAGACCTCAGGACCGATCCGGTGGACGCCTCCCCCTTCGTCAAGGGCAACGACGGCTTCAAGGCCAAGGCCCGGCAGTGGTACTGGGGCTTCGACTACAAGCACTTCCCCCTCAACGGCACGGTGTGGTACCCGAAGGGACCGGGGCCGTTCCCCCTGGTGCTCATCGTCCACGGCAACCACACGATGGAGGAGTACTCCGACCCCGGATACGCGTACCTGGGGCGCCACCTGGCGAGCCGCGGCATCATCCTCGTCTCCGTGGACGAGAACTTCTTCAACGGCAGCTGGGCGGGCGGCCTGAAGACCGAGAACGACGGCCGCGGCTGGCTGCTGCTCAAGCACCTCGAGGTCTGGCGGAAGTGGAACGACACGAAGAGCAACCCCTTCTACCACAAGGTGGACCTGGACCGCATCGCCATCATCGGGCACTCCCGCGGCGGCGAGGCGGCGGCCATCGCCGGCTGCTTCAACCGCCTCGCCTACTACCCCGACGACGCCACCGTGCCGTTCGACTTCGGCTTCCACATCCGCTCCATCGTGGCCATCGCCCCCAGCGACGGGCAGTACGACCCGGCCGACCGCCCCACGCCGCTCGCCGACGTCGACTACCTCGTCCTCGCCGCCTCCAACGACGCCGACGTCTCGGTGTTCATGGGGTCGCGGCAGTGGCAGCGCACCGTCTTCGACGACGGCGGCGACCACTTCAAGGCCAGCGTCTACGTCTACCGGGCCAACCACGGCCAGTTCAACACCGTGTGGGGGCGTACCGACTTCGGCTGGCCGCTGAGCCTGTTCCTCAACACGAAGCCGCTGCTGCCCGGCGAAGTCCAGCGGCGCATCGGGAAGGTGACGATCACGGCGTTCCTCGAGGCCACCCTCGAGGGGCGGCGCGAGTACCGGGAGTTCTTCCGCGACCCGCGCCGCGGGCGGGCGTGGCTGGGGGACGACATCCTCGTCAGCCGGTACGAGGACTCCAGCTTCCACCGCCTCGCCGGCTACGACGAGGACGTGGATGTGACCACGGGCACGGCGCCCGGCTCCCGCATCGAGGCCCGGGGCCTCGCTTCCTGGCGGGAGCGGGAGATCCCGTTCCGCGGCCGCGGTTCCAAGCGCAACGGCGCCGTCTACCTGGGGTGGCGCGGCGTGGCGAAGGGAGAGACCGCGGTCCCGGCGTCCTACACCGTGGACCTCCCCGACGGCGCCGCCGCCGCCTGGGACATCGGCCCGGGGTCGGTGCTCTCCTTCGCCATGGCCATGACCGACGAGAAGCCGGAGAAGAAGGACGAGCCGGAGATGAAGGCCGAGGAGAAGAAGCCGGCGGAGAGCGCCGGGGAGAAGAAGGCCGCCGCCAAGAAGGCCGGCGATCAGCCCGTTCCGCCCGTCGTGACCGTCGAGCTCGAGGACGCCGCCGGCCACGTCGCGAAGCTTCCCCTCGCCCGCTTCGCCGCCCTGCCGCCGCTGCTCGAGGCCCGCTTCACCAAGATGCCCATGAGCGTCGAGCGCAAGCACTACCCCAAGTCGTGGGAGACCACGCTGCAGAGCTTCGAGGTCCCCGTCGCGGCCTTCGTCCAGGCCGCCCCGCTACTCGACCCCGCCGCCCTGCACGCCGTCCGCTTCCTCCTGACCGGCCCCGAGGACGGCGTCGTCGTGCTCGACGAGGTCGGCTTCGCGAAGGGCTCGTAGCCTCCTTTCACACCCGGCCGCGACGCGGGTTGTAGAATCCCACCCTGCCGCACGCTGTTGCAGGGGCGTGGTGTGATGGCGAGGCGAGGGAGGGACGATGCTCGAGAAGGTCCGCAGCACGCTGAGCGCCGCCGTGGGCGAGGCGCTGACGGAGATGGGCGCCGGTGAGGTGCCGGTGGCGCTGGAGGTGCCGCCGCGCCGCCAGCTCGGCGACCTGGCGTGGGCCGGCGCGCTGCCGCTGGCCAAGACGCTGCGCCGTCCCCCCCGCGCCATCGCCGAGCAGGTCGCCGGAGCCGTCTCCGCACGCATCGCCGCCGCGACCGGCGACGACCCGCTGACGTTCCTGGAGCCCGTGGCCAGCGTCGAGGGACCGGGGTTCCTCAACTTCCGCCTGCGCCGCGGCCCGCTCCTCGCGGACCTGCTCCGGACCGGCCCCGCGGCCGGGCCCGCCGCGGGGCCCAAGGTCATCGTCGAGCACACCAACATCAACCCCAACAAGGCCGCCCACATCGGCCACCTGCGCAACGCCGTGCTGGGCGACACCCTGGTCCGCTGCCTGCGCGCCACCGGCGCCGAGGTCGAGGTCCAGGACTACATCGACGACACCGGCGTCCAGGTCGCCGACGTCGTGGTCGGCTTCCTGTTCCTGCCCGAGGAGGACCTGCTCGCCGCCGCCGCCCCCGTGTGGCCCGAGGTGGCCGGCGGGCCCGCCGGCGCGCGCCGCCGGGTCCTCGAGGCGTTCGCCGCCCGCGACACCGCCGCCACCCTCGTGGACGACACCCTGGGCGGGCTCGACTTCGACGACCTGTGCTGGGACCTCTACCCGCGGGTCACCAGCCGCTACCAGGCCGACGAGCCTTTCGCCGCCCACCGCGCCGGCGTGACTCCACGCCGTGGAGGGGGGCTTCCCGGAGGGGCTGGGCCTGGCCGAGGCGGTCGCCGGCCTCGCCGGCGCCGCGGAGGCGCCGCCCGCCGCGGCCGTGGCCCGCCTGGCCGCCGCGGTCGCCGCCGCCAACCTGCGCTGCCACCTCGTCACCATGGGCCGGCTCGGCATCCCCTACGACGTCCTCCCCCACGAGTCGGACATCCTCCAGCGCGGCTTCTGGAAGCGGGCGTTCGTCCTCCTCCAGCAGGCCGGCGCGATCCGGCTGGAGTCCGAGGGCAAGAACGCCGGGTGCTGGGTCATGTCCCTGGCCGGGTCCCCCGAGTTCGCGGGCATGGCCGACGCCGACAAGATCCTCGTGCGCTCCAACGGCACCGTCACCTACACCGGCAAGGACATCGCCTACCAGCTGTGGAAGCTCGGCCTGCTGCGCGACGCCGACGGCGCCCTCCACGACTTCGGCTACGAGCCGTTCGAGCGCTTCGCCGCAGCGACTGGCGCCGCGGCCCCCGTCCGCTACGGCTCGGGCGACGGCGTCCTCTACCGCAGCTGCGCCGACCCCTCGAAGGCGTCCGCAGGGGCGCTCCTTCGGCGGCGGCTCGCGCGTCTACAACGTCATCGACGTGCGCCAGTCGTACCCCCAGAAGGTCGTCAAGGAAGCGATCCGCGTCCTCGGCCACGAGGCGGGCGCCGACAGCTCCATCCACTTCGCCTACGAGATGGTCGCCCTCACGCCGGCCGCCGTGCGCCGCCTCGAGCAGCTCCAGGACGTGGACTTCGGCCTCACCGAAGAGGACATGGCCAAGCCGTTCGTGGAGATGTCGGGCCGCCGCGGCATCGGCGTCAAGGCCGACACCCTCCTCGCCACCCTGGTCCACGAGGCCGGCAAGGCCGTGGCCGAGCGCCAGTCCGCGGACAGCGCCCTCCCCGAGGACCAGGTCGCGGCCCGCGCCCGGGCCATCGCCGTCGGCGCCCTGCGCTACCAGATGGCGCGCCAGGGGCGCAACCGCGTCCTCGCCTTCGACTTCGACGAGGCGCTGGCGTTCGAGGGGGACACCGGACCGTACCTCCAGTACTCCGCCGTGCGCGCCGCCAAGATCTTCGACAAGCTGGCCGGGGCCGGCCTCGCCGGCAGCGCCGCGGAGGACGCGGGGGCGGTGGCGGCGGCCGAGGTGGACGACGGCCTGTGGGAGCTCGTCCTGGGGTGCGCGCGCACCGAGGAAATGGTCGCCAAGGCCGTGGCGTCCATGGAGTTCTCCCTCATCGCGGGGCACGCCCGCGACCTCGCCCAGGCGTTCCACAAGCTCTACCACGAGCACCCGGTGCTGCACGCCCCCGACGAGGCCACCCGCGCCGTGCGGCGGGCGGTGTTCCGCCTCTTCTCCGCCACCGTCACGAGCATCCTCGAGGACCTCCTCGGCATCCCCGTCCCCGCGGAGATGTAGCCCGCCCGCGGGCGTCGCGGCGCTCAGACGCCGCGCGTGGCGAGGGACAGGAGCACGTCGTGGAGGTCGATCCCGATCGCCCCGGTGAACGGATGGCCGGTCCACACCGTCACCAGGCCGCGCCGGACCGGGTTGTCGGCGATGTACCGCGCCCGCACCGCAGCCTCCTCGCCGCTGCGCAGCACGTGGTCGTGGAACCCCTTCTGCCAGCATGCGCGCGGCGACAGGCGCCCGAGCAGGAACCCCGTCCGCTGCTTGAACCGCACCACCGCGTCCCAGGCGTCGGCTCCCGGCGTCGTCCCCAGCGTCATGAAGTGCACATGGTCCGGCATGAAGCAGTACACGGGCACGATGCAGCCGCGGGCCGCGCATTCGGTCCCGAGCACCCCGGTGAACGTCCGCACCAGGTCCGCGTCCCGCAGGATCGGCGCACGCCCCTCCACGCACACCGTGAACGCCACCGCCACCTCCCCGCGGTAGGCGTCGCGCGGAAGCCGATGCGGCCGGGTACGCATCCTCTGGGATTTCATGGATCCCATCGTAGTCCGACCGCGCCCCCCGCCCCGCGCCCTGAAGGGCGCGACTACATCCCCGTCCACACCCCCGCGAACGTGCACAGCAAAAATGATAGGGGTAGGGAGGGGCGGCTCTTCACCGCCTCCCCCTCCCTCCGAACCGGACGGGCGGTTTTCCCGCATCCGGCTCTCCAGTCGGTGGGGTCCTCAGCGGGACCGGCAGAGGGCAAGCCGGGCTTCATGCATGGAGATCAGCCCCTTGTCCCGAAAGTAGGCGTTGGGCCAGCGCTGATTGTCGCGCCCTCGTCCACGGCCACGCCGGTGCTGCCGCTTGCGCAGGATGCTCCTCAGCCGCATCCGGATCCACCCGTCGAGCCGCGGAAACGTGTACTTGTTGGAGTGCTTGAAGTACCCGAACCATCCCACGATGGTCCGGTTCACGTTCCGTACGATGGTCTCGATCGAGTGCCCGTTGCACCTCTTGGTGTCACGCCGGATCGCGCCCTTGAAGCTCTTCACGCTCTGCGCCCGCGGCCACCTCATGCCGCGTTCGAAGTGGTAGCCGAGAAAGTCGAAGCCGCCTCGCTGCGTCGCATCCACCACCCGCGTCTTGTCCGGGTGCAGCTCCAGCTCCAGCCCGTCAAGGACGCTCCGGATGGTCTCCAGCGCCCGCCGTGCTTCGGCTTCGCTCCGGCACAGGACAACGAAGTCGTCCGCATAGCGCACCATCTCGTACCCTGCCTCCTCCATCACCTCATCCAGAGGGTGCAGGTAGACGTTCGCCAGAAGCGGCGAGATCACCGCCCCCTGGGGTGTCCCCGCTCCCGATGTCCAGCGCTCCATCCCGTCCAGCACCTCCGCTTCGAGGTATCGCCTCAGCAGCTTCAGCACGCGCCCATCCGCCACCTCCTTCTCCACTTCCGCCATCAGGCGGTCGTGCGAGATGGTGTCGAAGTACTTCTGGATGTCCGCGTCCACGACCCATGTCGAGCCCGCTTTCAGCAGCCCGTCCACCCGCCTCAGCGCATCCTTCGCGCTTCGCCCCGGGCGGAAGCCGTAGCTGTGAGGTCGAAACTTCCTCTCGAAGATCGGTTCCAGCACGTGCTGCAGCGCCTTCTGGACGACTCGGTCCCTCACCGCCGGAATGCCCAGCGGCCTTCCCGTTTTCGTCCCCGGTTTCGGTATCTCCACCCGCTTGACCGGTCTCGGCCTGTACGTGTCCTCGCGAAGCTCCTTCGACAGCCGCTCGAGCTCTCGCTCGTGCATGTCCTCGAACCGGGCCAAGGTGATCCCGTCCGCCCCTCCGCCCCCACCTCTCGCCCGGACTTCCTTCCAGGACGCCTCCAGGTTCTTCGCCGAGTACACCTTGTCAATCAGCGCAAACCACTTGCCTCCCTTCACCCCCGTCTCCAGGGCTGCCAGCATGCGCTCCGTCCATACCGTCCGTTCCACCCAGGTCCACCGCCCCTCGGCTTCTCCGGCTTGCTTAGGCTTTGCCACTCGCGCCGGTCTCTCGTCGTCCGTCATGGCCTTCTCGCATCCACCTTCCTGCCCGCCTTCGCTCCGCTCCCATTACAGGCGCTTCATCGCTCTTATGCGGGCTCTGACTCCTGCCGCCGCTCCGCCGACGACAGGTCTCCCGGCTTCACCTGCCTGGCCTTCCCGCCGCTCCGTCCCCAACCACCTGACGACGTCTACCGCACCCGGGCTTCACCCTGACTAGCAGGCTGGCCACGCCGTCCGGCCGAATCGGGTTCGTCATCCTACGGATCAGCAGTTCACCTCCGGTTGCTCCCCACCTCCCTTCACAGAGACGCAGTTACCTTCGGTTACAGGCCGGGTGCTGCCCGACGCGGACTTCCACCGCGCCGACCAGACAGGCTCACCGGCGCACTAGTCGCGGGCTTTAGCCCGCGCCGTGCAGGCCGTGCCGGCGACCACCCGCCCGCCCCGCGCCCTGAAGTAGGCGCCGAACATACCAAATCCCACCCACAACCACCTCACCGACAACCTCATAGCATCGACTACACGCAATGATAGGGGTAGGGAGGGGCGGCTCTTCACCGCCTCCCCCTCCCTCCGAACCGGACGGGCGGTTTTCCCGCATCCGGCTCTCCGGTCGGTGGGGTCCTCAGCGGGACCGGCAGAGGGCAAGCCGGGCTTCCTGCATGGAGATCAGCCCCTTGTCCCGAAACTAGGCGTTGGGCCAGCGCTGATTGTCCGCCCTGTCCCGGCCACGCCGGTGCTGCCGCTTGCGCAGGTGCTCCTCAGCCCATCCGGATCACCCGTCGAGCCAGAGAAACGTGTTCTTGTGGAGTGCTTGAAGTACCCGAACCATCCCCGATGGTCCGTTTCACGTTCCGTACGATGGTCTCGATCGGTGCCCGTTGCACCTCTTGGTGTCACGCCGGTCGCGCCCTTGAAGCTCTTCACGCTCTGCGCCCGCGGCCACCTCATGCCCCGTTCGAAGTGGTAGCCGAGAAAGTCGAAGCCGCCTCGCTGCGTCGCCTCCACCACCCGCGTCTTGTCCGGGTGCAGCTCCAGCTCCGGCCCGTCAAGGACGCTCCGGATGGTCTCCAGCGCCCGCCGTGCTTCGGCTTCGCTCCGGCACAGGACAACGAAGTCGTCCGCATAGCGCACCATCTCGTACCCTGCCTCCTCCATCACCTCATCCAGAGGGTGCAGGTAGACGTTCGCCAGAAGCGGCGAGATCACCGCCCCCTGGGGTGTCCCCGCTCCCGATGTCCAGCGCTCCATCCCGTCCAGCACCTCCGCTTCGAGGTATCGCCTCAGCAGCTTCAGCACGCGCCCATCCGCCACCTCCTTTTCCACTTCCGCCATCAGGCGGTCGTGCGAGATGGTGTCGAAGTACTTCTGGATGTCCGCGTCCACGACCCATGTCGAGCCCGCTTTCAGCAGCCCGTCCACCCGCCTCAGCGCATCCTTCGCGCTTCGCCCCGGGCGGAAGCCGTAGCTGTGAGGTCGAAACTTCCTCTCGAAGATCGGTTCCAGCACGTGCTGCAGCGCCTTCTGGACGACTCGGTCCCTCACCGCCGGAATGCCCAGCGGCCTTCCCGTTTTCGTCCCCGGTTTCGGTATCTCCACCCGCTTGACCGGTTCGGCCTGTACGTGTCCTCGCGAAGCTCCTTCGACAGCCGCTCGAGCTCTCGCTCGTGCATGTCCTCGACCCGGGCAAGGTGATGCCGTCCGCCCCTCCGCCCCCGCCTCTGCCCACTTCCTTCCAGGGCGCCTCCAGGTTCTTCGCCGAGTACACCTTGTCAATCAGCGCAAACCACCTGCCTCCCTTCACCCCCGTCTCCAGGGCTGCCAGCATGCGCTCCGTCCATACCGTCCGTTCCACCCAGGTCCACCGCCCCTCGGCTTCTCCGGCTTGCTTAGGCTTTGCCACTCGCGCCCGTCTCTCGTCGTCCGTCATGGCCTTCTCGCATCCACCTTCCTGCCCGCCTTCGCTCCGCTCCCATTACAGGCGCTTCATCGCTCTTATGCGGGCTCTGACTCCTGCCGCCGCTCCGCCGACGACAGGTCTCCCGGCTTCACCTGCCTGGCCTTCCCGCCGCTCCGTCCCCAACCACCTGACGACGTCTACCGCACCCGGGCTTCACCCTGACTAGCAGGCTGGCCACGCCGTCCGGCCGAATCGGGTTCGTCATCCTACGGATCAGCAGTTCACCTCCGGTTGCTCCCCACCTCCCTTCACAGAGACGCAGTTACCTTCGGTTACAGCCCGGGTATGCCCGACGCGGACTTCCACCGCGCCGACCAGACAGGCTCACCGGCGCACTAGTCGCGGGCTTTAGCCCGCGCCGTGCA
>CAVVTR010000012.1:0-371241 GCA_963751245.1 uncultured Acidobacteriota bacterium | reverse complement strand
ATGCAGGACGTCGGCCAGGCGCCGGGCCGACGGCGGCAGGCGCCGGTCCACCGCCAGCGCCTGCGGGCTCGAGCCGTCGAGGAGGAGCATCGCCCACGCGAGCACGGCGTGGCCGCAGGCCAGGTCCACCACCCGCCGGCCGCGGAGGCGGCGCCGCACCCGCGCCGCCACCTCCCACGCCTCGAACAGCTCCTTGCGCGGCAGGCAGCCGGCGGCGCACACCGCGCGCCCGAGGCGGCCGAACAGCGTGTCGCCGGGGAAGTGGCGCGCCGAGCCCGGCATCAGCCGGTTCTTCGACCCCGGGTCCAGCGTCGCGCCGCGCAGAAAGGTGGTGCCGCTCACCGCCGGAGGATACACGGCGGCGGCCCGGGGTGTTGGTCGAGGGTTTGATCGACTGCGGCTCCACCCGGTGGGGCGGGTCGAGCGCCGTTCACTCGCGGGGACGAGGCGTCCTCGACCGGGTCGAGGACCTCGATGCCGGCTCGCCGAGGATCTCCCAGCCACCTCGTGCTGGCCCGTTCGAGCGCGCTCGGGGCCTCCGTGGCACGCCTTGCCTGCCTGAACCCGGTGACACAGCGCTCGGGGTATCCTCGTCGCTATGAATACGAACCTGGTGCAGGAGTTCGACCGAATCCGCGGAGCACACGCGAAGGCAACCCGATGGGCGGTTGCGCGAACCGTGCTGGCACCCTCTGTGACGCGTGTCTTCACGCCCGGAACGCGAAACAGGCTTCTTCCCGTACTCGCGAAGCTCCCGATCGAGGAGCTCAAGAGGCTCGGAGATGAGGACGGCTACAAGGCCTGGTTCGAGCGGCAGCTCGACGGCCTGACCGAAGCTCTGAGAGAGGGCAACCAGGACAACCCCCGGGTGCAGCCTGGGCTCCAGTGGGGCCACGGCACCAAGATCCTTTGCATCTTCGTCGCCGGCACCGTCCTTTGGAGCCGCACCTTCAACGACCCGGAGGTGAGCCGGATCAGGCCGTGGCTGTTCGTCCCCATCGACGGCAAGATCATGGCCCGCCTGCGTCAGCTCGGGGTGAAACCCGAGTTCTGGCGGATCCGTGAGATCGACACACCTGAGAAGTTCTACGGGGTGCAGACAGCCCTCAGCGAGGCGGCTCGAGAGGCAGGAGTCGCCCGTATCTGGTTCGACGACGTCTGGGCAGTCGAGTAGGCGGGCCTGGCGCCCAATCAGCAGAACTGTCGCCAGAAAGCGCGGCCGAACGAGCTCAGCGACTCATGTTGGAAGCGCGGTTCGCCCCGTTCGTGGGCTTGGTGTCGATCACCGCTCCTGTCCGGATCGGCCCAGCGCGCGCCCGGCTTCGGCGAGGAACGCTTGCGTGTAGCGCTCGAGGGTGCAGTGGCTCTCCGCCCAGGAGCGGCCGGCGGCGGCGTGGCGGCGGGCCTCGGCGGGGTCGCGGCCGAGGCGGTCGATGGCCTCGGCGAGGGCGGCGTCGTCGCCGGGGGGGTAGAGGAGGCCGCCGCCGGACGCCGTCACCAGCTCCTCGGCGCCTCCCGAACGGGTGGTGATGACCGGGCGGCCGCGCTTCATGGCCTCGACGAGCACGCGCCCGAACGCCTCGGAGCGCGAGCACAGGAGCAGGACGTCGCAGGCGTCGATCTCCCCGATCGGGTCGGGCACCCGCGAGACGAGCTCGATCCCGCTGTCCCCGGGACGCCCGCCGGCGGCGCGCGCCAGCTCCTCGGCGTACGCCCCCTGGCTCTCGCCGACGAGGCGGAGCGTGGCGCCGCCTCCCGCGCTTCGCAGCCGGCGGACGGCGCGGACCGCGTCGATCTGCCCCTTGCCCGGGTGCTTCCTGCCGAGGGCGAGCAGGCGCGGCGCCCCCGGCCTCGCGGGCGGCGGGCGACAGCGGGCGATCGAGGCCGAGGGTGACCGCGTAGTAGGCGACGCCGACCTTGCCGGGGCGCACGAGCTCCCCCACCCGCCGCGCGAGCGCGTGGGAGCAGGTCAGGACCCGGGCGGACAGGCGGTCCACCTCCCGCAGGGAGCGCCGCAGGCCCAGCGCGAAGCGGTAGCCGTGGTCGAGGTCGCCGTACTCGTTGACGAGCCAGAGGTGCGGCACCCCGGCGAGGCGCGCGGCGTAGGCGCCGGCCGGGTTGATGACGCTGTTGGTGACGACGAGGTCGCGCGGGCTGCGCCGCAGCGCCGCCGCGAGCCTCAGCACGGCAAGCGCGTTGAGCGCGGCCAGCGGCGCCCCGATCGCCCACGGCGCGCGCGCCGTGGCCCAGCCGAAGTTGCGCACCACCCGCACGCGGGCGCCCGCCGCGAGCAGGGGCTCCGCGAGCGGGCCGGCGGCGGGGAGCACCACCTCGACGTCCGCGCCGTGGAGGCCGACGAGACCCTGGCAGAGCTCGACGAGGCAGAGCTCGGCGCCGCCCAGCCGCGCCGAGTGCGAGACGAGGAGGAATCGCGTGGGGAGGTGCCGGGCGTTCATTCCTGGTGGGCTCCGAGTGCGCTCCTCCCGCTCCGACGGGACCCGCAGGGCGGCCGGGGCAGGGGCGCCGTCGATCTGTCGTGAACGTATACCACATCGGTCCGGGTACCCCGCCCGACGACCATCACGATCTCGACGGCAACGCCTTCTGAGAGCAGCGCGACCTCCGCCGAGGGGGTACGAGGGCCGCCGGAGGCTCTTCGGACTTCTCCCTCGAAGCCGCTCGACGCTCGCCGCCCCTTCCCTCCCGGCGCCTGCGCCCAGTCCGGCGCGACCTCGCCGGCGGTGACGGAGCGGACGCCGTGCTGCTGCCCGGTGAGGACGAACTTCGAGCCGGGGGGGCGGCGAAGCGCGCGGATGTTTGCGGGCGCGACACTCTTCGGGGGGCGGACCGAAGCGCTCCGGAGGTGGGCAGGGGCGAGTGTCACGGGCGTGTTACGATCCGGGCATGCGCCCTCGTCTGCCTCGTTCGCTCGTTCCCTGGCTGCTCGCCGGGGGTGTCGCCGCCGGACTGACCCTGTCGTGCACGGGGGTGCGGCGCGGGGGCGACGAGAACCAGGACCTGGTGCGGACGCTGGTTCCGGAAGTGGCGGTGTCGTCGCAGGGGATGGTGGCGGCGTCGGCGGAGGAGGCGACGGCGGCGGGCGCGGCGGTGCTGGCGCGGGGCGGCAACGCGATGGACGCGGCGGTGGCGGTGGCGTTCGCGCTGGGGGTGGCGGACCCCGGGGACTCGGGGCTCGGCGGCGCGACCTACATCCTGGTGCGCATGGCCGACGGGCGCTCCGCGGCCGTCGACGGCTCGACGCCCATCCCTCTCGCCGTCGACCGCGAGAAGCTGACCGCGCTGCTGGACAAGGGCGCGCAGGCCGGGCCGGAGCTGTGCGCGGTGCCGGCGTCCCTCGCGGCGCTGGACGTGGGCCTGCACGGCTTCGGCACCATGAAGCTGGCCGAGGTGATGCAGCCGGCGATCGACATCGCCGAGCAGGGCTACGTGGTCACGCCGTTCCAGCGGGCGGCGGCCGAGAAGTACATCACCGACATCCTCGCCACCGACGTGCTGCGCTGGATCATCCTGCGCGACGGGAAGGAGATTCCGCCCGTCGGCGAGCGCATCGTCCGCCCCGACCTGGCCCGGACGCTCCGGCGCATCGCGGCCGGGGGACCCGCGGAGTTCTACCGCGGCGGCATCGCGGCGGAGATCGAGGCGGACATGGTCCGGCGCGGGGGGTTCGTGCGCCGGCGCGACCTCGCCCGGCTGCGCGTCCCCGTGCTCCGGCCGCTCGAGGGCACGTACCGCGGGTACGACGTTGTGTCGTTCCCCTCGCCCGGGGGCGGCGGGGCGGTGATCGAGGAGCTCAACATCCTCGAGCGCTTCCCCGAGGAGCTCCTGCGGGGCAACTCGGTGGACCGCCTCCAGCTGCTCGTCGAGGCCGCCCACGTCGCCCTCGACGACGACCGCGCCGCCAAGAGGACCCTCAACCTCCCCCAGGAGCTCCAGGACCGCCACCACCTCGAGAAGTCTTTCGCGGCCGCCCGCGCCGCGACGATCGCCCTCGGCCGCCAGGCCGCCGGCGGGCCCTCCGCGCCAACCCGCGGCACCCCGGAGATGGGCGACCAGACGGTGCAGATCTCGGTGGTGGACCGCTGGGGCAACGCCGTGTCGCTGACCCAGACCCTGTACCGGTTCTACGGCAACAAGGTGGTCCCCAAGGACCTCGGGTTCGTCTACAACAGCGGGCTCGAGTTCTTCGACCCCCACGATCCGAACCTGCTCCGGCCCCACGCCGTCTTCCCCACCGACATGGCGCCGACCATCCTGGTGAAGGACGGCAAGCCGCTGCTGGTGCTCGGCTCCGCGGCCAGCGGGCGCATCCCCGGCGTGGTGACCGGCGTGATCAGCGAGGTGGTGGACCGGGGCCTGGACGGTGCCGGGGCCGTGGCCGCGCCGCGGGTGCTGTGGAGCTGGGCCGCGAACGCCAAGGGGGTCATCATCGAGACGGTCCCGCCGTTGACCGGCGCCATGGCCGACGAGCTCGCCGCCCGGGGGATGACCGTCGCGCGGCGGCTCGTGCTGCCGGCGCCGGCGCTGAAGTTCGTCGGCGACGGCGCGGTCAACGCCGTGTACCGCGACCCGGCGACGGGGGTGCTCACCGGGCTCGGAGACGCGCGGCGGGGCTACACGGCGCGCGGCGTCGAGGCGTCAGAGAGCGGGCAGCAGCACGCGGCCGGAGACGGCTGGGCCAAGGCTCCCTGACCGGACGCGTGGGACGCCGGGCAGGGCCCCCTCCCCCGAGCGGCGCGGAGGAGACGTCATCGGGCGCCGGCGGCGGGGCGTGCGGGCACGGCGTGCTAGCATCCGGCGATGCGCGTTCTGGACTGTTTTTCGCGGCGTACGGCGGTGCTCCTCCTGGCGGTGGCGGTGGGGAGCGCGGGGTGCGCGGGGACGCGCGCCAAGGACGACGAAGACACGGTGCGGGCGCTGACGCCCGACGTGGCGGTGTCGTCGCTGGGGATGGTGGCGGCCTCGGCGCCCGAGGCGACCAGCGCCGGGCGGGACGTGCTCGCCGCCGGCGGCAACGCCATGGACGCGGCGGTGGCGGTGGCGCTGGCGCTGGGGGTGGCGGACCCCGGGGACTCGGGGCTCGGCGGCGGCACGTACATCCTGGTGCACATGGCGGACGGGCGCACGGCGGCCATCGACGGGTCGACGCCGTTCCCCCTCGCCATCGACCGCGAGGAGCTCATCTCCCTGCGGGCCAAGGGCGTGGTGGCGGCGGCGCAGATGGCGGCGGTGCCGGCGACCCTGGCGGCCCTTGACGCGGGGCGGGAGGCGTTCGGCACCATGAGCCTCGCCGACCTCCTCGCCCCCTCCATCGCCATCGCCGAGAACGGCTACGCCACGACGCAGTTCCAGCGGGCGGTGGCGACGCAGTACTTCGAGGACGTGCTGTCGAGCGACGTGCTGCGCTGGATCATCCTGCGCAAGGGGACCAGGCTTCCCCCGGTGGGCTACCGGATCGTGCGCCCCGACCTGGCGCGCACGCTGAGGCGCATCGCGGCGGGGGGCGCGGCGGAGTTCTACCGGGGCTCCATCGCGGACGAGATCGAGGCCGACATGATCCGGCGCGGGGGGTACATCCGCCGGAAGGACCTGGAGATGCTGCGCATCCCCGTGCGCCGGCCCGTCCAGGGCACCTACCGCGGGCGCGAGGTGCTGTCGTTCCCCTCGCCCGGCGGCGGGGGCGCCGTGATCGAGGCCCTCAACATCCTCGAGCGCTTCCCCGAGACGCTGCTGCGCGAGGACTCGGCGGACCGCCTGCAGGTCTTCGCCGATGCCTGCCGGCTCGCCACCGAGGACAACCGCCGCGCCACCGCCGACCCCAACCTCCCCGAGGCGCTGCAGGACCGGCGCAACCTGGAGAAGAGCTTCGCGGCCCGCCGCGCCACGCTCATCGTGCCGGGGAAGCCGCTCCCGGCGGACGCCCTGGAGCCCGTGCCGTCGTTCTCCACGCCGGACCGGCAGACGGTGGAGATCTCGGTGGTCGACCGCTGGGGCAACGCGGTGGCGCTGACCCAAACCCTCTACCGCTTCTACGGCAACAAGGTGATCACCAGGGGGCTCGGCTTCGTCTACAACAGCGGCCTCGAGGCCTACGACCCCGGCCAGCAGAGCTCGGTGCGCCCCCACGCCATCATGCCCACCGACATGGCGCCCACCATCGTGCTGGAGGACGGCAGGCCGCTGCTGGTACTCGGCTCGGCGGCGAGCACGCGCATCGCCGCGGCCATCGCCGCCGTGATCACCAACGTGGTCGACCGGGGCATGGGCCCCGCCGAGGCGGTGGCGGCGCCGCGGGTGATGTGGTGCGCCGGGGACAGCAACGGCGTCACGGTGGAGACGATGCCGCCGGTCACGGAGGCCATGGCGGACGCCCTCGCCGCCCGGGGGCTGCCGGTGGGCCGGCGGATCCCGCTGCCCTCCCCGCTGCTCACGGTGGCCGCCGACGGCGCGGTGAACACGGTCTACCGGGACCCCGCGACGGGGCTCCTGACCGGCGTGGGGGACCCCCGCCGCTGCGGCACGGCGCGGGGCGTCGAGGCGCCGCCCGCGCCGTAGCGTCTCCGCGTCCCCGCCGGCGCCGCGCCGGCGCTACCGCTGGGCGGCGGCGAGGTCGGCGAGCCTCGTCATGGTCGACCAGTTCCGGCTCGTGACCCCCTCGCCCAGGGTGCGCGCGACGGCGGCCACGAGGGGGCTCTCGGCCACCCCGGCGGGACACCACAGGTAGGCCGCCCGCGCGCCCAGGGCCACCGCCTCCGGGGCCCACTCCCGCTCCGCGACCGGCCCGAGGCGGCCGAGGTCCTCCGCCCGCGAGGGTACGGCGAGGAGCAGCCGCGAAGGGTCGGTGACGAGGGCGCGCAGGGGGTTTTCAGCGACGGCGGCGGCGAGCTCCTCCGCGGTGAGCACCGTGACCCGCGCGGCCACGCCGAGCCGCGCTGCCAGCGCCTCCGCGAGGGCGGCGGCGGCCGCTTCCGGCGCGGTCCCCTCCGCTCCGAACACGACGTTGCCGCTGTTGAGCACGGTGCGCACGCCGGTGTAGCCGAGCCCGGCGGTCACCGCCCGCAGCTCCGCCATGGCGACCCGCTTCGCCCGGCCCACGTTGATGCCGCGGATGAGCGCGACCAGGACGTCCTGCATGTCCCCTCCGTCTCCGTCGCCTCCGACAACCCGGCGCCGCCCGCGGATCTGCCCTCTGCGGCCGCGGCCCTTGACAGCGGGCGCCGGGCGCGTATATTGACTGAGCGGTCAGTCAATAGAGGAGGCCCCATGACCAGGAGCGCGGAGCAGAACCAGCGGATGCGGGACGAGCGGCGGGAGCAGATCCTCTCCGGCGCGCTCAGGCTCTTCGTGTCGAAGGGGCTGGCGGCGACGCGGAGCGCGGACATCGCCCGGGAGGCCGGCGTCTCCCAGGGCCTCCTCTACCACTACTTCGCCTCCAAGGAGGCAATCTACACCGAGCTCATCCGCGCCGCCTTCGAGCGTCTCAACGCCGCGGCGCTGGCGCTGGAGGCCTCGCCGCTCCCGCCCGGCGAGAAGATCGCCCGCGCCCTCGCCGAGCTGCTCCGCGGCTTCGACGCCGGCGAGGACGCCGCCCGCACGTTCATCCTCACCGCCCAGGCGAGCCTGTTCGAGTCCGTCCCCGCCGGCGCCGCCGCGGTCGTGCGGGAGCAGCGGGACGTGCCCTACCAGGCCGTCGCGCGGATCCTCGCCGCCGGGCAGCGCGACGGCTCGGTCCGCCCCGGCGACCCCGACGCCCTCGCCGTCGTGTTCTGGGCGACGATCAAGGGGCTCGCCATGCACCGCGCCGCGTTCGGCCCCGGCGCCCCCCGCCCCGACCCGGGCCTGCTCGCCCGCTTCTTCCTCACGGAGGACCCCCGATGACCCCCGCCACCGCACCCGTCCTCGTCCCGACCCCGCACGGTCCCGTCGAGGTCGTCGACCTCCCCGGCGCCGGCCCCGCCGTCCTGGCGCTCCACGGCGCCATGGGCGGCTGGGACCAGTCGCTGCTCCTCGCCGAGGCGCTCGGCGACCCGGCCTCCCGCATCCTCGCGCCGTCCCGCCCCGGCTACCTGGGCACGCCCCTGGCGGCGGGGCGCGCCCCGTTCGAGCAGGCCGACCTCTACGCGGAGCTCATGGACGCCCTGGAGGTGCCGTCGGCCGCCGTCATGGCGGTGTCGGGAGGCGGGCCCTCGGCGATCCACTTCGCCCTCCGCCACCCGGAGCGCTGCCGCGCCCTGGTGCTCGTCTCCACCGTGGCGGGCCCCACCGGCGCCCGGCCGCCGCTGGCGTTCCACGTGCTGCGCCTGCTCGCGCGGCGTCCGTGGTTCGAGGCCCGGCTGCGCCGCCGGGCGGCGCGCGACCCGGAGCGGGGCGCCCGCGCCTCCATCCCGGACCCCGCGCTGCGCGCGAGGACGCTGGCCGATCCCGTCGCGGGGCCGCTGCTGCGCCGGTTGCTGGCGGGCACCTCGGAGCGGATGGCGGCGCGCATCGACGGCACCGTGAACGACGAGCGGACCGCCCGCCTCACCGCCTACCCCCTGGAGGACGTCCGCGTGCCCACGCTGGTGGTGCACGGCACCGCCGACCGCCTCCTGCCGTTCGAGCGCCACGGGCGCGTCCTCGCGGCCCGCATCCCCGGTGCCGCGCTGGCGGCGGCGGCGGGCGGCGACCACGTCGCGATCTTCACCCACCACGCCGAGCTGCGTCCGCGGGTGCTCGCCTTCCTGCGCGGGCACGCGCACCAGGAGGACGGGGCGCATCGCGGCGAAAGCGGGAATCGCGACGGCGCCGGCCGGCAGGAGGGGTGAGCGGGAGGCCCGCAGGCGGCGTCGAAACCTCCGCCGGGGACGTTTCGTGAGATCCACGCCGCCCGGCGGATGCCGGCGCAGTCCGCGGCCGGAGCCCGTGCGCGACCGCCTCCCGGGAGGCGGGCCGGAAAAGGAACCGGGGCCCCCCGCTGCGAGGGACCCCGGTCTGTGAAACGTTCGAGGGAGCGACTACGAGCGGGGCGCGCGCTCCATCTTGGAACGCGCCACGTTGACGGTGAGCTGCTTGCCGTCGAGGTTCTGCTGGTCGAGCTTGGCGATGGCCGCCTCGGCCTCTTCCTGGCTGGACATCTCGACGAACCCGAAACCGCGGGACCGCGAGGAGTCGCGCTCGGTGACGATCGCCGCCGACACCACGGTGCCGTAGGGCGCGAAGTGCTCGCGCAGCGCCTCCGCCGTCGTCGAGAAGTTGAGACCACCTACGTAGAGCTTCGTTGTCATGACTGCCTCCAAAAGGCCCTGCAGAGAGCAGGACCGGCTGTCTTCCGCACTTCAGATCCCACCTCGGACCCGCGGAAGGTGCCGTTCGGAGGCGAGGCCGTGTCGCGCCCGGTGGCGCAGAGACCGGCAGAGGTCTTCATTATACCCGAAAGCTTCTGAAAGTCAATCACTTATTGTCCGGTGAAACCGCCACCCCGCGCCGCCGCTGCCCGGCCCGGGCGTTACAGCCTCAGCCGGCGCAGGCGCAGCGCGTTGGAGATCACCGACACCGACGAGAAGCTCATGGCCGCAGCGGCGATGACGGGCGAGAGCAGGATCCCGGTCACGGGGTACAGCGCTCCGGCCGCCACGGGTACGCCGACGGCGTTGTAGGCGAACGCCCAGAACAGGTTCTGCTTGATGTTGCGCATGGTGGCGCGGGACAGCACCCGGGCGCGGACGATGCCGCCCAGGTCGCCCCGGACCAGGGTGACCCCCGCCGACTCCATGGCCACGTCGGTACCGGTGCCCATGGCGATGCCGACCTCGGCCTGAGCCAGCGCCGGGGCGTCGTTGATGCCGTCGCCGGCCATCGCCACGATCCGGCCCTCCTGCTGGAAGCGCTTGACCGCCTCGGCCTTCTGGTCGGGAAGCACCTCCGGCACGACCTCGTCGATGCCGAGCTTGCGGGCGACGGCCTCGGCGGTGGTGCGGCTGTCGCCGGTGAGCATGACCACCCTGAGGCCCTCGTCGTGGAGGCGGCGGATGGCGCCGGGGGTGGTCTCCTTGATCGGGTCCGCGACGCCCAGCAGCCCGGCCGGTCTGCCGTCGACCGCCACGAACATGACCGTCTGTCCGTCCCGGCGCAGCTCCTCGGCCCTGGCCGCGAGATCGCCGGCCGGGATGCCCTTCTCCTCGAGCAGCGCGCGGTTGCCGAGCACCACGCTGCGGCCGTCGACGGTGCCGGTCACGCCGCGCCCGGTGAGAGACTCGAACTCCGTCGCCCGGGCCGGCTCGACGCCGCGGTCCTCAGCGCCGCCGACGATTGCGGCGGCGAGCGGGTGCTCGCTGGCGCGCTCGAGGCCCGCGGCGAGGCGGAGCAGCCCGTTCTCGTCGCCGTCCGCCGCGACCACCGTGGCGAGCCGCGGCTTCCCCTCCGTGAGCGTGCCGGTCTTGTCGACCAGGAGGGTGTCCACCTGGCGCATCACCTCGATCGCCTCGGCGTTCTTGAACAGCACGCCGGCGCTCGCCCCTTTGCCGCTGGCGACCATGATCGACATCGGGGTCGCGAGCCCGAGGGCGCAGGGGCAGGCGATGATGAGGACCGCGACGGCGTTGACGATGGCGTACACCATCGCCGGACGGGGCCCCCAGACCGCCCAGACCACGAACGTCAGCACGGCCGCCGCGACCACCGCGGGAACGAAGACCGACGCCACCCTGTCGGCGATCCTCTGGATCGGCGCCCGGCTGCGCTGCGCCTCGGCCACCATCTGCACGATCCGGGCGAGCACGGTCTCGGAGCCGACGCGCTCGGCCTCCATGACCAGGCTGCCGGTGCCGTTGACCGTGGCGCCGATGACCCGGTCGCCCGGCCCCTTCTCCACCGGGATGGGCTCGCCGGTGACCATGGACTCGTCGACGGCGCTCGAGCCCTCGGCGACCACGCCGTCGACGGGCACCTTCTCGCCGGGGCGCACGCGCAGCCGGTCGCCGGGGCGCACGTCCTCCAGGAGCACGTCGTGCTCTCCGCCGTCGGCCTCGATGCGCCGCGCGGTGGTGGGCGCGAGGCCCAGCAACGCCTTGATGGCGCCCGAGGTGCGGCTGCGGGCGCGGAGCTCCATGACCTGCCCGAGCAGGACGAGGGCGACGATCACCGCGGCGGCCTCGAAGTAGACGTCGACCTGGCCGCTCTCCGTGCGGAAGGAGGGCGGGAAGATGCCGGGGAGGAGCGCCGCGACGAGGCTGTAGCCGAACGCGACGACGACGCCCATGCCGATGAGCGTGAACATGTTCAGGTTCCAGGTCACGAGCGAGCGCCAGCCCCGCTGCAGCAGCGGCCAGCCGGCCCACAGCACGACCGGGGCCGCCAGCACGAGCTGCACGAGGGTCCACACCTTCTCCGAGGCGATCGTGGTCAGCGAGGCACCGGGAACGTGGCCGAGCATGGCGATGAGCAGCACCGGGAGCGAGAAGGCGGCGGCGAACCAGAAGCGCCGGCGCATGTCGGCCAGCTCGGGGTTCTCGTCCTCCTCCAGGGTGACGGTGCGCGGCTCCAGGGCCATGCCGCACTTGGGGCAGCTTCCCGGCGCGTCGCGCACCACCTCGGGGTGCATCGGGCAGGTGTACTCGACCCTGGTCTTCGGGGCGAGCGCCTCGACCGGCTCCAGCGCCATGCCGCACTCGGCGCACGCGCCCGGCGCGTCCTCGTGGACGTCCGGGTGCATCGGGCAGGTGTACGCGGTACCCCCACCGGCTCCCGGATGGTCGTGGCCCGCGGCGGCCGGCCGGTCGTGCCCGCCGCCGTGGGAGGGCGCGGCGTCACCGCCGCCCAGGAAGCGGCCGGGATCGGCGGCGAAGGCGTCCCGGCAGTGCGCCGAGCAGAAGAAGTAGGTCGTGCTCCCGTGCTCGGCGTGCAGCGCACCGTCCTCTTCCACGGTCATGCCGCACACGGGATCCCGGGCCATCGTCCACTCCTTCCTCGCGCCGGGCGGGCATGGGCGCCCGCCGCGCTTTCACCGTCCAACGTGCCGGCCGGACCGGTGCTTCCGCCTCACGCCGGCGGCAGGCTCCGCTCACCGGCGTCCTCCCCGGGGGAATGGCCCCGTCCCGGCGGACCTTGAAGAGCGAGGAGCGGCGCGCCCCCCGGACGCCGGGATCCGAGGCAGCGGGTGCACGGCCCCTTTCGGGGAAAAGAGGAGCAGGACGATGAGAGCTTCGAGCGGGTCGGTGGCGGCGGTGGCAGTGGCGGTACTGTCGGTGGGGCTGTTCGCCGGAAGCGGCGAGGCGCAGCGGCAGGTGCCGCCGCACCCGCCCATGCCGCAGGCGCACGAGGAGATGTCCCGGGCGCGGGTGCTGTCCATGGGCGAGATGAGGGAGAGGATGAACGAGCTCATGGGCAGGATGTCCGGGATGATGGCCGAGAGCCGGGCCATGATGCAGGGCGGCCGCGAGGGACGCGGCATGATGGGCGGGCCGGGGCGGATGGAGGGGCGGGGCCCGATGATGGACATGACCCGGAGCATGAACGGGCTGACCAACAGCATGGACGAGCTGCTCCAGCAGATGCGCGCGATGATGGACGACCACCGGCTGATGGAGAACCCCAGGATCGCCGCCGGCATGCAGGACCTCCAGCGGCACATGAGCACCATGATGGAGGGCCTCGACGGGATGGTCCGCAACCTCCACCAGATGGGGGAGCACGCGCGCGGCCCGAGGTGACCCGGGGACCCTCGCCCGCTCCTCACCGCGCGCAGGGACGCCCCGGCCCCGGCCGCCAGAGGTGATGGCGGGGACGGGAACGCTCCCGATGCGGCCGGCGGCGGGCCGTTTCTCTCCGGTTCCGCAGCGGCCCGGTCCCTCAGGGACCGTGTCGGTTCTCCGTCAGTAAGGGGTGGTCCTGGCCGGTGGCCGCCGCCAGCGCGGAGGACTGGTCGAGCTGCTACGGGGCGCAGTGGAGGAAGGGCGAGAGCTGCCGGTGACCGGCCGGGGCGCGCCGGAGCGCCCCCGGAGCGGCGGAGGAGGAATTCGAGCGCCCCGGTTGGCCTATCCTCTTCGGGGACGGCGCCGGCGGCGCCGTCCGCCGGACAGAGGAGCGAGCCATGACCGACACGACCTTCACCATGCGCCCTATCGGCACCGTCCGCAGCCCGTTCGCCGACACCTCGCAGGTCCCCAAGGGGCGTGGCGCGAAGCACACCGCGGCGGGCGTCCTCGAGATCCGCCCCGAGCTCGCCGAGGGCCTCACCGACATCGAGGGGTTCTCGCACCTCTACGTGTTCTGGGTGTTCGACCGCTCCGAGGGGTACGACCTGCTGTCGAGCCCGCCCTCCGACACGCGCCCCCACGGCGTCTTCGCCACCCACTCGCCGCGGCGCCCCAACCCCATCGCCCTCACCATCGTGCGGCTGGTCCGCCGGGAGGGTGCGAAGCTCCACGTGGAGGGGGTGGACATGCTGGACGGCACGCCGATCCTGGACATCAAGCCCTGCACCTCGTCCGTCCCCGCCGCCGAGCTCCGCCGCGGCTGGCTCGCCGAGGCCGAGAGCCGCCGCGCCGACTGAGCCCCCGGCGAGGCGCCCTGGTCAGAAGAGCAGGAAGGTACCGCGGAGCGTCTCGTAGATCCCGGCCAGGATGAAGACGACCGCGGTGGCGCCGCGGGCCCAGTGCTCGACGCGCTTCAGGCGCTCGTAGGCGCCGCCCAGGCTCGCGCCCCCGGCCGCCACCAGGATGGCGAAGCCCAGCACGGGCAGCGCCGTGCCGACGCCGTACAGGGCCGGGAGCGCCAGCGGAGAGGCGTGGGCGGTGGCCACCGGGATGAGGCTGCCGAAGAACAGCGCGGCGGAGACGGGGCAGAACGCGAGGGCGAACACTGCGCCCAGCGGCGCCGCGCCCCACACGCCGAGGGCCGCGAAGCGCCCCGACCGCCGCGCCAGGCCGTCCCCGAACGACGGCAGCGGGATCACCCCGAGCAGCGCGATCCCGACCACGATCAGCAGCGGTCCGAGGGCCTTCGCGGCGAGATGCTGCAGCACGTTGGAGACCTCCACCATGGACAGGAGCGCCGAGATGACCAGCGCGGCGAGCACCACGTAGGCCACCGTCCTGCCCAGGGTGTAGAGGACCCCCGCCAGCAGGGACTGCCCGGGGCTCGCGACCTGCCGCCCCACGTAGGAGAGGGCGGCGATGTTCGTCGCGAGGGGACAGGGGCTGATCGAGGTGAGCAGCCCCAGCCAGAGCGCCCCGCCGGCGAGGGCGAGAGCCTCCGTCACGAGGAGGTTCCGAGATGGGCGCGGACGCCGGCGACGACGTACTCGTCGTAGGCCTGCCGGTCGCCGACCAGCCGCCAGATCCGATCGAGGTTCGTCCAGCGCAGGACCTTGCCGCCGGACTCCTCGGTGACCACCAGCGACTTGGTGACCAGCGAGTAGTCGGTGAGGAAGTGCGCGTTCTCCGGGCGGTCGGTGTTGACGGTCCGGAACACCAGCCGGCCGTCGGCGAGCTCGGCGGCGAACGCCTTCTCGACGGCGGCCTTCGCGTATGCCTCGAGCTTCTTGCAGGTCGCGCACCGCACGTCGCCGTGGAAGTACGTGACGACGACCTGGTTCCGGGAAGAGCCGGCCGCCTGAGCTGTTCCGGCGGCATCCGGAGACTGGGCGGGCGCCGCGCCCGCGAGGAGGATGACGGCCAATGCCGAGGCGAGGATGTGAGGGGTCTTCATGGCAGGCTCTCCTTCACCCGATCAGGGTCTTGATCTCGTCGACGCCGGGGACCCGGCCGGACACCACGATGCGGCCATCCACCACCAGGGCGGGCGTCATCATCACACCGGACGCCACGATCTGCTTGATGTCCGTGACCTTCTCGAGCTCGAACTCGAGCCCGAGCTGCGAGGCGGCGTCCTGCGCCGCCTCGGCGAGCTTGATGCAGCGGGGACAGCCGGTCCCCAGGACCTGGAGCTTCTTCATGGTGCTCTTCCTTCCTTCACGCGAGGGCTCCGAGGGCGACGCCCGCCCGGAGCGCGCGGCCTGGGACGGGGCGTGGCCCGGACCTCCGGGTCACGCCTCCGTTCCCGATGACGATCGGTGGTGCGGGCGCAGCGCTCCGGCCGCGGCCCGCGGCTTCCGAGGGGCCCGGGAGGCCACCCGGCCTTGCTTTGGCGAAATCGCCAAATAAAAACGAAAAAAGAGAGCTCATTCGATGAACGCCGCGTCGAGCTCGGGCAACGGTTCCGCCGTCCGCGCGGCGTCGCGCCGGGCCAGCACGGCGTCGATGCACGAGAAGGAGGTGATCACGCACGGGACCCGGAGGCGGTAGAAGACCTTGGCGCCGCGCCTCTCGTCGTCGACCAGGCCGCACGCCTTGAGCACGGAGAGGTGCTTCGAGACGGTGGAGACGTCCGCTCCCACCATGGCGGTGAGCTCGCACACGCAGCGCTCGCCCCGGGAGAGCTCGTCGACGATGAACAGCCGGGAGGGATGGCCCAGCGCCTTGAAGACCGCGGCGCGGCTCTCCAGGGTGGACTCTCCGGGCAGGGGGCGGGGGCCGGTTTCCATCGTTTGGCATTTTCGCCAAATTACATCCCGTCTGTCAAGATCGCGTAAAATCGATCTTCAGTCTCCAGAGGAGAACGCCCATGTCTCCACGCATCCGCACTGCCGCCGGCCTCGTGGCGCTCCTGCTCCTCGCCGCGCCCGCCGGCGCCACCGACGTCACCCACCAGCCCGCCTCCGAGGGGCGCCGCATCACGCCCGCGGGGACGCTGATCCGGGACGCCGCCACCCACGAAGCGGCGGTGGGCGCGCTCCCGGTGGCGTTGGTGCGCAGCCCCGACGCGACCGGACCCGGCGGCAGGGGGCGCTACCTCGTCGCCGTGAACAGCGGCTTCGGCGTGCAGTTCAGCGCGGCCACCAACCGGGCGCAGCAGTCCCTCACCGTCATCGACCTGGCGGCCGACCCGCCCGTGGCGGTGCAGAACGTCTACTTCCCCGCGCCGCAGAGCGCCAACGTGGGGGCGGTGTTCGCGCCCCGCGCGGACGCGGACGGCGCCTGGCCGTTCTACGTCTCCGGGGGCTTCGAGAACACCGTGTGGGTCTTCGCCTTCCGGCCCGGCGAGGACGAGCCGCTGAGCCCACCCTCGCCGGGACCGGCCACCCGGGTGAAGGCGCCCGGCATCGACCTGGCCGCCATGGCCGCGGTCCCCGCGTCGAAGGCGATCAACGGCGGCCGCCCCTCCGTGTACCCGGCGGGGCTCGCCCTCTCCCCCGACGGCGGCACCCTGTTCACCGCCAACAACCTGGGCGACTCCCTCGGCATCGTGTCGGACCTCGGCGGCACGCCGCGCGTCCGCGCCGTCCCCCTCCGCGCCCCCGGGCTCCAGGGCAACCTCTACCCCTACGGCGTGGCGGTCGTGCCGGACGGGCGGAGCGGGGCGGCGAAGGTCTACGTGTCGCTGTGGGGGGCCTCCGCGGTGGCGGTGGTCCGCCCCGACGAGGACCGCCCCGCGGTGGCCGCCATCCCGGTGGCCGGACACCCGACGGCCATGGTCCTCAACGCCGCCGGCTCGCGCCTCTACGTGGCGGACGCCAACGCCGACGCCGTGTCGGTGATCGACACCGTCCGCGACGTCGAGGTGGAACGCATCGACGTGCGGCTCGCCGAGACCGCCTTGCCCGGTGCGACCCCGGAGGACCTCGCCCTCGACGACGCCGGCGGCCTCCTCTACGTCGCCAACGCCCACGCCAACGCGGTGGCGGTGGTGGCGCTGTCCCCACGGGCCCGCGGCGAGGAGGCCTCGAAGGCCGGCCGGGAAGACGACGATGACGACCTCGGCGATGCGCCGGGGCGCAGCCGCGTCGCCGGTTTCATCCCCACCGGCCAGTACCCCTCCGCCATCGCCGTCGTGGGCGGGACGCTCGTCGTCGGCAACGGCAAGGGGACAGGCTTCGCCGACTCGTCGATGACCGTGGACGACTCGGGGCGCGCGCCCAACACGCCCAACTACCGCTTCCCGGCGGACCGGGCGTTCCTGCGGGGCCAGTACATCGTCTCCCTGATCAGCGGCAACTTCTCGGCGATCCCGCTGCCGGGCGAGCGGCGGCTCGCCGAGTACTCCCGGCAGGTCATGGAGAACGACGGCCTCGTCGGGCCGAGCGCGGAGAGGCTGTTCGAGGGGCGCTCGCCGATCACCCACGTGATCTACGTCATCCGGGAGAACCGCACCTACGACCAGGTGTTCGGCGATCTCGCGACCGCCGGCGACGGCTCCCGCGCCGACGGCGACCCCTCCCTGGCGATCTTCGGCGCCGGCGCGACGGCCCGCGTCCACGACGGCGAAGCACAGCGGATCACCCCCAACGCGCGGGCCCTCGCGGTCCGCTTCGGCCTGCTGGACCGCTTCTTCGTCAACTCGGAGGCCAGCCCCGACGGCCACAACTGGTGCACCGCGGCGTTCTCCACCGACTACGTCGACAAGGGGTTCCGCTGGAACTACTCCGGGCGCGGCCGCAGCTTCGACTTCACCGGCTTCAACCGGCTCCCCGACGTGGTCCCGCCGGACCGCATCCCGGAGCAGCTCGCCCACGGCGCCGACGCGGCCGCGGTGGCCGGCTTCCTCGAGAGCTACGTGCCCTACCTGCACGGCGGCACGGACGTCGCCGAGCCCGAGACCCTCTACCTTTGGGACGCCGCGTCCCGGGCGGGGCTCACCTACCGCAACTACGGCGAGTTCCTCGGCACCGTGACCACCGCCGACGTGGCGGCCATCAACCAGCGCAAGCGCAAGACCTACCCGGACACCTCCCCCGTGGCCGCCGTCGTCGCCACCAAGAAGTCCCTCGAGGGCCGCTTTTCGCCGACCTTCGCCGCCTTCGACCTGACCATCCCCGACGCCATGACCACCGCCTCGTACGCCGCGTCCCGGCAGACGGAGGGCGCCGACCCGCTGATCCACGCCGCCAACCCCGACCCCCGCTTCCGCGGCACCTCCCGCTTCGCCGCATGGCTCGAGGAGTTCGACGGCTACGTCGCCGGCCTCGACACCGGCGGCGCCGGCCTGCCCGCGCTGTCGATCGTGTGGCTCCCCAGCGACCACACCGCCGGGCTGAGCCGGGGCATGCCGACCCCGCAGTTCATGGTCGCCGACAACGACTACGCCCTCGGCCGCCTGGTCGAGGCGGTGTCGCACAGCCCCTACTGGAAGAACACCGCCATCGTCGTCGTCGAGGACGACGCCCAGGCCGGTCCCGACCACGTGGACGCGCACCGCTCGGTGGCGCTTCTGATCAGCGCCTACAACCGGCGCGGCGCCCTCGTCCACGCCTACCACTCGACGGTGAGCGTGATCCGCACCATCGAGCTGCTCCTCGGCCTGCCCCCCATGAACCAGCTCGACGCCTCCGCCGCTCCCGTGGACCTTTTCCGGACCGAGCCCGACCTCACCCCCTACACGGCGGTGCTGCCCGAGGTGGCCCTCGACAACCTCCTGGTGGAGCCGGCGGCCGGCGCGCGCACCGCCGCGTGGATCCGGCGCACGGAGCGGCTCGACCTGAGCCACCCCGACATCGCCGACCCGGCGGTGCTCAACGGCGCCATCTGGTATTCGGTCACGGGCGGCACGCTCCCCCCCGGCGCGGTCGCCTCCCTCCCCGCCTACGACCTGATGACGGCGGGCCTCCTCCGCGAGGACGACGACGAGGCCGCCGAGGAGGCGCGGCGGCTGGACGCCGCGCGGCGGGGTGCCGTCACCCGCCTCGTGCAGGAGACACGCCCCGGACGCTAGGCGCCGCACCGGCCACGGCGCACCGTCCGGGAGGGGGCCCGCTATGATGAGCTGCGAGGAGGTTCCCGGTGAAGCGTTCGAGCCTCGCGGCAGTTCCGGTCCTGGTCATCGTCGCCGTCCTCTGCACCGTCACCGCCACGGCCGAGGAGGTCCGGGCTGAGGCGCCGAAAGTCGCGACGCCGAAGTTCTCGCCGCCGACGGCCGCGAGCCCGGCGGGTCACGACGCCATCGCCGAGTGGGAGGGGATCCCGCTGATCTACCTCTCGAAGGGCCCCCGGCTCACGAAGTTCGCTCACGACGACCGCTACCTCTACGTCCACTTCCACTTCGGCGACCCCGCCCTCGCCCGCCAGATCGCCCGCACCGGCGTGATCGTCTGGGTCAACGGCGAGGACGACCACACGCCGACGCTCGGCCTGCGCTACCACGGCGCTCCGGGGATGCTGAAGGCGCTCGGTCCCGGGGAGGGGGAGGACGCGGCCGGACCCGGTGGTGGCGAGCGTCAGGCGCCGCTCGGGGAGGAGCACGCTCCCGGCGCGGCGCCCGGCGACCTCGAGATGCTGCGCGGGGGGAAGATCGTCAAGGTGGTCGACGGCGGCGTCGCGCCGGACGGCGCGGGGGCGACGAGCAGCATCGCCGGCGGGGCGTACGCCTACGAGTTCCGGGTGCCCCTCGCCTCCCTCGTTCCTGAAGGGGCGGCCGTGCCCAAGAGGATCGCGGTGGGCTTCCAGATGCACGGGCTCACGCCGTCGGAGCTTGCGGCGGAGGGCACTCGCGAGGAGTCCTCCAGCCGCCGCTCGGACGAGAGCCTCAACGATCCGATGCGAGGCTCCGGCGGCGGACGCGCCGCTACGGTCAAGGCGTTCCTGCGGCTGGGCGGGATCATCTGGGTCGACGTCGACCTGCTCGACACGCCTCCCCCCGCGCACAAGCCCTGACGCCGGGCCCCGGAGCGCACCGCACCCCGCACGCTCGAGCGCCCTGACCTGCTTCTCCGGCGCCGGCCCGGGGGAGCGGTCCCAGGGGACGCCGAAGGACGCCGCGCCCCCGGGCTTGGGGTGCGCCTCGACCGGCGGCGGTTGCCATCGACCGAGCCTCTCCCCGGCGCCGCGAGGCGCCGGAGCCGGCTCCGATTCTTGACAACGTCTGAATTGAGACTTATTCTACATTCATGCTCGACGATGCAGCCGATCTCCTCCGCCGGCACGGCGTCCAGGTCACGGCCCAGCGCCTCGCCGTCCTGGCGGCGGTGTCCGGCCGGCCTCACTGCACGGCGGACGACGTCGCGAGGGCCGTGCGGGCCGAGCTCGGCGTGATCTCCCGGCAGGCGGTGTACGACGCCCTCGGCGTCCTCACCGACACGGGGCTCATCCGCCGCATCCAGCCCGCCGGCTCGCCGGCGCGCTACGAGGACCGCACCGGCGACAACCACCACCACCTGATCTGCCGCGAATGCGGCCGCATGGTCGACGTCGACTGCGCCGTCGGCGCGGCGCCGTGCCTGACGCCCGCCGACGCCTCGGGGTTCGAGATCGAGGAGGCCGAGGTCATCTACTGGGGCCGCTGCCCCGCCTGCCTCGCCCGGGCCGCCGGCCGGCCGGAAGCCGGGGAGAAGACCGGCGCCCCGCCACGCGTTGCGCAGGGGGAAGGCGGCGGCGCCCGCCGGGACACGACTCACGGGAAGAGCAACCAACCATAGGGAGGACCGACATGTCAGACAACGCCAGCAAGTGCCCGGTGACGGGCGGAGGACACAGGAGGCCGATGACGAACCGCGACTGGTGGCCGGACCAGCTGAACCTGAAGGTTCTCCACCAGAACTCTCCCCTCGCCCGTCCGGTGGGCGAGGACTTCGACTACGCGAAGGAGTTCGCCACCCTCGACCTGGCCGCCGTGAAGAAGGACCTCCACGAGCTGATGACGAGCTCGCAGGAGTGGTGGCCGGCCGACTACGGCCATTACGGCCCGCTGTTCATCCGGATGGCCTGGCACTCCGCCGGCACCTACCGCATCGCCGACGGCCGCGGCGGCGCGGGCAGGGGGAACCAGCGCTTCGCACCGGTCAACAGCTGGCCGGACAATGCCAACCTCGACAAGGCGCGCCGGCTGCTGTGGCCGATCAAGCAGAAGTACGGCCGCAAGATCTCGTGGGCCGACCTCATCATCCTCGCCGGGAACTGCGCGCTGGAGTCCATGGGGTTCAGGACGTTCGGCTACGGCGGCGGGCGCGAGGACGTCTGGGAGCCCGACGAGGACATCGACTGGGGACACGAGACCACCTGGCTCGGTGACGAGCGCTACGCCGGCGACCGGGAGCTCACCGGGCCGTTCGGCGCCGTCCAGATGGGCCTGATCTACGTCAACCCGGAAGGGCCGAACGGCAACCCGGACCCGCTCGCGTCGGGCCGGGACATCCGGGAGACGTTCGCGCGGATGGCGATGAACGACTACGAGACCGTGGCGCTGGTCGCCGGCGGCCACACCTTCGGCAAGTGCCACGGCGCCTCGCCCCAGGAGCCCTACGTGGGCCGCGAGCCCGAGGGCGCCCCCCTCGAGGAGCAGGGCCTGGGCTGGAAGAGCACCTTCCGCACCGGCAAGGCCGACGACGCGTTCACCAGCGGGATCGAGGGCGCGTGGACCCCGACGCCGGTGACGTGGGACATGAGCTACCTCGACACCCTGTTCGGCTACGAGTGGGAGCTGGTGAAGAGCCCGGCCGGCGCGTGGCAGTGGACCCCAAAGGACGCCTCCGCGAAGGGCACCGTGCCGGACGCGCACGATCCCGCGACGCGGCACGCGCCGATGATGACCACGGCGGACATGGCGCTCCGGATGGACCCGGTCTACGAGCCCATCGCCAAGCACTTCCACGAGAACCCCGAGGAGTTCGCCGACGCCTTCGCCCGGGCCTGGTTCAAGCTGACCCACCGCGACATGGGGCCGATCTCGCGCTACCTCGGGCCGGAAGTCCCCAAGGAGGAGCTGATCTGGCAGGATCCCGTCCCCGCGGTCGACCACGAGCTGATCGGGCCGGCGGACGTGACGGCGCTCAAGCGCACCATCCTCGACTCGGGGCTGTCGATCCCGGAGCTGGTCTCCACCGCCTGGGCGTCGGCGTCGACGTTCCGCGGCTCCGACAAGCGGGGCGGGGCGAACGGGGCGCGGATCCGCCTCGCGCCGCAGAAGGACTGGGAGGTCAACCAGCCGGCGCGGCTGGCGAAGGTGCTTCGACACCCTGGAGGAGATCCGGAAAGCGTTCAACGGCGCGCAGACCGGCGGCAAGAAGGTCTCCCTCGCCGACCTCATCGTCCTGGGCGGCTGCGCCGCCGTGGAGCAGGCCGCGAGGACCGCCGGCTTCGCCGTGGAGGTCCCCTTCACACCGGGGCGTACCGATGCGTCCCAGGAGCAGACCGACGCCGAGTCCTTCGCTCCCCTCGAGCCCACCGCGGACGGCTTCCGCAACTACGCTCGCGGCGGAAGCGTCCGGTGCGCGGAGCACCTGCTCGTGGACCGGGCGCAGCTGCTGACGCTCACCGCTCCCGAGATGACGGTGCTCGTCGGCGGCCTGCGCGTCCTCGGCGCCAACGCCGACCAGTCGAAGCACGGCGTCTTCACCGGCCGGCCCGGAGCGTTGACCAACGACTTCTTCGTCAACCTCCTCGACATGGGCACGGAGTGGAAGGAGTCCGCTTCCGGGGGTGTGTTCGAGGGACGCGACCGCGCGACGGGCGAGCTCAAGTGGACCGGCACCCGCGCCGACCTCGTGTTCGGTTCGAACTCCCAGCTCCGGGCCCTGGCGGAGGTCTACGCCTGCAAGGACTCGAAGGAAAAGCTCGTGCAGGACTTCGCGGCCGCCTGGAACAAGGTGATGAACCTCGACCGCTTCGACCTCCGCTGAACCCCGCGTCACCACGGACCGTACGAGGCCCCGGCGCTCACCCGCCGGGGCCTTTCGCGCCGGCCTCGATCCTTCTAGCAGAAGCCGAACAAAGGCGGGAAGACCAGGACGACCGCCCACGCCCACGCCGCGTAGACGGGGAGAAACGCCGTCTGCCACCGCTCCAGCGCCGCGAACCCCTGCCGCCGGACGAGGAAGCGCCCGTAGAGCACGGCGGACCAGCCGAGGCCCACCTGGGCACACCGGGCCGGGGGCCAGCTCGAGGCCGCTCCTGCCAGGCGGACGGACCGCCCGGTGGCGGCGAGGCAGAGGCCGCCACTCACCTCGCGTCCGGCATCTTCCAGAGCTGCCGGAACTTCGTCTCCGCTGCCGCCGGCAAGGTACTTTCTCCCTTGGTTTCGGCGTCGAACCTGGGTAGAAAGTGCTCTTCTCGGCGGAACACCTGAGGACTAGCTTTGGAATACGTTGTAAGGAAAGGCAGGTGTCCGATGAAACGCCCGTTTCTTTGCGCCCTTCTCGGCGCGGTAGTGTTGCTGTCTGTCGCGGCGGCGGCAGGCGCGGAAGAGCTGACGGTCAAGTCCATCCTGACGGCTCAGCAGTCCGGCGCACCGGCCGACGGCATCATCGCCATGATCAACAGCCCGGCCAATACCATCGCCATGTCGGCCGGGGACCTCGTGACGCTCCGGAATGCAGGCGTGCCCGAGAGCGTCATCACCGCGATCTGGGCGCAGCTCCCGACACCCACGCCCGCACCGGTGCCACTCCAGCCCGACGATCCGCGCCTGGTCGATTTCGTGCGGCTGATCCAGTCGGGCATGTCGGAGTCGATCATCGCCGAGCAGGTGAAGCAGTCCGGCCAGGCGTACAACCTGTCGGTCAATGACCTGCTCTACCTCAAGGAGAACGGCGCCAAGGAGTCGACGATTGCGGCCCTGATGGCGACCAACGCCGAGGCCTCCGCCGCGCCGGCCGTTGCTCCCTCCGAGATGGTCTTCGACAACCTGGTGTTTGTACGACCGGGGTTCTGGCTGAAGGACCGCACGGGCAAGCTGGTCCTGCGGGGTGACACCTTCGCGTGGGAGGACAGCAACGACCCCAAGGACAACTTCACGTTCGAGACCACGGGGATCGAGAAGGTGTGGTTCACGTGCGACGCGCGATCGTCCGGGAACTTCTGCTACCAGATCAACGTCAAGATCGTGCAGGGCGATCGCTACCGGTTCCGGGACATCAATCGCGAGTCGGGCTCCAACGCCGCCGTCGTCAAGGTCATGGAGGCGCTGCGCACCTACTTCCCACGTCTGAACTACTCCACGCCGAGGGTCGAGGACTGACCGTCTGAAGTGGCCGTCGAGGGCGCGACGGCCGCGACGCTGGATGTCGCGGCCCGCCAAGGAGGGGCCATGAAGAACCAGGAATCGAGCGGCAAGGCCGAGAAGCTGCTGGGGAAGGGAAAGGAAATCGTCGGCGTCCTCACCGGCGACACCACCCTGGAGCTGGAGGGCGATCGAGAGCAAGCCGAGGGCGCGGCAAAGGAGAGCCTCGGCAAGGCGCGCCGGAGGGTCGGCGAGCTCGCCAGCAAGGTTGCCAGAGGGCTCAAAAAGTAGGGTGGATCAACCGTTCTCGACGGCCTTCCCCCGCCTGGGGAGGAGAAGGCTCGAGAGAGAGCCGCGCGGAAGGAACATGCGATGACAATGTCACTACCGGCACTCCTGCTTCTCGTCGTGATCGCTGCAGTTTGCGGCGCCCTCGGAAAGGCCATCGCGGGCAACGTTCGCGGCGGACTGATCGTCTCGACCGTCCTCGGCTTCATCGGGGCACTCATCGGGCCCTGGTTCGCCCGGATGCTCAAGCTCCCCGAGCCTTTCATGATCACCATCGGTGGCCATGCGTTCCCGGTCCTGTGGTCGATCATCGGCGCCGCCGTCTTCGTGGCGATCATCCACCTGTTCTCACGGCGCCGGTGAACGCGGCGCTACCAACTGCCAACGGCTGCTGCGGCAGGAGCTTGTCGACACCGTCTCCCGGAGCCGGTGAGCTTTCGAGCTCCTCGGGAAGATGGCCGCAGATTCCTTGACTGCGCACCAAGAAGGAGGATGAGATGTCGACAGCAAAGGTCTCCGAGATCAGCGCGACCTCGACCAAGAGCTTTCAGGATGCCCTCGAACAGGGCATCGTCAGGGCGAACAAGACGCTCCGCAACGTGCGAGGCGCGTGGATCAAGGAGCAACAGATCCGGGTGAAGGAGGGCTCCATCACGGAGTTCCAGGTCAACATGATGGTCACTTTCGTCATCGACGACTAGGAGGCTGTTGCACCCGGACTCCGGCTGCGGCTTGCGCTGGCATCCGCCTGGCGGCGGCGGGCTTCGCAAAACGTCCTCGACGTAGGTTTCGACTACGCCTGCGGGCGTTTCGCTCACCCTCCTTGCCAGCCGGCGCCATCGCAACCCTCGCTTTCGTCGGCCTGCACAACAGCCTCCTGGGCTGTTGCACAGAGGCTCCGGCTGCGGCCCGCACTGGCCCTCGCGCGCATGCACCGCGCGGCAGGGGTCGCGGGGGCCGAACCCCGAGACTTCGCCTCGGTTGGGCGGTGGCGAGACGCGGGCTGCAGAGTCGCCTCCGGACCGGCAGCTCGCCGCCGGCCGGCGATCGGGCCTGGCCCCGGGACACGCAGTGGTGACCGACGCTCGGCTTCGCTCCCCGGTGGAACGCACTTCTCCCGGCGGGGAACCCGAGGGCTACGCTCGAGATACGTTCTGGGAAGGACGGGATAGCATGAAGCGCGAGAGGAACTGGCCGCCGGCGACTGGTGCTCTGATTCTTTCCACGGTGCTGCTACCCGCGACGAAGAACGACCGGAGCGAGCGGCGGCGGCTCCAGCGGTTCGCCGATCTGTCGGTCCTGGGCTGGGTGTTCGTTCTCGCGGCTGTGCTCTGGGAGCTCTTCGCCCTTGCGTTCTCCCACCTTGCCGATCCGGGATGGTACCAGGAAGCCTTCTTCTTCGCCTGGGGTCTGGGGATCCTCGCCTTTGGATTCTCCCTGAGAACAACGAGGCAGCGGCCAGCGTTCTCCCGTCTCTTTCTCCTGGTGAACATCCTCGTGATCGGGGTCTTCTCCATGCTGGTCGCCACGAGACAGATCGTCCACGTGGGCGGTGACGCCTCCGGACGCCACCTGGAGGGATGGCGGAAGGAGGTACGCCTCGCCGACCGCCCACACCTACAAGAGGTTGTGCTCCTCGGCGTAGTTCACCAGCTCGACCCGGCTGGACAGCCCGAGCTTGCCCATCAGGTTGGCGCGGTGGTTCTCGACGGTGCGCACCGAGAGGCCGAGCAGCTCGGCGATCTGGCGGTTGGTGTTTCCCTTGGCGAGGAGGCGCAGGACGTCGAGCTCGCGGGGGGTCAGCGCGATCGCCGGCAGCCCGCGCCGGTGCTGCGTCGTGACGGGCTGGTGAAGCAGCGCGCGGGTCATCGCGGGGTGCACGTAGATGTCGCCCCGGATCACCGCATGGATCGCCTGGAGGATCTCGGCCTCCTCGGCCCGCTTGATCACGTAGCCGGACCCGCCCGCGCGGAGCGCTCTCGTGCAGCAGGCTCTCGTCCTCGTGCATGGTGAGGAACAGCACGAGGATCTCCGGGTGCTGCTTCCTTCAGCCGCTTCGCGGTCTCGATGCCGTTCTCCGGGGGCATCGTGATGTCGAGCAGGACCAGGTCGGGGTGCAGCGTCTCGGCGAGGCGCAACGTCTCCGTCCCGTTCTTCGCCTCGCCGACGACCTCGAGGTCGGGGTCCGCTCCGAGCAATGCCCGGAGGCCGGAACGGACAACGGCATGGTCGTCAGCGATCAGGATGCGGATCGGCACTCGGCACCTCCACCACGATTGTCGTCCCTGCCCCGGGCGCGCTCTCCACCGTCAGGGTCCCGCCCAGGTCCTCGGCCCGCTCCTTCAGCCCGAGAAGACCGAAGTGATCCCCGCGCTGGGACCTGGTCCGGCTCGAACCCGACGCCGTCGTCCTCGACCATCACCATGACGCGGTCGCTGCGACGCTCCACCAGGACGTCGACCTGGGTCGCGCGGGCGTGGCGTACGACGTTGGTCATCACCTCCTGGACCACGCGGAAGAGAGCCGTCTCCACCACCGCCGGGAGACGCTCGCTCGTGAACCCCCTGGCCTTGAAATGGACCGCGAGGCCGAACTCGGACGCGACCGACAGCGCATACTGGTCGAGGGCCGCCTCCAGACCCTGGTGGTCGAGGCTCGCCGGCCGCAGGCCCGCGGCCAGACGGTGCAGACCGTCGATGACGACATCGGTCTTCTCCTTGAGCTCCGCCACCCGTCGGGTCACGCTTTCGCCCTCGGAGATCTCCCTCTCCAGCAGACGGAGGCCGAAGCGCAGCGAGGCCAGGACCTGCCCCGCCTCGTCGTGGAGCTCACGGGCAATGTGGCGCCGCTCGCCTTCCTGCACTTCGACGAGGCGGTGTGAAAGCGACTTCATCCGCACCGTCGACGCCTGCATCTGCTCGAAGAGGACCGCGTTCTCGACGGCTACGGAGGCCTGGGACGACATCGCCTCGGCCAGCCTGACGTGCTCTTCGTTGAAGTAGCCGGCCTCGCGCTTGGACAGCGAGAACAACCCGGCCACGCCGCCGCGGGCGAACAACGGAACCCCCATCCAGCTCGCCTCGGATGCGCTATCCGTTGGCAGGCTCCAGTCGGGGCGGACGCGGACGTCGGGAATCATGACCGCGGTGCCGGTCGTCAGGATGCCGTAGACGATCGGGTGGTCGGTCGCCTCGAACTCCGGTCGCTTCTCGGCCGGGATGGGAATCACGCGGTCGCCGTCGAAGACGGCCCGGACGGACACCCGCGACGCCTCCTCGAGGACCATGACGCGGGCGCGGTCGAAGGGAACCAGCCGCCGCATCCGGTCGAGGAGGGTCGCCAGCACGGTCTCGCGGTCGAGGCTGCGGGTGAGCGCCACGGTCGCCTCGCGCAGGGCGTCGGCGACATACCTGGCGCGCCGCTCGGCCTCGTACGCGAGCCATCGATCGGTCACGTCCCGGGCAATGCTCAGCACTGACGGCACGGCGCCCTCCGGCCCCAGTTCCGGAACCAGCCGGCAGTCGAAGTAGCGCGTCCCTCCCGGGACCGGAAACGCGAACTCGACCCGTTCGGGCCGTCCGGTTGCGAGGACCCTTCGCAGGGCTGCGTCCCACGTCTCCACCAGCTCGGGCGCCATTCCCAGTTCGCGGTTCGTCCTGCCCAAGAACTCCCGCGCCGGGCGGCCGGTCACGGCCTCGACCGAAGGGCTGGCGTAGACGTGCCGCAGATCAGGGTCGAAGCGCACGATGAGGTCCGGCACGTTCTCGACCAGCGTCCTGAACTTCTCCTCGGCCTCGCGCAGGTGCGTGGCGCCCTCGGTCACCTTGTCTTCGAGGGCATGCCGGTTCCTTTCGAAGCCGTTGGCGGTCCGGCTGTTGAGCATCGCCACGGCGGTCATCTCGGCAAAGACCTCGGCGAGCCGGGCGTCGGCTGCACTGAAGCCCCCGGGCTTGTTGACCACGCCGAGGAGCGCCGCGACATCGCCGGCGATGATGACCGGTGCGACGAGCACGCTCTTGAGGGCTTTGTGATCGTCGGCGGGGGACCCCTGTGGCGCACCCTTCACCGGATCGTTGGCGATGACGGTCCGGCCGGCCCTGGACGACCGTGCGCAGAGGCGGCGAAGGGGCACGGGCAGGCCGCCGGCGGAGGTGGGCCAGAGGCCGCCGGGATCGCCGCAGACGACCTCGAGGCCCTTCGTGCCGGGCGGGCTCACGGCCACGAAACCGCGCTCCGCGTCGAGGATCGCCTTGCACGCCACGAGAATCGCTCCCGCAGCGTCGGTGAAGATACGGTTCTCCAGCACCGCGCGGGCCGCCGTCAACAGCGCGCCGACCTCCTCGCTGCGGCCATTCGTCTTGCCCTTCGGTGCCGTCGGCTTCCTGATGGTCCGAACCTCCCGCTGCAACGCGACAGCCAGCCTGCCGCCTCGGACCCCACTGCCCGCTCCGCCGCAACGGACGGGCGTGGTCCAAGCGCGGCGTTTCTACAACTGTATCACCAGGCAACGCGCACGACATTGGCGATGAGCATCCTGCCCGGGCCCAGCCGCGGAGCGTCCAGGTCCCCCACCGGCATCTCCCCTGGGAAAGGCCCTGAGGCAGGCACCTCCCCCATCGCGACGCAGCCTCGGAGGGAGCCCCGCGCCCGCGATCCTCGCCCGTTCGTCCTGGGCCCGCTCCGGCCCCCGTGCGTGTCCCTCGGACAGGATGAGGACCGGGGCCGCTGCCTTCGCGTCAGCCGCCAGCGTCTGGCCGGAGACTGCCGGCCTGGCCGCGCATCACCTCCACCAGGGCGACGGCGATCGCCAGGACCAGCGGGCCGATGAAGAGCCCGAGCAACCCGAACGCTGCGAGGCCACCGAAGACCCCGAGGAAGACGATCAGGGTCGTGAGCTCATCGGCACCCTGGACGAGCGTCGGGCGCAGGACGGTGTCGACCAGCAGCACGGTGACGACGAGCCCCCACAGGAACAGGAAGACCGCGGCGGTGTGGTGGCCCGTCGCCCAGGCCCAGACGGCGCCAGGCAGCCACACCAGCGCGGTTCCCCCCACCGGCAGCAGGGACACGACCGCCATCATCACCCCCGCAAGGACCGGCGAGGGAAGGCCCGCGATCCACCAGCCGATGGCGCCCAGCAGCCCCTGCGCCAGGGCGCACAGCAGCGAGCCCCGGAGGATCGCTGCCAGCATCGACTGCAGCGACCGGCTCATGCGGTCGCGGCTGTCTGCGCCGGTGGGAAGGAGGTCGAGGGCCGCCGCGGCCATCCTCTCGCCGTCCCGGAACAGGAAGAAGAGCAGGAAGACCACCAGCAGGATCGTGAGCATCGCGTCGAACACCCCCAGCACCAGCTTGCCGCTCAGCGCACCTGCCACTGCGGAGACCCGCGTGATGATCCCGGCGGCCAGCTTCTGGAAGGCCTCTGGAGAGACGCCTGCCCAGATCCTCACGCTGTCGAGGGCGCTGGCGACCTTCGGGAGCGCCACGAAGTCGGAAAACGACCTGACCTCCTCGGCGCTCAGTCCGGTCGTGACCTTCGTCGCCATGCCGATGACCTGGTTGGCCAGCACCCCCACCAGCAGGCCCGCCGGGACGAGGACCCCGGCCGCGATGGCGAGGGTCAACACCGCCGCGGCGAGGTTGCGATGTCTGGGCATGCGGCGCTCGAGGAACGACCAGGGCCTCTGGAACGCGACGGCGAGGATGATCGCCCAGGCGATGGCGGCGAGGAAGGGCAGGAGCACGCGGTAACAGACGAGACCAATGCCAGCCACCGCCAGCAGGAAGAAGACGACGGCATAGATCCGGGCGTGGTTGATCTCTTCCATCTCGAACCTCCTCACTCCGGCCCCACTGCTCTCCGTTGAGCCTCGTCACCCAGCGCGACCGGCCAGCCTGCGCCCTGGTCCGTCCCCAGCACTCCGCCTGCGCGGAGAGATCTTCGAGCGTTCCGTCGGCGGTGGGCGCAGCACCTCCGCCTGGTGCCGTCCGGCGTGCCGGGGCGGCCCGCACGCGCCGGTGGCCGCCACCGAGCGGCCGTCGCCGCCGGCGCTGCTTGAAAGACCCGGCAGGTTGACCGCCCCTCGAGCGGCAGGGAGCTCCCGGGGTGAGCAGCAGGCGACGGGCCGGTCATCACGGCGACGAGGTACGAGCCGGGGGTCCTCCAGCGGGCGGGCGGGCGCGCCGTCCGAGCAGGAACCCGCCGAGCAGAAGGACCCAGGTCATGACGTACGCCCAGATCAGGAACAGCACCACGCTGCCGAGCGTGCCGTAGAGCTGGGCCGCCTTCCAGAGCAACGGCACCGCAAGGGAGAACCCCCGGCTGGCGGCGATCCAGCCCAGGGAGGCCAGCATCGCGGCCAGTGCCACCCGGGACGGGCCCGTCCGCGTGCCGGCGACCACCCGGTAGGTCAGGAAGATCGCACCGAAGAGGACACCGGCAACGAGGACCTGCCGCAGGGCCGAAAAAGCCGAAAGTGAAAAGTCCGACAGCATGGGGAGACGAAGCAGGCCGCGCTCGATGGCGGGCGCCACGAGGAGGAAGAGCGCCGTCACCACCAGCGCCACGATCCACACCACGAGCAACAGAAACGACCTGGCTGCGGAGCGCCAGCCCTTCACCGGCGGACGCGTGTCGGCGGGGAGCATCGCGCCGAGCGAGCGAACACAAAGCGACATGAAGCGAAACGAGGTCCACAGCGCCAGGACGAAACCGATCGTCAGCCACCCCTGGCTGGCCGACGAGCGCGCCCAGCCGAGCACCTCGCCGGGGGCGACATTGGACGCCGCCGGCAGCACGCCACGCAGCACTTCCTCGATGGACGCGTTCAGGTCGAGGGGAAGCCAGCGACTGACCAGCGCGATCGTCACGCCGACCAGGGGCACGAGCGACAGCGCCAGGAAGAAGGCCATCTGGGAGGCAGGCCCGTCCACGAGCGCGAGCTTCGCTGCCACCGCCTTTGCCCTGGCCCAGGTCATGCTGGTTCGATTATTCCATATCTGGTTGCGAGAAGGCTTTGCCCCGACCGCCCGCTCCGGCAGGCCTGGGCTCGTGCAGGCGCAGCCAACGACACCGGCGGGCCAGCCGGGTAGTTTTTACCCAGCCCGTAACCTCGCTCCGGCGTACAAAGTGCGCATCACGGTCGGGGGCTCGAGGACTAGATTTGAGACGTGCTCTGAAAGGGGAAGCTCTCCATGAAACGCGTCACCGTCGATCAGGATGAAGACCTCCGCGCTGACCCGGACGGACCGCGGCACCGGTGAAGGGGAGACATGACAGGCTTCCTCTTGCGGGCCGGGCAGTCCAGCCGTCAGGACGTGGCTGCGAGCACGGCGTGCCCGGAGCCTCCGGCACCTCTGGGGCACCCACTCCTCCGGGGGGCGATGCGGCTGGTGTCGACGCTCTTCGCGATGGCCGGGTGGAGGCTCGAGCACCTCAACGCGGTGTGGGTGGCCGGGAGTGTCGCCTCGGTGTCCCTCGCCCACCTGCTGGTGACCCGTGCAGACTGGCGGCTCACTCTGCCCTACTTTCTCCTCACCCTCGTCTTCTACTACGGTGGAAACGCGGTGATCCTCAGATCGGAGCTCCCCGGCCGCGCCATCGCCCGCCTCGGCGAGAAGCGCGCTTTCCGCGCCTACGAGACCCTGGCCGGGCTGATGTTCCTCAACCAGGGGCTGGGGGTCGGCTGCATGGCGGCGCTGCACCTTCCCCGATGGGAGCACGCGGTGCCCGCGCCCCTCGTTCTCACCGCAGGCGTGGCGCTGTTCGCGGCGGGTCTGATCGTCAAGCTGTGGGCCACGCTCACGGTGGGCGTGGACGTGTACTACTTCCGCGACATGTTCCTCGGGCGTCCGCTGCCCGCCGCGTGTGACGGCGGGCCCTATCGCTTCCTGCACAACCCCATGTACTCCGTGGGGCAGTTCCAGGGGTACGGTTACGCGCTCCTGAGCGGCTCTCTCCCCGGGTGCGTCGCGGCCGCCGCCGGCCACGCGCTCATCTACGCCTTCTACCTCGTGGCCGAACGCCCGTTCGTGCGGAGCCACTACACCATCCTGCGCCCGGCCCAGACGATCACACCGGCACCGCAATGAGGTCACAGCCATCGCAGCGCGTGCCACCGCCGGCGGCGCGGGGCTGCGCCGCCTGGACCGCCCTGCTCCTTGTGCTCGCGGTGACACCCGCGCGCGCACAGGCGCCGGCTCCCCCAGCCGCCCCGCCGGCAGCGGCGGCGGTATCGCGCCCGGAGCCGCCCCTGGGATCCGGATCACAGGTCGTGCTCGATCAGATCGCCGAGTGCGTCGACAGCGGCACGTTGAGCCTCGAGATCGACCTGCGTGCCGGACGCGTCCCGGTCGCTGCCGCGTGGAAGGTGGAGGTCGCCGGAACACCGACCGTGACCCTGGTTGCCACGGCGACCGGGGGGCACGTCACCCGCCTCGACCTGGCGGTCAAGGGTGGCACGCTCCTCCTCGATGGAGACCACCTGCGGCCCAGGATTCGCCTCGAGAGCCTCCGGTTCGAGGAGGGCAAGGGGATCACCGCGGCCTCCTACCGCGGCCAGGGAATCTGGAGGCCCATCGTCTGGTTGTTCCGCTGTCTCGGCAATTCGGCCCTGCGCAACCTCGAGCTCCGTACCGACATCCCATCCGTCATGCACGGCGACATCCTGGGCGTCAAGGGCGCCGCGACGCCTGCGCCGACCGGCAAGACCCCACCACCTGAGACCTCCCCGGCTTCTCCGCCAGCCCCTGGCCCCTCGTTCCTCGATCTCGTCAAGGAGGTGCGAATCCACGACTCGGAGTTCACCGCCTTCGGCGGCCGCCCCTTGAGCCTTGGCACGAGGGTCGAGCTTCGCACCGCGTCGCAGCCGGAAGAAGGCAAACCCGTGCGCGTCGCGATCGTCGCGGGCCTCTTCCGGCCGGCGCGGGGAGACCGGCCGGTGGAGTTCGGGGTCGCCGGCCACGTCGACGGAGAGATCGAGAGTGGCGCCATCGACTTTGTCGGCAGCCGCTGCACCTTCTCACACGGCGAGCTCAGGCAGGGCGCGTTCGAGATCGGATCACGCTCCGGCGGCCCGATCGAGGCGACGCTCTCCGCCGCCTCCCTCGCCGTCGACCTGACGGCGGGCGAGCTCCAGGTACCTGGCGGCCCGAGAGTCGACGTCGAGGCGCCCTCGCGCTTCGTCGTCCGCGATCTTCTGCTGCGGCCGGACGGGCAGTACTCCGGGGTCGTCGACGCGGAGCTGTTCGGCACAGCGGGCAGAATCGAGCGGGACGGGATCGTCGTCTCGTTGAGCAACGTGAGGCTGCGAACGAGCGGCACGGCGATCGTCAACGGGCGGGCGACCGGCGATGTGGAGCTGGAATCCTCCTACAAGATGGAGTACCCGCTCGTGGTGCAGTATCCCGTCGCGGAGGTCGGCGAGCGGCGCGTCACGCTCCTCTTTCAGGGGTCGTTCACGACCACGCTCCACTTACAGGATGCGGGCTCCGGCGACAAAGGCACCGTGACCGGAGAGTACCGGTTCCTGGTGCCGTGGCCCCCGATCGAGCAGGCGGCCTTCGAGGTGCTGCGCGCCAAGTGGAGTCAGAACATCACACCCGCCATCCGCAACGTCGGCTTCGTGATCGAGCCGAAACGCTTCGGTCCGTGCGGAGGGAGCTGCTTCCTGGTCAGTCTTGTCGTGACGGCGGAGAAGAAGGAGGCCAGGGAGAGCGTGTTCCGCCAGGTTTGCGACGCACAGGGGAAAGCGGACCTCGTCGTCGATGCGGCCACACGCAGCTTCGTCCTCCGCAACGTACGGATCGAACCGCGGTGCCACGGGGTTCTCGGCTGGGTCGTGAACTTCATCGGGCCGCTCCTGACCAAGACCTATTCGGACATCACGCTCTTCCAGATTCCCAAGGACCTTCCTTTCACGATCGGATCGGTCGACAGCGGTGCCGACTGGATCGCCATCGCGGGCACGGTCGCCTGGGCGTCGAAAACGCCCGGCGCACCGCCGACCCCGTCTCCCTAGGGAGGACGCGCCGCCTGCGGTCGAGCGACGCCGATCCCGGGCGCGTCTCCGCCGTTTCAGCCACACCGGCCTGGCCGAGGTCGAGGCAGAGCGCGGGAGGGGTAGTTTCTACCAAGGCCGCGCCCTGTTCCCGGGTAGTAGTTGCTCTTCCCGGCGGTGGATCCGGGGACTAGGTTTGACACACGTTCGGGAAAGGACGGCATCTCATGCGACCGATCCGTCTCGCAGTCATGACCCTCTGCCTGGGGGCTCTCACCAGTTGCACGGCCTATAGCCAGTCTCCAGGCTACGGCGGTCCCCCGGCCTCGCCTCAGAACTACGGCAACGACTATGGCTACGATGCCGCGGCCACGCCGCGGGCCGAGGTCGGCCTCTTCTACGACCAGCTGTCCCCCTACGGCGACTGGGTGCTGACCCCAGACTACGGCTGGGCCTGGTTCCCGCGCAACGTTCCTCCCTACTGGCGCCCGTACACCGACGGCCGCTGGCTGGACACGGCGTACGGCTGGACCTGGATCTCGTCCGAGCCGTTCGGCTGGGCGACGTGCCACTACGGTCGCTGGGCGCAGTACCCGCGTTTCGGCTGGCTCTGGATACCCGGCACGGTCTGGGGACCGGCCTGGGTCTCCTGGCAGCACGGCGGAGGCTACGTCGGCTGGGCACCGCTGCCACCTTCGGTCGGCTTCCAGGTCGGTGTAGGCATCCGGCTCGGCGGGCTCAACCTGAGCGCGAGCATCCAGCCCGACGCCTACTGCTTCGTCCCGGAGCGTTCCTTCCTCGAACCTCGCCTCTCGGGCTACGTGATCCCGACCGCGCGTAACATCACCATCATCCACAACACCACCAACATCACCAACTACACCTACGTCGACAACCGGGTGGTGAACCACGGCGTCGACGTCCGCCGCATCGAGCAGGCGACCGGCAGGCGCGTGCAACCGTTCCGCGTCGCCGAAGTGCCGACCGAGACGCGTACCACGGTCACGGGGACCCAGGTTCGCATCTACCGGCCCGACCAACAGAAGCTCGATTCGGTCCGCATCGGTCCGCGCGCCAACGCGGGGCTGCGGGTCGAAACACCTCCTGCGGACCGACAGGCGGGCCTCCCCCCCGCGGCACGTCCCTACGCACCCGCATTCGAAGTCGCCCCACGGGTGGACCGGGCGCCGCACCCCGACGCCAAACAGATCGACCAGCAGGACCGTCGCGAGCAGCAGCAGCTCGGGCAGTACCTGACGAAGGAGAAGCAGCGGCTCGAGAAGCTCCAACAACAGGAGATCGCCACTGCGCGCGCCCAAGCCGACCGCAATCAGGTCGAGAAGCGCCACCAGGCGGAGCTCCAGGCGCTGCAGAGGGAGCAGCAGAACGCCGCCCAACAGCTCCAGGCGCGGCAGAAGGCCGCGCGGGCGGCCGCGCTGAGGAAGCCGGTGGCACGACAGGCGCCGCAGGCCGACAAGAAGGAAAAGGGGCCGCCGAAGAAGAAGTGACAAGGGCTTGGCCACGGCCAGAAGCCGGGACCGCCGCCGCCGTCCTGAGCCCGAGCCTCACCGCTCAGCGCCGGCGGCTCCGACCTTTCGCGCGGCCATGGTGCCCTCCGCCCGGATAGGAGCGCGCGGGACGACTCGCTGCTGCTCCTGGTGTCGGATCCTCGCCCAGCAAGCGGAGGCGGCAGCGTGAGGGCTCGCGGTCGAGGCCGGGAAGGACACCTGCGCACGGAGAAGGGCCGAGGTCCCCGGTGACGGCCAGCCTGTGATGGTGTGAGCGTCTGCGGCGTGCCCCGCCGGTCCGAGGGCCGCGGTGAAGGGAAGGTGTCCCATGAAACGCACAGGAGTGGCCAGGTTCTCTGCTGTCTGTCGCGCTGCCGGGGCGTCGCCGGCCGCGGCGCGGGCCGGGCCGGAGGCTCCTGTGGGCGTGAAGCACCACAGCTTCCTGGAGCTGCAGTGGCAGGGCCGGGGCGGGAAGTTCCGCCACCTCGCGATCACCTCGCTCGGCGCGCGGCGCGTGCTGGGCAGTGTCGGCATCGTCGCCTTGTTCGCCGTCGTCGGCGTCTTCTCCGTGGCGTCGGGTCGAAACCCGGCGCGCGTCGGCGTCGACACGCTCCTGCGCGAGAACACAGAGCTGAAGGCGCGGCAGAACGCCCTGCGCGAGCGTGCGTTCGACCTTGCCGATGAGCTCTACGCGCGCGCCGAGCAGGGACGCCGGATGGCCCGGCTGGGAGGGACCGCGAGGCATGCCTGGGAAGGCCGGTACCCCCACCCGCCTGCGAGAGACGCCGGGAACGAGGCCATTCTCGCCTGGCTTTCCGAGCAGGGTGTGCGGTTGGAGGCGCTCGGGAACGACCTCGCGGTGGGCCGGGCTGAGATGGGCGTGAAACGGGCCTCCGTCCCGGCGCCGGTCAGCAAGGGGCCAGTGCCCGTGCAAGACGCCGCCGTGCTGCCGGTGGTGGACAGGGGATCGGTCAGGCGACACGAGGCGGCGCCGGCTGGAAACTGAAGCCCCCCGGGAGGTGAGCACTGTTGGGACGTCGTCATACTGAACAAGCCATGCCTCTCAGGGGCGAGCTGCTGAACCCCGAGGGCCTCGAGGAGCGCGCCAAGACCCTCGCCGCGGTCTTCACGGTGGTCCCTGCTTCGCGCACGAGCGGGCACGACGTGTTGCCACGGCTGGAAGGAAACATCCGCGCCCTGAACGCGGCGTACCGCTCCCTCGCTGACGACGTCCACCGGGGCGTCGCCGTTCCTCCGGCCGCCGAGTGGCTTCTCGACAACTTTCACCTCGTCGAGTCGGAGGCGCGCGCCGTGCGGCACGACCTCCCCATTCAGTATTACCGGAGCGCTGCCGAAGCTCGCGGCACGCGAGCTCTCGGGCAGGGCCCGCATCCATGCGATGGCGCTCGAGCTGATCCGGCACGGCGACGGACGCGTCGACACGGAGCGGCTCACGCGTTTCGTTCTCGCCTTTCAGACCGTGGCGCCGCTGACGATCGGCGAGCTGTGGGCGTGGCCCAGCATGCTCAAGCTCGCGCTCCTCGAGAACCTGAGACTGCTGACAGACGGGTTCCTTGCGGGGCGGGCGGCCCGCCTCGACGCGGATGGTGTTGTCGCGCGGCTGGAACGAGGTGAGAGTCCCGGCAGGCTGCCCGACCCCCTCCCGAGCGCCTTCGTGGCGCAGCTCCGGCAACGGATGCGCGAATACGACCCCCGCGTGTTCCCCCTCGCCGCCGCGGTGGAGCGGGCGCTTGCCGCGCGGGGGACGACGCCCGAGGATGAGGTTCGCTCCGAGAACCAGCGCCAGGCCACCGATCAGCTCTCCACCGGCAACACGGTGACGAGCCTCAGGTTCTGCGCGACGCTCGACTGGAGCCACTTCGTGGAGCTGGTCAGCCCGGTGGAGGAGATCCTGCGGCGGGACCCGGCCGGGGTCTACCCGCGGATGGACTTCACCAGCTCGCGACCGCTATCGCCACGCGGTGGAGGATCTCGCCGAACGGACAGGCGAGGCCCAGGTGCGCGTCGCCCTGCGCACCGTCGAGAGTCGCCCGACGGGCCGCACAGCAGAAGGGAAGCGGCGCCAAGGCAGCGCACGTCGGCCATCACCTGATCGGCCCGGGCAGGCGCGGCCTCGAGATCGACGTGGCGTACCGCCCGCGCCTCGCTGCAGCGACTCCGCCGCTGGGCCTTCGCCCATGCGACCGCGGCGTACCTCGGCGGCATCGGTCTCCTGACCGGTTTCGGCGTTTTCAGCGCGTACGCGTACGCAGGCGCCGCGGGCGCCGCCGGGGTGGCGACGGCTGCGGCCCTCCTCGCGCTGCTCCCTGCGAGCGAGCTCGCCATGCTCCTCGTCCAGCGCATCGTGGCCGCGTCTCGTTCCGCCGCGCCGGCTCCCCCGCCTCGACTTCGGCGACGGGATCCCCGAGGGCGCCCGCACGATGGTGGTGGTGCCCGTGCTCCTCGGCTAGCGTCGAGGAGGTCGAGCGGCTCCTGGCGCACCTGGAGGTGCAGGCGCTCGGCAACCTCGACCCCCGGATCCACTTCGCGATCCTCAGCGACTTCAAGGACGCGCCGACGCTCTCGGTTGCCGGAGACGACGAGATCCTGGCCGCGGCGGTGGCCGGGATCGAGGCGCTCAACCGCCGGCACGTGCCCGACGGGAACGACCGTTTCTACCTGTTCCACCGCGATCGGCGAGTGGAACCCGAAACAGGGCGTCTTCATGGGCTGGGAGCGCAAGCGGGGGAAGCTCGAGGAGCTCAACCGCCTGCTGCGTTCCTCGACCGACACCGGCTTCTCCGTCAAGGTCGGGGACCTCTCGATCCTGCCGTCGGTGCGCTACGTCCTCACCCTGGACGCCGACACGCGACTCCCGCGGGACGCCGCGAAGACCCTGATCGGGATCATCTCGCACCCGCTCAACTCGGCCCGTGGTCGACGCCACCCTCCGGAGGGTCACGGAGGGCTACGGCATCCTTCAGCCGCGCGTGAGCGTCAACCTTGCGAGCGCCGGCGGGTCGCTCTTCGCGCGCGTCTACGCCGGGCACACCGGCGTCGATCCCTATACGACGGCGGTCTCGGACACCTACCAGGACCTCTTCGGCGAAGGGAGCTTCACGGGCAAGGGACTCTACGACGTCGACGCTTTCCAGGCGACCGTCGGCTGGCGCGTTCCCGAGAACGCGCTGCTGTCGCACGATCTCTTCGAGGGGCTCCACGCGCGCACCGCGCTCGTCTCCGACGTGGAGGTGGTGGACGACTACCCTGCCAACGTCCTCGCGCACGCGCGACGGCAACACCGCTGGGTGCGCGGCGACTGGCAGATCCTCGCCTGGCTCTTCCCGCTGGTCCCGACGCCACAGGGCTTCGCGAGGAACCGCCTCCCGCTCATCAGTCAGTGGAAGATCCTCGACAACCTCCGGCGCAGCCTCGTGGCGCCCTCGCTCCTCGCCTTCTTCGCGGCCGCGTGGACCTTCCTGCCGGGGAGCCCCCTGGCCTGGACCCTCGGCGGTCTCGCGGTCGTCGCGTTCCCGTTCGTCGCCTCCCTCTTCCAGCTCCTCGAGCCGCGCCCTGCGCACGAGCCGGCTCGCGTCCACCTTCGCGGCCTCGTCGAGGATCTGGGCACCGCCTTCGCGCAGGCGCTCCTGACGCTGGTCTTCCTCCCATTCCACGCCTGGGAGAGCGTGCATGCCATCGCCCTGACGCTCGTCCGGCTCGTCGTCACGCACCGCCGCCTCCTCGAGTGGGAGACGGCGGCCACGCAGGCGAGCCGGGCAGCCGGCCTTCTCGCAAGAGGGATTCGCACCTTCTTCGTCGAGATGGCCGCGAGCCCGATCGCGGCCGCTGGCGCTCCTGCGCCCTGGTCAGCGCCGCTCGTCCCGGCGCGCTTCCTCTGGCGCTTCCGTTCCTCGCCTTGTGGGCGGCGGCGCCCGCCTGCGCGTACTGGCTCAGCCAGGCCGATCGCCACGCCAGCCGGGAGCTGTCGCCCGAGGACCGCGACCTCCTCATGGAGGTGGCGCGGAAGACCTGGCGCTACTTCGAGATCCTGGCCGGCCCCGAGGATCACTGGCTCCCTCCCGACAACTTCCAGGAAGACCGAGAGCCCAGGGTGGCCCACCGGACCTCACCGACCAACATCGGGCTGGGCCTCCTCTCCACGCTGGCGGCGCACGATCTGGGCCTGCTGGCGGCGGATGCCATGGTCGAGAGGCTCGACCGGACGCTGACCACGGTCGAAGGGCTGGAGCGCCACGAGGGGCACCTCCTGAACTGGTACGACACGCAGAACCTCGCGCCGCTCCTCCCGCGCTACGTGTCCACGGTGGACAGCGGCAACCTCGCGGGGGCGCTCCTCGCCCTGGCGGAAGGGTGCCGGCAGCTGGGCGCGTCGCGGCCGGACCTGGCGCCACGCCTGTCCGGCGTTGCCCGTCGCGCGGCGGCCCTGGCGGACGGGATGAACTTCGCGTTCCTCTACGACCGCCAGCGTCAGCTCTTCTCGATCGGCTATCGCCTCGCCGACGCCGGCGGGCCGGGCCGAGCGGACAGCGGCTACTACGACCTCCTGGCCTCGGAGGCGCGCCTGGCGAGCTTCTTCGCGATCGCAAAGGGCGACGTTCCGCAAAGTCACTGGTTCCACCTGGGACGGCTCGTCGTCAGCGTGGAAGGCGTCCCGACGCTCGTTTCCTGGAGCGCGACGATGTTCGAGTACCTCATGCCGCTCCTCCTGATGAGAACGTATCCGGGGACGCTCCTCGACCAGAGCTGCCGCATGGTCGTCAGGAGGCAGATCCGTTACGGCCGCGAGCGCCACGTTCCATGGGGAATCTCCGAGTCCGCCTACGATCTGAGCGACCGGCTGGGCAACTACCAGTACAAGGAGTTCGGCGTCCCGGGCCTCGGGTTGAAGCGAGGGCTGGCCGACGAGCTCGTCGTTGCTCCCTACGCGACCGCGCTGGCCGCGCTCCTGGAGCCGACCAGGGCCGCGCGGAACCTGCGGCGCCTGACGGACGAGGGAGCCTGGGGGCCGCTCGGATACTACGACGCCATCGACTACACGGCGCGAAGGCCGGCCGAGACCGGCGACTCCGCGGCCGTGCGGGGAGGCCCCGGCGTCGTCGTCAAGACCCACCTGGCGCACCACCAGGGGATGACGCTCGTCGCCATCGCCAACGTCCTTCTCGGCGACGTGATGGTCGACCGGTTCCATGCGGACCGGCGAATCCAGGCGACCGAGCTCCTCCTGCAGGAGCGGATCCCGCGCGAGGCGCCCGTCTTCGAGCCACGTCCGGCCGAAGAGGCCCAGGCCGCGCCGGCCGCGCTGGCGCGCGCCCCACGTCGCATCCGCTCGCCCCACACGCCGTACCCACGGGCGCAGATCCTCTCGAACGGCAACTACGTCGCGATCGTCACCAACGGGGGCGGCGGAACGAGCTTCTGTCGCGGCCGCGCCGTGACGCGGTGGCGGGAGGACCGCACCTGCGACCCCGGCAGCCAGTTCGTCTATCTGCGCGATGTCCACACAGGGGCCGTCTGGTCCGCGGCCTACCAGCCTACGGCCAAGCAGCCCGACAGCTACTTCGTGGAGTTCCTCGCCGAGAAGGCGACCTTCGAGCGGCTCGACCACGAGATCGCAACGCGCCTCGAGGTCGCCGTCTCACCGGGGGACGATGTCGAGGTCCGGCGCGTCTCGCTGACCAATCAAAGCGACCGCTCCCGCGAGATCGAGCTGACCAGCTACGTCGAGGTGGGCCTGGGGTCCGTCGCCGAGGACGTCGCCCACCCCGCCTTCGGGAAGCTCTTCGTCGAGACGGAGTGGATTGCCGAGAATACTGCTCTCCTGGCGCGGCGGCGGACCGCGGCCCGCACGACCCGACGCTCGTCGGATTCCACGTCCTCTCCATCCACGGACCGACGCAGGCGCAGGTGGAGTGGGAAACCGACCGGATGCGCTTCCTGGGGCGCGGGCGCGGCCCCGACGACCCACAGGCCATGGACGGGCGCGCGCTCTCGGGAACGACCGGCGCGGTCCTCGACCCGATCCTGAGCCTCCGGACCCGGCTGCGGCTCGCACCCGGGGGGTTCGCCCGCGTCTCGTTCACGACCGGCGTCGCCGCCGACGAGGCGGCTGCACGCGAGTGCGCGCAGAAGTACCACGACCACGGTGTCGCCGCCCGCGCCTTCGCCCTGGCCTACACGCAGGCGCAGATGTCACTGCGACATCTCGGAATCTCGGTCGAGCAGGCCAAGCTCTCCGAGCGGCTCGGTTCCCGTGTCTTCTTCGCCGACGCATCCCTCCGGGCCGACGCTGAGACCCTGGCGAAGAACACTCTCTCGCAGGACGGTCTGTGGAGGTTCGGCATCTCCGGCGATCTTCCGGTCGTCCTTGTCCGCGTGAAGGAGCCGGATGACGTGGAGCTCGTTCGAGAAGTCCTGACCGCGCACGAACACTGGCGCCTCATGGGGCTGAAGGCGGACGCGGTCATCCTCAACGAGCACCCGGCGAGCTACCGCGAAGAGGTGACCCAGCAGCTCACACAGCTCGTCGACGGCGGCCCGTGGAGCGCCTGGAAGGAGAAGCCGGGCGGAGTGTTTCTTCTCCAGGCCGATTCGATGCCGGAGGCCGAGAGAGTCCTTCTGAGCGTGGTCGCCCGGGCGGTCCTCTCCGGCGACCGCGGCACCCTGGAGCAGCAGCTCGACCGCACGGAGGCGGAGCCTCCGCTCCCGTTGGCCAACGTACCGGTCGACGAGGCCCCGGAGACCGGGCGGCCGGACGTCGAACCGGAACCGCCACCGCTTCTCTTCGGCAATGGCCTCGGTGGTTTCACGCGTGACGGCCGCGAGTACGTCGTCGTCCTCGAGGGCGAACGGGAGACGCCCCTTCCGTGGATCAACGTTCTCGCCAACCCACGCTTCGGGAGCATCATCACCGCTTCCGGGGCGGCCCACACCTGGTCCGAGAACAGCCGGGACAACCGGCTCACGCCGTTCGCGAACGATCCGGTCACCGACCCGACCGCCGAGGCGATCTTCGTCCGCGACGAGAAAAGCGGCACCCTGTGGGGCGCCACGCCGGCACCCCTGAGACGATCGCCGCGCTCTCCGCGCTGGGTGGTGCGCCACGCGCCGGGCGTGACACGGTTCGCCCGCGCGGCGCACGGAATCGCTCAGGAGCTGGCGGTCTTCGTGGCGCGGGACGAGCCCGTGAAGCTGTCTCTTCTGACGTTGACCAACCGCTCCGATCGGCCGCGGCGCCTCGGGCTCTTCTCATACTGCGAATGGCTGCTCGGCCCACCCGTTGGGAGCGGCCCGCGATTCGTCGCAACGGAGCTCGACCCGGAAACGGGCGCGGTCCTGGCACGCGACCTGTACGGCAAGGAGAGGGAGCGTGTCGCGTTCGCCGCCGCGAGCGAGCCGCTGCTCTCCGCCACCGGCGATCGTGGGGAGTTTCTCGGCCGCAACGGTTCGCTCTCCCGTGCGGCCGCGCTCGGACAGCCGCAGTTGCTGAACCGGTTCGGCGCCGGCCTCGACCCGTGTGCGGCGCTGCAAACGGTGGTGGACCTCGAGCCCGGCGCGACGCGGCGCGTCGTCTTCGTCCTCGGGCAGGGGTGCGACGTGGCGGAAGCCCGCGCGCTCCTGCGGCGATTTGCAGGGAGCGACGGTGCGGCGGCCGCCGAGGCCGAGCTCGCCCGAGTGGAGGCGTTCTGGGACGAAACGCTGGGCGCCGTGCGCGTCACCACCCCCGACGACTCTTTCGACCTGCTGGTCAACAGGTGGCTCCTCTATCAGGATCTGGCGTGCCGCATCTGGGCGCGCTCCGGCTACTTTCAGTCGAGCGGCGCGTACGGTTTCCGCGACCAGCTTCAGGACGTGCTGGCGCTCATGCTCACGCGGCCGGACCTCACCCGCGAGCACATCCTGCGGGCTGCCGCGCGCCAGTTCGTGGAGGGGGACGTGCAGCACTGGTGGAACGCCCCGGGTGGTCAGGGCATTCGCACGCGTTGCTCCGACGACCTTCTCTGGCTCCCTTACGCGGCGGCCGAGTACGTCAAGGCCACTGGAGACCGCGCCGTCCTCGAGGAGCGGGTGCCCTTCCTCGAGGCGCCCGCGGTTCCGCCCGGAGAGCCCGAGGCGTACGGGATCCCGGCCGTCTCGCGCGAGACGGGAACGCTGTTCGAGCACGGCACGAGGGCCGTGGACCGGGCGCTCACGGCCGGCGCGCACGGCCTGCCGCTCATCGGGAGCTGCGACTGGAACGACGGCTTCAACCGCGTCGGCCCCGAAGGACGTGGCGAGAGCGTGTTCGTAGGCTGGTTTCTCCACGCCGTCCTGGGGGCCTTTGCCCCCCTGTGTGACGAGCGGGGTGACGCGCCGCGAGCGGCGCGCTATCGCGCCGAACGCGAGCGTCTGGGAGCCATGCTGGAACAGAGCTGGGACGGCGAGTGGTACCGACGCGCGTACTTCGACGACGGCACGCCGCTGGGATCGGCCCAGAACGACGAGGGGAAGATCGACTCGGTGGCCCAGACCTGGGCCGTCCTCTCGGGCGCCGCGCCACGAAAGCGCGCCGAGCGCGCGATGGGTGCCGTGGGCGCCCACCTCGTCCGGCGCGGCTCGGGCGTCATCCTGCTCCTCTCGCCCACCGTTCGACCGCACGGCCTTCGACCCCGGATACATCAAGGGCTACATCCCGGGGATCCGCGAGAACGGAGGCCAGTACACGCACGCCGCTGCGTGGGTCGTCCTCGCGCTCGCGCGTCTCGGGAGCGGCGACGAGGCGGTGGGGCTCTTCCACATGCTCAACCCGGTCAACCACTCGCGAACGGCGAGCCAGGTCGAGCAGTACATGACCGAGCCCTACGCGGTCGCGGGGGACGTCTACGACCACCCACAGCACCGGGGGCGGGGCGGCTGGACGTGGTACACCGGGTCGGCCGGCTGGATGTACCGGGCCGGCTTGGAAGGAATCCTCGGGCTCCAGCGCCGTGGCGCGTTCTTCTCGATGAACCCGTGCATCCCCTCGTCGTGGCCGGCCTACTCCATCGAGTGGCGCTTCGGGACGTCGCTCTACACGATCGCCGTGGAAAACCCGAAGCGGCGCTGCCGGGGCGTGGCGAGCGCGGAGCTCGACGGATCGCCCGTCGACCCGGCCGCGATTCCGCTGTCGGACGACGGGGGCGTGCATCGGGTGCGGGTCGTGCTCGGCGCAAAGCGCGTCACAGCAGCGGGCTGAGGAGGTTCAGGGCGGACTCGAGGAGGCGCTGCCCCGCGCTCGTCCGCGCCAGGGAGGCGAGCGTCACCTCGGCGCTCTGCGCCAGGTCCTGCTCGAACAACTGGGCCATTCGCGCGTTGGCGGCGGCGTCCCGGACGAAGCAGGTCACCTCGAAGTTCAGCTTGAAGCTCCGGGTGTCGAGGTTGGCGCTCCCCGCCGCGCAGAAGTCGCGGTCGAAGACCCAGGTCTTGCCGTGCAGGACCGCCGGCAGGTACTCCCAGATGCGCGCGCCCGACGAGAGGAGGTCCGGGAAATAGGAGCGCCCAGCGAGGCGCGTCCACGGCAGGTCGGAGCGCCGCGGGACCAGGAGCCGCACGTCCACCCCGCTGTAGACGGCGGTGCGCAGCGCCGCCTGGATCGCCGGATCGGGGATGAAGTAGGGGGTGGTGATCCAGATCCGCTCCCGGGCCCGCGTCAGGGCGAGGAAGAAGGTGTCGTGGGTGAGGTTGTGCTGGGAGTCGGGGCCGCCCGCCACCACGGCGCAGACCGCCCCGCGCTCTCCGGAGGCGCTGCCCGGGGCCTCAGACCAGCGCAGATGGTCCCGGTCCGCGAGGTTCCTCCCCGTCGCGAAGAACCAGTCGTCCATGAAGACCTCCTGGAGCTGACTGGCGACGGGCCCCTCGAGCAGGAAGCCACCGTCCCGCCAGTCCCGGAGGTAGATGTCCCCGATGTTGAGGCCGCCCATGTAGGCGATGCGTCCGTCGGCCACCAGGATCTTGCGATGGTTTCGGAAGTTGAGCGAAAGAGAGCGGCGAAAGAACCGCACCGGGGCGAAGAAGGCGACCTCGCCGCCCGCCTCCTCGAGGGGCCGCAAGAACGAGCTCCGGGTGCGAAAGCTGCCCATGGCGTCGAGGAGGAGCCGCACTCGGATGCCGGACCGCGCGCGCTCGGCCAGCAGGTCCCGGAAGCGCCGCCCCGTCGCGTCGGGCTCGAACGTGTAGAACAGGAGGTGGAGGTGGTGCTCGGCGGTGGCGATGGCTCGTTCCATCGCTGCGTAGGTCTCGCTTCCATCCTTGAGGACCGTCACCCGGTTGCCCGCAACCGGGGCGTGGAGGCCGCCCGCCTCGTCCTCCGGCAGCCGCCTGATGGTGTTGAAGACGTCGCCGGCCTCCGCAGGGAGCGCCAGCGTCTCGGACCGCAGGTAGGCAAACCCCTTGCGCACCTGCCAGTGGGCCCGTTTCCGACGCAGGCCCTTCCGTTCGAGGTGGGAGCGCCCGAGGAGCCACCACGCCAGCACGCCCAGCACCGGGACCGCCACCAGCGCCAGCGTCCAGGAGAGGGCGGCCAGGGGCTGGCCCCTGCGCGAGAGCAGGACTGAAGGGATGGTGACCAGGGTGAAGAGCTCGGCGGCCACGAGGAGCGCGGTCCACGCGGACAGCTCCCACCCCAGACCGGAAACCACCTGCAGCAGGGAGTGCACGAGCCCCTCCGTGAGATGCGGCCAGCGTAACACGCGCCGGTCGCCTCCGCGGCGCCGACCCGGGGTCGGCGACCGAGGTCGGCGTATTTACTACCCATGGTGGCTCCTGCACTTGGGTAGTAAGTGCTCTTCCGGGCAGGAAATCCGAGACCTAGATTCAAGACCGGTACAGGACCGGGTGGTGTCCGGGGGTGCAGGACATGTGGGCAAGCCAGCGGTCGCGCCCCTCAGGGCGGCCGGACGATCACGCGATGGTGTTCCGCGAGGCTCCAATCAGTGAGGCCTACTCGTGCGTGGGGCCGGGTGTGGACGCTGCCCGGCGGCGTCGCTCGGGCTGCGCCGCCGGCCGACGCTCGGCAGTCTCGCGTGGAAATGCGGCGGGGTTCGGCTGCCGCTCCATCGGCGCCCGTTGCGCTGAGCCCCTCGCGGTGCAGGACAACGCCGTACGCATCGGCCGCGCGCCGTGCAGGCGCAGCGATGAAGGTTAGCCCTCTCGCGGGAAAGCCCGCGGAGCCGTCGATGCTCGTCGACGTGCCGAGGCTGGTCACCGCCTACTACTCGGAGAGGCCCGATCCCTCCGTACCTGGGCAGCGCGTGGCGTTCGGCACCTCGGGACATCGCGGATCGGCGTTCGAGAAGTCCTTCAACGAGTGGCACATTCTCGCCATCAGTCAGGCGATCTGCCTGTACCGCGCGCAGCAGAAGATCGACGGGCCGCTGTTCCTCGGCATGGACACGCACGCACTTTCCGTCCCGGCTCTTGCCAGCGCCCTGGAGGTGCTGGCGGCCAACGGGGTGGAGGTCATGGCCGCGGCGGGAGACGAGTACACCCCGACCCCGGTCGTGTCCCACGCCATCCTCACGTACAACCGCGGGCGCAAGACCGGGCTCGCCGACGGCGTCGTGATCACCCCTTCGCACAATCCGCCCCACGACGGCGGCTTCAAGTACAACCCGCCGAGCGGCGGGCCGGCGGAACGCGCCGTCACCGACTGGATCGAAGCCAGGGCGAACGCGTTTCTCGAAGGTGGCCTGCAGGGCGTGAAGAGGGTCCCGTCCGAGAAGGCGCTGCTCGCCTCCACGACCCATCGGCATGACTACCTCAATGCCTACGTTGCCGATCTGGCCAATGTGGTCGACATGGACGCCATCCGCGGCGCAGGGATCAACCTCGGCGTCGATCCCCTCGGCGGCGCCGGTGTCCACTACTGGGGGCCGATCGCCGATCGCTACGGGCTGAACCTCACCGTCGTCAACGAGGCCGTCGACCCGACCTTCCGGTTCATGACGGTCGATTGGGACGGCCAGATCCGCATGGACCCGTCGTCGCCGTATGCGATGCAGCGATTGATCGAGCTGAAGGATCGCTTCGACCTCTCCTTCGCCTGCGACACCGACCACGACCGGCACGGGATCGTCACCCGGAGCGCAGGACTGCTGCCGCCCAACCACTACCTTGCGGTCGCCATCTTCTATCTCTTCCAGCACCGGCCGGAGTGGGGCAACGGATGCGGCGGTCGGCAAGACGGTGGTGAGCAGCCAGATGATCGATCGCGTCACCGCGAAGCTGGGCCGCACGCTCTACGAGGTGCCGGTCGGCTTCAAGTGGTTCGTGGACGGCCTGCTCGACGGCTCGCTCGGCTTCGGCGGCGAAGAGAGCGCGGGCGCGTCGTTCGTCCGGCTGGATGGCAGCGTCTGGACGACGGACAAGGACGGCATCATCCCGGCACTGCTCGCGGCGGAGATCACCGCGCGGATGGGCCGGGATCCCGGCGAGATCTACCGCGAGCTCACCCGCGAGCTCGGTGAGCCGGTTTACGACCGCGTCGAGGCCCCGGCCACTCCGGAGCAAAAGGCGATGCTGAAGGGACTCTCCGCGCAGCAGGTCCGATCCACCGACCTGGCCGGCGAGAAGATCCGCACCATCCTCACCCACGCGCCGGGCAACGGCGCACCCATCGGCGGGTTGAAGGTCGCTGCCGAGAGCGGGTGGTTCGCGGCGCGCCCGTCGGGGACGGAAGACATCTACAAGATCTACGCGGAGAGCTTCCGGGGAACGGATCACCTGCGCCGCATCCTGGAGGAAGCGCAGACGATCGTCGACGATGCTCTGGCCGCGCCACAGCGGTCAGGGCTGGCGAGCCATGCGAACGGGGGGAAGACGCCATGAGCAAACGAACACGTGCCAGCCACCCGATCTACAACCTGCTGCCCACCGACGATCGAAGGTTTCGATTCCCTCGCCGAGCTTGCCCTGGATCTGCGCTGGTCGTGGAATCACGCGACCGACGAGGTGTGGCGGCAGCTCGATCCCGGGCTGTGGGAAATCACTCATAACCCATGGGTCGTCCTGCAGACGGTCTCGCGCGACCGGATCGAGCGCGTGCTGGCCGATCCGGCTTTTCGCAAGAACGTCGACGGCCTGGTGCAGACCAGGCGGCAAGACGGAGGCCGCGCCCGCGTGGTTTCAGCAGAATCACTCCCAGGGCCCCCTGACCTGCGTCGCGTATTTCAGCATGGAGTTCATGCTGAGCGAGGCCCTGCCCATCTACTCCGGCGGGCTGGGCAACGTGGCCGGCGATCAGCTCAAGGCCGCCAGCGACCTGGGCGTGCCGGTGGTCGGCGTGGGGCTGCTCTACCAGCAGGGCTATTTTCGCCAGGTGATCGACAAGGACGGAGCGCAGCAGGCCCTCTACCCGTACAACGATCCCGGACAGTTGCCGATCACGCCCTTGCGCCAGGCGAACGGCGAGTGGCTGCGGTTGGAGATCGCCCTACCCGGATACTCGGTCTGGCTGCGCGCCTGGCAGGTCCAGGTCGGCAGAGTGAAGCTCTACCTGCTGGACAGCAACGACGCGGCGAACATCCCGGCTCACCGAGGGATCACCAGCGAGCTGTACGGCGGCGGGCCGGAGCTGCGCCTCAAGCAGGAGCTGCTTCTCGGGATCGGCGGATGGCGGCTGCTCGACGCGCTCGGCATTCAACCGGAGGTCTGCCACCTGAATGAAGGACACGCGGCCTTTGCCGTGCTGGAACGTGCCCGCGACTTCATGGACGAGACCGGGCAGCCGTTCGAGGTCGCACTGGCCGTCACGCGGGCCGGGAACCTCTTCACCACCCACACGGCCGTGGCCGCCGGCTTCGACCGCTTCGCTCCGGCTCTGATCGAGCAGTACCTCGGTGGCTATGCCGCAGCAGAAGCTCGGCATCCCGCTCCATGACCTGCTGGCCCTGGGCCGCCAGAACCCGGACGACTCGTCGGAGAGCTTCAACATGGCCTATCTGGCGGTCCGGGGGAGCGGGGCGGTGAATGGCGTGAGCCGCCTGCACGGGAAGGTCAGCCGTGCATCTCTTCGCGCCGCTCTTTCCCCACTGGCCGATGGACGAAGTGCCCGTCGGGCACGTGACCAACGGCGTCCACATGCCGAGCTGGGACTCGGCGCCCGCCGACGATCTGTGGACGGAGGCCTGTGGCAAGGACCGCTGGCTGGGGACGACGGAGACCCTGGAGCAGGACATTCGCCGCGTCTCCGACGCCAGGCTCTGGCGGTTGCGTACCGCCGCCAGCAGGTCTCTTGTCGATTACGCTCGGGAACGGGTGTCCAGGGACCTGACCGCCTCAGGCGCAACGCGCGAGGCGGTGGACGAGGCGAGCCATCTCTTTGATCCCGAGCGCGTTGACACTGGGATTTGCGCGTCGCTTTGCGACCTACAAGAGGCCGAACCTGCTGCTGCACGACCCGGAGCGCCTGCTCCGCCTGTTGACCAATCCCGAGCGCCCGGTGCAGCTCATCATCGCCGGCAAGGCCCATCCCGGCGGACCAGGCGGGGCAGGCCCTGATCCAGGAGTGGATCCGCTTCATCCGCCGGCCCGAGGTCCGCCCCCATGTGATCTTCCTCAGCGACTACGACATGCTGCTGACCGAGCGCCTGGTGCAGGGAGTGGATGTCTGGATCAACACGCCGCGGCGGCCCTGGGAGGCGTGCGGAACCAGCGGCATGAAGGTGCTGGTCAACGGCGGCCTCAATCTCTCGGAACTGGACGGCTGGTGGGCCGAAGCGTACACCCCTGAGGTGGGGTGGGCGTTGGGCGACGGCCAGGAGCACGGCGACGATCCCGCCTGGGACGCGGCCGAAGCCGACACGCTCTACGACCTGCTCGAGCGGGAGGTGATCCCGGAGTTCTATGCCCGGGACGAGCAGGGCATTCCCACGGCCTGGGTGGCGCGGATGCGGGAGAGCATGGCGCGGTTGACGCCGCGCTTCTCCGCCAACCGTGCGGTGCGCGAATACACCGAGCAGACACTACCTCCCGGCGGCGGCCGCCTACCGTGAGCGCGCCGCCGACAAGGCGCAGTCGGCAGGGAGATTGTCGATTGGCAGCGCCGTCTGGAGCAGACATGGGCCGCGCTGCACTTCGGCGAAGTGAAGGTCGAGACTCGCGGCGAGCAGCACGTCTTCGAGGTCGCAGGTCCATCTCAATGACCTCGACCCGAAGGCGGTGCGGGTGGAGCTGTACGCCGACGGCGTTCTGGACGGCGCTCCAGTGCGGCAGGAGATGACCCTCGCCCGACAACTGGCCGCCGTGCGGGCGGTGGCCACGTCTACAGCGCGACCGTGTCTGCGGACCGCCCTTCATCGGACTATACGGCACGAGTGATACCGCACTGCGACGGCGTTGCGATCCCACTGGAAGACGCCAGAATCCTGTGGCAGCGATGATGTCAGAGGAACGCGAGTCCCCGATCGCTGCCCAGAAATGGAGCTGACGACTTCGCAGAAGGGCATCGTCCGGGCGAGGGGGAGGCAAACCGCAGATGAAACGAGCGGGCGACGGCAAGATCGGGCTGTGGGCTGTGGTTGCCATCGGCGTCGGCGGGATGGTCGGGGGCGGCATCTTCGCCGTGCTGGGGTTGGCGGTGGAGCTCGCGCATGGCGGCACGCCCGCCGCCTTTGCGCTGGCGGGCGGGGTGGCTCTGCTGACGACGTACTCCTACGCGAAGCTGTCCGTCGCGTACCCGAGTCGCGGTGGGACGGTCACGTTTCTCGACCGCGCGTTCGGCTCCGGCATGTTCACCGGTAGCCTCAACGTGTTGTTGTGGTTGAGCTACGTGGTCATGCTGTCGCTGTACGCGCTGGCCTTTGGCAGCTACGGCGCGACGTTCCTGCCACAGGCATGGCAGGCGCTCGGGAAGCACGTGCTCATCAGCCTCAGTGTGGTCACGATCACCGCGCTGAACCTGCTCAACGCCGAGCTGATCGGCAAGGCCGAAGAGTGGATCGTGGGACTGAAGGTGACGATCCTGTTGTTCTTCGTCGCCGTCGGCCTTTTCAGCATCAAGCCATCGCACCTCGCGCCAGCCTCGTGGTCGCCGCCGCTGCAGCTGGCGGCGGGGGGGATGATCATCTTCCTCGCCTATGAAGGGTTCGAGCTGATCGCCAACACGGCGAAGGATGTACGGGACGCGGCGCGTACGCTGCCGCGTGCGTACTACACAGCGGTCGGGTTCGTGATCGCGTTGTACGTGCTGGTCGCGCTCGTCACGGTGGGCAATCTCGCGGTGGACAAGATCGTGGCGGCCAAGGATTACGCGCTGGCCGAGGCGGCCCGACCCTTCCTCGGACAGCCCGGTTTCACGCTGATCGCCGTTGCGGCGATGCTGTCGACCGCCTCCGCGATCAACGCCACGCTCTACGGCGCTGCGCGGTTGAGCTTCTGCATCGCCCGGGACGGCGAGCTGCCGACCCTGCTGGAGCGGAAGGTGTGGGGTGAGCCGGTGGGAGGCCTGTTGATCACCGCCGGGCTCACGCTCTTCGTGGCCAACGCCTTTGATCTGACCAGCATCTCGACGCTGGGCAGCGCCGGTTTTCTGCTGATCTTCGCCGCCGTGAACACCGCCAACGCGCGGCACGCACCACACACGAACAGCCGCGGCTGGATTTCGGCTGGCGGGGCCGTCGCGTGTCTGGCCGCACTGGGCGCGTTGATCTGGCAGACGGCGCGGACGGGGCCGGCCAAGCTGTGGGTGCTGGCGGCGATGGTCGCGTTGGCAGTGACGATCGAAGGTAGCTACCGGCTCGCGAAGCGGGAGATCCGGTTGCATGAATGACAGAACCAATCCGCCGGTCGCGTCGCGTACCGGGCGGTCAGGTACCGCGTGCCGCGCCGGGGGCCGGAGAGCAGGCTCCCGGCGTCGGTCACCAAGAAGGGTTGACCATGACGGCAAGGACTCTTTCCCCGGAGCTGCTCCACAAGGTGGATGCGTACTGGCGCGCTGCCAACTACCTGTCGGTCGGCCAGATCTTCCTCTACGACAACCCCCTGTTGAAGCGGCCGCTGACGCTCGCCGATGTGAAGCACATGCTGCTGGGGCACTGGGGCACGACCCCCGGGCAGAACTTCATCTACGTGCACTTGAATCGGGTCATCAAGAAGTACGACCTCGACATGGTCTACGTCTCCGGCCCCGGGCACGGCGGCCCGGCCGTCGTCGGCAACACGTACCTCGAGGGCACGTACAGCGAGATCTACCCCGACATCAGCCGGGATGAGGCAGGACTGCGGAAGCTCTTCGTTCAGTTCTCGTTTCCCGGAGGGATTCCCAGCCACGCCTCGCCGGAGTGCCCGGGGTCGATCCACGAGGGCGGCGAGCTGGGCTATTCGCTCAGCCATTCGTTCGGGGCGGTGTTCGACAACCCCGATCTGATCGTCGCCTGCGTCGTCGGCGATGGCGAGGCGGAAACCGGGCCACTCGCCACGGCCTGGCACTCCAACAAGTTCCTCAATCCTGTCACCGACGGCGCGGTGCTACCGATCCTGCACCTCAACGGCTACAAGATCTCCAACCCGACGGTCCTGGCCCGCATCGAGCATGAAGAATTGGAGCAGCTGCTCCGCGGCTACGGCTGGGCGCCCACCTTCGTCGAGGGTCACGAGCCCGCGCTGATGCATGAGACCATGGCCACCGCGCTCGACATGGCGGTGGAGGAGATCAAGACGATCCAGGCGGACGCCCGCGTCCACGGCAACTTCACACGTCCGCGCTGGCCGATGATCGTCCTCAATTCGCCCAAGGGCTGGACGGGGCCGAAGATGGTCGATGGTCTGCCGATCGAAGGCACCTTCCGCTCGCACCAGGTGCCGCTCCACCCGGCCGCCCATCCCGGACACCTCGAGCTGCTGGAGGAGTGGCTGAGGAGCTACCGGCCGGAGGAGCTCTTCGACGAGCAGGGCCGCCTGAGACCGGAGCTGGCCGAGCTGGCGCCCAGGGGCGAGCGTCGGATGGGCGCGAATCCCCACGCCAACGGCGGCATGCTGCTGCGCGACCTGCGGATGCCCGATTTCCGCGACTACGCGGCCGACGTGCCCACGCCGGGGGCGCCCGGCATCGGCGACACGCACGTGCTCGGGCCCTTCCTGCGCGATGTCGCGAAGCTGAACCAGGAGCAGCGGAACTTCAGGGTCTTCGGTCCCGACGAGACCCTCTCCAACGGCCTGGAGGCCCTCTTCGAGGCAACCAACCGCCAGTGGGACGCCGCGACGGAGCCGAACGACGAGTTTCTCGCCCCCGCAGGACGCGTGCTGGACTCGATGCTCAGCGAGCACCAGTGCGAGGGCTGGCTCGAAGGCTACCTGCTCACCGGGCGGCACGGGCTCTTCAACTGCTACGAGGCGTTCATCCACATCATCGACTCGATGTTCAACCAGCACGCCAAGTGGCTCAAGGTCACGGCGCACCTGCCGTGGCGGCACAGGATCGCTTCGCTGAACTACCTGCTGGCCTCGCACGTCTGGCGCCAGGACCACAACGGCTTCACCCACCAGGACCCCGGGTTCATCGACCTCGTCGTCAACAAGAAGGCCGAGGTCGTGCGTGTCTACCTCCCGCCGGATGCCAACTGCCTGCTGTCGGTGATGGACCACTGCCTGCGCAGCCGCCACTACGTCAACGTCGTCGTCGCGGGCAAGCACCCGGCGCCGCAGTGGCTGACGATGGACGCCGCAGTCGAGCACTGCACCCAGGGCATCGGCGTCTGGCAATGGGCCAGCAACGACCAGGGCGTTGCCCCCGACGTGGTCATGGCCTGCTGCGGCGACGTGCCGACTCTGGAGACGCTCGCCGCCGTCTCCATCATGCGCGAGCATCTGCCCGATCTGAGAATCCGGGTGGTCAACGTCGTCGACCTCATGAAGCTGCAGCCGCAGACCGAACACCCGCACGGCCTCTCCGACGCCGACTTCGACGAGCTCTTCACCAAGGACAAGCACGTCATCTTCGCCTTCCATGCCTACCCGTGGTTGATCCACCGGCTGACCTACCGCCGCACCAACCACGACAACATGCACGTCCGTGGCTACAAGGAAGAGGGCACGATCACGACGCCCTTCGACATGACGGTGCTGAACGATCTGGACCGCTTCCACCTCGTGATGGACGTCATCGACCGCCTGCCGCAGACCGGCGACAGAGGCGTCCACCTGAAGCAGCAGCTCAAGGACAAGCTGATCGAGCACAAGCAGTACATCGACACGCACGGCGAAGACATGCCGGAGATCCGGAACTGGAAATGGAGCGACCCCGAATGAGCCCGCCCGAGCCTTTCGACACCGCGAGGGCGCCGGGCGGCGGCGGCAACGGCGCGCCGGCGGAGGACGATCTGAAGTCGCTGCCGCTCGCGGACGTTGAGAAACGCCTGAGTTCGTCGCCGGACGGCTTGACCCAGGCCGAAGCAGCGAAACGTCTGACCCAGTACGGCCCCAACGAGATCGAGGAGAAGAAGACCAACCCCTTCCTGAAACTCCTCACCTACTTCTGGGGCCCCATCCCGTGGATGATCGAGGTGGCCGTCATCCTCTCGGCGGTAGCCCGGCATTGGCCGGACTTTGGCATCATCCTCCTCCTTCTTCTGGCCAACGGCGTGGTGGGATTCTGGGAAGAACGCCAGGCAGGCAACGCCATCGACGCGCTCAAGGCCAAGCTGGCGATCAGGGCCCGGGTGAAGCGCGACGGGAAATGGACCACGCCGGCGGCGCGCGAGCTGGTGCCCGGCGACGTCATCCGCCTGCGTCTGGGCGACATCGTGCCGGCGGATGCGCGCTTGCTGGAGGGTGACGCGATCGAGGTGGATCAGTCCGCGCTGACGGGAGAGTCATTGCCCGCCACGCGCAAACCCGGCGAAGCAGTGTTTTCGGGAACGATCATCCGCCAGGGCGAAATCGGCGCGATGGTATACGCCACGGGTGCGCATACCTACTTCGGCAAGACGGCGCAACTGGTGCAGGACGCGCACACCGTCAGCCATTTCCAGAAGGCCGTCTTGAAGATCGGCAACTACCTGATCATCCTCGCAGTGGCGCTGGTGGCGGTGATCATTGCGATCGCGATCTTCCGCGGCGACCCGATCCTCACCACGTTGCAGTTCGCCCTGGTCCTGACCGTGGCCGCGATCCCCGTGGCGATGCCGACGGTGTTGTCGGTGACGATGGCGGTCGGCGCACGCCTGCTGGCCAAGAAGGAAGCGGTCGTCAGCAAGCTGGTAGCCATTGAGGAATTGGCGGGCGTGGATGTTCTCTGTGCGGACAAGACCGGCACCCTGACCCAGAACAAGCTGACGCTGGGCGACCCGTTCAGCGTGAACGACGTCCCCGCCGAGCAGGTGATCCTCGACGCTGCGCTGGCGTCGCGGGCGGACAACAACGACACCATCGACCTGGCTGTCCTGAGTGGTCTGAAAGACGAAGAGGCCTTGAAGGGCTACCAGGTGGTCCATTTCGAGCCGTTCGACCCGGTGCACAAACGCACCGAGGCCACCATCAAAGCCAAGGATGGGAAGACGTTCAAGGTGACGAAAGGCGCGCCGCAGGTGATCCTGGCCTTGTCGGACGATGCCGGGCAGGTGAAGCCTGCCGTCGACAAGGCGGTCAACGAGTTCGCGGCGCGCGGCTTCCGTTCGCTGGGCGTGGCGCGAGCCGAGGGCGACGGGCAATGGCGGTTCGTGGGCGTGCTGCCCCTGTTCGACCCGCCACGCGAAGATGCCAAGGCCACCATCGCGACCGCGCTTGCGATGGGTGTGAAGGTCAAGATGGTGACGGGCGATGCACTGGCGATTGCCCAGGAAACCGCCAAGAAGCTGGACATGGGCGCAGACATCCTCGATGCGACCGGCCTGGGCGACTCGAAAAAGCAGGAGACCACGGAGGTGGCGGCATCCATCGAGAGAGCCGACGGTTTCGCCCAGGTGTTCCCCGAGCACAAGTTCCACATCGTCGATGTCCTCCAGCAGCGCGGCCACATCGTCGGCATGACCGGCGACGGGGTGAACGACGCCCCCGCGCTGAAGAAGGCCGACTGCGGCATCGCCGTTTCGGACGCGACGGACGCGGCGCGCGCGGCGGCAGCGATCGTGCTGATGACGCCCGGCCTGGCCGTGATCATCGACGCCATCAAGCAGAGCCGGAAGATCTTCCAGCGAATGAACAGCTATGCGATCTACCGCATCGCCGAGACGCTTCGCGTGCTGTTCTTCATGACGCTGGCGATCGTGGTGTTCAACTTCTATCCCGTGACCGCAGTGATGATCGTGATGCTGGCGTTGCTCAACGACGGGGCCATCCTGTCCATCGCCTATGACAACGTCCATTACAAGGATCAGCCCGAGGCCTGGAACATGCGCCTGGTGCTGGGGATCGCGACGGTGCTGGGCGTCATCGGTGTGATCGCCAGTTTCGGCATGTTCTACCTTGGCGAGCGCGTCTTCCATTTCGATCGCGCGCACATCCAGACGCTGATGTATTTGAAGCTGTCCGTGGCCGGACAACTGACGATCTTCCTGACGCGCACCCGCGGCCCCTTCTGGTCCATACGCCCTTCGCGGGCCTTATGGATCACCGTGCTCGGCGCGCAGACGCTGGCGACGCTGATCGCGGTCTACGGGTTGTTCATGACACCCCTCGGCTGGGGTTGGGCAATGTTCGTCTGGGGCTATGCGCTGGCGTGGTTCCTCGTGAACGACCGCCTCAAGCTGCTCGCGTATCGGATTCTCGATCCCTCCAATGCCACGACACCGTCCGACGTGACGCCGCGGATCGCCAGGCGAGCCTATGAGCTCTACGAGCAGCGAGGCCGCCAGGACGGTCGAGCAGGTCAGGACTGGGAGCAGGCGGAGCACGAGATTCGGGAAGATCATCCCGACAAGTAGACGCGCGCACACGACGCGGCCAAGGCAATCGGGATCAGCGGCTTACCCGGTCCTGGTCGCGACGTGCCATCGCTTTCCAGCACGTGAACCGGCGGCAGGAGCGGTCCCGCGGTCCAGCGCGGTCGCGGGAGAGGTAGTTTCTACCAACGCCGCCGCCATTTCCCGGGTAGTAGTTGCTCTTCCCGCAGGGGGATCCGAGGACTAGGTTTGAGACACGTTCAGGAAAGGACGGTGTCTCATGAAGCATGGATTCGTTGTGGCGGCAGGCTCTCTGCTTGGGGCCGCGGTACTGGCGCTTGCCGGGTGCGCCTCCTCGATGACGACCAAGAACACGCAGAACGCAGACTCGGGGATCACCTCGGTGATCGAGGCGAAGCTGAAGGCCAACAACGCTGTGAAGGCCGGGCAGGTGGACGTCCAGACCCGGGAAGGAACTGTGTACCTCACGGGTGTGGTGGACACGGAGGCGGCCCGGGTCGAGGCCGGCCGGGTCGCATGGAGCACGGAGAACGTGAAGCGTGTGGTGAACGATCTCACCGTCGGAGAGAGAACGGTCGGCAGCTGGCTCGACGACGTGATGATCAGCTCGAAGGTCAAGTCGAAGCTCATCGCCAACACCGATATCAAGGCAGGGGACATCGACGTGAGCTCCTCACAGGGGGTCGTCACGCTCATCGGCCGGGTCAGCTCCGAGAAGATCAAGCAGGAAGCGGAGCGTATCGCGCGCGACACCAACGGCGTCAAGGGCGTGGAGAACGAGCTCCTCGTCGGCATGAGAACGCACTAACCGCAGCGGGACTGGAGGACTGCAATGCTCTGGACAATCCTGGTCATACTCCTCGTCTTGTGGCTGCTCGGCCTCGTCACCTCCTACACGATGGGCGGCTTCATCCACGTCCTGCTGGTGGTGGCGGTGATCATTCTGATCTTCCAATTCGTCTCCGGTCGGCGCCGCCTCTAGGAGGGTGTCGCGCGGAGTGACGAAAGCGAGGATTGCGATGGCGCCGACTGGCAAGGAGGCCGAACGAAATGCCCGCAGACGGAGTTGAAACCTACGTCGAGGACAGTTCGTGAAGGTCGACACAGCCAGGCGGATGCCAGCGCAAGCCGCAGCCGGAGCCTCTGCGCAACAGCCTCGCAGGGTGATCGTCGCTGGCGACGAAGCCGAGCGCTGCGGAGGTCGTGGCTGCCCCGGAGAGTTCACGCAGCGAGAGGGCCCCGAGCCACACCGGACGGCCGCCACGGGCTCGACACTCGTCTCGGCCGCTTCGGGCCGCAGGTCCTGTGAAGGTGGTCGGATCACTCCTGGAGCTCGGGAGAAGGAGGCAACGTGGGTGCGCTCAAGTTCGTGGCAATTCTGTTGATCGCCGCCGGCGCCATCGGGCTCGTGTACGGCGGCATCACCTACACCAAGTCGACGCACGACGCGAAGATCGGCCCGCTCGAGCTGTCGATCAAGGACAAGGAAACGGTCAACATCCCGGTATGGGCCGGCGTCGGCGCGATCGTTCTCGGCGGGGTTCTGCTCCTGGTGCGCACGAAGCCGTAGCTTCACCCCGCATCGGCGCCTGACTCCTGCCACGGTGCATGAACGCGCGGCCCCGAGGGTCGCCAGACAAGGAAAGACGACAATGAAGCCGCAACACCTCAAGGTCATCGTTCCCGGCATCTTCGCCGCGGCAGCGTTGGCGCTGGCCGTGGGTGTCGGCGCCCAAACGCCTCCGCCCCCTGCGCTCTCCCCGGCCGCGAGGAGCCCTCAGGCAGCCCCGATGTCCGGCCTCGACCAGAAGAGCGCTGCAGCGGCCAAGCAGGCCGCTGACCTCAAGGCGGAATGCCAGACCATGATGGCCAGGAAGCAGGAGATGCAGGACAAGCTCAAGGCGATGGACGCCACGCTCGACGAGCTGGTCGCGAAGATGAACGCCACCCAGCCCGAGGTCGACATGGAGAAGCCGATGGCGGCCGTCATCAACGAGCTCGTCGCCCAGCGCAAGGCCTCCCACGCCATGATGATGGAGATGCAATCCGAGATGACGGCGCACATGATGCGTCAGATGCAGCTGCGCGACGCGAAGGGCACGATGGATCACCCGATGATGAAGTTGGCCAAGCCTCCCGAACCCAAGGCGGAGGAGAACAAGCCCAGGACCTGAACCCGCGGGACGGCGAGGCGCCCCGATCGGCGTACCCGCCGTCCGGCACGGCCCCGGACCGTGAGGGAAGTGGCTTGCCGCAAGCCGGAAGGAGGCGCTCGAATGGCGAGGGACCCTGTCTGCCGGATGACCATCGACGACAAATCCCCTTTCAAGAGCACGCATGCCGGGCAGATCTACGTGTTCTGCTGTCCTGCCTGCAAGACCCGGTTCGACAAGGAGCCTGCGCGGTACCTGGCCCCTGCCGAGGTTGAAGTCCAGCGAAAGCGCCGGACATGATGCAGGTACGAGTCCAATGACGACCGTGAACAGGCAGATCACGCTCGCTGCACGGCCGGTGGGTTTCCCCACGGTGTCGGACTTCCACCTGGTCTACTCCCCGTTGCCTTCACCGGCCGCAGGCGAGGTGCTGGTGCAGTCGATCTACCTGTCGCTGGATCCCGACATGCGGGTGCGAATGGACGATGCCGGGCCGTATGCCCGGCCTCTTGAAATCGGCGAGGTCATCTCAGGTGAAGCGGTCGCGTCCGTGGTGGAGTCGAGGACCCCGGAGCTCCTCCCTGGAGACACCGTCGAGGGGATGCTGGGGTGGCAGGAGTACGCCGTCCAGCAGGGGCGTGCGTTGAGGAAGATCGACCCGGACCTCGCACCGATCTCGACCGCTCTTGGAGTCCTCGGCATGCCGGGCCTCGCGGCGTTCTTCGGCCTGCTGGATGTCTGCGACCCGCAACGGGGGGAGACCGTCGTGGTGTCCGGGGCTGCGGCTGCCGTCGGGATGGTGGCCGGACAGATTGCGAGGATCAAGGGGTGCCGCGTCGTGGGAATCGCGGGTTCCGACGTCAAGATCTCGTGGCTGCTCGACGAGCTCGGCTTCGACGCCGCGTTCAACTACACGACGGCCGATGACTGCTATGGCAAGCTCGAGGGGCTCTGCCCAGCCGGCATCGACGCCTACTTCGACAACGTGGGCGGGGCCATCACCGATGCGGTCATCCAACTGATCAACGTGAAGGCGCGGATCTCCGTCTGTGGGCAGATGTCGCAGTACAACCTGGAGAGGCCCGAAACCGGGCCGCGCTGGCTGGGTCAGTTGATCGCCAAGCAGGCGAAGGTGCAGGGCTTCCTGGTCTCCGGGTACGCCGGGCGGTTCGCCGAAGGCCTCGATCAACTGGCCGGGTGGCTGAAGCAGGGGGAGCTGAAGTACCGCGAGGAGGTCGCCCAGGGCATCAAAGCTGCGCCGCAGGCCTTCATAGGAGTGCTGCACGGGAAGAACGAGGGCAAGCAACTGGTGCAGCTCTCGGACTGGCAGTCAGTGGCTCCTACCGGAAACCGAACACCGGCGGGAAGGCCGCGACCACGATCCACGCCCACGCCGCGTAGACGGGGAGGTACGCCGTCTGCCACCGCTCCAGCGCCGCGAACGCGGTCCGCCGGGCGAGGAAGCTCCCGTAGACCACGGCGGACCCGCCGAGGTTGACCAGCAGGACGAGGTTCTCGCCCAAAGCCGCGACCTTGTTCGGGCTGAACCCGAAGGTGGCGATGCGCGCGGCGATGGCCCACAGCGCGACGGCGTCGACGAGCAGGGCGTAGACGACGAGGAGGAGCTGCAGGACGTCGAAGAGCCTCGGAGGCTGGCCCGGATCCCGGGCCGAAATGGCGTAGAGGATCAGTCCCGCCACCACGACCAGGAGCAGCTCGAAGCCGATGAGCACGTCGCGCTCCGCTGCCACGCCACTCCCGGTCCACGCTCCGACCCCCAGGAACGCCAGCAGCACGAGGGTGAACACCGGCGTGAACAGGAGCGTCAGCACCGGCGCCATGTTCTCGACGACGCTCTGCCCGGCCTCCACCAGCCACGCGGCGACGACCACGGCCCCGGCGGCGCCGCAAGGCAGGATCCAGGTCGCGACGCTGGAAGGAGCGCGGCGCCGTCTTTGCGTAACGGTACGAACGTCACTAGACTGTCACAAATGAATCGGGCCGGAGGAGCCCCCGCTCAGCCGTGCGGGTGGCTGCACGCTCCCCCGCGTCGTGGAGGTGGAGCATGACGCAGGAACCGAAGGGTTTCCCCCACCCCGTCACGGCCGTCCTCGTCTTGCTGGCCGCGCTCGTCGCAGCCGCCGGTGACGGCGGACCGGTGTTCTTCCCGAAGCTTTCCGACGAGAGCGCCACGTGCAACGCGTGCCACACTGAGCAGACCCCGGCGATCGTCGCCCAGTGGGGCGGCTCCAAGCACTTCCGTGGCAACGTCGGCTGCTTCGAGTGTCACGCCGCCTCGCCGGGCACGCCCGGCGCCTACGAGCACAACGGCTCCACCATCCACACGATCGTGACGCCGGCTGACTGCGCCCGCTGCCACCCCCGCGAAGAAGAGGAGTTTAGGGCCAGCCGCCACGCCAGGGCGGCCGAGATCCTGGGGTCGCTCGACAACACGCTCGCCGACGTCGTCGAGGGCAACACGGCGTTCTACGGCGGGTCGGCCGTGCTGGTGAACGGTTGCCAGCAGTGCCACGGGTCGGCCGTCAAGGCAGGCAAGGAGGGGCGCCCGACGCCGGACACCTGGCCCAATACCGGCATCGGCCGGATCAACCTCGACGGCTCGCGCGGCTCCTGTACGGCCTGCCACCAGCGGCACACGTTCTCCGCCGCGCAGGCGCGCGTCCCCGCGACCTGCGGCAAGTGCCACCTGGGACCGGACCACCCGCAGAAGGAGATCTACGAAGAGTCGAAGCACGGGATCTCGTACGCGGCGAACGCGGGCCGGATCAACATCGACCGCCCCAAGTGGGTGGTCGGCGAGGACTACGAGGTCGGTCCCACCTGTGCCACCTGCCACATGAGCGCGACCAGCGATCTGCCGGTGACGCACAACGTCGGTGGTCGCATCTCGTGGAACAACCGGCCCGAGATCTCGATCCGGTCCGACCTCGCCGACGCCCGGCTCGGCCTCGCCAACCCGGTTCCGTGGGAGAGGCGCCGCGAGACCATGAAGGACGTCTGCGGCACGTGCCACGCGCCGGGGTTCGTGGACGACTTCTACACCCAGTACGACGGCCTGGTCGAGCTCTACAACGAGAAGTTCGGCAAGCCCGGCAAGGCGATCTTCGACGCGCTCAAGAAGGGCGGCCTCGCCGGCGACACGCCGTTCGCCCAGAAGATCGACTGGGACTGGTTCGAGCTCTGGCACCACGAGGGCCGGCGGGCGAGGCACGGTGCCTCGATGCAGGCGCCCGACTACACCCACTGGCACGGTCTCTACGAGGTGGCCAAGGCGTTCTACACGGAGTTCATCCCCGAGGCGCAGGAGGCCGTGGCGCGAGGACTCGCGGCCGGTGGAGCGAAGGCGTCCGCTGCCAGGGACGCCGGGAGGCTGATCGACGCCACCCTCGCGAGCGACGACCACCGGTGGTTCCTCGGCCGGATGACTCCAGAGGAGAAGGCGGCGCGGGGGAAACAGCGGGAGGAGTTCGAGCGGCGCTACGTCGCGCAGCCGACGCCCCCGCCGAGGCCGTAGGCAGCGGGCTCGCAGACGGCCCGGCACACAGCCGCCAACGCTTCTCGATCGGGCAGGCGGCCACGGCCGCCCGGGGCGCGAAGGCCACCCGAGAATGGCCAGCGGGCACCGGAGCCTCCCCTGCCGTCCGCCACGAGGTCATCGTGCCGGGGCGATCCCTGATCGCCTACTCCGTCCGCGCGACGTCCCTCCTCCAGACGGAACGCAGCGTGCCGAGCGCGATGGGCAGGGCCCCGGCGACGAGGAAGATCGTGTCCGCCACGATCCGCAGCCACTCGAGCTCGTGGTAGGCGCCGCCCATGAGGAAGGCCTGCCGCCGGGCATGCCAGTAGCCGTTGGCGATCGAGTCCCACAGCTGCAGCACCCCGGCCGGGAAGAGGTCCAGGAGGATCATCAGCGCGAGACCGACGTTGACGCCCCAGAACCCGACCTTGATGAACTTCTCCGTCTTCTGCCAGGTCGCATCGGTCTGCATGGCTCTCGTGCAGAAGACGAGCACGGCGAGGGCGAGCATGCCGAACACGCCGAACATCGCGGCGTGCCCGTGGTTGGGGGTGAGCGTCGTGCCGATCTCGAAGTAGGAGACGATCGGCAGGTTGATGAGGAAGCCGAACACACCGGCACCGACGAAGTTCCACACGCCCACGGCCATGAGGAAGTAGATCGCCCACTTCTGGGTCGTGGCGAGGCCCTGCCCGCACGCCGGGCACGTCTTGCTCCGCAGCTTGATGAAGTCCCAGGCGTCCAGGGTGAGCAGCGTCAGCGGGACCACCTCCAGGGCCGAGAAGCACGCCGCCAGGCCCATGTTGAGCGTGCCCTGCCCGGTGAAGTACCAGTGGTGTCCGGTGCCGATGATGCCGCCGCTGAGGTACAGGATCGCGTCGAGGTAGACGAGGCGCGTGGCGGACTTCGCGCTGACCAGGCCGATCTGGTGGAACATCACGGCCACGAGAACGGTGGCGAAAAGCTCGAAGAAGCCCTCCACCCAGAGGTGGATGATCCAGAACCGCCAGTTGTCGATGACGGCGAAGTTGGTGTGAGGCCCGTAGAAGAGCGCGGGCACGTAGAAGACCGGAATGGCCACCGCGGCGAACAGGAACAGCGAGGAAAACTCGCCCTTGACCGGCTCTCTCATGGCCGGGCGCAACGCGCGGAACATCAGGACGAGCCACAAGACCAGACCGGCGGCCAGGAGAAGCTGCCAGAACCGCCCGAGATCGAGGTACTCGCAGCCCTGGTGGCCGAGCCAGAACCAGAGGTTTCCCAAGAGGTTCCTGATCCCCAGGAGCTCGCCGAAGAGGCTGCCGAGGACGACCACGAGCAGCGCCCCGAAGAGCACGTACACCCCCGTCTTCTGGCCCCTGGGCTCCCTGCCTCCCAGCCACGGTGCCAGGAAGAGCCCACCGCCGACCCAGGCGGTGGCGATCCAGAAGATGGCGAGCTGCAGGTGCCACGTCCGCGCGAGGTTGTAGGGCAGCAGCTGCTCGATGTCGATGCCGTAGAACGAACCCGGCTCGACGCGGTAGTGGGCCACGGCGCCGCCGAGGGCCGCCTGGAGGAGGAACAGGACCGCCACGACGAGGAAGAACCAGCCGGTGGCCCACTGGCTGGGGGTGAGCACGGGAGGCTTCCGCTCCGGCTCGTGGACGTGCACCGCTTCCCCCTCGCCCTTCCAGCCGAGGTAGTCGAACTTGCCGAAGACGAAGAGGATGAGGCCGAGCCCGCCAAGGAGCGAGATGAGGCTCATGGCGCTCCAGACATACGCCTCGACGGAGGGGCTGTTGCCGGCCAGGGGCTCGTACGGCCAATTGTTGGTGTACGAGTAGTCCTTCCCGGGACGGTTCGCGACCGTGGCCCACGCCGCCCACGCGAAGTACGAGGAAAGGGCCTCGAGCTCCTTGGCGTCGCTGATGAAGGCCGCGGGCAGACCCGGCGCTCCACCCGGCTTCGTGAAGTACTCGCTCCACTCCCGGGTCCCGGTGTGGTAGGCCGCCACCTCGCCCGGGCTGAAGACGAGCACGGACGACCCGGGATCGTAGCGGTTCTCCTTGAGGGTCCTCCTGGTCGCGGCGCGGACCGCGCTCTGCTCGAGCGCGTCGAGCTCCCCCATCGGTCTTCCGTACTGCTCGCCGGCGATCGTGTCCATCGTGATCTCGCTGAGCCGGTGGAGGTACTCGGCGCTGTAGTCGGGGCCCAGATAGGCGCCATGGCCCCACAGCGAGCCGTGCTCCATGAGCCCGTACTTGAGGAAGACCTCCTGGCCCCTGCGAACGTCGTCGCCGGTGAAGACCACATGCCCCGCGGCGTCGACAACCCTCTTCGGGATGGGTGGAGCGTTCGTATAGGTGAGGACTGTGACGATGGAAAGCACCGAGAAACCAGCGATCATGACGAGGATCGTGGCCGTTCTCCACCAGGGAGAGAGACCCCTGGTGCCGTTTCGCGTATCGCCCATTCCGACCTCCTTCACGGTCCTTGGATGCCCGTTAGCACCGCACCCGTCGACATGCCCGGCTACCCCCACGGCGAGATTCGGCGACCTGCGCCACCACTGACACCGAAGCTAGACGCTCAGGATGAGGTGTTCTTTGTCCTGCGACAAGTTCCGAGACGAGCGGCCGGAGACACGCTGCAGCACCTCGACGGATGGACCGCGCGACGCGCCCGTTCCCGGCCTGACCGGGACCCGCTCCGGCGTCCCTGGTCGAGACGGTCGCGGAGGGAGCGCGCCCGGTGGCCGACGAGGGCCGGGCAGGATGGCGAGGACGCATCGACCAAGCGACGGAAAGCCGGCAGAGAACCCCGGCATGTCAGAATACCGGGTAGATGGACGACACGCCCTTCGCGCTGCTGGCCGGTGCGCCTTTCGCTCGAGGGCTCTCGCACGACGAGCTGCGCCTGGTGGCGAGGCTCGCCACGCACCGCGCTCTGCGGGCGCGTCAGGTGCTGTTCCGCGACGGCGAGGAAGCCGTGGCGCTCTACCTGGTGCTGACCGGGCGGATCAAGCTCACCCAGTCCGACGTTGAGGGCCGCGAGGTGATCATTCGCCTGGTCGGGCCGGGGGGCTTGCTCGCCGCAGTCTCGGCGTTCGCCGACACCACCTACCCGGCGGACGCCCACGCTCTGGAGCCCTCGACCGTGCTCGTCTGGCCCCGGCAGACACTGCCGGCGATGTTCCGCCAGGCACCCGCCGCTCGCCCTGAACGCCATGCGGATTCTCTCCGAGCGCATCTGCGAGATGCAGGACCGCTTCCGGGAGCTCGCCACCGAACGGGTCGCGCAGCGAGTTGCCCGCGCCCTTCTCCGCCTCGTCCGTCAAGCGGGGCGCCGGACGGAGGAGGGTGTGCTCATCGACCTTCCGCTCAGCCGCCGCGACCTCGCCGAGCTGACCGGCACGACGCTCTTCACGGTCAGCCGTGTGCTGTCGGAGTGGGAGGCCGCCGGCACGGTCAGGACGGGTCGCCGGCGCGTCATTGTCCGCTCGCCGCACGCGCTGGTCGCCATTGCCGAGGACCTGCCCCCGATTGAGCCGCCGGGGCCCTCGCCGGAGTCCGCGTAGCAGCGTTCCCGCCCTCCGGCGCGGCATTCCCCTTCGCGCCTCCTTGCGCCAGCACAACGACACCTTCGCCGGAGGGGCCCAGTCTGTGGTGTGGAGAGGGCCGAAGGTGATCACGGCGATCCACCCTGAGTCGACCGTTGCGGAGCTGATCAGGAGCTCCCCCCGGGCGGGCACGGCGTTTCTGCGCCGCCGCATGGCGTGCGTCGGATGCGCCATGGCGCCGTTCGACACGCTCGGAGAAGCCGCAGCCGTGTACGGCATCGATCTCGAGGCCTTCATCGCCGAGCTCGAAAGCTTGACCCGCGGCCCCGTGCACCGTCGTCCTCGAAGGGAGCGGTGAAGACTGAAAGGAGACCGAGAGATGAACCCCATCGAGATCCTCAAGCACGAGCATCAGCTCATCCTCAGCGTATGCGACGCCGCCACGCGGGAGTCGCGACGGCTGTCGGCGGGCGGCACCGTCGACGCCGACCGGGTCGAGCGCATGCTCGACTTCATCCGCACCTTCGCCGACCGGTGCCACCACGCCAAGGAGGAGGACCTCCTGTTCGTGCGCATGGGTGAGCGGGGTTTCCCGGTCGAGGCCGGCCCTGTGGCCGTGATGCTGCACGAGCACGAGGCCGGGCGCGCCCACGTCCAGGCCGTCGCAGATGCGCTGCGCCGCGCCGCGGGAGGCGATGCCGAGGCGACGCGCGAGGTGGCGGCGCACCTGCTCGCCTGGGCGGAGCTGCTCAGGAGCCATATCTACAAGGAGGACAACGTCCTCTATCCGATGGCCGAGCGGGCCCTGACGGCCGAGGACATGGCGGGTCTGGCCGAGAGCTTCGAGCGTGTCGAGCGCGATGAGATCGGCGCCGGCGTGCACGAGAAGTACGCGGCCCTCGCGCGTGAGCTGGCCTCCGGGTGATGGAGAGTCTGACTGCCGGAGGTATTCGCCCCGGCGCGGCGCAGCAGCTCGAGGATCTGGCGCCGGGTGCGGAAGCGCTCCTGCATGCCGCGGTGCACCCCGGGTCCCTCGGGTCCCGGGGTGCTTCCTGAGCCCTGGCCGGAGACCGAACCAGGCTTGCCGCGATGGTCATCCCCGGTCGCCTCTCCGACACCGACTTGACGGACACAACTTTCTGCGAAGAGCATGGGCTCGGTCGGTGGTGACGCAGGCGTGGAGGGCTTCTGGTAGGAGGCTGACTGAGACCCGGCTCTCTGTTTCCTCCCGCGATGCACAGCCTCCAGCCCGCCCCCGCGGCTCTGGGGGGCGGGGCCGCAGGCAGCGTCGCGCCGCCCACCCTGGCCTCCGCGCGGTGACTGAGACCCGGCTCTCCGATTCCTGCCTCGATGCACAGCCTCCAGCCGTGCAGCACGGGCCCGGGCAGCTTGGCGGCGGGCTCTCCGGCGAGCAGTGCTACTTGGAGCGGCTCGGTCGGTCGTGGTCCGGGCTTGGAGGGCTTCGGGTAGGAGGACTGAGACCCGCTCTCTTCTTCCTTCTCGATGCACAGCCTCCACCCGTGCCCCCGCGGCTTCGGGGAGCGGGGCTACAGGCCACGTCGCGCCGCCCACCCTTTCCTCCGCGCGGCGCGGGGGCTCGCCCCCGCACCAAGCGTACGAAAAAAAGGCCGCGCGTCGCGCGGCCTTTCGTACGCTTGGTTGCGGGGGCAGGATTTGAACCTGCGACCTTTGGGTTATGAGCCCAACGAGCTACCGGACTGCTCCACCCCGCGTCAATCCAGGGGCACGATTATAGATCGCCGCCGGGCGATGTCAAGACGCCGGCGGAACCCCGGCGGCGGGCCGCTCCCGGGGTCCCCTTCACTGATACACTTGGGGCGTGATGACGGCGGAGCTCGAGGTCCTGGTCCTGGCGCGGGGAGAACTGGAGCCCTTCCTGGAGCGGTATCGCCACGACACCGGCGTCCCGGACACCATGGAGGCCGCGTCGTTCATCCGCGAGATCCTGGACCGCGCCAACGCCTTCGTGCCCTCCGAGGCGGGGTCGGTGCTCCTCGACCACCCCTTCGAGCGCACCGCGAGCACCATCGCCTCCACCCTCTACTTCATCGCGGCGTTCGGGCCCTCGGCGCCCAACCTGCTCGGTGCGGGGATCACCGTCGACGAGGGCGTGGTCGGCCACGTGTACGGGACCGGGGAGTCGCACCTGGTGGCGACGCCGCGGGAGGACCCGTTCTTCTGTGCCCGTTTCGACGAGACCCACGAGTTCCGCACCCGCACGCTGCTGGCGGTGCCGATCCGCATCGAGAACCGGGTGTGCGGCGTGCTGGAGATGGTGAACCGGCTGGACGGGCGCCCCTTCGACGAGAAGGACCGGGCGCTGCTTGAGATCTTCGCCGCCTACACGTCGGTGTCGATCCAGAACCTGCTGGACGCCCGGCGCGCCGGAGAGGCGGCCCGCTCCGACGACCTCACGGGGCTCGCCAACGACCGCTTCTTCCACCGGCGCCTGGCGCAGGACCTGGAGAAGGCCGACACCACGGGGGGGCGAGTGGCGCTGCTGTTCATGGACCTGGACAACTTCAAGTCCGTCAACGACAGCCACGGACACCTGGCCGGCAGCCAGGTGCTCAAGGAGGTCGGCTACCTGATCCGCAGGGTGGTGCGGGTGCCCGGCGTGACGCTCGCGCGGTACGGCGGCGACGAGTTCGTGATCATCCTGCCGGGGTACGACGTGGCCGCCGCCCACGACGTCGCCGAGCAGATCCGCCAGGCCATGCGCCGCGAGACGTTCCTGCGAGGGACGTTCTCGTGGGCCAGCGGCCGGGTGGAGTTCCGTTCGCCGCTCACCTGCTCCGTCGGCGTCGCCGTGTACCCGGACCACGTGCCACGCGAGGGCTCCTCGGACCACCGCCGCAACCAGCTCCTGCGCCTCTCCGACCAGGCCATGTACGCGGCCAAGGCCGAGGGGAAGGACCGGGTCGTTCTCGCCTCCTCCTGAGCGAGTCCGTCCCCGGAAGAGGGCGGCAGCCGCGCCAAAATGACACCATTGGACCCACGGCGGCGTTGGCGACAGCCGCGGAATGTGGCACGGAGCTTGCCAGTTGAGGACCACGAGTGCGTCACACGCGCACCCTCAGGGAAGGAGCACTTTATGCAATCGACCTCGCCACAGCGTGCCATTTCCGTAGCCGCCCTGCTCGTGGGAGCCGTCATCGTCGGCATGGTTCTCACCGGCGGGCTCGGCGTCACCCCCGACGGACACGCGGCGCGGCTCACCCCCGCCGCCGCGACGACGGCAGCCACCACTGCGGCCCGCGCCGACGCCCCCACGGGGCCCTGCACGGTGTGCCCCGACTTCGCATCTCTCGCCGACAAGGTCGTACCGGCGGTGATCTCGGTCTACACCACCGACGTCGTGACCCAGAAGGAGATGCGGCAGTACCACCGCAACATGGATCCCTTCGAGTTCTTCTTCGGCCCCCAGTTCGGACCCGGACAGCAGCAGCAGCAGCCCCAGGAGCGCCGCGGCGCCGGGAGCGGATTCTTCATCTCGGCGGACGGGCTCGCCCTCACCAACAACCACGTGGTCGAGGGTGCCGACACGATCAAGGTGCAGCTCGCGGACAACACCGAGCTCCCCGCCAAGATCGTCGGCCGCGACCCGGCCACCGACATCGCCCTCATCAAGGTGGAGGGCAAGGGCCCGTTCCAGGCCCTGCAGCTGGGCGACTCCCACACGCTCAAGGTGGGCGCGTGGGTGATGGCGGTGGGCAACCCCCTCAACATGGACCACACGGTCACCGTCGGCGTGGTCTCCGCCAAGGGCCGCACCCTCGGCCTGCTGCCCGAAAGCAGCTTCGAGAACTACATCCAGACCGACGCCGCCATCAACCTCGGCAATTCGGGCGGACCCCTGGTCAACCTGGCCGGCGAGGTGGTGGGGATCAACAGCGCCATCAACGCGGCGGGCCAGAACCTGGGCTTCGCGGTGCCGATCAACACGGCGAAGGCGATCCTCCCGCAGCTCGAGAAGAAGGGCCGGGTGGTGCGCGGCTACCTGGGCGTCTACATCACCAACGTGACCGACAAGGACCAGAAGGCCTTCGACCTGCCGGCCCGTGAGGGCGCCCTGGTGCAGGACGTGGAGCAGGACGGTCCGGCGGCCAAGGCGGGGCTCAAGGCCGGGGACGCGGTGGTCACCCTCGACGGCGCTCCGGTGAAGGACACCCGGCAGCTGATCGACGGCGTCTCCATGGTCGCCCCGGGCGGCAAGGTCACGCTGGGCGTCATCCGCGACGGCAAGAAGCTGGACGTCACGGTCACGGTGGGCGAGCGCCCCGGCACCGAGGGCCAGCAGCAGGAGCAGGCCCCCGAGGAGCAGAGCGCGACCGACCGCCTGGGCCTCCAGATCGACGACATCAGCCCCCGCGTGCGCCGCCAGCTCCAGCTTCCCGACGACGTGGAGGGCGTGGTCATCACCGACGTGCGCAACCTCTCCCCCGCGGACGAGGCCAACCTCCAGGAGGGCGAGGTCATCACCCGGGTCAACGGGGTGGCGGTGAAATCCTCGTCGGAGGTGAAGCGCGAGCTCGCCAAGATCCACTCGGGCTCGCTGGTGCGGCTCTACGTCTTCGTGCCGCAGGTGGGACGCTCCTCGTTCTTCATCCTGCGCATGCCCTGACAAGCCTCGAAGCACGCTTCTGGCAAGGGCCGCCGGCACGCCGGCGGCCCTTCGCTTGCCGGCGCCGTCGTGTAGAGTGGAGACAGCCATGAGCAACGCCGGGACGGTGCTCCTCATCGACGACGATCCCGCCAGCCGCATGACCCTGGCGCAGGCCCTGGGACCGCTCGGATACCAGGTGGTGGAGGCTGCGGACGGCCCCACCGGCCTGGCCCACGCGCGCTCGCGCCCTCCCGACGTCATCCTCCTCGACGTCGTGATGCCTGAGATGGACGGCTACACGGTGTGCCGCCAGCTCAAGGCGGACGCGGAGACCCGGCTGATCCCCGTGGTGTTCCTCACCGGCCTCGACTCCCGCGTGGCCCGGCTCCAGGGCCTCGAGGTCGGCGCCACCGACTTCCTCCACAAGCCTTTCGACCTCGTCGAGCTGGAGACGCGGGTCCGCAACCTCGTGACCTTCCGGCGGCTGACCCAGGAGCTCGACAGCGCCGAGCAGATGCTCTTCGCCATCGCGCGCGTGGTCGAGGCGCGCGACGAGAGCACCGGCGAGCACTGCGACCGCCTGTCGCAGCTCGCCGCCGACCTGGGCGAGGCCCTCGGGCTCGACGACGAGTCCATCAAGGCGCTGCGCCGCGCCGGCTACCTCCACGACATCGGCAAGATCGGCATCCCCGACGCGGTGCTGCTCAAGCCCGGTGAGTTCACGGCCGCGGAGTGGGAGATCATGCGCACGCACGTCGCCGTGGGCGTGGAGATCTGCGCGCCGCTGCGTACGTTCCGCCCGGTGCTGCCGATCATCCGGCACCACCACGAGCACCTCGACGGCTCCGGCTACCCCGACGGGCTCTCCGGCGAGGCGATCCCCCTCCTCGCCCGCGTCTTCCAGGTGGCCGACGTGTACGACGCCCTCACCAACAACCGGCCGTACCGGCGGGCCCTGGGCACGCCGGAGGCCGTCGCCACGATGCGCGGGGAGGCGCGGCGGGGCTGGTGGAGCGGCGAGATCCTCGAGACCCTCGAGGCGCTGCTGCACCGCCGGGGCCTGCTCCCGGAATGATGCCGGACGGCATCAGGTTGACAGCTTGGCAGATGGGGGCTGGTGCTGTACCCTAGGAGCGGGCGGAAGAGGGCAAGCGACCCTCACCGCGAAGCACAGGTCGCACGCTGCAGGCAGCAACGGGTCCGCGCGGCGAAGCGACAAGGAACCACAGTAAGGACCAGAGGAGCATCCACGATGGCAGAGGAACGTCGCGATGGGTCGACGGCGTCCGCGCACGGCGGCGCCCAAGGCTCCGGGACAGGTCGCCGCCGCCGGCCGAGACGGCGGCGCAACAAGCGCCAGAGCGCACCGAACGGAACACCGACCCCGGTGGAGGGGTACCTCCTGCGCCAGGACGACGGGCGGACGTCCTTGCTCCCGCCGGCCAACGCCTTCCGTGCCCGATCCGGCGATCCCCTCATCGACGCCGGTCTCACCGAGCGCTGGCACCTCGAGAGCGGGCTGTACGTGACTGGTCATGCGCAAAACGTGAACGGTCGGCGGCCGCAGGTGGTCGAGGTGACCACCATCGAGGGCATGCCGCCCGAGGAGTACCGGCAGAAGGCCACGCCCTTCGCCGAGCTGATCTCCATCGATCCCACGGACCGCTTCAACCTGCACGGGGAGCCCGGGGTCCTGGAGACCCGGGTGATCGAGCTGGTCGCGCCCATCGGCCGCGGCCAGCGGTGCCTCATCGTGGCGCCGCCGAAGGCGGGCAAGACGACGCTGCTGCAGCAGCTCGCCCACGCCATCGCGGTGAACCACCCGGAGGTGCACATCTTCGTCCTCCTCGTGGACGAGCGCCCCGAGGAGGTCACCGACTGGAAGCGCAACGTCATCCGCGGCGACGTGGTGGCGTCCTCCTCGGACGAGTCCATCCAGAGCCACATCGAGGTCTCGGAGATGGTGATGGAGCGGGCGCGGCGGCTGGTGGAGATGCACCAGGACGTCGTGGTGTTCATGGACTCCCTGACCCGCATGTCCCGGGCGTACAACAACGCTCAGAAGGGTTCGGGCAAGATCCTCTCCGGCGGCATCGACGCCCGCACCATGGAGAAGCCCCGGCGCTTCTTCGGGTCGGCCCGGAACATCGAGGACGGCGGGTCGCTGACGCTCATCGCCACCTGCCTGGTGGACACCGGCTCGCGCATGGACGAGGTCATCTTCCAGGAGTTCAAGGGCACGGGCAACATGGAGATCGTGCTGACCCGCGACCTCTTCGAGCGCCGGATCTTCCCCTGTATGAGCATCCCGGAGTCGGGGACGCGCAAGGAGGAGAAGCTCTACCCGCGCGAAGAGGTGGACAAGATCTACCTGCTGCGCCGGGCGCTGGCCGCCCTCTCCCCCCACGAGGCGATGCAGCTGCTGCTGTCCAAGCTCAAGCAGTTTCCCGACAACCACGCCTTCCTGTCGAGCCTGCAGAACGCGGCCGCGGGCCGCTGAGCCGCCCCGCGGTCGCGGGGCGGCGGGCGCCGCGGCGGCGTCAGCGCACCCGGGCGAAGTCCAGCGAGAACGTCAGCGTCGCCCAGGTCTTGACGTTGACACCGTTCTTGGTGGCCGGCCGGAAGCGGTAGGCCCGCGCCGCCTTGATGCACGCCTCGTCGATCCCGTACATGGTGGCCGGGAAGGGACGCAGCACCTTGACGTCGGTGACGGCGCCCTTCTCGTTGACGAGCACCGACAGGATGACCACGCCCCTGGCCTTGGAGCGCGCCGCCAGCCGGGTGAAGGTGGGCTTCTCCGTGACCAGCACCTGGGGAGCGACGTCCACCTGGGTGGCGTCCACCAGGTCGCCCTCCTGCACCGCGGTGCCGAGCCCGGCCGGGGCGACCGGCGCCGACACCGCCGCGGGCCCGGCGGCGGCCGGCTCGACGGACACGGAGGGTGCCGCCGTGGGCTCGGCCTTCGCCTCCACGCCGGGCTTCGGCGTGGCCGCCGCGGCGGCGGGGGCCACCGTGGGCCTGACCGCCGGCGGCGCCGTGGGCGTCACCGCGGCGACCTTCTCCGATGCGCCCTGGGTCCGCTGCTCCTGGACCTTGCGGAGCTCGGCCTCCTTGCGGCGCTGCTCCGCCTCGCGGGCGGCCAGCTGCTGCTCGAGCTCCTGAGTGCGCTTCCGGGCCTCGTTGGGGGACGTCTGCCCGCCCTTGCCCGTCTTGGCCTGGTCCAGCTCCGCCCGGAGCCGCTCGGTCTCCTGCTTCTCCCGGTCGAGATCGGCGCGCAGCTGCTGCTCCTTCTCGGCGAGCTGCCGGGTCACCTCGGACTGGATGAGCTCGGCGACGTCGGGCTGCGGCGGCGGGGCGCTCCTGCCGAGGAGCAGGTACGCGACCACACCGGCCAGCACCACGGCGGCGGCGACGGCGATGTAGAGCGGGGTGCGGCTGTTCCGGGCCGCGGGCGTCGAGGCCGAGGCCTCCTCGCCGGCTGCCCTGGCGGGCAGAGAGTAGGCGGCGACGTCGATGCCGCGCTCGCGCTGGAGCTCGCGGTCCTCCTCCTCCATATCCTGCCGGTAGAGGCGGTCCATGAACAGGGCGAGGTTGAAGGTGGTGGGCGAGTAGGCGCCGCCGTACAGCAGCTTCTCGAGCTCGCGCTTGAAGTCGGCCACGGAGGAGTAGCGCTCCTCCGGACGCGCCGCGAGCGCCCGGCGCAGCACGCCGAGGACGTCCTCGGGAACGGGGCCCTCGTCGGCTGCGAGCTGCGGGCTCTCCAGCGCAGCGGCCCGGCTCCCGGGATCGGCGGGAAGCGCCGTGCCGCACAGGAGCTGGTAGAGGATGGCGCCCAGGGAGTAGACGTCGGAGCGCCGGCTCGCGTTGTAGGTCGCCAGCACCTCAGGCGCCAGGTACGGGGCGGCCGTCTCCTGGACCGCCACGCGGTCGAGGTTGGCGAGCAGACCCTTGGCGAGCCCGAAGCCGGCCACCATGGCCTCGCCGTCGTTGCCGACGAGGACGAGCTGCGGCACGAGGAAGCCGTGGACGAGGGGCGCGCCCTGCATCTCGAAGCTGAGCGCCGCGCTCAGCGCCGCCGCCATCTTGTCGGCGAGGAGCAGGGCATTGTCGATGGCCACCGGGAACTGCTCCTGGGCGACGCGGTCGAGGAGCCGGTCGAGGGGCTGGGCGGGCACGTAGTCCCACACCAGGTATGGCACACCGTCCTCGCTCCCGCACTCGGTGTTCCTGACCACGTTGGTGGACTTGAACGCCTGGGAGAGCTGCCGGACAACGGGCATCTCGGCGGTGAGCGCGGCCCGGTCCAGCCCGGGCTGGTCGAAGCGGCGTAGCCAGACGATCCGCTTGAAGCCGCTGCGTTCCATCTCGCCGGCGCGCCACAGGGTTCCGAGACCGTCGGCGGAGCGCTCCTTGAGGAGCAGGTAGTCCCCGAAAGCGTTGTAGCCACCTTCCATCGTGTCCGTCCTCCCGGTCCGAGCTCCCGATACGCTAGCACCCGCTGGTGCCCGGGTCAACGGCGTTCGCGCCTGGTCGACCCGGCGCCGACGCCCGTTTTTGCAGGTGCGTCTCAAGAATGATCCGGGCCGCCGTGCTGTCGATGAGGCCGGGCCAGCGGCGGGGCGGGACCCCCGCCTCCCGTAGCAGCGCCTCGGCGGCCTTCGTCGTGCCCCGCTCGTCGACGGTCTCCACGGGGACGTCCAGGACGGCACGGAGCGCCTCGACGACCCCCCTCACCCGCCGCTCGCCGCGGCCCTCTCCGGAAAGGGTCACCGGCAGCCCTACCACGACGCCCTCCGCCTCCCGCTCGGCGACGAGCCGGCGCACGACCTCCGCCAGCACCGGCGGAGCCGCGAAGGGGATCGCCGGCGCCGGTGTCACCACCCTCTCGCCGCCGTCGCACACGGCCACGCCGACGCGGCGAGACCCCACGTCCAGGGCGAGCCAGCGCATGCACGGCAGGATAACCCTTCCGGCCCCGGACCCCGTGTAGAATCGGTGGCTGTCAGGAGGTTTTCCTATGTCCGAAGACATCGTCGTGCTGAGCGCGGTCAGAACCCCCGTCGGCTCCTTCCTGGGCGCCCTCGCTCCCGTCCCGGCGCCCCGCCTGGGCGCGGTGGCCATCAAGGCCGCCCTGGAACGGGCCGGCCTCGGACCCGACACGGTGGACCAGGTGATCATGGGCAACGTGCTCCAGGCCGGCGAGGGCCAGGCCCCGGCCCGCCAGGCCCTGATCTACGCCGGGCTGCCCCACAGCGTCCCCGCCGTCACGCTCCACAAGGTGTGCGGCTCCGGAATGCGCGCGGTCATGATGGCCGCCAACGACATCCGCTGCGGCGACGGCGAGGTCATGGTGGCCGGCGGCATGGAGAGCATGTCCAACGCGCCCTACCTGCTGCCCGGCGGCCGCACCGGCTACCGGCTCGGCAACGGGCAGGTCGTGGACCACCTGGTCTTCGACGGCCTGTGGGACCCGTACGGCGACAAGCACATGGGGAACTGCGCCGAGACCTGCGCGCGGGAGTACCACTTCAGCCGCGAGGAGCAGGACGCCTTCGCCGGCGAGTCCTACGCCCGGGCGATCCGCGCCACCGAGCACGGCTGGCTGGCCGACGAGATCACGCCGGTGGAGATCGCCGGCCGCAAGGGGGCGAAGACCACTGTGGACCGGGACGAGGAGCCGTTCCGGGTGGACCTGGCCAAGATGCCCACCCTGCGCCCCGCCTTCGAGAAGGACGGAACGGTGACCGCCGCCAACGCCTCGAAGATCAACGATGGTGCCGCCGCCCTCGTGCTCACCACCCGTTCCCGCGCCGAGGCGACGGGGCTCAAGCCCATGGCCCGCATCGTCGCCCAGGCGGGCGTGGCGCAGGAACCGGAGTGGTTCACCACGGCACCCATCCACGCCATCCGCAAGGTGCTCGACCGGGCCGGCATGGCCCTCGGCGACATGCGATCTCTTCGAGATCAACGAGGCATTCGCCGTCGTCGCCATGGCCGCCATGCGAGACCTCTCCATCCCCCACGCCAAGGTCAACGTGCACGGCGGCGCCGTCGCCATGGGGCACCCCATCGGGGCCTCCGGCGCGCGGATCCTCACGACCCTGCTCCACGCGCTCCGCCGTCGCGGTGAGCGTTACGGCTGCGCCGCCATCTGCATCGGCGGCGGCGAGGCCACGGCGATGGTGGTCGAGAACCTCGCGTGAGACCCGGGTCGCGAGCCGTCGCGGCCGTCGTGCTCAGCATCGTCGCGGCGACCGCCACGGCCGCGCGGCAGCCGCAGGTGGCGCCCCAGCCACAGCTGGAGGAGCCGCGGAGGGCGGAGCAGCCGCAGCCGACGCCGCAGGCGCAGGCGCCTGCCGGCAAGGAGCTTGTCACCCTGCAGGCCGACACCCAGCAGATGATCGGCAACACCCTGTGGTGCGGCCTGGGCAACGTGCACATCACCTACCAGGACATCTCCGTGCGCTGCGACGAGATCCAGTTCGACCAGCAGACCATGGAGGTGGAAGCCCGGGGCAACGTCCTCTTCGATCAGGGCGCGACCCGCATGAGCTGTGACCGGCTCAAGTTCGACCTGCGCAAGAAGACCGGGACGATGTGGAACGTCGCCGGGTTCTTCCCCCCGACGTACAACCTCAGGGCCGAGGAGCTCGAGAAGCTCGACGCCACCCACTGGCACTTCCTCAAGGGCGTCTTCACCAGCTGCGAGCTGGGCACCGGGTCGCCGCCGTGGAGCCTGGAGGTCAAGGAGGCGACCATCGAGATCGAGGGGTACGGCCACTTCCGCGGCGTCGCGCTGAAGGCCAAAGGGGTCCCGGTCTTCTACACGCCGCGGCTGCTGTGGCCGGTGAAGCGGGACCGCGCGGCGGGGCTGCTGGTGCCCACCATCGGCTACAACAACCGGCAGGGCGCCTACCTGGGCAACGCCGTGTACTGGCCGGTCTCCCGCTCCCTCGACACCACGTTCTTCCTCGACACCTACTCCACGGGCTACCTGGGGCTCGGGGACGAGCTCCGCTGGGCGCCGGCCCAGGACGCCAAGGGCCAGGTGCTGTTCCGCAGCATCTACGATCCCGACTCGAAGCAGTGGGAGTGGAAGGTGCAGGGGCGGCACACTCAGCTGTTCCCCGGCGGGTACTCGCTCAAGGCGCAGCTGCTCGACCTCTCGAACCTGGACTTCTTCCAGCAGTTCGAGCGGACCTTCGACCAGAACGCGCTGCGCACCCTCTATTCCTACGTCACGCTGTCGCGGGCGTGGGGGCCACAGGCCTACAACATCACGGTCGACCAGAACAAGACGTTCTTCCCCTCCGGGAACACCACCTCCGAGGTCATCCTCGACCGCCTCCCCGAGGCGGAGTACCGGCTGCGCTCGACGCGCATCGGCGAGAGCCCCGTGTACCTCTCCATGGTGGGCGTCGCCGACCAGCTCCGGATGAACCGGTCCGCGACCCTCAAGGGGACCTACGGGCGCTTCGACCTCTTCCCCACCGTCTCGATCCTGACCAGCGGGCTCCCCTGGCTCAACGTGACGCCTTCGGTGGGCGCGCGGGAGACGTACTACACGTCCAGCTACAGCACCAACCGGCAGGCGCTGGTGTCCGACCCCCTGTCGCGGAGCTACGTCACCGCCGGAGTCGACCTGGTCGGGCCGAGCTTCTCCCGCGTGTGGACGAAGGCCAACGGCGACAAGGTCAAGCACCTCATCGAGCCGCGCCTCGAGTACGCCTACGTCTCCGACCCCGGCGACCAGTCGCGCATCCCGATCTTCGACCAGCGCGACTCGGTGCTGGTGACGAACAGCGTCACGGCCACCCTGTCCAACGCGCTCTTCTACAAGAGCGGCGAGGCCGGCAGCCGCCAGGTGGCCACCTTCGAGATCAGCCAGCGCTACTCGTTCTCGGACCTGTTCCCGGCCACGGGGTTGGGGGTGCCGCCGAGCCGCCGGGGACCGGTGTCGCTGTGGCTCCACCTGGCGCCCGACGCCACCACCGGCGCCGACGTGAGGGCCGCCTTCGACGCGGTGACGCACAAGCTGTCGTCGACCTCCCTCAACGGCGGATTCTCCCGCCCCGGGGGGGCCATCAACCTGACGTGGTACTCCAGCTACGACCCCGCCAGCGGCGAGGTGACCTCGTCCCAGGCGCGCCTCTACGGTGCCGTCGCTCCGGTCAAGGGCCCCTGGCGGTTCGAGACCGGGGTCGCCTACGACATCCACACCAAGAAGCTCCTGGAGCAGCGCGCGATCCTGCGCTGGAGGGGGAGCTGCTGGTCGGCGTACGTCGAGGTCCGCGACTACCGCATCGACCCCTACCGCACCAAGGATTACCGCATCGCTATCGACCTCACGGGGCTGGGCACGTTCCTCGACATCCGGGGCGCCATCGACTCCCTCGCCCGCTGAGGAGCGACGGGACCGCGCCCGGCTTGCGGCCCCCGGCGCCGTGGTGTAAGCTTCCCATCCCACCGGGTCGGGGCGTAGCTCAGCCTGGTAGAGCACACGGTTCGGGACCGTGTGGCCGGAGGTTCAAATCCTCTCGCCCCGACCATCCTCACGCCGCCTCGCGGGCGGCTCCGCCGCACATCGGACAACACCGCGCCTGCGGGCCTGCCAGCGCCCCCGCGGGCCGCAGGCTGGCATGGTCTTCGCAAAACCCGGCGTCGGTGCTCGCGGACGCCGGGCAACCGGCGGCGGCAGGCCCGCACCGGTGGAACCGGCCCCGGACGCACCGGCGCGGCGGTCCCGGGCCACGCCGGGCGGTGGGATCGGCCGCGGGGGAGACGAAGTGCGATGCCTTTTTGGCAGGTCATACTGACATCGCGGCGGGCCTTTCCGCCGCGCTTCGCGGGCCGAGGTCCGCGAGATCGCGAAGGAGCAGGGGAGAGCACATGACGCACCGTACATTCGGAGTTCTTTCGGTCCTCGGCGCGGCGGCCCTGGCGGCGGCGCCGGTGGCGGCTCAGCAGACGCAGCAGGCCCAGGGGGCCGCCAAGGCTCCGCCGGCGAAGACGATCATCCAGCAGGCGTGCGAGGCGGCCGGCGGCGACGCCGTCTTCAACGCCCTCGGCGCCGTGCAGGTGGACATCAGCTCCCAGGAGGTCACCGCCGACGGCCACACGTCGTCGACCGCGCGCCGCATCATCTTCCAGGCACCCGGACCGATCCCGGGACGGCTGGAGATGGCGGGCGGCAGCGTGGTGGCGGGTGACGACGGCAGTGGAGGGTGGGCGTTGATCGGCAGGAAGCCGGATACCCGGACCGCCACCGTGTACATGGTGCAGCGCTCCATCCAGACGGCGCTGTTCCCCATCCTGCTCCCCTTCTCCCTCAACTGGAACGGCGTCAACGTCTCCGAGGTGGCGGCGGCCACCGTGGACGGCAAGGCGGCCTGGGAGCTCACCTTGAGCTTCCCGCTCTCGTTCTTCGACAACCCGCAGATCGGCACCACGTGGAAGGTGGACGTGGACCAGCACACCTTCGCCGTCCTCCGCGCGGAGAGCCCGTTCGTGGACCTCGGCAAAGGCATCACCTCGGACGGCATGCGGTTCTCCTGGGCGAAGCGGGCCCAGGTCCGGGGCGTGACGCTCCCCGCCGAGCAGACCATCATCGGCATCGACCTTTACGGCCACGAGAACGCCCACAACAGGATGGACACGATCAGCTACGGCGCGCCGGGGGTGAAGGACGCGGAGGCGCTGTACGCCAACCCCATCCCGCCCGACAAGCGGCCGAAGGCGCCCACCCTGCAGCCGCCGCCGGGAATGCCCGGGCCCGGAGGATCCGGCGGAGGGGACTGACTTTCCCGTCCGGCCACCAGCGACCCACCATCACCGCCCGGCGCCCCCGCCGGGCGGTCGTACAATGGCCGGCGGAGTCCCGCAGCACGCAGCTCGAGAGGAGGAGCCCGAGATGATCCGTTCGAAAGGCCTGATACCCCTGATCGCCCTGTCCATCGCGCTCGCCGGCACCGCTTCGGCCCAGACGTCCCCGTCGTTGGAGGAGCTCTCGGCACAGGTGAAGGAGCTCCAGCAGGCCAGGGAGCACCTCGACCACCAGCTCGACATGCTGGCCAAGGCCATCGACGACGTAGCGTGGTACCAGCGGGTCGGCGACGTCGCCGTGGTCGACAAGTGGCGGATCGCCGGACCGCCCGACGCCAACCCCGCCAACCCCAAGGCGCCGGGCGCGACCAACCCCGTGCGCTTCTACACCTACACGTTCGTGCCCCGCGACCGCAAGGAGGGGCAGAAGCTCCCCATGCTGATCCTTCCCCACGGCGGGGTGCACGCGGACTTCACCACCTATCACACCCACATCATCCGCGAGCTCATCCACCAGGGGTACGTGGTCATCGCCCCCGACTACCGGGGCTCCACCGGCTACGGCGAGGGCTTCTACAGGCTCATCGACTACGGCGGCCGCGAGGTCGACGACATCCACGCCGCCAAGGAGTGGGCGCTGGCGAACTTCGACTTCGTCGACCCTTCCCGGGTGGGGCTGATCGGCTGGAGCCACGGCGGCCTCATCGTCCTCATGGAGGGGTTCGCCCACCCGAAGGACTACTCCTGCGTCTTCGCCGGCATGCCGGTCTCCGACCTGATCATGCGGATGGGCTACCACGACAAGGACTACCTCGACCTCTACTCGGCCCCCTACCACATCGGAAAGACCGTGCGGCAGGACATGGAGGCGTACGAGCAACGGTCGCCCGTGTGGCACGCGAAGGAGCTCGACGTCCCGCTGCTCATCCACACCAACACCAACGACGAGGACGTGAGCGTCATCGAGGTGCAGCACCTCATCCAGGCGCTCAAGGCGGCCGGCAAGACCTTCGAGTACAAGATCTACGAGAACATGCCCGGCGGCCACAGCTTCGACCGCATGGACACCATCGAGGCCCGCCAGGCGCGCCGCGAGGTCTACGAGTTCCTCGCCCGCTACCTCAAGCCGCCGCACTCGATCCAGATGGGGCTGTAGGCCCCTCCCGACCCGGATGACGTCGCGGGGCCCGGCTGCCGGGCCCCGCGCCTGGGTCTCAGCGCTCCGAGGGGCGTACCATGGCGCCGGTGATCGGAGCCATCCTGGAGAGCATCGGCCGGGCCGCCGGGCCGGCCGCAGCAGCGCTGGCGATCGTGGCCTCCTGCGCCCTGGTCGGGGCGGCGGCGATCCCCCGCAGGCTTCGGCCCGCCCACGCGCGGGTCGCGCTCCTCGCGTCCATTTCGGTGGGCGCCGCCATCATCGGCTGGATCGCGTGGGTCACGGGCGCGCTGGCCGGCACCCGGGCGGTGCCCGCCGTGATCGGCGTCCTCGTGCTGCTCTCGGCGCGCCGGGGTCCCCTCGTGGCGGCGCAGGCACGGCGGCTGGCCCGGGAGCTCATCGCGCTCCTCCGCTGGGGCTGGGGCGCCGCGCTGGTGCTCGGTGCCGTCGTCGCCCTCACCATCCCCAACCTCCTCCTCCCCCTGGCCGACTCCGACGGCCTCCGTTACCACGTCGCCCTGCCCAAGCTCTTCCTGCTCACCGGACGGATCTTCTACTACCCCTACGACGTCACCGGCGCCTTCCCGCAGCTGGCCGAGATGCTCAACCTGCTCGGCCTCCAGCTGTCCGGCGGCGAGACGGCGAAGTTCATCCACTGGAGCTTCTTCATCCTCACCCTCGCGACCCTGATCGTGATCGTCCACCGCGGCCGCAGCTTCCGCACGGCTGCGACGCTGGCCCCCGTGTTCCTGGTCGCGAGCCCGCTGGCGGCGGCGCTGGCGGCCTACGCGTTCGTCGACTACGCCGCCCTCTTCCACCTCGCGGTGGGCAACTCCTGCTCACGATCACCGGCGCCCGCCGCTCCTTGTCGGTGCCGCCTGGGCGCCGCGCTAGCCACCAAGTACACCGCGGCACCGGCCGCCGTCGCCATCGCGGCGGCGTCCCGTCCTGCCGCACCACGTCGGGCCGGCTGCGACGGCGGCCCTCTCGTTGGCCCTCCCGTGCTCGTTCCTCGACCGTTTGGCTGTCCGCAACACTGCTCGACACCGGAGATCCCATCTTCCCCATCGGGCACGGACTGCTCCACCATTCGTCCCCGGCGTTTCACCGGCCTCGTGCCCTCGTCCCGAGGACTACCACGCCTCGGTGCCGGGGCTCCTCGGCGTCACCTGGGACCTCCGGCAGGGCCCGGCCCAGGCCGACGAGGTGGCCGGCCTCCACCACCTTATCGGGTTCGCCGCGCTCGGCACGGTCCTCGTCGTGCCGGCGGCCCGCGTGCTGGCGGGCCCGGTTATCGCGTACCTCGCACGTCGGGCTCGCCTTTCATCCCGCCGACCCGCTCCTCCTTCCGATGTTCTTCTGGCTGTCGGCCCTCGAGGCGCTGGCGCTGGGCGTCCTCGTCCGCCGCCGCGGACGGGCGTGGCTGGCCATGGCCCTGACCGTACCCGCCCTCGGCCTCTCGTACCGCCTCCTCACCAAGGACTTCCGCCCCTTCGACGTCCTCCTCGGCAAGGAGACCCGGTCGGCGTTCCTGGCCGCCACGGTGCCCGGCTGGCGGGCGGCGGAGGCCGTCAACGCGCTGCCTCCCGGCGGCCGGGTGATGGCTCTCGACTTTCCCGCGCCCTACTACCTGAACCGCCCGTGGATCGCGGAGGGCATGCTCAACGAGCCCCCCCTGGCCGCGTGGGTCGCCGCGGCGCCGGACGCGGAGGCCGTCCTGGACAGGCTCCGGGAAGAGGACGTCCGCTACCTGCTGGTGACGCCCGGTTACGGGGGAGGCACGCGGAACTCGCTGCTTCCCCTGGCGGGCACACCGGACGCCCAGCGGCGGATCCTCGACCTCCGCCGGGCGCTGCGGTACGTACGCACCCTGGACGGCGTGGACATCTACGCGGTGCCGCCGGCGCTAGGTCGATAGCCGGGGCTCGGGGCGGCGGAACCGGGGGTCGTCGCGCCAGCCCAGACGGTGCAGGCTCATGTGCACCAGGAGCCCGAGGATCGAGAGCCCGTAGCGCATGGAGGCGAGGACGCCGATCTGCGACGCCTCCGGAAAGTACCTCGTGGCGATCGGGATTTCGGTGATCCGCTGCCCGGCCATGACGCCCTGCGCGATGATCTCCGAGTCGAAGACGAACGCGTCGGAGTTCGCCTCGTAGGGAATCGACTCCAGGTAGCGGCGCGAGTACGCCCTGAACCCCGAGTGGTACTCCGTGAGCCCGAGACCCATCACCCGGTTCTCCAGGACGGTCAGGCCCCGGTTGGCGAGCAGCTTCCACCAGGGCATGCCACCCTCCCGCGCGCGTCCGCCCAGCATCCTGCTGCCGAAGACCGCGTCGGCGCTCCCCGCCAGGAGCGGCTCGATGAGCTGCGGGATGATCTTCGGGTCGTACTGGTGGTCGGGGTGCACCATCACCGCGATGTCGGCCCCCCGCGTCAGCGCCTCCCGGTAGCACGTCTTCTGGTTGCCGCCGTAGCCGCGGTTGGCCGGGTGCACGAACACGGTGAGGCCGAGGCTCCGCGCGAGGGCCACGGTGTCGTCCCGGCTGGCGTCGTCCACCAGGATGATCTCGTCGACGCACTCCGCGGGCACGTCGGCCACGCAGGCCTCCAGGGTCCGCGCAGCGTTGTAGGCGGGCATCACCACCACGACCCGGCGGGGAACGCTCACGCCCGCGCCTCCGCCACCAGCTGGTAGGCGAACAGCGTTGGCCACACCCGGGCGGCGCCGGCGGCCAGCTCGAGGACGATTCGTCCGGGCCAGCGGCCGAACCCCGCCGCGAGGAGCGGCAGCGGCGGCGGCACGCCGACCACGCGGACGGGGCTCAGGCCCGCGCCGCGGATCAGCCGCAGCAGGGTCCGCCGGGTGAGGAAACGGAGGTGGGTGGCGTCCATGATCCCCCGATCAGCATAGTCGAACCGCCCCGCGAGAAGCCTCAGCCGCACCAGGGCGAACGCGACGTTGGGCACGCACACGAGCACCCGGCCGCCGGGGGCGAGCTGGCCGGCCAGCTCGCGCAGCGCCGTCTGCGGATCGGCGAGGTGCTCGAGGACGTCCCCGGCCACCACCACGTCGAAGGGCGCCTCGGGAAGCCTGGGCAGGTCCTGCAGGTCCAGCACGTGCATGGCAGCGTAGTGGGGCGCGGCGGCCGCCGCGGCGCCGGGGTCGCGCTCGACGCCGACGACGACGTGGCCGCGGGCGCGGAGCTCCCGGCCGAGGAAACCGGTGGCGGCGCCGGCGTCCAGAATTCGCCCCGGTACCCCCCCCACCATCCGCAGCAGCACCCGGTGGGAGGAGTGGGGAAAGTCTTTGAACACGTATCGCGACGCAGTGCCGCGGCTCACGCGGCTACCATACACTACTGCCGTGAGGCCGCACCGCCTTGTCGCCGGTCCGTCGCAGCGCTGGCTTCTCGCCGTCCTGCTCCTCGGGGTTCTCGCTGACCTCGCGGTGGTGAACTTCTGGCCCCGCTTTCCGAGCCCCAACGAGCGCACCCGCGCCTACCAGGCCATCGCGGTGGTCACCCGGGGCTCACTGGACATCGGCCCCGAGCTGGATCGCTTCGGACCCATGGAAGACGTCGCGGCCTCCGGGGGCCGGACCTACCCCAACAAGGCACCAGGTCTGCTGCCGCTCCTCGTGCCTGCCGCAGCGGCCGCCCGCCTGCTGGCGCGTCACGACGCGGAACGCGAGCTCCGCCTGACCCTCTACCTGGGGCGCTGGGCGGCCGCCTCGCTGCCGTTCTTGGCCACGGCCGTCCTCCTCGCGCTGCTCGCCGTGCCGCGCTTCCCCCGCGGCGGTCCGCTGGCCGTGGCGGGGTGGGCGCTGGCCAGCCCGGCCCTGTCCAGCTCCGCCCTGCTGTTCTCCCACGCACTGGCGGCGTTCGTCGTCCTTGCGGCGTTCGCCCTGCTGTTCGCCCGGGAGCGGGCCACCGCGCCCGCGGCCGCCCTCGCCGGGCTGCTCCTCGGCTGGGGCGTCACCGCCGAGTACCCGGTGGCCGTCCCGGCCGCGCTCCTCGTCGCCGTCGCGCTGCCCCGCCTCCGCCTCCGGGGAGCCGCCGCGCTGGCGGCCGGGGGGCTCCCCCCGGCGGTCGTCCTGGGCCTGTACGACCGGGCGTGCTTCGGCTCGCCGTTCTCCCTGTCGTCGGCGCACGAGGCGCTCCCGGCGTACGCCTCCCTCGCCTCCCGGGGCCTGTTCGGCATCTCGTGGCCGAGCCTCGACGGCCTCGCCGGCCTGCTGGTGTCCCCCGACCGCGGGTTGCTCGTCTGGGCGCCGCTCCTCGCCCTCGCGGCAGGCGCCTTCATGCCCGGAGGCACCGGCCGGGCCGGCAGGACGCGCCGCCTCGCCGCGGCCGTCCCCGCCCTGGGCCTCCTCCTCCTCCTCGCCGGCTACCCGAACTGGGACGGAGGGTGGTTCGCCGGGCCGCGGTACCTGCTGGCGGTCCTCCCCCTCGTCGCCCTGCTCGCGGCCGAGGGGGGCGAGCGGCTGCTGACCAGGGGCGCCTGGCAGGCGGCCGCCGCCGCGGCGGGGATCTGGGGCGTGGTGTCGACCTGGGTGAGCCTCGCCGCCTTCCCGCTGTCGCCCGACCACTTCCCCGTGCCCTTCGCCACCTTCGCCCTGCCGCTCCTGGCCGACGGGGTCCACGTCCCCTCCTGGCTGCCGGGACCCGCCCTCGCCCTCCTCCTCGCGGCGTGCACCGCGGGGGCCGCGGCGGTCGTGGTCCGGCTGGCGGCGTCGCAGCGGTCCGGTCCACCCCGGCTCGCGGGCACCCTCATCGGGGTCCTCCTGGTTGCCGGTGCCACGCGGATCCCCGCCCCGGCGTTCTGGCGCGCCCGGCTGATGCGGGCGGTCGTCCACGACGTCTTCGCCGGCGGCCCGCCCGGGGAGCTCGAGGCCCTCCGCAGCGACTGCGCCGGCGACGCCCAGTGCAGCCAGGTGGCCGCCTGGCTCGCCCTCCGCGACGGGCCGCTGCCGTGGCAGCGCCCTGCGGCGCGTCCGGCCCCCTCCCCGTGATATAGTCCTGGGCGTGCGGGTACGGCTTCGCAGCGCAGTCCTGCCCCCCCTCATCGCCGTGACTGTCTTTGGTTGCCGCCTGGGGCCCCGGTCCCTCGCCACGGTCGGCGACCATGCAATCACCACGGAGGAGCTGTCCTCGGTGGTGGGCGACGAGACCGGCAAGCCCATCGACGAGGCCCCGCCGGACCTCGTGGCCGCGCTGTTCGAGACTCATCTCGAGGAGGAGGTCCTTCTCGCCGCGTCCCCGGACCCGGCGGACCGGTCTCTGCCGCTGGCGGCGCGAAGCGCCCGCGCCCGGGAGCTCCTCGGCACCCTGTGCCCGCCGCCCCCGGCGGTGAGCGAGGCCGAGGTCGACGCATCCATCGTCCAGCACCGCCCCGAGGCCACCACCAGGGAGCGGGTGCTGCTGCGCCAGCTCATCCTGCCCGACCTGCCCACGGCGAAGGCGGCCCGCGACCGCGTCCACCGCGGGGAGGACTTCGTCAAGGTATCCAAGGAGCTGTCCCGCGCCCCCAACGCCGCCGACGGCGGCATGATCGGCTGGGTGGAGCGCGGCCAGCTGCCCCCCGAGTTCGAGGCTGCCGTCTTCGGCCTCGCACCCGGCGACGTCAGCGAGCCGGTGGCCTCCAACGCGGGGTGGCACCTGTTCCAGATCGTCGACCGGCGCACCGGCTCGAGCGCCGACGACCCGCAGCTCCGCGCCAGGACGCGAGCCATGCTGGCCAGCCGCGCCGCCGACCGTTCCCGCACGGCCTGCCTGAGCCGTCTCGCCGCCCAGGTCGGCGTGCACGTCAACTGTGAGGGAGCTTCGTTCCCCTGCCGCAACCCCTTCGAGGAGAAGTGATGAAAAAGTGCCTCTTGACCGTTCTCGCAGTGCTGCTGGCCGCGCCCGCGGCCTTCGCCGCCGAGCCCACGCTTGTGGAGGGCATCGTCGTCCGAGTCAACGACCGGATCCTCACGACCTCCGACATGCGCCAGCGCCTCAAGGAGCAGGAGGCCGAGACCGGCAAGGTGGTGCCACCGTCGGCGTACCCCCAGGTCATCCAGGACGCCGCCGACGAGCTGTGCCTGCTGGAGCGCGCCCACGAGCTCAAGATCGAGGTCTCCGACGACGAGGTCGACGCCTCCGTGAAGCAGCTCGAGGAGCAGAACAGCATCACCGACGAGAAGACGTTCGAGAAGATGCTGGCCGCCACGGGCATCACGCTGCAGCAGCTGCGCGACCGCCTGCGCCAGACCCTGCTCATCCAGCGCGTCCTGTCGCAGGAGGTGGGCACCCTCCCGATCACCGAGGAGGAGCTGCGGAAGCGCTACGAGAAGGACAAGGACCACTTCATGATCCCCGAGCGCGTGCACCTCCAGCACGTGGTCTTCTCCACCGGCCCCGAGGGCCAGGACAAGGCGGAGCGGATGCGCGAGGCGGAGCGCCTGGTGGCCGCCGCCCGCAGCGGCGGCGACTTCCTCAAGCTGGTCGAGGAGCAGGTCACCGCGGGGACCGCCGCCGGCGGCGACCTCGGCACCCTCGCCATCAACGACCTCCGCGCGGAGATCAGGACGGTGGTGGAGAAGCTCAAGGCCGGACAGATCTCCGATCCCTTCGAGAGCGCGGCGGGCATCCACGTGGTCAAGCTGGTCGAGCACTTCGCCCCCGAGCCCAAGCCCTTCAAGGACGTGGAGCCGGCGCTGCGCGACCAGGAGATGGGCGAGCGCTACCGGGAGCGCCTCACCGGCGTGGTGGCCAAGCTCAAGAAGCGCTACGTCGTGGTCGTCCATCCGGAGCTGTTCACAGGCCCCTCCGCGGGCTGATCCACCCCCCGGACAGAGCGAACCTCCCCCCGCCGGCCCGGCCTCCGGGCCGCGCGGAATTTCCCTTGACACCCGGGTGCGATCGCTCCATCATGGGCAGTGGACAAAAGTGGAGGAAAGTGGACCGCTGTGGCCGGAGCGTCACGCAGAACGGCATGAGCTGAGGCATGGGCATGGGCACGATGCACAACTTCCGCGGGAGCCACCAGGCAACCATCGACGACAAGGGTCGGCTGAAGCTCCCCGTGCGCTTCAAGAGCCTGCTCGACGAGTGGTACGGCCAGACGGTCTTCGTCACCTCCCTCGTGCCCCACGAGCTCCGCGTCTACCCGCTGCCGGTGTGGGAGGAGTTCGAGCGCCGCTTCCTGTCGCTGCCCTCCATGGATCCCCTGGTCCAGAAGCTCCTGGAGCACGCGAACTACGGACATGAGACCGACTTCGACGGGCAGGGGCGGGTGCTGGTCCCGGCCCTCCTCCGCGACGTCCTTGCCATGACCGGAGAGGTGGTGGTGTCCGGCCGCGGGCGGTTCCTCGCCGTCGTTGCCCGCGAACGGGCGCAGGCGGAGCTCGCCAGCGCCTTCACCCCGGAGCAGATGGCGGAGCTGGCGGCGATGGAGCAATGAGATGAGGCACCCGGGACCCGTCTCCCGTCACGGAGCACGGCGTCCCGGCGAGGGTCCGCCCGCTGTCGCCGCGGCGCGACGGGGCGGTGAGCGTGGGGGGGCGCGCCGGCCCGCGGCAGCGGCCGGCACGCAGAGGGAAGGAGCTGATGGGTCATGGCGGAGCATGAGCCGGTGCTCGTGCGAGAGGTGGTCGAGGCTCTGGCGCCCCGGGCGGGCGACGTCCTCGTCGATGCCACCGTCGGCCTCGGCGGCCACGCCCGGGCGCTCCTGGAAGCCGCGCCGGAGTGCCGGCTGGTCGGCTTCGACCTCGACCCCTCCGCCCTCGCCGCCGCCGGCGAAACCCTCTCCCCCTTCGGCGGCCGGGTCACCCTCGTGCACGCCTCCTACCACGAGATGGAGCCGCGCCTCCGCGAGCTGGGCATCGACGCCGCCGACGGCATCGTCTTCGACCTGGGGGTCTCCTCGCTCCAGCTGGACACGCCGGAGCGCGGATTCTCCTTCCGTTTCGACGCCCCCCTGGACATGCGCTTCTCGTCCCGCGGCCGGACCGCGGCCGAGCTGCTGGCCGAGGCCAGCGAGGAGGAGCTGATGCAGATCCTGAGGGAGTACGGAGAGGAGCCGCGCGCCCGTCGCCTGGCCCGCGCCATCGTACGCGCCAGGGAGACCCGCCCGATCAACCGGACCGGGGACCTCCGCGCCATCGTCCTGGCCGTGCTCGGCCGGGGCAAGGGGCGCATCGATCCGGCCACCCGCACGTTCCAGGCGCTTCGCATCGCCACCAACCGGGAGCTCGAAGGCCTTCCCGAGACCCTCGAGCGCGCCGCCCACCTGCTGAGGCCCACCCGCCGGATGGCGGTCATCGCCTTCCACTCCCTGGAGGACCGGATCGTCAAGCACACCTTCCGCCGTCTCTCCGGCCGCTGCGTCTGCCCCCCCGGAACCCAGCGCTGCGTCTGCGAGCCCCAGGAGCTCCTCGACGTGGTGACCCGCCGGCCGCTGTGGCCCGGCGAGGACGAGGTGGCCGGCAACCCCCGCGCCCGTTCGGCCCGGATCCGCGTCGCCGCGAGGAGAGGCCCGTGAGGGTCTCGGGCTACCGGCCGCGCAACGCGTGGCTGCGCCGCCAGCTCGACGGGAGCTGGCGGCGGTGGCTGACCTGGTGCGTCCTCGCGGCCGCCGGCGCCAGCGTCGCGCTGGCCTGCTTCGTGGGCCCGCGCCAGAACGCGCTCCGTCTCCGCTACCGGATCGCCCGGGTCAAGGACGAGGTGGAGCGCGAGAGCCAGCACCAGCGCCGGCTGCTCCTGGAGCGCGAGCGCCTGACCTCGCCGTATACCCTCACCGCCGAGCTCGGTGAGCTCGGGCTCGCGGAGGTCCCCACCGACCACCGCGTCTACCTCACGGCCGCCGGCACCCTGGTGACCGCCGCCGCCAACCCGCCGGGGCGGACCGGTTCCGCGGGAGCCGCCGCGCGATGATTGCCGTCGGCCGCCTCCGCCTCCTCGCCGTGCTGCTGGGGCTGTGGGCCGTGGTCGTGTGGGGCCGCCTGGCCCAGCTCCAGCTCGCCGAGCACGGGGCCTGGGAGCGCCAGGCAATGGACCAGCGCGAGCGGGTCCGCGAGGTCAAGGAGGCGCGCGGCGAGATCCTCACGCGGGACGGGCGGCTCCTCGCCGGCTCCCTGTCGAGCCTGGCCGTCTGCGCGAACGCGACGCGGCTCCCGCGCAAGAGCTGGCCCGAGCTCGCCGCCAGCCTCTCCCCGCTGCTCGGCGTGCCGGCCGCGGAGATCCGGTCCCGCTTCGCCTCCGAGAAGGGGTTCTTCTACCTGGCCAAGGACCTCCCCGCCGAGGTGGGCTCGTCCATCGAGCCGCTCAGCCAGAGGGGGCTGTGGACCGAGCGCTCGGAGCGCCGCATCTACCCCCTCGGCCCCCTGGCGGGGACCGTGGTGGGGTTCGTGGACGCCGAGGGGCTCGGCCAGGCCGGACTGGAGCGCTCCTACGAGAGCACCCTGGCGGGCATCCCCAGCATCTACCGGGAGCTGTGCGACGGCAAGATCCTCTCCACCCCGATCGACCTGCGCCTGGAGAAGGCCGGCCGGCCGGGGCAGTCCCTGGTCCTCTCCCTTGACAGCCGGGTGGAGCTCGTGGTCGAGCAGGAGCTCGAGCGTACCCTCGACACCATCGGCGCCCGCGGCGCCGCCGCCGTGGTCATGGACCCCCGGACGGGGGAGGTGCTCGCCCTGGGCTCGCTGCCCGGCTACGACCCCGCCCGCGCGGGCCAGTCCCGCCCGGAGTGGCGGCGCAACCGCGCCGTGGAGTACGCCATCGAGCCCGGCTCGGTGTTCAAGCCGATCATCGTCGCCGCCGCCCTGTCCTCCGGCGCGGTGAGTCCCGGCGAGCTGGTGGACTGCTCGGGCGGGGGTATCCAGGTGGCCAACGTGTTCATGCGCGACCACGGGCACTTCGGGCTCCTCTCCGTGCGCGACGTGATCGCCCAGTCCTCGAACACCGGCGCCATCCGCATCGCCCACCGGCTCGGCGCCGAGCAGCTCGACGGCATGATCCGGGCCCTCGGCTTCGGCCGCCGTACCGGCATCGAGCTTCCCGCCGAGACCTCGGGCCTCTACCGCGGGCCGCAGAGCTGGTCGGCGCTCTCCCGGGCGGGGCTCGCCCTCGGCGAGGAGATCGCGGTGAGCCCGCTGCAGGTGGCCCAGGCCTACGCGGCTATTGCCAATGGCGGCATCCTCGTCCGCCCCGTGCTGGTACGTGAGACCCTCGACCCCGAGGGCCGGCCGGTGACGCCGTCCCGCCGCCAGGACGGCGTCCGCGTCATGCCCGCCGTCGTGGCCCGGCAGGTCGCCTCCATGCTCGAGGCCGTGGTCGACGAGGGCACCGGGAAGGCGGCCCAGGTGCCCGGCTATCGCGTGGGCGGCAAGACCGGCACCGCCCAGAAGGGCGCCGACGGGGGCGGCCTGCGCAGCGGCAGCCACGCCGCCTGGTTCGCCGGCTTCCTGCCCGTCCAGGATCCCTCCCTGGTGATCGTGGTGTGCGTGGACGAGCCGCGCCGGACCTACTGGGCCTCCGACGTGGCGGCTCCCGTCTTCGGCCGCATCGCCGCACGCCTGATGGCGCTGCTCGGCATCCCGCCGAGCCGCGTGGAGGCGCTGTGACCCTCGCCGACCTCGCCGCCGCCTGCGGGGCGCGCCTGAGGGGGGACGGGGGCCTGCCGGTGGCGGGCCTCACGCACCGGGCACAGAACGTGAGGCCCGGCTGGGTGTTCGCCGCGCTCCCTGGCCAGCGCCACCACGGCATCGAGTACGCGGCCGAGGCGACGGCGCGGGGCGCCGTCGCGGTGCTCTCGGACCGCGACCCGGGTCCCGGCGTCGCCTGGCTGCACACCGACTCCCCCCGCCCGGCCACCGCCGCCGCGGCGTGGGCCGCGGCCGGACACCCCGAGCGCCGCCTCACCATGGTGGGGATCACCGGCACCAACGGAAAGAGCACGGTCGCGGACCTGGTGGGCGGCATCGCCCGCGCCGCCGGCCGTCCCACCGGCGTGTTCGGCACCCTCGCCTACGCCCTGCCGCACCGCACCGTGCCCGCGGCCCGCACCACGCCCGAGGCCACCGACCTGGCGCCCCTCCTGGCCGAGCTCGCCGCCGAGCCGGGTGCGGTTGCGGTGATGGAGGTCTCCTCCCACGCCCTCATGCTCGACCGCGTGACCGGCCTCGCCTTCGACGCCGCCGTGTGGACCAACGTCACCAGGGACCACCTGGACTTCCACGGCGACCTGGAGTCCTACTTCGCCGCCAAGCGCCGGCTCGAGGACCTCCTTCGCGCCGACCCTCCGGGGCGGCGCGTGATCGGCGCCGACGACCCCACCGTGGCCCGGCTGCTGGAGATGCGGCGGCCCTCCGACATCGCCTTCGGCCTCGGCTCCCGGTGCGAGGTCCGCGCCGAGGACGTCACCTTCGACGACGCCGGCACCACGTTCCGCCTCATCTCCCCGGCGGGCGCCACCACGATCCGTCTCCCCCTGGTGGGGCGCCACAACCTCCGCAACGCGCTCGCCGCCGCCGGCGTTGCGGCGGCGCTGGGGTGGTCCCTGGACGCCGTCGCCACCGCCCTGGGCTCGGCCCGGCCACTCGCCGGACGGCTGGAGCGGGTGGACGCGGGTACACCCTTCCCCGTCTTCGTCGACTACGCCCACACCCCGGACGCCCTCGAGCAGGTGCTGCTGGCGCTGCGCGAGGTGAGCCGGCGCCGCCTCGTCGTCGTGTTCGGCTGCGGCGGCGACCGCGACCCGGGCAAGCGCGGACCCATGGGAGAGATCGCCGGCCGCCTCGCGGACGTGCCGGTGGTGACCTCCGACAACCCGCGCAGCGAGGACCCTCTGGCCATCATCGCCGCCGTGCGCGCAGGGGTGGAGGCCAGCGGCAACACCCGCGCCGTGATCGAGCCGGACCGCCGCGAGGCGATCCGGATCGCCCTGGCCAGAGCCGGCGGCGACGCGGTGGTGCTGGTGGCCGGGAAGGGGCACGAGACCGAGCAGATCTTCGCCCGCGAGACGGTCCACTTCGACGACCGCGAGGTGATCCGCGAGCTCGCCCGCGAGGGAGGGCGCTGATGCGCCGCAGCGTCGCCGACATCGCCCGGCTCCTGGGCGCCCCGGCCCCCGCCGGCGGCGACGTCCTCGTCACCGGCGCCGCCGTGGACTCCCGCGCGGTCAGGCCCGGCGACCTCTTCGTCGCGCTCCGGGGCACCCACGCGGACGGCCACGAGTTCCTCCCCCAGGCGTCGGAGCGCGGCGCCGCGGCGGCCCTCGTCGCCCGCCGCCTCCCCCACCCCCTGCCGCAGGTGGAGGTGGAGGACCCCCTCCTCGCCCTGCAGCGCCTCGCGGTGGAGGTGCGGCGCGCCGCCGGCTACCGCCTGGCCGGGGTCACCGGCTCGGTGGGCAAGACCACCACCAAGGACTTCCTGGCCGCCCTCATGGCGACCACGTTCCCGACCGGGAGCACCTCCGGCAACCACAACTCGGAGATCGGGCTCCCCATGGAGCTGTGCAATCAGCCCGACGGGCTCGCCTGGATGGTCGCCGAGCTGGGCATGAGCCACGCCGGCGAGCTCGACCGGCTGGGCGCCATCGCCCGGCCCGACGCCCTGCTGTACACGGTGATCGCCCCCGTGCACCTGGAGTTCTTCCCGGACATCGAGGCCATCGCCGAGGCCAAGGCCGAGCTCATCCCCCACCTGCGGACCGAAGGGGTGCTGGTGCTCAACGGGGCCGACCCCCGCGTGGCCGCCCTGGCGGACCGCTTCCCGGGCCGGGTCGAGCGCTTCGGGGTACCGCTCGACTCCGCGCTGTGGATCGAGCGGTACAGCTCCCGCGGCCTGCTCGGCTCGCGGCTGCTGCTGCGCGGACCCGCCACCGCCATCGACGTGGAGTGGGACCTCGCCGGCCGTCACCAGGCGGAGAACCTGCTCGCCGCGGCCGCCTGCGCCCTCGCGCTGGGCGTTCCGTCGGAGGCGGTGGCGCCGTGCGCCGCCCGCCTGCGGCCCACCCCGCGCCGCGGCGAGGTCCACCAGGCGAGGGGCGGCGTCACCGTTGTGGACGACAGCTACAACGCGTCCCCCGCCGCCATGCTGCGGCTCCTCGACCTGCTCTCCGAGACCCCGGGCCGCCGCATCGCGGTACTGGGGGAGATGCTCGAGCTGGGCGACGCCGCCGAGGCGCTGCACCGCGAGGTGGGCGCACGCGCCGGCGAAGCCGCCGACATCGTGGTGACCGTGGGCGGCGAGGCGGCGAGGGCCATGGCGGCGGCGGCGGGCAGCACGGAGGTCGCGCACCTCCCCGACGCCGACGCGGCGCTGGAGCTCGTCGCCCGACTGACCCGGCCCGGCGACGTCGTCCTGGTCAAGGGCTCCCGGGGAATCCACCTGGACCGCCTCGTGGACGGCCTCCTGGCGGAGGTGCACTGATGCTCTACTGGCTCCTGTGGCGGGCGCACGAGGCCTGGGGCCCCCTGAACGTGTTCCGCTACATCACGTTCCGGGCGGCTCTCGCGATCCTCACCGCCCTCGCCGTCGGGCTGGCTCTGGGCGGCCCGCTCATCCGCGCGCTCAGGAGGCGCCAGATCGGTCAGTCCATCCGCGCCGAGGGTCCGGCGTCCCACCAGGTGAAGGCCGGCACGCCCACCATGGGGGGGCTCCTCATCCTCCTGGCCATCACGCTGCCCACGGTGCTGTGGGCCGACCCCACCGAGCCGTGGGTGTGGGTGGTCACGCTGACCACGCTCCTCTTCGGCGCCATCGGCTTCGCCGACGACTTCCTCAAGGTCAGGCGCGGAAAGAACCTGGGCCTGCGCGCGTGGGAGAAGATCGGCCTGCAGATCGCGGTCGCCCTCGTCGCCGCCGTGGCCATCCGGCTCATCGCCGGCAACACCCCCCACGCGGGCGAGGTCAGTCTGCCGTTCCTCAAGAACCTCCACCTGGACCTGGGCCTCGCCTACGTGCCCTTCGTGGCCCTGGTCCTGGTCGGGTCGTCCAACGCCGTCAACCTCACCGACGGCCTCGACGGCCTCGCCATCGGGTCGGTGCTCATCGCCTCCGCGACCTACATGCTGTTCACCTACCTGGCCGGGCACGCGAAGATCGCCCAGTACCTCCAGATTCCCGCCGTCTCCGGGGCCGGCGAGGTCTCCGTGTTCTGCGCCGCCATGGTGGGGGCCTCGCTGGCGTTCCTGTGGTTCAACTGCCACCCGGCCCAGGTGTTCATGGGCGACGTCGGCTCCCTCGCCCTCGGCGCCGCGATCGGCTGCGCCGCGGTCATCTCCAAGCAGGAGCTGCTCCTGGTGGTGGTGGGAGGCCTCTTCGTCGCCGAGGCCCTCTCCGTGATCCTCCAGGTGGCGAGCTTCAAGCTCCGCGGCAAGCGTATCTTCCGCATGTCCCCGCTGCACCACCACTTCGAGCTCGGCGGCTGGGCCGAGACGCAGGTGGTGGTGCGCTTCTGGATCATCGCCGGGGTCTTCGCCCTGACGGCCCTGGCCACGTTGAAGCTGCGATGAGCGAGACCACCGCCCCCCGCCGCGCCCTGATCGTGGGCCTCGGAGCCTCCGGGCTCGCCGCCGCCGGGCTGCTCGCGGCCGAGGGGTGGTCCGTGACCGTCAACGACGCCAGGGAGGCCGCCGCCCTCGCGGAGCGCGCGGCCGGCCTGCCCGCCTCCGCCGCGCGCGTCTTCGGGGGCCATCCCCCCGCCGTTCTCGACGGCGTGGAGCTGGTGGTCGTCTCGCCGGGGGTGCCGTGGGAGCTCCCGCTCCTCGTGGAGGCGCGCCGGCGCGGTCTCGAGGTGGTGGCGGAGGTGGAGCTCGCCTCCCGGCGGCTCGCCGGCACGCCGCTGCTCGGGGTCACCGGCTCCAACGGGAAGAGCACCGTGACCGCCATGCTCGGCGAGATCTTCCGCGCCGCGGGACGGCGCGTCGGCGTCGGCGGCAACATCGGCACCCCCGCCGCCACCCTGGCGGCCGAGGGAGGCTGGGACACGGTGGTCCTGGAGCTCTCGTCGTTCCAGCTCGAGGGCTGCACGACGCTGCGCCCCGCGGTGGGCGTGCTCCTCAACCTCTCCGCCGACCACCTCGACCGCCACGCCGGGATCGACGCCTACCTCGCGCTCAAGGCGCGGCTGTTCCAGTGCCAGGGCCCGGACGACACCGCCGTGCTCAACGGCGACGAGCCCCGGGTCGCCGGGCTGTCCGTGCCCTCGCGCGTAGCCCGGTTCTCGCTGACCGACTCCGGCGCCGACGCCCACCTCGCCGGCGACGCCCTGGTCGTCGACGGCGCGCCGCTGCTCGACCGCGGCGAGCTCCGCGTCCTCGGCCGCCACAATGTGGCCAACGCCCTGGCGGCGGCGCTGGCGGCCGTGCGCGCCGGCGTGCCCCGGGGGGCCGTGGCGGCCGCGCTGCGCACCTTCGCGGGCCTCCCCCACCGCCACCAGGTCGTCGCCGAGGCGGGAGGCGTCCGCTGGGTCGAGGACTCCAAGGGCACCAACATCGGCGCCACCGCCGCGGGGCTCGAGGGGTACGCGCCGGGAACGATCCACCTCATCCTGGGAGGGCTCGGCAAGGGCCAGGACTTCGCCGAGCTGCGGCCCGCCGTGGCGGGGCTCGTGGCGCGCGCCTACCTCATCGGCGAGGCGGCGGCCGACATCGCCCGCGCCCTCGCCGGCGCCGTGCCCCTCGAGGACTGCGGCACCCTCGAGGAGGCGGTGGCCAGGGCCGCGCGGCACGCCCGGACCGGGGACACGGTGCTGCTGTCCCCCGCCTGCGCCTCCTTCGACCAGTTCCGCGACTATGCCCACCGCGGCGCCGAGTTCGCCCGCCTCGCCCGGGCCGCGGGGGAGGGTCGCTGATGCCGCGGCGCCGTCAGATCGACCGCTGGCTCCTGGGCGCCACGCTGCTCACCGCGGCGTTCGGCGTGGTGATGGTGAAGTCCGCCTCGGCCCACCTGTCGACCCCCTACGGCAGCGCCTCCCAGAGCGAGTACGCCGTGCGCCAGCTCGTCGCGGTGGTGCTCGGGTTCGCCGCCATGCTGGCGGCCACCTTCGTGCCCCTTCGCCGGCTCGCCAGCTGGAAGCTCGCCATGCCGGCCCTGGGCCTCACATGGATCGCCCTCGCCACGGCATACCTGCAGCCGGCGGTGGCGCACACCCACCGCTGGCTGCGCCTGCCCATGGGCTCGTTCCAGCCCTCGGCCCTGGCCAAGATCGTCCTGCCCCTGGCCCTCGCGGTGTTCATCGTCCGCAGGCGCCAGCAGGACGCCGACGAGCGGCTCACCCTGCTCGGCGCCCTCGGCATCATCGCCGTGACCTGCGCCCTCGTCCTCTTCGAGCCCGATCTGGGCTCCGCCGCCCTCCTGCTCGTCACCGGCGCGGCGGTGCTCCTGCTCGCCGGCGCACCCTGGCGTCCCCTCGCGGCGGCGGGCGCCTCCGCGGTGGTGCTGCTCTCGATCTTCATGCTCGCCGCGCCCTACCGCCGCCAGCGCCTCGTCGCCTTCCTGGGCGACCCCAGCTACCAGGTCCACCAGTCGCTCATCGCCGTGGGGGGCGGCGGCTTCTTCGGGCGCGGCCCGGGGCAGAGCATCCAGAAGCTCTTCTTCCTGCCCCAGCCCCACAGCGACTTCATCTTCTCGATCATCGGCGAGGAGCTCGGCTTCGTCGGCGCCACCCTCACCCTGGTGGCCCTCGGCCTCATCGTGACCCGCGCGTTCATGGCAGCGCGGCGCGCGCCCACCGCGGAGAGCGCCATGCTCGCCGGGGGGCTGGCCACCGCCATCGCGGTACAGGCGCTGCTCAACGTCTCGGTGTGCATCGACCTCGCCCCGGCGAAGGGAATCCCCCTGCCGCTGCTGTCGGCGGGAGGCTCCGACGTGGTGATGACCCTCATGGCCATCGGGCTGCTCCTCAACGTCGGCAAGGAGGGCGCGTGAGGGAGATCGTCATCGCCGGCGGCGGCACCGGGGGCCACCTGTTCCCCGGCCTCGCCGTGGCTGCCGAGCTGCACCGGGCGGGCGCCCCCGTGTCGTGGCTCGGGGCCGAGCGCGGGCTCGAGGCGGTGCGCGTGCCCCAGGCGGGGCTGCCCATCGCCCTGCTCCCCGTCACCGGCGCGGTGGGGCGCTCCCGGGCGTCCCAGGCCGGAGCCGCGCTGCGCCTGGTCCCCGCCACCGCCGCGGCGGTCGCCCACCTGATGCGCCGGCAGGCCGGCGCGGTGCTCTCCGTCGGGGGCTACGCCGCGCTGCCCGGCGCGCTGGCGGCCTCCCTGCTCGGCCTGCCCGTCATCCTCCAGGAGCAGAACGCAGTGCCCGGACTCACCCACCGAATCCTGGCCCCGTGGGCCGTCGCAATCGCGTGCGGCTTCCGCGCCGCCGTGGCGGCGTTCCCCAGCCTGCCCGCGACGTGGACGGGCAACCCCGTGCGCGAGGAGTTCTTCGCCGTGGGCGCGCCGCCATCCGAGCCCGCCGTGCTCGTACTGGGGGGTTCCCAGGGCGCCGCCGTGCTCAACCGCACGGTGCCGGAGGCGCTCGCCATCCTGGCGCGGACGGTGCCGCTGCCGCGGGTCGTCCACCAGGCGGGCCCGCGCTGGGAGGAGGAGGTGCGCGGCCGCTACGCGGGCCTGGGCATCGAGGCCGAGGTCTCGGGCTTCCTGGAGCGGCCGTGGGAGGCGCTGGCCGCCTCGAGCCTGGTGGTGGCCCGCAGCGGGGCGCTCGCGGTGAGCGAGATCGCCGCGGCGTCGCGCCCGGCGGTGCTCGTCCCCTTCGCCGCGGCGGCCCACGGCCACCAGCTCGGCAACGCCCGGGCCCTGGAGGCCACCGGCGCCGCCGTGGTGCTGGAGGAGAGCGGCGCCTCTCCGGTGTCCCTCGCCGTGGCCATCGCCGGACTCCTCGCCCACCCCGAGACCCTCGCGGTCCGCGGCGCCCTGGGCTCGGGCCTGGCGCGGAAGGACGCGGCCGGCACCGTAGCGCGCATGGTGCTCTCCCGCGCCGTGGGCGCCGCCGCCGCCGGAGGTGCCGCATGAACTTCGGCCAGTTCCGCAACCTGCACTTCATGGGCATCGGCGGCGCCGGCATGTGCGGCCTCGCCGAGCTGCTCCACGGCGAGGGCCTCGGCGTCTCCGGCTGCGACCTGGCGGCGTCGGAGACCACCGAGCGCCTGGAGAGGCTCGGCATCCCCGTGACCATCGGCCACGGCGCCGACCACCTGCGGGACGCCCAGGTGCTGGTGATCTCCTCCGCCGTGGCCACCGCGCAGCCCGAGGTCGAGGCCGCCCGGCGGGCAGGCATCCCCGTGATCCGCCGCGCCGAGATGCTGGGCGAGCTCTCCCGCCTCAAGTGGACCATCGCGGTGGCGGGCACCCACGGCAAGACAACCACCACCTCCCTCACGGGCTTCGTGCTCACCCGGGCGGGGGGGATCCCACCGTGGTCGTGGGCGGCCGCGTCCACTTCCTCGCCGCCCACGCGCGCCTCGGCCACTCCGAGTACATGGTGTGCGAGGCGGACGAGTACGACCGATCGTTCCTTGACCTCTTCCCGGTGGTGGCCGTCATCACCACCGTGGAGGCGGAGCACCTCGACACGTACGGCACGGTGGAGGCCATGGAGGACGCCTTCGTGACCTTCGCCAACCGGGTGCCGTTCTACGGGGCGTGCATCGCGAACCTGGACGACGCCGGCGTACGCCGGCTGCTCCCGCGGTTGACCCGGCGGACCGTGACCTACGGCCTGTCGCCGCAGGCGCAGGTGAGCGCGCGCCGCGTGGCCTTCGCTCCGGACGGGGCCCACTGCACCGTGACCGCTGGCGGCACGGAGCTGGGTGAGCTCGCGGTGCCGCTGCCCGGGCGCCACGCCCTGTCCAACGCCCTCGCCGCCGTGGCCGCCGCGGTGGAGATCGGCGTCCCCTTCGACATCATCGCGGCGGCCGTGGGCTCGTTCACCGGGGTGGCGCGCCGCTTCGAGCGCAAGGGCGAGCGCGACGGCGTCATCCTCGTCGACGACTACGCGCACCATCCCACCGAGGTCGCGGCGACCCTCCAGGCCGCCCGCCAGACCTTCCCGGAGGCCCGGCTGGTGGCGGTGTTCCAGCCGCACCTGTTCTCGCGCACCCTGCGCTTCGCCCGGGAGTTCGGCGAAGCGCTGCTGGGCGCAGACGTGGTTGTCGTCCTTCCCATCTACCCCGCGCGGGAGCAGCCCATCGCCGGTGTCAGCCACGACCTGGTGGTGGCGGCGGCGGCTCAGTCCGGCCACCGGCACGCCCTTGCGGCGGGCTCCTTCGAGGAGGCGCTGGCGCTGCTTCCCGGCGTCCTGCGCCCCGGCGACGTCCTCCTCACCATGGGCGCCGGCAACGTCGTCCGCCTCGGCGAACGCTGGCTCGCAGGGGGTGGCGCGTGAACGGCCTCCCGCGGCGGCGGCGGGCCTGGCGGCTGGCCCTGCGCTCCGGGCTCCTCGTCGTCCTGCTGGCGGCGACGGCCACCCTGGCGCTGGCGCTGCAGGTCCGCGAGGTCCGGGTGAGCGGCGTCCACCGGTTCCCCGCGGCCGCGGTGGAGCAGGCGCTTCGCTCCGCCCTGGGCACGCCGACCCTGGCGGCGCGCCCCGAGGCGCTCCGCGCGGCGGTGAGGGCGCTCCCGTGGGTCGAGGACGCCCGGGTCCGCGTCTCCCTGGACGGCGTCGTGACCTGCGTGGTGACCGAACGGGTGCCGGCGGCGGTGGCCGTGGACGGCTCCCTGCGCCGGCTGGTGGACGCCTCCGGAACCATCCTGGGCCCCGCCGCGGGCGAGGCCGACCTCCTCGAGGCCGTGGACTTCGGTGCGCACCCCGACGACCTCTCGGCCGCGCTCGCCGGCGCGGCCGGCCTCGGGGAGCGGTGGGGCCGGCCGCTGCGGCGGATCCGGCGCATCGGCGCCGGCGCCGTGGAGCTGACCTTCGCGGACACCCCGTTCCCCGTCCTCGCGGACCTCGACCGCCCGGCGTCGGTCACCGAGGCGCGCCGCGTGCTCACCGCCTGGGACCGCGAGGTGGGCGCCGACCCGCTGCGCCTCGACGCCCGCGTGCCCGGGCGCGTCGCAGTGCTGCCGGCGCCGCCGCCCGCCGCGGGGGAGGCCTCCTGATGGCCCAGCCGCCCAACATCGTGGCGGCCCTCGACGTGGGCGACCACCGCGTGCTGGCCCTGATCGCCGAGCTCGACGGCAACTCCGACCTCGTCATCCGCGGAGTGGGGATCGCCGCCTCCGCCGGCATGCGGGGCGGCCAGGTGGTCCAGATGAAGCCGGTCGTCGATGCCATCCGGGTCGCCGCCGAGGAAGCGGAGCTCATGGCCAAGGTGCCCATGGAGCGCGTGGTCGCCTCGGTGGCGGGCAACTTCCTCAACGGCCGCATGACCCGCGCCACGATCACCCTGGGCTCCCGCGAGCGGGAGGTCACGCTCCGCGACCTCGAGCAGCTCCACGAGGCCGTCCGGCGCCAGCCGCTCCCCGCCGGGCACACGGTGCTCAACGTGATCAGCCACGCCTACGCGCTGGACGACCAGGAGGGGATCGTGGACCCGCAGCAGATGGTGGGTCGCCACCTGGCCGTGGACGCCTACGTCATCGCGTGCCAGGAGAACCCCGTGCGCACGCTGGAGAAGGCCATCAACGCCGCCGGGCTGGAGGTCGAGGAGTTCCTCTTCTCCCCCATCGCCGCGGCCCTCGCCGCCCTCACCGACGACGAGCAGCGGCTGGGCGCCGTGGTGGTCGACCTGGGCTACGGCGTCACGAGCTACGCCGCCTTCAGCGGCGAGAAAGTGCTCGCGGCGGGCTGCTTCCCGCTCGGCGCGCAGAAGGTCAACGACGACCTCGTGCACCGCTTCCAGACGACGGCGGCCGGAGCCGAGCAGGCCAAGCGCGAGGCCGGCACCGTCCTCCTCGCCGACGTCGGTGAGGAGGAGACCATCGCGGTGCCCACCATCGACGGGCGCGCGAGCCACGTCATCTCGCGCCGCGACCTCTGCCAGACCATCCGCTTCCGGCTCGAGGAGATCCTCGGGCTGGTGTTCTCGGACCTCGGCAAACAGGTCAGCCAGGACACCTCGTTCACCGGCATCGTCCTGACCGGAGGCGGCGCGCACATGGACGGCATCGCGGACCTGGCGGAGGAGGTCTTCTTCCGCCGCGCCCGTCTCGGCCAGCTCGAGGGCGTGGCCGACGCCACCGAGCTGTTCAGCACGCCGGAACTGCCCGCCCGCTCCCCCGCGGTGGCGGTGGGCCTGCTCGCCTATGGAAGCCGGTCGCGGATGCCGTCGCCGCCGGTGGTCACACCAAGGAGAAGGAAGCCGGGTCTACTATCGCGTCTCGCACGCAAGGTCATGCAGGGTAAAGGAGGAGGTGGGGGATGATTCTGTTCGACGACTCTCGTGACGACCAGTCCAGGTTGATCACGACCACCGACGAGTCGGCGCCGGCCGTCATCAAGGTCGTGGGTGTCGGCGGCGGCGGCTGCAACGCCGTCAACCGGATGATCAGCGCCGGTATCAAGGGCGTCGAGTTCATCGCGGTCAACACCGACGGCCAGGCGCTGCGCGTCTCCAAGGCGGGCGTCCGTATCCAGCTCGTCACACCCAACGGGCGCGGCAAGGCGCTCGGCGCCGGCTGCGACCCGGAGGCCGCGCACCGCGCCGCCCTCGACCGCACCGAGGAGATCATGGAGTGCCTCGAGGGCGCCGACATGGTCTTCATCGCGGCGGGCATGGGCGGCGGCACCGGCACCGGCGCGGCGCCGGTGGTAGGCACCCTCGCCCGCGACGCCGGGGCGCTGACGGTGGCGGTGGTGACCAAGCCGTTCTCATTCGAGGGCTCCCGCAAGGCGCGCATCGCCGACCGGGGCATCGACGAGCTGCGCAAGTGCGTGGACACGGTCATCACCGTGCCCAACTCGCGCCTGCTCCAGATGGTCGGCCCGCAGGTCTCGGTGGAGCAGGCGTTCCAGCTCGCCGACGAGGCGCTCCGCCACGGAGTCCAGGGGATCTCCGACATCATCAACGAGACGGGGATCATCAACCGCGACTTCGCCGACGTGGAGACGGTCATGCGCGGCGGCGGCATGGCGCTCATGGGCATCGGCGTCGGCGAGGGCGAGCACCGGGCCATCGAGGCTGCCCAGCAGGCGTTCTCCTCGCCGCTGCTGGAAGAGACGTCCCTGGAGGGCGCCCAGCGAGTGCTGGTCAACTTCGTCGGCGGCCCCACGACGACCATCTCGGAGATCAACGACGCCGCCGAGTACATCTCCCAGCGGTGCGCCGAGGACTGCCTGTTCCTCTTCGGCTACGGGCAGCGCGAGGAGCTCGACGAGAGCATCCAGGTCACCGTGGTGGCCACCGGCTTCGGCAACAGCGCCGAGGACAAGCCCGCGGCGGTGCGCCCCAGCGACCGCACGGCGCCGCGGCCCCAGGCGGGCCCGACGGAGCCGAGACCTCCCGAACCCGGCAGCCCGTACCTCCCCGACGACCGGCCCAAGGACTACGGCATCAACGTGGGCAACATCGCCGACTTCGAGATCCCCACCTACCTGAGGCGGCAGATGGACTGACCCCTTCACGACGCTCCCACGCCCGCGGCGCCGACCACCTCCCGGCGCCGTCGGCCTCCTTCTCCCCGCCCCGCGCGTCGCGGGGCGCCTTTCTTTGTCAGCCCAGCAGGGAGTCCACCGCGGCGGCCACCTCGCTCACCCGGGTCTTCTGGAGGTGGTGTCCGCCGTCCGGGAACACCACCAGCCGGCCGCCGGGCAGGAGCGCCGCCAGCTCCCGGGCGATGGACACCTGGACCAGCCGGTCGTCCTCGGCGTGGGCCACCAGCACCGGCGCCTGGATCCGCCGCGCCGCCGCCGCCAGGGCGCTGAACCGCACCGAGGCGAGGAGCCGAACGTGGCGCCGCACGGTGGCCCAGTCGTCGGCGGCGGGGACCGGGAGGCCGTTGTTGCGGTAGATCCGGCGCGTGGCTCCCACCAGCGGCCCGCGCACGCCGGGGACGGCGAGAAGCGCCGAGACCACGGCGTACGCCCGGGAGGGCAGGGTGAAGGCCCGGTGCCGCCGGGCCCCCATGGAGGCGAGCAGCACCGCTCCGGAGAGCCGCGATCCCGCGGCCGCGGCAGCGAGGAGCACGCCCCCGCCCCCGAAGGAATGTCCCAGCAGCACGAACGGTCCCGGTGTCGCCCACTCCGCCACGGCGAGGAGGGTGCGCGCCCACTGCTGCAGGCTGGCGGGGGGCTGCGGGGGCGAGTCCCCGAACCCCGGCATCTCGGCCCGGACCACGCGGAAGCGGTGGACGAGCGCTGGCGCCAGGTAGCGGAAGTCCCGGCTCGAGCCCGGGATGCCGTGCACGCACACCACGGGGGTGGCGTCCGCCGGTCCCTCGTCGGTCACCGACACCGGTCCCGCCGAGGTCTCGACGAGGATTGTCCCGGGGTCCGAGGCGGGGCGCTCCGACGCCGTCACTTCTTCTTGAACAGGGCGTCGAAGGCGGCCCGCGGGTCGCTGGCGGCGCGGTCCGGCCCGCCGGAGCGGTCCGGCTCGGCGGCGAACTCCTGCGCCGCCGCGGGGGCGAAGAGCTCGCAGGTGTTCCGCCGGGCCTTGGAGGCGATGCGGACCGGCACCTCGCGCCGGCACTCGTTGGGAGCCTGGCCGTCGAAGAACGCGCAGTTGGAGCACGTGTGGACGTCGGCGCCGCACCCCGGACACACGGCGTCGAAGGCGACGCTCCCGACGACGTCGGGCTTGCGCCCGCAGACGCGGCAGCGCCAGACCGTCTGGCTCGGGGCGCCCAGGCCCCGGCCGCGCGGGCCCTCTGGACGGGGCCGGGGCGCATCGGGCGCGCGCCGCTCGGGCTCCCGTTTCGCCTTGTCCATGTACCCGCGGTGGGAGTACTTACGATCCGACATGCAGCGTTTATAGCACACCTGCCGCCGGGGCGGGCCGGCGGCGGGTTGACGCCGACCGCCGTTGGCCCGACCTTTGCGTCACCAGATCCTCGCGAGGAGGCGAACGTGGCGATCATCACTATCTCCCGGGGGACGTTCAGCGGCGGTCAGCAGCTGGCCAACTGCCTGGCGACGGCGCTCGGCTACCGTGTCCTGAGCCGTGAGCTGCTCGCCGAGGCGGCCGCCAGGTACGGCGTCAAGGAGGCCAACCTGCGCCGCGGTCTGGAGCAGCCCCCCACCTTCTGGGACCGCTTCCGCATCGACCGGCAGATCTACCTCAACGTCGTGCAGGCAGCCCTGTGCCACGCCGTCCGCGACGACAACGTCGTCTACCACGGCAACGCCGGCCACCTGCTCCTGCAGGACGTGGGACCGGTCTTCCGCGTCCGCGTGATCGCCCCGATCGCCCAGCGTATCGCGGCGGCGATGGCGGCGGAGGGGTGCAGCCAGGACGAGGCCGCCGCATCCATCGCGGAGAAGGACGAGGCCCGCGTGGCCTGGACCCGGTTCCTCTACGGCGTCGAGTGGCGCGACCCGGCGCTCTACGACCTCGTGGTCAACCTGGAGAAGCTCCCCCTCGACGCGGCCTGCGCCGCCATCGCGGGGCTCGTGAAGCGCCCCGAGTTCACCATGACCGACGCGGCCCACGCCCACCTGGAGAACCTCTACCTCTCCAGCCACGTGAAGGCCAAGCTGTTCCTCAACCCGCGCATCGGCGCCGCAGCGTCCAAGATCGACGTCTCTGCCAGCGCCGGTGTGGTGAGGCTCTCGGGGGTGCTGCCGGGGGAGAGCTTCCTGCACGAGGTGCTGAGCACCTGCCAGGCGCTCCCCGAGGTCGAGGACGTGCAGGCTGAGTGGCTTGGAAGCTACGTCACCCCCGTGTGACACTCCGCCCCCGCCCCGTCGACGCCGTAACCATTCTGTAACGAGTCACCGAAACGACGTCCGCCCCCTGTAACAGCCCTCCACCAGCCGGGGCCCTCCTTTCGAGCACGACGTCGGTACCGCCGGTATTGTGAACGACGGCACACGCTTTGCTAGAAACGTTCCGAGGCTCGGCCGTGGAGTCAGACCAAGCTATCGGGAGGTGGTGCCATCCAGCAGACAACGTCACATCACCCGCGACTGGGTGACCCCAGGGAGAATCTCGGGATTCGTAGACAAGGAGGTCATGAATGCCCAGCTTTGTGAACCCGGAAAAGTGCGACGGGTGCAAAGCCCTCGACAAGACGGCGTGCCAGTACATCTGCCCGAACGACCTCATGGTCCTCAACAAGGAGACCATGAAGGCCTACAACCGGGAACCCGAGATGTGCTGGGAATGCTACAACTGCGTCAAGATCTGTCCGACGCAGGCCGTTGACGTCAGAGGGTATGCCGACTTCGTCCCGATGGGCGCGTCCGTGGTGCCGATGCGCTCCACCGACAGCATCATGTGGACCGTCAAGTTCCGCAGCGGCGCCCTGAAGCGGTTCAAGTTCCCAATCCGCACGACAGCCGAGGGCAAGGCCGCCCCAGCCGGCGGCTTCCCCGCCGACGGCGACCTGAACGGCCCGGCCCTGTTCACCGAGCCGCAGTCCCTTGGACTGCCCGCCGTGTGGACAAAGTAAGGAGGCCGCGATGGTTGATTTCAAGACCGTAGAAGTCGATACCGACCTTCTCATCCTGGGGGGCGGCATGGCGGCCTGCGGCGCCGCGGTGGAGGCGGCCCACTGGGCGAAGGCCCACGGGCTCAAGGTCACTCTCGTCGACAAGGCGGCGGTGGACCGCTCCGGTGCGGTGGCCATGGGGCTGTCGGCCATTAACCAGTACGTGGGTCTGAGGGACGGGCAGAACACCGTCAAGGACTACGTGGACTACGTGCGCAACGACCTCATGGGCGTGACCCGCGAGGACCTGGTGGCGAACATCGCCCGGCACGTGGACTCCAGCGTCCACCTGTTCGAGCAGTGGGGCCTCCCGATCTGGAAGGACGAGGGGGGCGGCTACGTCCACGAGGGCCGTTGGCAGCTCATGATCAACGGTGAGTCGTACAAGGTCGTCGTGGCCGAGGCCGCCAAGAACGCCCTCGGTGCCGACAACATCTTCGAGCGCATCTTCATCGTCGGCCCCATCATGGACGGCGAGAAGTGCCTGGGCGCCTACGGGTTCTCCGTGCGCGAGAACACCTTCTATCTGTTCAAGGCGCGGGCCACCCTGGTCGCCATGGGCGGCGCGGTGCACGTGTTCAAGCCGCGCTCCTCCGGTGAGGGCCAGGGCCGCGCCTGGTATCCGCCGTGGAACGCGGGCGCCTCCGCCTACTTCACCCTGGCCGCCGGCGCCGAGATGACCTGCCAGGAGGTCCGCTTCATCCCCGTGCGGTTCAAGGACGCGTACGGCCCGGTGGGCGCCTGGTTCCTGCTCTTCAAGTCCCGCGCCACCAATTCGTTCGGCGGCGAGTACATGGTCGAGAGGCGCCCGGAGCTCGAGAACTGGGGCCCCTACGGCAAGGTCAAGCCGATCCCGGCGAACCTGCGCAACTACCTGGGCATGCTCGACGTGATGGACGGCAAGGGCCCGATCTACATGCGCACCGAGGAGGCGATCCAGAAGATCGCCGACCAGTCCCCGGACGAGAAGTCCTACAAGAAGAAGATGAAGGATCTCGAGTCGGAGGCCTGGGAAGACTTCCTCGACATGACCATCTCGCAGGCGATCCTGTGGGCGGCCACCAACACGCAGCCCGAGGAGAAGTCCTCCGAGATCGCCGCGGCCGAGCCGTACTTCATCGGCTCCCACTCCGGCGCCTCCGGAGCCTGGATCTCGGGACCCGAGGACCTGGCACCCAAGGAGTACTTCTGGGGCTACGAGTGCATGACCACGGTCCCCGGCATCTTCTGCGCCGGTGACGCGTCGGGGGCCTCGTCCCACAAGTTCTCCTCCGGCTCCCACGCCGAGGGCCGCATCGCGGCGAAGGCCGCCGTCCGCTACCTCGTCAAGGAGAACCCGGCGAAGCCGGCCGTGGCTCCCGACGTGGTGGAGCGCCTCAAGGCCGAGACCATCAAGCCGATGGTCACCTTCGAGGAGCACAAGGGCGCGACGACGCAGACCGACGTCAACCCGCACTACCTCAAGCCCAAGATGTTCATGCTCCGTCTGCAGAAGCTCATGGACGAGTACGCGGGAGGCGTCACCGCCCAGTTCACCACCTCCAAGCCCCTCCTCGACAGGGGCCTCGAGCTCCTCACATTCCTCAAGGAGGACTCGGACAAGCTCGGCGCCTCGGACCTCCATGAGCTGATGCGCTGCTGGGAGAACGTCCACCGCATGTACCAGGCCGAGGCGCACGTCCGCACGGTGCTGTTCCGTGAGGAGACGCGGTGGCCGGGCTACTACTTCCGTGCCGACTTCCCCAAGCTCGACGAGGAGAACTGGCGCTGCTTCGTCAACTGCAAGTTCGACGCCCGCACGGGTCAGTGGGAGATGGTGAAGCGCCCCATCCTTTCCATGTTCGAAGCCAAGCAGGCCGATCTGGTTGGCGTCTGACGAAACCAACCCACGCCCCGGGCGCCCGACGGCGCCCGGGGCGTGAGCTCTTCCGGGGTGAGCATGAGCGGTTGCGACGACATGGCTTCCTGTCCACACTGCGGTACGGCCCTCGTCCGTCTCCGGCTTCCCGACGAGGCGGGCTGGCCAGGCTCCTTCCAGCTGGCCTGCTTCAACGACGACTGCGGCTACTTCCGGCGCGGCTGGTCGTGGATGTTCGACACCGTCGGCGTCAAGGCGTCCTACCGCTACAGGGTGGACCCAGCCAGCGGCCAGGCCTCTCCCCTCCCCGTGTGGTCGAGGACCGCCCTCAGGGACCGGATCCTCGAGGATGACGTCGACGTTCCCGGCAGCGCCGGCGACGACGTGATCTCCGAGAGCCACTCGGGGAACGGGGGAGAGAAATGACCTGCGCCACCACCACCCTTCCAGAAGCCTTCCGGGGCCGCCACCAGCTCGAGCCGAACGAACGCTTTCCGTTCTCGTGCCACCCCGGAGTGCCCTGCTTCAACCAGTGCTGCTCCGACGTCACCATCCTCCTCACCCCGGCCGACGCACTGCGCCTGGCGCGAACGCTCGGGATGGGCACGCGGGAGTTCCTCGACCGGCACACCCTCATGCCCGCCACGAGCGAGGTGGGCCTTCCCGTGGTCATGCTGCGCATGGAGGAGGCCGGTCCGCACCGCTGCCCGTTCGTGGGTGAGCAGGGCTGCACCGTGTACGACGCGCGCCCCTGGGCGTGCCGCATGTACCCCGTCGGCATGGGCGTCCCGCCGGCCCGCGCCGGCGTCGAGCCCGAGCCCGTGTACGTGCTTTTCGAGGACGACTTCTGCCACGGCCGGAACGAGCAGCGGACATGGACAGTGGAGGAGTGGCGCCGCGACCAGCGGGTGGACGAGCAGGAAGCCCTCGACGCCGGCTTCCGCTCGGTCATGGCCCACCCCTGGTTCATCGGCGGGACCCGGCGCCTCGACCGACGCCAGATCGAGATGTTCGTGATGGCGGCCTACGACCTCGACACTTTCCGTACGTTCGTCCTCGAATCCAGTTTCCTCAAACGATTCGTCATCGAGCCGGAGCATGAGCAGCGCCTCGCCACCGACGACGCGGCCCTGCTCGACCTCGCGTTCCGCTGGCTGCGCTTCGCTCTCTTCGGCGAGCCCACCCTGGTCGTGCGCACCGCTCCGGCCGGAGAGGGGAGGACCAAATGAGCTCGAACCGGCCGCTGCCCCTGCTCGTGGTGGGGGCAGGCATCAGCGGCGTCACCGCCGCCCTGGAAGCCGCCGAAGCCGGTCACGACGTCATCCTCGTCGAGAAGGAGCCGACCATCGGCGGCCGCGTCGTCGGCCTCCACCACTACTTCCCCAAGCTGTGCCCGCCCACCTGCGGCATGGAGATCAACACCCGCCGCCTGGAGCGCAACCCCCGCGTGCGGGTGCACACCGCCACCCGGGTAACGGCGGCCTCACGCACCGAGGGCAGCTGGGTGGTGACGCTGGCCCACGCGCCCCGCCACGTCAGCGAGGCGTGCACGGCCTGCGGAAAGTGCTCCGAGGTCTGCCCGGCCCAGGTCCCGGACCCCGCCAACCTGGGCATGCAGAAGGTCCCCGCCATCCGGGCGTCCCGCCCCGGCGGGTGGCCCCACGCCTTCGTGCTCGACCGCCAGGCATGCCCCGAGGGCTGCCACGCCTGCGCCGACGCCTGCCCGGTGGACGCCGTGGACCTGGGCGCCACCGCCTCGGAGGAAACCGTGGAGGCGGGCGCCGTCGTGGTCGCCACCGGCTGGCGCCCCTACCCCCTGGAGAAGCTCCCGGAGCTCGGCGGCGGCGTCCTCCCCGACGTCATTGCCAACGTGGCGATGGAGCGGCTGGCGTCGTCCACGGGTCCCACCGCTGGACGGATCCTGCGCCCCTCGGACGGCGAGCCGCCGCGGCGGGTGGCGTTCGTGCAATGCGCCGGTTCCCGCGATGTGAACCACCTTCCGTACTGCTCGGCGGTGTGCTGCCTCGCCTCGCTCAAGCAGGCCCTCTACGTGAAGGAGCAGCTGCCCGACGCCGAGGTCACCGTCTACTACATCGACCGCCGCACCCCGGGCCGCAACGAGGACATGCTCACCCGGGTCGCCGGCACCGCCGGCGTCCGCCTCGTCAAGGGCAAGGTCGGCCGCATCAAGGCGGACGGGACCGAGCTCGTGCTCCGTCTCGAGGACGTGGAGGCGGGCGTGCTCGAGGAGGCCCGCGCGGACCTCGCCGTGCTCGCCACGGGCATGGTGCCCAACCTGCGCGAGGACACCCTGCCCTTCGAGCTCCTCCTCGACGAGGACGGCTTCGGGCTCGAGAGCCTCGATCTCGGCGTCGCCGTGGCGGGCGTCGCCCGCCGTCCGGAGGACGTCGCGGCCTCGGTGCGTGACGCCACCGGCGCGGCCGCCAAGGCCATCGTCGCCGCGGGAAGGAGGGCCTGATGGACCGCATGGGAGTGTTCCTCTGCACCGGTTGCGGGATCGGCGAGGCGATCGACATCGACGCGCTACGCGGCGCGGCCGAGGAGGCCGGAGCGGCCTCCGTGACCACCCACGCCTGCCTGTGCTCCCGCGAGGGGGTGGAGACCTTCCGGACCCTCGTGAAGGACGGCGGCGCCGACGGCGTCCTGCTGGCCGCCTGCTCGCCCCGGGAGAAGACCCGGGAGCTGCAGACCGGGGACGGGACCGCAGTGGAGCGTGTCGCCCTGCGTGAGATGGTGGCCTGGAGCCACCCGGCGGGGGACGAGGACACCCAGATGCTGGCCGAGGACCTCGTCCGCATGGGCCTCGCGCACCTGGCCAAGGTGACGCCCGTCCTGCCCGTCGAGGAGACCGTCGAGGACCGCGTGCTCGTGGTCGGCGGCGGCATCGCCGGCCTGTCCGCCGCCCTGGCCGCCTCCGGCGCCGGCCATCCCGTCACCCTGGTGGAGGCCTCCGGCAGCCTCGGCGGCCGCATGGCCGGGGTGAAGTACCTCCTCCCCGAGGGCCCGCCCTACGACACCCTTCACCCCAACCGGATCGCCGACCTCGTCGCCGAGGTTACCGCCGCCGATTCCGTGGCGGTGCGCACCGCGACGAGGATCAAGGAGATCTCGGGCCAACCCGGCCAGTTCACGGTGCAGCTCGCGACCCCCGCGGGCGACGAGACGATCCAGGCCGGGGCCATCGTCCAGGCCACCGGGGCGCATCCCTACCCGGCGGAGCGCCTCGCCCACCTTGGGTACGGAGAGTTCCCGGACGTCATCACCTCGCACCAGCTGGAGACCATGATCACCGAGGGCGCCCTCGTCCGTCCCTCGGACGGCCGCCCCCCCGAGCGGGTCCTGTTCGTCCAGTGCGCGGGCTCCCGCGACGCCGACCACCTCCCCTACTGCTCGGCGGAGTGCTGCGGCACCACGCTTCGGCAGGTCGCGGCGATCCACCGGGACTTCCCCGGCACCGAGACCGTCGTGGTCTACCGCGACATGCGCACGCCAGGGCAGCTCGAGCGCTTCTACCTGGGCGTCCAGAGCGAGCCCGGCAGCCTGCTCACCCGCGGCGAGGTGGAGTCCGTGGGTTCGTGCGCCGGCGGCTCCCTCATGGTGCGGCTGCGCGACGCCCTGCTGGGCGACAACGTGAGCCTGTGCGCCGACCTCGTGGTGCTGGCGGTGGGGATGGTGCCCAACTCCGCCGACGGCGAGGCGATCCGCACCCTGCACGACGCCCTGCGCCGCGTCGAGACCGGGGAGAGCGAGACCCAGCGCAACGAGGCGCGGGCCGTCGCCGAGAAGCTCGCCCACCACGAGGGCACCGAGATCCTCAACCTGACCTACCGGCAGGGTCCGGACCTCCCCGTGCTGCGCTACGACTTCCCCGACTCCCACTTCATCTGCTTCCCCTACGAGACCCGGCGGACCGGCATCTACGCCGCCGGCACCGTGCGCGCCCCCATGGACTCGCCGCAGGCGGCGGAGGACGGCTGGGGCGCGGCCATGAAGGCGATCCAGTGCGTCGAGGCCGCCCGGAGGGGAGAGTCCGTCCACCCGCGCGCCGGCGACGCCGCGGTCCCCGATTTCTTCCTCCAGCGCTGCACCCAGTGCAAGCGGTGCACGGAGGAGTGCCCGTTCGGCACCCTCAACGAGGACGCCAAGGGCACCCCGGAGTTCAACCCGTTGCGGTGCCGCCGCTGCGGCATCTGCATGGGGGCGTGCCCGGAGCGCATCGTGAGCTTCCCGGACTACTCGGTGGACAACGTGGCCGCCATGATCAAGGCCATGAGCGTGCCCGAGGAGTTCGACGAGAAACCGAGGATCCTCGCGCTGCTGTGCGAGAACGACGCCCTGCCCGCCCTCGACGCCGCCGCCGCGGCCCGCCGCCAGTGGAACCCCTGGGTGCGGGTCATCCCGGTGCGCTGCCTGGGGTCGGTCAACATCGTGTGGCTCGCCGAGGCGCTGTCGCGGGGCATCGACGGCGTTTTGCTGGTGGGCTGCCGCTACGGCGACGACTACCAGTGCCACTACGTCCGCGGCTCGGAGCTCGCCCACACCCGGCTGGGCAACGTCCAGGAGACGCTGAACCGCCTCGCCCTCGAGCCCGAGCGGATCCGCGTCGTCGAGCTGGCCCACGACGAGTTCTCCCGCGTCCCGGAGATCTTCGACGAGTTCGCCGCAGCCATCGAGGATCTCGGACCCAACCCGATGAAGGGCTTCTAGGGGGTGTTGCCATGGCCTCAGTTCCCGCCCTCGTGCCGTCCGCCTCGTTCCGGGAGGCCCTCCGCAACCGGGGAGGCGCCGCGGCGTCCCGCTGCTACCAGTGCGCCACGTGCTCCAGCGTCTGCGAGCTCACTCCGAGCGACACGCCGTTCCCCCGGCGCCAGATGCTCCTGGCCCAATGGGGCCTGGCCGACGAGCTCGCCGCCGATCCGGCGGTGTGGCTGTGCCACCAGTGCAACGACTGCACGGTGCGCTGCCCGCGCGACGCCCGTCCCGGCGACGTGCTCAGCGTCGTCCGTGGGCTTCTGATCGAGCGCCTGGCGTTCCCCCACGCCCTCGGCACCCTGGTGGCGAAGGCCCGCACCACCTGGCCGCTGCTGCTCTTCGGCCCGGTGCTCTTCTGGGCCGCGCTGCTGGCGTCGCTGCACCTGCTCGCCGTCGTCCCCCGTCCGCTGACCGCCTACGAGCAGATCGTCCCCCACTGGCTCATCTACGCCGTCTTCTTCCCCGTCGCCGCATGGGTCCTCCTCGCGAGCTGGATCTCCGGACGCCGGCTGTGGCGGCTGCTGGGCACCTCCGGGCCGCGCTCGGGGAGCTTCCTGGCGGCCCTCGTGCCGTCCCTCGTCGAGGTCGCCACCCACAAGCGCTTCGCCTCCTGCGAGGCGGCCCGGCCCCGGCGGACCGGACACCTGGCGCTCCTCTGGGGGTTCGTCGGCGCCGCCGTGACCTCGGGGCTCCTCGTCGTCGGCATCTATCTGATGGGCATGAAGATGCCCCTACCGCTCGACCACCCCTTCAAGATCCTCGGCAACGTCTCCGCCGTGCTCCTGGTGGTCGGAGGCGTGCTTCTGGCGGCCAACCGTCTCGGTGACCGGCAGCGCATGGGCGCCGCCACCGCCTTCGACACCTTCTTCCTGACCGTGGTGCTCCTGGTCATCGCCACCGGGGTCCTCGCCGAGGCGGGACGCTTCCTCTTCTCGCCAACCCTGGCCGTGGGGATCTACGTGGCGCACCTCGGCTTCATCCTGACCCTGTTCCTCACCTTCCCGTACTCGAAGTTCGCCCACCTGCTCTACCGGACCCTGGCCATGGTGCACGAGCGGATGAGGACCTCCCCGGGCACCGAGCGGCCGACCTGAGCCGGAGGCGTCATGGGCACGCGTTCGCTTCTCGTCGCGGGCGGAACGGTGGTTGCCTTGGTCTGCCTCGCTCCCCTCCCGCCGGGGGGAGCCGCCACGCCGACGGGCCGCCCGGCCGCCGTGACCCTCTCCGGAGCCCACGCCTCCCTCGCCTGCACCGCCTGCCACGTCACCCCGCCCGGGAAAAGCGCGGCGGCCACCACCGTCAGCTGCACCGGGGGCGGGTGCCACGCCGACGTGGCCCGCAGCTTCCAGAGCTCGGCCCACGACGTGCGTCGCCTCGCAGGCGGCCATCGCGGACCCGCCTGCCAGGACTGCCACGGCGGACACGCCGTGGTGAGCGGTGATGCCGCCCTCGCCGCCGCCTGCCGCAACCACCTGGACGAGGTATGCGTGAGCTGCCACTCGGCCTTCCCCGGCACCGAGCTCTCCGTGGGCGCCGCTCGGGCGCCGGAAGGTGCCGGGGCCCATCCGCGGCCCGGCATGGCAGGGCTCTGCGGCTCCTCCACCCTGTCCTGCTTCACGTGCCACGGCAGCCACACGGTGCTGCCGCGCAGCAACCCCGCGAGCCCGGTGAGCCGCGAGCGGACGGTCGAGACCTGCGGGCGCTGCCACGTCACGGAGAAGGACCGCTACGCGGAGAGCGCGCACGCCCGCGGCGTGGCCGCCGGCGATCCCGGAGCGCCCACCTGTGTGTCCTGCCACGGCGGGCACGGCGTCCTCGCACCGCACACCGACTCCGCGCCCACCTCGGCCGGCCACGTGGTCTTCACCTGCGCCGAGTGCCACGAGGACCCGCTCATCGTGCGCCGCGCCGACCTGCCCCAGACCACCGTGGAGGGGTACGAGCGCACCTTCCACGGCGTGGCCAACGCCCATGGCATCCACGACGTCGCCACCTGCGTCTCCTGCCACGGGGCCCACGCCGTGCTGCCGTCCTCCGACGCCCGCTCCCCGGTCAACGCCATCAACCTCAATCACACCTGCGGCAAGTGCCACACCACCCTCACCGACACCATGCTCGACTCCGTCCACCACACCGACGGCGGCCTCGGTCTGACCGGCCTGATCAGCAAGCTCCGCGTCTACTTCCCCATCGCCGGGACTTCGGTCAACCCCTTCCTGATCTCCGGCCTGGGTGCCCTGGTGGGATTCCTCTCGGGCCTGTTCGGGGTCGGTGGGGGCTTCCTCATGACGCCTCTCCTCATCTTCATCGGCGTCCCCGCGGCCGTCGCCGCCGCCACCGACGCCGCCCAGATCTCGGCCGGCGCCACCTCGGGAGCCATCTCCCACTCGCGGCTGGGCAACGTCGACTTCAAGATGGGCCTGGTCATCGTCGCCGGCGGCTGGACCGGGGGCGTCCTCGGCGTCCAGCTGGTGCGCATCCTGCGCAACCTCGGCAACTTCGACTTCTACCTCAAGGTGGTGTACGTCGTCATCCTGGGCTTCATCGGCATCACCATGCTCGTCGAGGGCATCCGCACCCTGCGCGGGCGGTTCGAGTCCGGCGAGCCGACGCCCAGCCGCCTGACGCTGTTCTTCTCGCGGCTGCCCTTCCAGGTGTACTTCCCCAAGTCGGGGCTGCGCACTTCGGTGCTTCTCCCGGTGGCGGCGGGCGTCGCCGTCGGCATCCTCGCCGCCTTCCTCGGCGTCGGCGGCGGCTTCATCATGCTGCCGACGATGATCTACATCATCGGCATCCCCACCCGCGTCGCGGTGGGCACCGACCTCTTCCAGATCGTCCTCACCTCCTCCAACGTGACCCTCCAGCAGGCCATCACCAACCACACCGTGGACCTCCTGCTGGCCATCACGCTGTTCCTCGGCTCCACCATCGGCGCTCAGTTCGGCGTCCTGGCGAGCCGCCGCCTCAAGGGGGAGCAGATCCGCATCTTCCTGGCCGCCATCGTGATCGTGGTCATGGTTCTGCTTCTCTACCAGCTCCTCGCGCCACCGGCGCACCTCATCGACTTCGCCAAGTCCGGAGGGGGGCACTGATGCGACGCCCGGCCCTCGCGCTGCTCCTGCTCGTCCTCGCGACGCCGCCGCTGCCCGCGCAGCCGACCTCCACCGGCGTCAGCACCCGCCGCGTGATGATCTCCCTGTCGTTCTCGGGGGAGACCGTGTTCCTGTTCGGCAACGCCCCCCCCGGCACGGACTCCATCGTCGCGGTGATGGAGGGCCCGTCGGCAGGCCCCATCCGGCTGATGGAGAAGGGCCGGGTGGCGCTGTTCTGGCTCGGCGTCCGGCAGTACCGGATGTCCGGCGCCCCCGGGGTCTACCTCGTCAACGCCAGCTGCCCCCTGTGCAACGGCCTCGCCGCCTGCACCCACGAGCTCGACCTGGCATCCCTGAACACGTCCCTGGGCCGCTCCGGCTTCCTGGTCGGGCCCGAGGCGGTGCTCGGACGCACCAGCCTGGAGTGCCTCTCCGGAGAGATGGCCCCCGGCGAGGTCCTCCGCGTTGTCCACGGCTTCTGGGAGCTGCAGGCCAGCCGCGGGCTGTACGCCGTCCGCAACAACGCCGTCCGCCTCAACGCGGAGGGCGTCTTCTACCACACCTTCGACGTCCCGACGAAGGCTCCCGAGGGAAAGTACCTGATCCGCACCTACTTCCTCTCGAAGGGCAGGCTGATGGGCGTCGAGCAGAACGAGCTGTTCGTGCGCCAGGGCGGTTTCGTGTCCTGGATCTCCCGCCTCGCCGCGCGGGATGCCGCATGGTACGGTGTGCTCACCGTGCTCATCGCAGTGTCCGCCGGGTGGATCGCGGGGGCTCTCTTCAAGCGCGGGGGAGGGCACTGATGCCCCGTCCCGCGCCGGACCTGAGCGGACCGGGCCATGGTGGCCCCGGGACGGCCTCCGGTCCCGTCGTCGAACGCTTCCCGCGCCGCCGTCCGGGCGAACACCGGGTCGTGAACAGAGTGGGCCCGTCCCACGCCAAGGAGGATTGCCATGAGTAAGCTCGTACCCCCACACGGAAGCAAGGACCTCAAGCCGCTGCTCCTGGAAGGCCAGGAGCGGGAGGCCGAGATCAAGCGCGCGGCCGGCCTGAAGAAGGTCCCGATGACCACGCGCGAGACCTCCGACCTGATCATGATGGGCATCGGCGCCTTCACGCCCCTCGACGGGTTCATGGGCTACGAGGACTGGAAGGGCGTCTGCGACGAGTTCCGCATGCCCTCCATGAAGGGGACGTTCTGGCCCATTCCCATCACCCTGTCCGCCGAGCAGGCGCTCGCCGACTCCATCTCCCCGGGCGAGGAGGTGGCGCTGTGGGACGTCGAGACCGATGACCTCATGGGCACCATGAAGGTCACCGAGAAGTACACCATCGACAAGGACCACGAGTGCAAGCAGGTGTTCTGCACCACCGACATGAACCACCCCGGCGTGCAGAAGGTCATGGGGCAGGGTCCCGTGAACCTCGCCGGTCCCGTCAAGGTGCTGTCGGAGTCCTACTACCCGCACATGTTCGCGGACATCTACCAGCGCCCCGCCGACGCCCGCAAGCTCTTCGAGGAGCGCGGCTGGAGCACCGTGGCGGCGCTGCAGCTTCGCAACCCCATGCACGGCTCCCACGCCTACCTGGCGTGGATCGCCATCGAGGTGTGCGACGGCGTGTACATCCACCAGCTCGTCGGCAAGCTGAAGCCCGGCGACATCCCGGCGGAGGTGCGCGTCAAGGCCATCGACGCCCTGGTCAACAACTACTTCCGCAAGGAGCGCGTCATCCAGGGCGGCTACCCCATGGAGATGCGCTACGCCGGTCCCCGCGAGGCGCTCCTCCACGCCGTGTTCCGGCAGAACTACGGTTGCAGCCACCTCATCGTCGGCCGCGACCACGCCGGGGTCGGCGACTACTACGGTCCCTTCGACGCCCAGCGGATCTTCAACGAGATCCCCCCGGACGCCCTCGTGCTGCGCCCCCTGGCCATGGACTGGACGTTCTACTGCTACGAGTGCGGCACCATGGCCTCCATGAAGACCTGCCCGCACGAGAGCAAGGCCGTCATCGACGACAACGGGCAGTACCAGGGCGGCGCCCGGCTGCTGCTGTCGGGCACCATGCTCCGCAAGCTCATGAGCGAGGGGAAGCCCGTCCCCAAGGAGTTCTCCAAGCCCGAGGTCATCGCGGTGCTCAAGGAGTACTACGACACCCTCGAGGAGAAGGTCGAGGTCAAGCTGCACGGGGCCGCCACCGGCGAGGCCGCCACGCGCCGCTGAGGCAACACGCTCGAGACGTGACCGGGCCGGGGGCGGCGTGCCGCTCCCGGCCCGCGTCGTCACTGCGAGCGCAGCGCCGCGAGGGCTTCCCGGACGGCCGCGGCGTGGCCGGCGGCCTTCACCCGGGGCCAGTGGCGGGCCACCTTCCCCTCGGGGTCGATGAGCACCGTGGAGCGGATCACCCCCTCCGAGGTGCGGCCGTACATGGTCTTCTCGCCCCAGGCGCCGTAGCGCGCCATCACCTCGTGCGCGGGGTCGGAGAGCAGACGCAGCTTCAGCCCGTGCTTGGCGATGAACCTGCGGTGGCTCTCCGGCGTGTCGGGGCTGCAGCCCAGCACCACCGCGTCGAGCCCCTCGAACGCCTCGATCCCCTCGGTGAACTCGCACGCCTCGGTGGTGCACCCCGGCGTGTCGTCCTTCGGGTAGAAGTACAGCACCACCCACCGCCCCTTCAGGCCGTCCAGGGAGACGGCCGCGCCGTCCTGGTCGTTCAGGGTGAAGGCCGGCGCCTTCGCTCCCACCGTGATCCTCGACTCCGGCATCGCGTCCTCCTCACGTCGTCGCCTCCAACGCCCGGCCCCGCCTGCGCCTTCCCGCCCGCCGCGGTAGAATCCCGCGACGGCCGCACGCGGCCGCGGAGGATCGCATGGGAGAGCGGCTCATGGGTGCCTGGGAACGCCCGTTCTGCGGCGCGCTGCGCGCCGCCGACATCGGGCGGCGTGTGGAGCTCGTCGGCTGGGTGCGCCGCCGGCGCGACCTGGGCGGCCTCATCTTCGTGGACCTTCGCGACCGCGAGGGCTGGGTCCAGGTGCTCTTCCGGGACGCCCTCAAGGAGCGCGCCGTGGAGCTCTCCTCCGAGGACGTGATCCGCGTCGTGGGCGAGGTGGCCCCGCGGGCGCCCGACGTCGTCAACCCCGACATGGCCACCGGCGAGGTAGAGGTCATCGCCGAGTCCCTGGAGCTGCTCACCGCCGCGGAGACCCCGCCGTTCGTTGTCGAGGACAAGGCCCAGGTCAGCGAGGAGCTCCGGCTCCGCTACCGCTACCTGGACCTGCGCCGCCCCGAGATGACCCGCGCCATGCTCCTGCGGGACACCGTCACCTTCGAGGTCCGCCGCTACTTCCACGAGATGGCGTTCGTGGACGTGGAGACGCCGATCCTCACCCGCTCGACCCCCGAGGGCGCGCGGGACTTCCTGGTGCCGTCGCGGATGTCCCGGGGCGCGTTCTACGCCCTGCCCCAGTCCCCGCAGCTGTTCAAGCAGCTCCTCCAGGTCGCCGGACTCGGCCGCTACGTCCAGATCGCCCGCTGCTTCCGGGACGAGGACCTGCGCGCCGACCGCCAGCCCGAGTTCACCCAGGTCGACGTGGAGGCCTCGTTCGTGGAGGAGGAGGACATCATCGTCCTCATCGAGGGTCTGTTCCGCCGCGTCTTCCCCCTCGCGGGCATCACGCCGCCGGAGACGTTCCCGCGCCTGTCCTGGGCCGAGGCCATGGAGCGCTTCGGCAGCGACCGCCCCGACGCCCGCTTCGGCATGGAGCTCGTGGAGCTGGGCGAGACGGCCGCGGGGTGCGCCTTCGAGGTCCTCCGCCGCGCCGCCGCCGAAGGCCGGGTCAAGGGGCTCGTGGTCCCGGGTGGGGCCTCATTCAGCCGCAAGCAGCTCGACGAGCTCTCGGAGCTGGTCCGGCCCTACGGAGCGCCGGGGGTGCTCTGGTTCCGGAAGACCGCCGAAGGGTTCGGCTCTCCCGCCAGGAAGGTCCTCGGCGACGAGGGGATCGCGGCCTTCCTCGCCGCCGCCGGCGCCGGCGAGGGCGACCTCCTCGTCGTGGTGGGCGGCGCCGCCAAGGTCGTGTTCGCCGCCCTGGGCGCCCTCCGCGTGCTCCTCGCCGGACGCCTCGGCCTGGTGCCGGAGGGGGCCCACGCCTTCCTCTGGGTGACGGACTTCCCCCTCCTGGAGTGGGACGAGGAGACGGGCCGCTACTACGCCTCGCACCACCCCTTCACCGCCCCCCGACCCGAGGACCTCGACCGCCTCGAGTCGGACCCCGGCTCGGTGCGTGCGCGCGCCTACGACGTGGTCATGGACGGCGTCGAGCTCGGCGGCGGCTCCATCCGCATCCACGATCCCCGGGTCCAGCGGAGGGTGTTCGCCGCGCTGGGGATCGGCGAGGAGGAGGCCCGCCGCAAGTTCGGCTTCCTGCTCGAGGCGTTCCGCTACGGCGCGCCGCCTCACGGCGGTCTCGCCCTGGGCCTCGATCGCATGGTCATGCTCATGGGCGGACGGGATTCCATCCGCGACGTCATCGCCTTCCCCAAGACCACCGCCGGCAACTGCCTCCTCACCGAGGCGCCCAGCGAGGTCGACGCAGCCCAGCTCCGCGACCTCCACCTGACCCTCGGCCGGTGAGCGCTCCGGCGCCGGGGGCCGGGCCCTCGCGCGCCGCGGCCGGCGCCCTTCCCGCCGCCGTGCAGCTCCCCGGCTCCTCTGGCGGCACCACGCCCGGCGACCGTTGCCGGCATCGACCCTCCCGCGGACAGGTAGCGCTATGATGACGCCCGTGTTCGCGCGCGTTCCCCGACCCCGGCCCGCTCTCGACGTGGCACCCGCGAGAACGTGGCGGTCCCCTACCTGCCCCCCGCCTGAGAGGAGAACCCTCCGATGATGCCGTCCGCCGCCGTGAGGCGCGCCGTGATCCCGGCCCTTCTGGCCGGCGCGGCCGCCCTGCCCGTCCCCGCCCAGCAGCCAGCTCCGACCCCCACGCCCGCTCCGATCTTCATCGACACCGTCAAGGTCAACATCGTCAACGTCGACGTGTTCGTCCGCGACAAGGACGGCAAACCGGTCCTCGGCCTCACACCCTCCGACTTCGAGATCCTCGAGGACGGCAAGCCGATGGAGATCACGAACTTCTACGCCTCGACGCCGCCTCCGCCCGCGGCCCCCGCCAGCGGGGACGCCGCGGCGGCGACGCCGGCACCGGAGCCGCAGGCGGAGCCCGCGCCGGTCCCCGAGCGCCAGAAGCTCTCGCTGGTGTTCTTCATCGACAACGCCAACATCTCGCCGGGGCAGCGCAAGACCGCCTACGCGAACCTCGAGAGAATGATGAACCAGAGCATGCGTTCCCCGGCGACCCGGGCGATGCTCGTCACGGGAGGCAGCCGGGTCGACATCCGCCAGTCGTTCACCCGGGACGAACCGGCGCTCCTCGCCGCCCTCGCGGAGGCCCAGAAGGACGTCGGCGCCAGCGCCGCCATGAACGTCGACCGGCAGATGATCCTCAGGCTCCTGGACCAGACCGCGGCGCCCGGAGCCGGTTCCTCCGAGTTCGCCATGGAGGACGCGCGGTCGATCCTCGAGCAGATCCGCCGGACCGCCGAGGGCGAGTACGAGCGCACGCGGTGGATCCTGAAGGCGCTCACGAGCTTCGTCGACTCGCTCTCGGGGCTCGAGGGCCGCAAGGTGATCTTCTTCGTCGGCGGCGGCATCTCCATGCGGCCGGGGCAGGGCCTGCTGGAGCGCTGGGAAAGCCGGTTCGGGCGCAGCTCGATCGGCGGCGGCTTCAACGCCGTCACCGAGGCCAACCGTTACGACGTGACCACGTACTTCAACGAGCTGGTGAGGCACGCGAACGCCAGCGGCGTGACGTTCTACTCCGTGGACGCCGTGGGCAACCGGGGCCTGTCGACGATGACCGCCGAGACCAAGACCCTCTACGACCCCGGCATCGCCACCGGTGAGGTCATGAGCAGCCAGCAGTCGCTGCAGGTCCTGGCGAACGCGACCGGCGGGCAGGTCGCCGTCAACAACGCGGACATGTCCAAGCAGATCGCCAAGACCGTGGAGGACTTCGACACGTTCTACTCCCTGGGCTACGCCGCCCTCCACGAGGGCGACGGCAAGTACCACAAGATCACCGTGAAGGTGAAGAGGCCGGGGACGACCCTGCGCCACCGCGAGGGGTACCTGGACCGTCCCGCCGACGAGCGCATGGCGGACCGGAGCCTCTCCGCGCTGCTCTTCGACGCCACCTCCAACCCCCTGGACGTGGGCCTGTCGGTGCGCGCCCAGGTCAAGCAGCCGGACGGCTCGTACCTGGTCACGGTCCTCGTCACCGTGCCGCTGTCCCGCCTCGCGCTCCTGCCCCAGGGTCAGGTCCACGAGGGGACGCTCTCCATGTGGCTCGCCGCCAAGGACGCCGACGGGCAGAGCATCACCCAGGCGCCGAAGCAGACGTTCCCGGTGCGCATCCCCAACGAGAAGCTGCTCACCGTCCTCGGACAGAGCGCCGGGTACACCTACCAGCTGCGCATGAAGACGGGCCCCAAGAAGGTCGCCGTCTGCCTGCGCGACGAGATCGGACAGGCCGACGCCACCACCACGGCGACGTTCACCGTCGGCGAGGACGCGGGCGCGGCCCCGACCCCCGAGTAGGTCACCATCGTGACCCCGCACCGCGCCGCCACGTCCTTCGTCCTGGTCTCCGCGCTGGCCCTGGCTGCGGCCGCCGTGCCGGCAGCGCGGGCCCAGGAAACGCCGGCGCCCGCGGCACCGCCGGCCGCGGTACCGGCGCCGGCCAAGCCGGCGACGCCCTCCCCGCCGTTCGCCATCGAGACCGATCCCCGGACGGGGCTGCCGGCCCGGGCGGCCGCGCTGATCATGAGCGGTCAGCAGGGCGGCGCCATCCTCGTCTCCGCCCTGGCCGTACCCCTCGCGGCGGACGGCAGCGGCGCCCGGATCGGCGTCGTCATCGACATCGACGGACCCTCCCTCCTCGCCGGGCAGGGCTCGGGCCCCCTTCCGGTCGAGGTCTCGGCCTACGCCATGAGCGCGAAGGGCGGCGTGAGCGGCAACTTCACCCAGGCGTTCACCCTGGACGCCGCCCGGGCCGCCACCCTCGTCGGCGAGGGCGGCATCAAGGTCGTCGGCACCCTGCAGGTCGTCCAGGGGCCGCACACCGTGCGCGTGCTCGTGCGCAACCCGAAGACCTCGGCGTTCGGGCTGGCCGAGGTCTCCCTCGGCTACCTCCCGTCCGCCGCCTCCCAGCCCTTCGCCGGCGTCCCGGTGGTGGGCGAACCCGAGGGAGCCTGGCTCCTCGCTCGCGAGCGCGCCCCGGGGGGCGGCGTGGTGCCGTACCCGTTCGTCTTCGACGACACCGCCGTCATCCCCTCCACGCGCCCCGTCCTCAGGGACGAGACCCCGGTCACCGCGTGGGTCGTCGCCCGCGGGCTTCCCACCGGCGAGACGGCCGTGCGGATCCTGGACGCGGGCGGCGAGGACATGGGAGAGGTGCCGGCCACCGTGGCACCCGGCGGTCCCGAGGCCTCCTCCGGCGCGTCGCCGCTCCGGGTGGACTTCACGCTCCCGCGCCTCTATCCCGGCAGCTACACCTTGGCCCTCGTCCCGGCCGCCACCCCGGACGCCACCGCGCTGACGCCGGCCCTGGCCTTCGAGATCGTGGATCCCGCGGTGCTCGAGAAGGCCCCGAGCTGGGCACGTCTGCGCGCCCTTCCGGCCCTCCGGACCGGCGCCACGGAGACGGCCGTCTCGGCCAGGCCGGCCAAGAAACCACCCTCCCGGGGAGCTCGAGGCCGCGTACCGCGCGGCCATCGGGAAGATCGCCACGGCTCGCCCCGCGGAGGTGAGGACCGCCGTGATGGACATCGAGAGGCGCTCCGCGGCGGTGGGCACCACCGACGCCATGACGGAGCTGGTGGCGGCGGAGATCGGCGTGGCGAAGAAGCTCGCCCGCACCCGCCCCGAGAGCACCCTGGGGTTGTTCCTGCTGCACACCGACCTCTTCAGGACGTACGGGTCCCACAAGCAGTACATCCTCCAGGCCTACTCCCGGCGCACCCTGGAGGAGCTCATCGACGTGGCCGCGCGGACCAAGGCCGACCCGGCGTTCAGGGCCCTGACCGCCGACGCCGTCGCCGTCGTGGGCTCCGAGCTCCAGCAGAGCGGCCTGCCCGAGTCGGCGGACCGCTTCTACCGGCGGGCCCTGGAGCTCGACCCCACCAACGGGGCCGCCCTCATGGGGGTGGCGGCGACGGCCGAGCGCACGGGGAAGTACAGGGAGGCGCTGAGGAACCTCGAAGAGATGGTGCGGGCACACCCGGACGACTCCGAGGCCCGCCTCAGGCTCGCCGTCAACCTCAGCCGGGTGAGCACGGTCAAACGCGCGCATGCAGCGTTCGAGCGCTGCCTGAAGCCCGACAACCCGTCCTGGATCCGGTCCATCGCCTATCAGGAGCTGGCCGAGGCCCTGATCGAAAAGCAGAGCCTGCGCGAAGCCCGCGCCCTCCTCGAGAAGGCCACGGCGGCGCTGCCCGACAACCAGCGGCTGGCCATCCAGCTCGCCTACGTCCTCGACCGCCTCGGCGACCCCCTCGCCGCCCGGAAGGTGGCCGACGGCGTCGCCGCCCGGCCCCAGCGCGACGAGGAGTCCCCGCGGCTCCGCTACAGCGACTGGCCCCGCGACGCTCTGGCCGCGGCCCGCGCACGGCTGGGCCGGGGGTCCACCGCCGCCATGGACTCGCTCCGGGAGACCCTGATCGCCCCGGACGCCGATGGAGCCCGATGATGCCCCGCCGGATCCTCCTCGTTCTCGCCCTCCTCCTGACGCCCCTGACGGCCGCGGCGGAGCACCCCGGCCTGCAGGTCATCATCACCAGCCCGACAGCCGGCTCGGTGGCGTTCGGCAGCGTCAGGGTGAAGGCCATGGTGGTACCGGCCGAGGCCAGGCCCTCGGTGGTGTTCTGGGTCGACGGCAGGGCGGTCATGGAGCTCACATCGCCCCCCTACGAGACCTCGGTGGACGTCGGCCAGGAGAACGCGGGTCACGTCTTCCGCGTCGTCGCCACGAGCGAGGACGGCACCACCGACGAGGACACCGTCCAGACCGGGGAGATCCCCGTGAACGACCGGATGACGGTGGAGCTCCAGCAGCTCTACGTCACGGTGACCAGGGACGGGAAGCGGGTCCTCGACCTCCAGAAGGGCAACTTCACGGTGTGGGACGACGGCCGGAGGCAGGACATCGTCACCTTCGCCCGGGGCGACATCCCTCTGACCGCGGTGGTGCTCCTGGACTCCTCGCTGTCCATGAAGGGCGCCCGCCTCCGGGCCGCACGGGAGGGCGCCGACGTCTTCTTCAGGAGCATGAAGCCCCTGGACGAAGGCAAGCTCCTCGTCTTCTCCGACCGCACGCGGGTGTCCACGCCGTTCACCGACGTGCCGGAGGTCCTCATGGCGGGCCTGGCGCAGCTGTCCGCCAGCGGCGGCACCGCCCTCAACGACAACCTCTACCTGGCGCTCAAGCTGCTCGAGGAGCGACAGGGCCGCCGCGTGGTGGTCGTTCTCTCCGACGGCGTGGACTCCCACAGCGTCCTCTCCATGAAGGACGTGCTGGCGAAGGCTCGGGAGAGCCAGGCGCTGATCTACTGGATCCGCCTGGGGAACGCGCGGATCGACACCCTCGGCGCCCTGACGCAGACGTTCTCCACCTGGCGGGGCGGCGAGTGGTACAAGGAGCAGAGCAGCCTCCTGGAGGAGACGGTGGCGCAGAGCGGCGGCCGCATCGTCGAGGTTCCGAAGATCGGCGGGATCCCCTCCGCGTTCAAGGAGATCCTCAGCGAGCTGAGGGAGCAGTACGTCCTCGGCTACCAGCCCACCGACCAGCGCAACGACGGCAGCTGGCGCAAGGTCGAGGTGCGGGTCGGCGTCCCCGGCACCAGGGTGCTCACGCGCGGCGGCTACGTCGACATGTAGCGCCGCGGCGGCGCCCGCCACGCTAGAATGGCCGCATGGCCGACGTCTTTCGCTCGGGCGCATTCCGGCGCGCCGTCGACACGGCGCTCAAGACCCTCAGGGCCGGCGATTCCCGTCTGTTCCGCATCGTCGACGCGGCGGCCCGCGCCTCGCGCCGGCCGGGGGTGGCGCTGACCGCCCTGCGTGACGACATCGCCGCCCTGGTCCGCATGACCCGCGAGTTCGCCTCCGGCCGCTACCGGAAGATCCCGCACCGCACCCTCATCGCCGTGGTGGCCGGCCTGGTCTACCTCGCGGACCCCCTCGACCTCGTCCCCGACATGCTTCCCGGCATCGGCCTGGTCGACGATGCGGCCGTGCTGGGATGGGTGCTCCACCTGGTGCGCCGCGACCTCGACGCCTTCCTGTTCTGGGAGCGGGAGTGGGGCGGTGCCATCGACGTGGAGGGTCACGCGGTCACCCCGGCGCCCGACCCTGCCCCGCCCGGCCTCCTCCCCGGCGGCCTCGAGGAAGGCGCCGGCTGAACGCCGGCCGTTCCGCGACGGGCCGCACCCCGCCGCCGGGCGAGCGTCCCGGCCGGTGAAGCGCCACCGGGCCGAGCCCGGGCGGGCACCCTCTCCGGCACCTGCCGCCTGAGCGTCGCCGGGCCGGAGACTCCCTGGGTGGAGGCGGCTGTCTCGAACCGGGCTGGACCCGCCGTCCCCGGAAAGCCGCGAGGGTGCCCTATACTTCGACAATGTCACCGAGCCGCGGCTGGACCGCCGCTCACCGCCGCGGACCTGCTCCCTCGAGGCTCCGCGCGGCGTGGTCCTTCGTGGCCGCCGGATCGCTCCTCTGCGCGGTCCTCCTCGCCCTCGGGACCGGCCTCGCCCAGAGGTTCCAGTCGTCTCCGGAGGGGGGGTCGGAGCCGTGGCAGCAGGCCCTCGCGCCCCTCGCACAGGCGCCTCTCGCCGCCGGGACCCGGGTCGCGCTCATGCCTCCCCCCGACACCGGGCGCATGGCCCGTGGGCTCCTCTACGAGGCGGAGTGGCGCCGTCCGGACCTGCTCTGGGGACTGGTCTCCGAGTGGCCCCCGGAGGTGCCTCTGACCCGCATGGTGACCACACAGGCGTGGCAGGTGCCAGCGGGGTGGCGCGTGGTGTGGAGAAGCGGCGGCCTGGTGCTCGCCGAGGAAGGCCGTTGAGCGCGGCGGCGGGGACGGCCTTCCTCCTGCTCGTGGGGGTCGCCGGCTTCGCGGCCTGGCGTGTCCTCCGCCGCTTCGAGCCGGTGCCCGCGGCGCTCGCGGTGCCCGTCCTCGGCGTCGTCGTCGTCGGCCTGTGGCTCGTTGCCCTGGCCCTCGCCGCGGTCCACTGGAGCGCGGTGCTCCTCGTCCTGCCGCTGGCCGCCGCCGCAGTGGCAGCGGTGGCGTGGAACCGGCCGCGTCGGCGCCCGCAACTGCCCCGGGACGCCAGCCAGTGGTTGCTCCTCGCCACCGTGACCGCGAGTGGCACGGTGATCACCGCGACGACCGCATCCGGCTGGGACTTCCGCTACATCTGGGGGCTCAAGGCGAAGGTCTACGCGGCCGCCGGCGGCTTCGATCCCCGGTGGCTCGCCTGGCCGCCGAACCGGCTCACCCACTCCCACTATCCGCCCCTGTGGTCGACCGCCATCGCCGCCGGACCGATGCTGGGGCTTCCCGTGCCGGTGGCGGCATCCCTGCTCACCGCCGTGTGCGCCGCCGCGCTGGCACTGGCGTGCTGGTCCATCGCCCGTCCGGCGGGCCGCCAGGCGGCCCTCGCGGCCGGCGCCGCCGCCGCCTTCGCCCCGGTCATGTTCCAGCCCCGCTACATCGGCAACGCCGAGGCCCCCCTCGCCGCCGTCTTCGCCGTCGGGCTCGCCGCCCTGGCCGGCCTGGAGGACCGGAGCGCTTCGGCCCCGCGGGAGCTGTCCACCCCCGACCTGCCCGTCCTCCTGGGTGTGTCCGTGGCCGTCCTTCCGCTGATCAAGGTCGAGGGCCTGGCCCTCGCCGCCGCCCTGGTCGCCGGCGTCGCCTCCTTGGGACGGCTGCGGCGGGCCGCGCTGTACGGCCTCCTCGCCGCGGCCCCCGCGGGCACATGGATGGTCTACCTGGCGGTCCACGGCATCGCCGGCGAGCCGCGCGCCCTCGCGCCGAGGCACCTCCTCGACGCGGCGGCGACGGCCGGCCGCTGGCTGATCCGGACGGGGGGCGGCCCCGCCCTCACCGTTGGGCTGGTCTGGCTGCTGCTGACGCCCCGGCTCCTGCGCCGCCTGCGCGGCAGCACGGTCGCGCTCGCGGTCTGGGGGCTGGCCGTGGCGTTCGCCTACCTCACCACCGTACAGCCCCTCGAGTGGCAGCTCGGCGCCTCCCTCGACCGCGTCGCCGCTGTGGCCCTCCCGGGGGCTCTGGCCGTCGCCCTCCGCCGCTCGGGGCGGCGGCACCACCACGAGGAACCGTCATGACAGGCTGCGGAGCAGCCTACCCGACACCCCCTCACATGATCACGAGGAGCCCGACCATGTTCTGCCCCAACCCCGACTGCCCCGATCTCCTTGAGTCCGGCGAACCCGGCGAGTACCGCGAGGGGATCCTCACGTGTCCCAGGTGCGGCGCCGCCCTCGTCCCTGAGCATCCCTTTCCCCCCGAGGACGACGAGACGCCCGCCGAGGTCCCCTGGGACCGCTCCCTGCAGGAGCCGCCGGTCGAGGTCGCCTCGTTCAACTACCGGCAGGACGCCGAGCTCGCCTGTTCCATGCTGGAGGCCAACGGCGTGCGGGCGTTCGTCTTCGGCGACGACTGCGGGAGTGTCGACCCCGGGATCGGCTTCGGAACGAGGACGCGGGTGATGGTGCCCGGGAGCGAGGCGGCGCTGGCGGTGACGCTCCTCCGAGAGGGACCGGGCGAGGCGTGAGGCTGCCGCGCACCCGGCGGGCCGTCCCGGCCGCCGCCCCGGCGCCGGCCGTCCGGGGAACCTTCCCCCGCGCCCACTCGTAACACTCTGACGAGACACGGAAACGGCGAGGGGACGGTGCGAAGCGTGTCGCCCAGGGGAAGGAGCCGGCGGATGCGGACACGGGAGTACCTGGGGTTCACCTGGAAGGTCGTCGTGGTCCACACCCTGACCTACTTCCTGTTCGGGCTTCTCATGGCCACCCTGTTCGACTACTCCCGGCTGTTCACGCTGGACGTCATCCGCGACTTCATGCGTCCCGTGCGGGAGACCGGGATCATCGGCATGGCGGTCCAGCCGCTGCGCGGCGTCCTCCTCGCCGCCGCGTTCTGGCCGCTGCGCGGCCTCGTGCGGCAGCGCCGGCACGGCTGGCTGGTCGTCTGGGGCATCCTCGCCCTGGTTGGCGTGGTCTCGCCCCCCTCGGCGGCTCCGGGCTCGATCGAGGGCGTGGTCTACTCGAGGCTCCCCCTGTGGTACCACCTCATCGGCCTGCCGGAGATGCTGCTCCAGACCCTGGCGTTCTCCGTCGCGCTGGCGTGGTGGGACGGGCGGGAGCCGGCCCCCGCGACGGACCGGCCGGCGGCCTCCCCGCTGACCAGGGCGCTGCGGGTCGTGTCCATCGCCTGCTTCGCCTCCATCGGCTACGCCGCGGGCGCCCTGCTCTTCGTCGCCCTGTCGCGGGCCCGTGTCGACATGCACGCCGCCTCGGGCAACGTGCGGACGCAGCTCATGTTCGTGGTGGCGTTCCTGGCCAACGTCGCGGCCGTGGCCGTCCTCTCGCGCGTGTGGGCCCGCGGCCGCCTGGTCGGATGGCAGCTGTTCGCGCTGTTCTGGGCGCTGGACGCCGCGGTGCCCGCCCTCTACCGCCTCGTCGTCTCCGGCTACGTCCCCGTGCGGCTCTCCCTGTTCCTCGGCCTCCTGCCGGCGCTGGTCCTCACGATGAGCGTGCGCGGCGCCTTCCCGCGCTCCGCTCCCGGCGCCGCCGCGCCGGAGACCGGAACGGGCGCCCCGGCCGGTCTCGAAGGCTGACCGCGTCCGCCCCTCCCGGCACGACGCTCCGGCCCGGGTGCCCCCCGGAAACGCTCGAGCGCAGCGTGCGCCGGCGCCGGGCGCTGGATCAGGGCCGGCCTTCGGCCTTGCCGGTCATGGGCACGAAGCGGACCGGGATCACGTCGCGCTCGGTGAAGCCGTCCGCCGTCCTCGTGATGACCTTGAGGTGCTGATAGAAGGCCCCCACCGGGATGACCATGTGACCGCCCACGGCGAGCTGGTCCAGGAGCGGCTGCGGCACCCGCTCCGGCGCCGCCGTCACGATGATCCCGGCGAAGGGCGCCACCTCGGGCCAGCCGCCGTAGCCGTCACCGGTGCGCACGTGGACGTTGTCGAGGTGGAGGGCGTGGAGGCGCTGCTCGGCGGTGCGCGCCAGCTCGGGACGGATCTCGATGGAGTACACCTCGCACCCCATGGTGGCGAGGACCGCCGCCTGGTAGCCCGAGCCGGTACCGATCTCGAGGACCCGGTCGCCGGGGGCGAGCTGCAGCAGCTCGCTCATCAGCCCCACGATGTACGGCTGCGAGATGGTCTGCCCCTCGCCGATGGGCTGCGGGGAATCGTCGTAGGCCTCGTCGCGCGCCTCCTCGGGGACGAACAGGTGGCGCGGAACCGTCCGCATCGCGTCCAGGACCCGCGGGTCGCGCACCCCCCGGCTGGCGATCTGGGTGCGCACCATCTCCTCGCGAAGCCTGGCCCAGCGGCCCGTGTCGTCCGATGAGCGGCCGCCGCAGGCCCCGAGCAGTCCGGCGAGCAAGAAGACCACGATGATCCCCCCCGGCCGGGTCACGAGCCGCTCCCGTGCACGAAGGCGTCGCGGCCGGCAACCACGGTGCGAAGCACCACGGCCTGCCGGGCCTCCTCGGGGGGCCCCGCCTCCAGGTCGCGGTCGAACACGGTGAGGTCGGCGGCGAAACCCGGGGCCACCGCGCCGCGGCGGTCCTCCTCGAAGGCTGCGTAGGCCGCCCAGGAAGTATAGCCTTCCACCGCCTCGTGACGCGTGAGCCGCTCCGGGGGGTTCCACCCCCCTGCCGGCCCGCCCGCGTCGGGACGCCGGGTCACCGCCGACCACAGCGCGCGCCGCGGGTCGGGGTTCTCCACGGGGACGTCGGAGCCGAAGCAGAGCCGCGCCCCGGCGTCCAGGAGGGAGCGCCAGCGGTAGCACCAGGGAACCCGGGCGTCGCCGAGGCGCGCCGGCACCCACGGCATGTCCGACGTGCAGTGGGTGGGCTGCACCGAAGCGATCGCGCCGATGGTCGCGAAGCGGGGCACGTCCTCCGGGCGGACGATCTGGGCGTGCTCCACCCGGGGGCGCAGCCGGTGGGACCGGTCGCCCAGCTCCGCCTCGAAGACGTCCAGCACCCGCGTGACGGCGGCGTCGCCGATGGCGTGGATGCAGGGCTGGAAGCCGGCATCCCCGGCGCGCCGGACGACCGCCGCGAGGCGCGCCTCGGTGGTCACCTGCGTGCCGCTGGTGGACGGGTCGTCGGCGTAGGGCGCCGACAGCCACGCGCCCCGGGAGCCCAGAGCGCCGTCGGCGTACAGCTTCACCGCCCTCACCGTCAGCATGCCGTCCGGCGTCACCGAGGGTCCGGCGGGAAGCTCGGCGTCGAGGAGGCCGTCGTCGGTGCCGTCGAGCATGATGTACAGGCGCAGCGGCAGCCGCTGCTCGGACTGCAGCCGGCGGAGCACCCGGAGGGTCTCCCGTCCGGCGCCGGCGTCGTGAAACTCGGTGAACCCCAACGCGGTCAGCTTCCGGCCGGCGAGGAGCGCGCGGCGCTCGATGTCGGCCGGCGTCTCCGCCGGGACGACCCGCTCGAGGAGGCCGGCGGCGGTGTCGACGAGCACACCGGTGGGCGACCCGTCGGCGCCGCGAAGGATCCTTCCCCCTGCGGGCTCCGGCGTCGCCGCCGTGATCCCGGCCGCGGCGAGCCCGGCGGCATTGGTCAGCACGGCGTGCCCGTCCACCCGGCGCAGCAGCACGGGGTGGCCTGGCACCGCACGCGAGAGCTTCTCCTGGGTGGGAAACGCCTTGTCGGGCCAGAGGTTCTGGTCCCAGCCGCGGCCCGCCACCCAGCCTCCCGCCGGGACCTTCGCCGCCGCCGCGGCGACCCTGGCGATGACCTCCTCGTAGCTCGCCGCACCGCTCAGATCCACCTGCTCGAGGGCGGCACCGTAGCCGATGAAGTGGCCGTGGCTCTCGGTGAACCCCGGATACACGTGGGCGCCGGCGAGGTTCACCACCTCGCGGGCCCCCTTCCGCCACGGTCCCGCCTCGGGCTCCGGCACCACGGCGACGATGCGGCCGTCCGCGACCGCGACGGCGGCGCGCGCCGCGGTGGAGCCGGTGTGGACCACGCCGTCGTCGAACAGGCGGTCGCACTGCGGGACCCGCGCCTGCGTGCAGGCGGCGGTGAAGAGCGCGAGGAGGAGGAGGGCGCGGCGGGGAAGGCGATAGGACGGCATGGCTTCACTTTAGCGCGGAGCGGCGCGATCCCGCTATAGTGAGCCGGCCACGAAGGAGGCGGTGCACATGTCCGGCTCGTCCATCACCCGCAGATCCCTGATCACCACCGGCGCGGTCGCCGCCGCGGGCACGCTGCTGAGCGGCGCCGCCCCGGCGCCCGGAGGAGCACCTGCGGCGGGACGTCCCGTGGCGGTGTCGTCCCACAACGGCCTCGCCGCCGTCAAGGAGGCCGTGGAGCGCATGGCCACCGGCTCCTCCCCGGTGGACGCCGCCGTGGCCGGGGTCGGCATCGTCGAGGCCGACCCCGACGACGTCACGGTCGGCTACGGCGGGCTGCCCAACGAGGAGGGCGTCGTCCAGCTGGACGCCGCGGTCATGGACGGCGAGACCATGCGGGCCGGCGCCGTGGCCTCGCTGGAGCGGATCAAGCATCCGGCGCAGGTGGCCCTGGAGATCATGCGGCGCACCACGCGCATCCTCCTCGTCGGCCCCGGCGCCCTGAAGTTCGCGAAGGCCCACGGGTTTCCCGAGGAGAACCTCCTCACCGAGCGGGCGCGGAAGATCTGGCTGTACTGGAAGGAGAACGCAGCCCCCGACGACGACTGGCTGCCCTCGGCCTCCGAGGCCACCGATCCCGACATCCAGTGGTTCGTCCGGAAGTACACGGACGCGTACTTCCGTCCGACCGGCACCATCCACCTGTCGGCCTGCGCCGCGGACGGCCGGCTCGGCTGCTGCACCACCACCTCGGGGCTCTTCTTCAAGATGGACGGCCGGGTCGGCGACTCCCCCCTGGTCGGGGCCGGGCTCTACTGCGACGGCCAGGTGGGCTCCGCGGGCTCCACAGGCCACGGCGAGAGCTGCATCATCGCCGCCGGCTCCCACACCGTCGTGGAGCTCATGCGGCAGGGCCGCTCGCCCGAGCAGGCCTGCCTCGAGACGCTGAAGCGGGTGGTGGAGAACACCAAGCTCGACTCCCTGCGCGACGCCCGCGGCCGGCCGCGGAACGGCCTGGACTTCTACGCCGTGAACACGCGGGGCGAGGTGGGCGGCGCCTCCATGTGGTCCGGTGCGACCTTCGCCGTGTGCCACGCCGGCAGCGAGCCCGAGCTGCGCGACAGCGCCTATCTGTTCAAGCGCGAGAAGAAGGGCTGATCACTCGTCCAGGCAGGCCCGCACCTCCGCCGCCAGGGCCCTGAGGTCCACCGGCTTCTGGAGGAAGCGGACGGCGTGGTCGGTGATGTCGCGGCGCAGCACCTCGTCGTCCGCGTAGCCGGACATGAGGATCACCCTGAGAGCCGGCACGCGCTCCTTGAGGTCGCGCGCCAGCTCGAGACCCGAGATCCCGGGCAGCGAGATGTCGGTGATCAGGAGGTCCATCTCGCCGACGCCGGGATAGCCCTTGGCCTCCTCGGCGCTGGCGGCCGGGACCACCTCGTAGCCGAGACCGCCCAGGGCCCGGTTGAACAGCTCCCGCACTTCGGCGTTGTCCTCGACGAGGAGGATGCGCTCCCCCGACCCGCGCACCGGCCGGTTGTAGACCTCGGCGTCGCCGACGCGGGCGAAGACGCCGGAGCTCCGGGAGGGGAAGACGATGCGGAAGCGGGCGCCCATGCCCGGCGCGCTGTCGAGCTCCACCCGGCCGCCGTGCCGGCTGACGATGCCGTTGACCACGGACAGGCCCAGGCCCGTTCCGCGGCCGGCCTCCTTGGTGGTGAAGAACGGCTCGAAGATGTGCGCCTTCACGTCCTCGGACATGCCGATGCCGGTGTCCTCCACCTCGAACCAGCACTCCGCGGCCCCGGCGCGCCCGGTCCGCAGCGTGAGCGTCCCCCCCTGGGGCATGGCATCCGAGGCGTTGACCACGAGGTTGGTGAGCACCTGCTCCAGCTGGCCGCGGTCGGCCTCCATCGGAAGCGGCACGCCGGCGAGCTCGGTGACCATCCGGATGTTGTCGAGGAGCAGCCGGCCCAGGAACCCGCTGGCCTCGCTGACGAGCTGGTCGAGGTCGAGGCGCTCCGGCCGGGTGACGCCGCGCTGGGCGAAGAGGAGGAGCTGGCGCGCCAGGGAGCCCCCGCGCAGGATGAGCTGCTCGAGCTCCAGGCCCGTGCGGTCCAGCACGTCGGGGGACCGCTCGCCGCCCCGCAGGAGCTGCACCGTGGAGAGCATGGCCTGGAGCAGGTTGTTGAAGTCGTGTGCCACGCCGCCCGCCATGCGGCCGAGGGCCTCCATCTTCTGGGCGTGGCGAAGCTGTTCCTCGGTCCTGCGGTGCGCCGTGACGTCGAACAGGTACCCCTTGACGCTGGCGAGGCGGTCCTGCTCGTCGAAGGCGCCGATGGCGTTGCCGATGACGTGGACCGGCGAGTCGTCGACGCGCCGCAGCTCCTGCTCGAAGGAGAGGAGCTGCCGCTCGCGCTGGAGGCGCTCGACGAACGCCGGCCAGCCGCCGGCGGCGGTGTGGAGCTGCGCCATCGGGCGAGAGCACGCGTCCTCCACCGAGGAGAACCCGAACATCCTCGCGAACGCCGGGTTGCAGGCGACCACCCGGCCCTCCCGGTCGGCGATGAAGTCCCCGGTGAGGTCGTCCTCGAAGAACGCCCGGTAGCGCGCCTCGCTCTCGCGCAACGCCCCGATGGCCCGCTCCCGGGCCGTGATGTCGTGGGCCACGCCCTGCACCCCGATCAGCCGGCCGTCGAGGAAGCGCCCATCCTCGAACAGCTCCACGAGCACCGGGTGACCGTCCACGTGCTCGGTCTCGACCAGGACCGGCTCCTTCTCGAATTCGCCTGCGAGGTGGCGCCCGAGGGCCGTCCGGGCCCTCTCGTTGAGGGGGGACGAGGTCATGAAGAAGCCGCTCGGCCCGAGCCAGTCCCGCACTCCCCTCCCCGTGAGGGTCTCCACCGACGGAGAAATGTAGGTGATCCGGCTCTCGAGGTCGCGCAGGTAGAAGAAGTGGTACGCCGTGCCTTTCACCAGGAGACGCAGCTTCTCGTTCGCCTCCTCGAGCCCCGCCACCGTCTCGCGGAGAACGTTCTCGGTGAGCTTGCGGGCCGAGATGTCGCGGACGATGGACTGCACCAGCTCCTCGCCGCCAATCTCCACCCGCGTCAGGCCGACCTCGGTGAGCAGCGTCGAGCCGTCGGGCCGCACGTGCTCCCACTCGAAGCACGCCGAGGCGCCCGCAAGGGCCTCGTCCACCAGCTCCCGGGCCTTGATCTCGGAGCGCCGGTCGTCGGGCTGCAGCGGTGGCGAGAGCTCGTCCAGTCTCCGGCCGACGATCTCCTCGCGGGACCTCCCCAGCAGGCGCGTCGCCGCGTCGTTGCACGCCACGAAGCGGGAGTCCTGGAGGAGCATCACCCCGTCGTTGGCGGAGTCGAAGAGGGCGCGGTAGAGGCGCTCGCTCCTCCGCAGCGCCTCCTCCGCCCGCTTCTTCTCGCTCAGGTCGACGGCGAAGGCCATCAGCTCCGAGCGCTCCGGTCCGATCAGCGTGAACCCCGACAGCACCCACACGCGGGAGCCGTCCTTGCGGATCAGCTGCTTCTCGTAGGGCTGGCAGGAACCCCGCTCCCGCGCCTCCGCGAGGCGCTCGTCGTCCAGCGCCCGGAACTCGGAGGGCGTCAGCCGCCGCCAGCGCAGCAACCCGGTGGAGAGGTCCCGGCGCTCGTAGCCGAGCAGGCGAAGGAAGGCTTCGTTGGCCTCCGTCACGTTGCCGTCCACGTCGCCCACCATGGTCCCCATCACGTCGGAGGCGAGCAGCGCGCGCTGGCGCTCCTGGCTCTTCCGCAGAGCGTCCTCGGCCCGCGCCCGCTCCGTGACGTCGGTGACGAAGCCCTCCAGGGCGGCGAGGTCGCCGTCGGGACCGAACACGCCCCGGCCCTGCTCCCACAGTGTGCGCGTCTCGCCCGCCGCCGTCGTGATCCGGTAGACCACGCGGTAGGGCTCGCGCCGCGACACGCTGTCCTGGATCGTCTCCCAGAGCCCGTCCCGGTCCTCGGGCCGGACCAGGTCGCCGTACGCCACCGTCCGGTTGCCGACGAGGTCCTCGGGTGCATAGCCGGTGAGCTCGCGGCAGCCGCTGGAGACGAACTCCATGGTCCACCCCGGCTCGTTGGCGCACCGGAACGCCATCCCGGGCAGGTCGTCGAGAAGGGTGGCGAGGCGGCGACGGCTCTCCTCGAGCTCGCGCTCGAGCGCCTTGCGCTCGCTGATGTCGCGGATGATTCCCTGGAAGTACGTGCGGCCAACCAAGGGCACCGCGCGGAGACTGATCTCCACCGGGAAGACAGAGCCGTCCCGGCGCATGTGGCGCGTCTCGTAGCGCGCACCGCCGGTCTTCTCGACCTCGGCCAGCCTCCCCGCGAGCCCGGCCCGCTCCGCCGGCGGCCTGAGCCGGGAGATGTCGAGCCCCACGAGCTCGTCCCGTTCGTAGCCGTAGCTGGCGACGGCGCTCTCGCTGCACTCTGCGATCCGGCCCTGCGCGTCCGCGACGATGATGGCGTCGACGGCGTAGCGGGTGAGCTCGTCCAGCCTGGTCGCGGGAACCGGCGGGCCGGACGCCCCGTCGTCGTTCACCGCCACCCCGTCCTTCGCGGGACACAGCGCCACGAACTCCCAATGCTCATCGGCGACCTCCCCGCCGCGCCCCGGGCCGGGGCCCGGCGAGCCTGCTTTCAGATCAGTCAGGGTAGCACGGGCGCCGGCGGCCGGATCAGGCCCCCCGAACGGGTGCCGCGCGGCTCGCCAGGGCGCCGCGCAGCGCCTTGGCCAGGGTGTCCATGTCGAAAGGCTTCTCGAGGTACCACACCGATTCGGCGGCCAGACCGCGGAGGGCCTCGTCCTCGGCGTATCCGGACATCACGATGACCGGCAGGCCGGGCCGCCGGGAGCGCAGCCGGCGTGCCAGCTCGGCGCCGTTGAACCCCGGGAGCATGAGATCGGTGAGCACGACGGCGACCTCGCGGTTCGTGAAGAGCGCCTCGGCCTCCTCGGCACTCGGCGCCGCCGTCACCGTGTAACCGAGCATCGACAGGGACTCCTTCAGCCCCTCGCGGACGGCGTCCTCGTCCTCGACCAGGAGCACGCCCTCGCCATCACCCTTCACGGCGGCGGTCTCCCTGGCGACGGCGACCACCGAGCCGCTGTCGGTGCGCCCCATGATGGGGAGCGTCACGGTGAAGCTGGTCCCCCGCCCGGGATTGCTCTCCACCTCGATGCGTCCCCGGTGGCGCGAGACGATGCCGTGCACCACCGCGAGGCCCAACCCGGTCCCCTGCCCGGCGCCCTTGGTCGTGAAGAACGGCTCGAAGATGCGGTCGCGCACCTCGTCCGCGATGCCGAGGCCACCGTCACTGACGCGCAGCCACACGCCCCCGGCGCCGCGCCCGGTGCTGACCGCGAGGCTGCCACCGTCCGGCATGGCGTCGATGGCGTTGACGATGAGGTTGACGAGCACCTGCTCGATCTGCCCCCTGTCCACGACCACGGGAAGCGGCTCGGACGCCAGGGCGATCTCCAGCCTCACGTTCTCCCGGACCAGCCGGCGCAGGAGCGTGCCGGCGCTGTGGACGAGCTCGTTGAGGTCCTGCTGCTCGGGCTTCGACACCTCCCGGCGGGCGAAGAGGAGAAGCTGCCGGGTCAGCGCCGAGCCGCGGCGGACGTGCCCCTCCAGCTCGCCGAGGGCGGCAGCGAACCGCTCGGGCTCGCCCCGCCGACGTGCCAGGCTGTCGAAGGTCGACAGGATCGCCTGCAGCAGGTTATTGAAGTCGTGGGCCACGCCCCCGGCGAGACGGCCCACAGCCTCCATCTTCTGGGCCTGCCGCAGCTGGTCCTCCAGGCGCCGCCGGTCGGTGACGTTGCGCACCATGGCCAGCACCTCGCGCTCGCCCACGGGGACGATGCGGGCCTCGAAGTCCCGATGCTCGCCCGGCATCGCCAGCCGGTACTCGAAGACCTGCACCGTCCCGGTCTCGAGCGCCCGGGTGACGTGCGTCTGCGCCGGACCGGCCACCTCGCCGGGGAGCACCTCGGCGAGGTTCCGGCCGAGGAACACCGTCTCGGGGGCGAAGAGCTCCTCACCCCGGGCGGACTTGCAGTCCAGGAAGGTCCCGTCGGCGGCGATGTGGAAGATGAGGTCGGGCACGGCCTCCAGAAGGGCGCGGTGACGGGCTTCGCTCTCGCGCAGGGCCTGCTCGGCCCGGGTCCGGTCGATGGCGGTGGCGACCTGGCTCGAGACGAACTCCAGCAGCCGCTTGTCGTCTTCCGAGTAGCGGACCCCCTCGGTGTAGGTCTGCACCACCAGCACCCCCATGAGGCGGTCCTGGACCTTGAGGGGGACGCCGAGCCAGTCGATGGACGGCGAGCCCACCGAATGCACCTCGCCGCGGGCGATGAGGTCGCGGAAAACCTCGGGGGACGCAAGGAGGGACTCGCCGGTGCGGAGCACGTACCCGGTGAGACCCCGGTGGGCGCCGTCCCGGGCGGGGCGCTCGTCGCACTCGTCCACGAAGTACGGGAAGGTGATCTCACCGGTGGCGGCGTCGTAGAGGGCGATGTAGAAGTTGGTCGCCGGCATGAGGCCCGCCACGATGCCGTGGATCCTCGGGAGCAGGTCGTCGAGGCTCGCCGCCGAGGTCGCCGCGTCCGAGATGTGGAGCAGGGCGCTCCGCACCGCCTCCCCGCGTTTGCGCTCGGTCACGTCGGCGGCCACGGCGACGAAGCCGCGGGCGGCGCCGACGCCGTCCCGCACCACGCCGCCGAGGACGTGGATCGGGACCGGCCCCCCGTTCTTGCGCCACACCTCCACCTCGCCCTCCCAGCTGCCCGTGTGGCGCACGGTGGCGATCACCTTGCGGGCCAGGGAGCCCGCGCCGAGCGGGATCAGCACCTCGGCGAGACCGCGGCCCTGCACCTCCTCCGACCGCCACCCCAGCATCCTCTCGGCGGAGCGGTTCCAATAGGTGATGGTGCCCCGGGAGTCGGTGGCCACCACCGCGTTGCGCACCTGGTCGAGGAGCGACGCCTGGAAGCCGACCTGGTCCTCGGCCCGCTTGCGCTCGGTGATGTCGGTGACGAAGCCCTCCAGGGCGAGCAGCGAGCCGTCGTCGCTCCGGACCCCGACGCCCTTCTCCCACACCCACCGGACCTGGCCCTCACGGGTCAGGAGGCGATAGGTCAGGTGGAACGAGCGGCCCTGCCCCACCGCCTCCTGGACCCTCTCCCACACCGGGTCGCGGTCCTCGGGGTGGATGAGGTCGGCATAGGCGATCCCCGACTCGCCCAGGAGCGCTTCGGGCTCGTAGCCGGTGAGGCCCAGGCAGCCGGAGGAGACGAACTCCATGGTCCAGCGGCGATCGTTGCGACACCGGTACGCCATGCCCGGCAGGTTGTCCATGAGCGTGGCCAGGGCGCGCTCGCTCTCCCGCAGCGCCTCCTCCGCCAGCACCCGGTGGGTCACGTCGTGGGCGATGCCCTGGATCCCCACCAGGGTCCCGTCCCGGTAGGAGCCCGACTCGTACGCCTCCAGCAGCACCGCATGGCCGTCGGCGTGCTGCACCTCCACCAGAATCGCCTCCCCGGTGAAGCGGCCGGCCAGGTGCCGGCGGCTGATCTGCCTCGCCCGGTCGTTGATGGCGTTGGCGGTGGCGAACCAGTGGCGCTGGCCCAGCCACTCGTCCACGGTGCGGCCCGTGATGGACGCCACGGTGGGGGAGACGTAGGTGACGTCGCCGTCCATCCCCTGAACGTAGAAGAAGAAGTGAGGCGTCCCCTCGACGAGGAGCCGGAGGGTCTCGGCCGCGCCAGGGTCGACGCCCACACCCGCCGTGTGCCCTGGGACGGTGGCGCCGCTCACCGCACGCCCCGCCGGCAAACCCGCGAAGACCCCGACGATCGAGTCATGATGACCTGGCGATTGTACCCGACGGTGGGGTCAGTGCAGCGCCTGGATCAGGGTGGGGGCCCCGGAGCGGGCGTCCACGACGGAGGCCAGGGCGAAGAACGGCACGGTGCCCGTCACCTCGGCGTGGAGGTGCTCGGCCCGCGTCACACCGAAGGCGTGCAAAACGTCGTTGATCTGGAGGAACGCCCCGGGCGGCAGGCGGTACGGCTGCTCACCCTCCACGTCGCCCTTCTGGGAGACGATGCGGATCCGCACCACCCCGTCCTCCTGGGAAGGGTTGAAGAGACCCACGTTGGTGCGGAACTGCGGCGTGCGCCGCAGCCCCATGAGAAAGGCGATGTCGCCCGGCCGGATGGCCGCGCTGCGCGCGAGGCCCGGCAGACCTTCGCCGAACGAGCCCTTTCCGGCCGCGTTGAAGACCCGGGCGAAGACGAGCACGCCCGGTGTCTTGATGATGCGCAGGGTGCCGACGCCTCCCTGGGGCACCACGTCGTTGCGGTAGACGGTGACGCCGGGAGCCAGGTCCTCCAGCGCCGGATCGGCCCTCAGTCCTTCGAGGTTCGCCTGGCCCGCCGGCAGGAACACCACGGCGTAGCCCCCGCTCGTCACGGTGGTGTTGGTCACCCAGATCTCGGTGTTCCACCAGGAGCCATCCTGCCCCTGCTTCTGGGCCACCATGGGGACGAAGACCTCTTCGCCGGCGGCCATCACGGCCACCATCAGCGCCAGAGCCGCCACCAGGGGAGTGCGCACGAACTCCAGTCTAGGGGGTGCACGGAGTGGGCGCAAGCGGGACAGGCATCGTCATCCGCTGGAGTATGATGCGCCTCATGAGCTCCGTTCGCCACGAACCCGTCCGCCCCGCCCGGCTCGCCCCCCTGGCCCTGGTGGCCGCGCTGCTCGCAACGGCGGTCGCGGCGGCGCCCCCGACCGGCTCCACCGTCGACCGGCTCAGCTACGACGTGCACTACCTCGCCTCCGACGCCCTCGAGGGCAGACAGGCCGGCTCCGACGGCGCCCGCGTGGCTGCGAAGTTCGTGGCGGCCCGGTTCCGCTCGCTGGGGCTCGAGCCCGAAGGCGACGCCGGCTCCTTCCAGCAGAGCTTCACCTTCATCAACGGCGTGCGGGCCGGCGACGGCAACCGGCTCGTCCTCGGCCTTCCCGGCGGAGAGCGCGCGGCCCGCTTCCCGGCGGAGTTCAACCCTCTCAGCTTCTCCTCCTCGGCGGCGGTATCCGGAGAGGTCGTCTTCGCCGGCTACGGCATCCACGCCCCCGCCCTGGGCTACGACGACTACGCGGGCGTCGACGTCAAGGGGAAGGTCGTGCTGGTGCTGCGGTTCTCCCCCGACGGCGACAACCCCTCCTCGCGGTTCCAGCCGTACATGGCGCTGCGCCGCAAGGCCGCCGACGCCCGCGAGCTGGGCGCGGCGGCCCTCCTCGTCGCCACCGGCCCGGTGGGCGCCGTCGACACCTCCCCGGTGAAGATCTCCTTCGACGCCTCGTTCGCCGATGCCGGCCTCCCGGTCCTGGGCATCTCCACCGAGCTCGCGCAGGCCCTCTTCGCGGGGCACGGTTTCACCCTTGCCGAGCTGCAGAAACGCATCGACGAGCGGCACGAGCCCGCCTCGAGGCCGCTGGGCGTCAAGGCGTCCCTGGCCGCCGACGTGGTGCAGGAGCGTGCCACCACCGCCAACGTGCTGGCGCTCCTCCCGGGCGCCGACCCGGCCCGCCGGGACCAGGTGGTCGTGATCGGCGCCCACTACGACCACCTCGGGTACGGGGGCGTGGGCTCGGGTTCCCTGGAGCCGGAGGTGCACGCCATCCACAACGGCGCCGACGACAACGCCTCCGGCGTGGCCGGCATGCTCGAGATCGCCCGCCGCCTGGCCGCCGCCCCCCCCGCCCGCAGCGTCCTCTTCGTCGCCTTCACCGGCGAGGAGAAGGGGCTCCTGGGGTCGCAGCACCTGGTCCAGCACCTCCCCGTCCCCCGGGAGAACGTCGTGGCGATGCTGAACCTGGACATGGTGGGACGGCCCGCCCCGGGACCGGCCCTCACCCTGGGCGGCTTCGGCACCGCCACCGAGTGGCCGGAGCTCGTCGAGGCTGTCAACGCACGGGACCACATCAAGCTGAACACCAGCAAGGGCGGGTTCGGGGCTTCGGACCACGCCACCTTCTACGGCGCCGACATCCCCGTCCTGTTCTTCTTCACCGGCGCCCACTCCGACTACCACAAGCCGTCGGACGACCCCGACACCCTGAACTACCCGCGCATGGCCCCGGTGGTGGGGTTCGCCGCCGACGTGGCCCGGGCGGTGGCCGACCTCGGGCAGCGCCCCACCTTCGTCCGCGTGGCGGAGGAGGGCGGCGAGCGCCGCAGCTTCAAGGTGCGCACCGGGGTCATCCCCGAGTTCGGCTACGAGGGCGACGGCTTCAAGATCTCCGGCGTGCGCGGCGGCTCCCCCGCCGACCGCGGCGGGCTGAAGGCCGGGGACGTGGTCGTCCGTTTCGGCGACCGGGCCATCCACAACATCTACGACTACATGTACGGCCTCGGCGACCACGCTCCGGGCGAGACCGTGGTGGTCGTGGTGCACCGCGGCGGCGAGACCCTCGAGCTTCCGGTGACGCTGGAGGCTGGCGGCGGGGGACCCCGGTAGTGGCGCTGGCCCTCACCACCGCCGGCGAGTCCCACGGCCGCGAGGCCGTGGCGGTGCTCGCCGGCATCCCGGCGGGGCTCCGCCTGGACCGCGCCGCCATCGACGCGGAGCTCGCCCGGCGCCAGCACGGCCACGGCCGCGGCGGCCGACAGAAGATCGAGCACGACCGCGTCGACGTCCGGGGCGGCCTGCGCGACGGCGTCACCCTGGGCTCTCCGCTGCTCCTCGCCATCCCCAACCGGGACTGGGAGAACTGGTCCAAGGTCATGGACCCCTGGCAGGTGGACCCGGAGCGGGCGGCGCGCAAGCGGCTCACCGCGCCCCGGCCGGGACACGCCGACCTCGCGGGGGCGTGGAAGTACGGCCACACCGACGACCTCCGCAACGTCCTCGAGCGCGCCTCGGCCCGCGAGACGGCCGCCCGTGTCGCCGCCGGCGCCGTCTGCCGGCAGCTCCTCGCCCGCTGCGGCGTCCGGCTCCGCTCCGGCGTCCTCGCCCTCGGAGGCGTCGCCGTCATGGAGGGGGCGCCCGCCTTCGCGGACCTCGCCCGCGTGGACGATGCCTCGCCCCTGCGCACCACGGCCCCGGAGCGCGAGGGTGAGCTCGTCGCCCTGGTGGACGAGGCCCGCCACGCCGGCGAGACGCTGGGAGGCGTGGTCGGCGTCGTTGCGCAGGGTGTGCCGGCCGGCCTGGGCTCCTACGTCCACTGGGAGGACCGCCTCGACGGCCAGATCGCCCAGGCCGTCTGCTCGGTGCAGGCCGTCAAGGCCGTCGCCATCGGTGACGGGCTGGAGACCGCGGGCTGGGCCGGCTCCCGCTCCCACGACGCCATCGTCTCCGGTCCCGGCGGCCTGCGGCGCACCTCCAACCACGCCGGCGGGCTCGAGGGGGGCGTGACCAACGGCGAGGAGCTCGTGGTGCGGGCGTTCATGAAGCCCATCGCCACCCTCCGCGACGCGCTCCCCTCCGTGGACCTGGCCACCGGCGCGGCCACCCGCGCCGCCTACGAGCGCTCCGACGTCACCGCCGTGCCGGCCTGCGGCGTCATCGTCGAGGCCATGGTGGCGTTCGTCCTCGCCCGTGCCCTCCTCGCCTCCTGCGGCGGCGACTGCATGGAGGACCTCCTCGCCGCTCTGGCGTCCCGCCGCCGCCGCATGGGCGCGCTGGGGCCGGAACAGGACGCGGGCCAGTGACGTTCACGGGGTCGTGGTGAAGGTCAAGCGCGCCGCCAAGTACGGCTTCTGCTCCGGCGTCAGGGTCGCCGACATCAAGGTCAAGCGGTTCGCCCGCGACGGCGGCCGCGGTGCCATCCTCGGCCAGGTCGTGCACAACGAGCGCGTGGTGGAGGAGATGGAGGCGCTGGGCGTGCGCACCGTCCAGGACATCGCCGAGGTGGACGGGCCGGTCATCATCTTCTCCGCCCACGGGGTGCCGCCGTCGACCCACGAGACCGCACGGCGCCGCGGCCTCGAGATCCTCGACACGACCTGCAAGTTCGTCTACGACATCCACAAGGAGTCGCAGCGGGCCCTCGCCGAGGGTGCCCACCTGGTGTTCATCGGCGATCCCCGCCACCGCGAGGTGCTCGGCTACACCCTCGACCTCGACCCCGCCTCCTACCACGTGATCCACACGGTGGAGCAGGCCCGGGGCGTGGACTGGGCCCGCTACGGCGCCATCAAGGTCCTCTACCAGACCACCCTCAACGCCGAGGAGTACGAGGACGTCGTGCGCCTCATCGAGGCGGCCAACCCGGCCACCTCCCGCGCCGACACCGTGTGCTACGCCACCCGCGAGAACCAGGACGCGGCGCGGGCGCTGGCGGCCGACCCCGAGGTCGACCTCGTGCTCGTCATCGGCGGCAAGCACTCCGCCAACACCCGCCACCTGTGGGAGATCTGCGTCCGAATGAAGCCCAGTCACCTGATCCAGGGCGCCGGGGACATCGACCCCGCCTGGCTCGACGGCGTCGGCTGCGTGGGCCTCACGGCCGGCGCGTCGACCCCGGACTACGCCGTGGAGGAGGTCGAGCGCCGCCTCCTCGAGGACGCGCCCGCCGACGCCCGGCGCTGAGCCCTCACGGCATCAGCACGGGGATCTCGCTCCCCGGCACCAGCGCCTCCGCGCCGACGCCGATCACCACGGCCAGGGAGCGCACGCCCGCGGCCATCGCCTGCCGGAACGCCGCGTCATAGGCGGGGTCCACCTCCGCCGCCGCGGTGACGGCCCGGGCGTCCCCGCGCTGGACGACGTAGAGCAGCACCGCGCGCTCCCCGGCCAGGGCCCGCGCCGCGAGCTCGCGGAGGTGGCGGGCGCCGCGGACCGTCACCGCGTCGGGAAACCGGCCGACGCCGGCCTCGGTCCAGGTGACGCTCTTGACCTCGACCCAGCACCGGCCCGAGCCGTCCTCGACGAGCAGGTCGAGGCGCGACCGGGGTCCGGCGCGGACCTCCCGGCGCAGCGTCCACCCCGGCGCGACGCCGGGCAGCGTCGCCGCGCCGCTGCGCAGGGCCTCCTCGGCGAGCCCGTTGGTCCGCTGCGTGTTGACGGCCACCGCGACGGGCCCGTCCATCACCTGCTCCAACGTCCAGGCGAGACGGCGCCGGGGTCCCGCCGCGGGCGCCACGAGGCACCGGCTCCCCGGCCCGGAGCAGCCGCGCATGGCCCCCGAGTTGGGGACGTGCGCGACGACCGTGGCGCCGTGGTCCAGCCGCACATCGGCGAGGAAGCGCTGGTACCGCCGGAGCAGCACCCCGGGGACGAGCGGCGGGTCGTAGCGCACGGCGGGAAGTCTACACGGCGCGGCGGCTTGCCTTCGCCGGCCAACGGGTGTAACGTAGCGGGTCCCTACGGGGACTCGCAACGGGAGGTCGCCATGAAAGAGGGAATCCACCCTCGGTATCAGGAAGTCGAAGTCCGGTGCGCGTGCGGGAACACCTTCAAGACCCGCTCCACGCGCAAGGAGATCCGCCTCGAGATCTGCTCCGCCTGCCACCCGCTGTTCACCGGCAAGCAGAAGCTGATCGACTCCGCCGGCATGGTCGAGCGGTTCCAGCGCCGCTACGGCAAGCGCGACGCCTCGAAGTAGAGGCCCGTCTCACGACGATCCGGCGCCGGGGAGCGTGCTCCCCGGCGCTTCGCGTTTCGCCGCCCCTCAGCCGCCGGTGCGGCGGCACGCTCACGCGTACAGGTAGCGCTTGATCTTGGCCGTGGGCGTCTTCTCGAACTCGTGCTCGACGAGGGCGAAGGAGGCCAGCCGCGCGAACGCGGGGAGCTCGGTGTTGACCTCCCCGACGAGGGTCTCGAAGGCGGCGTGCACCCGCCGGGCGGCCACCCCCTCGTCCTCGCCGTACAGGCCGAGCTCCGCCGTGAGGGCCTCGGTGTCCGGCAGGACCAGCGCCGTCAGACGGTGCTCGCGCTGCACCACCAGGCACTCCAGCACCAGCGGCGAGCGGCTCAGCAGCAGCTCCACCTCCTCCGGGTAGATGTTCTCGCCGCTGGGCCCCAGGATGACGTTCTTCGAGCGCCCCTTGAGGAACAGGTAGCCGTCGCCGTCGAGAAACCCGAGGTCGCCGGTGCGCAGCCAGCCGTCCGGGGTGAACGCCGTCTCCGTGGCCTCCTGGTTGTGGAAGTAGCCGGGGGTGACCATTGGTCCCCGCACCTGCACCTCTCCCACGCCGCTTGCGGGATCGGGCGCGCCGATGCGGATCTCGATCCCCGGCGTGGCGTAACCGCAGCTCCCGAGGCGCGTGTCCTCGGGGCGGGTGCCGGCGATGAGCGGCCCGCACTCGGTCATACCGTAGCCCACGTGGTAGGGGAAGCGTCCCTCCTGGAGGAAGCGCTCCACCTCCGGCGGCAGCCCGGCGCCGCCCAGGCCCATCTGGCGCAGGCGACCGCCGAAACCCTCGAGCAGCCCCTTCACGGCGCGCCGGTAGAGCAACCGCCGCAGCGACGGGACGCGGACCAGCGATCGCGCCAGGACGTTGCCCTGCACCGCGGGGCACACCCGCTTGCGGTAGATCTTCTCGATGACGAGGGGGACCGCGAAGACCAGCGTCGGCCGCGTCGCGGCAAAGGCGGCCTGAAGCACCCTGGGGCTCGGCTTCCCCTCCAGGAAGTGGATGGAGGCGCCGCCCCCCATGGGCCCGAGGAAGCCGCAGGTGCACTCGTAGGCGTGGGCGAGTGGGAGCAGCGCCAGCATCCGGTCCGCGGGAGTCACCTCCACGTAGGTCACCGCCGACTGCACCGCGGCCGCGAGGTTGCCCTGGGTGAGCATGACCCCCTTGGAGCTCCCTGTGGTGCCGGACGTGTAGACCACCGCCGCCAGGTCCTCCGGACGCGGGAGGTGGGGCTCCGAGCGCAGCGGGGGGATGTGCTCCTCGAGGATCTGCTGCGCCCGGCCGCGCAGCTGGCTGACGGTGCTGCGGAGCTGGCGCAGCCGGTCCCCGAGCCGCTCCAGAGGCACCTCCGAGAAGTCCTCCAGCAGCCACACCCGCTCCAGCTCCGGGAGGGGCCCCCGCTCCAGGATCTCCAGGAACCCCGCGGCGACGAACGCCGCGCGGCTGCCCGACATGAGCAGGATGTTGTGGATCCCCGCCGGCGCAAAGTCGGCCAGGATGGGCACCGCGACGGCCCCGTAGGTGACCACGGCGAGGTACGCCAGGCACCAGCTGGCGCCGTTGCCGCCGAGCAGGGCGACGCGGTCGTGGGGGCGGACGCCAGCGCTCCGGAGCTTCGCGTGGAGCGCCTCGACGGCCCTGGCCGCCTCCCCGTAGCGCAGGACCGTGCCGCCGGGCTCGGCCAGGAAAACGTGCTCGGCGTGCCTTGCCAGGGCATCCTGAACGTACTCGGCGAGGGTGACGAAGGTGCTTCTCTCCGGCATCGGGACATCCTTTCGGTCCGCGCGGCAGCGTTTGCTGCCATGGTACCTCGGCGCGCTCCCACGCCGTTCCTCGCGGCCTCCTGCGCTTGTCGCGCGACAGCACCCGGCGTAAACTCCCCCCCGTGAGTGGAATGATGGACCGGCTGGACGAGGTGCTCCGGCGCCTCGAGTTGCTGCGCGAGGAGCAGGCGAGCCCCGCTGTGCTCGGGGACCGCAAGCGTCTCACGGAGGTCTCGCGCAAGATCGCCGAGATCGAGCCCGTCGCGGAGGCCTACCGGGAGTACCGGCGCCTCGTCGGGGAGCAGAGCGGCGCCCGCGAGCTCCTCGAGTCCGAGAGCGACCCGGAGCTGCGGGAGATGGCCCAGCAGGAGATCGACGCCCTCGAGGAGTCGGTGGAGACCAAGGAGCAGGAGCTCAAGGTACTGCTCCTGCCCGCCGACCCCAACGACCGCCGCAACGTGGTGCTGGAGGTGCGCGCGGGCACCGGCGGCGAGGAGGCGGCGCTGTTCGCGGCGGAGGTGCTGCGCATGTACACGCGCTACGCCGAGGCCCGCCGCTGGCGGGTCACCATCACCGACATCTCCGAGGCGGGCATGGGCGGTGTCAAGGAGGCGGTGGCCCTCATCGAGGGCGAGGGCGCCTACTCGCGGCTCAAGTACGAGTCCGGCGTGCACCGGGTCCAGCGGGTTCCGGAGACCGAGGCATCGGGCCGGATCCACACCTCGGCGGTCACCGTGGCGGTCCTCCCGGAGGCCGAGGAGATCGAGGTGGAGGTCAACGAGAAGGACCTCCGCATCGACCGCTTCTGCTCCTCGGGACCCGGCGGACAGTCGGTGAACACCACCTACTCGGCGGTGCGCATCACCCACCTCCCCACCGGCATCGTGGTCTCCTGCCAGGACGAGAAGTCCCAGATCCAGAACCGCGCCAAGGCCATGCGGATCCTCAAGGCGAGGCTGTACGAGATCGCCCAGGCGGAGCAGCACGCCAAGCAGGCCGCCGAGCGGCGCTCCATGGTGGGCAGCGGCGACCGCTCGGAGAAGATCCGTACCTACAACTTCCCGCAGTCCCGCATCACCGACCACCGCGTCGGACTCACGATCCACCGCCTCCAGGAAGTCCTCGACGGCAGCCTCGACCTCGTGCTCGACCCCCTCATCGCGCAGTTCCAGGCCGAGCGCCTCGAGCGCGAGCTGGCCGAGGCGGGATGAGCTTCCTCCAGCACCTGCTCCAACGGGGGCTGCGCCGTCCCCGCCTCCTCGACGAGGCGCGCTTCGTGCTGGGGGGCGCCCTGGTGGGCGCCGCCGCAGGCTTCGCCGTGGCGGCGCTGGCGACCACCGCGCCGCTCACCCTCACCAGCGAGAGGCAGCTGGTGCACTGGTTCCTGTCCGTCGCTCCCGGCGCCGGCTACGGGTGGTGGGGCGGCCTGCTGTGGAGCGTGCTGCTGGCGCTGTCCGGCCGCAGCCTCGAGCCCCAACCGGCGGCGGACTCCATGATCGGCCCCACCTTCACCGCCGCCGGGATCATCGTCGGCGCCGTCCTCGTCTGCCGGCTCGGCGACCTGCCGCCGATGTGGGGCCTCGCGGCGGGTTTCGTCGCCGGGACCCTGGCGGCCCGCCGCCACCTCGCCCTCATCGCCCGCCGGGCCACGTCTTGACCCTGGCCGAGCTGCTCCGCGAGGCGGCGGCCGGGCTGCCGCGGCGCGAGGGGCTGCCCGAACCGGCCCGGGAGGCCCGCGCCCTGCTGGCGCTGCTCCTCGGAACGCCCGAGAGCTGGCTGATCGCCCACGGCGACGACCGGGCGTCGCCGGCCACCGTGGAGGCGTTCCGGAGCTGGGTGCGCCGCCGCGCCGGCGGCGAGCCCGCCCACTACATCGCCGGGCGCTGTCCGTTCTGGGGGCGGGAGTACCTCGTCACCCCCGCGGTCCTCATCCCGCGTCCCGAGACCGAGCTCGTGGTCGAGGAGGCCCTCCGCCTCACCCTGCCCCCGGACCCCCGGGTCCTCGACGTGGGCACCGGCTCCGGGTGCCTCGCGGTGACCCTCGCCCTGGAGGTCCCCGCCGCCCGCGTCACCGCCACGGACGTCTCCCTCGCCGCCCTGGCGGTCGCCCGCACCAACGCGGAGCGGCTCGGCGCCGCCGTGGCGCTCGCCGCAGCCGACCTCGCCGCAGCCGTCGCCGGCACCTTCGACCTCGTGGTGGCCAACCTCCCCTACGTCCCCGAGGCGGATCTCGACGCCCTGGCTCCGGAGGTGCGGCTGTTCGAGCCGCGCGGCGCCCTCGTCTCCGGCGCCGACGGCCTCGACGCCGTACGGCGTATCCTCGCGGCGCTGCCCGCCCTGCTCACAGCCTCCGGCGTCGCGCTCCTCGAGGTGGGCCCCGGCCACGCGACGCGCCTGCGCGGGGAGGCGCCCGGTCACGACCTCGCCGTCACCGGCACGGTCACCGATCCGGGCGGCGTCGAGCGCATCCTCGTTCTCAGGCGCTGAGCCTTGCAGGCGGGTGGAGCGGTCAGCCGCGCAGCGCGTCGACGGGGGTGAGACGCGAGGCGGACAGGGAGGGGAAGATCCCGGCGAACACGCCCACCGCCACCGCGAAGCCGATGCCCAGGGCGAGCCCGAGGGGTGCCAGGGGCAGGCCGGCCTCGAAGGAGCCCGAGGCCAGCCGGGCGACCAGGGCGCCGAGACCGCACCCCAGCAGGCCACCCACCGCCGACAGCGTGGTGGACTCGACGAGGAACTGCATCAGGATGGCCCGGTCGTTGGCCCCGATGGCCTTGCGCAGCCCGATCTCGTAGAGGCGCTCGACCAGGGAGATCTTCATCACGGAGTAGATGCCCACCCCGCCCACGAGGAGCGAGATCCCCGCGATGGCCGCCATCACCACGGTCCAGTTGGAGAGCAGCTCGGTCACCTGCTTGGAGGCCTTGAGCATCTCCGAGGCGACGTCCTCCACGTGGAAGTCTCCGACCCCGTGGTGGGCCCGCCGGACCAGCCGCTCGAGCTCGTCCTGCACGGCCGCGAGCTGCTCCTTGTCCTCGGTCTTGATCATCAGGGCGCCGATCCGCTCGCCGCCGCGCAGGTAGGCTCGGAAGGTCGCCAGCGGCACCAGCACGCCGTTCATCTCGCGGCGGGTGAAGCCGCCGTCGTTGACCATGGCGTTGCCGATCTTGCTCTCCACCCCGACGACTTCGAAGCGGACGCTGCCGACGCGCACTTCGCGCCCCACCGCGTCGTCGCTGCCGAAGAGCTTGGCGGCGAGCTCCGTGCCGAGGACGGCGACGCGGCGTGTCGCCCGCTCGTCGCTGTCCATCAGCCAGCGTCCCGCGGACACCGAGCGGTTGCGGACCACCGAGTAGGAGGGTGTCACGCCCATCACCCGGGCGCGGATCTCGGTCCCCCCGCCGTGCACGATGGTCTCGGTGGCGTTGAGCGCCGCCACCGACGTGAACTGCTCGCCCCACTTCTGCAGGTCGTCGATGTCGCTCATGGTGAGGCCGCGGGAGAAGAACGCCTTCTTGCGCTCGACGGGATCATCGGGAGGACGCGACGAAACGAACATGACGCCGTCGTAGCCCAGGCTGTAGAAGCCATCCCAGATCATCACCTTGATCCCCTCGATCATGGTGACCATGACGACCACGGCGGTGGTGCCCAGCACCACGCCGACCAGGGTCAGTGCCGAACGCAGCTTGTGGGCCCAGATCTCGGAGAACGACGTGCGCACCGCCTCGGAGAAGGCGACGCCCCCGAACACCCGGCCGATGAAGCCCGGCCGCCGGCCTCCGTTCCCGTTGCCGTCACCCGCACGAGGCATCTGGCTTTCTCCCCACATCACTCGTACCTCAGGGCGACCACGGGGTCCAGGCGCGCGGCCTTCACCGCCGGGTACAGCCCGAACACCAGCCCCACGGTGGTCGCCGAGGCCACCGCGCCGACGATCATCGCGGGCGTCAGCGCCGCCGGCTGGCCCAGCAGCCAGGCGATCCAGTGGACGAACCCGACCCCGGCGAACAGGCCCACCACGCCGCCCAGCCCCGTGACCACCAGGCTCTCGACCAGGAACTGCACGGCGATGTGCCAGCCCTTGGCTCCCAGCGCCTTGCGCACCCCCACCTCGCGCATCCGCTCGGTGAACGAGGCGAGGAGGATGTTGGCGACCACGATGCCGCCGACCAGCAGGGAGATGAAGCCGCAGACCTGGAACGCGATGTCGTAGACCTTGCCCTCCTGGTTCATCTGCTGCAGCCGCTCCTGGCGGTCGTAGACCTGGAAGTCCTCGGCGCCGTGGCGTGCCAGCAGCAGCCGCTTGAGCGCCGGCACCGCCTCGGTGTGGGCGTCGGGGCTGGCCAGCCGCAGGATGATGTCTCCCACCTGCGTGCTGCCCGAGCCAACTTCGCGGGCCAGCATCGAGGTGGCCGGCACCAGGATGAGCCGGTTCATCCAGCCCAGGGCGTTGTAGCTCGAGGCCTCGTTCCAGAAGAACTCCCGGTACCTGAGCAGCCCGACCACGCGGTAGGAGCCGGAGCCCAGCGCGATGGTGCGTCCAAGGGGGTTCTCGCTGCCGAAGAACTCCTGGGCCCGGTCGGCCCCCAGCACGCACACCGCCGCGGAGGTGGCCATGTCCTCGTCGGTGAGGAAGCGGCCCCGGTCCATCAGGAGCTCGTTGACCTCCTTGTAGCTGACGCCGGTGCCGGTGACGGTCCGGGTGCGGGACAGCTGCGGCGTGCGCACCATGAGCCGGCGGTCGATCTCGGGCTCCACCAGGTCGAACCCGGGAATGCGGGCCCGGATCGCCTGGATGTCTGCCAGGGTGAGCCCCTGGCTGGCCTTCTGCCTCGCCGACGCCCGCAGCGCCTCCACAGGCTTCGGGTACACGATCACCTTCAGCGTGCCACCGGACTCCTCGTAGTAGTCCATGCTCTTCTGCTTGCCGCCCGCCGCCATGCCCATGGTGGCCACCACCGAGGCCACCCCGAGCACGACGCCCAGGGTCTGCAGGACCGTCCGCCCGGCGTGGGCGCGGACGTCGGAAAAGCCGTCGGCGACAACGGCGAAGAGCTTCACGCCGCCCTCACCTCGTCCAGGCTGATGCGGCCGTCCACGATGTGCAGCACCCGCCGGGCGTGCTCCGCCACCGAGGTGTCGTGGGTGACCAGGATGACCGTCTGGCCGATCCCGTTGAGGGCGTCGAAGACGTCCATGACCTCCGCGCCGGTGGCCTGGTCGAGGTTCCCGGTGGGCTCGTCGGCCAGCAGCATGGTGGGCTCGGTGACCAGGGCGCGCGCGATGGCGGCGCGCTGGCGCTGGCCGCCGGACAGCTCCGACGGCAGGTGCCTGGCGCGGTCGCCCAGGCCGACCATGTCGAGGATCTCCCGGGCGCGCTTCCGCCGTTCCTCGGCCCCGGCGCCGCCATAGAGCAGGGGCAGCTCCACGTTGCGCAGCACCGACGCGCGGGGAAGCAGGTTGAAGGACTGGAACACGAAACCGATCATGCGGTTGCGGATCACCGCCAGCCGCCCGGAGGAGAGGTTGGCCACCTCGTCGCCGGCGAGCCGGTAGCTCCCCTTCGAGGGAGTGTCCAGGCAACCGAGGATGTGCATGAGCGTGGACTTCCCGGAACCCGAGGGGCCCATGATCGCCACGTATTCGCCACGGTTGACCACCAGGTCGATGCCGCGCAGGGCGTCCACCGCGACGGCGCCGGTCTCGTAGGTCTTCCAGACCTCGCCGAGCTCGATCAGCGCCTCGCTCACCGGTCCTCCTCCTTCTTCTTCGGCTTGGTGGGATCCTCGAGCGCGACCTCCTCGCCCGCGACCAGGCCCTCGACGATCTGCGCCTTGGAGATCGAGGCCAGCCCCGTGACCACCGGGCGCTCCACGAAGAACTGCTTCCACGCCTCCCGCGGATCGGGCGTCGCCTTCGGCTCGGCCTTTGCGGCCTTCTGCTCGGCCGCGGTGGGCGCCGACTTCTTGACGAAGACCACGTCGCCGTTCTCGCGGTGGAAGACGGCCTCCACGGGGACCGCCAGCACGTGGTCGGCGCGATCGCCCTTGATGCTCACGTTGGCGGTCATGCCGGTGCGCAGCTCCTTGCCCTGGGAATCCAGGTGCACCTCCACGTCGAAGACCTTGACCTGGTCGTCGAGGCGGGCCGCCGGCGCGATGCGTGCCACCTTCCCCTCGAAGCGCACCTTGGGGAAGGCGTCCAGGGTGACGGTCACGGGGGCGTTCATGCGGACCTTGCCGATGTCCACCTCGTTGACCCCGACCTTGACGATCATGCTGCTGACGTCCGCCACCGTGGCGATCACCGTGCCGGCGTTGAAGGAGCCCGCTCCGGTGACGGTCTCCCCGAGCTCCACGGACCGCGTGATGACCACGCCGTCCATGGGTGAGGAGATGTTGAGGAGCTGGTTGGCGTTGGCGCTCACCGGAATGCCCGAGGCCTTGAGCAGCTCCGCCTTCTCGCTGGCGGCGGCGAGGGTCTCCTTGGCCGCCTTGTAGCGGGTCTCCGCCTCGCGGTGCAGCTCCACCGAGATGAGCCCGGACTTGAGGAGCTCGTCCTTGGCGTGGTAGTCCTTCTCGGCGTCGGCGTAATCGATCTCAGCCTGGTTCACGGCGCGACGCACCGAAGCCAGCGTCTGGGCCTGGTTGACGTCGGGCTCGATGCTGGCGAGGAGCTGGCCCTTCTTCACCAGATCGCCCTCGCGCACCGGCAGCTGCACGACCTTGCCGGAGAGCACCGACTTCACGTCGACCTTCACCTCCGGCTCCACCGTGCCGACCTCGGTGACCTCGACCTGGATGTCCGCCATCTCCGCCTTGCCCACCGGCGTGTCCGTCTTCGGCAGCGTGTTCTCCTTGCTCCGCGTCGCGAACGCCACTGCAGCGACCACACCGATCACGACGACCACACTGATCCAGATCCAGCGCTTCTTCGACCTCTTCATCGAGTTCCTCCCAAGAAAGGGCAGGCGGAGCCGACCGCACCGTCCCTCTCTCATACGGACCACGCGTCCGGAAGGTTCAGGGCGGTTGACAGCTGTGAACGGATGCACAAGACTGTTAGACAACTAGGACAAACTCACGAGGGAGGAGCCGATGCACCGACCCGTACCCTTGACCGTCACCATCATCGCGGGCCTCGCCGCCCTGGGCGCCGGCGCGCAGCAACCCCCCGCGGCCGGCGACGCCGCGCTGGGCACGCAGCCCTACGAGCGCTACGAGCGGCCCCAGGCCTGCGCCAGCTGCCACGTGGACATCGCCCGCCAGCACGAGCAGGCGATGATGTCCCAGGCCTACACCCACTCCTGGGACGAGATCGAGTACTTCGAGCTGGCCGTTCCCCACGCCGAGAAAGAGCCCAAGGTCGCCGGCGTCAAGGCGGGCTGCAACGGCTGCCACGCGCCCCTCGCCTTCCTGGCGGGCGACATCCCGCCCCAGCCGCCCGCCGACGGACACCCGGGCCAACGAGTCCGTCTCCTGCGACCTCTGCCACACCATCACCGGCTTCGAGGGGGACGTCCCCTACAACTTCAACTGGATCTCCTCGCCGGGCAAGGTGAAGCAGGGCCCGCGGCACGGCGTCGAGAGCCCCCACCACGAGACGCGGCCAACGCGTTCCTGCGCACCGCGGAGTTCTGCGGGACCTGCCACAACGAGAAGAGCCCCTGGGGGCTGTGGGTCAAGTCTACGCAGCTCGAGTGGAAGGAGGGCCCCCACGGCCGGGCCGGGATCGTCTGCCAGGACTGCCACATGCCTCCGGCCGCCGGCCGCAGCGCGCTCATGGGTGAGCCGCTGCCCGACGTCCGGCAGCACCTCTTCCACGGCGCCCACGACCCCGGCAAGCTCGCCGGCGTCGTCGAGGTGCGCATCCACCCCGAGGCCCGCGAGCTCGAGCCCGGGGACACCGCGAAGCTCACCGCCATCGTGGTCAACGCCAAGGCCGGACACAAGGTACCCTCGGGCTCCGCCGAGGAGCGGGTCCTCTGGCTCGACGTGGAGGCCACCGACGCCGCCGGGAAGACCTACCACCTGCCCGTCGACAAGAAGGGCTTCGACGGGGAGGAGTACACCATCGCCTCCGACACCGCCATGGCCTACCAGGACATCGGGGACATCAAGGGCATCCCGGACTTCCCCGGCCTCAAGCGGGACGGCATGGTGCCCGCCGGCGACCGGATCTTCCGCCTGCCGTACCTGGATCCGCAGGGGCGCATGACCATCGCCCAGTGGAACACCGCGAGCTTCGGCCACCGACTACCGCCTGGCCCCGCTCGCAGGCGCGTCACCGAGACGTTCACCTGGCGTCTGCCCGACGGCGTGCCCCCGGGGCCGGTCACGGTCACGGCGCGCGATCTACTACTCCCGCCTGGTCTCCTCGGTGGCCGAGTACCTGAAGGTGCCCCGCGAGGAGTGGGAACCCGTGGAGGTCAACGCCCACACCACCACCTTCACCGTGCTGGACTGAGCCGCCGGCCGAGGAGGATGCATGTCGAGACAGAAAACCTACGCCCTCGCTCTGCTTGCCGGCATCGCCCTCACCGGCGTCCTTGCCGGCCGCGACGCCGACGCCATCCCGGCCTTCGCGCGTCAAGTACCAGCTTCTCCTGCACCACGTGCCACGCGCCGTTCCCGCGCCTCAAGCCGTTCGGCGAGGAGTTCGCGGCGCGGGGCTTCCGGCTCGCCCGCCGACCAGGAGCCCACCCGGGCGTTCATCGACACCGGCGACCCCTGGCTGCTGCTCAACCGCGAGTTCCCCTTGGCGGTGCGGCTCGAGGGGTACGGGGTGTGGCGCGAGAAATCCGGCGTCGACGAGGACTTCCAGTGGCCGTGGGCGTTCAAGCTGCTCTCCGGCGGCCCGGTGTCGAAGAGCGTCTCCTACTACTTCTACGGCATCATGGAGTACGGCGAGACCGCTCAGCTCGAGGACGCCTACCTGCAGTTCAACTCCGTGTTCGCACCTGCCCGTGGACGTCATCTTCGGCCAGTTCCAGGTTTCCGACGTCCTCTTCAAGCGCGAGCTGCGCCTGGAGCGCAACGACTACCAGATCTACAAGGAGCGCGTCGGCCTCGTGCCCACCGACCTCACCTACGATCGCGGGCTCCTCTTCGCCTGGCGGGCGCCGGCCGGCGCTCGACGTCCAGTTCCAGGTGGTCAACGGCAACGGCATCGAGCCCGCCGTGGACGGCCGCTTCGACAACAACGGCTACAAGAACACGAGCCTCCACGCGGGCCGCACCTTCGGCCCCGTCCGGGTCGGCCTGTTCGGCTACTACGGCCGGATCGGGACCCACATCGGGACCAACACCACCACCTACGTGGGGCCCGACCTGGCCGCGTCCCTCGGCGACAAGTGGCAGCTCAACCTGCAGTACCTCGAGCGCCGCGACACCAACCCCTACTTCGTCGCCGGCTCCGGACCTGACTACGTCATGCGGGGCGGGTTCGCGGAGCTCCTCTACTTCCCGCAGGGCCAGGACGGACGCTGGGCCCTGGCCGGCCTGTACAACCGCATCACCCGCAAGCGGGGAGTTGCGCCGGGGTTCGAGAACGCCAGCGTGACCGCGAGCTACCTGCTGGCGCGCAACGTCCGGCTCGTGGCCGAGGCGGCCCGGGACATCGAGGCGGAGGCCAACAGCATCAGTTTCGGGGTGGTGACGGCGTTCTGAAGCGGATGGGCGGCGGGGCGCCGGGAGCGGCCGGCGCCCTGCTCAGTCCGGGAAGAGCTTGTCCAGGGAGGTCTGGTTGAGGACCGCCAGGGCCCGCCCCAGCTGCTCGCCGGGCACCAGGAGGTGGTCCGTGTCGTGGCTGGAGAACGTCATGACCGGGATCGCCACCTGGGCGAGGGCCTCGGTGATGGTGGCCAGGACGCCGACAACCCCCAGAGGAAAGACGGCGTCGAGGGTGATGGCCCGCCACCCGGGCGCGGACTCCTCCACCCCGGCCCCGCAGGACGCCACGAACGTCTCCGGCGCCAGGAGGCTGACCTCGCCGTGGCCCACCACCACGCACACCGGCGGGTCGTCGGCGGTGGCCTCGCCGGGCAGGGCAGGCGGGCCCGCGAGACGCGCGACGGCGTACGGCTGTGGCCACAGGCGCAGGCGGACACGCCCCTTGTTCATGGCTCGAATCCTCCCCGACTCAGTAGGCGTCGAGGATGTAGTGTAGCGGGTTTTTCTTCTCTCCGTCCTTCCACACCTCGTAGTGCAGGTGCGGACCGGTGGTGCGCCCGGTCATGCCGACCCGGCCGATGGGCTGCCCCCGGCTCACCCGCGCACCCACCTTGACGAGGAGCTTGTCCAGGTGGCCGTACAGGGTGGTGTAGCCGAAGCCGTGGCTGATCTTGACGACCTTGCCGTAGCCGGCCTCGCGCTCGGACGCGATGACGACGCCGTCGGCCGGCGCGTCCACCACGGACCCGATCGCCACGGAGATGTCCAGCCCCTCGTGGAAGGCGGGACGGTGCGTGAACGGATCGATGCGGGGCCCGAACCCGTCGGTGATCACCCCGACCACCGGCGCGGTGGTGGGCGTGTGGGCCAGCAGCATCGACTGCTCGGAGAGCCGCTGCTCCACCTTGGCGAGCTCGTGATCGAGCCGCTCCTGGCGCTTCACCAGCTCCTCGGGCTGAGAGCTCAGGCGGTCCAGCGGTCCGCCGCTGCCGACGCCGACGGGGCCGGCGTCGGGCGCGCCTCCCAGAAGATCGGAGACCCCCGCGGCGATGGCGAGGGTCTTGGTGCGCTGCTCGAACTGGGTGAGTCGCGTCTGCACCTGGCCGATGGTCTCGGACAGGCGCTGGTTGCTCTTGCGAAGCTGCCGGTTCTCCTTCTCGAGGGTGCGGAACAGCGCGCGCTGGCGCAGGAACGAGCCCGAGGCCGCGAGAGAGATGACCGAGAGGACGATGACACCCACGCCGAAGGCCACCAGCGCGCGAAGCGCGAACGGCGAAAACTTGACCTTGTAGACCCTGCCCTGGGCGTGGGGCACAACGATGATGGTACTGTGCCGCTTCTCCATCAGCCTTGTAGCCTCCTCCTCACCGCCGGGCATAGTATCATCTCGCTGAATTCTGCCCTGGAGCGCTTTAGCATGCTGCCATAGGGTTCCGGGCCTGTCAACTTGCGAGGAACCCGAAAACAGCTTGTTTGTGCTCCGCATCACACAGCCGGCTCCAGGCCGCACGCCGCGGCGCCGGCCGGACGAGGAGGTGACCCATGCTGCTCGCTGAGTTCTCCCTCACACCCCTGGACAAGGGCGAGTCGGTCAGCACCTACGTCGCCCGCTCCCTCGACATCATCGACAGGTCCGGCGTGCCCTACCGGCTGGGTCCCATGGGGACCTGCGTGGAGGGCGAGTGGGACGAGGTCATGGCGGTGCTCCGCGACGTCTTCGCCCGCATGGCCGAGGACTGCGGCCGCATCAGCATCTCCTTCAAGGGCGACTGGCGCCGCGGCCGGTCGGGGCGGCTCACCGCCAAGATCGAGAAGGTCGAGACCCTGCTCGGCCGCACCCTGGAGAAGTGAGCCCCGGACGCGGAGATCCCGGCGGGGGAGAAGCACCCCCCCGCCGGGACCGGTGAAGAACCGTCCGTGATCAGAACGCGCGGCCGCGGCCGCCGACGGGCAGGCCCGTCTGCGGGTCCCGGAGGCTGATCTCGAGCCCGCTGGCGGCGTCCTTGAGGGTGATCACGACCAGCTGCTCGCCGCCGTCCAGGGTCACCGGCGCCGCCACGGCCTCCACGGCCGTCCCCGCCGCCGGGGTGTAGCCCGCCGCCATCAGGGCGCGATACGGCGAGACCGTGAGGGTGACGTCACCGCTCCCGGTGGTCAGGACCAGGCTGGGCAGCCCCTGGCCGGGGCCGCCGGTGAACGCCTTCACCGTGCCGGAGTAGGTGGCCACCCGCGCCATGTCCGGACCCGCGCCGTTGCACAGCGCCGCGCCGCGGCCCATGCCCGCCCCGCGGCCGCGCCCGGCGCCCATCGCCGCACCCGCCGCCGCGCCGGGCCCGGTGCCCAGGCAGGCGCCGCCGCCGCGCCTGCCGCGCCCGCCGCGCCCGGAGCCGGGGCCGGCGACCCACAGCGGCACGCCGTCCTGGCCGCGGAGGTTCAGCGTCGCCGAGGTGCTCACGTCGTGCACCGACACCACGGCGGCGCCGTTGGGGCAGGACGTGCAGGGGGCCGTGGTCACCTCGACCCGGTCGCCCGCCGCGGCCGCGAAGCCCTGGGCCGAAAGGTACCGGTACGGCCCGAGGACGAAGGTCTGCTCACCGCTGCCGTCCACCGCCACCACCAGCGACGGCATGCCCATCCCCGCGCCCGCCTTCAGCGCCACCACCGTCCCGGTCACCGTGGCCGTCGCGCTCATGTCCGCCTGCGGTCCCGTGGCGCGTCCCGCGCCGCGGCGCATCTGCGCCGTGGCCGCCGCCGCCATCCCCACCGCCAGCGAAGCGACCAGCGTTGCTTTCACGATTCGTGTCATCGTCGTTTCCCCTTTCCTTTCGCCGCGGCCTATCCCGCAGCCTCGCCCGGGGAGAGAGCACGGAACGTGCCAGCCTGCCCCTTGACAACGAAGTCGTGCGTTGACTTGATCTTGCGAGATCCGCTCTGGCCCGCGTCCCGCGCCGGGCTGCAAGAGTTGCAGCCGGGACTGCAACGCCCTGCAAGGGGTGCAGCCGGCGCCGGTGCGTCTACGTGATGCCCCAGCGCCGCAGGCGGTAGTAGAGGGTGCGCACCGAGATCCCCAGCAGCTTCGCCGCCGCGTCCCGGTTGCCGCCGGAGCGCCGCAGCGCCTCCAGCGCCGCCTCGCGCTCCCGGCTGTCCAGGTCCAGCGGCACGCCGCCGCCCGGGCTCCGCGCCGCCGGCAGCGCCAGGTCCGCGACGCGGACGACGGCCCCGCCGCGCACCACCACCGCCCGCTCCAGCACGTTGCGCAGCTCGCGCACGTTGCCGGGCCAGGAGTAGCGCTCCAGCGCCTCGGCCGCGGCGGGCTCCAGGGCGGGCACCGGCACCCCGTGCCGCGTTGCCAGCACCCCGAGCAGGTGGCGCGTCAGCACCGCCACGTCGCCCCGCCGATCGCGCAGCGGCGGCAGGTGGACGGGCACCACCGCGAGGCGGAAGTAGAGGTCGCGCCGGAACTCCCCGCGCTCCACCTCCTCCTCCAGGTCCCGGTTGGTGGCCGCCACCACGCGCACGTCCACGGCCCGCTCCTCGCGTCCGCCGAGGCGCCGCACCACGCGCTCCTCCAGCACCCGCAGGAGCTTGCTCTGGAGCGACGCGGGCAGCTCCCCCACCTCGTCCAGGAACAGCGTGCCCCGGTCGGCCTCCTCGAAGCGGCCTTCCCGGACGCGGTCGGCCCCCGTGAACGCCCCCCGCTCGTGGCCGAACAGCTCGCTCTCCGCGAGGGCCTCGGGCACGGCCGCGCAGTTCACGGCCACGAAGGGGCCGGCAGCGCGCTGCGAGCGCTCGTGCAGCCGCCGCGCCACGAGCTCCTTGCCCGTCCCCGACTCGCCGGTGACGAGCACCGCCACGTCCCGGCCGGCCACGCGGTCCACCATGTCCAGCACCGCCAGCGTGGCCGGGTCGGAGGTGACGAACTCCGCCGCGGCCCGTTCGTGCGCCAGCAGGCGCCCCACCACCGCCAGCAGCGCGGCGGGGGAGGGCAGCGGCTTGGTCAGGTAGTCCGCGGCACCCAGCCGTACCGCCTCCACCGCCTCGGGGATGGTCCCGAACGCGGTGAGCACCACCACCGGGGGCGGCAGCGGGAGGGCGCGCAGCTCCCCCACCAGGCCGAGGCCGTCGAGGCGGGGCATGCGCTGGTCGGTGAGCACGAGCTGGAACTCGCCGGCCCGCGCCGCCTCCAGCCCCTCCTCGCCGTCCCGGGCCTCGGTGACGTCGTGTCCGGCGCCGGTGAGGATGTCGTGGAGGAGCGCGCGGAACGAGGGGTCGTCCTCGACCACCAGGATGCGGGCCACCTCACCCCTCCCGCGCCGGGACCCGGAGCCGGGCCACGCACCCGCCGCCGTCGCGGGCGGCCAGCGTCACCTCGCCGCCGTTGGCCCGGGCCAGCGCCCGCACGATGGCGAGCCCCAGCCCGGTCCCGTCCGGGCGGGCGGTCACGTAGGGCTGGAACGCCCGCTCCGCGTCCATGGCGAGCCCGGGCCCGCGGTCGAGCACCTCGAGCACCGCCCACCGCCCCTCGCGCCGCACGGCGATCTCCGGCGTCCCCGAGGGGTCGAGGGCGCGGGCGTTGCCGAGGAGCTCCTCCACGATGGAGACCACGTGCTCGCGGTCGGCGAAGGCGGTGACGTCCGCCTCGCCCCGCACCGGCGCCGGCGCCACCTCCCGACCCGCCACCTCCCGCGCCACCCCGGCCAGCTCCACCGGCTCCGGGTGCGGCTCGGGAGGCCGGGCGAACTCCAGCAGGCGGTCCAGCAGGCTCTCGATGCGCACGCTGGCGTCCACCACCCGGTCGGCGCGCTCGCGCTGCGGCGGCACGAGCTCGGCGGCGAGCAGCTGCGCCGTGCCCTTGATGGCGGCCAGCGGGTTGCGCACCCGGTGGGCCAGCCCGGCGCCGGCCTGGGCGAGGACCTCGAGCCGCCGCGTCTCGGCCTGGGAGACGGCCAGCCGCTCGCGCTGGGCGAGGCCGGCGACGCCCAGCAGCGCGAAGCCCACCAGCGCCACCCCCGCCACCGCCGAGCCCGCCACCAGCAGCCGGGCGACGCCGCGCTCGCGGGCGAGCCCCTCGGCGGGCTGCAGGCGCAGCCTCGCCCCAGGCATCCCCATGCCGCCGGGGCCGCGGCCGGGGTGGGAGAACGCCCCGCGCCACTCCCGCCCCAGCGCGAGCACCGACTCCACCGCGCCGGGGCCCACCGTGCCGCAGGACGCCACCAGGCCCCGCGGGCCCGACAGCTCGGCCCCCGCGATCTCGCCCTTGTGGCCGGCGCAGAACTCCGCCACCGTGGCGGCCGCCGTCTCCGGCCCGCCCTCGCGCAGCGACGTCTCGAGCTCGTGGGACAGCCGCAGCAGCGTGCCCGCGCGCACCGCCGCGTCCCGCGCCACCAGCGAGGAGGCCGCCACCACCGCCACCACCACCAGCGCGGCGGCGAGCAGGACAGCCGCGGCCACCGGCGCCGCCATCAGCGCGCGGGGCCGCGGAGGTCTCATCCGGCGTGGCCCTCCAGCGCGGGCTCCTCGATGGCCTCGAACGCCTGCTTGAGATCGGCCATCAGGTCCTCGAGGTCCTCGCACCCCACGGCGAGGCGCACCAGTCCCTCGGTGATCCCCTGCCGGCGCTGCTCCTCCACCGGCACGCTGCGGTGCGTCATCGACGCCGGGTGCTCGATGAGGGACTCGATCCCGCCCAGCGACACCGCCAGGGTGATCAGGTGCACGTGGTCCAGCAGCCTGCGTCCCGCCTCGAAGCCGCCCTTGAGCTCGAAGGCGATCATCGAGCCGGGGCCGTCCATCTGCCGCTGGCCGAGCTCGAACTGCGGGTGCGAGGGCAACCCCGGGTAGCGCGTCCACGCCACCGCCGGGTGGCGCTCGAGCCACACCGCCAGCTCCCGGGCGTTGGCCTGGGCGCGCTCCACCCGCATGCCCAGCGTGCGGATGCCGCGCAGCACCAGCCACGCCTGGTGCGGGTCCATCGTCATCCCGAACGACACCGCCGTCTCCTTGAGCCGCTGCAGCACCTGCGGGTCACGCGCCACGACGATCCCCGCCACCACGTCGCTGTGGCCGTTGAGGGACTTGGTCATGGAGTGCAGCACCACGTCGGCGCCGTGCTCGATGGGCCGCTGCAGATGCGGTCCGGAGAACGTGTTGTCCACCACCAGCAGCGCGCCGGCCCGGTGGGCGGCGTCCGCGGCGGCGCGCAGGTCCACCAGGTCCAGCGTGGGGTTGGCCGGCGTCTCCACCAGCACCACCTTCGTCTCCGGGCGGACCGCCGCGGCGAGGCCCGCCGTGTCCGCGGCCGCCACGAAGGTGGCCTCGACGCCCAGCCGGCTGAACTGCTTCTCCACGAGCCCGCGGGTCGGCCCGTACACCGGGTGCGTGCCCACCATGTGGTCGCCCTGCTTCAGAAGGGCCAGCAGCGCCATGCTCACGGCGCCCATGCCGGTCGACGCCCCCACCGCGCCGCAGCCGCCTTCGAGCTCGGCCACGCAGGTCTCAAGCGCGTTGATCGTGGGGTTGCCGAGCCGCGTGTAGATGGGCCCCGGCGAGGTGCCGCCGAAGCGCGCGGCGCCCTCGTCCACCGACGGGAACGCGAAGGTGGAGCTCTGGAAGATGGGGACCGACACCGCCCCGTTGAACGCGGCGGGGTCGAACCCCGCGTGGATCGCCTTGCTGTTGCGCCCCTTGGCCTTACCGCTCATCGTCATGCCTCCTTGCACACTCTATCAGTGCGCGGCGGCGGCCTGCTGCTCGCGCAGCACCACGGCCACGCCGGCGAGGATCACCGCCACGCCCACAACCATGTTCCAGCTCACCTTCTCGCCCAGCAGCGACGCCCCGAGCGCCAGCGCCACCACCGGGTTGATGTACGTCGAGGTGGCCACCCGGGACGCGTCCCAGTGGCGCAGCAGGTAGAAGTACGACCCGAACGCCACCAGGGACCCGAACACCACCAGGAACCCCAGCGCCGCCACCGACTCCAGCGTCAGCGGGCCCACCAGCGCCCGCCCGCGCACCGCGGCCACGCTGAGCAGCACCACCGCGCCCGACGCCATCTGCGCCACGGTGAGCGCGAAGGGATGGTAGCGCTCCCGGATCACGCGCACCCACAGCGAGGTCGCCGCCCACACCACCGCGGAGGCCTCCACCACCAGCGCCGCCACCAGCTCCACGTGGCCCGCCTTCCACGGCTCGATGAGCAGCACCGTGCCCACGAACCCGGCCACCACGCCGCCCCAGGCGACGGCCGACAGCTTCCCCTCCCCCGGAGTCAGCGGCGCCAGCGCCGCCGTCCACAGGGGGGCGGCCGTGATGAGCAGCGCCGTGAACCCCGAGTCGAGCCGCGTCTCCGACCAGAACACCGCCCCGTTGCAGGTGGCGACGAACAGCACACCCACCCCGAAGGCGGGAATCCACTGGCGGAGCGAACCCGCGAACCGCACACCCCGCCACCGCACGAGGACGTACCCGATGGAGGCGGCGATGAGGTAGCGGAGCCCGGCGAAGAAGAAGGGATCGAAGCTCGCGAGCCCCACCTTGATCGCCAGGTACGTGCTGCCCCAGATGATGCAGACCGCGATGTACGCGGCCGCCAGGCCGAAACCAGGCCGCGTCGTCACCACCGCGGATCGTACACCCCCGCCGCCCCGCCGGCCACTCCCGCCGCCCCGCCGTCGCAGCCCCGTCGCAGCCCGGAACCGGCCACCCCGGCCGCGGCCACCCGGCCCCCCCGGGCGCGCAGGCCGCGACCTCGCGCCGCCGCGCACCCTCACGGCGGCTGGAGCAGCCCCCGGGAGGGCCTTGACGCCTGTTGACGCCTCTTGGCGCCCCCCGGCGCCTGTGGTAGAGTCCCCTTCCCGGGAGCCAACGTAGCTCAGCCGGTAGAGCAGCTGATTCGTAATCAGCAGGTCCGCGGTTCGAATCCGCGCGTTGGCTCCAGTCCTTACCCGCTCCCAAGCAATCACTTACAGCACAGCGCCGAAAACTCGTTGAGACGACGTTTCTAGCGGAGTACCCACACGGTACCCAAGTGGCAGGAGTTCACCCCTTCGTTCTGGTGTACGTGTGTGTGGTGACTCATAGCTCTATCGTTCCCTCGGTGCCCAGCCTCGGCCACCAAGCAAGAGGCTAGCGATGGGAAGTTTCGTCGCCGCCTACGATATCCTGTTCCGGAGTCTTGTCGCTGGGGACAGACAGCCTCTACACTAGCTACTGGGACGCCGCAGGAGCCCACGTTCACGTTAGGGGGCGCATTGGCGCGATCGATGCAGCAGTTGTCCGCGACTCTGGGGATGCAGTTGCGACGGGTGAAGGGGATGTCCAGTCCGGTGTTGATGGCGTCTCTGCGGTGGCTGGCGCAGTTTCAGGTTCGGCCACTACCCGGTCAATACCGCTGGTTGAGCTCAGAACAGCCGAGAGGATCTCGTGACTGACCTCGTCAACGTCTATTGCGACGAGAGCTGCCATCTGGAGCATGACAAGGAGTCGGCCATGGTCCTCGGCGCCATCTGGTGCCAAGCAGACCGTGTTCGTGAGGTGGCCGACCGACTTCGGGAAATCAAGGCTCGCCACGGACTATCCCCAGCGTTCGAGGCAAAATGGACAAAAGTCTCTCCCCTCAAAGCTCCAGCTTTACCGCGATCTTGTCGATTACTTCTTTGACGACGACCATCTCCACTTTCGTGCACTGATCCATTCCCTATAAGTCAGTGCTCGACCACGCGGCCCGCGAACAGACGCATGACGAGTGGTACTACAAGATGTACTTTGACATGCTGAAGGTAATCGTTGCCCCAACCCACCGCTACCGAATTTACCTTGACATCAAGGACAGTCGCGGTGGGAGGAAGGTCCGCAAGCTCCATGAAGTCCTTGCTAACAGCCAGTACGACTTCGCTCGTGAGATCATCCAGCGCATCCAAGTCATCCGGTCGCATGAGTCCGAGCTTCTCCAACTTGCGGATCTCCTAATAGGTGCGATTGCTTACGCCAATCGGGACCTCTCAGCCAGTACCGCGAAGGTAGCGCTTGTAGAGCGTATCCGTCGTCGGTCCGGCAAACAGCTAACTCGCACAACGCTCCTCCGCGAAGACAAGGTCAACCTTTTCCGATGGAGACATACGGACCTTAGCCAGTGATCCTCCGCCACAGTGGCTTCCGGCGCTTGTGCTCTTCGACGACTATGGGGGAGATTGGGAACCGTACTGTGACGCGCTATACGGCTATTTCTCGCAGGACTTCATCCAGTCGAGGCCAGCCTTCCGAGGTGAGACGCTCGTCCTGAAGCGCCATCCGATCGTCCGGGGGAAAGAGGCTACTTTCTGGCATATCATCTCGACGGGGGACCGAGAGGACGATCGTAACGTCGACTTTCGGCGCTGCGAGCGGGTGCGTTGGCCACGCCGCATCATCGAAAACTCGTTGGATCCGCTAGTCAAGGTCTGGACGAACGACCGGAGCGGAGAAGAGCGCATATGTCTCTGGTTCGAAGACCACGAGTATCTCGTCGTTCTTACGAGGAGGAAGGGCTACCTCCTCCTTTGGACCGAGTACCCAGCCACCCGGCCGCATAGCAAGCGGAAGCTGCTGAAGGAGTACTTGAGCTCTAGAAGCTGAAATCGCCCAAACGGGCGATCTCGTTGTCCCCTCTTCTAACGCTTACCCTTTCGGTGGGAGATCAGCTATGAATAAGGTAACCCCCGAGCGAACTAAAGTCAAACTCATTTGACACCGTCTCAGAGGAATCATCCTCGGCACGCAGCACCAACCAAGCCCTCACCTCGGTCGCCGAGGCCGACTCGCTCGCGAGGAGGCTGGGATTTGCTAGGATCTACCGTGCTACGCAGGCACTCACCGGGTAGGTTCCAGGCCCAACGATCATGACGATCTTTCATGGCGGAGCCTTCTTCTCACCAATGACACAGGACCGCCTCGGGGCCGGCCCCGGCTCTCCGGCGGCCCGTTCTGCGGCGTCGGACTCCCCTTCGTGGGACCCGCTCAGCCTCGCCGAGATCTCGCGGCGTTCTCGACATGACTACTTGCGCTGCCTCGACGCAACCCCACAGCAACATTGTCACCATCGTTGGGCCTGCCACCGAAATGGCCAAGCTGGCGGCGGGGCCGGGCGCGGGCAGGTGCGGAGGGCGGGGGCGCGCACGGTGCGTTTTTCCCCTTTAGCTGCTGCCGAGGATAGCGGCTAAGGGAGGAAGCTGGGGGCGGCACGGCGTGGGGCCTTGGCTGAGTGACGACCGTCGATCCTGGGGCATCCTAAGTGCCGTAGACCGGAGGCGGAGAGCCTCGACGGCGGTGAGAAGGGCGTTCTGCTGTCTCATCGGCGACGAGGACTGGAAAACCTCCTCGTCGTCGTGCCAGTGGCATTCGGGGCAATCGACGCAGAGGAAGATGTCGTCGCGGCGCTGTCAATAGACTGAGAGCGGCGTAAGTGAGGCGATCCGCAATTCGGGCAGACAAGGTAAGGGAGCGGCGCGGGATGATCAGCGTGGAGCCGATCGGCGAGGTCGAAAAGACGGCCTTGGAGCCGCCGCGCAAGCTCGCGATCCGAGCAGGTGCCGGCGATACGAGATGCTACGTGGACGAGGTCAGTGTCGTCGCCTAGTTCGAAGCCACTGTAGTCCGCGACCAGGGCCGGTAATGGCGTGTCGTCGACATGATCGGAATGACGCGCAGCGACTGGTCGTCGACACGGCGGCGGAGATATGCGCTCGTCTCGGTCTTATCCAGTTCGAAGCCGCGGCCGGGGCTGACCACAGGAGGATAAACGCGGTCGAACTCGCAAGCCCGATCTCGATGCCCCGGTGATCGACGTGCCGGGCGCGATGTCCCACTCGTCGTACCAAACACCCATTCCCTGCTCGACGAGAGCGATCGCCAAGGTTCGAGCGGTTTCCCGGTCGGCCTTGTTGTAGCTGAGAAAAGCCATCCCCGTCGACGTGATCGTGCCAAGCGCTGGTGGCATCTGACGGCACTCTACCTCGCGGCTCTCAGGGCGGCAAGCATCCGGTCGGCGATCAGGCCCATGGCCTCGACTGCGGTGCGGCTTCGGCGTCGGTGACAGTCGGCAGCCAGGGCCGACCGTGGCCGTTCCCTGTTTGTTGCGGAGGCCATTGACCGCGCAGCCCAGAGCGAACAGCGCTCGCTCGACCTTGCGTTGAGGTGATTCACCGTCTTGGGGACTGTCCTGGGTGGTTGCGAAGCCGAGAGCAGCGAACGCCTGGCCGAGGAGGGTCGGAAAATTCGACGTAGTGTTGTATGAGTTCCACACCTCGAACGCAGACATGGGCGGCGGTCGCCTCGAGAGGTCCTTGCCGGTGCCGTAGGAGTGCTGCGTCTTCGGCACCGCGCTGGGCGCGGACTACGTAGAGCGTCAGTGCCTCGGTGAGTCGAGTGCCGGCGAGGCTCTCAAGGACGGGCGCACGGAGGTCGCCGTCCGCCGTGAGCTCGAAGCCTTGAGCGCGGAAGGCAGCGCGGGCGTTTCTATTGCGTCGGCACCGACAAAGTTCGGTGAGGGCGGGCGAAAGCCACCACACCCCTGCAAGTGAGCGATCAGCTGCGCGACGAACTCCTGGCCCCTGGGCAGGTCGTTTAACGAGGGCCCAGTTGAGGACTGCCCGGATGCGCTTCGCTTTACCGACCGACATTCCCCTGTTGGTTAGGGTCGCCGGCGCGCAAGCCGGCGCGGTTGATTTGGTATTCGAGGTCGGAGTGGCTGGGCGCGCGCGTTTCGGCCTGAGCGTCGTCGACCAGCCTGGCGACGGCGATCACGATCTGGTCGTTGAGGGGCGCGGTCTCTTCGTGGCTGCCGTCATAAGGACATTGTGCCGCCGCACGAGCGTAATACAAGTGCCGCCGGTGGCTGCAGGATTGAGGAGACTTGGTGCCGGGCTCAACGCTTATGGCGATCTTGCCATCCGCTGGAGAGTCAGATGAGAAAGGTTCCAGGCCCAACGATCATGACGATCTTCTCCTTCGTTGTTCCATCGAGGGATGATCCGGGTCTCGTGGAGCTCCTCGCGGCGGCGGAAGGCCTCGGCGGTCTGCGTTCGCCTGCCTGCCTGCGCGGCCCGGAGGGTGGCCACCTCTCGAAGAGCTCGTTCCCGCACACGGGCATCGCTTCCTGGCACTCTCGAATCATCTCCCTCGCGCCGTCTCTATAATCGTTTGGGCTGGCGCCGATACGCGAAGGCTCGTAAGAAAGGCCGGTCGCGATCGACTATCTCGATGTGCGACGCAAGAACGTGATCCAGGAGCCGGCATCGGCACAGGGGGCGGCATCCCGCCAGGACGAGCTGTACCGGGAGGCGGCGGCCGCCTTCGGCCAACCGCTCCAGCGGCTGGCGCGCGGGTACGAGTCCGACCCCGACCGGCGGCTCGACCTCCTGCAGGAGATCCACCTCGCGCTGTGGCGGAGCTTCGCGGGGTTCGACGGCCGCTGCTCCCTCCGCACATGGGTCTACCGGGTCGCGCACAACGTGGCGACGTCCCACGTGATCCGCGAGCGGCGGGCCGGCTCGCGGACCTTCGTGGGCCTGGAGGACATCGAACCGCCGGCGCCGGGCCTGGATGCGGAACGCTCGGCGGACCGGCGCATCGCCCTGGAGAAGCTGGCGCGCCTGATCCGGAGCCTCGCTCCGGCCGATCGCCAGGTGATCCTCTCGTACCTCGAAGGGCTCGACGCCGCGTCGATCGCGGAGATCACCGGCCTCTCCGCGCGGAACGTGGCGACCAGGATCCACCGCATCAAGGCCCTTCTGGCCCGCCGGTTCCATCAGGGAGGACACGATGGCGCATGAGACGAAGGACGACCCGGCTGCTCTCTGGCGGGATCAGCCCTTGACGAGGGTCGAGATCCCTGTCGAGGAGCTGCGGCGGAGGGCCCGGAGGTTCGAGAGGCGGATCGCGTGGAGGAACCTGCGGGAGTACGCGGCCGGCGCGCTCGTCGCCGGCGTCTTCGGATCCTGCGCCTGGACGGCCCCTGCGCTCCTCGTCCGCCTCGGGAGCGTGCTGGTGATCGCGGGCGTCCTCTTCGCCCTCGCCACGCTCCACGTGCGCGGGGCATCGGGGAGCGCGCCGGCGGAGCTGGCGTTCAGCCCGTGCCTGGAGTTCCACCGGAGGCAGCTCGAAAGGCAACGCGAGCTGCTGCGGGGCGTGTGGACATGGTATCTGCTGCCGCCGGTCCCGGGGCTGGCGGTGTTCCTCGCCGGGCTGCTCGCGTGGACCCTGGCGCAGCCGAACGCACCGGCCCACCGGCCGCTGATCGCCGGCGTCTTCCTCGCGACGGCCGCCGGGTGCGCCCTCGTGCTGGCCGGGGTGGCGAGACTGAACCGCCGGGCGGCGCGGAACGTCCAGCACGAGCTCGACGCCCTCGCGGCCCTGGACGAGGAGCCGTAGGAGCCCGCCCACCGGAGAGGCTCGAACGGAGCCCGCCGCGACGACGGGGGACCTCCGCTCCAGGCCGCCTTCCGCCCGCCGACTCACGGCGCCGTCGGCCGGGCGGCGCCGGGGAGTATCGCGGGAAGGCCCCGCGTTTGGCTTTGGCGAGGGAGATCCGAGCCATGTCGAACGAAGAGGAAGTCCGCGAGGCGTCCAGGCAGTTCTACGCCGCGCTGAACCAGATGCTCCGCGGCGACGCCGGTCCCATGGGCGAGGCCTGGTCGCTCGGCGACGACGTGACGACCATGCACCCCTTGGGAGGCCGGGAGATCGGCCGGGAGAAGGTCCAGAAGTCGTGGGCCCAGGTGGCGAGCCTGGCGACGGGCGGCCACGTGGAGCTGCGCGGCCAGCACCTCCAGGTCGGCGGGGACCTGGCCTGCGAGACGGGAGAGGAGCACGGGCACGGCGAGTTCGGCAAGCACCAGGTCCAGCTCGATCACCGGGTGACCAACGTCTACCGGCGCGAGGGCGGGGTCTGGAAGGTCGTCCACCACCACGCCGACCCGTCGCCGGCGATGATCGAGCTCGTGAGGACCCTGGCCGAGTAGGCGGCGCGCCGGCTCGCCGGGGGGCCCGGCGCCAGGAGGCTGTTGCACCCGGGCTCCGGCTGCGGCTTGCGCCGGCACCCGCGTGGCGGCGGAGGCCACGGCGAGGTGCCCGTTGACGACGGACGGGTCCCACGGGGGCGGCGTGAAGCCGACGCCGACGCCCTCGATGTCGTGGGGGTGCGGCTCGCCGCCGGACAGGACGGGCGAGCCGGCGCGCTCGACGGCGGTCCGGGCCATGCGGTCCTTGAGGCTGCCCGTGGGGTCTCCCACTCGAGCTCGACGAGGACGTCCGCGCAGCCGGGCGGAACGACCCTGCTGAGCACGAGCGAGGCGCCGCCGAGGGCGTCGAGGATGTCCACGGGCCCATGCCTCCCTTTCCCTCCGAGCGGTGCCGACGGGACCAGGCTGTCACGCGCGGCGGCGTCCCCCTCCCCGCTGTGCCGGAAGATGGCTATCATCGTCGAGCGTCTGTTCGAAAGGAGACACCCCGATGAAGGCTGTCAGGTGCGCGATTGCGGTCATGGGTCTGGTTCTGTGCATGGCGCCGGCGCTGTCCGCGCAGCAGGACGTGCCCGGGAGCAAGGACCATCCGCTCTTCAACAGGATGCCCGGGTTCTACATCTCCTCCTACGACCAGAAGGAGTTTGCATCCCACACGTTCCGCGACGAGAAGTTCCGGGAGGTCGAGGTGGAGGGGCGCTACACGCGCATCGCCTACGAGCCCGTGGACGGCAGCACGAAGGTGTCGACGCTCCAGATCCACCGCAACTACGAGAACGCGGTCAAGCGGATCGGGGGCACGGTCCTGTACAGCGACGACGAGTACTCTTTCATGAGGCTGACCCGGGACGGCAGGGAGATCTGGGTGGAGCTCACCGCCTACGGTCCCAAGCCGGACCTGGTGATCGTCGAGCGGGACGCCATGAAGCAGGACATCGTGGCCGACGCCGCCGTGTTCCGGGACGGCATCCGCTCCACCGGCCACGCGGCGGTGTACGGCATCTACTTCGACACCGACCAGAGCGTGATCAAGCCTGGCTCCGAGGCGGCGCTGGAGGAGATCGCGAAGCTCCTGCGCTCCGACCCCGCCCTCAAGGTGCGGCTGGTGGGGCACACCGATGCGACCGGCAACCTGGACCACAACCTCGCGCTCTCCGAGGCCCGGGCGAAGGCGGTGCTGGCCGCGCTGACCTCGACGTACGGGATCCCCGCGGCGCGGCTGTCCGCCCACGGCGTCGGTCCCCTCGCCCCGGTGGCCGCCAACGGCAGCGAGGACGGCCGGGCCAAGAACCGCCGCGTCGAGCTGGTCGGCTGGTAGACGCCGCGGACGCCGCTCAGTCGAAGATCATGCGCGGCGCCGAGTTGCCCTCGGCGAACCGGCTCGCGTCGCTGCCGGGCTTGGTGGCCTCGACGGAGACCGAGTACTCGTAGACCCCTGGAGAGACGCCCTTCGCCGGCAGCTTGAGGCGACCCTTGGGGCCGAACTCCTCGGATTGGAGCCCGAGAGCGGGCAACCACACCCTCGCCTTCCGGCGGGTCAGGTTCCGGAAGGTGATGACGTCCGACGACCCGCTGCAGTACAGCGTCGGCGGATGGACGTGGTACCTGCCCTCCCTCTCGAAGATGACGACGTCGGCGGATCCGGGCTTTGCCATTCGCTCCCCCTTTCGTCTCTACATCAGTGAGCCCGGCTTCGCGAGCTTCGCGAAGCGCGGGTCCGCGCGCAGCTTTTCGAACGTCGGGTCGCCGTCGATGGTCTCCCGGGTCACGCCCTCGCGCAGGGCGGCGCCGAGGCAGCGCAGCGCGGCCTCGCGGTCGCCCAGGTGCTCGTAGACGCCGGCCGCCTCCACGGCGATGTCGCCGTCGGCAGGCGCCCGCTTCAGCGCCTCGGCGACGAGGTCCCGGGCCCGCTCCGCCTGGCCCGTCATGGCGTAGCAGTCGGCCAGGTCGGCGAGGACCTCGCCGTTGTCCCCGTCGAGGCGGCGCTCCTCCTCGCCGAGGGTGATGGCCTTCGCGTACGCCGCCGGCGCGCGCCCCCGCTCGCCGGGCGCCCAGTAGTAGGCGGCGCCGAGGTTGCGCCACAGCCGGTAGTCGCGTTCGCCCAGGGAGGTGGCCCGCTCCAGCGTCCTCGCCGAGGCGGCGTACTCGCGGTCGTAGAACTGCATGGTGGCCAGGTTGGAAACCGCGATCCCGCTCGGGTGCAGCTCCACGGAGCGCTCGAGCGCGCGCTTCGCCTCCTCGTCGCGGCCCTGGGAGAAACGCAGAGCACCCAGGTTCGACCAGAGGCGCGCGTTGTCTGGAACGAGAACGAGGGCGCGCTGGACCTCGGCCACGGCTTCGTCCAGGCGGCCCTGTTGCCTCAGCAGGCGCGACAGGATGCTGTAGGTCCGCCAGTCGCCGGGGCTCAGCTCGATGGCGTGGCGGCACGCTGCCTCCGCCTCCGGCCAGCGCCCCAGACGGCCGAGCGCCGCCGCCTCCTCGCGGAGCGCGTCGGCGTTGGTGGGATCGCGATCGAGGGCGTGCCGGAAGTCCTCCAGAGCGACCTCCTCCTTGCCGGTCCCGGCGTGGATGAGGCCCAGCGTCACCCACACCGGGGCGAGGAGGTCGTCCATGGCGAGGGCCCGCTGGCACTGCTGCTCCGCCAGGTCCACCAGCTCCGTGCGCTTCGTGAGGGTGTACTGGCGCCAGTAGGCCTCGCCGAGCCCGGCATGGGCGAGGGCGTAGCCGGGGTCGCGTTCCAGCGCCTGGTTGAAGAGGGTGATGGCCTTCTCCAGGCTCTGCTTCTGGTCGTAGCGCTCGAGCGCCGACCTTGCCTCGGCGTAGGGGGTGTAGGCCAACCCCTGCGTGTAGAGGGTGGTGGCCTCGGCCACGCTCGTGCCGCTGGCGTGGAGGGCCGTCGTCGCCTCGGGACCGGCCTCGAGCTCGAGCACGCGTACGACGTTGTCGACGAACCGGTCCGGGACGCCCACACCGCCCTCCCGCCACCGGTCGGTGGTGGCGCGGAGCTGGCGGCGGCGCGCCGTGTCGACAAGGCTGACGCTCAGCGTGGACACGCCGCCGGAGCGCTGAAGGCTGCCGGTCACGACGAGGGTTGCCCCGAGGGCGCGTCGGGCCGCCTCGGCGCTGGCGACGCCCTCGTAGCGCACCTCGCTGGCGGGGATCACGGTGAACGCCCGCTGCACCGCCTCGAGCTGGCCGAGGCGGGCGGTGGCGTACTCGCACAGCCCCTTGCAGAGCGCCTGGTCCTCACCGCCCCCCCCGCACTCGAAGGGAAGCACGGCGACGCGGCGCTCGCGCGGCAGCGGCAGCAGGCCGAGCCGCGTCCGGACCGCCTCACGGACCGGGCCCGGGAGGACCAGGAACACTGCCGCCACGGCGGCGACCCCGGCGGCCGCGAGGCTCAGGCGCACCACCCGCCGTCGCACCGTGGCGAGCATGAGCGGCCACCGGAGGGGCCCCGAGATGCCACCCCCGGCGACATCCAGCGCCAGCGCGAGCTCGTGGGCGGACTGGAAACGGTCCTCGGGGCGCTTCTCGAGGCAACGGCCGACCACCCGCTGCAGCGCCGCGGGGATGGCGTGCCGCGTCCGCGACATCGGCACCGGGTCGTCCTTCAGGATCGCCGAGAGCGTGTCGGCGGGGGTCCTGCCCTCGAAGGCGCGCCGACCCGTGAGCATCTCGTAGAGCACGCAGCCGAAGGCGAAGATGTCGGCGCGCTGGTCGATGGGGAGGCCCCGCACCTGCTCCGGCGCCATGTACCCCACGGTGCCCATCACCACGCCGGCCGCCGTGTCGGGCGGCACCGTCGGCGCCTCCGTCGCACCGCTGGGCGAGCGCACGGGGTGGAGCGGCTTGGCGAGACCGAAGTCGAGGATCTTGACGCGGCCGTCGGAGGTGACGAAGAGGTTGGAAGGCTTGAGGTCGCGATGGACGATGCCCCGCTCGTGGGCGGCCGCCAGGCCGGCGGCGATCTGCAGGGCGATGTCGACCACCTTGCGTACCGTGAGGTCGCCATCGTCGATGCGCGAGCGGAGAGTGCCGCCCTCGAGGAGCTCGGTGACCATGTACGGCGCGCCCTCGTGGGCGCCCACGTCGTACACGGCCAGCACGTTGGGGTGGTTGAGCGCGCCCACCGAGCGGGCCTCCTGCTCGAAGCGGCGGAGCCGCTCCGGGTCGCCGCTGAGCTCCCGGGGCAGCACCTTGAAGGCGACCTCGCGTCCGAGGCGCGTGTCGCGCGCGCGGTAGATCTCGCCCATGCCGCCGGCGCCGATCCTCTCGACGATCTCGTAGGGCCCGATCCTCATTTCCGCTTCGAGCATGAGACGCCTCTCCTCACCGCGGCGCCTGCCGGCCCGCCCGGCACCCGGGCGCCCCCGGCGGCGCGGCCCCGGCGTCACGCCCTGCCGCGACACGGCAAGGCCGGGCGTCGGGAACGCCCGCTTCCGCCACCGGTTGCTACGTCACGCCTTGGCCATCGGCCTCCGGCATCGATCGTTGAAGAGTCGTACTGACACTATGCGCCCTGCGGCCCGGAGCCGCAAGGGCGCGCCGCCGTCAGGCGCCGGATTGCGCCGGGGCGCTCCTGCGTTGTGCTCTCCGTGATGGAAGACACGGTCATCGTCGTCACGGGAGCGAGCAGCGGCATCGGGGCGGCGCTGGCCCGCCTGGCCGCGGCCCGCGGAGCTCACATGGTGCTCATGGCCCGGCGCACGGAGCGTCTCCGGGCGGTGGCCTCCGCCTGCGGGGACGGCGCCGTCGTGGTCGCGGCCGACGTCACCCGGCGCGTGGACGTGGAGCGGGGGCGCGACGCGGCGCTGGAGCGCTTCGGCCGCATCGACGTGTGGGTCAACAACGCGGGGCGCGGGATCACGAGGATGGTCTCGGAGCTCACCGACGAGGACTTCGACACCATGATGGCCGTCAACGCCAAGTCGGCGCTCTACGGCATGCAGGCGGTCCTGCCGCACTTCCGCGAGCGCCGCCGCGGCCACATCGTCAACGTCTCCTCGATGCTCGGGCGGGTGCCGTTCGCGCCGGCCCGCTCCGCCTACAACGCCGCGAAGCACGCCCTCGAGGCCCTCACCATCAACCTGCGCATGGAGCTGCGCGAGGAGTTCCCGGACATCCACGTCTCCTGCGTGCATCCCGGAGCCGTGGCCACCGAATTCGGCCTCAGCGCCCTCCACGGCGGCGTCGACTCACGAGAGATCCCCGGCGGCCAGACCGCGGAGGAGGTCGCCGAGGTCCTCGCCGACGTCATCGAGCACCCCCGCGCCGACGTCTACACGCGGCCCGGCGCCCGCGACATGGTGGCGCGCTACTTCGCCGCCGAGGACATGGCGGAGGCCGAGCGGCAGCTTTCCTTCGCCCGGCGGTCGGATCCCCCGAGAAACTGAACGGCCGTCTCCGCCGGGACCCGCCCAGGCGGCCAACGTCAGGAGATCGTCAGTAGACCAGCGCCAGAAGCACCTTCCGGCCGCATCCCGCCTTGACGCCTCCCGCCGGACCGGTACACTGAGTTCAGACCTGCAGGAAGCAGTCTCACGCACTCGCCCCATGTGGGCATACGGCTCGGCCGCCGGCGCGGCCGGAGGGGGAGGTTTTCATGAAGAAGTTCGTCACTGTCGTCGCTGTTTGTTCGTGTCTGCTCGGAGGGGCGGTCCTGGCGTCCGCCTCGCCTACGAGCTACCTCATCGTCGCCAAGGGGCAGGGCCGGGGCAGCACCGCCCTCGACGACGCCGTCGCCTTCGCCGGCGGCACCATCACGGCGAGGATTCCGGAGGTCGGCGTGGTCGTCGCGGCCTCCGACAACCCGGACTTCCTGGCGCTCATCGGCCGGGACTCCCGCGTCCAGCAGGCCGCCGAGGACATCCAGGTGCAGTGGATCCCCAGGGAGCGCGTCGTGGATGCCTCCGCCGCGGGCCTCAGGGCCGACGGCGTCAACAGCGAGCCCTACTGGGGCTACCAGTGGAACATCCGGCAGATCCACGCCGACGAGACGGCGGCCGCGGGCGACATGGGCTGGGGCGTCACGCGGGCCCGGGTCGCGGTGCTCGACAGCGGGATCTGGAAGGACCACCCCGACATCAGCCCGAACCTGAACTGGGACCTGAGCATCTCCTTCGTCCCCGGTGAGGGTGTCGTCCCGACGGTGGCCGGCTTCAACCACGGGACGCACACGGCCGGGATCATCGCGGCGGCGATCAACGACGTCGGCATCCAGGGCGTGGCCCCCCTGGCCGAGATCGTCGCGGTGAAGGTGCTCAGCCAAACGGGTAGCGGCTCGTTCTCCTGGCTCATCCAGGGGCTCGTCTACGCCGCCTCCATCCACGCCGACGTGGCCAACATGAGCCTGGGCGCGACCTTCGATCGCATCAACGCCGGCGGCGGCGGCTCGGGCCCGCTCATCGCCGCACTCAACCGGGCGATCACCTACGCGACCCAGCACGGTGTCCTGTGCGTGAGCTCCGCGGGCAACGAGGGCGTGAACCTCAACAGCCGCCTGTGGTCGATCCCGGCCCAGTCCGGCAACGGCATGGCCGTGGCCGCGACCGGCCCCTACTGCCTCACCGACTTCGACCGGCCGGCCTCCTACACCAACTACGGCCAGTCCGTGATCAACGTCGCCGCTCCGGGGGGAGACTACGCCTGCGCCGCCGGCTATCCGTTCGACATGATCCTGGCTCCGGGAAGCGCCACCGGCTACTTCTTCGCCTCGGGCACTTCGATGGCGGCGCCCCACGTCTCCGGTGTGGCAGCCCTGATCGTCGGCAAGTACGGCAAGATGAAGCCGGCGCAGCTTCAGGCGATCATCCAGCGCTCCGCCGACGACATCCTCAAGCCCGGCGCCGACCCGTACTCCGGGAAGGGCCGCATCAACGCCCTCAGCGCCGTCCAGTAGGACCCGGCCGCACCACCCAAGCACACGGGGCCGGCCCGCGCCGGCCCCTTTTCCTTTGCATGGCCGACGAGTCGGTGCGCCGCGGCCAAAGGAGAATCGATGCCCCGCGACCTCGCGCCGTCACCGTACCGGCTGTACCACCTCGCCCCAGGACGGCGTTCCCTTCAGGGGTTCCAGGAGCATGCGGTTGTCGTCGTGCAGCGACGCGTAGCGGCACCATCCCTCCGCCATGGCCTTCCGCAGCAGCGCGACGGCGTCGTCCCGGCGGCCGAGCCAGGCCGCGATGGCCGCGCGCTGGAAGCTGGACTCCCCAAAAGCGCCGGCCGAGGCCAGCTGCGCGTCGAGGCGCGCGGCGAGCGCGAGGTCACCGCGCCGCGCCGCCACGACCCCGGCGAGACCAGTCACCAGGAGGCGAAGATCCCCGCCGGGAAGCCCCGCTCCGGCGAGCGGCGCCAGTACGCCGGCCGCGGCGTCCAGCCGACCGGCGGCCACGTACGCCTGCGCGAGGTGGTAGCCGTCCACGGGACCCGCCCCCTCCTCCTCGAACCAGGCGGCGGCCCGGCGGGCCAGCGACTCTCCGAGAGGCGCGTGTCCGTGGGCGTCGGCCGCCAGCGCCGCGGCCAGGATCACGTAGCCGCGGGATGCGCCGCGCAGCTCGGTGGAGAGCGCCCGCGAGATCACGCCGCGAACCCCGTCGGCGTCCCCCATCGCCGCCAGGGCCCGCGCGCAGGCGGCGTGGAGGTATGCGTTCCCGGGAAAGAGCGCGACCGACTCCTCCGCCGCCCGGTGCTCCCCTTCGAGGTCGCCCGTCATGTGACGGGCGGTGGCGACGTTGTAGAAGAACGTGGCCAGCAGGGGGTTGCGCTCGAACTGCATGGCGAGCTGCCTGGCGTCGAAGCCGCGGGCGGCCGCCAGCGCCGCCCGGGGCCGGTTGAGCTCCATCAGGGCGGTGACCTCGAGATGGGCCAGCACGGCGTCGCCGGGGATGAACCTCTTCAGCTGCTCGAGCGCCGCCGCGCTGGCGGCCGGCCGCGCCCGGGGCACGCGGGACCGCCCCCAGTCCAGCCAGAGGAGCTCGAAGGCGTTGAGCTCGCTCCTCCTCGCCTCCATCGCCGCCAGGGTGGCCTCCGCCCGATCGGCGCGGCCGACGTTCGCATAGGCGATCGCGAGCCGGAGCTGGGCGGAGGTGAACCGGGGGTCGATCTCGACCGCGCGTTCGAGGTGCGCCACGGCGCTGGCGGGCTCCACCGCGAACAGCTCGGAGCCGGCGAGGAACTCCCGGTAGGCGTCGAAGACCGGGACGTGGGACAGCAGACGGCTGTGCGCGTGGGCGCTCCGGTGGGTCGCCACGGCGCCCAGCACCCGCTGCGTCAGAGTGTCGAGCACCGCACCGCTGGTGCCGCGCGGACCGACGGCCGACGGCACAGCGTACAGCACCGCGCACCGCGAGACGTCCACCAGCTCGGTCTGCAGCTCCAGCCCCCGCTCCTGGAGGTAGACGGCGCCCTGCAGCACGAGCGCGGCCCCAGCCGCCCTCGCCCGGTCGCACGTCTCCGCGAGGGTGAGCGGCTCCCCGTCCACCTCCGCCGGGACCGGCCGGCCGAGCCCGGCGGCGCTGATCCCCTGCGCCAGCCGGCCGGCCGCCTGCGCGCCAATAGGGTCGAGGGAAGCGTCGCCAGTGCGGTTGGCGAGCGGCACAACCATGATCACCCCGCCGTCGCCCGTCGGCGCGCCGGGACGCAGGAGCCACAGCACCGCGGCGGCGCCGGCCAGGGCGACCACGGCCGCCATGACGAAGCGCCGGGAGGACCGCCGGCGCGCCGGGACCCCAGGCGGGCCCGGTCCAACGCCGCCGACGGGGACGAGCAGCCGGTAGCCCCGCTTGGGCACCGTCTCGATGTAGCAGGGCCGGCGGGCGTCGTCACCGAGCGCCTGGCGCAGCTCGGCGACGGCGTTCGTCACGGTGCCCTCGGAAATGAACCGGCCGGACCAGACGGCGTCGATGATCTCGTTCTTGCTGACGACTTCGCCGCGGGCGCCGGCCAGGAGGGTGAGGAGGTCCATGGTGCGGGGCTCCAGGTGGCGCTCCTCGCTCCCGCTCACCAGACGCCCCCGGCGGGGCTGGACGAGCCAGTCCTTCAGCCGGAAGTCGGCGCCGGACCGGGGCGCCTCTCCGTCTGTGACGGAAGACATACCGTCAATGTAAGTCCCGTCCTCCGACGAGGGAAACCGGAGCACCCTCCCCCGTGGCCGGCGGCGGACAGGAAGCGCCATGGCGGAGCCGCCGGAAGGGGCCCGGGCGTCTTCCCCGGGCCCCCCGGGTCCAGGCTACCGGCCAGGGACGAGCGTCGCGTCCTGGCTCTGGTTGTCCACCACCGAGGCGTAGGCAAGGAACCGCGCGGCGGCGGTGGGGGTGGTGACGACGGCCCAGGCCGCCGACGCGGAGCCGAGGGCCAGCGCGCTGACCCGGACCACGTCGAGGCTGTGGAAGAGGTCATTGATCTGCAGGTTGCCGTAGGGCTGGAGGTGCACCGTCCGCTCGCCGGCGGCAGTGCCGTCGGCCATGAAGAGGGCCACCGTTGCTTCCATCGTCACGTTCGAGGTGTTGACGAGTCCGACGTTGGTGCGGTGGCTGGCGGTGCTCTCCAGCTCGACGAGCCGCACCTCGCCGCCGGGCCCGCAGGCGTCGGCCTCCGGCACCCCCCAGGCGAACTGGCTGCACCCGCCGCCCGCGCAGGACGTCCAGGTCCGCTCGGCGACGAGCACGTCTCCGCCCACCGAGGTGACGCGGAGCGCCGCCGAACCCGTGAAGCCGAACAGGCTGTCCAGAACGTCGGCCACCCTCGCGCTGGTGTCGGGGTCCAGGGAGAGCGAGGTAGAGCTGGACGCGGGGGCGTCCGGCCCCTGGGGGAACATCTCGATCACGAGGCCGGCGCGGGTGGCGCCCCGGTTGTGCAGCCCCAGGTCGGTCCTCCAGAACGTGCCGGAAAAGCCGGGCCGGTGCACGGCGCCGGCGACCCACACCATGGTGGGCTCGATGCGGCGGATCTCGCTCGCCCCCGTCACGTAGATCGCCCCCGAGGGACCGACGGCGACGCCGTTGAGGAAGCCGAACGGCGGCAGGACCCCGAAGCCCGCGAAGCCGGGCTGCAGGCCACCGGCGACGGGGCGGACCGTACCGGTGACGAGGTCCACCCGGGACAGTCGCCCGGCAGCGTCCTCGAGGACCAGCAGGCCGCCGGCACCGTCCAGGGCCATGCCCTCGGGGCCCTCGAGCCCCGTGGCCACCGCCGCGGGGGCGGCGAGCGGCTGACCGCCGGAGGCGAGCTTCCAGATGGTGCCCGTGGCCCAGTCACCGACGAAGAGGTCGCCGTTGTCCGCGGCGAGGCCGAGGGGCACGACGAGGCCGTCAGAGGCATCGGCGAGCACCGTCACCTCGTCGCCGTGCAGGCGCACCACGCGGGCCTCCCCGGGCCCCGTCCCGAGATCCACCACCACGAGGTCTCCGTCCAGCCCGATCGCGTTCTGCGGAGTCGGCAGAGCGGTGCTTTCGAAGAGCACCTCGCGGGTGTCCGGGTTCCACCGCTGGACCTTTCCGCTGGGAAAGAACTGCACGGTGACGAGATCGCTCCCGGCGCGACCGACGGCCACCGCGCCTGCGAAGGTCCCCGGCACGAAGTGCGAACGTTCGACGCTGCGCAGCGCGCCCGTGGCGCCGTCGTACTCGCGCAACGCGAACAGGCTGGCCGCGAAGACCGACTCACCGCCATCGGCGCGGGGCACGACCGCCAGCCCGCCCGGGACCGTGAGCCCCCCGGGCACCAGGATCCTCAGCTCGCCGCCAGAGCGCACCTCCGCCACGACGCCGTCGCTGTAGCTCGACACGAAGAGGCGCCCTTGGGGCGAGAAGGCGATGTTGTCAGGACCGAAGGGGAGCTCGGCGTAGGTGCTCGCCGCCCCCGTTCCGGGGTCGACGCGGAGGATGGCGAAGGCGGCCCGCTCCACCACGTAGAGCATGCCGTCCGGACCGAACTTGGCGGTGAACGGCGCCGGCAGCCCGCTGGCCACGGTCTCCACGGCCGCCGTGTCCACGTCGATGCGGACGATCTTGCCGGTGAACATCAGGGCGCCGTAGAGGCGGCCGTCGGCTCCCCAGTCCAGGCCCTTGAGCCCGCCGAGGCCCTGGACGACGACGCGGGGCGTCGCCTGGAGCTCAGGGTCCACCTCGTAGAGGGTGTCGGTGAACCACGGCTCCGACACGAACATCCGACCCGTGGGCGAGAACGCGATGGGGTTGACCCCCGGACCGAGGTTCTGGGTGGTCACGGCGCCGTCGGGCGCGCGCCGGCCGACATCGCCCGTGAACATGACCGCGAAGTACATGGAGCCGTCGGGTCCGAAGTGCACGTCCTCGGGGGGCATGACGCCCTGCTGCGGCCCCAGCATCCCGAGGAGCTGGCCCGTGTCCGGGTGGACGATGACGATGCCTCCCCCCGTCGGGACGTAGAGGAGCCCGTCGGGACCGACGGTGAGCCCGAACGTCCCGGGCAGGATGGTCTGGGCGAGGACACCGTCGGCGGCAACCGCGCCGGGCGGCGCCACGACCACGGCGAGTGCCGCGGCGAGGAGCATCGCCACGGCGGTCCGACCTGAGCTGAGAGGGGCTTTCATCGAAGACCTCCTTTCATCGGTCCAGTGTCGAACCGTGGGAGGTCCGGAGTCATCGGGAACTCGCGGGGATTCTCCAGGGTTCCTGCAGGCTTCGCCCTGCCGCCGCAGCGAGCGGCCCCCGGCACCGCCGATTGTCCCGTGGGGTCCGTCAGTCCCCGTCGTCCTCCTCGCCGCGCAGCCCCTCGATCCCCTCCCGGGCAATGAGGGGGACCAGCGCGAGGCCCGCCGCGGGGTCCGCCCACCACCACCCCAGGGCGCCGTTGAGGACGAGCCCCGTCAGAGTGGCGGCGGCGAGCCAGGCGCAGCTGAGGCTCTCGAAGGCGTCGGCGCGCAGCGCGCGGCTCCCGACCGCCCTGGCGGTTCGGAGCTTCGCCCACGCGAGCACGCCCATGACGGGCAGCGCCGCCGCGGTGACGGCCATCCCGGCAACGCTCGGCGCGGGCTCGGGCCCGTGGCCGAGGAGACGGCGGAGAGCGTCCACCGTGACGTAGGCGGCGACCAGCAGGAGCAGGCCGCCGGCCACGCGGGAAGCGCCCCGCTCGAAGCGCTGGACCCGCTCCGGATCCGCCCGGCCCATCTCGTAGGCGAATCGGCCGCCCACGACCAGGGCGCTGAGCACCTCGGCGAACGAGTCCACGCCGAAGCCGACGAGCGCCACCGAGGCCGCCGCGAGACCCGCGAGGGTCGCCACGACCCCCTCGACGAGGTCCCACGCCACCGTCACGCCGCTCAGGAGCAGCCCCCGCCGGACCAGCCTCGCGCGATCATCCATGGCGTCCCCCCTCATCCCGTCCACCCCTGCCAGTCTAGCGTCCGGCCGGCGCGGCCGCACCGCCACGAAAGGGAGTAGCATCGTGGGCGATGGCTCGATCCGACCCGACGGGGCGCTTCTCCAACCGGGTGGACGACTACGTGCGGTACCGGCCGCACTACCCGCAGGCCGTCGTCGAGACCCTGCAGGCGGCGTGCGGGCTCGCGGCTGGCTCGGTGGTCGCCGACGTGGGCTCGGGCACCGGCATCCTCTCGCAGCTGTTCCTGCGCGCCGGCTGCCGGGTCTACGGCGTGGAGCCCAACCGGGCCATGCGGGAGGCCGGCGACCGCCTCCTGGCGGCGTTCCCCGCGTTCGTCAGCGTCGACGGCACGGCGGAGGCCACCTCCCTCCCCGCGGCGAGCGTCGGCTTCGTCACTGCGGGGCAGGCGTTCCACTGGTTCGACCCGCCCCGCGCCCGGGCCGAGTTCGCCCGCATCCTCACCCCCGGCGGCCAGGTGGCGCTGGCGTGGAACTCGCGGCGCAAGCACGGAACGCCCTTCCTGGACGCCTACGAGCGGCTCCTGAAGCGCTGGGGCGTCGACTACACGGAGGTCGACCACGACCGCATCACCGACGGCGACATCGCCGGCTTCTTCTCGCCGGGGCGCTGCTCGAAGCGGACCTTCCCCAACCGGCAGGAGCTCGACCTCGAGGGCACGCGCGGCCGGCTGGAGTCGTCCTCCTACGCACCGCCGCCGGGACACCCCGACCACGGGCCGATGCTCGACGAGCTCCACACCGTGTTCGGCCGGACGAGCCGGGGCGGCAGGGTCACGTTCGAGTACGAGACGATCCTCTACTACGGCAGGCTCGACGCCGCACCGGGCTCCTGAAGCGCCGGGAAGTCGGGCGGCCGGAGCCCGAAAAGAAACGAGCCGCGCCGGATGCACCGGCGCGGCTCGTGTCGTGCCCGCGAGGAGCGGGTCAGTTGTTGGGCGCGCCCGCCAGGATCCAGGCGCGGATCATGTCGATGTCGCTCTGCGGGCGTGAACGGTGGCCGCTCTGGAGCTGGATCACGAGGTAGCTGTTGTCAGGGTTGCCGGGAGCGACCCGGAGGATCGACGGGTTGGAGGTCGAAGGCACGTTGACCAGGTTGGCGAAGGACTGCCCGGCGCTGAGGTTGAGGCCGGCGGGCGGGTTCGAGCCACTGTGGCAGCCGATGCAGCTGGGCGTGAAGATGGTGCTCTGGATCGACGCGAAGGTGGGCGCCGTCGAGGCCGCGTTCACCGTGATGGTCCGCGAGGCGGGCGAGGGATCGGCGAGCCCCTTGGAGTCGGTGGCGGTGAGGGTCACCGTGTAGGTGCCCACGTTGGCGTACACGTGCCCGCCCGGGGACAGCGCCGTGGAGGTCGCCCCGTCGCCGAAGCTCCAGACCACCGTGACCGCATCGCCGTCGGGGTCGCTGGCGATGCCGGCGAAGGTGACGGACTGCCCCGCGTCGATGGTCACGTTGCCCGCGGGCTGCACGATGGTGGCGTTGGGCGGATTGTTCGCGGCCGTCACCGTGATGATCCTCGATGCCGGCGACGGGTCGGCGAGGCCCTGGGAATCGGTGGCGGTGAACGTCACCGTGTAGGTCCCCGCGATGGCGTAGGTGTGCGCGCCGGGGGACAGCGCCGTGGAGGTCGAGCCGTCGCCGAAGTCCCACAGCACGGTGACGGCGTCGCCGTCGGGGTCGCTGGCGGTGCCCGCGAAGGTGACGGAGCCGCCGGCGTTGATGGTGACGTTGCCCGCCGGCTGGGTGATGGTGCCGTTGGGCGGATTGTTCGCCGAGCCCGCCGTCACCGTGACGGTCCTGGTGTCGGGGGTCGGATCGGCGAGGCCCTGGGAGTCGGTGGCGGTGAACGTCACCGTGTAGATGCCGGCCGCGGCGTAGACGTGCGCGCCGGGGGACAGGGACGTCGAGGTCGCGCCGTCGCCGAAGTCCCAGAGCACGGTGACGGTGTCCCCATCGGGGTCGCTGGCCGTGCCCGCGAAGGTGACCGGGTCGCCCGGGGCGATGGAGACGTTGCCGGCGGGCTGGGTGATGGTGCCGTCGGGGGCCTGGTTGCCCCCCGCGACCACCGTGATGGTGCGCGTCGCCGGCGTCGGGTCGGACAGACCCTGGGAGTCCGTCGCCGTCAGCGTCACCGTGTAGGTCCCCGCAGCCGCGTAGCTGTGGTCGCCGGGAACCAGGTCCGTGGACGTCGATCCGTCGCCGAAGGCCCAGAGCACCGCGACCATGTCGCCGTCGGGATCGCTCGCGGTGCCGGCGAACGCCACCGGCTCACCGGGCTGCACCTGGACGTCGCCGGCGGGCGAGGTGATCTCGGCGTTGGGAGCGCTGTTGGCGGGAACGCCGCCCGACGGCACGAGCTGGCCGCGGATCTCGCCGTCCGGGTGGGTGTTGGTCGACACGTTGACGTACAGGTCCCCCGCGTCGAGGGCGTCCATGAACCCCTGCCAGTCACCCTCGAAGGGCCCGCCGGCCAGCGAGTCGGGCCCCAGGAGGCCGTGGCCGACGACCTTGTTCTTGGACGAGGCGTGCCACGACTCGCCGCCGCCGGGGGTGAGCTTCAGCGCCGCGACCATGTCGCCGGTGTCCCCGGCCTGGCCGCGGTAGATGGCGCCGCCGGTGACACCGTCGATGCCCCTGATCTGGACGTCGTAGCGGAGCACGCCCTGGGAAGGCGCGGGCGGCGGCGTGGGTCCGGGCGTGGGCGTGGGCCTGCCCTCGCCCTCCCGGTGCTCGGACCGTCCCCGAATCCGGGAGCGGACCCGCCGCTCGTGCTCCTGGTCCTGGGTTGTGACCGTGGTCGCCTGGCTGACGTCCCCGGCGCCCTCGTCACCGTCGTCGTCCGGCGCCGTGGCGAGGGAGAAGGTGACCCGGCCGGAGGCCGCCGTGTCCACCGGCGGCACCTCGGCGCCACCGGTGAGGACGGCCTGAGCGACGAGCTGGCCCGCGTCTTCGGGGTCGTCGCCGCCCTCGTCGTCCTGCGCCGAAACCACCAGCGTCGAGGAGGCCGAGGACGTCCAGTAGACGCGGCCACCGGCCGTGGCCGCCACGTCGAAGGGATCGGCGCCGCCCTGGGCGACGGTGCGGACCTGCCCCGAGGCGAGGTCTACGGCGCGCACCAGGTTGTGGCCGCCCTGCGCGGCGGTGAGGCCCGGCGTCGGCACCTCGGTGAAGTACAGCGTCGAGCCGTCGGCGGACAGCCCCAGTCCCATCGGAGCGTTCAGCCCCGAGGCGACGACCTGCGTCGTGCCGTCGGTGCCGAGGCGCATGATCACGCCGGCGGCGGTTCCGGTCCAGAAGAGAGCGCCGCTCGCGCTCACCGCGACATCGGCCGGGGCCGGCTCACCGCTGCGGAGCACGGTGGTCCGCGCCCCGTCCACGACGCCCACGGCGCTGCCCGCCGAGGTGAAGTAGAGCCGGCCTCGGCCACCGGCGGCCACGGAGCCCGGTGCGTCGAGGGCGGCCGGCAGGACGGCGGGAGCGGTCCCCGGACGCGCCTCGACGAGCATCCTGCCCGAGGCGCTGTCGGGCCACACCACCCGTCCCGCCGCATCCACGGAGGGGTAGCCGGGGGCCCGGAGGCCCGACTGCAGCAGCTGGAGGCTGCCGGTGCCGGTGTCGAGCACGGCGAGGCCTCCGGCCGATGGCGCCGCGCCCTGCACGGTGATGAAGAGGGTCCCGTCGGGGCCCACCGCCAGCCCGCGCGCGGCGAGCCGGGCCGGAGCGGACGCTCGCACGGCCGTTGCAGGAGCGGCCTGCTCACGGACGACGAAGCCCGCCAGCGCGACGAACGCGGCCGCGAGAGCAGCGCCCCTCGCCACCTGGGCGACACGCCGCCGGGCGGCCGGGTTGGCGATCCGGGCAACCAGTGTTCGAATCCTCATGTTCATCCAAGAACCTCCATTCCGGGGGGGGTCGGGGGCCGGTGAAGCGCGGCCGGAACGTTAATGATCCTCACTTCACCCTAGACGCCGTCTCCGCTCCCGTTCCGTGAGCCCCGCCACACTCCGCCCGAGGCCGTTCGCCGTTTCCGCCTCCGAATGTGACCTCGGTCGCATTACCCGGGGCGAAGCGGTGCGGCCGCCACCCGGACTTGCCACGGCGCCCCGGGTGTGAGACAGTGCACAGGTCGCTGCCGCCCCACGGGGCCGCGCGGCGGCCAGCGGTGACGGTCTCGAGGCGTTCGAGGACGTTCACAGCCTCGGACGGCAGCACCCCCGGCAGTACTCCCGTTCGCCAAATCCAGCCGGAACCGACGCGGAGCGGCGCGCAGCGAGCGCGCACGGTCCGAGAAGACACGAGTGTATTCATGCGTTTCGCCGAACTTCCCCTCGATCCCGCCCTGCAGCGCGGAATCGCGGACCTTTCCTTCACCGAGCCCACTCCGATCCAGCAGGCCGCCCTGCCCCCGGCCCTCGAAGGCCGGGACGTCCTCGCGGCGGCCATGACCGGCAGCGGCAAGACCGCCGCCTTCGTGCTCCCGATCCTGCAGAAGCTGCTCAAGGCTCAGCGCGGGACGACCCGGGCGCTGGTCCTCACGCCGACGCGCGAGCTCGCCGCCCAGGTCCACGACCACCTGCGCTCCCTGGGGCGTTACACCCCGGTGACCTCCGCCGCCGTGTTCGGCGGCGTCGGGCCGGCGCCGCAGATTAGGGCGCTGCGCTCCGGCGTGGCCGTGGTGGTGGCCACCCCGGGGAGGCTCCTCGACCACATCGGCACCGGCGCCGCGCGCCTCGACGGCGTCGAGACGCTCATCCTCGACGAGGCCGACCGCATGCTGGACATGGGGTTCCTTCCCGACGTGAAGCGGATCCTGGCGCACCTGCCGAAGCAGCGCCAGACCATGCTCTTCTCGGCCACGCTTCCGCAGCCCATCGTGGAGCTCTCCCGGAGCCTGCAGGTCGACCCCGTGCGCATCGGCATCGAGCGCAAGGCCGCCCCGGCCACCGGCGTCACCCACGCGCTGCTGCCGGTGCCCGAGCAGCTCAAGCGGGCCCTCCTGGTCGAGGTCCTGCGCCGGGACGACGTCCGCATGGCGCTGGTGTTCACGCGCACCAAGCACCGCGCCAATCGCCTCGCGGCCTACCTGGACGGCGCCGGCATCGCCTGCGACCGTATTCACGGCAACCGCACCCAGGCGCAGCGCGAGAACGCCCTCGCCGGCTTCAAGAACGGCCGGCTGCAGGTGCTGGTCGCCACCGACATCGCCGCCCGGGGCATCGACGTCAAGGAGCTGCCCCACGTCATCAACTTCGACGTGCCGGGTCAGCCCGAGGACTACATCCACCGGGTCGGGCGCACGGCCCGTGCCGAGCGCACCGGCACCGCGGTGACGCTGGTCTCGCCCGGCGAGGAGTCGGCCGTCGCCGCCATCGAGCGGGCCCTGGGCTCGCGGCTGGCCCGCCGGCGCCTCGACGGGTTCGACTACAGCGCACGGGACGCGGGGTCCCTCGAGATCCCCATCGCCCAGCGTATCGCCGCGATCCGCGCCCAGAAGGCCGAGGAACGGGCACGGGCCAAGGCAAACGCCGAGCGCCGCGCCCGCGCCGGCCAGGCGACCTCGAGCGGCGGCAACGGCCGCCCCGGCGCGACGTCCCAGGCTGGGCCCGGGCGCCGCAGCGGACAGTGGACACCGTCGCCCAAGCCGGGCCCGAGCTCCCACCGCGGCCGGTCGGGCAGGTGGGGCCAGTCCAGCCGTCGCCCCTCCGCGTCCTGATGATGTTCGGGGCGTGACGCGCGCCCTGGAGCGGAGGAAGGCTCTCCGTAGGCCAGATGTAGCGCCGATGTAACGCTTCCTCCTCCCCACGTCCCTACGGTGGGGAGGAGGAGGTGCATCATGCACAGGAAGATCGAGCTGGCACTGGTGGCGTTGGTGGCCGCTCCCGCTCTGCTTGTGGCGGGAGAGAATCCGAGGTTCACATTCGGTGACGGGCAGATCGGGTTCGTCGCCACGGTCACGCCGGGTGAGGTCCGCTGCATCGGCGGCGAACCGACCGGCGGCATGCCGCAGTGCACCGAGGGGACGCAGCGCATCTTCGGGCGGTCGGAGCAGCAGACCTGGTGGCCCGTCTCGCTGTCGCCGTCGGTGGCCGAGGCGCTCACCGGCCCCATCACGTTCACGGTCAACTGCAACTTCAACGCGCAGTACCGCGGACCGTGCTGGGGGACGTTCGTGTGGGAGCCCGAGGTCGGCGGGACCTGGGAGGGGCAATGGACCTCGCCGGTGATGGACCTGCTGACGTACGAGTCCGAGATCTCCATGGTGGGGTTCGGGCAGGGCGGTGAGATCGACGGCAAGCAGCTCAAGGTCGACGGCTACTCGAACCCGGGGGACTGGTACATCACGGTCAACGTGCGGATCAAGTAGCGGCGGCCTCGGCAAGGGCGGCGAGGAGGTCCGCTCTGGACGCCGGGAAGCCCGGGGCCGATACTCGAAGCAATGGAACACCCCGGGCCGGCTGCGCTCCCGGCGTCCTTTCGCGTCGCCGAGTGGGTCGTCGATCCTTCGGCCTGCCGTCTCGCGGACGGTGAGACGGCGGTCCACCTGCGCCCCCTCCTGGTGGACCTCCTCGTCTTCCTTGCGCGCCGCGCCGGTGAGGTGGTCGGCAAGGACGAGATCATCGAACGGGTCTGGCAGGGGCGCTTCCTCAGCGATTCCGTATTGACCCGCACCATGACGGAGCTGCGCCACGCCCTGAGGGACGACTTCGTCCGGCCGCGGATCATCGAGACCATCCGGAAGCGCGGCTACCGGCTGATCGCTCCCGTCCAGGGGCTCGCGCGAACGCCGGAGCCGCGGCTCGCGGTGCTCCCCTTCGAGAACCTCAACGGCAACTCTGACTACGATTACTTCGCCGCGGGAATCTCCGACGCGCTCACGACGGAGCTCGGCAACATCACCAGCCTCCAGGTGGTCTCCCGGCAGTCGGTGCTCGCGGTCACGCGCACCGGACCGACGATCGCCGAGGCCGCGCGGCGGCTTCGCGTCGACGCGGTCGTCGAGGGCTCGGCGCTGCACGCCGGCGACCGTGTCCGGGTCACTGCACAGCTGATCCAGGTCGAGCCGGAGCGTCACATCTGGGCGCACAGCTACGTCTCCGACATGACCGACATCCTGGAGCTGCAGGGGCAGGTGGCGCACGCCGTCGCCGAGGCCGTGGAGGCCAGGCTGACGCCGAAGGAGGTCGCCCGGCTGGGACGTCCACGTCCAGCCAATCCGGATGCCCATCTCGCCTACCTGAAGGGCCGCTATCACGCGCTGCGCTGGGACCACGAGGGCCTCGAGAAGGGCTTCCGCTTCCTCCACGAGTCCCTGACGATCGATCCCGGGTACGCGCCGACACACGCCATTCTCGCGCTCGCCTTCACCGTCCTCGGCTACTGGGGTCACCTGCCAGTGGAGGTCGCCTACCCCAAGGCCAAGGAGGAGGCGGCGCGCGCCACCTCGCTCGACGAGTCGTTGGGCGAGGCCCACGCCATCCTCGGGTTCATGAAGTGGCTCATGGACTGGGACCCGGACGGCTGCGAGGCGGAGATGCGGACCGCCCTGGAGCTCAATCCCTCCAACGAGCTCGTGCACGCCCTTCTCGCCCTCTTCCTCGCCGTCGGCCGGGGCGACCGTGCCGGGGCCCTGGTCCACACCGGCACCGTCGTCGACCTGGACCCTCTCTCCATGAGCTCCGGCTTCTTCGCGGCGTGGCTTCACTTCTTCTGCTCCGACATCGCCGGCGCCATCGCCCAGGCGCGGACCACGCTCGAGATGTATCCGGACTGCCTCCACGCCCACTACGTACTGGGATGGTCCGCGATCGAGGAGCTGCGGCTCGGGGACGCCGTCACAGCGTTCGAGGAGGCAGCCTCGCTGTCGCGGGACACCGTATCGACCGCCTATCTGGCGCGCGCGTACGCCTCCACGGGTGCCGTGGAGAAGAGCCGGGCGCTGCTGCACGAGCTCGAGACGCGCAGGGAAAGGGAGCACGTCCCCGAGTTCCTCTTTGCGCTGGTGAACATCGGGCTGGGCGAGTTCGACGCGGCGATGGCATCGCTGGAGCGCTGCTACGCCGCCCACGACGCCCGGCTGTTCTGGTTCAACGTCCCCGCCATTGGCGGCACGATCCGGCGGGATCCCCGGTTCGCGGAGCTCATGCAGCGCGTGGATGCAGCCCTGCGCTCCCCCCAACCGGCCGGCCCACCCGCTGCGACGGACCGGGACGAGCCCCGCACCACGCCGGAGCGGTGAGGCCCGCCTCGAGGGGACCCGCTCGGCCCTCCCGGTCACCACCACGTCGGCGCTCGAACCTCGCACGATCCGCGTGCGCGGCGAAACTCCGGGCCCACCGGCGCGTACTCAGTGTCGGGGCCCGCGCCGAGGAGCCCCGGAGGAGGCTCCCGTGCACCGGCACCGCCCCGGAATCCGGCCACGTCCGTCCGCTCCTGCCGCCGCTCTGCTCGCCGTCGCCGCGCTGTGGTGCGCCACGGCCGCCGGCCAGGCTGCGGACGGCGCGAGAGGCCCGCTCCCCCCCGGGTTCACCCGGCGCGTGCTCGCTCACGCCGGACATCTCGCCGGACGAGGACCCCGCCCCGCGTCCAGCGAAGGCGAGCGGGCCGCACGCGCCTATGTGGCGGCCAGGCTCGCCGACGCCGGGATCGAGGCCCACGAGGAGCCCTTCACCTTCGAGGAGTTCGAGCTCCGGTCCGCGGCGCTCACCCTGGCGGGACGTGCGGTCGAGCCCGTCCTCGTGGCGTTCGACCCCTTCGCGGGCGAGCTCTCGTTCTCCGGCGAGGCGGTGCCCGTGACGGCCGGCGCCGAGCCCCCTCCGGGGCTCGCCGGCCGGATCGTGGTCACGGACCATCCCCTCGTGCACCTCATGCTGCTCGACGAGGACCCGAAGCTCGTCGTGTGCGTCGGCCGCGAGGAGTACGCCCGTTTCACGGCCCAGGACGACCGTCACGTGTCGCTCCAGGTCGAGGGGAACGTGGAGACGCTGCGCTCGGCCAACCTCGTGGCCCGGGTCGCCCCACCCGGCGCCACCGGCCCCGGCGTCCTGCTCACCGCCCACCTCGACGCCTGGCAGTCGAGCCCCGGAGCGAACGACAACGGCACCGGGCTCGGCGCCCTCGTCGAGCTCGCGCGCTTCTTTCGCGAGGCGGGAGCCGCCCTGCCCGGACCGGTCACCCTGGTCGCCTTCGGCGCCGAGGAGCTCGGGGCCGTGGGGTCGCGAACGTTCCTCAGGCGCCACGTGGCGGCGCTCCCGGACATCGCGGCGGTGGTCAACCTGGACACCCTCGGCGGCGCCGACGGGCCTCAGCTCGGGTCCCCCGCGACGGTCGAGGGCATCGGAGAGGGCGGCCGCGCCGACCGGATCCCGGCCGAGCTCGCGGGACGGGCGTGGGAGGGGCGCGACGGCCGCTGGCGCATCCAGCACCGCGGTGTGCTCCCGTTCATCACGGCCTCCTGCACGCCCCCCTGGCTCGACCGGGCGGTCCAGGACAGCGCCGCCGCGCTGGGCCTCGAGCTCCGCACGCGGTCGCTCATGTCCGACCACCGGACCTTCACCCAGGCCGGCGTTCCGGCGATCTCGATCCAGTCCGGCCGGCACACCATCCACAGCCCCGACGACACCGCGGACCGGCTGGTTCCGGAGACGATCGGCCGGGCCGGCGCGCTCGCATCCAGGATCGTGTGGACGGTGCTGCAACGCCGCGCGGCGCCGGCCGCCACCGGGAGGGAGTGAGCCGTGCCCCGCACCGGGGAACGAGCGGAAACAGGCCCGCTCCGCCGCGACCGCGAGCCGCCCCGGGCGACCGCGGAGTGGGGGTGGCGCTTCCACCACGTGGGCGTGCCCACCACCACGCCGCACCCCGGCGAGGTCCACCTGGAGGCGCTCGGCATGCACGTGTCCGGCTTTCCCACCAGCCCCTACGGCGTCGAGTGGATGCGCTTCGACCCCAAGAGCCCCGTGCACGAGCTGATCCGCACGGTGCCCCACGTGGCCTTCGTCGTCGACGACCTCGACGCCGCCCTGGAGGGGAAGGACGTCCTGTCCCCTCCCAGCGAGCCCTCGGCGGGGATCCGCGTGGCCATGATCGTCCACGACGGCGCGCCGGTGGAGCTCATGGAGATGGCCGCGGAGTAGCTGGAGCCCTCACGCGGGCTCGACGCCGGCCATCCGGCCCGGGGCCTCCTGCGGCACGCCGCGGAGAAGCCCTGCCACGGCCACCAGGAACGCCGGGGTCAGCAACAGGTTGAGGGCCAGGCTGAGCACGGCCACGGTGACCACCGGCCCGGCGATGCCGTAGTCGAGGCTCAAGAGGATGATGCCGGCGCCGACCTCGCCGCGGGGGCACATGGCGACGGCCACCGCCAGCCGTTCCCGCCAGTGCGCCTCCCGCCGGTAGCACACGGCCGGGACCATCTTCCCCAGGTTGATCACCACCGTCAGGGCCAAGACGTGGAGGGCGATGGCGGTCCATCCGCCCGGAAGCGCCTCGCCGGCGGCCGCCAGCGCGGAGCCCCCCGCGGCGCCGGCGCTGCCCCCGAACAGGGGCATGCTCAGACCGACGAGCACCATGAACACGGCCGAGACCACCGTGGAGACGCGCTGCTCGGCCGGCGACTCGGGGCCCTCCTGATGGCCCTCGCGGGCGTCGTCGGCGTGGGGGTCGTGGCCGGCGGGACGGTGCATCACGCAGCCCAGCACGAACGCCGGCAGGAGCACCTCCAGGTGGATGGGGACGCGGTGGTCGATGACGCTGGTGGTCACGTAGACCAGCTCGCTGACACCGGCGATGAGCACCGCGTACCCCATCACCCAGGGCCAGCGCACCGGGATGCGCACGCGGTGCAGCCACCGCCACGCCACCCAGAGCATGACGGCCATGAGCGCCACCACGATCCCGAGCTGCCACGCCAGGCCCACCAGCATGACCTTCAGCGGCACCATCAGCAGGACCGTGTCGAGGTCGTCGAAGATGACGAGCACGCGCGTCTTGCGGAACATCCAGCTGGCCGAGAGCCCCGCCGCGGCGAGCATGGCGAAGAGGACGCCGGTGGCGGTGGGCGCAGCGAACCGGCCGACGATCAGCACCTCCTTCCACACGTCCCACGAGGTGCGGGAGGAGGCCGGCAGCATGACGAACACGAAGTAGAGCGCAGCCAGCAGCCACGGCAGCCCCGCCGTCGTCATGGCGACCACGTAGTCCCAGCCGTAGCTCGCCAGCCGACCGCGGTCGAGCTCGAACTCGTAGCCGACGTGGATCATGATGAAGGCCAGTCCGGTCATGGTGAGGAACGTCACCACGGCGGAGAAGCCCTTGTGGGCCGGTCCCATCAGGCCGGGCAGCACCTGCGAGCCGGCCAGCCCGAGGATCAGCAGGGCGGAGAAAAGCAGGACCTTACGCACGGTTCGCTCCCTTCGTCGCCTTCTCGCAGCTGTTCGGAGGGCTACAAGTCTGCCACAGCGAGGTGGATCCCCCGCCTCCCGCTCACCTGCGCTCGGCGGCGGCGAGGGCGCCGTCGAGGGCGGAGGGCGCGAGGCCGAAGGTCCGCTCCGTGGCGGTGCCGTCGAGGACGAAGGGCTCCGCGAACTGGTAGTAGGTGGCGCGGAGCTCGCGCAGCAACGGCACGAAGAGCCCGGCCATCCACAGCACCGCATAGGGAATGGAGCTCACGCGCGCCTTCTCGATGCCGGCCACCCGGGCGAAGCGCCCTGACAGCTCGCGCAGGGTGAGCGGAGGGTTGCTGGGTACCGGCCAGGCACGCCCCCACGCCCTCCCGTCCTTCGCCACCGTCACCAGGGTGCGGGCCACGTCGGCGATGGAGGTCCAGGTGTGCGGCACGTCCAGGGGCGCCGGCACGAACGCCCGCCTGCCCGCGAGCAGGGAGGGCACGACCAGCATGGCGAAGACGGAGTTGGCCTCGATGTAGTCGCTGGCCCGGACCTCGGTGGCGCGGAGGCGGCCGGCCTCGTGCCGCGCCAGGGCGTCCCGCCACATGTCGGCGCGCAGCCGGAGCTTGGGATGGGTCGCCGCCAGCGGCGTGTCCTGGGTGATGGTGCCGGAAACCGGCCCGTGACCGTAGAGGTTGCTCGCCGTCGCGAGCACCGCGCCGCTGCGCTCCGCGGCGGCGAGGAACGCCGCGGCCAGCGGCGGCCAGTCGGTGAGCCACCTCGTGTAGTCGGGGTTCGCGCAGTTGTAGAGCGCCGCGGCGCCTTCGGCGAGCTCACCCAGGCGGCCGGCGTCGGTGGCGTCCGCCGCCACCCGCTCGATGGCCGGGTGCTCGGGCCCGCGGCCACTCCGGGAGACGACCCGCACCCGTTCGCCCTGGCGGGCCAGGAGCCGTGCGGTGGCGCTCCCCACCGGCCCGGCTCCGACGATGACGTGCAGCGGCATGGCCCCCTCCCTCCGGCCCGGTCCTCGTGCTTTGGACCAGTGTGGCCCGTGCCGCCGGGCGACGCAAGGCGGACCGGCGGAGCGGGGGTCAGGACCCCGTCGCGACGGGCTCGAGCCCCGCCTTCTCGAGGAGCGCGTCGGCCCTCGCCAGGGGACCTGCCTTCACCGCGGCCAGGCGCGCCCCGCCCGCCTTCACCAGCGCCTCGGCCTGGCGCAGGGCGGCGAGGGCGTCGGGGGACGGCGCCGCGTCGGCGCCCTGGACGGTCCTGTAGATCCGGGCGAGGTCGCCGTCGGCGGAACGCAGGCTCGCCGGGTCGGTCGGCGGGGGCGGGGGACCCGGCCGTTGCTGGAAGCGCGGTCCCTCCTCCCCGACCACGGCCTCGATCTCCCGGACGAGCCCTTCCAGCGACGCCGCGACCTCCGGTCCGGCGCCGGCGGCCGCCTTCTGCGCGGAGCGTGCTCCGCGGAGCAGCCCCTCCGCCTCCGTGATGGCCGCGGACACGCCGTCCTGGGCGCGCATCACCCGCATGGACACCTCGAGCTGCTCCCGGAGGTCCGCCGCCGAGGCCTTCACCCGCGGGTCCATCGTCACCGTGAGCGGCCGCGTGATGCTCGCGCCCTCCACCGTGAGCCGCACGGTGTAGGTCCCCGGGACGACCCACGGCCCGCCGCTGACACCGCGCCACCCGCCCGGGTACGCGCGGGCGCCGCCGCGGCCGGTCCAGTGCAGGTCCCACATCCAGCGGTGCATGCCGCGGGAGGCGGAGAGCACGGGCTCCGGCGCCACCCACGACGCCGGGAACTGCAGCGCGGCCGGGTTCACCGGCCGCTCCTTCTCGTCGCTGGCGAAGCGGCGGACGAGCCGGCCCGCGCCGTCGAGGACCTCGAGGACCACCGGCTGCCGCGGCGCCACCTTCAGGTAGTAGTCGATGGCGACTCCGGCCGGCGGGTTCTCGGCGGCGGGCTCGTCCTTGGGGACGGGCGTGCCGTCGTCGCTGCCCGGACGCTGGCGCCAGGCCGGCCGCGGCGCGAAGAGGTACGCGCCGTTCTCCGTCACCTTCGCGCCGGCCTCGCGCAGCGGCGTCATGTCGTCCATCACCCAGAAGGAGCGCCCGTGGGTCGCCGCGATGAGGTCGCCCTCGTGGATGGCGAGATCACGCACCGACACCGCCGGCAGGTTGCGCTGCAGCGACTGCCAGTGGTCGCCGCCGTCGAAGGACACCTCGACGCCCATCTCGGTGCCGGCGAACAGCAGCCCGCGGCGGACGGGGTCCTCGCGCACGCAGTTGAGGTAGTCGCCGTCTGGAATGCCCGCGGTGACGTTGCGCCAGGTCTTGCCGCCGTCGGCGGTGCGGTAGAGGTAGGGCCGGACGTCCTCGAGACGGTGGCGGTCCACGGCGGCGTAGACCGTGTCGGGATCAAAGCGGGACACCACCAGCATGGCGACCTTGCTCCACGGCGTGAGCGCCCTCGGCGTCACGTCGTGCCAGGTCGCTCCGTCGTCGCGGGTCACCTGGATCAACCCGTCGTCGGTACCCACCCAGATCTCCCCGGCGCGCACGGGAGACGGGGCGATGGCGTAGATCACGCCGCGCCGCCTGCCCGCCGGCGCATCCGCCGCGGTGGCGGGGTCCAGGTTCGGCGGCACGCCGGGGTCCTCGCGGGTGAGGTCGGGGCTGATCCTCCGCCACGACTTCCCGCCGTCGGTGGTGCGGAAGAGGAACTGGTTGGCAAAGTAGAGCTCGTGCGGGTCACGCTCGCTGAACACCAGGGGCAGCGTCCAGGCGCGGCGGTAGTCGCCGGGGAACGCCAGGGTCGGTGAGACGTCCCGGACCTCGCCGCTGCGCCGGTCCCAGCGCTCCACCGCTCCGCCGTAGATGACGTCCGGGTCGAGGGGGTCCGGCGCCAGCGTGCCGGATTCGCCCCCCGCGGGGCACGGCTCCCAGTCACGGAAGGTGATGGCGCGGTGGTCGCTGCGGGTCGGCGTGCCCAGAGCCCCGCTGTCCTGCTGGGCGCCCCAGACCCAGTACGGGAATCCGTTGTCGGCGGCCACGTGGTAGAGCTGCGCGGTGGGCTGGTTGTACCACGAGCTCCAGGTCGCGCCGGCGTCCACCGTGACGATGGTGCCCTGGTCGGTGGCCACGATCATGCGCTGCGGGCGGTCCGGGTCGATCCACAGGAAGTGGTAGTCGTCGCCCCCCGGCGCGCCCTTGATGGAGGTGAACGTGGCGCCGCCGTCGGTGGAGCGGTACATGGCGGTGTTCATGACGTACACCGTGTCGGCGTCCTTCGGGTCCACTGCGACCCGGCCGAAGTACCACCCCCGCTGCCAGATACGGCTCTCGGCATCGGCCAGGCGCCAGGTCCCGCCGCCGTCGTCGGAGCGGTAGAGGCCGCCCTTGTCGGCGTCCACGATGAGGTACACGCGCTGAGGGTCGGTGGGCGCCACCGCGATGCCGATGCGGCCCAGGCCCTCCGACGGCAGGCCGTGGCCGCTGATCCGCTGCCAGGTGTCGCCGCCGTCCGCCGAGCGGTACAGCCCGCTGCCGGGCCCGTTGGAGGGCGGGTAGATGTTCCACGGGGGCCGCCGCGTCTGCCACAGGGACGCGAAGATCACCCGGGAGTCCCGCGGGTCGAACGCCAGGTCGATGGCGCCGGTGTCGGCGTCCTTGAAGAGCACCCGCTGCCAGGTGCGGCCGCCGTCCCTGGAGCGGAACACGCCGCGCTGCTCGTTGGGTCCGTAGGCGTGGCCCAGCGCCGCCACGTAGACGACGTCGGGGTCGTGGGGGTCGACCAGGACGCGGCCGATCTGGCGCGTGTCGTCGAGGCCGATGTGCGTCCACGTGACGCCGCCGTCGGCGGAGCGGTACATCCCGTTCCCGTACGAGATCTGGGAGCGCATGTCCGCCTCGCCCGAGCCCACGTAGAGCACCCGGGGGTCGGAGGGCGCCACCGCCATGGCGCCGATGGAACCCACGGGCTCGGCGTCGAAGACGGGCTGCCACGTGCGCCCGGCGTCGACGGTCCTCCAAACCCCGCCGCCGACTGAGCCGAAGTAGAAGACGTCGGGCTCGCCGGGCACGCCGGTGGCGGTCACGCAGCGGCCTGCGCGGAACGGTCCGACGAGGCGCCAGCGCAGGGCGGAGAAGGTTCCCGGATCGACGGGCTGCGCCGGCGCGGGAGCCGCCGCGAGGCCCGTGAAGAGGACGAGGAGCGACCCCAGGGCGATGACGAACGTGCGGTGAGGAGCGCTGGAGGATGGGCCGGCGATCGGGTTTCTCACCGTCCGATCATACGCCCGACGGACGCGGGCCTCAGCCGCCGTGGACCTCGACGGTCACGGGGGCGGAACGGCCCCCTCCGGCCTCCACGGTGATGACGTGGCGGCCGGGCTCCAGAGCCCACGAGGCGGCGTAGGGGGACGGCGGCCGCGCCAGCTCGCGGCCGTCGACCCGCCAGGTCACGTCGGAGGGGCGGCCGGGCACGGCGCAGCGCAGCTCGAGGGTCTGGAAGCGGCGGGGCAGGTCCGGGACGACGATGAACGCGTCACCGTCGGCGGGGGCGAGGATCTCGGGGAACGCCACCTCGCCGCGGGGCTGCACCGGCGCAGCGGATCGGAGCGCCTCCGGCGCGGCCAGGCGCCCCTCCCCCGCGGCCCAGTCGCGGTAGAGGGGGGGCCACACCTCCGCCACCCTGCCGGCGGCGTCGCGCACGTGCCAGTCGCACTCGCGGCGCGGCGCCTGCTCCGGGCGCAGCAGCTCCGTGACGACGCGCGGGCACGCCGCCGTGGCGCGCAGCCCCGAGAGGGCGCACACCGGCACGCGGCGCAGCCCCGGCGGGAGCGGCGCGAGCGTGTGTCTCGCGGCCAGGTCGACTCCCGGATGGAACAGCTCCGCCCACGCGAGCACGACCTCCCGCCAGACGTCCCCGGCGCCGGCGACCCCTGACACGTTGCCCATGGGCGCGCGGGCGAAGCTTCCGCACCACACGCCCACCGCCACCTCCGCGGTGCCCCCCACGCACCAGTTGTCGCGGAACCCCTCGCTGGTGCCCGTCTTCACCGCGGCGGAAAACGGCAGCCGCAGGACGCTCCACGCCCCGAACGCGGGCGCCCTGGCCTCGGGGTCGGCGAGGACGTCGACGACCTGGGCAGCCGCCTGCGGCGAGCAGATCCGCCGCGACGCTTCACCGGGAGGCCGTGCGACCACGGCGCTGCCTTCATCCTCGGCCACCCGCCAGGCGCGGGCGGGCCGCCACTCGCCGCCGCGCAGGAGAGCGGCGTAGGCGACGGTGAGCTCGTCGAGCCGGACCTCGCCGGCCCCCAGGGTCAGCCCCAGGCCGTAGAAGCCCGCGTCCCCGGTGAGGGTCGTGATCCCTCCCCGGCGCAGGGTGTCGAGGAGCGCCGTCGGCCCGATCCGGTCGAGCACCACCGCGGCCGGCACGTTGACCGAGCACGCCAGCGCCTGGCGGGCCAGCAGGGGGCCGTGGAAGCGGCCGTCGTAGTTTCGCGGCGTCCATGTCCCCCCGGCCCACGTGAAGGCGCGCGGGATGTCGGGCAGCACCGAGGCCGGTGACAGCCCGCGGTCGAACGCCGCGGCGTAGGTGAAGGGCTTGAGCGCCGAGCCGGGCTGCCGGGGGGTGCGGGTGCCGTCGAGCTGCCCGTCCACCGCGTCCCAGAAGCCTCCCGACCCCTCGAGCGCGAGCCACTCCCCCGTGGTGACGTCCAGCACCGCCACCGCCATGCTGGTGACGCCGTGGGCGGCGAGCTCCGCCAGGCGCCGGCGCACGATGACCTCCACCCGCCGCTGCAGCTCCGGCGACAGCGTGGTCGTCACCCGGACCGCCGACGCCCGGGCGGGCCCGAGCTCGTCGAGCACCCGGCGGATGAAGTGCGGCGCCGGATAGGCGAAGGGATCGGCGGCGAGGACCACCGGCTCTGCGGCGGCTGCGGCCGCGGCGTCGCGGCCCACGAAGGCGAGCCGGGCCATGCGCGCGAGGATCGCGTCCCGCCGGCGCCGCAGCGCCTCCCCTCCGCGCCAGGGGTTGGCCGCCGAGGGCGATCGCGGTATGGCGGCGAGGAGCGCCGCCTCGGCGGGGGAGAGCTGCGAGACGGGCTTGCCGAGGTAGACCTCGGCGGCGGCGGCGAAGCCGGTGACGCGGTTGCCCATGGGCGCCCTGGACAGGTAGGCGGCGAGGATCTCGCGCTTGGAGAGGGCGAGCTCGAGCCTGAGCGCCTCCGCCATCTGGACAAGCTTGCCGCGCACCGTGCGCGGGCGCGGGTCGCAGATCCTTGCGAGCTGCATGGTGAGGGTCGAGCCCCCGGAGACGATCCGGCGCGCCCGGAGGTCCTGCCAGGCCGCGCGGGCCAGGGCCAGCGGATCGATCCCCGGGTGGACGAAGAAGCGGCGGTCCTCCGCCGCCAGGACGGCGCCCAGGAGGTAGGGCCCAACAGCCTCGGGGCCGAGCGGGCGCCGGCGGACGCCAGCCGGGTCGGGGACGAACCGGAGGGGACGGCCGTGGCGGTCGAGGAGCGTCACCGAGGGGCCGGACGTCCGCGCCAGGAGCGTGTCCGGGGACGGTGCCGACACCACCGCCGCGATGGCGGCGAGCAGCATCGCGCCGCAGGCGGCCCCTGCCACCCGGGCGACGCGCCCGCGGGCGGATGCCGCACCCGCCCGCGGCGTCCTCACCGGCTCGTCACCTCGAAGCGGTCCGTGCCGGTGGCGCCGAACACCTCGGGCGCGTACATCTCCTCCGCCCGGGCGGGGGCGACGAGGAAGGTACCGGCAGTGGTCGCGCGACAACGGACCGTGTGGGTGTGGCGTCCCGCCGGCAGCTCGGAGGCGTAGAGGACGACCCGGTCGTCGCGCAGCTCCACGTGGTCGAACCCCGGACGCCACGGCCACCAGCCCCCATCGTCGAGCTCGCTCGTGTCACGCCCCGCGGCCACACCCACGACCCGGGCGCTGGTGGCGAGGGAGGCGTCCACCGCCTCGAGGCCCGCTGGCAGCGGCACCTCCACGGCCAGGAAACGCCGCCCGGCGGGGCACTCGACGGTGATCTCGAGATCGACCTCGTCCCCCGCGGCGACCCGGGTCACCGGGCGGCCGTCCGCCGCCAGGAACGCGCGGGCCACGGCGAGCCCGCGGCTCACCGCCCGGCCGGGCGGGGTGCGCGGCACGGTGGTCAGCTCCAGCGACGCGTGGACGCGGCCCGCCCCCCCGGCCTCCACCACGACGGGCACGGTGCGGCCCGGAGGGGAGGCCCGCCGCAGCAGCTCCGGCAGGCTCACTTTCGCCTCGCGCCACGGCGGTCCCCCGGCGCCCGCCTCGAGGACGAGGATCCTCTCGCCACCCAGCGAGACCTCAGCGCCGCCGCCGGTGCCGGGGGACGGCACCTGGCCGCGCCAGACGGCGGCCAGCGCCTGCAGCATCCAGGCGGTGTCGTGGGTGGTCCGGGCGCTGTCGTGGGCCAGGTGGTCGAGGAGACCGCGCACGAGGCGGTCGGCCACGGGATCCCCCTGCCCGGCGGCCGACAGCGCCAGCAGGGCGGCGGCCGAGCCCCGCGGCTCGTCCCACCACACGCACCACCCCCACTCGGGGGCCGGCTCCTCGAGCCGCGCCGTGCGGCTCTCCACGGACAGCCCGTTGCGCACCTCGGTGAGGAGCGACGGCACCCGCGGATCGCCGGGGTCGGCGCCGAGCATGGCCACCGCCAGCACGGCGCGCCCCCACACCGGCCCCTCGCCACGGCGGTCGACGAGCGCCTGGAAGTAGGCCGGCTCCGCGTGGCCCAGCCGCCCGAGGGCGAACGCCGCCAGCACCTTCACGGTCCAGCCGTAGCGCTCGCCCATGGGCCACACCTCGCGCCGCAGCATCGCGGACAGGTAGCCCCGGGCGCGCTCGAGCATGCCCTCGTCCACGGTGACCCCGTGGCCCGCCGCCGCGGCCAGCGCCCACGCCGCGTAGGCCGACAGCGCGTCGGCGCTGCCGCCGGCATCGGGCCAGAAGGCGAAGCCGCCGTCGGTGCGCTGGCAGGCCGCGAGCCGGGCCACGGCGCCGGGAAGCCAGGCGTCGCGCGGCACCCCGCCCACCGAGGGGACGGGGGGCCAGGGCAGGTCGGCCACGGCGAGCACACCGAGGAGCTGCGCGGCGACCTGCTCGGCGCAGGCGTGGCGGTAGTCCAGCAGCCATTCGAGACCGGGCTGCGCCTCGAGGAGCGGGCTGCCGCCGGCCCGCACGACCAGCCCTCCGCGGTCCGGGAACACGTCCTCGGGCACCGCCACCGCCTCCTCGGCGCGGCCGCCGGTGGCGAGGAAGGTCGCGGTGCGCTCCGGCAGGGCGACCGGCACCACCGCCAGCGGGACCTCCATGACGTCGCGCTCCAGGGTGGGCCGGGGGCTCGCCGCCACGAAGCGCACGGTGGCCTCACCGGGCCCGGCGGCGACGAGACCGAAGCCGACCTCCGCGGAACCGCCCGCGGGCACGCTGGCCACGCGCGTCGCGCCGCCTCTCAGCCGGAGCGGCCCGTCCGCCGGGACCGCGACCGTGACCTCGACCTTCCGCTCGACGGCGGTGCGGTTGCGGATCACCACCGCGGCACGCGCCCGGTCACCGGGGCGCAGGAACCGGGGCAGGGCCGGTTCGAGCCCCACGGGCTTGGAGACCAGCACCTCGACGTCGCCGCTCCCGAACTCCTCGGTCCCGGACACCGCCACGGCCATGATCCGGTACGTCGTCAACGAATCGGGAAGTGTGAACGGCACCGTGGCCGTACCGTCCCCGCCGGTGACCACGTCGGCCCGCCACAGGGCCAGGGCGCGGAAGTCCCGCCGCACCTCCCCCGCTGCCGCTTCGCGACCCCCTCCGCCGCCGCTGGCGTCGCCCTTGGTACCGTAGTCGCGGCGCCCCACCAGCCGCGAGCGCGACTCGGCGGTGGTGATGCCCAGCCCGCGCCGGGCGTAGAAGGTCTCCATGAGGTCCGGCGTGCGGTAGCCGGTGAGCGCCAGCACGCCCGCGTCCACCGCCCACACCGTCACGGAGGCGCGCCGGCCGGCGCCGCCCTCGTCCCTGACCGCCACCCTCACCTCGGCGGTCTGCCCCGGGCGGTAGGCAGGCTGCGACGTCGTCACGCCGACGTCGAGCCGACGCCCCGCGGGGGGCACCTCGAGCTCGCAGTAGCCGATCCGGTAGGCGGGACGGCCGGGGTCCACGAGCTCCGCATCGGTGCTCCCCACGCGACCGCGAAGGACGACCACGGAGACGAACACGTTGGGCGCAAAGGAGGCGACGACGGGGACCTCCACCACGGGCATGGTGCCGGCCAGTCGGACGACCCGGGCCGAGAGCACCCCGGCGCGCTCCACGGTGACGAGGGCCTCGGCGCCCTCCCACGGGGACTTGACGAGGATCCGCGCGGTGTCGCCCGGCGCGTAGCGGGAACGCTCGGGGACCAGGTCGACGCGGTTCCCCTCGTCCATCCGCCAGGGCGTGAACCCGGTGCCGAAGACGTAGAACGAGGTCGAGGCGACCAGCTCGTTCCCCCTCTCGTCGCGGGCCCTGGCGACGAGGGCGTACTCGCCGCCCGCCTCGAGGCCGAAGTGGACCTCGACCGGCTCGCCACCGGTGGTGACCTCGGTGGTGGTGACCGAAGTGCTGACCGGACGCGACTCGAACACGTAGCGCCCCGACACCTCGCGTCGGCGGACCGACTCCCAGTGCCGCCGGACCAGCTCCACCGTGGCCTTCACACCGGGCACGACTGCGCCCCCGGACGTCAGCGCGACCAGCGCGGAGGTGACCCCGCCGGCGGCGGCGACGAAGGTGTCCGGTGAGCGCAGACCGAGGAGGAAGGTGCCGGGAAGCACGCGCACGCCGGTCCGCGCGGCCTGGCGCTGGAGGTCCACGTCGCTGACCTCGGCCTCCACCGTGAGGTCGGACGGCCACGATCCCGGCGCGTCCAGCGCCGGCAGATCGAGGGCCAGCGTCCCGTCCGCCTGGAGGGTGCCATCCCCCGAGGCCACCGTCCTCTCACGGTTCTCCTCGTCCGAGGCCCACGGGTCGGGCACGAACGACCAGCCGGCCCAGCGCGCGCCCGCGGGGTGCCACCACGCCCGCACGGCACGGGCCGCCCAGTGCACCCGGGCGCCGGACATGGCGCCCCCCGCCAGGAGAGAGCCCGCCACGGTGGCGTGGAGGGGCTCGCCGGCCACCACGGGCCCGGCGGGGGCCGTGACCTCGACCCTGAACTTGGGCCGCCGGAACTCGGCCACGCGAAAGCCGCCTGTCACGCTCCACGCGGGCTCGCCCTCGAACGACCGCTTCGTGCGGTCGTAGCCGCCCCCCACCAGGACCTCCCAGTGTCCCAGGGGCGCGCTCGCGGGCACCGCCACCTCGGCATCACCGGCGCCCCAGGCGTCGAGAGCGAGGTCGTGGACTCCGACGTCCTGCCCCCGGCTGTCGCGCACCACCATCACCACGGTGGAGGCGCCGGGCAGGCGCAGCCGCTCGTCGCCCTGACGGCGCAGCACCACCTTGGCGTGGAGGGTGTCCCCGGGCCGCACCACGCCCCGGTCCGTCCACACCCGCCCGACCATGGGCGCCGATGGCTCCATGTCCACCGGCAGGTTGAACTCCCACCCCCGGTGCCCCTCCCACCACTGGACCCGCGCGTAGGCCAGGTCGTCGCCGTCGCTGGCCGTGACGAGGAACGCGTCGGGCAGGGAGGCGCCGGCCGGGGCCCGGGCCAGCCCGTCGGCGTCGCTGACCCCGCGCCAGAGCACGCTGCCGTCCCGGGCGCGCACGGTGACGCTCACTCCGGCGGCGGGGGCGGCGTCGGCCAGGCGCGTCACCCAGACCAGCGTGCCCTCGTGGCCCGAGGCCTTCACCGTCAGCCCCAGGGAGGTCACCTGGGTGATCGCGGTGCGCGGCCGGCGCAGCTGCGACGCCTCGGGCCCGTACTCGCTGCCGGGCACGGCGCCGGCCACCTCGATCCGGCTCGCCACCACGCCGGGGCGGCCGTCGAGGGCGGCGTCGAGCCGGAGGGGCCACAGCACCGTGCGATCCACGGGGGGCGTGACGGGAAGGGCGGGCGCCGGCTCCAGCGCCGCGAACGCGGTGTCGCGCTCGGTCAGAAAGCCGGCCAGCTCGTCCTCCGTGACCCGCCTCGACGCGGTGCGCACCGAGGTGACGTTGCGCAGCCGGAGGGGGATGACGTGGGGCCCCTGCCACTCGACGACGCCGTCGCCCTCCACCAGGTAGAGCACCGGCGTGTGGTGCGCCGTCGTCAGCGTGCCGCACCAGGGGAAGCCGAGGGACCTCGAGAAGGCGTCGAGGACGCCCGCGTCCACGCATACCTGCCAGCGGCGGTCCGCCGTCAGTCCCAGCGGCTCCAGGTCGACGTCGGTGGAGGGCACGTCCCAGTACCAGCGGTCGGAAGCGTCGGCGGGACGCCTCCACGCCTCTTCGCCGGCGGCGCGGAAGCGGACGTACGGCGCCAGCTGCTGCCACGCCACGGGAGCGGAGAAGGAGAGCCTCGCCCTGTCGGGATCGAGCCCCGCGGCTCCCGCCCGCACGCCAGAGAAGCCAGTCGGCGCGAACGGCCACGCCGTCGGGAAGCTGCCTCTCGAGGCGGTCAGCGACGGCAGCGGACCCTCCAGCCCCGTCAGTCCCGGGGTGATCTCGACGGTCACGGTGCGGGACGGGGGCCAGCACCCGACCGGGCGGACCAGGAACCGGGATGCGGGCGCGGCGGCTCCGGGGGACGCCGCGGGGGGCGGTCCTCCCCCCACGGTGGTCGTCGCGGGCGGGCCGGGGCTGGGCTCGAGCACGTAGAGAGCCTCCTCGGTCCCCTCGGGGGGGCTGGAGGCCGCCAGGAACGCCTGCCACGCCTCGGCGGCCGCGCCGCCCGAGGCCAGCAGCGCCTCGGCTTGCGCCCGGTCGAGGATGGCGTCGGCTCCCGGCAGCGGTCGCGGCGCGAGGCGGACCGAAAGGTGCTCGAGCAGAGACGCCGGATCCACCGGCTGGTCGAACTCCACGACGACGGGGAAGTCCGGCCGCGGCGCCCGGCGCATCGTCCACGGCGCGTCCTCCTCCGGGCGGACCGAGAGGTCGGCCTGGGGCCGCGGCGTGGCAAAGGTGAAGGTGAAGGGCCCGCTCGGCGCCGAGCCGTCCACGGCGCGTACGCTGCCGGCGATTGTCACCGTGTAGGCGGTCGCTCGCGGCAGCGGAGCGAGGGGCTCGCCCACGAGCTCCGCCGTCCCCGCCCAGCGCCAGCGAGCGGGAACCGGGGGCGTGACGGTGAGCCACGGAGGCGGCGTCTGGCTCTCCGCCGCTTCGCCCAGGGCCACGACGGCGGCGGAGAAGACCACCTGGATGCGCTGCTGCTCGCCGCCGGACAGCTGACCCCTGGGCGAGGCGCTGACCACCGAGAGAGGCGCGGCCCACGCCCCGACCGCCGCGCACCCCGCCCCCAGGACGACCCCGGCCACGAGCGCCACCGTACGCCTCACGAACACCTCCGTGTTCCTCGAAGCATACCGTGGCCCGTGCTCCGGGAGCGGCGATGCGCCGGTGCCGGGCCGGCAGCCGCGGAGCCCTGTGCCATGATGGATCTCCGGCCTCCGGCCAGCGGCCGGCGCCGGGGGGAGGCTCCGCGATGGCCGGCAGGATGCTGTCTCCCGAGGAGGCGCGGCGGGTCTACGATCGCATCGGTGCCCGGCAGGACACCCAGGCGTTCTATGAGGACCCTGCGGTGGAGGCGATGCTCGGCGCCAGCGACCTCGCCTCCGCGGGGGCGCTCGTCGAGCTCGGCTGCGGGACCGGGCGCCTCGCGGCACGCCTGCTGGGCGGGCCGCTCCCCCCCACGGCCACCTACCGCGGTTTCGACTCGAGCCCCGTGATGGTCCGGCTCGCCTCCGAGCGCCTCGCGCCGTTCGGGGCGCGCGCCACGGTGACCCTGGTCGACGGCGCCGCCACGCTGCCCGTCGTGGACCGTTGCGCCGACCGCTTCCTCTCGACCTACGTGCTGGACCTGCTTCCCGGCGCCGGCATCGCCGCCGCGGTGGACGAGGCCGCGCGCATCCTCGTGCCGGGCGGGCGGCTCGGGCTGGTCAGCCTCACCGAGGGCACCGGACCGCTCTCCAGGGTCGTGATGGCGGCATGGAGGGCCGTGCACCGTCTGCGCCCCGCGCTGGTCGGCGGCTGCCGCCCGGTCCGGCTGGCGCCGTATCTGGCGGGACCCGCCTGGCAGCCGCTGCTGCAGCGCACCGTCGTGTCCTGGGGGGTGCCCTCGGAGGCGGTCGTCGTCCGCCGCACCGGGGCGCCCAGCACCCGCTTCCGATCCCGCTCCTCGAAGGCCGGCAGCGTCGCCAGGACGATGTAGCCCGTCGAGCCCGCGGCGAAGAGCAGGTGGCCCACGGTCATGTCCGGGGTGGCCCAGAAGGCGGTCATGAACCCGAGCATCAGCGGGTGGCGCACGAAGCGGTACAGCAAGCGAGTCTGGAAATGCGGTTCCGGTGCCTTGTCCCCCCGCAGCCGCGTCCACACCTGGGCGAGGCCGAAGAGCTGGGCGTGGCTGATCATGAAGGTGCCGAACAGCACCGTGGCCCAGCCGGCCGCCCCGCACGCGAGGACGATGGCGCGGCGCATGCTCGCACCCTCATTTCCGTGAGCCCGGCCGGGCCGCGCCGCTGGCGGACGGCGCCGACGGAGCTCGGAAAGAGCCGCCTCGGCGCAGATTGCGCTCCCGCTGTCGACGAGGCGTTGGTCGTCATCATTTTGTGTGATAATATTTCGCTCGCGAAAGGATGCAGATGTGACCTCCGACGCCTTCGAGCAGCGCCTCATCCGGGGCCTCCGACACATCGCCCACCTGCTCTACATCCACTCCCGGCTCCTGGTCAGGCGGTGCGGCCTGACGGTCCCGCAGTTCCTGGTGCTCGACGCGCTGGTGCGCGGCGGCGAGCAGTCGGCCGGGACCCTGGCGCGCTCGGTGTCGCTGAGCCCGGCGACCATCTCGGGCATCCTCAACCGGCTCGAGGAGCGGGGACTGGTGGAGCGGGCGCGGAGCCGGGCGGACCGCCGCTGGGTGCTGATCCGCCCCACCGGCGAAGCCCGGCGAATCCTCACGCCGGAGCTTTCGCTCCTCAGCGAGGAGTTCGCCGGCCGGCTCGGCAGCCTCAACGGCGCCGAGAGGCAGGCGCTCCTCGACGCCATCGACAAGGTCGCTCGGCTGATCGGCGAGCCTCCCGCGGGGGTGACGCCGGCAGAGCTCATCGGCGCGGCGCCGCTGGAGATGACGTCCCTCGCGATCGACCCTCAATCGGACCCGCCGGTCCGGCTGCCACTCGGGCTCCCGGAAGACGAACCGGCCGCCTCGCGGTAGCGGGCGAACGGGCCCCGAACGCTCCGAAAGGAACCGCCATGTCCGAGCCGACGACGAAGCACGCTCCCGGGCGCCTCCCCCACAAGGACCGTTCCATCTGGAAGGATGTCCCGATGGTGGAGTGGTCCGACTGGCACTGGCAGATGCACAATCGTATCCGCAGCGCCGAGAAGCTCGCCCAGGTCGTCGCCGTCACGCCTCACGAGCAGCGCATCATCGAGCAGGCCCTCGAGCGCTTCCGCTTCGCCCTCACCCCCTACTACGCGTCGCTCATCGATCCGGGCGACCCCGACTGCCCCATCCGCAGGCAGGCCGTGCCGGGGGCCGGAGAGATCTCCGTTTCGGCGTTCGACATCGAGGACCCCCTCAACGAGGACGGCGACGCGGTGGCGCCGGGCATGACCCATCGCTACCCGGACCGCGTGCTTTGGGTGGTAGTGCACGAGTGCGCCATGTTGTGCCGGCACTGTACCCGCAAGCGCAAGGTCGGTGAACGGCCGGCGCCCATCACCGACGCCCAGATAGACGCGGGCATCGCCTACCTGAGGTCGCACACCGAGATCCGGGACGTGCTGCTGTCGGGGGGCGACCCCCTGCTCCTGTCCGACGAGCGCATCGATCACCTGCTCGGCCGGCTGCGCCGGGAGGTGCCTTCGGTGGAGATTATCCGCTTCGGCAGCCGGGTGCCGGTCACGATGCCGCAGCGCATCACCCCCTCCCTGGTGGACACGCTGCGGCGCTACCACCCCGTCTACCTCAACACCCACTTCAACGTACCGCAGGAGTTCACGGTGGAGTCGAAGGGGGCGCTGCGGCGCCTGGCCGACGCCGGCATCCCCCTCGGCAATCAGACCGTGCTGCTGCGGGGCGTCAACGACTGCTGGGCGCTGATGCGCGAGCTGGTCCACCGGCTCACCGCCAACCGCGTGCGGCCCTACTACATCTACCAGTGCGACCTGGCGCCGGGGCTCGAGCAGTTCCGCACCACCGTCGCCAAGGGCATCGAGATCATGGAGCACCTGCGCGGCCACACCTCGGGGCTCGCCGTGCCGACCTTCGTGGTCGACGCCCCGGGCGGCGGGGGCAAGATCCCGGTCATGCCCAACTACGTCGTCTCGCAGCACGAGCACAAGGTGGTGCTGCGCAACTTCGAGGGGCGGATCGTCGCCTACGAGGAGCCCAAGGACTACACGGGGATGTGCACCGACTCGAGCCCCTGCCGGTTCTGCCGCAAGGTGGAGCGGGAGGGCGTGGGCTCCGTCGGCGTCGCGGGCCTGTTCGACGACGACCCCGCCAACATCGCCCTGGTCCCCGCCACCGAGCCGGCGGAGGACGACGACCTGGCCGCGGCGCCGGGAGCCTGATGTCCGTCCGCGACCACCACCCCCTCACGGGCCCGCGCCGCCGGCGCGGCTTCGAACCAGCCTGACGCCGTGCACGCCGTCGACGTCGCCATCCTCGTCCTCTACGGCGCCGGCATGGTCGCCGTCGGCGCCTACTTCCAGCGCCGGCAGACCAGCCTCGAGGAGTACTTCGTGGGCGGGCGGTCCATGGGCGCCGGCCACATCGGCCTTTCGGTGGTGGCCACCGACGTAGGCGGCGGCTTCTCCATCGGCCTCGGCGGTCTCGGCTTCGTGATGGGCCTGTCGGCGTCGTGGCTGCTGTTCACGGGACTGCTCGGCGCCTGGCTGTCGGCGGTGCTGCTGCTCCCCCGCGTCAAGGCCCTGGGTGACCTGCACGGGCACCGTTCGTTCCCCGACTTCCTCGGCCACCGCTTCGGCAACGGCACCCGGCTGCTGGCCGCGGCGGTCTCGGCCATCGGCTACGCAGGGTTCACCGGCGCCCAGGTGCTGGCCGGGGCCAAGCTCGGCTCGGCCGCGTTCGGCGTACCCCTCCTCGAGGCGGTCGCCGGGATGGCCGTGGTCATCGTTTTCTACACCGCCCTCGGCGGTCTCGAGGCCGTCGTCTACACCGACACGGTCCAGTGGGTGATCCTGTTCGGCGGCCTGGCGCTGTTCGCGCTGCCCCTCGGGCTGAAGGCGGTGGGCGGGGTCTCCGGGCTCGTCGCCGCCCTCCCGCCCGGGCACCTGTCGCTGACCAACGTGTCGGCGGGCCAGGTCGGGACGTGGATCGTCACCATCGTGCCGGTGTGGTTCGTGGCCATGACCGTCTACCAGCGCATCCACGCGGCCCGGGACGTGGCCACGGCCCGCCGGGCGTGGTTCATGGCGGGCCTTCTGGAGTACCCGCTGATGGCCTTCCTCGGCGCGATCCTGGGTATGTTCGGCCGCGTCCTCTACCCCTCGGTGGATCCCGAGATGGGCCTGCCCCTGGTGATCCGCCACGTGCTGCCCGTGGGCGCCACCGGGCTGATCCTCGCCGCCTACTTCTCGGCCATCATGTCCACGGCGGACTCGTGTCTCCTCGCCTCGGTGGCCAACGTGGTCGACGACATCTACAGCCGCAGCGTCCGCCCCCGCGCCCCGGAGCGCCACCACCTGCGCGCCTCGCGCTGGGCCACCGTGGTCATCGGCCTGGGGTCGGTGGCGTTCGCCCTCTACGTGCCCAGCGTCATCGACTCCATCCTGCTCGCCTACGCCTTCCTGGTCGGCGGGCTCTTCGTCCCCACCCTCGCAGCCCTGTTCTGGCCGCGGGTCGGCGCCCGCGCCGCGTTCTGGAGCATGCTGGCCGGCGGTGCCGTCACCGTGGTGCTCACCGCCCACGACTTCGGTCTCGGCGTGGAGCCGGTGGTGGCCGGGCTGGCGCTGTCCTCCGGGGTCCTGGCCCTGGTCACCGCCGCCTCGTCGCGTCCGGTCCCGGCCGGAGCGGCGGGCGCTGCACAACCCTCGAAGGAGCGTTCCCATGTCACCTGAGACGATCCGGCGCGTGCTGGTGGTCGGCAGTTGGGCCAAGGAGCAGATCACCATCGAGCACCTCAAGCGCACCTCCACGGCCGAGGTGCTCGCCTTCACCGACACCGCCAACCCGGGCATCGAGGCCGCCGCCGACGAGATGCGCGTCGGCGACTTCCACGACGTCGAGGCGATCGCCGCCTTCGCCGCCGAGCGCCGGGTCGACCTGGTGCTGATCACCACGGCCTCCCCCCTCGCCCACGGCCTCGTCGATCTCCTCGACCAGCGAGGCATCCGCGCCTTCGGGCCCACCCGCGCGGCGGCCCGCCTGGAGTCCGACAAGCGCTGGGCCCGCGAGCTCGTGGCCCGGTGCTGTCCCGAGGCGGTGCCCTCGTTCCGGGCCTTCGACGAGCCCGCGGCGGCGGTGCGCTTCGCCGAGAGCCTGAACTGGGAGGTGGCCGTCAAGCCCATCGGGCTCACCGACGGCCTCGGGGTGCGGGTGTGGGGCGACCAGCTGCGGGACGCCGCGGCGGTCCGCGAGGCCATCGAGACGGTCTTCACGCAAGGGATCGGCGGCGGCTCGGCCGTGGTCATCGAGGAGGCGCTGCGCGGCGAGGAGTTCACCATCCAGGCCCTGGTCAACGGCGAGGTGATCGCGTCGACCCCGGCGGTGCAGGACTTCAAGAAGCTGCTCCCGGGCGGCAAGGGCCCGAACACGGCGAGCATGGGGTCCTACACCGATCGGGGCTGGATCCTGCCCATCATGACCCGCCGGCACTACGACGACGCCGTGGCGATCATGACCTCCACCCTGGCGGCCGCCGGCGACGCCATCGGCCACCCCTGCCGGGGCTTCCTCTACGGCCAGTTCATGATCACGGCGGACGGGGTCAAGCTCATCGAGTACAACTTCCGCCCCGGGGACCCCGAGTGGATGAACACCATGGCGGTGCTGCGCACCCCCCTGCTGGACGCCGTCACCCAGGTCCTCGCCGGCACGGCGCCGCGCCTCGAGTTCGAGGACGCGGCCACCGTGTGCAAGTACATCGTGCCCGAACGCTACCCCTACGAGCTCGACCAGGAGCTACCGGTGGAGCTCGAGCTGGACGCCGTGCGGGCCCTGGGCGTCGACGCCTACCACAGCTGCGGCGAGGACCCCGACGGCCGGCTCAACGTGGGCTCCGAGCGCGGCGTCGCCTTCATCGCCCGCGCGCCGAGCATCGAGGCCGCCCACCGGCGCGTCGAGGAGGCCATCGCGACGGTCGAGGGCGAGTTCTTCCACCGCCCGGACATCGGCACCCGGCCGCTCCTCGAGGCCAAGATCCGCCACCTCAACCGCCTTCGCGGCCAGCGTGCCGAGATCCGCGCCGCCCGCGAGGAGGAGTTCGTGGACCTCCAGGGCTTCGTCGCCGGCTGCCCGCCCCTGGAGCCCTACGCCGAGCACATGTACCGCATCCTCCTGCGCCACTTCGGCAGCTGCAGCATCGTCGCGGAGGACGGCGGCCGCATGCTCGGCTTCGTCATGGGGTTCGTCTCGCACCGGTTCCCGGGGACCTACTTCCTGTGGCAGATCGGCGTCGCGCCCGACCTGCAGGGCTCGGGCCTGGGCAAGCGACTGCTGGACGACCTCGAGGGCCGGCTCGTCCAGAACGGCATCCGCCGCATCGAGGTCACCATCGACCCCATGAACGATCCCTCGCGAAGGCTCTTCGAGCACACCGGCTACGTCAACATCTCCGACCGCGTGGCGGAGCCCGTCGAGGTCAACCGGCAGATCGCCGCCGCCGACTTCTACCGGCCCAGCCGCCACTTCATGGTGTTCGAGAAGGTCCTCGCCGCGGAGTGAGGACACCGGTGTGCCACGTCCCCCTGCCGCGCCGTCGGCGCGTCGGGGGGAATCAGCAGCGGACACGGCGGGCTATCCAGGGAAACACGGTTTCCGTGCCGTGCTATCGTCCCTGCTGCATCCTCCGGAAGCGCCCAGCGCGGTCTCGGGCGCCCGGCGGCGGCAGCGCGGCGCGCCCCCAGGAGGCAGCCATGAGCCCAGAACCGCATCCCGAAATCGTCCCGTCGGACCCGCTCGGGGGAACGGTGGGGCGGAGAAGGCCCCGGCGATGAGAGGGACTCTCGCCGCCATGCTCGCGGCCGCGGTCCTGGCCGCCGCTCTCCCGGCCGCCGGCGCGTCCCCGGTCACCCTCGAGGAGGCGATCCAGACCGCGCGGAAGGCCAACGCCATGCTGCCCGTGGCGGCGACCGGCGTGCAGATCGCCGAGCAGCAGCGGCTCGAGGCCGAAGCGGCGCGCCGGCTCCGGCTCGCCCTCGACGGCGACTTCATCTACGCCCCGCCGGACGGCTACGATCCGGTGGTCACCAACCTCGGCGAGGAGCGCTTCCAGCTCGCCGGCGACAAGATCCTGTACGACGGCGGCGCCCTCGCGGCCGGGCTCCGGCAGGCCACGGCCCTCCGCGGGGCGGCCGGCGCCCGCTACCGCCAGGCGGCGCGGGACGTGGAGTACGGGGTCCGGACGCAGTTCGCCGAGCTGCTCGCCGCGCAGAAGGAGATCATCGCCCTCGACGAGGCCGTCCGGCGGCTCGAACGCTACCGCTCGCTGCTCGAGAGCCGCCACGCGGCCGGCGAGAGCGTGGCCGCGGCGCTCTCCCGCACCGTCGTCCAGGAGGGGACGGCGCGGGCCGACGTGATCGCCGCCCAGGCACGGCGCGACGCCGCCCGGATGGCCCTCGACACCCTCATGGGGCGGCCGCCGGACGCCGTCCTGGAGCCCGCCGAGCTGCCACCTCCGTCGCCTCCGGCGCCCTCCCCCTCCTCCTCCGGGCCGGCGACTCCGGACGTGGAGGCCGCGCGGTTCGAAGCCGCGGCCGCCGGCGCGGCGGTGGAGGTCGCCAGGGCCGAGCCGAAGCCGCACCTCCAGCTCCACGCGGACGTGGGGCTGTGGGGGTCCGACACGTCCCACGCGGTGCCCCTGGATTTCGCCGCGATCCACCCGGGCGCGACCTTCGCCGATCGTCTCAAGCGTGACCTCGGCTACTCCGTCGGCCTGTTCGTGAGCTGGCCGCTGACGGACTTCGGCGCCATCCGCGCCCGCATCGCCCGGGCCGAGCTGGCCTCGCGGCAGGCGGCCCAGGCCGAGACCGCAACCCGGCAGCAGGTGACGGCGCAGTGGTCCCAGGCACGCACCGCCATGGAGCACGCGTTCCGCCAGCTCGAGGAGCTGAAGAAGGCGGTGCCGGCGGCCCGGGACGCCGTGCTCGAGGCGGAGAGCCGCTACTTCGGCGGCGCCGGCAGCTACCTCGAGGTCCTCGACGCCTTCACCGCCGCCGCCGACACGGCGACCCGCGCCGTCGAGGCCGAGCTCGCCTACCGCCAGGCAGAGGCGCTCATGCTGCGCTGGGAGGGCCACCCATGATCCCCGCCCCTTGTCGTCTCCGGTGCCTCGTCGTGCTGGCGGCGGCCGCCCTCGCGGCGTGCCACCAGGGCGGCGATTCCTCCACGGCAGCGCCGTCCGTGCCGGCCGCTCCCCCCGCCGCAGAGGCGACCCCCGTCAGGACGGCCCGCGTCGCCCTCGCCGACCTCTCCGAGACCGTCTCGGCCCCGGGGCGAACCGAGGCGCTGGTGCGACAGCAGGTGCGGGCGCCGTTCGCCGGCACGCTGACGTCCCTGACCGTGGTGGTGGGCGACACCGTCACCGAGGGCGAGCGAGTGGGCGCCCTCGTCGCCCGGGACACCGAGGCCGCGCTCAACGGGGCGGAGACGATGCTGCGGGACGCCCGCACGCCGGCGGATCGGGCCGACGCGGAGCGGGCTCTGGAGCTGGCCCGGGCCAACCAGGTGGTCACGCCGCTGCGCTCCTCCGTGACGGGCCTGGTCGTCGCCCGCACCGCCGCCGCCGGCGACCGGGTCGCCGAGGACCAGGAGCTGCTCGCGGTGGCCTCCCGGAGCTCCCTGGTGTTCGTCGCCGACCTGGCGCAGAGCGAGCTCGGGCGGGTCGAGGCGGGACAGTCCGCGAGCATCGCCCTGGCCGGACAGTCCTCGCCCCTCGCCGGCACCGTCCACGGCATCCTCGCCACCGCCAACCCCGCCGCCCTCACCGCGCCCATCCGCATCGACCCTGCCTCGCCCGGCCGCATCGACGCGATCGGCCTCTTCGGCACGGTCCGGATCACCGTCTCCCGCCGCACGAACGTACCCGCGGTTCCCGCCTCCGCCGTGCTCACCGACGATGTGAGCGGCACGAAGCAGCTGGCGTTGATCGAGGACGGCAAGGCGCACTGGGTCCAGGTCCAGACGGGGCTCACCTCCGCTGGGCTTGTCGAGATCACCGCGCCGAAGCTGGCCCCGGGCACCGAAGTGATCACCAGCGGCCAGGTCGGCCTGCCGGAGGGCGCGCCGGTGGTGAGCGGGCCGTGAGCCTCCTCGAGCGGGCCCACGGCCGGACCACCGCGCTGCTCCTCCTCACCGTGGTGCTGGCGGGTGCCGGAGGTTGGGCGGCGTCGCAGCTGCCCTCCGCCATCTTCCCCTCGGTGACGTTCCCCATCGTCAAGGTCATCGCCGACGTGGGGGACGAGCCCGCGGTGCGCATGATCCCCACCGTGACGCGCCCCCTGGAGGAGGCTGTCGACCGGGTGCCCGGCATCCGGCGGGTGCTCTCCACAACGTCCCGCGGCTCGGTGGAGATGAGCGCCGAGTTCGCCTGGGGTACCGACATGGCCGTCGCACTGGCGCGGGTCCAGGGCGAGATCCAGCGCATCCGTCCGGACCTCCCGGGCGCGGCCCGGGTCGAGGCCGAGCGGATGAGCACGTCCATCTTCCCCGTCCTGGGGTACGCCCTCACGTCGGACCAGGTGCCCCAGTGGCGGATGCGCCAGCTCGCCGAGTACACCCTCAAGCCGGCCCTCATCGGCGTCCGAGGCGTGGCCCGTGTGGAGGTCCAGGGAGGACGGGACCGCGAGTTCCAGATCCACCTCGACCCCCAGGCGCTGGCCGGCCACCACCTCACCGCCGCCGACGTGGTGGCCACCCTGCGCGCCGACAACCAGGTCCTCTCGGCCGGGCTCATCGAGCGCAACCACGAGCTCTACCTCACGCTGGTAGACGGCCGGGCGGCCAGCCTGGCCGAGCTCGGCGACATCGCCATCCCAAACCCGGAAGGGGCCCCGGCCCGCCTGGCCGCGCTCGGCACCCTCCAAGCCGCCGACGCCGTCTCCTACATCCGCACCACCGCTCAGGGGCACGAGGCCGTGCTCCTCAACATCGTCCAGCAACCCTCGGCGAACACCATCGCGATCGCCCGGGGCATCGACGCGCTGCTGGCCGAACACCCCGACCTCATCCCTCCCCAGGTGAAGTGGACGGCGTTCTACGACCAGGCACGGTTCATCAGCGACTCGGTCAGTGGCGTGCGCGACGCCATCCTCATCGGCGTCGGCCTCGCCGCCCTGGTGCTGCTGGTCTTCCTGCGCTCCGGGCGGGTGACGGCCGTCGCGGTGGCGGCCATCCCCTTCACCGTCGCCATCGTGCTGCTGGGGCTCGCGGCCACCGGACAGACCGTCAACCTCATGACGCTGGGCGGCATCGCGGCCGCTCTCGGCCTCGTCGCGGACGACGCCATCGTGGTGGTGGAGAACATCCACCGCCACCGCGAGGTCGCAGCCTCCGCCGACCCCACGCTCAGCGGCACCGTCGAGCTGCTCCCCGCCCTGGCGGGCTCCAGCCTGTCGACCATCATCGTGTTCGCGCCGTTCGCCCTGCTCTCCGGCGTCGCCGGCGCCTTCTTCCGCCCGCTGGCCCTGACCATGGTGCTGTCGCTGGTGATCTCGTTCCTCCTCGCCGCCCTCGTGGTCCCGGCGGCCGTGCGCCACAGGAAGGAGCGGGGCGATCCCGCGCCGCAGGGCGCGGACGGACCTCCCGGCGCGCCGGCGGCGAAGCAGCCGCGCCGGGGGGGGCTCACGCGGCGCCTGGTGGCGTGGTGGCCGGTGTCGGCGATCGTCCTGGTGGCTCTGTACGGCACCGGCTTCCTCCTCTACCGCGCCGTGGGGACCGACTTCCTCCCCGCCATGGACGAGGGCTCCATCATCCTCGACTACTGGACCCCGGCCGGGACCTCCCTCACCGACACCAACGCGATGCTCGACCAGGTCGACGCGATCATCCAGTCGCTGCCCGACGTGGAAGCCTACTCGCGGCGTACCGGCACGCAGCTCGGGTTCTTCATCACCGAGCCCAACCGGGGCGACTACGTGATCAAGCTCAGGCCGCGCGGGCAGCGCCGCGGGGTCGAGGAGGTCATCGACGACCTGCGCGGGAGGATCGCCCGGGTGGAGCCCGCCATCCACACCGACTTCGGCCAGCTCCTCGAGGACAACATCGGTGACCTCACCGGGGGCGTGCCGCAGCCGATCGAGGTCAAGATCTTCGGCGAGAGCCAAGACGAGCTGCAGGCCAGGGCCAGGCAGACGGCGGCGATCCTCGCCAAGGTGCCGGGCGTGGAGGACGTCTTCGACGGCATCACCATCGCCGGCCCGGCCCTCGACCTCAAGGTCCGCCCCGGAGCGCTGGCACGCCGTGGGCTCACCACCGAGGACCTCGCGACAGCCGTGGAGCCGGCCACGGTGGGCACCGTGGCGGGCGACATTCGCATCGGCGAGCGCATTTACGACGTACGGGTCTTCCTCGGCCGGGACGACACCCTCGCCCGCGTGCCGGTGCTGGGCCGCGACGGCACGGTCACGCCGCTGGCCGACCTTGCCGACATCACCACCGGCCCGCCCGAGGCGGAGATCGACCGGGACAACCTGCGCAGCTACCTCGGGGTCACGGCCCGACTGTCGGGGCGCAGCCTCGGGGGCGCGGTGGCGGCCATCCGCCAGCAGCTGTCCGCGCAGCTGGTCCTCCCCCCCGGGATGTCGCTGGAGTTCGGCGGCCTCTACGCGCAGCAGCAGTCCTCGTTCAAGGGTCTGCTCACCGTGCTCCTGCTGGGGCTGGGCCTGGTGGCCGTGGTGCTGTTGTTCGAGTTTGGCGACTGGCGCGCGCCGCTGCTCACCGTGCTGGTGGCTCTCGCGGTCCTCACGGGAGTCTTCGCGGCGCTCATCCTGACCGGCATGACGCTGAACATTTCCAGCTTCGTCGGCGCCATCATGATGGTCGGCATCGTCGGCGAGAACGCCGTCTTCGTCATCCACGAGGCGCGTCTTCAGCTCCTCGCCGGCGCCGGCGCCCGGCAGGCCTGGGCCGGTGCGGCGCGGCGGCGGCTGCGGCCCGTGGCCATGACGATCCTGGCCACGGCGTTCGCCCTGGCGCCCCTCGCCCTCGCCCTCGGCCAGGGCTCCCAGCTTCTCCAGCCCCTGGCCATCGGCGTCATCGGCGGCTTCGTCCTGTCCGGCCCGCTGGTCCTGGTGGTCCTGCCGTCGCTCTACGCCCTCCTCGACCCCCGCGGTCGCCTCGCCGGCGGCGCGGCCGCACGTCCCGCCGGGGGGGCCAGGGAGTAGCGCCGCCCGATCACGGGTCCGGAGCGAGGACCCGCCTGCCGGCGAGGCCGGCCACCCCGGTGCTGCTGGAGCCGTGGATGCAGGCGTCGGGCAGGCGGAGGAGCCCGACGGGACGGAGCAGCTGCGGCCGTGACGGCGAGGGGGGCCTCCGGCCCGGCCACGACGAGAAGAATGATACTCTGTATCGACAGCCCCACAGCTCCCGCGCCGGCACCCGTGGGGCGACAGGAGGGCACGACACGATGCCGCATGCACCGGTACCGGGTACCAACGACGCGTGGCCATCGCTCCGTCTCGAGGACTGGGAGCCGACGTACCTGACGGTGCACCGCTGGACCCAGATCCTCGGCAAGATCCGCATGGCGCTCACGCCGCCGGCGAACCACTGGTGGCACGTCACCCTCCGCGTCGGCGAACGCGGGCTGACCACCGGACCGGTGCCCAACGGCGGCCTCTGGTTCTCCCTGGAGCTGGACTTCGCGGGCCACCGCCTGAGGGCGCGCTGCGCCGACGGCCGGGAGAGCGGCTTCGCGCTGGCGCCCATGACGGTGGCGGCGTTCTTCCACCGCACCATGGCGAGCCTCACCGAGATCGCCGTCGAGGTCCAGGTGAATCCGGCCCCCCAGGAGGTCGTGGACACAACGCCCCTGGACCGGGACACCGTCCACGCCTCCTACGACCCCGCGGCCGTGGGGCGTCTGTGGCGCATCCTGCGATCGGTGGACGAGGTGTTCCAGGAGGCGCGCTGGGACTTCCTCGGCAAGCAGAGCCCCTCGCACTTGTTCTGGGGCGCCTTCGACCTCGCGATGACGCGCTTCTCGGGGTGCGCGAACCCCCAGCCGCCGCCGGACCGGGTGATGTCCGAGGCCTACTCCCACGAGGTCATCAGCCACGGCTTCTGGCCAGGCGGCGACTGGCCGGTGGGAGGCAGGGTCGCGGAGCCGATCTTCTACGCCTACGGCGTCCCGACGCCGGAGGGGTTCTCCGCCGCCCGCGTCGACCCGCCCGAGGCGGCGTGGAACTCGGCGCTGGGCGAGTTCATGCTGCCCTACGAGGCGGTCCGCGCGGCACCGGAACCGCGGGCCGCGCTGCTGTCGTTCATCCGGTCCACCTACGCGGCCGGCGCCGACGCGGCCGGCTGGGACCGTGCCCACCTCGACCGCGTCCGCTGACGCTCGAGCCGGGAACCGGGCGCGTCTCCCCGCCCCGGCTCAGCGCCCGGCGGCGGTGAGGGCGAGGGTCTCGCGGCGGGAGTCCACGAGCCGGGCGAGCGACGGCACCAGGAGGCGCCACAGGCCGAGCATGGCGGCCAGCCATGCGCCGGCCAGCACGGGAAACATCCAGGCGTGGTGGAGGTAGCCCAGGGCGAGCCAGCCGGCGACGAGCATCGGAAGGCTGCTGAAGGGGATGGCGAGCATGTTGATGAGCGCGGCGGCAGCACTGACCGTGCCGCCGCGGCGCATGGTGTTGAGGTCCACGGTCTTGGGGAAGACCGCGGAGAGCAGCGCGAACAGCGGCAGCAGCGAGACCAGCACGGCGAGGCCGGCGAGCAGGAGGCCGGGCCACAGGGCGACCGGAGCGCCCCGGAAGAAGGCCGCCAGGAGCGCCAGAATCACCACCTCCTGCAGGAGGAAGACCATACCCACGGCGGCGGCGCGGCCGCGCAGCAGGGTGGCCGCGTCCAGCGGCTGCAACAGCTCCACCAGCAGCCCCGGTCCCAGCAGGGTGAGCTGGTTGCACCCCAGGGTGGTGGACAGGTTCGAGAGCGCCGACCAGAACGCGAAGGCGGCCAGATAGGCCGGGTTGCCGAGCAGGGCGAGCGGCCCCTGGTGCCGGCCGGAGCCGAGCAGCAGGGCGAGCATGCCGACGATGACGAGAGGGCTCACCAGCACCATGCGGCCGCGGACGGTGCGCAGGAATCCCCGCAGCTGCACCCGGGCCACCGCGGCGGTGGCCGGCGCGAGCCCCGGCAGGTCCCACCCCTGCCGGCCGGCGCGGCGGACCAGTCCGGCCGAGGAGACGGCCGGGGTCTCGAGCAGGCGGCGCGAGGTGAGCAGCGACAGGCCGTAGAGCACCGCCATCCAGGGAAGCATGGCCGCCGTGGCCGCCAGGGAGGCCACGGGCCGCCCCGCGGCACCGTCGTCCACCGCCGCGGCGCAGGCGACGGAGGGAATGGCGAGCCACGCGGAGGCGAACATCGGGCCCTCCGGCCGCTGCGACCGGTGGACCGCCGCCGGCCGCCTCCCGTCGGCCACCTTCCCATGCCGGGGCTGGAGGGCGTAGGGGACGATCCCCGCCATGCTGAGCACGACGAAGAACACCAGCGTCACCGCCTCGGCTCGCCGGCGGGAGCGGAACAGCAGCTGGACCAGGTCGGTGGCCAGCCCCCCAGGGCGGCGATGAAACGACGAAGACCACCGCGCCGACCTCCGCCAGCACCGCCGCACCCGGCCGGCCGGCGGCCAGGAGGCCCGCGGGGAGCAGCAGGAGCCCCGGCAGCACCAGGAGGTGGGGACGTCGAGGAGCAGCCAGAGGAGCTGAAGCCGGTGGAGCAGCGCGGGGGGCACGGGCAACAGGCGGAGCAGGGGGTGGTGCTCGATGCCGCCCCTCAGGTCCGGCAGGAAGGGGCGCACCAGGGACCACACGGCCACCGCGGAGGCCGCGATGGCGACGGCGACGGGGACCACCGTCCCGCCCTCCGGGAGCGACACCAGCGCCCAGCCCGCGAAGGCGCCGAGCGCGGCCATCACCAGCACCGCCGGCACCAGGACCGCGGCCGCCAGCACCGGGAGCACGATGCGGATCCAGCGGGAAGCCTCGTCGAGGCCGCCCCTCCCGCGGCTGCGCATCCCGTTGACCACGAGGCGCCACTGCAGCCACAGCAGGGTGCGGATCATCCCAGCCACTCCAGCGCGGGCCGCTCGCGCTCCTCGGCCCCGACCACCCTCATGAAGATCTCCTCCAGCGTGGCGCCGCTGCCGGCGCGCAGCTCGGCCAGCGAGCCCTGGGCCACGATCCGGCCGTGGTTGATGACGCCGATGTGGTCGGCCAGGCGCTCAACCACCTCGAGGATGTGCGAGGTCAGGAACACCGTGCCGCCGTGGTGCGACCACGGTCTGGAGCACCTCCTTGATCTGCCGCGAGGCGATGGCGTCGATGCCTTCGAACGGCTCGTCCAGGAAGAGCAGCTCCGGACCCGGCAGGAGCGCCACCGCCAGCGCCAGCTTCTTCTTCATGCCGTGGGAGTAGTCCGCGACCAGGCGCTCCCCGGCGCCCCCGAGCTCGAGGAGATCGAGGAGCTCGTCGGAGCGGTGGGCGATGGCGGCGCCGTCGAGGCCGTGCACCCGCCCCACGAACGTCAGCGTCTCACGGGCGCTGAGGCGCTCGAACAGCGCGATTTCCTCGGGCACGACGCCGATGCGCCGCTTCATGGCCACACCGTCGGCGAAGGGGTCGAGGTCCAGCACCCGCTGGGTGCCGGCCGAGGGCCGCAGGAGCCCCGTGAGGCACTTCAGGGTGGTGGACTTCCCGGCGCCGTTGGGCCCCAGGTAGCCGTAGAAGCTGCCGGCCGGGACCGTGAGGTCGAGGCCGTCCACCGCCCTGACGTCGCCGAAGTGCCGGGTGAGGCCGTGTGTCTCGATGGCGAGATCCATGTCCGCGATTCTACGGCGTCCCCGCCCTCCACCGCCCGCGCCGCCGCGCCCTCCGGTGCGGCAGCCCCGAGCGGAACTCGACGAAGTACTATAATGATCAGGTGAAGCCTGACAAGAGCGACAAGGCGCGCCGGGCGGCGTGGCGGTGCCCGTGGTGCGGCCATGGGGAGTGCGAGCCTCGTCACGGAGCTGCGAAGGGCACACAGACACGGCCCTCCGAGGACGACTGGATCGTCCTCAGGTGCCCGCGCTGCACCACCTCCGCGCGAGTGCTGCAACGGGTGTGACGCCGGCGGCGGCGGACCGTCAGTGCCCGGCGGCGGCGAGCGCCCCTTCGTGCATCACGGGGCGTCCCAGCTCGCTCAGGTAGAAGAGCGCGAAGATGCGGCTGCCGTTGTAGTCCAGCACCCTGAGCGCGTCGGTCTCGTGGAGGTCCTGGCGGACATTGTCGAAGTGAAACCCGTAGCGCTGGGCGACGGTCTCGAGGGACAGCTCGTACGCGATGAACTTCTCGATCCCCTTGTCGGCGAGCTTGTCCAGCACTGCCGTGTCGGTGACGGCGTGGTGCGAGGTGATGATCACCATCGGGCCACCCGCGGTGAAGAGCAGGAAGGTCTTCATGGCCGGCCTCCTCGGCGCGTGGCACCGCCGCCGGACGCCCCCCCTGCCGGTTCCACGCTGCTCAATATCGGTCCCCGGGCCCGTCTCCGGCCAGCGCGCCGCGCCTCTCGCCGCCGGGCGTCGACATGGAGTAGCCTCCCGGCATGAGCTTCTCCGAGATCCTCCGCGCCCTCGCCGGCGAGCGCGGCCTCGTGCTGCCGCAGGCCGGGCACCCGGAGCCCCTCGCCTCCCTCGACTACCCCACGGAGCTGGCGCTCAAGGCGGACGCGATGGCCGCCTTCTGGAGGCTCGAGGGGCTCCCCGGCGCGCCGGAGGCCGTGGTGGCCGCTCCGTCGCCCCGCGGCTACCGCACGACGACGAAGCGGCGGGCGGTGGCCACACCCCAGGGCCCCGCCCTCGCCTTCCCCGGGACCACGCCTTCGAAGCGCGGCCTGTCCCCCTCGGCGCTGGACCTGCCCGAGCACGGGGCTGTCTACGCGGCCCTCGTCGAGCGCCTCCGGCGCCCTCACTCGCGGCCGCTCGCCGTCGCCCTCAACCACGCCATCGTGCGCGGCGGCGCGGGGGCCCTCGCCCTCATCCTCAACGTGCGCCTCTTCGACTCTCACGTCGTGCGCGCCGCCAAGCTGCTCGCCGGCGCCCTCCAGGAGACACGCCTCGGCGTCAACGCGGCCTTCCTCTTCCTCGATCCCACCGGGTCCGACTACTACCTCGAGGCGCGGCGGCCGGCGGGGACGCTGTCGTTCAAGAAGCTCTACGGTCCGGACTGGCTGCAGGTCGAGGTGGACGGGGCGCGGTTGCGCTTCCCCCCCGTCGTGTTCTCCCAGGTCAACGGCGCCATGCTCGGAGCCATGACCGCCGCCGCCCGCTCCCTCCTCGGCCCCCTGGAGGAGTGTGAGCTCCTCGACCTCTACTGCGGCTACGGCCTTTTCTCCCTCACGGTCGGACGCGAGGCCGCGCGCGCCACCGGAGTGGACTTCGACGGCCCCGCCGTCGCCGCCGCCCGCGCGAACGCGGCGCACGTCCCCGGCGCGGATCGCGTCCACTTCCTCGCCGGCCGCCTCGACGGCGGCTTCGTGACAAAGCGTCTCCGCCCCGCCCGGGCCGCGGAGGCGGTGCTGCTTGATCCGCCCCGGCAGGGAACGGAGGCGGGGGTCGTGCCGGCGCTGGCCGCGCGCCGCCCCAGGCGGGTCGTCCACGTCTGCTGCGGCACCGAGGAGATCCCCCGCGAGGTCGAAGCCTGGCGCGCCGCCGGCTACGGCCTCCGCCGCGCCGTCCCCCTCGACCTCTTCGCCGGCACCGCGAACATGGAGACCCTGCTCCTTCTGACCGCGGAGAGCGACCGCGCACCCGAACGGCGGGAGCCTCCTCCCGGGGCCAGCGCGGATGACGGGCACGCTCCCGGGCACCGCGTCGGCGAGCGCGGGCGCCGGGCGGCCCTGAGCGCCGTTCGCTCCGTTCCTCAGGACGAGCCGGCCGCGCGCGTTCCGGCCGTGCTCAGCTTGATCGAGAGGAGCTCCGCTCCCAGGGGTTCCGCCTCCGGCGCGCCGGTGACGGGCGTCCCGGGGACGAGGTTCCCGGCAGGGACACCCAACGCCAGGATGTTGTAGTCGGGCACGAGCGGAACGGACAGCTCGGCCACCTCCCCCCTGTGCACCTCGACGACCGCCAGCGACCGGCCGTTGATGGTGAGCAGGAGACGCCCGGAGTCGCCGAGCCGCTCCCCGGTGCTGATCCTCCCGGGCGTGAGCGCCAGTGTGATCGTCCTGGCGCGCTCCGTGTAGAGGAGGATCCGGGCTGGCGATCGCATCCACCGGGTACCGGTGTCGGGGTCCTCCGGGTACCATCCCCCCAGCAGCCGCACTCCCAGGTCGCGGGGCGAGGTGAGCCCCGGCGGGTCCTCGATGGTGAAGTTGTCCACGTAGGCCACCCGGGGATCGAGGGCGAACCCCTTCCCCAGGTCGCCGTCCTCGAGGAGCCGAAGCTCGGGGTGGAAGTACGGTGTGCAGGGCAGCGGCGCATTCCAGCACTGGTCCCCTCCCACGGGGACGTTGACCTGCAGACCCGTCGACGTCGTCCGGACGGCCACGGAGGCCTGCGGCAGGGAGTGGAGGCCGCCCGTCGCGGCGGGAGGCACGAGGATCGGCTGCCTGAGGGGCGACACGAACAGGAAGAGCGCCATCCACAGGGCGGCGACCGCGAGCCGGGAGCCGGCCGCCTCGCCGCCGGCTTCAGGCTGGACCCGTACCACGGCGAGGGCCACGCCCACGGCCGCCAGGGCCCACAGGGACCCCTGGATGAACCGGGGGTTCGGTGCCGTCACGAACCACACCACCACGGAGACCGACGGGGGGAGCAGCGCCCACCACAGGGCGGCTCCGCCGCGCCGCCGGGAGGGTCGCTCGCCTCCCGCTCCGAGGGCGACGACGGTCGCCGCCAGCGCCAGCTCCAACGCCGTCGACACGTCGCCCGGCAGCTTCCACACCCAGGTCCGCAGCCAGGTCCAGCGCCCCAGCACCTCCGTCCAGAAGAGGTCCGGCCTCCGGGACCAGGAGCAGATCATCCGGGACTCGTTGATCGCCAGGGAGCGGGGCACCCGCCAGGGCACGGCCACCGCCCCCAGGGTGCTCGGGAAGGCGACGTAGCCGGTGAGGAGGATTCCCCGCACCATCCACGGGACCACGAGGGCCAGCCCGCACGCCGCCGCCACCGCCAGCGCCCTGGTCCGTCCGCGGCGCGACCGGGCCTCCCCGCCCCACAACCAGACGCCGGCGGCCACGAGCGCCACCGCCGCGCCCATCGGCGCGAAGCTCAGCTTGACCGTGAGGCCGGCGGCGGACAGCACGGCGATGGCACCCAGCACGAAAGCCCCCTCCCGGCCCGCCGGCGCCTCTCCAGGGCCGAGCAGCCGCAGCAGGAGACCGGTGACGACCAGCGTCAGGACGAAAACGGGCAAATCGGTGGCGAGGCTGGCGACGGTGCCAGCGGAGGCCGTCGCGAGGAGCGGGGCGAGCAGCACGGCGTTGAAGAGGTCGTAGGGCCGCCGGGACCCGCCCTCCTGGCGCAGCACCCTGCCGACGCTCACGGCAGCCTGAGCCGCCAGCGCTCCCAGGAGGAACCCATTCGCCAACAGGTACACGCGCCCGGCCCAGGGGCCGACGTCGAGCATGGCCGCGAACAGGAAGAAGGCGCTGTTGTAGCCGAGCCGGCCGTGGAGGTTCCCGAGCCCGCGTACGACGGGAAAGGCGTGTGCCCAGCGGACCGACTGGAGGTGATAGAGGCCGAGGTCGTAGTTCGCAACGGGCGCGGTGCACCTGTAGGCGACCCAGGCGGTCACCGCCAGCGCGAGGACGGTGACGAGGGGACGGCGCGCGGCGGCGCGGGCCAGCGCCGGGCCGAGGCGGAGCCAGCCGGCGGCGACGAGCCCCACGCCTCCGACCGACCCCACCAGGAGCAGGGCGGGCCAGCGGACCGGCAACCACAGATGCCAGACCTGAAGGATGGCGAGGGCGGCCGCCCACCCCACCCAGAACGAGGCGAACGCGGCGTCGGCCCCGAGCACGGCCAGCCCGGCCAGGCGCCGTGCCCACGCGCCGACGCCCGTCAGCGCCAGGCCCAGCAGCAGCCAGGTGGCCAGAATGGCCGCCGCGGCCCCGAACTGACCCGTCATCGTGGACCCACCCCAAGCGGGCACATGCAGCACAGATGCTTTCCTGGCGTACTCAACGGTGACAATTTTACACCGCGCGCCGAGCCGTGCAACCGCCGCTCCCCGGTGCACGCGCGGAGCCGGGGGGGCCCGGGCCGGCCGCCTACTGGCGGACCACGTAGACCGAGATCTCGGTGCGGGCACCGGGGACCTTGCGGCGGGCGACCTCGCCGGCCCAGCGGAAGACGGTGACCACCGGCGGGTCGGCGTCGAGGGGATCCACGCCGGGCTGGGGGACCCAGTACATCCGGCTGCCGTCGTCCATGTCCACCGGCACCAACCCCTTCAGACGCGCGTCGTAGAACGCCGCCACCTCAGCAAAGGGTCTCGGAGAGGCCAGGAAGAGCATCATCGGCGCGCCCTTCACGCCCTCGTTGCCGAGAAAGTCGGCGCCCACCAGCACCGCCCCGGGGGGCGGCGGCACGTCGACCTCGGTCCTCTTCGGGGCCCACCTGACGAGCTCGGCGCGGCCGGGGTCGTTCATGGTCCTGGGCGGCTCGTACACCGGCGCCCACAGGTCCTGCGCCACGGCCACCGCAGCGACCAGGAGCACCCCCGCGGCCGCGGAGAGTGCCACCGCCCGTCGTGACGCCATCACCGTCTCCTTCCGCCCCCGGGCCCCACCACGCTACCACGGTGCGGCCCCGGCTCCCCCCGGCTCCGGCTCAGCGGTCCAGCGCCGCGTCCAGCGCCGCCGCGGCGGGTCGACCGGCCACGTCGGACAGGACGCCGAGCACGGCGGCCGTGTCCGCGGCCCGCCGGACATGGACCTCGCGAAGGAAGCGCAGGAAACGCTCCCGGCCGATCCGCTCCTCGACGCCGGCGAGGATGACGGGGCCCTTGCGGTAGAGGACCTCGTAGGCCTTGTCGTCGTCGCGGTCGAGCCCGCGCACCGGCGGCAGCCCGTCAGAGGCCGCGCGGTAGCGGTCGAGAAGCGTCCGCCAGGCCCCGTCTCCGAGCCGGTCGCGCACCAGGACGAGGGCGGTGACCTCGGCGAACGACTCGTTGATCCAGTCCTGCCACGACGTGGAGGGCGCACGGTACCACCACAGGTGGGAGATCTCGTGTCCCAGGTAGCGGACCCAGGAGCCGCCTGCGAGGTCTCCGCCGTCGTCCTGGAGCACCGCGAGACCAGGCCTCACGTACCCCCCGCCAGTGGTCCGCGCCGTGAGCACGACGTCCAGGGCGCCGCCCCCGGACGGGCCGAGCAGCGCCGTGAGCCGGGCGAGAATCCCCGACGCCGCGGCGGCCACGGCGTCCAGTCGCGGCGCGCTCACCCGGGCGCCGAGCACCCTGACCCCGCCCCCGGCGTCCCGGATCTGGAGGTCGGGCGCGGCGACCACGACGATGTCGTTGATGGCCGCGGACGACGCGTTCCATGCGCCGTCCCGCCGGGCCATCCCCCCGGTGCCGGCGGCGCTCCAGCCGTCGGGGAGGTCGAGGCGGAGGCGGTAGGAGAAGGATCCCATGCCCGGATCGAGGGGAAACCACCCGGAGTACAGGCCCAGCTCCACCCATGCCGGCGTGACCAGGTTGACGCCCCAGGCGTCCGGCGCGGGAACCCCCTCGTAGGAGACGGTGAGCCGGAGCTCCGACGCCGCCGCAGAGGGCCCGGCGAGGCGGACCTCGAGGGGAACCGCCTCGGCCGCGTACCGCAGCCGGCCGCGCTCCCCGCGGCGGAAGGCGAAACCGGCAAGGGGCCGGTCGGCGGTGAGCGACGTGACGGCGAGACCCCGGTTGAGGAGGAGCGTGACCGAGCGCTCCCCCGCGGCAAGGTCCACGTCCACCGTCGCCGTCGCCGCGATCGAGCCGCCGGCGGGGTCCACCCGGAGCGAGACATCGTAGCTCCGCGCGCCGGCGGCGAGGAGCGGTGCGCCGAGGAGCAGCGGCAGCGGCGCGAGCGCAAGGAGACGGCTTCCCATCACGACCTCCCGCCCGGCGGCGCGTCGCCGCGCCCGCGCGGGTCCCTCCACGCCTACGACGAAAAGGACCCCGAGGTTCGACTGCGGCCCGCCCGGCGGGGTGCCCGCTCAGGGAGAGGCGTTGCCCTTGACGATCACCTCGGGGTCCACCTTGGCCACGGTCCTGCCCTTGGCGTCGGTGACCTCGACGCCGTACATCCAGGTGCCTGCGCGGGAGGGGTTGCCGCTGTTGATGAAGGGGCTGGCTCCCTTGACCTGCCGGGTGAGGCCGGAGAAAGGCGCCTCGCCTCCGGCCTCCTTGTCGGTGAGCCGGAGAACCTGGCCGTCCGCGAGCCCCGCGATCACCCAGCAGACCCTGGCCGGTTCCTTGGGTCCCGGCTTGAGGTAGACCTCGACGGTGGACGGGTCCACCGCGACGCTGCCGGCGCCGGCGTCCACCGTCACGTCCACCCGCACCGCCCGGCTGTCGCCGTCCGGGCAGGCCTTGTCGGGCGCCGACCACGCGGCCGACGCCGCCAGCAGGGCCGCCCCTCCAAACACCAGCACCCGTCTGCCGGACCGCCATGGCATCGTTCGTCTCATCTCTCGCCTCCTGTGCGCCCCGAAGGGCGATCTTGCTATTGAGTCTAAAGTCAGTGTACACTGCCTGGCAACGGCGGACAACTCCAGCCCGGTGCCGGAAGCCGCGGGTGCCGGATGGCCCCCGGGGAGCTCCGCCGTGGAGGCCGGCGCGACAATCCCCCGGCCCGGCACGGGGAGAAGGCGACAGCGGCCCGGAGGACGCCATGGACAACGAGGGCTCCTGCCCGACGGACGGCATCGACCCGATGGGCTCGACGGAATCGCTGCCGCCGCCCGGACGGCCGGGCTCCGCCCTCGACGCCGACGGCTACCGCGTCCTCCAGAAGATCGGCGAGGGCGGGATGGGTGAGGTCTACGTCGCCGAGCAGCTCGGCCCGATCCGCCGCACGGTGGCCCTGAAGGTGATCAAGCCGGGCATGGACAGCCGGCAGGTGGTGGCCCGGTTCGAATCCGAGCGGCAGGCCCTCGCGATGATGGACCACCCCTGCATCGCCACGGTGCTCGATGCCGGAACCACGCGGGGTGGCCGTCTCTACTTCGCCATGGAGCACGTCTCGGGCGTGAGCATCACCGAGTACTGCGACACCCAGCGCCTCACCGTCCGCGAGCGGCTGGAGCTGTTCATCCAGGTCTGCGAGGGGGTCCAGCACGCCCACCAGAAGGCGATCATCCACCGTGACCTCAAGCCGTCCAACGTCCTGGTCACCGTCCAGAACGGCCGCCCGCTCCCGAAGATCATCGACTTCGGGGTCGCCAAGGCCATCACCCACCGCCTCACCGACACCACCATGTTCACGGAGCTGGGCCAGCTCATCGGCACGCCGGAGTACATGAGCCCCGAGCAGGCGGAGATGACGGGCCAGGACGTCGACACGCGCACCGACATCTACGCCCTCGGCGCGATGCTCTACGAGCTCCTCACCGGGGCGCTGCCGTTCGATGGCCGGACCCTGCGCAGCAGGGGGTTCGACGAGATCCGCCGCACCATCAGGGAGCAGGAGCCGCCCCGGCCCACCACCCGGCTCCGGGCCGACCCGGAGCGCGCGACGGCGGCCGCCCGGAGCCGGCACACCAGCGGCGCCGCCCTCGTGCGGCAGCTGCGCGGCGATCTCGAGTGGATCACCCTCAAGGCCATGGAAAAGGACCGCACCCGCCGGTACGCCACCGCCGCCGAGCTGGCCGCCGACGTCCGCCGCCACCTCGAGAACCGCCCCGTGGTCGCGTCGCCGCCCGGGGCGGCCTACCGCTTCGGCAAGCTGGTGCGCCGGCACAGGGCGGTGTTCGTCTCCGCCGGGGCCGCGGCCCTGGCCCTCGTGCTGGGGCTGGCGGTGGCGACGGTTGGGTTCGTGCGGGCCAGCCGCGAGCGCGACCGCAAGGAGGTGGCGCTGACCCAGGCCACGGCCGTGACCGGGTTCCTCGCCGACATGCTGGCGGCGACCAGCCCCGGCAAGGAGGGGCGCCAGGTCACGGTGCGCGAGGTCCTCGACCGGGCCTCGGGGAGGATCGACGGCGCGTTCGCCGCGCAGCCCCTGGTGGCGGCCCGGCTCCACACCACGGTGGGTACGACCTACCAGGCGCTCGGCCTGTTCGACGAGGCCGCGACGCACCTCGAACGGGCCCTCGACATCCGCCGCCGGACGCTGGGCGACGACGACCCGGCGACGCTGGCCGCGATGGACGACCTCGCCAACCTGGACGTGGACCGCGGGCGGTTCCAGGCGGCGGAGGCCCTGGCCCGCGAGTCCCTGGCGGCCCGCCGGCGCGGCGGAGACGCCGACGGCCCTCAGGCCCAGCGGTCCATCTTCATCCTCGCCAACATCGACTTCCACCAGGGACGCTACGCGGAGGCCGCGGCACACCACGAGGAAGTCCTCCAGGCCCGGACGAGGACCCTCGGGGCGAACGACCCGGCCACGCTGTTCGCCATGGCGAACCTGGCCAGCGACTACTGGGCCGAGGGCCGGCTCGCGAAGGCGGAGCCGCTGTACGAGAAGGTGGTGGAGGGCCGGCGGCGGCGGCTCGGGCCCGACCACCCGGACACCCTCGACGCCATGAACAACCTGGCGGCGCTCTACCACCTCGAGCACCGGTGGACACAGGCGGAGACGCTGTACCGCCAGGCCCTGGACGCGAGCATCCGCGTGCGCGGCCGGGACCATCCGGACAGCCTGGTCCTCGCCGGGAACCTCGCCGAGCTGCTCGCCGACCGGGGCCGCTACGGCGAGGCCGAGCCCCTCCTGGAGGACGTGGTCGCGCGCAAGCGGCGCGTGCTCGGCGAGGATCACCCCAGCACCCTGTACTCCATGGCGATCCTGGCGCGGACATACCGGGCGGGGGGCGAGCTCGCCCGCGCGCGCCGGGCCTACACCGAGGTGCTCGCGGCGAGGCGCCGCGTGCAGGGGCCCGGGCACCCGGACACGATGGCCGCCATGCAGGGTCTCGTCGGCACCGAGGTCGCGCAGGGGGACGAGAGCGCCGCGCGCCCGCTGCTCTCCGAGCTGATCCATCTGCGCCGCCGGGCCGCCGATGCGCCCAACGCCTCACCGAAGGCCCTGGACGACTGTGCCACGCTGCTGCTGACGTGCCGCCCCACCGACCTGCGGGATCCGCGGTCGGCCCTCGCCTACGCCTCCCGGGCCCAGGCCCTCACCGGGGATGCCGATCCCGGGGTCCTCGACACCCTGGCCGCGGCACGCTTCGCCAACGGCGACGCCGCGGGCGCCGCCGCCGCCCAACGGCAGGCCCTCGCCTCGCTGCCGGCGACAGACGCCGACGCGACGGCCTATCGGGGCCGGCTGGAGCGCTACAGCGCGGCCGCCGGGAGCCGGTGACCGCGCAGCAGGGGCCGGCCCGCCGAGGGGCCGGTCGTCCACCGCGACGAGGTCCCCGGGAGCTCGGAGCGGCACCGCGCGGCGGAGCGCATCCCGCGGGCGCCCGCGGGCTCAGTGTCCGGGGCTCTCCGTGGCTTCGTCCCTCTCGGCCGCCTCCTGCCGCGCGCTCTCGTGCCGGGACGAGAGCAGCTTGCCGTCTCCGGCGTCCACCAGCAGCTCCGCGACGCCGGAGGTGCCCTCGACCTCGAGGTCGAAGGACCAGACGAGGCAGCGGTCCTCCACCTCGAGCCCGGCGCTGGCCACCGAGATCTCCTTGGTGCGCCCCAGCGCCTCCCTTGCGATGTGCTCCGCATCGGCGCGGCTCACCGTGGCGAGCCGCGCGAGATCCGCTTTCGTGGCGTGCCTGGGCGGGTGAACCGAGCAGGGCATGCCGGCGGCCTGCGACAGCGCGGGCGCCAGGATGAGGGCACAGGCCGCCAGGCCGAGAGCTTCCTTCATGATCCCTCCCGCCGCGATGCTAGCAGGGATCGCGGAACGCCCCGGTGACCCTCCGGCTTCACTCCCGGGGTGGAAGGCCCATGGCAGCCCACTCCTCGCGGGCGGGTCCGACGACTCCGGGGACCACCACGCCCGCCTGCCGCATGAGCACCGTCATCTGGCCCCGGTGGTGGGTCTCGTGCTCGAGCAGGGCCCGGAGCACGCGTCCGCGCTCCCACCGCCGGCCGTAGAGCTCGATCACGCCGTCGAGGTCGGCGTCGCTCCAGGCCTGCCGGACGGCGGCCGCCACCGCTTCCGAGGCCCGCTCGTAGGCGGCGGCGATCCCGGCGGCGTGCGCCGGCACCGCCTGCTGCGCCGTCGAGGCGTCGGTGGCCAGGCCGGCGCTCGCGGGCATCTCTCCGAGGGTGCCCACGAGATGCCAGGCGAGCCGGCCCAGGGTCCGTCCCTCGGGCGTCGCCCGCTGCCCCAGAGAGTCGTCGGTGAGCGCGCGCAGGACCTTCAGGGTGGCGTTGCGCTGAGCCGTGAGGTCCGCGAGGAAATCGTCGACCCGTCTGTACATGGCGAGGCCTCCCATGGTGACTCTACCAGCCTGCGACCTGCGCCCGGGTCCGCAGGGAGACGATGCGCGGCGGGCGTGGAAGCGGGGCGGCCGACGGCACGTTATCAGGACACGGAAACGGGGAGGATTCTATGAGGACGTGTCTTGGCGCCGGGCTGGCGCTGGCGGCCGCGGCGGCCCTCGGAGCGCCGACGGCGCGGGCGGCGGTGGTGGAGTCCGCTCCCGGCGGCTTCACGGTGCGCACCACCGCCACCATCGCCGCTGCACCACAGGAGGTCTACCGCCGCATGGTCGAGGACGTGGGGCGCTGGTGGTCCCCCGAGCACACCTTCTCGGGCCGCGCCTCCAACCTGTTCATCGAAGGCCGCCCCGGCGGGTGCTTCTGCGAACGTCTCCCCGCCGCTGGCGGCGTGCGCCACATGGTGGTGGTCTTCGCCGACCCGCCGAAGACGCTGCGCATGCAGGGGGGGCTCGGCCCGCTCCAGGCCCTGGCGGTGACCGGCACGATGACGTGGACGTTCGCGCCGAAAGGTCCCGGCACCGAGCTTCAGCTCCTTTACACGGTCGGCGGGTACCGGCCGGGGGGCCTCGAGGCCGTCGCTCCCACGGTGGACGCCGTCCTGGCGCAGCAGGTGGCACGGCTCAAGCAGTTCGTGGAGACCGGCAGCCCCACCCCCTGAGAGAACCTCGTTCCGGCGGGCGGGATGACCTCGTCTTCCCGCCGACACCCCCGCGCGGCACCGGCCCGGGAGCAGGCCGCCGACCGGTGCCCCGGGAGAGGACGGGAGGAATAATCCCCCTCCGCGGCGTGTGGTGCATGGAGAGCGGCGACCGGGTCTCCAGGGTACGCGGACGGACATGCCCCCTGCCACCAGTGACGCCGCACCAGGAAGTCCAGGAGAGCAGAGATGGATCTTCAGCGCAGAACCCTCTGGCAACGCCTGCCCGGAGCGCCGCGGCGCCCCCGGTTCCCCAACCCTCTGGCCGCCGTCCTCGCGGCCGCCCTCGTCCTGGCGTCGCAGGCCACGGCTGCACAGACCGCACCCCAGGATGTGGTGCGCGCCACGCTGGACAACGGCCTGCGGGTGGTCATCGTGCGCAATCCCCTGGCTCCGGTGGTGACCACGGAGATCAACTACCTGGTCGGCTCCAACGAGGCGCCGGAGGGCTTCCCCGGCATGGCCCACGCCCAGGAGCACATGATGTTCCGCGGCAGCCCGGGGCTGTCCGCCGACCAGCTCGCCGACATCACCGCGGCCATGGGCGGCATGTTCGACGCCGACACCCAGCAGACCGTGACCCAGTACTTCTTCACCGTCCCGGCCGAGGACCTGGACGTGGCGCTGCACATCGAGGCGCATGCGCATGCGGGGCGTCCTCGACAGCGAGGCGCTGTGGAAGCAGGAGCGGGGCGCCATCGAGCAGGAGGTGGCCCGCGACCTCTCCAGCCCCGAGTACGTCTTCTACACCCGGCTGCTGGCCGCGATGTTCGCAGGGCACCCCCTACGCCCACGACGCGCTGGGCACCAAGGCCTCCTTCGACCAGACCACCGGCGCCATGCTCAAGAACTTCCACCGACGCCTGGTACGCGCCCAACAACGCCATCCTGGTCATCGCCGGCGACGTCGATCCCGCGGGCCGCCCTGCGCCGCGGTGAAGGCGCTGTTCGGCGACATCCCCGCGAGAAGCCTGCCGCTCCCGTCCGGCGGTGCGAGCTGCAGCCGGTGCAGAGCACCACGCTGTCGCATGACCACCGATCTCCCCTACGGCCTCGTGCTGGCCGCCTTCCGCATGCCCGGCTACGACAGCCCCGACTACGCCGCGGCGCAGGTCCTCGCCGACGTCCTCGACAGCCAGCGGGGCAGCCTCTACGCCCTGGTTCCCGCCGGCAAGGCGCTGGGCGCCGGATTCTCCATGAACCCGCTGCGCTGCCGCGGGCCTCGGCTTCGCGCTGGCGGCGTTCCCGCGTGGCGCCGACGCCGGGGCGCTGCTCGCCGAGCTGCGGTCCATCCTTGCGAAGGACGTGAAGGACGGCTTTCCGGCCGACCTCGTCGCCGCCGCCAAGCGGCGCGAGCTGGCCGACCTGGAGTTCGAGCGGAACTCCATCTCGGGCCTCGCGGACGCCTGGTCCGACGCCGTGGCGGTGCAGGGGCTCGACTCCCCCGCGGAGGGCGTCGACGCGATCCAGAAGGTCACGGCGGAGGACGTGCGCCGCGTCGCACGGACCATGCTCGACCCGGACCACACGATCTTCGCCATTCTCACCCCGCAGCCCTCGGGCCGCCCGGTGTCGGCGAAGGGGTTCGGCGGCAAGGAGTCGTTCGCGCCCAGCAACCCCAGGGCGGTCGCGCTGCCGGCGTGGGCCCGCGCGGCGCTGGGCAGGCTCTCGGTGCCCCCGTCGACGGTGAGCCCCACGGTGACCACCCTTCCCAACGGGCTCACCCTGGTGGTTCAGCCCGAGAAGATCTCGGACACCGTGACGGTCATGGGGACGATCCGCAACGACTCCGACCTCGAGACGCCGCGCGGCCAGGAGGGCGTGGACGGCGTCCTCGAGCAGCTCTTCTCCTGGGGGAGCCGCTCCCTGGACCGCCTGGAGTTCCAGAAAGCCCTCGACGACATCGCCGCGAGCGAGTCCGCCGGATCCTCGTTCTCGGTGTCGGTGCTGGCGCCCCACTTCGAGCGCGCGGTGGAGCTTCTCGCGGACAACGAGCTCCATCCCGCGCTCCCCGCGGGCGCCTTCGCCATCGTCCAGAAACAGACCGCGCGCGCGCTGGCGGGAGAGCTCGAGAGCCCCGACTACCTCACCGGCCGCGCCGTCGCGGAGGGGCTGTTCCCCAAGGGTGACCCCTCCCTCCGGCAGGCCACGCCGGCCAGTGTGTCCTCCCTCACCCTGGAGGACGTCACCGCGTACTACTCCCGCGTGTTCCGCCCCGACCTCACGACCATCGTGGTGATCGGCAACGTCACGCCGGAGCGGGCTTCCGCGGCGATCGCGGGGGCGTTCGGCGCGTGGCGTGCGGAGGGAGCGAAGCCGCGCACGGAGCCGCCTCCGGTGCCCCTCAACGAGCCCTCGACCACCGCGGTCCCCGATGCCAGCCGTGTCCAGGATCGCGTCATCCTCGCTCAGACGCTGGGCCTGACCCGGTCGAACCCGGACCACGACGCCCTCGAGGTGGGCAACCACGTGCTCGGAGGCGCCTTCTACGCCACCCGGCTGTACCGTGACCTGCGCGAGAAGACCGGCCTGGTGTACACGGTCTCCTCGAGCTTCGACATCGGCCGCACCCGGTCGGTGTACACGGTCGGCTACGCCTGCGACCCGCCCAACGTGTCGAAGGCGCGGGCCATCGTCGTACGCGACCTCCGGAGCATGCAGCGCGCCCCCGTGACGGCCGCCGAGCTCCAGCAGGCCAAGGCCTTGCTTCTGCGCGACATGCAGCTGTCCGAGTCGAGCCTCGACAGCATCGCGGGCGGTCTCCTCGACCGCGCATCCCAGGGGATCCCCCTGGACGAGCCGACGAGGGCGGCGAAGCGGTATCTCGGCATCACGGCGGCGCAGGTCGAGACGGCCTTCGCCCGCTGGGTACGCCCCGATGGCTTCGTCCAGGTCACCCAGGGGCCGGCGCCGCACTGAGGGCGCCGGCGCCGCGGCCCGCCCGGCACGCCGCGGCGGGCCGCAGCGGAATCCCCGCCCTCCGCGCCGGTGTTCTGAGGAGCGAGGCCGGTCCGGCGGCTGGCGCGGGCCGCCGGCACCACAATAAGATGAGCCGCGCAGATGGTCCGCGAGGCAGCTGGCGCGTTGCACCATCCCCGGGTCCGCCGGCCGGCGGGCCGAGAGGACGCCCACACGCAGCTCGAAGGTCCCCGCAGACAGGGAGGCAGACGATGAAAGCCCTCGCTCTCGGGTTAACGACGGTGCTGGCGCTCACCGGCACGGCGCAGGTGGCGAAGGCCCAGGTGAACGCGGAGATCGGCCTGCGCGCCGGAGCCGGCGTGACGGTGGACCTCGGCACCTTCCGCCGGGCGCTTGCGCCGTACGGTTTCTGGACCGACCTGGACCCCTGGGGACAGGTCTGGGTGCCCACGGGCATGCAGGAAGGCTGGGAGCCGTACACCATGGGGCACTGGGTCTACACCGACGACGGCTGGACCTGGGCGTCCGACTTCGACTGGGGCTGGGCGCCGTTCCATTACGGCCGGTGGGCCCTGTCCGCCGACATGGGGTGGGTGTGGGTGCCCGGCGACGTCTGGGCGCCGGCCTGGGTCGCCTGGCGGTCCGGAGAGGGCCTGGCCGGCTGGGCGCCGCTGCCGCCTGAGGACGGATGGCAGCTCGGGATCGGCTTCACGGTGCCCGACATCGACGCCTACATCCCCCAGGGGGTCTGGGTCTTCGTGGGCGACCGCGACTTCGACAGGGACAACCTGCACCGCTACATCCACCGCGAGGGCCGCTTCGACCGGGACTACTGGAACACCCGCGACGTGACCCGCTACGGCGAGCGGAACGATCACGTCTGGGACCGCGGCATCGACCCGGACCGCATCGAGCGGGCCACGGGGCGCGCCCTGCCCCGCTTCCAGGTGATCGCCCGTGGTGAGCCGGGCCCGGCACAGGAACGCGAGCGCGACCACCAGCTCCGGATCTACCGCCCGCGCCTGCGCAACGGCCGGGAGGAAGGCACCTTCGGCGAGCGTCCGCGGAGGTTCGAGAGGGGCCGCCGCGGCGGGGACGAGGGGATCCTCCCCGAGGCACGGAGCTTCGAGGCCCTCAGAAACCGCGAGTTGAACCAGCTGTTCGGCTTCGGGGAGCAGCCCGGCAACCGCCGCGGCGCGGACGAGCAGGGACGGCGGAGCCGGGAGTCCGGGCGGCGCCCGGGCGAGCAGCGGCCGCAGGCCGCGACGGGCCCCTTCACCTCCTCCTTCCCCGGCGAGTACCAGCAGCACCAGGAACGCGAAGGCCGGCAGCAGCGGCAGGCGTTCGAGAGAAGCCCCCGGCAGTACGAGCAGTTCCAGCTGTTCGGGCAGGCCAAGGAGCAGGCGCAGCAGCGGCAGTTCGAGCAGAGGATGCACGCCCGGCAGCGCGAGGGCGTCGGAGCGGATGCAGGGCCGGGAGGCACGGCCGCAGCGCGGCCCCGGGGAGCACGAGCGCTTCCAGCGCGAGCAGCCCGGCAGCCGGGACCACAGCGGCGGAAACGACCGCGGCGACCACGATCACGGCGGCGGGAGACGATGACAGGCGGCCCGGGTGAGCGCGGCGCCGGCGGGAGACCTCAGCCGGCGCTGCCTCCGAGGACGGCCTCGACCTCCCGGGCGATGGTCGCCATGTCGACCGGCTTCTGCAGGAAGCGGAACTCCGCGACCGCCTCGGCTCCCGCGGCGATGTCGACTCCGTAGCCGGAGATGACGATCACTCCGAGCCGCGGCCAGCGGGCGCGCATCCGGAGGGCCACGTCGACGCCCGAAGCGTCGGGGAGCACGAGATCGGTCACGAGCACGTCGAACCGCTGCTCCCCGGCGAGGGTGTCGGCCTCGGCACCGCTGCCAGCACCAGCGACCCGGTAGCCCATCCGCGACAGCATCCTCGTGAAGAGCAGCCGGATGCTCGGATCGTCGTCCACCACGAGAACGCTCGCCTCGCCTGCCCAGTTCGCATCCTCCACCACCGCACCACCCCCTCCCCTGGGAGCGAGACCGGATACCGCTGCGGCTCCAGCCGCGCGTGTCACCCGCGTCGTGCCATCGCGATCCCCGTCCCCGTCGGCTCCCCCAGCAACGTTGTCACCAGAATACACCGGTCCCGCCGCATGTGGTCAGAGATCGTAGTAGAGCTCGATCTCGTAGGGGTGGGGACGGTTGCGCACCTCGCGCTGCTCGCCCCGCTTGCGCGCGATCCACCGCTGGATCAGGTCGACGTTGAAGACGTCGCCGGACAGGAGGAACTCGTGGTCCTGCTCGAGCGCGCCCACGGCCTCCGACAGGGACGTGGGGAGCGCCTTGATCGACGCCTTCTGCTCCTCGGTCCACGAGAAGATGTCCGCGTCCACCGGCCCGAACCCGAGCTCGGAGGGATCGAGGTGCCGCCGGATCCCGTCGATCCCTGCCATGAGCTGCGCCGCCACCGCCAGGTAGGGGTTGCAGGTGGCGTCGGGGGGCCGGAACTCGAAGCGGGCGTTCTCGGGACGGTTGGCGTACTTGGGGATGCGGATCGCCGCCGAGCGGTTCCCGAGGGAGAACACGGCGCTCACCGGCGCCTCGAACCCGGGCACCAGGCGGCGGTAGGAGTTCGTCGAGGGGTTGGTGAACGCCATCACGGCCCCGCCGTGGAAGAGGAGGCCGGCGATGTAGGACCGGGCGAGCTCGCTCAGGCTCCCGTAGCCGTCGGCGTCGTAGCAGAGGTTCTCGCCGCCACGCCACAGCTGCTGGTGGAAGTGCATGCCCGACCCGGCCTCGCCGTAGAGGGGCTTCGGCATGAACGTCACGGTCATGCCCAGCTGGCTGGCGACCATCCGCGCCACGTACTTGATGATCAGCGTCGTGTCGCCGGCGGCCTGCAGGGACAGCATCGGGGTCTCGATCTCGCACTGCCCCGGACCGCCCACCTCGTGGTGGTGGTACTTGACGTCCACTCCCATGTCGAGGAGGTGCATGGTGATCCTGTTCCTCAGGGTGAACAGCCGGTCCTGAGGCGGGATCGCGTGGTAGCCCCCGTGGTGGGGAATGGTGTAGCCGGTGCCGAGCTCGGGGCTGCGCCAGTGCCCCTCCGCCGACTCCACCCGGTACGACGCCACGTTCATGCCGTTCTCGTAGGAGATCCCGTCGAAGGCGTAGAACTCGTACTCGGGCCCCCAGGCGCTGCGCTCCGCCACGCCCGCCCCGGCGAGGTAGCCCTCGGCCCGGCGGGCGATGGCCCTGGGATCGTAGAGGAACGGCTGCCGGGTGTCCGCCTCGATGGTGTCGCAGATGAAGCTGAGGCAGCCGACCTCCCAGAACGGATCCACGAAGGCGGTGCGCAGGTCGGGCACCATGGCCATGTCGCCCGAGCTGATGGACTTGAACCCGACGCTGGAGCCGTCGAAGCCCACGCCCTTCTCCATGAGATCGGGGGCGAAGCGGGCGGCGGGGAGCGTGACGTGATGCCACCGCCCCCACAAGTCGCAGAACTTCAGGTCGATGACGGCGATCCCGCGGCTGCTGATGAACGCCTGGGCCTCTTCGAAGGTCGTGAACATGTCATGCGCTCCCTGGCCGCCCCTGGCCGGCGAGCCCGGCCGGAGCCGGGGGGATGGGGGCGACGGGCCGAGCGGTGGGGCACGGCGTGCGGCTCCCCGGCCCGGCGCGGCATCCCCCTGTCCGCCTCACCAGGGACGGAGGGTCATGTTAACAGATTCACAAGGCCCCGACCACGCGGTCTTCGCGGCCGGGCCCCCGGGTGATCCAGCACACGGTTGCGTGACAGTGGCGTCACTATACTGGCGCAAAGTTTGCCGGAGGCTCGTGGACGGCACGCGGACCTGACCTCGTTACGTCCCCAGGGCCCACGACAAGGGGGAAAGGATGCACAGACTCGCAACAGCCTCGCTGGCCCTCGCGGCAGCCCTCGCAGCGACCGCCGCCTCCGCCGCCACCCTCACCCTGTCCGCTCAGCCGGCGGTCACCACGGTAGGCTCCCAAGTCACCTTCACCTTCTCCCCGGCCATCATCGCCCCGGAGGACACCATCGGCTTCGACTTCGGCGACGGGGCCACGGCCACGGCGGCCTGGAGCTCGGCCTGTTCCCTGTTCGGCGGGTGCACCACCATCACCCACACCTACGTGGGCGTGGGGACCTTCACCGTCGCCGCCGAGGGAAGCGTCGGGGGCGCCGATGTCGCGGGCACCACCCAGGTCACCGTCGAGGAGGTCCCGGAGCCCCCCTCTCCGACGGACATCTACGTGCTGGCGACGGCCCACTCGGAGGGGAGCAACAGCACGGTCTGGCGGTCCGACGTGGAGCTGCAGAATTACGGAAACCACGCGGTGACCGTCACGATGAAGCTGCTCGGGCGCAACCAGGACAACAGCCAGCCGCCCTCCGCGACCGTCACCATGGGCATCCGGAGCTCGCTCCGCCTCGCCGACGTGCTGGCGGAGACGTTCGGCGTGACCGACGGCGCCGCGGCGATCCGGCTCACGCCCTCGGCGGCGACGCTGGCCGCCACCTCCCGGACGTACAACGCCGGCGCCTCCGGTACCTACGGACAGTTCGTGCCCGCCGTGCACGTCGGCGAAGCCATCGCTTACGGCGAGGTGGGCCGCCTCCTGCAGCTGTCCCACGACCCCTCCCTGGCCCAGGGCTTCCGCACCAACCTCGGCCTCCTGAGCGCCACCGCGGTGGCTCTGCCGGTGCGAGCCGCCTTCTACCTCGCAGACGGCCGCCTGCTGGGGACTGTGGACGTGACGCTGAAGCCGTACGAGTTCCGCCAGCTCGACAGGGCGTTCGAGCAGGTCACCGGGGAGGTTGTTCCGGACGGCTACATCCTCGTGTCCACCGCCCTCGCTGGGGGCCGGTTCTTCGCCTACGCCTCGGTGGTGGACAACCTCACCGGAGACCCGACCCTGGTGCCTGCCATCGTCACGCCGTAGGTCGCAGCACGAGGAGCAGGTACCGGGACGCCTGGGCGCCGACGCCCGCGTTGTCGCTCTCCCGGGGGCCCGCGACGTTGAGGCTACGGATGCGCTGGGCGTCGAGCCACCGCCGCGCAGCTCCTGCGTCCGGGTCCGCCGAGAGGTCCACGACCAGGACGGGCCGCCCGGCGGCGCGGGCGAGGCGGAGGGTGAGTGCGGTGCCGCCCCGCGGGGTGCCCCGGGCGAGGATCAGCGTGCCGTCGGTGTCCTCCACGTTGCGCCGGGTGCGCTCGGGATAGCCGGAGGAGGCCGTCTCGCGCAGCGGGTAGCGGGCGGGGATGGCGCCGTCCTCGGCGCGCCGCCCCCGCGGGCACCAGCCGCCGCAGGGCAGCCGGAGCGCCAGCGCCACGTCCAGGGCGGCGCGATCGACGCCGGTCTGACCCCCGGAGACGATGCGCACGTTCGGAACCCCGGCCACCGCCGAGCGCCCCTCAGTGGGAGGCGACCCAGCGCCGTGCTTCCTCCAGGATGGCGACCCCCGCCGACGCGCCGAGGCGGCTCGCCCCCGCGGCCATCATGGCGCGGGCCTGGGCGAAGGTGCGGATGCCGCCCGAAGCCTTCACCTTCACCGCCGGCGGCGCCAGCCGGCGCAGCAGGGCCACGTCCTCCACGGTCGCACCGCCCACGCCGAAGCCGGTGGAGGTCTTGAGGAAGTCGGCGCCACCGCCGACGGCGAGCCGCGCGGCGCGCTCCTTCTCCGGCTCCGAGAGCAGGCAGGTCTCCAGGATCACCTTCAGCAGGGCACCCCGGGCGTGGGCGGCAGCGGCGACGGCGGACACGTCCGCCTCGACCGCCGCGTCCTCACCGCCCTTGAGCAACCCGACAGCCAGGACCATGTCCAGCTCCCGCGCCCCCGCCGACAGGGCCTGCTCGGCCTCGGCGACCTTCACGCCGGAGGGCGTTGCTCCCAGCGGAAACCCCACCACCGACGCCACGGGGATCCCGGACCCCTCGAGGCGCCCGGCGGCCTCCGCGACCCACAGCGGGTTCACACAGACGGCCGCGAAGCGCTCCGCCTCCGCCTCCAGGCACAGCCTCCGGATGTCGTCACGGGTCGCCGCAGGAGCGAGGAGCGTGTGGTCGATGGCTTCGGCCAGGGCGCGAACTGGATCCATGGTCCACCTCGGGGGGATGGTAGCAGGAAACCTTGTCGCTCGAAGGCCGTAAGGTAGAACGCCATGGAGATCGGCAGGAGCCTGTCGTTCCCGTTCCGGGAGCCCTCGTGGCTCCGGCGCACCGCCATCGGTGCGCTGCTCGAGCTGTTTCCGCTCCTCGTCGTCCTTCCCGCGCTCCTGGGGACGCTGCGCCACTCCCTGCGCCACGGCTTCCCGTTGACCACGGTGATCCTGGCGGCCGTGGCGGGGCTCGGCAGCCGCTGGATCACCCTGGGCTACTTCCGTCGCATCGCCCTGGGCGTGTTCCGGGGCGACGCCGCCGGGCTGCCGGCGTGGGACCGGCTCGACGAGGATTTGGTGGAAGGGATCAAGCTGTGGCTTCTGAGCCTCGGCCTCTTCCTCCCCGCGGCCGGGCTCACCGCCGCCATGGCGTTCCTGTTCGTCGCCCTGGGCGCGCCATGGGCCGCGTGGCTGCCGGTGCTGCTAGTGCTGCCGGTCGCCGCCCTGGCGACGCTGTTCGTCCTGCCCGCCGCGCTCCTCGCCTCCGTCGCCGAGGGCGAGCTCAGCGCGGCGTTCGACGTCACCCGGCTGAGCCGCCGCATCGGCGCCGCGGCGGGAGCGTACCTGCTCGCCTTCCTCGTCGCCGTGGCCGCCGAGATCGTCGCGCAGGTGGGGCTGCTGGTCGTCTGCGTGGGCATCTTCGCCACGCGGTTTCTGGCCCACTGCGTGGCGGTGCACGCCTTCGCCTCGGCCTACCGCGAGGGTTGTCCCGCCGCCCCGGCGCCCCCCGCCGGCGCGCCGGCGGCGCCGCTTCCCGTACTGCCCCCGCCGGGAGCGCCTCAGGCCGGCGTCCTGCGCGGCCCGGACACGGCGGAGTAGACGGCGAGGCCCACCGTGGACAGCACCCCCATGAGCATGACGCCGGCGAAGAACGCCGCAAAGTGGGGCGGACGCCCCGCCGCGGCCGGGTCGGCCAGGAAACGCTGGTAGAGAGTGCCGGCCCAGGGACCCGAGTAGAGGTTCCCGAGGAAGATGGCCAGGAAGGAGTAGCCCAGGTAGAGGGCGACCTGGTCCCCCGGCGCGATGGTGCCGCAGTACTCGAAGAAGCGGGCGGAGCAGGTCATCTCGCCCAGCGACCACACGGCGATCCCCAGAGCCACGACGCCCGCGGCCGCCGGGGCCAGGGCCGGCAGGATCCAGGAAACCGTGGCCACAGCGGTGCCCACCAGCATCGCCGTGACCGTCCGCCACCGCCGGGTGGTGAAGCTCACCGCGGCCTGGAAGAGCACGATGAGCAGCGCGTCCAGGCTGATGAACACCTCCGGGTTGAGCCAGTGACCGAGGGGAACCACGCCGTTGACGGCCGCCTCCACCGCCTTCAGGTTGGTAAAGTTCTCCACGAACACGGGCATGAAGCCGAAGAGGACGTTGATCATGCCCCAGAACCCGGAGAAGATGACCAGGAGCGCGACGAACCGCCCGTTGCGCAGCACCATGAGGATCTCGGAGACCACCTGCGAGAGGCTCTTCCCCGACGCCCGCTCCCCCACGGTGACGGGTTCGCGGTACGCGGCCACCGCCTGCACCAGCATGAGGGCGCAGGCGGCGGCGGAGACCCAGAACACGTAGCGGAACTCGGTGCGGTTTCGCACCTGCGCCGCAACCACCGGCCCGATGAGGCCGCCGGCGTTGATCATCATGTAGTAGAGGCCGAACCCCACCGGGCGCGTGGAGCCCTCCTCGGTGGTGCGGGTCACCGTGCCGGCCACCGTGGGCTTGATGATGGAGCCGCCCACGGCGATGAGGCCCAGCGCCACGCAGATGAGCCCGAACCGGGCGGTGCTGCCGAGGAGGAGGTAGCCCGCCGTGAGCGTGGCGAAGGCCACCATCAGGGCGGGCTTGTAGCCGTAGCGGTCGGCGAGGGCACCGGCAAGCAGGGGCAGGAAGTAGAGCGCCCCCGTGAAGACCCCGTAGACCGTTCCGAAGACATCCGCCCGGATGCCGAGGTGCTCCATCATGTAGATGCCGAGCACCATCACCATGCCGTAGTAGGCCAGGCGCTCGAACAGCTCCATGACCACCGCGGAGATCAGGGTGCCGGGAAGCTTGCGCACCAGCGACAGGTCCATGGTCTCCCCCCTTTCGCGCCGGACCGCTCAGCTCGCGTCGGCGGCGTGCACGGCGGCGTCGAGGACGATGCGGCCGATCCCCTCCATGCTCTTCGGCGTGATGAACCAGATGGTGTCCTCGTCGGTGTGGTAGCCGTGGTGCTCGCCGCCCATGCCGAACAGGCTCACCGCGGGGATTCCGACCTCCTGGAAGGAGCCGTGGTCGGCGCGGGCCTCGCCCTGCGAGAGCCCCGCCCGCAGCGGCGCTCCCGGCGCCTCGCGGTCGCGGGCCTGCTCGAGGAGGGCGAACAGCGCGGGGAAGTTCTTCCCGCTGGCCACGAAGGCGCCGCGGCCCACCCCGACCATGTCCAGGTTGAACACGCCCACACAGCGGCCGAGGCTCGCCGGCAGGTGGGTGGCGAGGTACTTGGAGCCGAGCAGCCCCTCCTCCTCGCCGGCGAAGAACGCGAACACGATGGAGCGCTTCGGGCGGGGACGGAGCGCGACCGCCGCCCGCGCCACCTCGAGGACCGTGGCGGACCCCGAGGCGTTGTCGTCGGCGCCGGGCAGGAGGTCCGGCCAGTCGCCGCAGTGGTCCAGGTGCGCGCCGACGATGACGTACTCCTTCGCCAGGGCGGGATCGCTGCCGGGCAGAACGGCGAGGACGTTGCGTCCCTCACCGGCGCGGGACGGGACCGAGGTGACGGCCAGGTGCACCTTCCGGCCGGTGGCGAAGCTCACCACCCCGCCGGCCTCGAGGACCTTGCGGAGGTCCTCCACCGTGAGCCCCCGGCCGGCCAGCAGGCCGTCGGCAACCTCCTCGCTGATCGTCGCCATGGGCAGCCCCTCGATGGGCGCGCCGTTGGGGTTGGCCACCGCCGACTCGGCGAACAGGTAGCCCGCGGCACCGTGGGCGGCGGCGTTGGCAGTGCGCGCCCGGTGCGAGTTGTACGCCTTCCAGTCCCGGCCGTCCTTCGGCGCGCCGCGCAGGGCCAGCACCACCTTGCCGCGGACGTCGAGGCCGGCGTAGTCGTCGCGGGCCATGTCGGGGGCGGTGATGCCGTAGCCGACGAACACCACCTCGGCGGTGACGTCGCCGGTCCCTGAGTAGAGCATGGGGAGGAAGTCCTTGAAGAAGGCGAGCGCAACGGGCGTGGCCCCGTCTTCGGCAGGGAGCGCCTCCAGGTCGGCCGCGCTCACGCCGGTGACGGTGACGGGGAAGCGCTGGAAGAAGCCGGGCGCCTCGGGAAGCGGCTCCAGGCCCGCCGCCTCGAGCTGGGACGCGACCCACGAGGCGGCGGCGTCGTAGCCGGCCGTGCCGGTGAGCCGGCCGGCGAACTGCGGCGAGGAGAGGCGCTCCACGGTGGCATAGGCGCCCGTGGCGGTCACCCTCGCGGCGGCCTCCTCGAGGGTGGCCGCGGGCAGCGCAGCGGCGGTCAGGGTGGCGAGGGCGAGGACGATCAGGATCTTTCGCATGGTGTGCTCCCGGTGCGTGTGGAGGTGTCGGTGGTGTCAGGGCGCGGCTTCTGCCCCCGGGTCGCTGCTCGGCAGCGAGGAGAACCATCCGGGGAACGCCCCCGGCGGCATCTGATGCTGTTCGCCCCGCGCGAGGTCGCGCACGGTGGTCTGCCCCGCGGCGAGCTCCTCCTCGCCGAGGATGGCCACGATGCGGACGCCGTCGCGGTCGGCCTTGCGCAGCGCCGCCTTCAGGGAGCGCCCCGAGGCCTCGATCTCGAGGCGGACCCCGGCGCGCACCCACTCCCGCGCCACGACCAGCGCCCGGCGCTCGGCGGCGTCCCCCAACGGGACGAGGAGCACCGAGGGCTGCGCCAGCACCCTGGCGCGGAACGCCTCGGGGAGCACATCCACCAGCCGGTCCTCGCCGATGGCGAACCCGAGACCCGGCAGCGACGGCCCGCCCAGGTCCGAGATCAGCCGGTCATAGCGACCGCCGCCGCACAGCACCGTGCCGGTGCCGAGCTGCGGCGAGACCACCTCGAACACGGTGCGCACGTAGTAGTCCAGGCCCCGGACCAGGCGCGGGTTGCGCACGAAGGGAATGCCCAGGGCGGCGAGCTGCTCCTCGACGAAGGCGACGTGCTCGCGGGAAGCCTCCCCCGCGACCTCGTCGAGGCCGGGAAGCGCCGCAGCCAGCTCCCCGCAGCGCGGCACCTTGCAGTCCAGGATGCGCAGGGGGTTGTCGTCGAGACGCCGCTGGCAGTCCCCGCACAGCTCGCCGCGGTGGGGCTCGAGCCGCTCGCGGATCATGGCGACGTAGCGGGGGCGGTCCTCGGGGTCGCCGAGGTTGTTGAGATGGATGACGAGGTCGTCGAACCCCAGCCGGCCGAAGAACTCGTGCAGCGCGAGCAGCAGCTCGGCGTCGGCGAGGGGCGAGGCGGCGCCGAGGATCTCGAGGCCGATCTGCGCGAACTGCCGGTAGCGCCCCCGCTGCATGCGCTCGTAGCGGAACATGGGGCCGATGTAGTAGAGCCTCAGGGGGTGGGAGCGGTCCTGCAGTCGGTTCTCGATCCACGCCCGGGCCACCCCGGCGGTGTTCTCGGGCCGCAGGGTGAGGGAGCGCCCCTTGCGGTCGGTGAAGGTGTACATCTCCTTGTGGACGATGTCGGTGGCCTCGCCCACCGAGCGCACGAAGAGCTCCGTGGGCTCGAAGACGGGGGTGCGGATCTCCTCCGCCCCGAAGGCGCCGAACACCTCCCTCGCCGTGGCCTCCACGGCGTTCCACAGGCGGCTCTCCGGGGGCAGGAGGTCCCGCGTGCCGCGCGGCCTCTGGATCATTCCGCCCGGCCCCAGTCCGCGGCGTCCTCGAGCTCCTGCTCTCCCCCCTCCGCCTGGTAGCGAGCCTTGAGGGCCAGGTAGCTGCGCACGCCCCTGGCCACGTGCTCCGTCTCCTCCGCCCTCACCTCGCGCACGACCCTGGCGGGGACCCCCGCCACCATCGTCCGCGGAGGCACCTGCATGCCCGGCGGGACCACCGCTCCGGCGGCGACCACGGCGCCCTCGCCGACCACCGCACCGTTGAGGACCGTGGCGTGCATGCCCACCAGGGCACCGTTCTCCACCCGGCAGCCGTGGAGGACGGCGGCGTGCCCCACCGTGACGTCCTCGCCGATCACCGTGGGGTCGTCGGGCTCGTCAACGTGGACGACCACCCCGTCCTGGATGTTGGTCCTCGCGCCCACGCGGATGAAGTTGATGTCCGCGCGCAGCACGGCGCCGTACCAGACGTTGACGTCGTCGGCGAGCTCGACGTCACCCACCACCACGGCCCCGGCGGCCACGAACGTGCGCCGGCCGAAACGGGGCTTCTTGTCCGCTATCGATCGCACTCTCATCGACTTTCCCGCGCCTCCACGACCCCGGCACGCTACCACAGGCCCCGCCGCCGCTCCAAGAGCTTGTGTAAGTCCTCACGTTTCCTCGGGCTGTGGAAGTTCGGAGGCCCGGACGCCTTACAAGTCTCACACAATGCTGGTGATGCACGCAAAACACCTGGAATCAGTTATTTAGACGGCAGCACAATTCTCTGTGCAGGTCGCATAACCCATTGCAGCGGGGGGGCTTGAAGAGGTTTCGACATGGATTTCCGCAGGGTTTTCCGCAGAACATGTGGAAAGTTCACCCGGTCTTCACATCCCACCCGGGGGGCGGCTCCCATCCGCCGCGGCGTAAGAGCTTTAGCCCGTCTCCCCGCGCCTCGAGGAGGGTGGAGGGCATGCCGCCGGGGGTGGGGCCGCCGTCGAGGAGCAGGTCGACGCCGTCACCGAGGCCGGCCCCCACCGCGTCTGCGGTGGCCGCCGGAGGCGACCCGCTCCGGTTCGCCGACGTGGCCGTGAGCGGCCCGACTCGGGCGAGGAGGGCCCGCAGCAGGGGGTGGTCCGGGATGCGCACCGCGAGGGTCCGCGCCCCTGCCGCCACGGGCTCCCGGACGGGGAGGACCACCGTCAGCGGCGCCGGCCAGGCGGCGGCGAGCCGCTCACGGAGACCGACGGGAACGACCACCAGCGCGTCGAGCTGCGCCAGGGAGGCGGCCACGACGAGCAGGGCCTTCTCGGCGCTGCGGCCCTTCACGGCGAAGACGCGAGCCACCGCTCCGGGATCGCGGGGATCCACCGCAAGCCCGTAGAACGTCTCGGTGGGCAATGCAACGACGCCGTGGGACGTCCGGACCTCCCGGACGGCCGCGGCCGCCAGAGGCAGGTGCGCCGCCGCGGTGAAGGGAAGGTGCAGCGTCACGGCCTCCGCAGCAGCTCCCGGGCGTGCTGCCGGGCCGCCGCCGAGTCCCCGCCGCCCAGCATGCGCACCAGCTCCTCCACCCGGGACTCGCCCTCCGCGCCGTCGACGCGGGTCACGGTCCTCCCGTCGAGGACCTCCTTGTGGACGACGAACTGCGCAGAGGCACGCCCGGCGACCTGCGGCAGGTGCGTGACCACCAGAACCTGGTCGCGCCGGCCGAGGTCGGCGAGGAGCTCGCCGAGCTCGTCGGCCACGCGACCGCCGATGCCCGCGTCCACCTCGTCGAACAGGAGCGTCAGGACGTCCCCCCCGCCCTGCCCTTCGCGAAGGACGGTGCGGATCGCCAGGTGAATGCGCGACAGCTCGCCGCCCGAGGCGATCCGGGCGAGCGGCCGCGGCTCCTCCCCGGGGTTGGCCGAGACCAGGAACTCGCCGGTGTCGATGCCGTCCGCCGCGGCACCGGCGACGACGCCACCGATCTCGACCTCCTCCGCCCCTTCCGGCCGCCTCGCCAGCCGCAGCTCGAGCCGCACCGACGGCATGCCGAGCCGCTCCAGCACCCCCACCACCGCGCCCGCGAAGGCGGCCGCAGCGGGCACCCGCCTGGCGGACAGCTCCAGCGCGCGCTCCGCGAAACGCCGGCGCGCGGCGTCCACCTCGAGCTCGAGGCGCCCGACGTCGACCTCGGCCGAGGCCAGCTGCCGCTGCTCCTCCCGGAGCGCCCGGAGATGGTCCTCCACTGCGGGAAGGTCGCCGCCGTACTTGAGGGCCAGCCGCTCCAGCTCCGCGAGGCGCGCCTCCACGGCCTCCAGCCGTGCGGGGTCCACCCGGACCCGGTCGGTGAGCTCACCGAGCTCCCGCTCGGCCTCCTGGGCCAGGATCGCGGCCTGCTCGAGCTGCTCGGCCGGCTCCGCCACGCCGACGCCCAGAGCGGCCAGCTCCCCCACCGCCCGGGCGGCACGGGCCAGCGCGGTGCTGCCCTCCTCTCCGCCCAGAGCGGCGGTGGCGGTGGCGAGGAGCTCACCGATGCGCCCGGCGTGGCGCAGCAGGGCGCGCTCCTCGCGCAGCGCCTCGTCCTCCCCCGCCTCGACCCTCGCCGCCTCGATCTCCGCGACCTGGAAGGCGATGACGTCGAGCCGGTCGCGGCGGGAGGCAAGGGCGTGGCGCCGACCGGCCAGCTCGCCGGCCAGGGCCTGCCACGCCGCGAAGAGGCCGCCGACCTCCTCGCGGAGAGCTCCGAGGCCCCCGGCGAGGTCCACCAAGGCCAGGTGCGAGGAGGGATCGGCAAGCCCGCGCTGCTCGTGCTGGCCATGGATCGACAGGAGCCGCGGCGCGAGCCGCTGCAACGTCCCCACCGTCACAGCGACGTCGTCGACCCAGGCCCGGGAACGCCCCTGGACGCTCACCTCGCGGCGCAGCACCACCTCGTCGCCGGCGCCGGCGCCGAGCTCGCCCAGCACCTCCCGCGCGCCTGCGTCCCGGGGCGTCTCGAAGCGCCCCTGCACCAGGAGCCGGTCGCAGCCGCCGCGGACCTGCTCGCTGTCGGCGCGCTCGCCGGCCAGCAGCTGGAGCGACTGGACCAGCAGGCTCTTGCCTGCGCCGGTCTCACCGGACAGCACGCTGAAGCCCGCAGGGAACTCCAGACGGACGTGGTCGATGATGCCGAGATCGCGGACTTCCAGCTCCCGGAGCATGTTCCTCGATGCTATCCGCGGCCCCCGGCGAGGTCAACGAGAGGCGTCCCCGTCAGGGAGTCACTCCAGCTCTCCGGCCACCGCCACCACCAGGCGGTCCGGATCGAGATGCCGGCGCAGGGCCTGCGCCACCTCCCCGGCGCCGGTGGCGAGGACCGCCTCCGGCAGCCGGTCGATCTCGCCGGGCGGGAGGCCGTGCCGGCGCAGCCGCGCCAGCTCCCGGGCGACACCCGCCGGGGTGGCGAGGGCGACCCGGTAGGAACCGGCCATGGCGGCGCGCTCGTCGGCGACCTCCTCCTCGGTGGGGCCCTCGGCGACCAGCCGCGCGATCTCCTCCCGCGCCGCCTCCACCGCGCGGGCGCGGTTGGCGGGGGCCACCGAGAACGTGGTGATCCAGGGACCGTCCACCAGGGAGGCGCCCATGAACCGCGAGACCACCCCGTAGGTCAACCCCTCGGTGTCCCGGAGCCGCCGCCCGAGCCGGGACGACAGGGTGGACTGGCCGAGCACGGCGTTGCCCAGCATGGCCCCGAGGAAGTCGGGGTCGCGGCGGCGCAGGCCTCCGGGATGGCCCATCACCACGTCCAGGCTCGGCTTCTCCGGCATGGGGTCGAGGACCTCTCCCGGCTCGACGGCCGCGGCGCTCAGGCGGGCGACCTCCGGCACGGCGGAGGCGCTCCCGTCCCAACCCGCGAAGAGGCCGTCCAGCGCCGTCACCACGGTCTCCGCCTCGCAGTCGCCCACCACGGCCATGACGAGGGAGGCGGGTCCGTAGAGGCGGGCGTGGGCCTCGAGGAGGTCCTCGCGCCGCAGCACCTCGAGGTCGTGGCGCCGCTCCTCCCAGGGCCGGCGGTAGTGCGGGTGCCCCGGCGGGAAGACGTGCCGGGAAAACGCCTCGAAGGCGCGCACGAAGGTGTCCTCCCGCGCCTGCAGGATCTCACCGAGCCTGAGCTGCCGGAGCTTGCCCACCTCCTCCTCGGCCAGGGCCGGCGTGCGCAGCATCGCCGCCAGCAGCTCCAGCACCAGCGGCAGGTGTCGCGAGAGGCACCGGCCGGAGAAGAACACCTCGTGGGGGTTGAAGCTCTCGCCGGAGATGTCCAGCTCGATGCCCCGGTCCTCGATGGCCCGCGCGAGGTCCCACCGCGAGTAGGTGCCGGCGCCCCGCTCGAGCATGTCGGGGAGGAACGAGGCCGCCGTCCAGGTGTCCATGGAGCGCATGCCGAACCCCGCGAGCAGGGAGCCGTGGATGTGCACGGTGGGGTTGCGGTGACGGGGCAGGACGAGGACCTCGGCCCCGGAGGCCAGCCGGGTCTCCCGCACGCCGGCCGCCACGGTGCTGCGCCACCCGCACGGCCGCGGGCGGAGCCCCGGCTGCGGCGGCGCGGCCGCACCGCGGGCTCCGCCGCCCTTTCTCGGCACGAAGGTCCCGACGGACATGGAGTCTTCGTGGAAGGTGCGGCGGGCGACCTCGACGATGTCGTCGCCGCTGACCGCCCTGATCTTCTCCGGATAGTCCAGGTAGAAGCGCCAGTCGGCGCACGAGATCGCCTCGGTCAGGGCCGCCGCCACCTGGGCGGGGGAGTCCCGGTGATACGCCGTCTGCGCCTCGACCTGCACCTTCGCGCGCTCCAGCTCGTCGGCCGTGAGCCCGTCCCGCGCGATGCCCTCCAGCTCCTCCCGGATCGCTCGCTCGACCGCGTCATGGGTGGCGTCGCCGTTGAGGGAGGCGAAGACCTGGAACAACCCCGGGTCGCGGAGCTGCCACGCCACCGCCTGGACGTCGAGGCACCGGCCGGTCTCGACCAGCCGCTGGTAGAGCCGGGACGTGACCCCCGAGGCGAGACCGTCGGCGAGGACCGCGAGGGCGTGGGTGTCACCGTGGGTGGCGGCCGGCGTCCGCCAGGAGGTGACCACCCAGCCCACCTCGCCGGAGCGCCGGATCACGAACCTCCGCTCCCCCTGCTGCGGCGGCTCCTCGGTGATCACCGCCGGAACCGGCCGCGGCGCGGCCGGCAGCGGAGAGAAGTGGTGCGCGACGCGGGCCAGCGCCTCGTCGCGGTCGAAGGAGCCCACCAGGACCAGCGTCGCGTTGTCCGGGTAGTAGAACGTGTCGTAGAAGCCGCGGAGGCGGTCGATGGTGACGTTCTCGATGTCGCTCCGCCAGCCGATGGTGGGGTGGTGGTAGGGGTGCTCCCTGAACGCCACCGCAAAGGACTCCTTGAGGAGCACGTCGAAGGGGTCGTTCTCACCGCGCTCGAACTCGTTCCGCACCACGGTCATCTCTGAGCGCAGGTCCTCGTCCCGCAGCAGCGCGAACCGCATCCGGTCGGCCTCCAGCGCGAGGGCGAGGTCGACGTGCTCCGCGGGGAGCGTCTCGTAGTAGTTGGTGCGGTCCAGCCACGTGGTGGCGTTGAAGGAGGCCCCCACGCGCTCCAGGACCCGCGCCGCGCCGCGCCCCTCGGCCGGGTCGAACGCGCGCGAGCCCTTGAACATGAGGTGCTCGAGCAGGTGCGTGGATCCCGTGTGCCCCACCGCCTCGTTGCGCGAGCCCACGTGGTACACGACGCACACCGCCACCACCGGCACGTCGGGCTCGTGGACCAGGAGCACCCGCAGCCCGTTCGCCTCGAGCCGCAGCTCCTCCATGCGCCCTTTCGCCGCCGTCACCGAAAATGCCTCGCTCATTCCGACTCCTTCGGGGAAGCTATGATACCCGCCATGATCGATCTCCGCTCAGACACCGTGACACACCCCACGCCGGCGATGCGCCGGGCCATGGCCGACGCCGAGGTCGGCGACGACGTCTACGACGAGGATCCCACCGTACGCCGCCTGGAGGAGCTGGCGGCCGGGCGGCTGGGCCGCGAGGCCTCCGTCTTCGTGCCCACCGGCACCATGGGGAACCAGATCGCCGTCCACCTCCACACCCACCCGGGCAGCGAGGTGATCATCGAGGCCCGGGGACACATCTTCAACTTCGAGATGGGCGCGATGGCCGTGTGGTCGGGCGCTCTGCCCCGTCCGCTGACCACCGCCGGCGGCTTCCTGGAGCCCGCCCAGGTGGAGGCCGCGATCCACCCGCCGGTGAGCTACCAGACCCCGACCCGCCTGCTCTGCCTCGAGAACACCCACAACCTGTGGTCGGGCCTGCCCATGGACGCGGCCCGCACCCGCGCCCTCGCCGCCGTGGCGCACGACCACGGCCTCAAGGTCCACCTGGACGGCGCCCGCCTCTTCAACGCCGCCGCCGCCCTCGGCACTTCCGCCGCGGAGCTGGCAGTGGGCTGCGACACGGTGATGTTCTGCCTGTCCAAGGGCCTGGCCTCCCCCGTCGGCTCCCTGCTGGTGGGCGACGCCGACCTCGTCGCCGAGGCCCGCCGGGTGCGCAAGCTCTTCGGCGGCGGCATGCGCCAGGTCGGCGTACTCGCCGCCGCGGGGATCGTCTCCCTCACCGAGATGGTCGACCGCCTCGGCGAGGACCACCGCCGCGCCGCCGCCCTGGCCGAGGGGCTCGCCGGGCTGCCCGCCGTGGACGTCGACCCCGCCGCCATCCACAGCAACATCGTCGTGTTCCGCCTGCGCCCCGAACGGGTCCCGGGCCCCCGCGAGCTGACCCCGGCGCAGCGGCTGGTCACCGGCCTGAAGGAGCGCGGCGTCCTGTGCGGCGCGTTCGGCCCCACCGACGTGCGCATGGTCACGCACTACGAGATCGGCGACGCCGACGTCACGGCCGCCCTGGCGGCCGCCCGGGGTGTGCTGTCCGCCTGACGGAGACGACGGGGGGCCGGGGATCCCCCGGCCCCTCGCTGGGCTCCTCTCGCGAGCGCCTCAGGCGGCCTCCTCGCCCGGGGCCGGCCGGTCCCTGGCCGCCCGCACGAGCCCGTAGACCGTCGCCGCCACCGCGGCGAGGAAGACCACGAGGAACAGGGCGAAGACGCCCCACTGCGGCGCCACCGCCTGGTTCTCGCCGGCCCTGGCCGCGGCCAGGTACAGCGCCCGGATCTGCTGGCGCGTCACCACCATGAAGAGCACGGCGCCGACAATGAGCTCCGACACCCGCCGTACCTTGGCGGCCTGGGCCAGCGGCTCGCCGATTCCCGCCGCGACCACCAAGAGGAACACGCCGGCCAGGATGGCCAGGGCGAGGGGCACCATGGTGACGGCTCCGGAGCGCATGAAGTCGCGCAACACGCCCTCGGGCAGGGCCAGCAGTAGCCAGAAGCCGTCCACGAGCTGCAGGACGGTGGCCGCCAGGGCCGCCCGGAGGCCGAAGCGCGCCATGCCGTTGCGGGCGGCGGGATCGCCGAGAGAAGTGAAGCGAACCGCCGCGAACGCCAGGACCGCACCGGACAGGGCGACCGCCGCCAGAACGAAGTGCAGGTAGCGCGGGACGAACGCCGGGTCGGCCAGCGCCGACCACGGGCTCGCGGCCACGGCGGGCCAGCGTCCCGGCTGCATGTGGAGGAGGTTCACCGTCACCTGGACGGCGGCGACGGCGAGGAAGCAGACGGCCTCGCCCCACAGCACGCCGGTGACGCCGCGCCCAGCCTTGAGCCGGAACTTGGCCACGTAGTTGAGGTAGTAGGCGACGGTGAGGACGCCGAGCATGCCCAGCCAGGCCCACGCCACGAGGATCGTCGCGGTGTAGAAGAAGCGGCCGAGCAGCACCTGGACGAACAGCAGCGGCGCGATTCCGAAGGTGATCGCCAGAGCGATGGCCCAGGAGTTGATGCCCACCGCGAGGGAGCGCAGCTCGCGGCGCCCGGGGGCGGCGCCGCCGGCCAGGGCGCCGAGCAGAGCGCCGCCCAGGGCCGCGTTCATGAGGACGAGGTGGACCAGGAACGTCACCACCCACAGCACCGTGAACAGCCACGGGGGCCCGGGGATGGGAGCGGGATCGAGGGCCGGGATGAGGCTGGTCGTCATCGCGTCACCTCCGCGGTCTGCGCCGGCTTCAGCGTGAGGAGGTAGGCGGTCAGCGCCTCCATCTCCCCGTCGGTGCCGATGAATGGCGGCATGTAGGGGTAGTCGAGCTTGTCGGTGTCCACGTGGCCCTGGTGGACGTACGTCCCGGAGGTGTACTCGTTGCCCTCGTCGCGCAGCGCGCCGATGATTCCCGAGAGCATGTCCGGATCGACGGGCGCCACGATTTTGCGGATCGAGAGGTAGCCGTCCACGGTGTGGCAGGACTCGCACTCGGCGCGGAACACGGCCCTCCCGCGGCCCACCGTCGTCCCGTCGTCCTCCCGCGCCACCCACACGGCCTGCGAGAGCACGCCTTCCTTGTCGAGGCGGGCGATGTCCTTGACCAGGATGCCGTTGGAGAACATGTAGTCACGGATGACGAAGGGCTTGCGCGCCCCTTCCCGCACCCGCTCGTACCCCCCGAAGAAGACGAACGCCGCCAGCAGCGCCACCAGCGCCACGGGCCAGACCTGCACCCGCGGCAGGAGCAGGGCGAACACGCTCAGGACCAGGAACGCGGTGAGGGCCCACAGCAGCAGATGACGGGTCGAGCCGAGGGCGGCGATGATCGGGGTCGCACCCAGGAAGAGGGAGCGCACCGACTCCGGCAGCACGGCCTCCCACCACCGGTAGCCGCCGTACGCCACGAGCACGCCCGCCACCTCGAGGACGGCGAGCAACCGCACCAGGCGGACCCGCGCCGCCGGATCGGACTCGCGCAGCGCCGCGAACATCATGTAGGCGCCGGCGAGGAGGAGCGCGATGCCGGTGCGCAGCACCAGGCCCGGCACGTAGGACGGGTTGAGGAAGCCGTCCCAGAAGGTGTGAGTCTCGACCCAGCGCCCCGGCGTCAGCATGAACGCCAGGATGCCCTGGATGATCACCAGCGACATGTACGCCGAGATGGCGTACAGCCAGATGAGGAGCAGGTGGGTGCGCGGCCTGACCTTGTCCCAGGTGGCATAGTACGCGATGGCGGTGGCCACCTCGAGGATGAAGAACGCCCACTCGATGGCCCAGCCCCAGACGTAGTTGTGGATGAGGGCCGAGGTGGCGGCGGGGTTGACCAGGCCGATGGTCACCCAGATGCCCACCCCGCTGATGGCCCCGAACACGGTGGACACCAGGATGAGGATGAGCGACGTCCTCTTCGCCAGGGACCGCAGCGCCGGGTCCTTGCGGCGGACGGCCCTCGTCTCCACGTAGGCGAGCGCCAGCCCGCCACCGACGGCGAAGTGGGACACCAGCACGTGGGCGATGGCCACGATGCCGATGAGCACGCCGCCGCCGAGCGCGACGTTCCAGATCGGGTAGTCCATAGAGCCTCCTCCCTGATGGTGACAGGAGAATTGTAACGAAAAAGCGACGGGGCCGCCCGCTGGCGGCCCCGCCGGATTGTGCGGACGCGAGGAGGGCTAGTGGCGGATGGCCATCGGACGCACCACCGGCTCCCGGGTGAGCTCGACGTTGCGGCGCAGGGGACGCCGGACCTCGAGAGTGTCGGTGAGCACCTGGGGCGCCATGACCTTGAGCAGGGAGCGGTACGCGCTGAGGGTGAAGACGGTCTTGGCGGCACCCGTGCTGGTGGCCGCCACGGTACCGTTGAGGTAGGCGTTGAGGTTCACCTCGGGCACCGCGCTGCCGAACGCCTGATTCATGCGCTTGATCATCTCGTTGGCCACCACCGCGTAGCCCAGCCGCTGCGGGTGGACGCCGTCGTAGGAGAACAGGCCGCCGGTCAGGAACGCGGCGGTGAGGTCGACGCCGCCGACGATCTTGCCGTGGGCCGCGATGTCGTTGAAGAGGGCGTTGACGTCGAACAGCACCGCCCCCATGGCGCTCGCGGTCTGGGCGATGACGGCGTTGAGCTCCGTCGTGCGTTGGCGAATGAGCGCCACCTCGTCGGCCCGCAGCACCACGCCGGCGTGGAGACCCTCGGCGTCGATGGAGCCCTCGGGCAGCGGGATGCCCGTGCCGCCGGCGGCGGCCGGAATGCCGATACCCTTGGCGATGAGCTCGGCGGCGCCCAGCGTCACGTAGTCGTTCTCGGTGAGCGGGCCGTTGGTGCCGATCAGCGGGATGTGCGACCCGTTGGCGGGGTTGACCAGGTACGGCTTGACCGTCGTGATGAACGGGATCGCCAGCACGTCGGGGATGTTGCCGACCATGATGCGGGCGGCCGGCGCGCCGGCGTGCAGCGCGCCCAGGAGCGTCTGGTACTCCTCGGTGAACGCGGCCACGGGGGTGAGGGTGACGCCGTCCACGGCGACCCCGCTGAGCACCGCGCCGAGCACGTCGTTGTTGCCGATCCACACGGTGTAGAACGTGCCCTTGGCGCCGATGGCCTGGTTGATGGCCGGGTTGACGCCGTCGCGCAGGACGAGATCGTAGAACACGGTGCTCGCGGTGGACTGACCGGTGGCCAGGTTCATGATGTTGCCGGTCTTGGTCAGCAGGTCGTTGGTGTTGGCGCCGGGGATGCCGAGGTTGTTGTAGATGCCGGCGTACTGCGCGTTCGTCGGCGCGCCCTGCCCGTCCTTCTCCACGATCACCGGAGAGACGCCCTGGGAGGTGATGTTGAGGGCGGTGAGCTCGAGGACCGCCGGGATTCCGGGGTCGCTCACCGTGGGCTGAGCGAAGCTGGCCATGCCGAACTGACGGGCCAGGATCGCGGGGTAGGAGTGGGCCTGGTAGAACTCGGCGAGCCCGGCGGAGGCGTACCCCGCCGTCAAACTGTCGCCCAGGGCCACGTAGTTCTGCAGGTTGACCTGGGCGGACGCTCCGCCGGCGGTGGCGAGGAGCGCGACCAGGCCGACGGCCGCAATTTTCGTGAGGGCCTTCATCATCCGCCTCCTAGAGCCTGTAGACCAGGGTGAAGCCGAGCAGCTCCGCCCGCGTCTTGTAGAGTCCGTTGAAGTTGTCGTAGTCATGCCCGTAGGTGGACCGGTCCTTGGCGTTGAGGTGCATGAAGCTCACGTCGAGCTGGAGGTTCGGCGAGAAGGAGTAGGACGTGCCCACCGTGAACCCCACCCGGTTCGAGTCGGGGAGCAGGGGGGAGACCGACGCCGTGGGGACCGGCGACTCGTCCCACAGCACGCCCCACTGGAACGCCCACGTCGGCGAGGTGCGGTACTCGAAGCCGAGGCGGTAGCTGTTGGCGTCCTGGTAGTTCTCCTTGCGGATCTGGGTCAGAGCGGGGTAGTCCGTGAAGATCATCGGGAGGTTCTTGAAGCTGCTCCAGCTCACCCGCACGATGTCGAGCTCGGCGGTCCAGGGGCCCCCGTGGTACGCGAGGCCGACGCGCCCCTCCTTGGGGAACGTGATCTTGCTGGTGACCGTGGGCGCCGTGCCGAAGGGGATCTGGCTGCCGACGATGGCGTCGAAGTCGGGGTTGCCGGAGGGAAACTGGACGAAGGAGCCGTTGCCGTCGATCTCCACCGAGACCGCCGAACGGAACGAGGCACCGAACGACCAGCCACCGCCCAGCTTGCCCAGCATGGCCACGTTCCAGCCCCAGCCGTGCTGGTTCTTCGTGGAGATGTGCACCTGTCCCACCTCGGCGGCCGCCTGGGTGTAGGGGTTGACGACGCCGATGGACTTGGTGAGGTCGAAGTTCAGCAGGTAGTAGTCGATGCCGCCGGCCAGAGCGAGGTTGTCCGTGAGCTTCACGGCGACGTTGGGATTGATGTTGAAGACCTCGAGGTTGATGCGCTTGCTGATGTACTTGCCGGGGTACTCGTCGGGCCACCAGGTGCCCAGGCCGAACGGCGCGTAGACGCCCACGCCCCAGTGGATGCGGTCGGAGAGCGCCCCGATGGCGTAGAGGTGCGGAGGGAAGAAGATCTGGTTCTTCATCTCGCCCCGGTAGCTCGACCCCGGGTAGGGATTGGCGCCGTACATCTCGGTCTTGGGCTTGATGAAGAAGATGCCGCCGGCGACCTGGGTCCCATCCTGGAACGCGATCCCGGCCGGGTTGAAGTAGATCGCGCTGGGGTCGTTGGCGGTGGCGCCGAAGGCGCCTGCCATCCCGACGGCCCTGGCACCGTGCTCGTAGAGAGCGAATCCAGCTCCCTGCACGAGCGCCGGCACCACCAGGAGCGCTCCAACGACCAAGCCGATCCGCAAAAGCCTCACATATTTCATCGACGCCTCCTCCCTGTCTACCCCTGATGTCAGTCGAAGACTCTGGGAAAATACTTTACTCAGCGCAGACAGAGCCGTCAATGGCTGTCATCAGGCTCCCGGCCGGGACGGCCGCGGCGCCGCCGCACGGAACGGCGTCAGCTCGGCAGGCGGCGGATGACGAGGGCGGTGCGGTCGTCGTGGGGCGGGGCGTCGCCCGTGAACGAGCCGACGGCGGCGAAGAGGGCGTCCAGGATCCCCTCCGGCGTCTCGCCGCGGCTCTCGCGGACCACCTCCACGAGCCGGTCGACCCCGAAGTCATCGTCGTCGGACGGCGACGGCGCCTCGGTGAAGCCGTCTGTGTAGAGCACGAGCAGGCCGTTGACAGGCAGGTCCACGAAGGCGCTGTGGTAGATGCTCCCCGGCAGCAGCCCGAGGGGGGGGGCGGTGGAGTGGAGCAGCGTGACGGTCCCGTCGGGGTCGGCGAGCACCGCTGGGTTGTGGCCGGCGGACACGTACTCGAGCCTGCCGCCCTCCTGGAGACAGGCGAGAAAGACCGTGGCGAACTTGTTGTCCGGGGTGGAGGCGAGGAGGTGATCGTGGAGCCGCTGTGCCAGGGCACCCATCGCCCGCCCCTCCTCGGCGAGCACGTGGACGGCGGCGTGGAGCGAAGAGGCCATGAGCGCCGCCGGCACCCCTTTGCCGGTCACGTCCGCCACCATGACCACGGCGCCCCTGGGCGTGGGCACGACGTCGTAGACGTCGCCGCCCACGTGCCGCGAGGGCAGGCTGCGGGCGTTGATGCCGATACCCGGGATGGCCGGGAAGCTGCGCGGCAGGAGCTGCTGCTGGATGGAGGCGGCGAGCTCCAGCTCCCGTTCCAGCCGCTCCCGCTCGGCCTCCTCGCGGTGCATGGCCGCGTTCTCCAGGGCCACCGCCGCCTGGGAGGCGAACAGTGCCATGGTCTCGGCGTCGGTGGGGCCGTAGGGCGCCGTCCCGCCGCGGACCTCGCGCTCCGCCAGAGCGAGGACCCCGATCCGGCCCCGCCTGCCACTGATGGGCACCGCCAGCCTTTCCTCCTCGATGAGCCCGTCGGCGGGCAGGACCGACACCTCCCGCTCGGAGAGGACGCCGCCGCCGATCCGCGCCGCCACCGAGCACGGCTGGGCTCCGGGAACGCTCGCCGGGGCGGCCGCCCCCCGACCCGGCGCCGTCGCGCCACGGTCGTCCAGCCAGACCTCGCCGCGGCGGGCGTCGAGGAGCGCGGTGGCGTGGAGGAGCAGCTCCTCGGCGATCCTGCGCGGGTCGAGGGTGCCGCCGAGGGCCTCCGAGATGGCGCGCAGGGACTCCATCTCCCACAGACGGCGCCGTTCCGCGAAGCGGGCCTTCTTGAGCTCTTCCCGGGTGGTCCAGGAGCCGAGCACGACGCCGGCCGTGAGGCGCACCGGCTCGGCGAGCTCCCGGCCGCCGTTGATCTCCACCCAGAAGGTGTCCCGTCCCGCCGGCAGCTCCCGGCGGCTCATCCCCGGCCCCAGATCGCCCTGCCGGGCGAGCACGTCCTCGCCGCGGCCGAGGATGCCGCCCGACGCGCCGGACGTCTCCACGAGCCCGCCCAGGACGTCGTCGGGGAGAGACGTCCCCCCTGCTCCGCGGCCCTGTCGTTCCGCGAGCTGCAGGAGGCGGAGCACGCTGTTCATGTCGATGCGGCGAGGGACTCGAGGGCGCTGACGCGGTCCGGGTAGATCTGGGTGTACTGGCTCAGACCCATGATCTGGAACGTCTTGGCGATGCTGGGCGAGAGCGCGCAGAAGGCCAGGGTCCCGTTGACCTCCATCACCTTCTCGAGCACCTCGAGCAGCAGGGAGATCCCGATGGAGTTGATGATGCGGGTGGCGCCGAGGTCGAAGAGGAGGATGCGGTGACCGTCCCCGAGCAGGTGGATCGCCTCCTCGGCGATGGCCTCGCCGGCCTCGTTGTTGATGTAGCCCCCGACCTCCAGGACCGCCAGGTGGCCGTCCTTCCTCGACAGCTTCAGCTCGAAGGTGTCCACGACCTAGTTCCTCCCTCGCCCACGGGTCATGCGAACCCTCGTCAGGCCCGGCCGGGACTGAACCTCCACCTCGTCCATGAGGCGCCGCATGAGTTCCAGGCCCCACCCCCGCTTGCGGGGCGCGCGGAGCTTCCTCTCCAGCGCCGGCGCCGGAACCACCGCGGGATCGAAGCCGGGCCCGTGATCCTCCACGAGCACCTCGATCCACGGGGTCTCGCCGGGATGCGCCACGAGCTCGACCTCCACCTCGCCCTCACCGTACTCGAGCGCGTTCAGACAGGCCTCGAGGACGGCCAGCTTGACCTCATCAAGGGTATCACGGGAGAACCCGACGCGCGTGCCGAGATCCTCCAGAGCCTGCTCGGCGAGCAGCTCCGCCCGGGGGCCCGGGGGCAGGACAAGGCGGACGCGCTCCGCGTCAGGCATGGTTCCTCGCAATGATAGCCGGGACCTTCAGCCCGGCGCCGTCGCGGGGGGGTGCCGGGGCTGGGCCGCGGCGGGCCCGCGCCGCGGCGTGCCGCGGGGAGAACGGGCGCTGCACACTGGCTGCCGTCGGGGTGAGAGCGTTGCTTTCGGCCGTCGTGGTCCCGTCATCGCCCCTCAAAGCGCCAGGAGGACGTGGAGGAGGCGCCAGGCCACGCGAGCCACCGGCCAGACCGCCTGCTCGCCGAAGGAACCCGGCGAGAAGAACCCAGCGGTCAGCACGGCGAGAGGGTGAGAGAGCGGCTCGGTGAAGCGGCTGGCTACGGCGGCGAGGGTCGTCGGCAACATGCCAGACGACGGGAGCAAGAACCAGGCCAACTGATGTAAGTACATCAACAACAATATGATACGGCGATTCAACGGCTTTCCGGCAGCCGTGGACGTGTTGCATAAAGCAACGAAGGCCTGCTCCCATCATCGTTCCATCTTTCTATCTTTAACTACCCTCGACACTTCCAGCGACTTGTTGCTTCTTGCATCACCTGTTGCATTCCACCTCACGAGCATCCGGTAGAGGGTGGTGCGGTCGATCCCCAGCTCCCGGGCTGCCTCCGTGCGGTTTCCCCGGCAGCGGGCCAGGGTGCGCTCCACGTGGGCGCGCACGACCTCGTCCAGGGTCCCTGTCCCGTGGGTGCCCGCGCCGCTGCCCACCCCCATGGCGAGGCGGAGATCGTCCACGTCGATGGAGGGTCCCTCGGCCAGAGCCACCGCGGCCTCGAGCACGTTCTCCAGCTCGCGCACGTTGCCCGGGAAGTCGTGGTTGAGGAGCAGCTCGAGGGCAGGGCGCGAGAGCCCGGGCTCACCGCGCCCCTGGCGGTGGCCGTGGAGCCGGACGAAGTGACGGGCCAGGAGGGGGATGTCCTCCCGGCGGTCTCTCAGCGGGGGAAGGGTCAGCTCCACGACCCTCAGGCGGTAGTAAAGGTCGGCCCTGAACGCCCCCGTCTCCATCATGGCCTCGAGGTCGCGGTTCGTGGCGGTGACGAGACGGACGTCAACGTGGAGGCGCTGGCGGCCGCCCACGCGCTCGAGCTCGCGCTCCTGGACCACGCGCAGGAGCTTGGCCTGGAGCATCGGGGTCAGGTCGCCGACCTCGTCGAGGAACAGCGTGCCCCCGTTGGCCAGCTCGAACTTGCCCACCCTGGCGCTGACACCGGTGGCCACCCCGCGCTCGATGCCGAACAGCTCGGCCTCGAGGAGGGTCTCGGGGACCGCCGCGCAGTTCAGCGGCACGAACGGGCCCCGGCGCCGCAGGGACAGGGAGTGGAGCAACCGCGCGACCTGCTCCTTGCCGGTCCCCGACTCGCCCCGCACCAGCACCGTCACGTCCGAGGGCGCGACGCGGCGGACCAGCTCGAGGACGTGGCGGAACGCGGCCGCCTGGCCCACCAGCCCAGAGGACTCACCGGCGTCGGCGCGCAGGGCGCGGTTCTCCTCCTCCAGCGCCTCGCGCTGCCGTTCCGCCTCCTCGAGGGCCCGGCACGACGCGATGGCGGGAGCGGCGAGCTGCGCCAGCGAGCGGAGGAACGTCTCGTCCTCGTCGTCGAAGCGGCCGCGCCCGCCCCGCGCCTCCTTGTCGGCCACCGCGACGATCCCCATGAGCTCCTCGCGCCAGACGCACGGGGCGGCCAGGACCTCGCTGAACGGCAGGTCCAGCGCCTCGCCCGCGATGCGCTCGAGCTCCCCTCCCCGTACGCCCCGGAGCGCGTGAGCCGCCACCAGGCTCGCCGCGCTGCCGTGGTCCGCGGGCCACCCCACCGACGACACGGTGATGGGCTCCAGCGTGGGTCCGAGGGAGACTGCCAGTCCGGCGCCGGCGTCGAGGAGGCCCACCGCTCTCTGCAGGAGCTCCTCGACCACCTCGCTCTCGCGCCGGGGCCCGGCCAGAGCCAGGGAGAGGTCGAGGACCGTCTCCAGCCGTGCCCGGCGCCATCCGTCGCGGCTGGACGCGGTCACGGCCCGCCTCCCTCGATGCCCGGGACCGAGGCAGCCCCGCCGGACCAGCGCAGAGCCAGGAGGGTGACGTCGTCGTAGGGTGCGGCCCCTGCGGTGAAGTCGCTCAGCGAGCGCATGACCACGTCCACCGTCTCGGCCGCCCCGTCGGGGGCCCCGCCCAGCGCTTTCCACAGCCGCTCCTCGCCGAATGCGGCGCCGGCGGGGTCGCGCGCATCCGTCACGCCGTCGGAGTACAGCAGCAGCATGTCGCCCGGGCCGAGCTCGACGTCCAGCACGTCCCAGGCTCCGTCCTGCATGGCGCCCAGGGGGAGCCGGTGGTGAGGCATCCCCAGCTCCGTGATCACCCCGTCGCGGCGCCGCAGCAGGGGCGGAGGCTGCCCGGCGAGGGCGTAGACCGCGCGCCCGTCCTGCCGGAGCATGACGTAGGCGAGGGCCACGAAGAGCCGCCGTCGGGGCTGGTAGAGCCGCCGGTTCGCCATCTGGAGGACCCGCTCCGGCGAGGCGCCCGAGAGCGCGGCGGTGTGGAGCACCTCCCGGGCCGCGACCATGAGCATGGCCCCGGCCACGGACTTCCCCGACACGTCGCCCACCACCAGTGCCGCGGTGCCGTCCTCGGCCACCGGCAGGGCGTCGTAGAAGTCGCCACCCACCTGCTGCGCCGGCACGCACCGCGCCGCCACCCGCCACCCGCCGGGCTCCGGAAGCTGGGCGGGGATCAGGGAGAACTGGACCTTGCGCGCGATCTCCAGCTCCTTCTCCAGCTCCACCTGCCGGGTGCGCTCCTGGAGCAGCCGTGCGTTCTCCAGGGCCACCGCGCCCTGGTTCGCCAGGGTGCGGATGAGCTGCAGGTCCTCCCGCCCGAGCTCCTCCTCCGACCGCTTCGCGCCCACCGCGAGCACCGCGTGCAGCCGGTCCCTCGTCCGCAGGGGCACCAGGAGCTTCCCGCCGCACCTGCCCAGGGACTCGAGCATCTGCCGGGAGCCGGGGTCCAGGGCCTTGAGGGGCTCGAGAACGGTGAGGCGGACCGGGCGGTCCTCGCGGGCCAGCTCCTGGACGACCAGGAGGTCCGCCGGGAAGCGGTCGGGCAGCCCCTCCGGCGCGGTGGACGACACCAGCTCGTCCCCCTCGGCGCGGTAGAGCGCCGCCCACTCCAGGTGCATCACCTCGGACAGCCGCGTCGCCAGCATCGTCTCCAGACGCTCCAGGGAGAACTCCCGCGCCACCGCCTCGCTCACCTCCTCGACGGCGCGCCGGGCGTCGTACGCCTCGCGGAAGAAGAAGCGGTCCACCGGCTCCTGGAGCCTCCGGCGAAGGGGGTCGAAGAGCGCCACGATGGCCAGGGCGAGGAGCAGCGGATAGTACGGGGACCGTCCCAGAGAGGCGTCGCGGAGCACGAGGTTGAAGCCGGCGATCCCCACAGCGTAGGTGCCGGCGACCACCGCGGTGGTCAGGGTGTAGAGCAGCGAGCGCCGCACGATGACGCGGATGTCGAAGAACTGGAAGCGCACGATGGCGTAGGCGAAGGTGAGGGGGACCAGGATCAGCGGGACCACGCCCAGCAGCACGAAGCGGTCGGTGCGGAACAGGGAGGGCAGTGCCACGCCGAGGATCAGGAAGGGGGTGATGCCCCCCACCGTGCCGACGAACACCGTGGCGATCTGGCGGCGCTCACGCCCCTCCTGGGAACGCAGCATCGAGGCCAGGAGGGCGAGGATCCCCAGCACCATGTAGTCGCCCATGAGCACCCAGCTCGCCAGAGGGGCGCCGGAGACCAGGCGCATCTTGAGGGAGAACGCCGAGCCGACCCCGAGGGTCGCGGCGTAGAGCAGCGGCGGCATGAGGTAGAGGGAGGTGAACAGGTGGGGCGACGTGTTGATGAACCGCTCGACCCGCCGCAGGAGCGGGTGGTCGCCCGCCTCCCCCCCGCCCCCCTCCGGCGCGAGGCGCACCGTGAAGCGCCGGGGAAAGACCAGGAAGAAGTGGAGGAACGCGGCGGGCAGCGCGAGCAGGGACAGCGTGCCCGTGGTCAGGACCACGCCGTCCACCCAGGAGTAGGAAGCGGGCCGCAGGCGGCACACCAGGAAGAGCATGAACAGCGTGCACAGCACGAAGAACACGGCGCCCGGCGCCCCCTGGCGGGCGTCGTCGGGGCGGTGGAGCAGCACATAGAGCCCGATGACGAAGAAGAACAGCCCGAGGAAGCATGCGTAGAGATAGAGCCCGCCGCCGAGGCGGCGCCTGCCCAGCAGCACCTCCCGCTCGAACAGGCGGCCCCCGCGCTCGATCAGGTACGGGACGCGCTCTCCGATGCGGCTGCTCTGCAGGACGCGCTCCACGTCGGAGGGGTTGCGCACGATGACACGGCCGACCCCGGAGATGTGGTCGCCGGGCAGGATGCCCGCCTCCGCCGCTCCGGAGCCCGCCACGACCGAGCGCACGATGAGGTCGGCGCGGTCGGGATCCAGCACGACACCGTCGTAGGGACGCGGGATGAACATGTCCAGGATGGACACGCACGCCACCACGAAGGCCGCCACTCCGAAGGCGAGCACCGAGAACAGCCCCGAGGAGCGCGTGCGTTTCATCGCCGTCACAACTGTACTACGTGCGCCGATCTCACGAGTTCGCCGGCCCTCGCCGGAAACCCCGCTCCCGACCGGGTAGAATGCGGGCGTGACCCGGGGACGCCTGCTCACGTTCGAGGGCATCGAGGGGTGCGGAAAGAGCACCCAGCTCGGGCTCGTCGCGCACCGCCTCGAGGCCGCGGGCGCCGCCGTGCTGACGACGCGGGAGCCCGGCGGCACGCCCCTGGGCGAGAGCCTCCGCGCCCTTCTCCTGGACCCGGCGCACCGGCCCACGCCTCACGCCGAGCTCTTCATCCTCGAGGCAGCCCGCAGCCAGCTCGTTCGTGACGTCATCCTCCCCGCCCTGGAGGCGGGCGCCTACGTGCTCTCGGACCGCTTCTCCGACTCGTCCCTGGCCTACCAGGGGGAGGCTCGGGGGGTGGGCTGGGATGCGGTCCAGGAGCTCAACGCCCTGGCCTGCGGAGGGCTCCGGCCGGACCGCACGGTGGTCCTCGACCTCCCCGTGGACGAGGCGCTGGCGCGGGCGAGGACGCGGACCTCCACCACCGTCGACAACCGGCGCTTCGAGGACGAGGCTCTCGAGTTCCACGCCGCCGTGCAGCGAGGCTTCCGCCGTCTGGCGGCGCGCGAGCCGGAGCGGGTCCGCCTGGTGGACGGCTCCGGTACGCCGGAAGAGGTCTTCCGGCGCGTCCTCGCCGCCCTGGAGGGCGTGCTCCCGTGAGCGACGGCCTGCCCTGGGATCCGGAGTCGCTGCGCGCGGCCTCGTGGGCGGGCGTGCAGCGCGCCCTCGCCCGGTGCGCCGCGCTCCTCGAGCAGGAGCGCCTCTCGACGACGCTGATGCTGCTGGGCGCCCCCGGCCTGGGGCGCGAGGCGGTGGCCGTCGAGCTCGCGGCCGCGCTCATCTGCCGCTCCGGCCAGCCCGGCTGCGGCTGCTCCTCCTGCGAGCGCGTCCGCCGCGGTGTCCACCCCGACCTGGAGGTCCTCGACGTGGAGACGGGGAGGAACGAGATCCGGGTCGCCCAGGTCGAAGCCGCCACGGGCGGGATGGCCCGCCACCCCTACGAGGGCGCCCGCCGGGTATTCGTGGTGGCCGACTGCCAGACCCCGCCCCTGAACGCACACAGCGCGTCGGCCCTGCTCAAGACCCTCGAGGAGCCGGAGGAGCACGTGGTCGTCCTCCTGCTCGCCGCCAACCACCACCGCGTGCTGCCCACCATCCTTTCCCGCTCCGTGGTGCTGCGCGTGCCGCGTCCCACCGGGGAGGAGCTCCTCGCCTCCCTCGCCCGCCGGCTCCAGGTCCCCGACGGACAGGCCGGGGAGCTTCTCACCCTGGCCGGGGGCGACGCCGCCCTGCTGTCCTCCCAGGGAGACGCCGGTACGTTCGCCGCCACCGCCGGCCGCCTCCACGAGCTCGCCCGCGCGGCGCTCCTCGAGGGCGACGGTCTCGCCCTCGTGCGCCTCGCGTCCCTGGTCCGCACCACCCCCGCCGGGGCGTCGCTGCTCGCCGGAGCGCTGGTGCGCCTCGCCGGGGACGGTGACGCCGGGCTCCGGGAGGCGCTCCTCGCGGCCGCCGCGGCGGTGCTTTCCGCCGAGCGCCGCCGGGCGGCGCTGAACCTGGACGTGGAGGCCGCCGTCACCGGGGCGCTGGCCCCGTTCGTCCTCGCGGCCTCCCGCCCCTGACCCGCGCGATCGGCTTCGACAAAGAAGAAGCCGCCGGCGATCATCTCGCCGGCGGCTGGGGTTGAAACAGGAGGACGGGCGCTCAAGTCATGTTTGGTTGGCCTTCATGGTAGGCAACGTTCCGAAAGGAATTCTTGGTAGGCACCCAAAGATAGGCTTGCAAGAGTGGTAGCTTGACCGCCGCCTCCTTACCTATTACCGCTACGATTAATCTACATCCCCGGGGCCGGTTTGTCCAGCCTCCCGCTCGAGCTCCACGATCACCTGCCGCTCGCCGCCGGCGGCCACGTCGACGTCCACGACGCGGTTCCGGTAGCCCGGAGCCATCGCCTCCAGGCGGTGGCGCCCCGGGGCCACCGACAGGCCCCGCTGCAGAGACGCGAGCTCGGATCCGGTCCCGACGAAGGTCCCGTCCAGGTACACCGAGGCCCCGGCGGGGGTCACCTCCAGCTGCAGCGCCGCGCCGCTGGGCACCGGCGCCCCCTCGCGGTGCGTAGGGCCTCCCGGCCGGCTCAGCTCCGGCCGGAGCGAGGGGTCCGGCCCCCTCTCCGGGGATCCCGGGGCCGGCGCTTCAGGGGACGTGGGCCTCGCGGGCGCGAACACGCGCCCCACCGGGAGCCCGTCGGGCCGGTCCCACCACGGCTGCACCGCCTCTCCGGGGACGCGCTCCAGATCCAGGTCCAGCGGGTAGGTCCGCCCGGCCGCGGCGTCGAGCTGGAGCACCTGGCTCCGGTAGCCCCCGAGCTGGAACTCCAGCGTGTAGTGGCCGGGCTCGAGGTACAAATAGCCGGGGTAGCCGTCGAAGTCGTCCGCCGTGCCGATGACCCGTCCGTCGAGCACCACCAGGGCGGCCTCGGGAGAGACGTCCGTGTCCACCACCGCGAGGTCGGGCCTCACACCGGAGGGCGGCACCGCCTCCGGCGCCAGGGGACCCGCGCCACTCAGCCACAGCGGGCCCAGGGACAGCGACATCCCGAACCAGCCCCGCGGGCGGTGCCGGGCCTCGGCGGTGGCACCCAGCGCCACCACGAGCCAGGCCGCCGTCACGATCACCAGCGTTCGCGAGCGCATCGCAGGACACCTCCACGGCAACAAATTGCAAAAGCTGTGCCGCTTCCGGAGGTTACCCCACAGTCGGAGCCGCGCCGTCGTGCCCCCGGGGGAGGACACCGTGGCGCGCACCTTCACCCCCGGCGCGTCCTCACGCCCAGGGGCGAGCCGCACAGCGAGGCCCACCGCCTGGCGGAGAGCCTGGCCACATTCGCGGCGGGGAGCGAGAAGAACGCCTCCGCGCGCTCCACGCCGTCCAGCGTGAGGGAACGGAGGGTGGCGAGGGCGTCCATGGTCCGACCGTAGGGGCGGTAGGCGTTCTGGCTCGCGTAGCAGGCGCCGGCCCGCTGCTTGACGTCCCAGGCGGGGTCCGCGTCCACGAGGATGTTGGGGGCCATGGCCGTCGCCACCTCGTAGGCGACCAGCCACCGCGGGGCGACCCGGCGGAGGCCGCCCAGCGTCCGCCTGCGCATGGCGCGCTGCGCCGCCAGGGCCAGGGCGCGGTGGTCCGGATGGAGCTCGACGGGCGAGGTGACGAACACCGCTTCGGGTTCGAGCTCCGCAGTGAGGTCCGTGATGGCCCCGATGAGGCGGCGGTCGCCGGGCGCCAGCGAGCGGTCCGCGAAGGCGAGGAACCGCGGCTCGGAGAGACCGAGGGCGGCGGACGCGGCGCGGGCCTCGTCCCGGCGTTGCGCAGCCTCTCCCTGCGCCGCGCCGTCGGTGACCACGACGAGCTGGACGGCGATGCCCCGGCGGGCCGCCAGGGCGAGCGTGGCGCCGGCGCCGAAGACCTCGTCATCGGCGTGGGGAAACAGGAAGAGCCAGCGGTTCCCCGGGGGGAACCCCGGAGCGTAGGGCACCAGCTCGCTCTCCAGGACCAGTCGCCGCTTCATCCGGCCCTCCTTTCGCGACGCGCCGCCACCACGGCACAGGCCGCGAGCGCGAGCAGCGAGAGCGCGGCCCCCGGCACGATCCCCGGCGGCGCGTACGACCAGCGTACCTCGTGTCCGCCCTCCGGAACCACCACGGCCATGGCCGCGAGGTCCACGGTGACGATCGGCGCCGGGCGGCCGTCCAGCCAGACACGCCACCCCGGCGCCCGGGGCACGTGCAGCACGGCGAGGACGGTGCCCCGGGCGTCGACGCGGGCGCGCCAGCGCCACGGCAGCCGCTCCTCCACGCGCAGCGACCCCTCCCCGGCCACCCCGCTCACCCCCCGGGCCACCGCGGTGGTGGCGAAGTCCACGCTCTCCCAGCCGCCCGTGGCCGCCTCCCCGGGCGGGTCGACCACGGTCCCGGCCAGCCGCGCCGGCTCGAGGGCACGGCCATCCTCGTAGAGGCGCCCCCGCGGGCCCCGGTACACCTCGCGCCACCCTGCCGCGGCGGATCCCTCGAGCCCCGAGGGAGGGGTGACGAGCCAGCGCACGCCCCACGCCCCGGCCAGCCCGGCCCAGGGCGTCGTGACGGGACCGGCGAGGTCCATGCCGCCCGCGCCCAGCGCCGCGTGGAGGCGGGCCAGGGCGACGGGCCGCAGGGGGTCGTTGGAGCGCAGGTCCTCGAGGCCGTAGAGGGCGGGCAGGTTGGCGGGGAAGGCGCCCGCGAGCCCCAGCATCCTTCCCCCCTGCCCGGCCGCGAGGCTCTGCAGCCTGGCCACCAGGGGCGGCGGGTCGCCGCGGTCAACCGGGCGCGAGTGCGGCAGCACCGCCCAACCCAGCACCACCAGCTCGAAGCCGGCCACGGTCACGGCGGCGGCCCGCCACCGGCGGCGGCCCGCCAGCAGCACCGCGACCCCGAGGATCACGGGGACGAGCAGCCCCTCCCGCCACAGCGCCGCGGGCGGCACCGCCGCCGGCCCCGACATGCGGGCGGCCAGCACGAGCGCCTCCACGGCCACCGAGGCCGCCACCACCGCCGCGGGCCGCAGCCGGTCGGGGGCGGCGTGGAGCGCCAGGGCGGCCCACCCGGCCAGCGCCCAGACCAGGAGGAAGCCGAACCGCGCCCAGGTCATGGAGCCGATGAGCGGCAGCCGGGCGAGGAGGCCTGCCGCGGGCGGCAGCTGGAGGACGAACACCGCGGCGATGGCGCCCACCGTGACCAGGGGCAGCGCCAGCCGGTGCCCGCGGGCCCGCCAACCGCCGAGGACCAGGAGCACCACCGCCGCGCTCCCCACGCTCCACGACACCGCCGCGGCGGCGAACGGAAGAGTGAGGGTACCCAGGGCCGGGTGGCCGCTGCGCCACGGCGCCAGGATCCCGGCCAGGACGCCGAGCCGCGCCGGCCAGGTCACCCCCGGCGCCGGGTAGAGGGGCCCCGCGGCCATGGCGGCGTGCTTGGCGGAGCCGGCGATGTAGGCGAGGCCGGGGAGGGCTCCGACGGCGGCCACCCCCGCGGCGAGGAGGAGCCCCGCGCCGACCGGGAGCAGGCGCCGGAGACGGGGACGCACGACGGTGAGGGCAAACAGCACCGTGCCGATCACCGCGACGGCCCCCACCTCGCTGTTCACCCCCCAGCCGACCAGCGCCCCCAGCAGGACGGCCAGCGCCGCCACGGCGCGACGGCGACGGCGCAGCGCCCACCATACCGCGAGCCACGCCCACGGCAGGGCGGCGTGGGCCCACCCCAGGGGGCGGTCCACCCAGCTCAGGGAGTAGAGGCCGAAGGGGTACAGGAGGGCGGCGAGCCCCGCGGCCAGAGGGCGGAGGCGCAGCGCCCGGAAGAACAGGAACGTCCCCAGCGCAGCCAGCTCCAGCTTGAGCACGACCATGACACCGGTGGCACGGTCCGGACCCAGGGCCCACACCGGCGCCTGGAGCGGGAACGGCAGGCCCGTCTGGGTGTTGGCGAGAAGCGGCACGCCGCCGCCGATGCGGTCGCTGATCCAGGGAGGCTCCCCCCCACCCAGCAGACGGCGGCACTCGGCCCACCACGGCGCGAACTGGAGCGGCAGGTCGACCTGCTCCAGGTTCGAGGCGGCCGCCGGCTCCGGGTATCCCAGGGCGAGCCTCTCCACCGGGGGCACGAGCTGGTTTCCCGGGATGAGCAGGCGTCCGGGGAGGAGCACGAGCATGAGGTCGACGGCGAGCTGCAGCCGGCGCAGCTCCCGGCGCCGCCGGACCAGCAGGTGGATCCCGGCGAGGGGGACGAGGACCCAGAGGGCGGCGCCGGCGTCCACGGGTCACACCAGGTCGGAATCGCCCATGGTCAGGTAGAGGCGGGTCCGGAGCTGCTCGGGGTCCACCCGCGGGTGGAAGGTGCGCATCACCATGTGGAGGTCCTCGGGGTGGGCGTGCCGGGTCCAGCCCCGCCGCCGCAGGGCGCGCTCCGCCGCCTCGTCCCCACCCAACCACAGCTCCTCGCGGGTGCAGGCGCGCCGGCGGGCGGTCCGCGCCATCGCCCGGTCCAGCGCGAGGAGATCGGCGTCGTCCTCCCCGTCCCACACCAGGTCCGCCCACCGCAGCGCCGGCGGCATGGCACGGGCGACCCCCCAGGCCCGGGGCAGCCCGCCGCGGTGCACGGTCAGGTGCAGGTACTCCACGCCGGGACGGCCCGTGTAGCGGCGCCGCAGCCAGGCCGGATCGCGGACCGCCGCGACGGGGTAGCGGTCCGCGGCGCGGTCCCACAACCCGCCGGCGGCCGCCTCGTCGAACCCCTCGGCGACACGCCCGCCGAAAGGCCGGGGCAGCACGGCCCGGGGCGTCTCCCGGCGCCAGTACGGGACCGGCCCCAGGAGCACGTAGAGGAGCTGCTTGAGCCCCATCTCGTAGTGGATGCCACCGGGGAACCCGAACATCAGCGGCAGGTCGTCGGGGTTCCCCCAGCGCCGGATGAACGTCTCGTAGCACGTCGTGAAGATCTTCGTGCGCCGGGCCTCGGGCAGCGAGTAGACGTCGACGATCTGCCCCGCCCGCACCGACACGCCGTCGACGCTGAAGCGCACCGGTACGGCCCCGTAGACGGCGAGGAGCGTCCCCGAGGGGTCGCCCGCGACCATCATCCAGCGCCCCTCAGGCTCCCCCTGGTACTTCCAGCGCCACTCCTCCAGCGAGCGCCGGGCGCCGAAGACCCTGTTGAAGCCGTCGTTGACCGCCGGCTCGTCCTCCGGAGCCAGTTCCCGGTAGGCCACATCCGCCGCGTTCACTTCCATGACGGGACCTCCCAGTGGTGCTCCACCTCGACGAGCCCCGGCGCCCACCGCGCCGCGGCCATCACCACCGCGCCGGGTGCCAGGACCTGGTCGAGGATCTGCAGCCCGGTGCCATCGGTGAGGTACGCGGTGACATCCATCCGACCCCGGGCGAAGGGACAGCTCGGCACGCGCAGGACCACCGTCTCGTCGCCCCGGCCCGACATCGGCTCGCGCCCGTCCTCCCACTGCGTGGCGAAGGCGGCGACGCAGACGCCGTTCTCGTCCTCGAACGCCACGGCCAGGTTGAGGGGGACGCCGGGCTCGTGCCGGCGCACCCCCACCCGCACCTCCAGCGGCTCCCCGGGGCTCACGGCCCGGCCGGAGGGCGCCACCTCAACACCGGCGAGCACGGCGGGACGCCCCCCCCCGGCCGCCGCGTCGGCCTCGTCGCCGGGGCGGCGCTTTCCCCTGTGTCGCAGGTGGTCCTCGTAGGCGTGGATGACCTCCCCCACCGGCCCCGCCGCCGCCACCGCGCCGTCGCGCAGCCAGACCGCGCGCTCGCAGAACCCGGCGACGAGGTACATGGCGTGGGAGCAGAACAGCACCGCCTTCCCCTCCTCCTTGAAGCGCACCATGCGATCGACGCACTTCTTCTGGAAGGCGCCGTCGCCCACCGCCAACGCCTCGTCCACCACCAGGACGCAGGGGTCCACGTTGGTGGCGACGGCAAAGGCGAGCCGCGCGGACATGCCCGACGAGTAGGTGCGCAGCGGCTGGTCGATGAAGGGGCCGAGCTCGGCGAACTCCAGGATCGCCTCGAGCCGGTGGCGCATCACCTGCTGCGGCACGCCGATGAGCGCGCCGTACAGCAGCGCGTTCTCCCGCCCGGTGAACTCGGGGTGGAAGCCGAGGCCGAGCTCGAGGATCGCCGCCACCGGCTGAGCGGTGACGATGGTGCCGGCGTCGGGCTCGGAGATCCCGGCGACCAGGCGTAGCAGGGTGCTCTTGCCGGAGCCGTTCTCGCCGATGATCCCCACCGCCTCGCCGCGGGCGACCTCCAGGCTGACGTCCTCGAGCGCGGTCTTGAACGCCAGCGAGCCGGTGCGGCCCAAAAGGGCGAGCGCACGGTCGCGCCGCCGCCCGAACAGGGGGTACCGCTTCGACACCCCGGCCACCGAGACGGCCGGGGCCGGGCGCGAGCCGGGGGTCGCCGTTCGCGCCTCCACGGGCCGAGGCTAGCACAATCGACGCCGGCGACGGGTCCCCGCGAAGAAGCGGCCCGCCGGAGGGCGGGCCGCATGGAGGTCACGAACGGTGGACCGGGTCAGGGCGCCGGCTGGGCCGGCACGAAGATCGGGTCGCCGGTGACGTTGTCCACCACCGAGGCGTAGGCGAAGCCGGTGCCGGTGGTCACGTCGATGGAGGCCGAGATGCCCTCCAGGTTGGCACCCAGCTGCGACTGGAAGAAGCCCGCGAAGCGGGTCTCCAGCTTCTGCTGCGCCCAGCCGTTGGGGGGCACGGCCACCGTGTAGGGCCGGCCGTCCGGGTTGAGCACGTGGCCGTCGCGACCGTAGAAGGTGACGGCGAAGTTCACCGTGGTCGCGCCCAGGTTGACGAAGCCCAGGTTGGTGCGGGCCACGTCCTCGCTGGACATGCCGGTGAGCAGGAGGTGGCGGTTGGTGCCCGACGAGGAGGCGCCGCCGCCCTGGGCGAGGGCCGGGATGTTCTGGCCGAACTCGCCGCTGGGCGTGAGGTTGTAGGTGCGCGCGCGGACGATGGGCATGACGCCGGAGCCGTCGACCGACTCCACCCGGACGAGGCCGCTGATGTCGGGGGCCTCGCCGCCGTACAGCCAACCGATGAGGTCGCTGAGGTCGGCGGTCTGCCCGGCGCCGAGCGTCACGGTGCGCGACGCCCCGGTCGTGCCGCCCGAGGGGTACAGGGTCAGCTGCCAGACGTGCTGCACGGTGTCGACGTTGGTGACCTCGGCGTCGGAGCGCCACACGGTGCCGAGCTCGCCGGGGTTGTGAGCAACAGCCGGCAGCAGCACCGGCGTCGTCGGCGGCGTGGTCGCCGTCAGCAGCACCGGGTCTCCGGTCTGGTTGTCCACCTCGGAGGCGTACGCCTGCACGTCCGCGCGGGCCGGGAGGTCCACCCGCACCGACAGCCCGCCAATGGCGGCGTAGTCGGCGCCGAACACGCTCCCCACCGACTTCTGGAAGTACTGGTAGGGGCCGAGGCCGAAGCTCTTGGTGGCCACCGTCTCCCCGCTGGGCTTGACCAGGGAGAGGGTGATGGTCCCGGGGGACTCGGCGTGCAGGTTGGTGATGCCGAGGTTGGTGCGGAACCCCGTGGCGCCCGTGCCGTCGTCGTGCAGGCCGGTGAGCCAAAGCGGCGTCGGCGTGGAGTTCGGCACCACCGGCACGCCGGGGATGTACTGCCCGTAGGTGCCGCCGCCCACCGCGTCGGTGAAGGTCCGCGACATGACCACCGGCGGCGTGTCGCTGGTGTTGGCGTAGCGCACCTTGATCGCCGCCTTGCTGAGGTCGGTGGTGAGGCCCGGCAGGGCGCTGAAGAGGCCGACCACGTCGTCGATGATCTGGGTGGCGCCGGGCGCCAGGGTGAACGGGCCGACCTCCGGCGGGTTCGCAGTGGCAGTGTCGGCGGGCAGGATGCCGAGCCACACCATGGTGGCCTCGCTCGCCGGGTTGAACACCCACATGGTGGTCCGCCACGAGGTGCCGTTGAGGCCCGCGGTCTTCGCCGCGCCCGAGGCGATGAGCGCCTCGGGGCCGCAGGCGTCGCCGTCCACCTCGATGTCCTTCGACACGGGCTCCGAGGTGAAGGAGCCGCGGTGCGCCACCAGCGTCACGGCGAAGGTGCCGCGGCAGGTGTAGGTGTGGGTCACCGTGGTCCCGGCGCTGCTCTCGCCGTCGCCGAAGGCCCACACGAACTCGGTGGGGCTGCCGTAGTCGAAGCCCGAGGCGGCGGTAAACGTCACCACCGAGCCCGTCGTCACGGCCCCGCTGCCGCCGCCGGCCTGCCAGGTGAAGTCGGCGAGGACCGGGCGCACGTCGGAGTAGATGGTGACCTTCCGGACGAGCTCCGCCGAGGTCCCCTTGCAGTTGGTGGCCTGAAGCCGCACGTTCTTGTCACCGGGGGAGTCCCAGGTGAAGGTGGGGTTCGCGGTGGTGAAGCTCGCCCCGGGCACCACCTGGAAGTCGTACCAGTGCCAGGAGGTAGGGTTGTTGGTGGACTGGTCGACGAGGGTGACCTGCTGGCCGACGAACGGCTGCTGTTGCTGCACGCCGTGGAAGTCGATGGTTCCCTTGGGCGACCAGTCGAACGCCGCCGTCGGGGCGGCGGCCTCGCTGCACGCGGGCTTCACCGTGACCGACCGGGTGGTGGAGGAGGAGCCCTTGCAGTTCGACACGGTGAGGGTCACCGTGAACTGGCCCGCCGCGGCGTAGGCGTAGGTGGGGTTCTGAAGGTTCGAGCTGCCGCCGCCGAGGATTCCGCCGATGCCGTCGCCGAACGTCCACGACCACGAGGTGGGCCCGCCGGCGGAGCCGTCGGTGAACGCGACCGTCTGGCCCACCTGGACCTCGCCCGGCGCGGAGAACGCCGCACTGGGCGCGGTCGCGGCGGTGCAGCCGCTCGCCACGGTCACGGTCCGGCTCGCCGTGTAGGTCGTCGAGGAAATGGTCCCGTTCACGGTCACCGACTTGGTGCCGCTGGTGGCGTAGGTGTGGACCACCTGGCTGGTCGGCGTGCAGGTGGTCGGGCCGCCGAAGATGTCGCTGCCGCCGCAGGTGGGCGTCACGACCTGCGACTGCCCGTCGCCGAAGTTGAAGGTCAGGGAGTCGCCGCTGGCGGACACGGCCGGCGAGAACGAAAACGTCGCCGGCGAGCCCGCGGTGGGCGAGGACGGCGAGACGTACATCGTCAGGTTGCCCGAGGAGGGCGGCGGCGCGGTGCCCGGGTTCACGGTGACCGCGAGGGACGTCGGCGTCGGCGCCAGGGGCACCCCGCCCACGGTGCCGGTGACCGTGATGGTCCGCGTGACGGCGCTGCTTCCCGTGTTGGTGTACGCGTGCGAGTAGCTCGAGAGCGTCGGCGCGAGCGTCCAGACAGCTCCGGAGTAGGCGCTGGTCTGCCCGTCGCCCCAGGCGATGGTCACGGTGTCCGCGGGGAAGCCCGTGATGGGCGGATTGAACGTCAGCGTCGCTGACGAGCCCGAGCTCACCGTGGTGGGCGACACGCCGATGGCCACCGGCAGCGCGCACTGCCCCGCGGCGTTGACGGTGTAGGTGTCGGTGCTCAGGGGCAGCTCGAGCCCGCCGGTGGTGCCGTAGAGGGTCGCCTGGAAGGTGCCCGGCGTGGCGAAGGTGGCGGTCACGGCGGTACCGCTGGCCACGTCCGGGAAGAGGGCGCCCGCCTGGCCCGTGCAGGTCTGCGCACCGGTGCCGAACGCCACGCGCAGGCTCGTGAACGAGCCCTGGACGTTGCTCGCGGTGAAGGTGATCTGCCCCCCGATGTCGGCGGCCGCCGGCGAGACGCCCAGGTCCGCCGACACGGTGACCGGGTGGAGAGTCAGCGCGACGGCTTGCGGATTGGCGCAGGGCGCGGTGGGATCGGGGGTCAGCGTCACGGCGAGGCCGACGCTCACGTCGGTGCCCGGCACCAGCGTGCCGGCGGGGATGGTAAAGGTGCCCAGGGTGTCGTCGCAGGTCGCCGGCGCGTAGGCGCTCTGACACGCGTCCGCACCGTCGATCTTCCACTGGAACGCCGCCGTGTACCCGGAGGCGGTCGAGCCGCTCCACGCCAGGGTGGTGGCCCGCGCGGTGAGGGGCGAGACCTCGGCGAGGGCGGGCGCGGTCCCCAGCGTGCTGGCGTCCTGCGTGACGGTGACGGCAGGGTGCGCCAGGCTCGCGGAGACGGTGAGGACGTCGCACGCCTGGTAGAGGGCGGGGTCGTCGGCGTAGCCGGGCACCGAGGCGGAGCACCCCGAGTCGGTACCGGCGTGCGCGTAGGTGGCGACCACGCCCACGGTGTAGGTGCCGCACTGAGTGGGTGTGAGGTCGAGGGTGGTCCCCGAGGTCGTACCGGAGAGGCTCCCGTCCGGCTCCTTGACGGTGAGCTTTGGCATGCCGTCGCCGCTCGGCGAACCCGTGGCCGCTGCGGTGAACGTGACCTTCTCGCCGACCAGGACGGCGGGATCGACGGGGTTGGCGGTGAGCGCAACGCTCTCGTCGCACAGCCACACCGATTTGGAGGTCGTGTCGGACAGGATGTTGGCGCTGTCCGATGCCTTCACGGTGATCCTGTACTCGCCGGGCGCGAACAGCGCGTTGCTGGCCGCGGCCCGGGTGGACCAGGTGATTCCCGGCTCGGTCCCGGTGGGCTCCAGCGGCAGGGTGGTCTCGGCCACGACGTTGACGACGGTCGCCGGGTTCAGCGGGTCCGGCACGTAGTCGATCTGGTAGGTCGCGCTGGCCACGGTCCCCGAAGAGGTGTTGTGGATGACGAACGAGTCGCCGGGGAAGCCGTTGGCGGCGAAGTCCGCCGCGCCCGTCCCGCATGTGGCGCCGGAAGAGGTAGTGTCGGTGACGGTGAAGTCGGCGTGGGGCGACGGGTCGATGAGGCTGCGGGGGATCTTCCAGAACTCCGAGGCGTCGACGCCGGCCCGGTAGAGGACCACGTCCGTGCCCGCGGGGAAGACGCAGGTCTGGTCCCAGAAGATGTTGTAGTCGCCGAACGAAGGCGGAAGCGTGGTGTCGAGCTCAGCGAACCGCTGCCAGATCAACGTGGAGGTGGTGGACGTCGGCACGGTGGCGAGGAGGGTCGTGCGCAGCGTCGAACCCACCGACGCCGAAGCGGCCACAACGCCGCCGCGGATCCCGAGGCCCATCCGCGAGTCCGAGGAAACGCCGGGAAGCACGCCGCTGGCGACCGAGTGAAGGCCACCGTCGAAGCCGAAGACCTTGACCAGGGTCTGTGCGCCGTTGGAGTACGCGGCGGCGAGGAGCGAGTTGACGGGATCGTACGCGTAGGCGAGGAGGCTGGTGTAGCCGGCCGGGGGGCCGATCGTGACGGGCGAGAGCGCATCCACGTTGGAAAGGTCGAAGAGCCAGAAGCCGCCCGCGGTCTTGGTGCTCGGGACCAGGGCACGCCAGGTCGAGCCGCCGCCGAGAACGCCGGAGACCGGCGCCTTGAACGTCATGAACCGCTGAGCGTTGGCGGCTGTGTCGTCGAGTCCCGCCGGAAACAGGTTCTTGAGGCGCGTCACGGTGCCGTTGTCGGCGAACTGGTACACGCCGAGCGGCAGGGCGTCCCAGCCGGTGAGGAAGGCGCCGATGACGTAGCGCTTTTCGGCGGCGTCCTTGAACATCGCCGCGTTGGAGGCGAACTGGTACACCTTGGAGACCATGCCGGTCGTGGGGTACGTGTTGACGGTGGTACCCACCGTCGGCGCGGCGGAAGGGCTGAGGATCTGCGAGGCGCCGCCGAGGTCGTAGTACGGCGCGAAGACGTGCGGGTCGTCATCGACGACCGCCAGGGCCCGCATGTGGAAGTCCCAGTCCGCGCTCTCGGTGAGGGGGACCCGGCCGGTGAGCATCGCCACCTCGGCGGGGGCCGTGGGATTGCTCAAGTTGTAGATGTCGTACCGGTTCCCGCGCCCGACGAAGAGGTAGGGCGTGCGGCCGAACTCGGCGACCTGGGCGAACATGAACGGCAGCGCCCCGCGCTCCTCACCCTGGTAGGGAACGGGGTTGGTTTCGCGATGGATCAGCGTCGGGACGTCCTGGGCCGCCACGGCACCCGCGAACGCCAGCCCCAGAGCAACCGTCACCAGCGCCCGGGCATGGAATCCCTGTCGAGGCATACATTTCCTCCTCGACCGTGACGTTAGGCTCAATGGGCGGGGATGTCAAGGCAGATGTGTGGCTTCCGTCACAGTCCAGCCGGTCCGCCGGAGGGCCTGGCAGCCGCAGAGACGAGCGCAGAACCTGCAACGCGGAGGGCGGGCCGAGGCCCGCCCTCCGGGAAGGACCGGAAACGTACGGACTACTTCTCGTAGCCGGCGTAGGTGTTGAGCTCCGGGATCGCGTCGCCCCAGCAGTGGTAGTTGCCGAGCAGAGCAGCCTCGGAGCCGGCGGAGAACTTGTTGCCACCGATGTTGTACTGGAACGTCATGCCCACCCAGGCCTGGACGTAGAGGTTCGTCTCGTCCAGGAAGGGGTTGCCCGCGCCGTAGGACGGCGGGAAGACCAGCATCATCCAGCCAACCTTGTTGGCACCGGCGTCGAGCTGGAAGACGTCGAACTGCGCCTTGTTGATGGTCACCTTCTGCGTCTCGAAGGGGAACTGGTTCGGGTCGATGTCGGTGATCAGCGTGCCCGACGGGCCCGTGGTCGACGTGCGCGACATGGAGTGCTCGTTGTCGTCGAACGCGTAGTAGAGGTAGCGGACGCAGTCGTCGACGTCGCCACCCGGCGTGAAGTCCGACTTGTTCTTCCACACGATGGCCGTGGAGGAGAACGTCGGCGCGAAGTCGGCGTAGCGGAAGCCGAACGCCGTGCCCAGGGGCTCGCGCCCGTCGACGAAGCCGTAGAAGGTGGCGCCGTCGTAGTAGCCGCCGGAGGCGATGAGGCTCTGCTGCGTAACGCCCGGCAGCACGCCCGGCAGCGCGAACTGCGTGGCCTCGATGGCGACCGCGTTGAACATCTCGGAGTAGTTGTTGACCGGGTCGAAGTAGATGATGTCGCCGATCAGCACGTTGTCGTACCCACCGACGCCGCCGGGGGCGAAGTAGGTCTCGCTGTCCGGGAACTGCGTCGAGCAGCGGGTCGCCACGTCGGCCGTCACGTAGAAGAACACCGGGTCCACACCCAGCGAGGTCAGCCAGGAGCTCTTGTCGCCGCGGACGTCGACGCCACCGCAACCGGCGTGGGCGTAGGCCTCGAGCGGGCCCGTGAACTTGGCGACGATCAGGCCGGACAGGGAGGTCAGGTCACCGTACGGCGGGCTGCTGGTGCCGCAGAGGCTCCCGATCGCGGTGCGGTCCTCGGGGGCGGGAAGCGTCGCGCCCACGTTCGGTCCCGGCCAGTAGCCCGTGTCACGGGCGTCCTGACCGTTGGGGCCCCACTCGAACGGACGCAGCGGGGTGCTGCTGAACGGGGCGGTCCACAGCGTGGTCTTCGCCGTGTCGAACGCCGTGAAGTTGCCCGCGAGCAGGTCGCGGAAGTTGATCTGCCACGTGTCGTAGCCCGACAGGATGACGTCGAAGTCGATCTCGGGCACCGACAGGGCATTCCACACCGTCACGTGGACGATCTGCGCCGTCGCCGACACGTTCGTCATCGAGAACAGGGTGGTCGGCTTGTTGGCGTCCGGCACGTAGCCCGTGCCGATGTTGGTCAGACCGACCGACGCGTACGGCACCAGCAGGGTCGCGGCGGGAACCACGTCGCGCGCGCAGTAGTTGGCGTAGGCCGACTGCCCGCCGACGAGCGCCACCGCCAGGATGGCCACTGTCACGATTGCAAGCTTTCTCATGCTCCTCTCCTCCTCCTTCCGGTCCGGGGCGTCCGGGGCACGGAGCCGGAACGTCGCGCGGTGCGTCCGCGGCGCTTGTTTGGATACCTTGCTGACATGGTGCCAGAGAATCGGCCGGAAGGGAAGCGCCACGGGTGGATCGACTCCACCGGGGCGGGCGGACGGTTCGGCGCAACGTCGTTCGGAAGGGGTGAGCGTCACCACGTGGGGGCGGCGTCGCCCGCAGAGGAACGGGCGGGCCGAAGCCCGCCCGTCCGGACTGCACGGTCGCGGCGCCCTCCGGGGAGATCCCCCTTGGGGCGCCGCCGTCGTTCGTGCCCTAGCGGGGCGCGCAGTGGGCGTTGTCGGACAAGGCCTCGGTACCGGCCGAGAACTTGTTGCCGCCGATGTTGTACTGGAACGTCATACCCACCCACGCCTGCACCGTGTAATTGAACGGGTCGGCGTCGTAGTACGGGTTGCCCGGGGGGTAGGACGGTGGGAAGAGCAACGCCATCCAGCCGACCTTGTTGGTACCGGCGTCGAGCTGGAAGACGTCGAACTGCGCCTTGTTGATGACGACCTTCTGCGTCTCGAAGGGGAACTGGTTCGGGTCGATGTCGGTGATCAGCGTGCCCGACGGGCCCGTGGTCGACGTGCGCGACATGGAGTGCTCGTTGTCGTCGAACGCGTAGTAGAGGTAGCGGACGCAGTCGTCGACGTCGCCACCCGGCGTGAAGTCCGACTTGTTCTTCCACACGATGGCCGTGGAGGAGAACGTCGGCGCGAAGTCGGCGTAACGGAACGCGAACGCCGTGGCCAGGGGCTCGCGGCCGTCGCCGAGGTCGTAGAAGGTCTCGCGATCGGAGCCGGTGGCGCCCGCGATCGCCTCGATGGCGACCGCGTTGAACATCTCGGAGTAGTTGTTGACCGGGTCGAAGTAGATGATGTCGCCGATCAGCACGTTGTCGTACCCACCGACGCCGCCGGGGGCGAAGTAGGTCTCGCTGTCCGGGAACTGCGTCGAGCAGCGGGTCGCCACGTCGGCCGTCACGTAGAAGAACACCGGGTCCACACCCAGCGAGGTCAGCCAGGAGCTCTTGTCGCCGCGGACGTCGACGCCACCGCAACCGGCGTGGGCGTAGGCCTCGAGCGGGCCCGTGAACTTGGCGACGATCAGGCCGGACAGGGAGGTCAGGTCACCGTACGGCGGGCTGCTGATGCCGCAGAGGCTCCCGATCGCGGTGCGGTCCTCGGGGGCGGGAAGCGTCGCGCCCACGTTCGGTCCCGGCCAGTAGCCCGTGTCACGGGCGTCCTGACCGTTGGGGCCCCACTCGAACGGACGCAGCGGGGTGCTGCTGAACGGGGCGGTCCACAGCGTGGTCTTCGCCGTGTCGAACGCCGTGAAGTTGCCCGCGAGCAGGTCGCGGAAGTTGATCTGCCACGTGTCGTAGCCCGACAGGATGACGTCGAAGTCGATCTGGGGCACCGACAGGGCGTCCCACACCGTCACGTGGACGATCTGCGCCGTCGCCGACACGTTCGTCATCGAGAACAGGGTGGTCGGCTTGTTGGCGTCCGGCACGTAGCCCGTGCCGATGTTGGTCAGACCGACCGACGCGTACGGCACCAGCAGGGTGGCGGCCGGAACCACGTCGCGCGAGCAGTAGTTGGCGTAGGCCGACTGCCCCCCGACGAGCGCCACCGCCAGGATGGCCACTGTCACGATTGCAAGCTTTCTCATGCTGCTCTCCTCCTCCTCTCGGCCCAGGGCGGATTTACTGCCCGGGACCGGAACCTCTCGCGGCGAATCCGCCGGGGTGAATGGGATGTCCTGCCAGCATATTGCCAGAACGTGACGCCAGATGGAAGTGTCACGGCTGTATCGCACATGCTGGAGACGGGCCCGAGTTCGCGGCGGAGGAGACGCCATGGGGAGGAGAGGCCCCGCACCCCGCCCTCGAGCCGCGCGGGAAGGGCGGCGCAAAAAGAGAGCGGGCGGGCCGAAGCCCGCCCGCCCTGACTGCGCTGTTGTAGCGGCCTACTCGAAGATTCCCGTGTAGGTGTTGAGCTGAGGAATGACCTCGGTGGAGTTGCAGTGGTAGTTGCCGAGCAGAGCGGCCTCGGAGCCGGCGGAGAACTTGTTCCCGCCGATGTTGTACTGGAAGGTCATGCCAACCCAGGCCTGAACGTCCATGTCCGTCTCGCTCTGGTAGGGGTTGCCCGCGCCGTAGGACGGCGGGAAGACCAGCATCATCCAGCCAACCTTGTTGGCACCGGCGTCGAGCTGGAAGACGTCGAACTGCGCCTTGTTGATGGTCACCTTCTGCGTCTCGAAGGGGAACTGGTTCGGGTCGATGTCGGTGATCAGCGTGCCCGACGGGCCCGTGGTCGACGTGCGCGACATGGAGTGCTCGTTGTCGTCGAACGCGTAGTAGAGGTAGCGGACGCAGTCGTCGACGTCGCCACCCGGCGTGAAGTCCGACTTGTTCTTCCACACGATGGCCGTGGAGGAGAACGTCGGCGCGTAGTCGGCGTAGCGGAAGCCGAACGCCGTGCCCAGGGGCTCGCGCGTGTCGTCGTTGTCGTAGAAGGTCTGGTTGTCGGAGGTGGCAAGGACGTTGCCGGCCTCGATGGAGACGGCGTTGAACATCTCGGAGTAGTTGTTGACCGGGTCGAAGTAGATGATGTCGCCGATCAGTACGTTGTCGCTGGAAGCGACGGCCGTGGGCCCGACGAAGTAGTTCAGGTCGTTCGGGAACAGGGTCGAGCAGCGGACCGCCACGTCGGCCGTGACGTAGAAGAACACCGGGTCCACACCCAGCGAGGTCAGCCAGGAGGTCTTGTCGCCGCGGACGTCGACGCCACCGCAACCGGCGTGGGCGTAGGCCTCGAGCGGGCCCGTGAACTTGGCGACGATCAGGCTGGACAGGGAGCTCAGGTCACCGTACGGCGGGCTGCTGGTGCCGCAGAGGCTCCCGATCGCGGTGCGGTCCTCGGGGGCGGGAAGCGTCGCGCCCACGTTCGGTCCCGGCCAGTAGCCCGTGTCACGGGCGTCCTGACCGTTGGGGCCCCACTCGAACGGACGCAGCGGGGTGCTGCTGAACGGGGCGGTCCACAGCGTGGTCTTCGCCGTGTCGAACGCCGTGAAGTTGCCCGCGAGCAGGTCGCGGAAGTTGATCTGCCACGTGTCGTAGCCCGACAGGATGACGTCGAAGTCGATCTGGGGCACCGACAGGGCGTCCCACACCGTCACGTGGACGATCTGCGCCGTCGCCGACACGTTCGTCATCGAGAACAGGGTGGTCGGCTTGTTGGCGTCCGGCACGTAGCCCGTGCCGATGTTGGTCAGACCGACCGAGGCGTACGGCACCAGCAGGGTGGCGGCCGGAACCACGTCGCGCGCGCAGTAGTTGGCGTAAGCCGACTGCCCGCCGACGAGCGCCACCGCCAGGATGGCCACTGTCACGATTGCAAACTTTCTCATGCTGCTCTCCTCCTCTTTGCTTGTCTGATGCGTCGATAGAACGTGAGCTAGTGCTGTCCGTTCACTCCACTCTCGATGCCATCACCTCCCCGCATCAGTCTTGGACATCTCCCGGGGGCAGGGCCGCCCGAATCGATTGCGCACTTCCATGGTGCCACAGCATAGCCTAGGACCTGGAGACCCCCCTGTCAAGCCCCGTCGATACGTTGGCCATGCCGGAAGCCTAGACGGCGGCCGGCGCCGTGTCAAGGGAGCCGCGGCGCCGTCCGCCTGGCGACCCGGTAGACCCTGATGTAGCCGGGCTCCTTGGCGGTCGTGGCCTCCACCAGGATCTCGTTGCGGCCGTCGCCGTCGAGGTCGGTGACTACGATGTTGCTGATCCACGCCTCGCGCGCCGGCAGCTCCGGGCATTTCTCCTCCACCCAGCTGCCGCCCCAGTCGAGGAAGATCCTCAGGTTGCCACGCTCGTCGCCGACGATGACGTCGTCACGGCCGTCACCGTCCAGATCACCAACACCCAGGGCCGAGAAGTACACTCCGTCCTTGCGCAGCAGCTCGACGGTCTGCTTGAGCGAGCCGTCCTTGGTGAGGTCTGCCAGGAGCAGCGTGTTGACCTGGTGGAGGGAGCCCTCCCACCGCACGCTCTGCATGGCTGCCAGCGCGGCCAGTGGCGGTCTCCCCGCGCGGCGCACGGCGCCGACGCCGAACACGTACGGCATCCAGGGGATCCCCGTGGGCGGGACGCCCACCCAGCGCGTGCCGGCGGCCCGGTTGAGGAACAGGAACGGCGTGTCCCCGTTGGTATTCTTGGAGCACAGCACGTCGGGCCAGCCGTCGCCGTCGAAATCCGCCACCGCGAGGTGGTCGCCGAACACGCGCTTGGCGCCCAGGTCCACGGGCTTCCACCCGCCGGGAGTGTTCAGCACCACCGTCACCAGGCCGTTGCCGAGCTGCAGGTTCGTGGACATGTCGATGTCGAGCTCGCCCAGCACCGCGAGGTCGGGCCGACCGTCGTGGTTGAAATCGCCGACGGCGAGGGCGCGGGAGGTCACGGTCCCATTGATGCGGGGGAGCTCCTGAGGCCGGTCGAACTTCGTGCCGCCCGAGCCCTTGACGCCGTACACCACCCACGAGGACTTGAAGTGGATTGCGAAGGCGAGGTCGATCTCGCCGTCACCGTCGAAGTCCGCCGCCACCACGTCACCGTAGTCCCAGGGGACCTCCTTCGGCCACTGCACCTCGATTTGCTTCCAGGAGCCGTCCTTCTGCTGGAGCACCACGTGGGGCGTCGAGTGCTCTCCGCGGGCGGGAGGCACCACGAGGTCGAGCAGGCCGTCGTGGTTGATGTCGACCACGGCGAGCCCCGTCTGCCACTGTCCCTGGTCGGAGAGCCCCTTGGAGGCATCGGAGAGCTCGAGAACGTCGGTGTAGGGCAGCGGGGCGAAAGGAGCCGTGGGGTCGATGACGATCTTGCCCTTGAGGTTCTGGAGACGCTGCTCGATGCGGATCTGCTGGTACTGGTGAGCCAGCCAGGACTTGTGGTTCGAGGACCGCGGATCCTCGATGGGGAGGTTCCGCAGGTAGAGGTAGTCCTCGTCCTCCTTGACGATCTCCATCGGAGCCTTGAGGTAGGCGCTCGGCCACGCCGTGCCGTCGGACTGCCGCACCGCCATCTTCTTGGGCACCTTGTAGACCTTGTAGTACTGCTCGAGGAAGTGCTGCCACGGGGTCTCGTCGTCACCCACGACGATGGGCTCGCCGGCCGGTGCCGGCGTGGCCTGCGGTGCAGGGGCCGGCGCGGCGGCGGCGGGCGCCTTCGGCGGGGCCGCGGGTTGCGCTCCGGCCACCGCGCCGAGGGCGGCGAAGGAGAGGGCGAACAGCAGGATCTTCGAACGGTTCATTGCAGCCTCCACAGACGGTGTCGTCTGTCTGTCCTTGAAGTCCATAGGTCAGACGATGTCCCTCGCCGCCGAGGCCCGCCGGCCGAAGACGGCAGCCCCGGCCACGGTGAGCAGCACGGCGGTCCCCGCCGCGACGGCCACGCGGCGCGGGTCCACCGGCAGGCCCACGAGGCCGGCGCGGAAAGTGTCGAGCAGGGCGACGAGGGGATTGGCGAGGACCCAGGGGCGCGCCGCCGCGGGCAGCGCCGACGGCGGGTAGACGATGGGGGTGACGAAGAACAGCACGGTGGTGACGGTGGTGACCACCTGCACCAGGTCAGGCAGGAAGGCACCAGCCGGCACCAGCAGCAGCGCGAGCCCGTAGGTGCCGACCACCAGCACCACCACGCCCACGGCCAGCCAGGGCAGCTGAGCGAGCACCAGGGCACCGGAGACCGCGGCGACGGCGAGGACCAGGGCGAACGCCAGGGCGTGGCGGACGAACACCGAGAGCAGGGTGCCCGCCAGGAGCGCCTCGAGGGGCACGCTGACGTGCCGCACCACCGGCGCGTTGGCCCGGGCGAGGCCCGCCGCCCGCACCAGCGACTCCTGGATCGCCAGGTACGGGATCATGCCGCCCACGAGGTAGAAGCCGAACGAACCCACGCTGCCGCGTCCTTCAAGTCTCATGCCAAGAAAGTAGGAGAATACCAGCAGGTAGAGCCCGAACTGCACCGCGGGCTCGAGGAACGCCCACGCGGCGCCCAGGACCGACCCGGCGTAGCGGGCCCGGAACTCCCTCCGGGCGAACGCCACCACGAGGTGGCGCCAATGCCACAACGGCGTGATCACTGCAAGGATCCCTCTCACATGACTCGACCTTGACATCCCCATTATGCGCTCGTAGCATAAGTGCATCGAGCCCGGTGACGGTACACCAACTCGCCCGGGCCAACAAGGTGGCGATGGCGCGAACGGACCGCTCTCTGCGTCCGACTATGGCGGTCGGACAACGCATCCGCCGGTACCGGCTGGAACGCCGGCTCACGCAAACCGAGCTGGCACGCCAGATTGGCATCCAGCAGTCGGACCTGTCGCGGATGGAGAAGGGCGAGTACCGCGTCTCCCTGGACGTCCTCTTTCGCCTCCTTCAAGTGCTGGAGCTGTCCCTCGGCGAGTTCTTCGGCGACCTGGTGGAGCAGCGCGGCTTGACTTCGCGCGAGGCAAAGCTGCTACAATCTTTCCGTTCTTTGTCGCGGGAGAGTCAGCAGGAGGTCGTCGACTTCGTGGACTTCAAGCTGGGACGCGAATAACGGACCGGGAGCCAACACCACCATGAGCCCCTCCAACCGGTACCTGCGCCTGACCGCCCTCGGCCAGCGGGCGTACGCGGCGAGCCGTCTGCACCGCTCGTTGCGGCTGTTCGAGGCCGCCGAGGACGAGGCGCGGCGGCACGGCGACCGCGAGCTCGCCGACCGGGCGTTCTGTAACCGCTGTGTCGTCCTCGTCGAGCTCGATCGCCTCGACGGCGCCGTCAGCGAGCTCAAGCACGTCCTGATGCGGTCCAGCGATCCGTTCACGGCGTGGATGGCCGCCTACTACACGGCACAGGCCTACGAGATGGAGCAGAATATCGGCCGGGCCCTCGCCTACGCCCGGAGAGCCAGCGCGCTGGCCAGCGCGTCCGGCGATGCGCGGGCGCTCGCCGCTTCGGCCAACCAGCACGGCGTCCTGGCTCTCAGAGACTCTCACTTCTCCGAGGCGACGGAGCGCTTCCAGGAGGCCCTTCGCATGGACGCGGAGGCCGTGTCGCTGGATCCCGTGGCCAACGCGATGACCCGCGACAACCTCGGCTACTGTCTGATGTGCGTGGGCTCCGCCCGGGAAGGCCTCGAGCTTTGCCGGGACGCGGCGGCGACGATCGAGGCCGCCGGAAGCCGCCACCTCCTCGCCGAGGTGTACCAGGACCTGTGCTACGGCGAGCTCCAGGAAGGGCGGCTCGACGAGGCCGCCGCCTTCGGCGAGAAGGCCCTGACCCTGGCCGGGGAGTTCGGCCTCGCGGCCATCGAGCGCAACACGCTGATGCTGCTCGCCGACGCCGCCATGGACTCGGGCGGCGACGAGGAGGCCGACGCCTACCTCGACCGGCTGGCCGCCCACTACCCCGACCTGCGCGGCATGAAGTCCTTCATGCAGGCGTTCAACGTCCGCGAAGTCATCAACCTGAAGGTGTGAGGCCCGCCATGCGACGCTTCGTCATCGCCGCCGCCGTCTTCCTCGCCGCCAGCGCGGTCCTGGCCGCGGGCCCGTACTACCTGGCCCGCAACGGCATCCTGTGGAAGGGGGCCTCCTCCCCCGACGGGCTCGTGCTCACCGGCGAGCAGGCCGGCGAGGAGATCGTACGGCAGACCATTCCCTTCACCCTGGGCGTGGGCGGAAGCAGCGACACGGAGATCCAGGTCGCCGCCGACGAGGTCTCCGGCAAGGTGGCCTTGGTGTGGCAGCGCAACTGGTCGGAGGGGTACTCGGACATCATGCTGGCGGTGTGGTCCGAGGGCACCTGGGAGCGCATCGACGTTCTCTCCGACGATGTCCAGGGCAACCCCCGCAACCCCGTCATCGAGATGACCCAGGCCGCCTCCCAGGAGGCCGACCCCGCCGACCCCGAGTCCACGGTCACGGTGCGGGACAGCTTCCTGTCGGCGCTGTGGTGGCAGGGGCAGGGGGAGGGCCAGCAGGCGCGCCTCGCCGTGCTCCGTCTCACCGCCACCGACGAGGAGCCCGCGCCGCTGACCCGGACGGTCCTCGAGGGTCTGGGCTCCGTCGGGCTGGCGTGCGATGCGCCCACTCCCGCGGATGTCCTGGACCACCCCCTGTTCGCGTCGCAGCCCGACATCTCCCGCGCCCTGGCCTTCTACGCCTCGGCCGGCTCCTGCACCGTGAACATGCTTGAGATCCGCTTCGTTCTCGACCGGATCCCCGACGAGGGTGGCACCGTCATCGGCCAGCGCGGCCGGCACCGGCCCGTCTTCGGCGTGCGCAAGAGCTACCCGTCGCCGCTGGACTTCCGCATGGCCAGCGCCCGCGCCGTGGTCGGACCCGACCTCAACCCGGTGCTCTACAAGGTCCGTGACGGCCACCTGGAGTACACGCTGGCGGGTCGGGGCGGCTGGACGGCGGTCCGCACCCTCGAGGTCAAGCCGGACCTCACCATGGACCAGGCGATTCCCCTGGTCGAGAGCCTGGCGCGCTAGAACTGCGTTTCCGGGAGAGTCCACGAAGAGCGGCCTCGCGGCCGCTCTTCTGCTTTGTCGCGCCCTCAATCGAGGGAGCGGGGCAGCCCCGCGCGGGGGTCGCCGCTGTAGAGGTCGGCGACGCGGCGGGCGGCGTCCTGCCCCGCCGGCGAGACCACGCGCGGCACCGTCACCTGCACGGTGTAGAAGTGGTCGCCGTTGGCCCCCGTGCGCACGCTCCTGACGCCCTTGCCCCGCAGCCTGAAGCGCTGCCCCGACTGGGTACCCGCCGGGATCTTCACGCGCACCGGGCCGTGGATGGTGCCCACCTCCACCTCGGCACCCAGGTACGCCTCGGCGAAGGTCACCGGCACGACCGTGTGGATGTCGTTGCCCCGGCGCTCGAAGAAGCGGTGCGGACGCACGTGGACGGCCACCGAGACCTGCCGGGAGCCCTGGCGGTGGGAGGCGCGCACGTGGTCGCCGTCGCCCACCCCGGCCGGGATGCGGACCCGCAGCCGGTCGGTGCGCACCAGCACACCGCTGCCGTGGCAGCGGGGGCACACACCTCCGCCGCTCCGCCCGCTCCCGCCGCACTGGGAGCAGGAGACCTCACTGCGCACCGGGACCACGACGGTGGCGCCCCGCACGGCCTCGGCGAAGTCGAGCTCCACCGCGGCCTCCACCGGCGCCGCGGGACGCTCGCCCGGATGCTGCCCGCGGACGCCGCGGAAGATCTCCGAGAACATGTCGCCGAGGTCCGTGAAGCCCCCGAAGCCGCCGCCCGAGAAGTCGAAGCCCCCCCCGGCGGGTCCGGCCCCCCTGCGCGCGTGGGACCACCACGCCGCCTGGTCAGCACCCCCGTTGACCGAGCCGAACTGGTCGTACTGCGCCCGTTTGTCGACGTCCGAGAGCACCGCGTAGGCCTCCTGGATCTCACGGAACTGCTTCTCCGCATCGGCGTTCCCCGGGTTGACGTCGGGGTGGTAGCGGCGCGCCAGCTTGCGGTACGCCTTCTTGATCTCGTCTGGGGTGGCGTCGCGGGACACCCCCAGGGTCTCGTAGTAGTCGGCCATCCTGATCCTCGGGCGGCAGCAGCCGCCATCACAAAATATGAGCGAAACGATATAAAGTTTCAACCCCCCCAGGGGGGCGGACCGGATCCGGCCGGTGCCGCGGGGAATCCAAGGGTAGAATGATCCGGTGCCGTTGCACGCCGCATCCGTCGTCCTCGCCGTCCCAGTGATGCTCGCCGTCTCCCGGCGGGGACGGTCCCTGGCCCTGTCCACGGCGGGGGCGTTGCTCCTGTGGCTCGACCTCTGGTGGGTCCTGCCCCTGGCCAACGTGAACCCGCCGTCGGAGACACTCCCGTTGCTGCTGCTGTGGCCCCGGTCCACGGCGGTGATGGTCTCCGGCCACCTCGTCGTCCTCCTGCTCCTCCTCGCCGCCGCCGGGCTCTTCGCCCCGCGGGCGGGCAGCTCCGGCGCCCTCGCCCGCCGTGCGGCGAGCCGGGGCGACCACCTCGCGGCGGGCGAGTTCTGGCTCCAGGCCGGCCGCCAGCGCAGGGCTCTTCGCGCCTTCCTGCGGGCCCGCGCCTGGGGGCGTGCCGCCGAGCTCGCCCGCAGCCGCGGCAACCTCCGCCGCGCGGCGGAGCTCTTCGAGCGCGAGGGCGGCACGGCGCTGGCCACCGCCGCCCAGCTGTACAGCCGCCTGGGCCTCGAGTCCCAGGCCCGCATGGCGGCCCTCCACTTCGCGCAGCACACCGTGGAGAGCGGGGCGCCCGAGCTGGCCGTGGAGCCGTTCCTGCGCGCCGGCGACGCCCGCCGGGCGGTCACGGCCGTGGAGCTGGCGATGCAGGGCGGGCGCCTCACCCCGGCCTTCGCCGACATCGCTCTGCGCGCCGCCCGGGAGGCCCGGAGGCTGCCCCTCGCGGCGCGGGTGGCCCGCGCCACCGGGCGCCACCGGGAGGCCGGGGACCTGTTTCTGGCCGTGGGCGAACCCCTCGACGCCGCCCGCATGTTCGAGCGGTCCGGCGACACCCTGCGCGCCGCCGAGGCGCTGCGCCTGGCCGGTCGTGAGGACCGCGCGGCGACGCTGCGCGCCGCGCAGCTCGCGGAGTCGGGCCAGTTGGACCTCGCCGCCGAGGAGTACGAGGCCGCCGGCCTGCTGGGCAAGGCGGCGGAGACGCTCGCCCGCCTCGGACGGTACGCTGAGGCGATCGAGCGCTACCGGCAGGCCGGCCTGCCCCGCGAGGCGGCGGCGTTGTCCCTGGAGCACGGCGACCCTCGCGACGCGGCGGCGCTGTACACCGAGCTGGGCGACTGGGGCGAGGCCGGCGTCGCCTGGGAGCGTGCCGGCGACCTCCACCAGGCGGCCGTGTGCTTCGAGCGGAGCGGCGACTACGGCCGCGCTCTCGAGTGCCTCGGCCGGGCGGGCCTCGTCGCCGACCAGGCCCGGCTCCTGGCCCGGATCGGCCGGGTGGAGGAGGGCTTCATGCTGCTCTTCCGCCGCGGCGACCTGCGGGCAGCGTGGGATCTGCTGTCGGCCTTCGGAGGCACGTTTCCCACCCTCGTCCAGCCCCTCCAGCAGCTCGCGGCCTGGCTCCACGGCCAGGGCGAGACCACCGCCGCCGTGGGCGCCATCCAGCGTGCCACGGCGGGCATCCCGGTGACCCGCGAGCTCCTCGCGGCCCACTGCCAGCTCGCCGAGCTCCTCGAGACTCGGGGCGATCTGCGCGGCGCCGAGGCCGCCCTGCAACGGGTGGTGGACTTCGACTACGCGTTCCGCGACGCGGCGGGGCGGCTCGCCCGCCTCGCCGAGGAGCGCAGGGCGGAGGACGCCCGCCGCGCCGCCGCCCACCTGGCCCAGGCCAGCAGCGGCCCGGCTCCTGCGGTGGACGAGTCGGCGGACCGCTACGTCCTCGAGCAGGAGCTCGGACGGGGCGGCATGGGCGTCGTCTACCGCGCCCGCGACACCCGGTTGGGCCGCACGGTGGCGATCAAGGTACTGGAGCCCCGGCAGCTGTCGGCCGAGGCGCTGCGCCGCTTCGAGCGGGAGGCACGGGCCGCGGCGGCGCTCTCCCACCCCGGCATCGTGCACATCTACGACTTCGACCGCGGCTTCGGCTCCTACTTCATCTCCATGGAATACGTGGCCGGGCCCACCACCTCGCAGCTGCTACGCTCCGAACCGGAGTTCATCGCCCGCAACCTGCTGTCCCTCATGCGGCAGATCTGCGACGCCGTCGGCTTCGCCCACGCCCACCAGGTGGTGCACCGGGACCTCAAGCCCTCGAACATGGTGCTCGCCGAGAGGCGGCAGGTGAAGATCCTCGACTTCGGCATCGCGCGGCGCCTGGACGACCTCGAGATCACCGGCTCCGGCGTCACAGGGACGCCCTACTACATGTCGCCGGAGCAGATTCTCGGGGAGGAGCCCGGCGAGCGCTCCGACGTCTACTCCTTGGGAGTGACGTTCTTCCAGATGGCCACGGGCTCCCTCCCGTTCTCCTCCGGAAACGTCCTCCGCGCCCACCTGGAGCTCCCCCCGCCCGACCCGCAGGGACTCAACCCCCGCCTGGAACCGGGGCTGGGCCACCTGATCCAGCAGTGCCTGGAGAAGGAGCCCCGGCGGCGCCCAGCCAACGGCGCCGCCCTCCTCGCCGCCCTCGACGCCCTGTCCGGGAGCGCCGGCTCGTGAAGGTCGCGCTGATCGGCACGCACGGCGTCGGCAAGACCACCCTGTGCTACGACCTGGCCGCCCGGCTCAAGCGCCGCGACGTGGACGTCGAGCTGGTCCGCGAGGTCGCGCGCCGCTGCCCCCTCCCCATCAACCGGGCGACCAGCCTGGCGGCCCAGTCGTGGATCCTGCACACCCAGGCGGCCTGGGAGCTCGAGGCCGAGATGCGCCACCCGATCGTGCTGTGCGACCGGTCGGTGCTGGACAACTACTGCTACCTGCTGCACGCGGCGGGACCGCAGCCGGCCTGGGAGCCTTTCGTCGACCACTGGATCGGCACCTACGCCCTGCTGGTCAAGGTGCCGATCTGGACCTCCCTGCACTTCGACGGGGTACGGGACACCGACGTGGCGTTCCAGCGGGTCATCGAGGACATCCTGGAGCGCCAGCTCGTCTCCCGCGGCCTCGAGCCCCTCCGCCTCGACCCCGCGAACCAGGACCGCTGGGGCGAGACGGTGATGGCCCGCCTCGAGCCCCTCGTGGAGCCGATGCCGCTGCTGTTCCCCGAGGAGGAGGACCGCTGAGGCCGTTGCCCGGGGCGCCGCGGGGTGGCACACTCGCCCGGTGGAGCTCCTCGTCGGCCTGGGAGGCAACCTCGGCGACGTCGTCGCGGCCTTCGCCGCGGCCCGGCTCGCCCTGGAGGCCCGCTTCCGCCCGCTGGCGGCCTCAGGACTGTGGCGCAGCGCCCCGGTGGGGCCCGACCAGCCGGACTTCCTGAACGCGGCGCTGCTCCTCGACGCCGACGTCCATCCCCTGCAGGCGCTGGCGCTGTGCCAGCTGCTGGAGGCACGGCTGGGCCGCGACCGCGGCGCCGAGGCTCGCTGGGGCCCGCGCCGCATCGATCTCGACCTGCTCGCCGCGGGCCCGCTGGTCATGGAGTCGGCGCCGCTCGCCCTTCCTCACCCCCGCCTGGCCGAGCGGCGCTTCGCGCTGCTCCCCGCCGCCGAGGCCGCGCCGCGGTGGCGCCACCCCCGACTGCAGCGCACCGCAGCGGAGCTCGCCGCAGCGCTGGACCCGCTGGCTCAGCCCTGCGAGCGTCTCGACGGGTGGTGATCAGCGCTCGCCGCGCAGGATCGCGGTGGGGTCCACGGAGGCGGCGCGGCGGGCTGGCTGGAGGGCGGCAAGGGCGCACACGACGACGGCGACGGCCAGCGCCGCCAGGTAGAACCACGGGCGCTCCGCCATCTGGAGGTGCTCGTTGCGCAGCACCGCGGCCTCACCGAAGTCCACCGGGATCGCCGCCACCACGCGGATGAGGAGGGCGCCGCCGACCCAGCCGGCGACGGTGCCGAGGACGCCCAGCAGCGCGCCCTGGAGGAGGAAGATCAACCCGAGGTCGCGGCGCGTGAAGCCGGCCGCCCGCAGGACCGCGATGTCCCGCCGCTTGTCGGCGACCAGCTGCACCAGGACGTTGGCGACGCCGAACCCCGCCACCAGCGTGGTGAACAGGACCAGCACCAGGGTGATCCGGTTCTGGCGGTCGAACGCTTCCAGGGAGGCGCCGTTGCGCTCCTGCCACGACTGGGTGACGTAACCGGTGCGGGCCTCGACGGCGCGGGCCACGGCGGTGGCCGCGAAAGGATCGTCCAGCCCGATGCGCACGGTGCTGGCCTGGTCCCGGGTGAGCCCCGCGAGGGCCTGGGCCACCGGGAGGTTGACCAGCGCCAGGCCCTTGTCGATGCGGGACAGCCCCGAGGACACGATGCCCACCACCCGCAGCGGCAGCCCCTCCCCACCGGAGCCCACGACCTGGAGGTTCGCGCCCACGTCCACGCCGATCCCCCGGGCGAGCTGTGCGCCGAGGATGACGCCGTAGGGGTCGAGGGCGAGGGCCCCCCAGGAGCCGCGCACGACGCTGTCGTCCAGGGACGTCACCCGCGCCTCCTCCGCCGGCACCACGCCGAGGAGGGCGGCCGCCCGTCGCACCGTCCCGTAGGACAGCACCACCTGCGCCTCCACCGCCGGGGCCGCGACGCGCACGTGGGGCAGCCCCCGCACTCCCGCCAGGACGGCCGCCACGCCCCGCACCGCCCGCTTCTCGTCGGGAAGGTGATGCCGGGAGAGGGCGAAGACGGCCTCGCCACCGGCGCGCAGGGCCACCGGCCGCCAGGCCGTGGAGCGCCGCGGCAGCACCTCGACCTGGGGCGAGGCCTCGGTGGTCTTGCGCAGGAAGTCGTCGGTGAGGCCCGTGGTCAGCGACAGCGCCACGATGAGCATCGCCGAGCCCACCGCGACGGAGAGCAGGGCGATGCCGGTCTGCCGGGGCCGCCCCCGCAGCTGCGCCTCGGCGATGCGCAGGTGCTCCCTCACCGCACCCGCACCCGCGCCCCTTCTCCGACGCTCTCGACGAGGGGCGCGACCACCCGGTCTCCCTGCGCCAGGCCGGCGGTGACCTGGCAGTCCGTCTCGTCGCAGGCACCGACGCCGACGTCACGCCACCTCGCCCGCCCCCCCTCGACCACCATCACCCGCCGCCGGCCACCGGAGCCGTCCAGGGCGTCCCGCGGCACCACCAGGGCGTCGTCGACGGCGCCCGTGACGATGTTCACGGTGGCCGTGAGGTCGAGCTGCATGGCGGGCCGCTCGGCGGGAAGGGAGACGAGGACGTCGGAGGACTTGGTCAGCCAGTCCACCGCGGGGACGATGCGCCACACTTTGCCCTCCAGCGTCCGTCCGAGGTAGGCGTCGAAAACCAGGCGCACCTCCTGCCCCACCCGCACGCGTCCGACGTCGCGCTCGTCCACCGCCACCCGCAGGTAGGCCCGCGACAGGTCCACGACCGTGAGCACGTCGTCACCCTCGCGCAGCGCGTCCCCCGCCCGGTGGGACAGGCTGCTGACCACGCCGGACAGGGGCGCCCTGAGCGTCGCCCAGCTCTCGCGCTCCCGCGCCAGGGCCAGCGCCCTCTCCTCCGCGGCGACCTGCGCGCGCAGCCCGGACGCCCGCTCGCGGGCCTGCACGCCGGAGTCCTCGGGCGCCAGCCCCTCGTCGACGAGAACGCGCGTGCGCGCCGCCGTGTCCTCGGCCTCGGCGAGACCGGCGCGGGCCCCGTCCAGCTCCCGCTCCACCTGCTCCCGCGCGAGACGCAGCTCCGCCGCGTCCTGCCGCGCCACCACCCGGCCCTCCCGCACGGCCTCGCCGGCGCCCACCAGCACCGCCTCCAGGGGCGCCGCGACGCGGGCCCGCACGGTGGCGCGCTGGTCCGTGTCCACCCGGCCCGTGGCGTAGACGGCCGCCACCACGCGCCCGGTGCGGACCGGCACCACGGTCACCTCCGCACCCCGCCACGAGCGCCACGCCATGGCGCCGAACACCGCCGCACCGGCCAGCACCAGGCCGCCCACCACCATCCATCGCCTCACGGTGCCTCCCCTTCCCGGCCGTCGCCGACCACCCGCCCGTCGAGCAGACGGATCACCCGGTCGCTGCTCCCGGCCCACTCCGGGTCGTGGGTGACCACCAGGATGGTCTGTCCGAGGTCGCGATTGAGCTGCCGGAACAGCTCGTACACCATCCGCGCGTTGGCGGTGTCCAGGTTCCCGGTGGGCTCGTCGGCGAGCAGCACCTCCGGGCGGTTGACCAGGGCCCGGGCGACGGCGACCCGCTGCTGCTCCCCCCCGACAGCTCCCGGGGAAGCCTGGCCTCGTAGCCCGCGAGCCCGACGCGCTCCAGCAGCCCGGCGGCGTAGGAGCGATCCGCCGCACAGCGGCCGGCGCCACGCGCCCACAAGGGCATGAGCACGTTCTCCAGGGCCGAGAACTCCGGCAGCAGGAAGTGGAACTGGTAGACGAACCCCAGCAGCCGGTTGCGCAGCCGCGCCAGGGCGTCGTCGGACACCGTCGACAGATCCACACCCCCGACCTCCACGCGACCGGCGTCGGGCCGGTCCAGGCCGCCGAGGAGGTAGAGCAGCGTGGACTTCCCCGAGCCCGAGGGCCCCACCAGGGCGACGAACTCCCCCGCCGCCACCGTGAGCTCGATCCCCCGGAGCACCTCGCGGGCCGCAGCCCCGGCACCGAGACGGCGGACGAGGCCGACGGCGGCGAGGGCGGGGGCGCGGTCAGGCGCTGCCACGGAGGATCTCCACCGGCACCACGCGGACCGCCCGCCGCACCGCGAGGAGGGCCGCCACGGCCGCGATGAGCACCGCCGCGGCCGAGATGAACAGGTAGTAGCGGGGGTCGTTGGCCAGGAACAGCTCCGTGTAGCGGACCACCGAGCCCTCGCGCGGTGCGAAGTGGATGGGGTGCGCGGTGAGGAAGGCGATGGCGGCCCCGGCGACGGCACACCCGGCAGCGGCGCCGCCCGCGCCCATGAGCAGCCCCTCGACGAGGAAGATGCGGCGCACGGTCCCCCTGGCGAAGCCGAAGGAGCGGATGACCGCGATGTCGCGCTCCTTGTCCAGGATGATCGTCGTGAGCCTGTTGCCGATGCCGAGACCCGCCACCACCAGCACGAAGCCCGTGAGCAGGTAGGTGGTCAGGCCGATGGTCCGGAACAGCTTCAACGAGGCGCGGGAGGTCTCCTGCCAGGTCTCGGTGCGGTAGCCCGTCACCGCCTCCACCGCGGCCCGCACGGGCCCGAGCCCGGTGAGGCGGTCGGTGCGGATGCGAATCTCGGTCCCCTCGCCGGCGTTGAAGCCCGCGAGGGCCTGGGCCGCGGCCAGCGGCACGAAGGCGGTGGCCTCGTCCACGGCGCCGAGCCCGGCGGTCACGATCCCCACCACCTCGAGCTCGCGTCCGCGGCCCTGCTCCCCCATGGCGATCAGGCGGTCGCCGACCTCCACGCCCAGGCGGGAGGCGAGCTGCGCCCCGACGACGACACCGTCCCGGCGCTCCGAGAGCTTCCGCCAGAGGCCCGAGGTCACCATGGATGGGAGGTTGGTGACGCCGGCCTCCGCGGCGGCGTCCAGACCCGTCAGGGTCACGGGCTCGGCGACGGCGCCGAAGCCGAGGACGGCGGGGACGGCGGCCGCCACCGAGACGCCCGCCACGTGGGGCTGGCCGCGCAGCACCTCCGCCAGTGCCACGGCACCGCGTACCGTGGGACGCTGGTCCGGCACCGGCGGGCGGGACAACGCCACCACCTCCCCCGGAACGGCGTGGCGGAGCGCCGCCCGGGCGGCGCCCACGTCGAGCCTCTCGGGGAGGACCGTGAGCAGCGGGGAGACCCGGATCAGCCGCTGGGTGAAGAACACCACCAGGCCGTCCATCATCGACACGGTGAAGATGAAGACCGCGACGCCGAGGCCGACCCCCGCCACCGTCAGCGCCGTCTGGCGCGGCAGGCTGGTGAGATGGCGCCAGGCGACGAGCCAGACCACCCTCATCGCGCCAGCCGGATTCTCGCGTCCACGGCCACGCACCCCTGCCCCTCGTCGAGCAGGAGCACCGGGTTGAGGTCGCACTCGGCGATCTCCGGGTGGGCGGCGGCGAGCCCCGCCAGCCGGGCGAGGGTCTCGGCGAAGGCGCCGGTGTCCGCGGGCGGCCGCCCGCGGAACGCCCCCAGCAGCGGCGCGCCTCGCAGCTCGCCGATCATCCTGCCCGCCTCCGCCGTCCCCACCGGCGCGACGCGGAAGCTGACGTCGGCCAGCACCTCCACCGCCACCCCGCCGAGGCCGCACATGACCAGCGGTCCAACCGCCGGGTCCCGGGTGACGCCGGCGATCATCTCGCGGCCGCCCACGATCTGCCGCTGGACCAGGAAGCCGTCGGCCGCTTCGCCGTGCGCGGCCAGCCGGCCCTGCATGGCCGCAACGGCCTCCCGCAGGGCGTCCCCGTCGCCGAGACCCACCACCACGGCGCCCACCTCGGTCTTGTGCACGATGCCAGCGCCGTAGGCCTTGAGAACGGCGGGAAAGCCGACCTCGCGCCCCGCGGCGACCACCTCGCCGGCGGTCCGCGCCAGCCGCCACGGCGCCACGGGCACGCCGGCGGCCTCGAGGAGGGAAAACGTCTCTCCGGGGTCGAGATAGCCGTCCCGGGGGGGCAGGGTCAGCCGGGACGGCGTCGCGGGGACGGCCAGGACGCCCCGCTCCACCCGCTCGACCTGCCGGGCCATGCCGCCGAGGGCTCGCACCGCCGCCTCGGGGAAGCGGTAGACCGGCGGCAGCCCCCCGATGTCCCGCGCCGCGGCGTAGAACGCGGGGTTGGTCATGAACACGGCCAGCACGGGCTTGGCGGCGGCGCCCGTCACCGCGGCCACCTGCCGGGCGATGTCCTCCGGCCGGACGAGGATCGGCGTGACCACGATGACCACGGCGGCGTCGACGCCGTCGTCCGCCAGGACCAGCTCCAGGGCCCGCCGGTAGTGCTCCGGGGTGGCGGAGGGCAGCATGTCCACCGGGTTGCCCACCGCCGCCTCCGGCGGCAGGAAGGCGCGCAGGGCGCCGGTGGTGTCGGAGGACAGCGTGGCGAGGGACAGCGCCTCGGCGGCCAGGGCATCGGCGGCGACAATGGCGGGGCCTCCGGCGTTGGTGACCAGCGCCACGCGGCGGCCCGCCGGGAGCGGCACGCGCTCGAACGCGGCGACCAGCGCCAGCATCTCCTCCAGGGTGTCGGCACGCAGCACCCCGGCCTGGGCGAGCAGGGCGCCGGCGGCGGAGTCCTCGGCCGCCAGGGCGCCGGTGTGGGAGCTGGCGGCACGCTGCCCGGCGCGGGTCCGCCCCGCCTTCACGGCCACGACGGGCTTGACCGCCGTGATGCCCGAAGCGAGCTCGAGGAAACGGCGGGGCTCGTCCAGGGCCTCGAGGTAGAGCATGATCACCCTGACGTCGTCGTCGGCCCCCCACAGCTCGAGGAGGTCGCAAACGGTGACATCCGCGCTGTTGCCCAGGGAGGCGAACTGCGCGAACCCCAGCCCCGCCTCCCGGGCCGCCTCGAGCACGGCCACGCCGAGAGCTCCCGAGTGGGATGCGAACGCCACGCCGCCGGGCTGCACCGGCGCGGGGGAGAAGGTGGCGTCGAGGCGCACCCCCGCCGCGGTGTTGATGACGCCCATGCAGTTGGGGCCGATCATGCGGACGCCGGAGCCTTCGAGGCGCCGGAGGAGCTCGCGCTCCGCCGCCGCGCCCTCCTCGCCGACCTCCCGGAACCCCGCGGTGATCACGACGATCCCCTTCACGCCGGCGGCGACGCACTCGGAGAGGGTGTCCGCCGCGGCGTCGCGGGGGACCATGACGATGGCGAGGTCCACGCCGGCGGGCAGCGCCGACACCGACGGGTAGCAGCGCAGACCCCCGATGGACTGGGCACGGGGGTTCACCGGATAGACCGTGCCCGCGTACCCGAGTCGCTTGAGGTTTTCGAACAGGCGTCCCGAGAGCGACTCGGTCCGCGAGGAGACACCGACGATGGCCACGGTCCGCGGGGCGAGCATGGCCCGGAGCGAAGCGTCTTCCACTCTCACCTCCGTCGTGGAGGGATGCTAGCACGGAGGACCCGCCGGGGCCCGGGGAAAGCGGACGCGACCGTTTCCCGGGGACGGCCGCCGGGAGGATCGCGGCGGCGCCGCGCGCCGCTCATCTCCCGGGTCGCCTTACCTGGTCTCCGGCGCCAGCACCCACAACCGCTCCTCGCTGGCGCGCAGGCTCACGGGCAGGCGTCCGACGGGATCGCCGTCGAGCTGGTAGGGGACGTCCTCCTCCGCGGTGAAGGCGACCTCGTCCGCGGGGAACCGTTCGACCCCCGGCAGGGCCAGATGGCGCCCCCGGGGGATCGCGAAGAAGAACGGCACGACGGCCCGGCGGCCGAAGCGGGTCAGGGCGACGACCTCGAGACCGCGCCGGAACGGGTCGGCGCCGGGGGTGGCCGCGAACGGCCCCCCGTAGCAGCGCGAGTTGCCGACGATGCACCAGGCGGCCTCGCGCACGCCGCCGTTGGCGGCGACCGTGAAGCGCGGCAGGTGGGCGCGGGCGAACTCCACGAACGCCTGGGCGGTGATCCCGGCTTTCCCCGCCCGGCGCTTGAGGGTGTCGGGGAGGTTCGAGAGGATCAACGCGTCGGGTCCGGCGGAGAACATGAGCAGGAACAGCTGGCCCCGGTCGGTGCGGCCCACGGACATCGCCCGCCGCGGCGCATCGAGCTGCGAGGTCAGGGCGGTGGCGGCGTCCCGGGCGATGCCCAGCTCGTAGGCGAGCACCGACGTGGTGCCCCCGGGCAGCACGACGAGCGCCGTCTCGCTGTCGAGGAGACCCTGCGCCGTCTCGTTGTAGGTGCCGTCCCCGCCCCACGCCGCGAGCATGGGGTAGCGGTCGCGGGCCGCCCGGCGCGCCAGCTCGGTGGCGTGCCCCGGTCCCTCGGTCGCCCACCACTCCAGGGTGAGGCCCCGCGCGTCCGCCGCCCGCTCCAGCGCCTCCCGGGGGGGTGCCGCCCGTCCGCCCCGGGCCGCCGGGTTGACGACGACGGGAAGGGTCGTCACGGCGCGTCCCCGCCGAACAGCGTGTCCTGGCCGGGGGCGCCCTCCGCGAGGCCGAGGTGCCGGCGCGCCCGCTCGGTCACGACCCTCCCGCGCGGCGTGCGCTGGAGAAACCCGTTCTGGAGCAGGTAGGGCTCGTAGATGTCCTCCAGCGTCCCCTGGTCCTCGCCCAACGTCGCGGCCAGGGCCCTCAGGCCCACCGGCCCGCCGCCGTACTGCTCGATGATGGTGGCGAGGAGACGCCGGTCGAGGTCGTCGAGGCCGTAGGCGTCGACGTCCAGACGCCCGAGGCCGTAGCGGGCCGTCTCCAGGGAGATGCCTCCGCCGCCGCGGGCGTGGGCGAAGTCGCGGATCCGGCGCAGCAGCCGGTTGGCGATCCGGGGGGTCCCCCGCGAGCGTCCCGCGATCTCGGCGGCCGCCTCCGCGCTCGTCCCTTCCCCGAGGATGGCCGCCGAGCGCGTGACGATGCGCGCCAGCGCCGCGGCGTCGTAGAAGTCGAGACGGTGCACGATGCCGAAGCGGTCGCGCAGCGGCGGCGGCAGCAGCCCCGCACGCGTGGTGGCACCGACGAGGGTGAACGGCGGCAGCGTGAGGCGCATGGTGCGCGCCGCCGGTCCCGCCCCCACCACCAGGTCGAGGACGAAGTCCTCCATGGCGGGGTAGAGGATCTCGGCCACCGAGGGCGAGAGCCGGTGGATCTCGTCCACGAACAGCACCGTCCCCGGCTCCAGGTTGGTGAGCACCGCGGCGAGGTCGCCGGGGCGCTCCAGCACCGGACCCGAGGTGACCTGGACCGGCACCCCCATCTCGGTGGCGATGATGTGCGCCAGCGTCGTCTTGCCCAGGCCGGGAGGCCCGAACAGCAGCACGTGGTCCAGTGACTCCCCCCGCGACAGGGCGGCGGCGATGAACACCTGGAGGTTCTCCGTCACCTTGTCCTGGCCGATGTAGTCGGCCAGGCGGGTGGGTCGTAGCGACTCCTCGAAGGGCGCTTCGGCCGGGTCCGGGCCGGCGGCGAGGACGCTTGGGGACATCGGCCTATCCTAGCGCACCAGCTGCTTCAGTGCGCGGCGCAGCAACTCTCCGAGGTCGACCCCGGGCTCCTCGCGCAGCAGGGTGGCGACGGCCTCCTCGCTGGAGCGGACCGGGTAGCCGAGGTTGACCAGCGCGGAGACGGCGTCCTCCCGGATGCCGGCCACCCCCGGTGACGCGATCGCCGCCAGCTTGCCCTTGAGCTCCACCACCAGCCGCTCGGCGGTGCGCCGTCCGATCCCCGGCACGGCGGCCAGGACCTTCCACTGCTCGCCTTCGACCGCGGCCGCGACGTCCTCCGGAGTGAGGCCGGACAGCAGCGCCAGCGCGGTCCGGGGGCCGACGCCGCTGGCGGCCAGGAGCACGCGGAAGGTGTCGCGCTCCCGCCGGGTGGGGAAGCCGTAGAGCGCGAGCACGTCCTCGCGCACGTGGGTGTGGACGAACAGCGCCGCCGTCTCGCGGCCCACCAGCAGCCGGTGCGCCGAGAGGGGCAGGTGGACCTCGTAGCCCACGCCTCCCGCCTCCACCAGGACGTATCCCGGCTGGAGCTCGACGAGGCGCCCCTCCAGGTGGCCGATCATCCCTGCTGGCTGCGGGGCTTGAACCGGTCCACCACCGCGGGGTTGACCACCACGGGGTGCTCTCGCCTGAGCTGATCGAGAATGGAGGCGAGCAGCGTCTGGACCTGGTTCTGCACCATGGTCTCGCGCAGCTGGGGAGCGGCGGCGTCGAAGGCGGCCCTGCTCACGGTCTTCACCGCCGTCACCCGCGCCAGGGCCACGCCGCGGTCACCGACCCGGACGACCGGGGTGAACGCGTCGGCCTTGGTGGCGAACACGGCATCCTCGAGGGCGACCGACTGCCCCACCCCGGGGATCGCCTGCCCGCGCTTGAGGTCCGTGGCCGTGCGCACGGCGGTGTCGTACTCCTTGGCCAGCGCCGCGAGCCCGTCCGCGCTCAACGAGGCGCGCCGCCCCTGCAGCGCGGCGGTGAGCTCGTCGAGGGCCTTCGCCCGCTTCGCGCCCTCCTCCGCCTGGGCCTTGGCGTCCGCGAAGGGGGTCACGCCGGCCTTGCGGGTCGCGGCGACCCGGAACACGATCCAGCCGCGGGCCGTCTTCGTGGGCCCACCAACGAAGCCGACCTGGGCCCGGGCCACCTGGGAGAGGAGCTGGGGATCGCGGCCGATGCCGGGAATGAGCTCCGCGTCGGCGGCGAAGAACGGCGTCTCGTTGGAGGTCAGCACGTCGTCGCTCTTGGCCAGGTCCTGCCACTGCTGGGCGGTCGTGAGCTTGGCGGCGTCGATCTTCTCGCGCAGCGCGTTGGCGCGCCGGCTGCCCTCGGCATCGGCGAGGGACTCGGCGAGCTTCTCCCGGATGGTGTCCTTGACCTCGGCGAGGGGCTGCTCGCCGGCGGGGCGAACGGCGATGAGCTGGATGATGTGGTAGCCGAACTGGGTCTTGACGGGCTTGGAGATCTGTCCCGGCTTGAGGGCGAACGCGGCATCCTCGAACGGCTTGACCATCCGTCCCCGGGGGAACCAGCCCAGCTCGCCGCCCTTGTCCTTGCTGCCGGGATCCTGGGAGTACTCGCGGGCCAGCTTGGCGAAGTCGGCGCCCGGCGCGGTCGCCTTCTTGTAGACGGTCTCCGCCTCCTGCTCGGCCTTCGCCCATCCGGCGGCGTCGTCGGTGGCGGGGCGGATCAGGATGTGACGGGCGTCGGCCTCCTCGGGCTGGGAGAACTCGTCCTGGTGCGTCTTGTAGTAGTCCTCGACCTGCGCGTCGGACACGGTCATGGCGCGGCGGAGCTTGAAGTCGTCCAGGAGAAGGTACTGGAGCTTGGTCTGGTCGGGGTGCGTGAAGCGGTCCTGGTGGGCGTCGTAGTAGGCCCTGGCCTCCGCCTCGGTGACCGTGACCTTGGCGAGGCGGGTGTCCACCGGGACGTAGAGGACGTCGAAGGACGCGCTCTCGTTGCTGCGCCGGTACTCCCGCTCGACCTCACTGGCGGGGATCACGACCCCGGCCTTGAGGGCGTCCTGCAGCTTGGTGAGGAGGAGGTCCTGCCGCAGCGAGCCTTCGAACTCCTCGGGGGTCATGTTGTTGGAGCGCAGGATCCGCGTGTAGAGGTCCTCGCCCACGAAGGAGCCGTCCTTCCGCCGGAACGCCGGGAAGGACAGGATCTTGTCCAGCACCTCCTGGGTGCTCACGCGGAGGCCCATCTCGTGGGCCTGCTGGACGAGGAGCTGCCGGTCCACCAGGTTCTGGACGGCCATGCTGGCGAGGTCGACCTGGTCGCGGATCTTCTCGTACTGGTCGCCGTAAAGGGACCTGAAGCGTTCCTCGGTGGACCGCATCTCGACCAGGAAGTCGGCCTCGCTGATCTTGATGTCGCCGGCCTGGGCGGCGAGCCCGGCCATGCCCCTCGACCCGGCACGCCCGGAGCCCCAGTCCACGAAAACCAGGAGCAGGAACACGAGCACCACGAACCAGAGGATCCACTTCAGGTTCTTCAGATTGTCCCGCATCAGTTTCAGCATCGCGCGCCCTCCAACACCCCTAAAGGCGAAAGATTCTATCCCACGCTCGGCCTAGCGGCAAGTTAACGCTCCATCGTGTGTTGCGTGCGGCTCTCCGGCAATGCTACTGTGCAGCTTCGACGATGCGGTCCTCGACTCCCCGCCGCCGCGGCAGCCACCTCGAGGTCGACTGGGTGGTGGTTTCCATCTCGGGGCTCCGCCGCTGGGGCCTGGTGGTGTTGTTCGTGCTCCTGGCCGGGGCTGCGGTGGGCGGCGTGCTGTACTACATGCACGAGCCCGTGGACCGCAGGGCCCTGCGGACCCTCCGGCACGCCACCGCCCTCCGCGAGGAGGTGCGCCGCGCCGGCGTCACGGAGAGCCTGTCGGGGGAGTTCGATCAGGCCTCCAGGCTCCTCGACCAGGCCCACGACGACTGCGGCCGGAAGGACTATCCGGCCTGCCTGGCCCGCGCCGGGGACGCTCAGCGCCGCCTCGAGCTGCTCTCCGGGCTGGTCAATCGCGAGTTCGTCGGCAGCGGCCAGATCATCGCGGTGCAGGGACGCGTCGACGTGCAGCGGGCCGACCAGAGCCGCTGGGAGAGGGCGCGGGAGAAGCAGACCCTGTACAACGGCGACTTCGTCAAGACCACCACCGACGCGTCCGCCGAGGTGTTGTTCTCCGACGGCACGGTCTACCGCATCGGTCCCGACTCCCTGCTCGAGGTCCACCGGGAGGCCCGCGCGGGCAACCAGCCGTCCAGCGGCGAGGTCAAGCTGCAGGTGGGGCAGGTGAACGTCTACACGGCCCTCAACCAGTCCGTGGTGCTCACCGACACCGCCCGCGCCCAGGTCGACAGGGACAGCCGCGTGGGCGTGGGCGTGGGCGAGGACAGCGCCACCACGGTGGCCGCTTACGCGGGCACCGCCCGCGTCACCAGCAAGCACGGCGACGAGGTGACCCTGGACTCGAGACAGGCGGTGAGGGCCGCGCCGGACGGCAGCCTCGGCCGGCGCCAGCTCGTGCCCGACGTGCCGGTGCCGGAATCTCCCGCGGCCAACACACTGGTCAATCTGGACCAGAACGAGCGGGTGACGCTGAGCTGGCGGCCCGCGCCGGGAGGCTCGATCTACGAGCTGGAGGTCAGCCGCTCGCGGCTCTTCGCGCCGTCGAGCCTGGAGTTCCCCCCCAACCACAGGAGCTCCACGTCGGCCACCCTCAAGGTCCTCAAACCCGGAACGTTCTACTGGCGGGTGGCCGCCATCAGTGACGAGCAGGTCCGCTCGGAATGGAGCGCACCCCGGACGTTCAAGGCGTTCAGGGGCCGCCGGGTCGAGGAGCTGGCCGATACCACCCCGCCCAGGCTCGAGGTCTCCAAGCCGACCCAGATGGGCAACCTGATTCTCGTCCAGGGGCTCACCGAGGCCGGCGCGACGGTGACGGTCAACGGCGAGGTGGTGGAGGTGGCCGCGGACGGCACCTTCAAGAAGGCCATCGCCCTCCACCAGACCGGCGAGAACACCCTTGTGATCCGTGCCACCGACCCCGCCGGCAATACCACCGAACATCGAGAATCTGTATACGTGGAGGTCTACTGAACCCTATGGGCTTCTCATCGATTCTGTCGCTGTTCTCCTCCGACCTGGCCATCGATCTCGGCACGGCGACCACCCTCGTGTACACGCGCAACCGCGGCATCGTGGTCTTCGAGCCGTCCATCGTCGCGGTCAACCGCGTGACCAACCGGGTGGAGGCGGTGGGCCAGTCCGCCAAGGACATGCTGGGTAAGACCCCCGGCAACATCGTGGCAATCAGGCCCATGAAGGACGGCGTCATCGCGGACTTCGAGGTCACGGAGAAGATGCTCGAGTACTTCATCCGCAAGGCTCATGGGCGGAACTTCTTCGTGCGTCCCCGCATCGTCATCTCGGTGCCGTCGGAGATCACCCCCGTCGAGAAGCGGGCCGTCAAGGACTCGGCACTGCGGGCCGGCGCCAGCGAGGTCTACCTCATCGAGCAGGCCATGGCGGCCGCCATCGGCGCCGGGCTGCCCATCACCGAACCCACGGGCAACATGATCGTGGACATCGGGGGCGGCACCACCGACGTCGCCGTCATCTCCCTGGCGGGCATCGTCTACGCCCGCTCGGTGCGCATCGCCGGCAACGAGATGGACGAGGCGATCATCTCCTACATCAAGCGCAAGTACAACCTGCTCATCGGCGAGCGCACCGCCGAGCTGATCAAGATCGAGCTGGGCAACGCGTGGCCCAGTGAGGAGTCCCGCTCCATGGAGGTGAAGGGACGCGACCTCGTGGAGGGGATCCCCAAGACGCTGACCATCAACGACGAGGAGATCCGCGAGGCGCTGTCCGAGACCGTCAACACCATCGTGGACACGGCCCGCACCGCGCTGGAGAGAACGCCGCCCGAGCTCTCCGCCGACATCATCGACAAGGGCATCGTCCTCGCCGGGGGCGGCTCGCTGCTGCGCAACCTGGACCAGCGGCTCCGGGAGGAGACGAGCATCCCCGTGGCCCACTGCGACGACCCCGTCTCCGCCGTCGTGCGCGGCACGGGAAAGATGCTGACCGACATGGCGCTTCTCAAGAAGATCGCCATCGAGTGACGTGGCCCGGCTGCGCCTCCGCTCCGACTTCCTCCTCGTCCTCGCGTGCATCGCGCTGTACGTCGGGGCCGCCACGCAGGCGCGGACGCCTCGCGGAACCGCCCTGTCGGTGGCCGTCGCGGCGGTGACCGCGCCGGTGCTGTCGGCGGCCAACGCCGTGGGGGGCGCCTGGGAGGACTTCCTGTCCGGACAGCGCGACCTGCGCTCGACGCTGGCCGAGCTGACGCGGCTCAAGCAGGAGGCCGGCGAGCTGCGCCGGGCCAACCAGCTCCTCGTCACGGAGGTGACCGCGCTGCGCCAGGGCTCGCGCCTGCTGGCCGCGTTTCCTTCCCTCGCCGACCACGCGGTGCTCGCCGAGGTGGTCGCCCGCGACCTGCTCGGCAGTAACACCGTCCGCCTCGACAAGGGATCCGCCGATGGCGTCCACGTGGACTGCGCGGTGCTCGCCGAGCAGGGCGTCCTGGGCCGCATCGACCGGGTCGCCCCGCACTCCTCGCGGGTCCAGCTGCTCAGCCACCCGGCGGCGGCCGCCGCCGCCCGCGTCGTCGGGCTGAGCAGCGAGCTCCTCCTCCTCGGGGGCAGGAGGATCACCCTCACCGGGCTGCCGCCGTACACCCCGGTCCCCACCGAGGCCCCCGTGGTCACCACGGGCTCGGAGGGCATCTATCCGCCGGGGCTGCTGCTGGGGACCACGGGGACGTCTGGCAACGAGGGGATGTTCACCGTGGTGGAGGTCAACCCCGCGGCCCACCCCGCCGACACCGCGGTGGTGCTGGTCATCTGCGGCGCACAGAGGTCGGCGCCGTGACGCCCCTCGTCCTCGGAGCCCTCGTCGGCGTCGTCGTGCAGGTCGTCCTCCACAGCGTCCACGTCTGGTGGTTCCTGGCCTCGTGCCAGCCGCTGCTCCTCGTGGTGGTGGCGGCGGCCCGGCGGTTCTCACCCGTCAAGGTGGCGTGGTCCGGGCTCGTCCTGGGGCTCCTGGGCGATGCCCTCGCCGACCGGATCATCGGCCCCGGCGGGATCGCCGGCGCTCTGGCCGGCGCCGCCATCGCCCTGGTGGTGGCCCGCCTCGAGCTGGAGGGTCCGCTCTTCTGGATCTTCGGAGCCCTGGCCGGCACCAGCGTCGGAGAAGCCGCCCGCCTGGGCGTCCTGAGCTCCCTCGGCGGGCGGCCGGATCATGGCCTGTGGGGCCTGCTCGCCGCCGTGGCCACCACCGTGCTCGCGGCCATGGTCGTCGCGCTCGGCGAGAAGCTCGTCCAGAGGTGGCGCTCTCCCGAGCGCCGGCGGCGCCGGGTCCTCAGACGGCTATGACGTACGTCCGTGACGACCTCGGTCCGCTCCACCGGCGGCTGGCTCTGGCGTTGGCCGCCTTCGGGGCGCTGTTCCTGATCCTCGTCGCCCGGCTCTGGCTGGTCCAGGTGGTGGAGGGGCCGCGCTGGCGCAAGGCCGCCGAGAACAACCGGCTGAGGCGCATCCCCCTGGAGGCGCCCCGCGGCCAGGTGCTCGACGTCAACGGCCAGGTGATCCTGACGAACCGACCTGGGTTCGGGCTGCTCCTGTTCCCAGAGGAGATGAAGGACCCGGAGCAGACCGCGGCGTTCCTCGCCCGTATCGGGATCGCCGACCGCGGCGAGATCGACGCCCGGATCGCCAAGGCGCGGAGCACCTCCTACCTGCCCGCGGTGATCGCGGACGACCTCGCCTGGTCCCAGGTCGCCGCGGTGGCCGCGCACCGGGCCGAGCACCCGGAGCTCGAGGTGCACGAGGCGTCGCGGCGCGCCTTCCCGGCAGGGTCCGCCATCGCGCACCTGGCGGGGCAGCTCGGCGAGGTGACGCCCGAGCAGCTGTCTGCGGATCCCTCGCTGCGCTCGGGCCAGCTCATCGGACGCTCCGGACTGGAGCGCGCCTACGAGAAGGACCTCGGCGGCAAGCCCGGCGACCTGGTCATCGTCGTTGACGCCCTGGGACGCCAGGTCTCCAAGCTACAGGAGGAGCCTCCGGAGCCCGGGCGCTCGCTCCACGTCACCGTGGACCTGGACCTGCAGAAGGAGGCGGCCGCCGCCATGTCGGGGCTGTGCGGCGCCGTCGTCGCCCTGGATCCCCGCGACGGCGCGGTGCGCGTCCTGCTCTCCGAGCCCGCCTTCGACCCGGACCTCTTCGCGGGGCACCTCGAGCCGGCCCGCTGGCGGGAGCTCCTCGGCGACCCGCTGCATCCCCTCACGGACCGGGCCATCCAGGCCCTCTACCCGCCCGGTTCGACGATCAAGCCGCTGTTCGCGGCCGGAGCGCTGCGCGACGGACTGCGTACCACCTCGGACACGGTCTACTGCGCCGGCGGCGCCACCATCTACGGCCACCGCTACCGCTGCTGGAAGCCCGGCGGGCACGGCCGCGTCGACCTCGCCGAGGCCATCGAGGGCTCCTGCGACACCTACTTCTATCGGCTCGCCCACGACGCCGGCATCGATCGCCTCGCCGCCTGGGCGAGGACGTTCGGGCTGGGCTCCCCGACGGGGATCGAGATTGCCGGCGAGAGCTCGGGGCTGGTTCCCGACGACGCGTGGAGCCAGAGAACCCGCGGCCACCCCTGGTACAGCGGCGAGAGCATCTCGGTGGGCATCGGTCAGGGCCCCATCCTGGCGACGCCGTTGCAGCTCGCGGTCGCCTACGCGGCCCTCGTCAACGGCGGCCGGCTCGTCCGGCCCCACCTCACGACCGAAGGGGACGCCCCGGCCCGCCCCCTGAACATCCCGCCCGCCGTGCTGGCGGCGGTCAGGCAGGGTATGGAGCTCGTCGTCAACGGCCCCAGCGGCACGGCCCGCGCACAGGGCCGCGGCCCGGTGCGCTTCGGCGGCAAGACCGGGACCTCGCAGGTGATGCGCAAGAAGGAAGGTGTGCGCTGGCAGGACCTGCCCTGGGACCAGAGGCACCACGCCCTGTTCGTCGGCTACGCGCCCGCCGACGACCCCCGTCTCGTGGTCGCGGTGGTCGTGGAGCACGGCGGTGATGCCGCCTCGGTGGCGGCGCCCATCGCGAGGCGCCTGTTCGACCGGGCGTTCGGACCCCACGTGGGAGACGCCACCGTGGTGGCCGGGGGCGGGAGCGGCACGGCCCCGGCGCCGGCCCCCTCTGCCGCTGCCGCGGGGCGGCCTCTCCCCACAGCGCCTCCGTCCCCCCAGCCCTCCGGGGGCCGCCGATGATGCGCCGGTTCGACCTCTGGCTGCTCGCCGCCACCGTGGCCATCGGCAGCGTCTCCGCGGTCATCCAGCAATCCACGGCGATGGCGCTGGCGCAGCCCGGCTTCGCCGCCCGGCAGCTGGTCTGGCTGGCGGTCGGCGGCGGCCTCATGGCCCTCTTCGCCTTCTCCGACTACCGGGTGCTGACCCGCTTCTCGCCGCTGTTCTACGTGGCCTCCCTGGTGGTCCTGGTGGCGCTCCTCGTGGCCGCCCCCCTGCGGGCGGGAACCCACTCGTGGCTCACGCTGGGCCCCTACACCGTGCAGCCCTCCGAGTTCACCCGGATCGCCGTGATCCTGGCGGTTGCCGCCCTCGCCAGCGAGCAGCGGAGCGACCGTCTCGAGGCCGGCGGGGTCGCGCGCCTGACGGCCCTCGTCGTGGTCCCGGCGCTCCTGGTGGCGCTGCAGCCCGACCTCGGAGTGGCCCTCACCTACGCCCCCATCCTGCTCGCGGCGCTGTGGCTCGGAGGCATCCCCTGGAAGGCCTGGGTCGGCCTCATCGTCCTCGGCCTGCTCGTGGTCAGCGCCGCCTGGCTGTGGTACCTCAAGCCCTACCAGAAGGAGCGGGTGCTCACCTTCGTCAACCCCGACCGCGCCCCGTACGGGGCCGGCTATCAGCAGCGGCAGTCCACCATCGCGGTGGGTTCGGGCGAGGTCCTTGGGCGCGGGCTCCACTCGGGGACCCAGTCGCAGCTCCGCTTCCTGCCCGCGCAGCACACCGACTTCATCTTCGCCGTCTGGGCGGAGGAGACCGGGTTCGTGGGCTCCGCCCTCCTGGTGGCGGTGTACCTGCTCCTCGTGGGCCGGGTCTTCGTCGTCGGCCTCCACGCCCGGGACCGGGCCGGCGCCATCCTGGCCGGCAGCGCGGCGCTGGTGCTCGGGACCCAGGTCGTCGTCAACGTGGCCATGGTTGCCGGCATCGCCCCCACGACGGGCATCACGCTCCCCCTCCTGTCGTACGGGGGCTCGTCCATCCTCGCCACCTGCATCACGCTCGGGCTGGTCCAGAGCGTCTGGCGGCTCCGCTACGCCAACGTCTGACGGTCCGGACCGGCTTGTGGCCGGCGGGACGCGTCGCTACACTCGCGGCGTGAGCACCGTCATCTACGCCAACATCACCCCCTTCGAGACGCGCGTGGCGGTGCGCGAGGACGGCGTCCTCGTCGAGCTCCTGGTGGAGAGGTCGAGGGAGCGGTCCATCGTGGGCAGCCTGTTCAAAGGACGGATCTCCCGCGTCCTCCCGGGCATGCAGGCCGCCTTCGTCGACATCGGGCTGGAGCGCGACGCCTTCCTCTACGTCGACGACGTTGCCGAGACGCTGGAGGACGAGGGCGTCGAGCCCGAGGAGCTGCCTCCCCCGTCCCCCATCGAGGACCTCCTGCGGGCGGGGCAGGAGATCGTGGTCCAGATCACCCGGGAGCTGGGCGCCGGGAAGGGCCCCCGGGCCACCTCACACGTGACCATCCCGGGCCGCTATCTGGTCCTCCTGCCCGACAGCAACCACCTCGGCGTGTCGCGCCGGATCACCGACTCCGGAGAGCGCGACCGCCTGCGCTCCCTCCTCGCGGAGATCCCCCGCAGCGGCGGGGTCATCGTGCGCACCGCGGGCGAGGGCCGCGACCGCACCGACTTCCTGGCCGACCTCGGAATGCTCGAGGCCATGTGGCAGCAGATGCTGAGGCGGGCCGAGGAGGTGAGCGCGCCCTGCCTCCTCCACCGGGACCTGGACCTGGCGCTGCGCGCGGCGCGGGACCTGACCGGGCCGCAGCTCGCCGAGTTCTGGATCGATCAGCCCGAGGGGTACGAGCGGATCGTGGAGTTCCTCGACCGCGTGCAGCCCGAGATGGTGTCCCGGGTCAAGCTCTACAGGCGGCAGGTGGACATCTTCGAAGCGTTCGGCATCGAGGCCGAGCTCGACCAGGTGCTGCAGCCCAAGGTGTGGCTGCACTCCGGCGGCTCGGTGGTGATCAACCAGACCGAGGCGCTGGTGGCCATCGACGTCAACACCGGCCGCTACGTGGGCGGCGCCGACCTGGAGGACACGGTCTTCCGCATCAACATGGAGGCCGCCCGCGAGGTCTCGCGGCAGCTACGCCTGCGCAACCTCGGCGGCATCATCGTCGTGGACTTCATCGACATGGAGGACGAGAGCCACCGCGAGGACCTCCTCGAGCTCCTCCGCAGGGAGCTGGCCCGGGACCGCGCGCGGACCATGATCGGCCCGGTGGGTCCGTTCGGGCTGGTACAGCTCACCCGGAAGCGCACGGAGAGGTCGCTGGAACGGGCGCTCACGCAGCCGTGCCCGACCTGTGAGGGCCTCGGGCGCATCAAGACGCCGGAGACCGTCTGCCTCGACATCCGCCGGGCCGTGCTCCGCGAGGCCATCAATCTGGAGGCCACCGAGCTCACGGTGCGGGCCAACCCCGCCGTCACCCGCGTCCTCACCGGCGAGCTCGCCGGCATCGTGGACGAGCTCAAGGTGCGCTACGGCATTCAGCTACAGGTGCGCGACGCACCCGATTTCCACCCCGCCCGCTTCGACGTCGGGGTGTGACGCCGCCCCCGGCGGCCAGACGCCGGGACCAGGGAGGGACTCATGAGAGGGACCACCTTCGCCCGCGCCGCGGTCGCCCTGACCGCCATTGCCACCACCGCCGGGGCTCTCGCCGCCGGCCGGGCCTTCACCATCGCCGACCACTACCGCGTCGTCGGCGTCGCCGACCCCCAGGTGAGCGGCGACGGCGCCAGGATCGCCTACGTCACGACCCACACCGACCTCCCGGCGGCCACGCGATGGTCCGACCTCTTCGTCGCCGGCATCGACGGCGCCGGCGCGCGCCAGCTCACCACCGGGAAGCGCTCCCCCTCCTCGCCGCGCTGGTCGCCCGATGGCTCCACCCTGGCCTACGTGTCCGCCGACGGCGACGGCACGCCGCAGGTCTTCCTCATGCCCATGGAGGGGGGGAGCCGCAACAGCTCACGTCGTTCTCCCTGGGTGTCGCCGACCCCGTGTGGTCGCCGGACGGGCGGTTCATCGCCGTCGCCGCCGACGTCTACCCCGAGTGCGGCGCAGACAGCGCCTGCAACTCGAAGATCGCCGGCACCTGGAAGGACGGCCCCCTGAAGGCCCACATGGCCGACCGGCTTCTCTACCGGCACTGGACCTCGTGGCGGGATGGGAAGTACGCCCACGTCATCCTCGTCAACGTGGCCGACGGCGCCCTGCACGACCTCACCCCGGGCACCTTCGACGCCCCCACCTTCTCCCTGGGGGGAGAGACCGGCTTCGCCTTCGCCCCCGACTCCCGGGAGCTGGTCTTCGTCTCCAACCACGACGCCGACCCGGCCTCCTCCACCAACGCCGACCTGTGGACGGTCTCCCTCGCCGACGACGGCACCCCCGGCGAGCCCGTGAACATCACCGCCGACAACCCGGCGTGGGACGGCTCGCCGGCCTACTCGCCCGACGGACGCCTCATCGCCTACCGGACCCAGGAGGTCCCCGGGTACGAGTCGGACCTGTTCCGGATCGCCGTCTACGACCGCGCGGCCCACACCCACAAGGTGATCACGGAGTCGTTCCGCAACTGGATCGACGCCTTCCAGTGGGCCCCGGACTCGCGCCGCATCGTGTACCAGGCCGAGGTGGAGGGGCGGACGCCCCTCTACGACCTCGACGTCGCCACGGGCAACGCGAGGCAGATCCTCGTGGACGGGACCATCGACGGCTGGCAGCTCACCCCGGACGGGAGCGCCATCGTCTACTCCCGGCGCTCCGTGGCCGAACCCGGCGAGCTGTACCGCGTGGGACGGGACGGCTCCGGGCGCGCCCGCCTCACGCACTACAACGACGCCCTCCTCGCCGAGGTCGACTTCAGGCCCGCCGAGGAGCTGTGGGTCAAGGGCGCGGGCGGTCACCCCGTCCACGTGTTCATCGTCAAGCCGCACGGCTTCGATCCGGCGAAGAAGTACCCGCTGATCCTCAACGTGCACGGCGGACCGCAGTCCCAGTGGGGCGACTCCTACCGCGGCGACTGGCAGGTCTACCCCGGGGTCGGGTACGTGGTGGCCTTCGCCAATCCCCACGGATCGACGGGGTACGGCCAGGAGTACACGGCGGCGATCAGCCACGACTGGGGCGGCGCCGTCTACTCCGACCTCATGAAGGTCACCGACACCCTCGCCCAACTGCCCTACGTGGATGCCAAACGGATGGGCGCCATGGGGTGGTCCTACGGCGGCTACATGATGATGTGGTTCGAGGGGCACACGAGCCGTTTCGCCGCCATCGCGTCGATGATGGGGGTCTACGACCTCAGGGCCATGTACTCGGCCACAGAGGAGCTCTGGTTCCCCGCACACGACCTCGGCGGCGTGCCCTGGGAGAGCCAGGAGTACCGCAGGTGGTCGCCCTCGGAGTACGTCAAGGACTTCGTCACGCCGTGCCAGGTGATCACCGGGGAGCAGGACTTCCGCGTGCCCTACACGCAGTCCCTGGAGTTCTTCACGGACCTGCAGAAGATGAAGGTGCCCTCGCGGCTCATCGTCTTCTCCAAGGCGGGCCACTGGCCCTCCTGGTACGAGATGGCCTTCTATTACGACGCCCACGTGGATTGGTTCCACCGCTGGCTCGGCGGCGGGGAGGCCCCCTGGGACGTGCAGGCGTTCCTGCGCAACGAGGTGTTCGCGAAGGCCGGGGAGAAGGAGAAGAAGTAGCGGCGCCCCGTCACCCCGCCCGCACGGCGGCGAAGGCGGCGATGGCCCGCTCCCGGGCCCGGGCGTGGTCCACGATGGGCGGCGGATAGTCGAGACCTCGCCGCTCGGCGGGCGGCAGCGATGACGGGTCGTGGAGGGCCGCGGCGGGCACTGACTCCAGCTCGGGCAGCCAGCGCCGCAGGTAAGCGCCCTCGGGGTCGAACCGCCGGCTCTGGGTGACCGGGTTGAAAATGCGGAAGTAGGGCACGGCGTCGGTCCCGGTGGAGGCCGCCCACTGCCAGCCCCCGTTGTTGTTCGCCAGATCCGCGTCCACCAGGGACTGCATGAAGAGCCGCTCGCCGCGCCGCCAGTCGATGAGCAGGTGCTTGGTGAGGAACATGGCGACCACCATCCTGGCCCGGTTGTGCATCCAGCCGGTGGCGGCGAGCTCGCGCATGGCCGCGTCGACCAGGGGATACCCGGTCCTGCCCTCGCACCACGCCGCGAAGTGGGCGCCGTCGAAGCGCCAGGCGACGCGTTCGGTGGCGAGGCGGAACGCCCGCCCCATGCTCACCCGGGGGAAGCCCACCATGACGTGACGGTAGAACTCCCTCCAGATCAGCTCCGAGGCCCAGGTCGCCGGGCCCGAATCGATCGCCGCCAGGGGCGCGAGACCGCCGGCCGCCTCCACGCAGGCCGCGAGGCACTGTCTGGCCGAGATCACGCCGGCCGCCAGATACGGTGACAGCCGGCTCGTGGCGTTGCAGCCCGGCTGATCGCGCCACTCCGCGTAGTGGCGGAGGCGTTCCGTGGCGAAGCGGACCAGGCGGCGCCGCGCCTCCTCCTCCCCCGCCGGCCACAGCCGGGGAATCCCGGGCCCGGGCGTGAACCCCGGGAGCTCCGCGGGCACCGGGTCCGGAGGGCACACGAGCCCTCCCCGGCGTGCGGGGGCGGGGAGGGGCGGTGCGGCGCCCTCCCGCTCCAGGTGGGCGAGCCAGGCGGTCCGGAACGGCGTGTAGACGGAGTAGAAGCCGCCGTCCCTCGCGCACACCTCCCCGGGCGGCACCACGCACTGGTCGGGATACGTGACGCACCGCAGACCCGCCTCCGAGAACACGCGAACCACCGCCTCGTCGCGCAGCCGCTCGTTGACCTCGTACTCCTCGTTGAAGGCGACGACGTCGCACTCCAGCGTCCTGGCAAGGCTCAGGAGCGCCGCCGGCGCATCCCGGAAGTGCGGGGCATCGCGCAGGAGAAGGGGGATCCCGAGGGACGCGAGCTCCGTGCTCAGGCTCGCCACGGAGCGGCGGACGAAGTCGGCCTTGGGCGGCCCCCAATCGTGGTCCCGGTACTGGGCGTGGGCGAGAAGGAAGACCGCCACCACACCTCGATCGGCCTCGCGGCAGGCGTTGAAGAGCGCCGGGTTGTCCCCGACCCGGAGGTCTGCCCGGAACCACACCAGCGCCCTCACGGAGCCACCTCCGGACCACCGGGCGCCGGCGGGCGCTTCGCCGCGTTCCCGGCACGCTCCGCTTCGCGGCGGATACCCTCGAGCATCCCCGAGAAGACCACCCCGTGCAGAGGCGAGACGGCGTGCCAGTAGACGAGCCCGGCCAGGCCCCGGGGCTTGAAGCGGGCGACCTGCACGAGCCGCGTCCGGCCCTCGCGTCCGTCGACAGGGGTCACCTCGAACTCGAGCTCCGCCACGCCGGGGAGCTTCATCTCGGCGCGGAGCCGGAGCGAGCGGTCGCGCTCCACCCCGGTGACCCGCCAGAAGTCCAGGGCGTCGCCGAAGGCGACCCGGTCGGGATCGCGCCGGCCGCGCCGCAGGCCCGGCCCGCCCGCCAGCCGGTCCAGCCAGCCGCGGAGGCGCCACAGAGCGTCGGCGGCGTACCAGCCGTGGCTCCCGCCGATGCGGCACACCGCCCCGAACACCTCGGACGTGGCCGCGTCGACCTCAGTCTCCCGCCGGTCGACGAAGGTGGTGCCCCCCGCCCAGCCGGGGTCGCCGGGGATCGGTCCCGCGTCCAGCCAGGCCGTCTCCACCTCGTGGGAGGCCAGCTGGCCCAGAGCGGCGCCGATGGCCTCCCGCACACCCAGGAGCGGCCCGGGCAGCAGCCGCCGAGCCTCGTCGTCCCGGCACACCACGGGGTTGCGCAGCCCCTCCGCCAGGGGCCGCGCGATGTCCTTCGAGACCGGCGTCACCAGGTGGATCCAGAGGGACGAGAGACGCGGTGTCAGCACGGGCACCGGCACGATGATCCGGCGGCGGAGCCCCAGGCTCGCCGCCATCGTCTGCATCAGCTCCCGGTACGTCACGACCTCCGGCCCGCCGATGTCCAGCGCCCTCCCCGCCGTCTCCGGCACCCTCAGGCACTCCACCAGCAGCCGCAGCACGTCCCGGACCGCGATGGGCTGGCACCGCGTCCCGACCCAGCGCGGCGTCACCATCAGCGGGAGCCGCTCCACCAGGTAGCGCAGGATCTCGAAGGACGCTGAGCCCGAGCCGATGATCATCGCCGCGCGGAGCACCGTGACCGGCACGCCACCGGCTTCGAGCGCGGCCTCGACCTCGCGGCGCGACGACAGGTGCTCCGACAGCCCGGAGCCGGTCTCGCCGAGCCCGCCCAGGTAGACGATGCGTCCGGCGCCGGCACGCGCCGCGGCCCGTCCGAACCCTTCGGCGAGCGTCCGGTCGCGTCGAGCGTAGGCATCGGGCACCGCCGCCATGGAGTGGACCAGGTAGTACGCCGCCGAGCACCCCGCCAGGGAGCGCTCCAGCAGCGCCGCGTCCCCCACGTCGCCCTCCACCGCCTCCACCCGCGGGTCCGGCGCCCACGGCCGCGCCGCGAGCTTGCGCGCCGAGCGCGCCAGGCAGCGGACCCGGAAGCCCGCGGCCAGCAGCCTGGGCACCAGCCGTCCGCCGATGTACCCGGTGGCACCGGTGACAAGGACCGTGGAGCCCTCCGGCGACCTCCCCTGCATCGCGCCTCCGCCTCTCCTCCTGTCGCAGCCGTCGACCCAGTGTACCCACGATCGGCGACGAGGTGTCCGTCGGGAGGGCGCCGGACGTCGCCCTCGTCGGCGTGCGTCCACTCGACGGGTCCCCCCGGCGCGGAGAGGTGCTGGAGTGGCCGATCAGGGCTGCCTGCTCAGCAGTTGTTCCCCCTTGACCGGGACCGGGGGTTCGCTCCGCGCGGGGGCAGGGGCGGCCGGCGCGACGCGGCCTGGAACCCCACCGGAAGAGGCAGCGGGCGGCGGGGTGGCGGCTCGCCTCGGCCGTCGCAGGAGCAGACCCGGATTCAGCCCGCGGGTGGGGGCCGACCTTCCAGAGCAACGTGAGGTGGTGCGGACGATGGGGGCCCGCCGGACCTTGCCATCCTCCGTGGACGCCACTAGACTTGCCATCCGGCGCGGAGAGGTGCTGGAGTGGCCGATCAGGGCTGCCTGCTAAGCAGTTGTTCCGGGTTGACCGGGACCGGGGGTTCGCTCCCGCCCGCGGGGGCAGGGGCGGCCGGCGCGACGCGGCCTGGAACCCCACCGGAAGAGGCAGCGGCGGCGGGGTGGCGGCTCGCCTCCGCCGTCGCAGGAGCAGACCCGGATTCAGCCCGCGGGCGGGCGGCCGAAGCGCCCAGAGCAAGGAGGGGTTCGGACCGCACGGGGGCCGGCCGGACGGCGCGATCCTCCTGGACGCCACCGGACTTGCCAGCCGGCGCGGAGGGTGCTGGGCGGCCGATCAGGGCTGCCTTGCTAAGCACTTGTTCCGGGTTCACCGGGACCGCGGGTTCGAATCCCCCCCTCTCCGCCATCCACTCCTGTCGTTCCGCGCTCCCGGCAAAACGCTCGCCGTCGCTGTGACCGCCGCGCTCTCCGCGGAGAGGGGGGTGTGAGAACCCCCACGGGCGGGCGACCGGAAGGCGCCCGGGCGGGGGAAGGGGTTCGACCGCGCGGAGGCAGGGGCGGGCGGCGCGACGCGGCCTGAGACCCCACCGGACGAGGCAGCGGACGGCGGGGTGGCGGCCGACCTCCGCCTTCGCAGGAGCACCTCGGGATTCAGCCCGCCATCCCCCCCTCTCCGCCATCCACTCCTGCAGACCCGCGCTCCCGGCAAAACGCTCGCCGTCGCTGTGACCGCCGCGCTCTCCGCGGAGAGGGGGGTGTGAGAACCCCCACGGGCGGGCGGCCGGAAGGCGCCCGAACGGGGGAAGGGGTTCGACCGCGCGGAGGCAGGGGCGGGCGGCGCGACGCGGCCTGAGACCCCACCGGACGAGGCAGCGGACGGCGGGGTGGCGGCCGACCTCCGCCTTCGCAGGAGCACCTCGGGATTCAGCCCGCCGGGTGGACGGGAGGGCGGGTGGTCGTCGTCCCGGCCCGAAGACCCAGGGCTGAAGCTGGTCTGCCCTGTCTTCTTGCCGATACCGGCCACCCCAGCCGCCGATGCGACAGCCCCCCCCGTGCCAGGTCCAGGCGATCCCGTCGCCTCTCCTGACGCCCACGTTCCTCAGGCCGGACGGCGCGCAGAAAGAAGAAAGGGCCGGCGCGAGGCCGGCCCGGGTCCTTCACAGCGGCGACGGTCTACTTGGTGGGAACGAGCCCCCGGTCCTTGAGCATGGGGCCGATGTCCGGGCCGCGGCCGCGGAACTTCTCGAACATCGTGGCGAGGTCCTCGCTGTTGCCCTTCGAGAGGATCATGTCGCGGAAGCGCTGGCCGTTGGCACGGGTCAGGCCCCCGTTCTCCTCGAACCAGGCGAAGGCGTCGTCGTCGAGCATTTCTGCCCAGAAGTAGGCGTAGTAGCCCGCCGCGTAGCCATTGCTCCAGATGTGCAGGAAGTAGCTCGAACGGTAGCGCGGCGGGACCTGGGGCAGGTCGACGCCGGACCGCTTCAGCGCGTCGGCCTCGAAGGCGTCCACGTCCTGCACGGGGGCGTCGGCCGGCAGGGTGTGCCACGCCATGTCCAGCAGGGCAGCGGCCAGATACTCGGTGAAGTCATAGCCCTGGTTGAACGTGGCGGCGTTGCGGATCTTGGCCACGAGGGCCTCCGGCATGGGCTTGCCCGTCTTGTAGTCGACCGCGTAGTGGGCGAACACCTTCGGGTACAGCGCCCAGTGCTCGTTGAACTGGGACGGGAACTCGACGAAGTCCCGCGCCACGTTGGCGCCCGACAGGGTCGGGTACTCCACGTTGGCGAAGCATGCCGTGCAGCGCGTGGCCGAACTCGTGGAACATGGTGGTCACGTCGTCGAAGCTCAGCAGCGCGGGCTGGCCCGGCGCGGGCTTGGTGAAGTTGGCGACGTTGTAGACCACCGGCTTGGTGCCCAGCAGCCTGGACTGGTCCACGAAGTTGTCCATCCACGCGCCGCCGCACTTGTTGTCCCGCTTGAAGTAGTCGCAGTAGAACAGGGCCAGCGGGCTGCCGTCGGCGTCGTAGACCTCGAAGACGCGCACGTCCGGGTTGTAGACCGGGATGTCGTGGCGCTCCTTGAAGGTGATGCCGTAGAGCTTGTTGGCGGCGTAGAAGACGCCGTCCTGCGAGGACGCGGTTCAGCTCGAAGTACGGCCGGATCTGCGACTCGTCGAGGTCGTACTGCGCCTTGCGCACCTGCTCCGCGTAGTACTGCCAGTCCCAGGCTCGCAGCTTGAAGCCGCCGCCCTGCTGGTCGATGAGCTTCTGCATGTCGGCGGCCTCGCCCTTCGCCTTGGCCACGGCCGGCGGCACCAGCTTGGTCAGGAGGCCGATGGCCGCCTTGGGCGTCTTCGCCATCTCGTCCGTGAGGCTGTAGGCGGCGTAGGTCGGGTAGCCCAGCAGCTTCGCCTCGCTCGGCTCGCTCCTGCGCCAGGCGCCGGATGACCGCGCGGGTGTCGTTGGCGTCGCCGTGCTCGGTGCGCATGGTCGGACGCCTCGAACAGCCGCTGCCGCAGTCGCGCGGTCCTTCAGGTACGCCTGCGCCGGCTGCTGCGTCGTGTTCTGCAGCGGCAGCACCCACTTGCCGGTGAGCCCGCGCTGCCTCGGCCGCCTGCGCGGCGGCCGCGATGTCCGCCTGCGCTCAGGTCCGGCCAGCTCCGCCTTGTCGTCCACCACCAGGCCGCCGGCCTTGGTGCCCGCCAGCAGCTGGTTCTCGAACTCGGTGGAGAGGTTCGCCTCGCTCGTTGAGCTTCATGAGGGCGGCCTTGTCGCTCCCGGAGAGCATGGCGCCGGCGCGCACGAACTGGTCGTAGGTGCCTCGACAGCCGCATCTGCTCGGGGTCGAGACCCAGCGCTCTAGCGCTGGTCGTACAGGCTCTTGACGCGCTGGAAGAGCTTCGGATTCAGGTAGATGGCGTCGCTGTGCGCGCCAGCTTCGGGGCGACTCCTCCTGGAACTTCTGCTTGAGCGCGTCGTCGGTGTTGGCCGACGACAGCCGTCGAACGCCTTCATCACCCGGGTCAGGAGCGCGCCGGATCGCTCCAGGGCCACCAGGGTGTTCTCGAAGGTCGGCGCCCCGGGGCTCTGTCGGCGATGGCGTCGACCTCCGCCAGCTGCTGCTTCATCCCCTCTTCGATCGCCGGCTTGTAGTCGCTGTCCTTGATGCGGTCGAAGGGCGGCGCATGGAACGGCAGCGTGCTCGGTGCGAAGAACGGGTTGGTGCGCACCGGGATGCCCTCCTTCCACGGTGCGGCCTCCTGGCCGCCAGCGAAGACGAAAGGTGTCGAGAGCGCAAAGGTGCAGACGATGCCACAGACGAGACTTCGGCGCATCGGTGGATTCCTCCCTGTCGGTCGATGGCTCACGGGGAATGCGAGACCCCACGTCCAGCCCCGGACGTTACTCCCGTCATCCTGGACGGGTCAAGGCCACGCCGCGGGCAGACGGCTGAGGCACCGTGGCTTACACGGCTCCCCGCCAGCCCGCGGGCTCCGCGGCGGCCGGCGGATGGCCGGCGCGGGTGCGACCGGGTTTCGAGGCTAGAATTGTCGTAGAGAGGGGGGGTCCCACGGCTCGCGACACCGATTCAGCGCCCCGCCCCGGGCGGGACGACACCGCCGGGAGCCGGCAGTCCACCACCGCGGCGAAGGGCAGCGACGGCGGGAACGGCGCCCGCCTGGAAATGGAGCGCTTCACGGCCTCCGTGGTGACGCTCGCGGCGATCCTCATCTCCGAGGTCGTGGTCCTCGCCCTGCTCGAGCCCCTCAACCCCATGTCGTGGCACTCCAAGACCATGCTCGACGTCTTCGTGACCGTCGGCGTGGCCCTCCCCGTCTCCTACGTGTTCGCCTTCCGCCCCCTGCAAAACTGGATGAAGGAGCGCCGCAGGGCGCTCGACGAGGCACAGCGCGCCCGACGCACCGCGGACCTGCTCCGGGAGGCGAGCTTCGCCCTGAGCCGGAGCCTCGACCTGGACACCGTCCTCGTCGCGCTCCTGACGCACCTGCGCGCCCTGGTCCCCTTCACCCACGCCGAGGTGATCTTTCTCGAGGGGCCGTCGAGGTTCTCGCTCCGCGCCGTCTCCTCCGGCGGCGACCCGGTTCCCCTGGACGCCGGATCGCGAAGCCTCGTCGAGGCGGCGGGAAACCCCCTGTTGCAGGAGATCCTGGCCAGCCGGCGCGCGGTGGTCCTCGGGGACGTCGCCGCCGCCGGGTCCCCCCCCCGGCAAGCCTGGTCCACGGCCGGAGCTGGATGGGGGTCCCGCTCACCGCCCGCAACAGGGTCATCGGGGCGTTCACGCTCTCGCACCCGGAGGCCGGCTTCTTCACCGGGGACGACGTCGGCATCGCCGAGACCCTGGCGGCCCAGGCGTCCGTGTCGGTCCAGAACGCCACCCTCTTCGAGCAGGCGGAGACCGCGCGGGAACGCCTGCAGACCCTCTCGCGCCGCCTGGTCGACGTCCAGGAACGCGAGCGCCACGCGGTGGCGCGCGAGCTGCACGACGACGCCGGCCAGGCGCTGGCCTCGCTCCGGTTCAGCCTGCAGCTCTTCGAGGCCGAGGCCGCCGCCGACCCCACGCTCACGACGAGGCTCGAGGAGCTCAAGCAGACCGTGGACGGCGTCCTGGAGAGCCTCCACGACCTGGCGTCGGACCTCCGTCCGGCCAGCCTCGACCATCTCGGGCTCGAGGCCGCGCTCCGGCAGCACGTCGTGAGGCAGGGACGCAAGTTCGGGCTGGAAGCGCACTTCAGGGCCCGGGGGCTCGACCAGCGTCTTCCTCCACCGGTGGAGACGGCTCTCTACCGGGCCACCCAGGAGGCCCTCACGAACGTGGTCCGCCACGCCCGTGCGAACCGCGTCGACGTGCTCCTGGAAAGCCACGGCGGCCGGGTGGCCGTCGTCGTCGAGGACGACGGAATCGGGTTCGCGCCCGACCACGTGGCTGAGCCGAACCGGCTCGGGATCGTGGGCATGCGGGAGCGGGTGGAGGCCGTCGGCGGCACCCTGGATGTCGAGAGCGCCCCGGGTTCGGGCACGACGGTTGTGCTGGAGGTCCCGTCCGCGCCCCCCGACGGCGACTGAGGCCGACCCCGGCGCAGACGGCCCCGGGATACGCCAGGAGCCTGCCGGGCAGAAGCTCCGGCTGCGGCTGGCGCCGGCCTCCCCTTGGGTGCGACCGGGGCGCGCGCCCTCGATGGGCGTTCGCGCACCGCGACCCCCACCTCACCCACCCCTGCCACCGCTCCGGCCCGGTTCATGGCCCCCGTCCCACGCGCGCAGGTCGCGAACTCCGCGGAACGTCCTCGCCGGAGGCTTCAACCACGCCACGGGCGTCGCGCCCACCCTCCCCGGCGGCCGGAGCCATCGCAACCCCGCTTTCCTCGCCGGGCGCAACGGGTTCCTACCCGATGCCGTTCTCCTCTGCGTAGTTGACCAGCTCCACCCGGCTGGAGACGCCGAGCTTCCCCATCAGGTTGGCACGGTGTCCTTCCACCGTGCGCACGGACAGGCCGAGGCTCTCGGCAATCTGACGGTTGGTGTAGCCCCGGACGAGGAACCGCAGGATGTCGAGCTCCCTGGGCGTGAGGGACTCGGCGGCGGGGAGATCGGCGGTCCTGGGTGGAGGCTCCTCGAGCTCCTGGCCGCGGAGCAGGACCCGGGTCATGGCGGGATGGACGTAGAGCTCTCCCCGTGCCGCCGCACGGATCGCGGTGATGATCTCGGCCTCGTCGGCCCTCTTGAGCACGTACCCCGACGCGCCGACGGCGATGGCTTCCCGAAGGAGGCTTTCGTCCTCGTGCATGGTGAGGAACAGCAACCTGATCTGCGGGAACCTGGTCTTGAGCTTCCTCGCCACCTCGATGCCGTCCTCGCCGGGCATGCCGATGTCGAGGAGCATGACGTCGGGCTCGAGCTCCGCGGCGAGCCGGTAGGCACCCGCCCCGTCCCCGACGTCGCCGACGACGTCGATGTCCTGGGTGCTCTTGAGGAGCGACCTCAGGCCGGCGCGGATCACGCCGTGGTCATCAACGATCACGATCCGGATCGACATCCGGTACCTCCACCGCCACCGTGACACCGCCCCCCTGCTGGCGCTCCACGGTCACCGCCCCGCCCAGCGCCTCCACCTGCTCCACCATTCCCGCCAGCCCCGCCTCGTCGCCTCCGGACCTCAGCGGGTCGTCCGGGCCCGTTCCGTCGTGGTCGACGACCAGGACGAGACGACCGCCGCGCCGCTCCACGAAAACGTCGACGTGACTCGCTCCGGCCTGCTGGACGATGACCGCGAGCACCTCCTCGGTGAACCGGAACAGGGTGGCGGCGAGGACGTCGGGGAGGCGCTCGCCGCCGAGGCCCCGCGCCTTGAACCTGAGACCGATCCCCGACTGCCCCTGCCACCGCATGACGTGCTGGCGCAGCCCGGCCTCGAGGCCCAGCCGCTCGAGGATGACGGGGCGCAGGTCGGCGGCCATCCGGTAGAGCTGGTCCACCGCGGAGTCGATGGCGCGCTGGAGCTCCTCGACCCTGTCCACATTCTCCCCGTGCGCCTTCATCTCCTTCTCGAGCACGCGCAGGCCGAGGAGGAGCGAAACCAGCGTCTGGCTGACCTCGTCGCGCAGCTCGCGGGCGACCGCCCGCCGCTCGGTCTCACGGATCTCGACGAGGCGCCGCGCGAGCCCGCGAACCCTCGAGACGTCCTGCTGCAGCGCGTCACGCCGGAGGGCGTCGAAGAGCACCGCCGCGGAGAGCTTGGCCAGCAGCTCCACCAGAGAATCGGGACCCGCCCGGTCGATGTCCGGGGCACAGGTCTGGAGGAGCAGCACTCCCACGAGCTCCCCACCCCTGCTCAGCGGCGCGCACAGCCACTCCGACCGGCCCCCCACGGCAACGTTCCACTCCGCGGGAAGCTCGGAGGCGGCCACCAGGAGCGGCCCTGCTGCATCCAGCAGCCGCCGGAGGAAGAACTCCTCCTCCACCGACCGGGACCGTGGGAGCGGTACGGACCGGATCCGGCCGTCCTGGTCGAGAACGGCGGCGAGCCACATCCCCTCGCCCGTACCGGCGAGGAGGACGTGCGCACGGTCGCAGGGGATGAGGATCCTCAGGGCGTCCAGCATGGTGTGCAGTGCGGCAGCGACGTCGCGAGCACCGGCCATGGCGAGGATCGACTCTCTCAGGAGCCTCTCCCTGCCCAGGGCGAGCCGGGCGTCGTCGCAGTCGCGGTCGATACCGGTGACGTCGTGGAGCTGCTCCAGCAGCCACCCCCCCTGGGCTCCGGCGGGGATGGGTGTCGCCGAGACCTCGTAGGTGAGTCCCCCGGGACGCGAGGCCCACCGCCAGGTCCGGCGCCGGGGCGGAAGGGGCCCCGCTGCGGGACACGTTTCGCAGGGCTCCGCGCGCCCGTAGAGGTACCGGTAGCAGGGACGTCCCGACGGCTCCCCACGGAGCTCGACCAGAGCGGGGTTGGCGTACCGCACGACCTGGTCGCTGCCGACGAGGCAAAGAGCATCTTCCATGCCACTGAGAACGTCACCGCGGAGCGGGTGTTCCAGGCTTGGGCCGGAGCGGCCGAGGTGACGGCCGGCCTCCTGCCGGAAGGGGGGGGGGCCGTCCCCGGCGGCCCGCACCGTACCCGCATCGGGGTGGCCCTCACGAGCGGAGCTCAGCCGGCGGCGCAGCCTGACCTTCAAACGGACGCTCCCTTCGGCGCCGCAACCGAACAGGCGAGCGGCCGCCATGGGCCTCGCCCCCATGCTATCCCACCTCCAGCCGCCGCCGCCGTCCGCCCACGGAGGCTCCCCGCGGGAACACCGGGGCGGGCGGCCCCGGCGACCGACCAGAGCCTCCCTCCCCCACACCGCCCGGCCGGGAGAAGTGGCCGCTCGGCCGCAGGCCTCGACTTCTTGAACCCTGGGGGCGTCACGGCACCCTCGAGAGCCGCCGGCGCAGCGGGCGGTTGAGGGCCGCCGGGACGACGACCACGTTGTCCACGAGGAAGATCGAGGAACCCTGAGGCTGGAAAGGGATGCTGAGCTCCACCATGTCGAACGGCGCCCCCCCCGAGTCGAAGGAGACGGTGCCCATGGGCATGGTGTCGGCCGCGTAGGTGCCGTGCGCCGTGACCGACCCGATTAGAGCAGTGCCGCCGGCCGTGGAGTAGGCGGTGAGCAGGAGAGTGGTGGGCGTCTCGACCTGCTGGAAGTCCGCGGTCGCGAACGCCAGGGTCACGCTCCTCACGGGTTTCGTGAAGGTGATGTCGAGGGTGTGCGTTCCGAGCCCGTTGGCGAACAGGTAGTGGCCCGAGAACAGCGAGAGCACGTAGCCGGTGGTGCCCTGGTCCTGGACCGAGAAGCTTCCCGACCCCGCCGCGCCGGCGAACCTCGCGGTGACACCACCCGCGGTCTGCTCCACCGGGAGGTTGACGCCGGAGACCAGCACCGGGACCCCCGTGTCCAGGTCGAACGTCACCGTCTGGGCCGCGAGGGGCATCGCCGCCGCAACCGCCAGCACGGCGAGGCCCAGCCGGGTTCCCCCCGTCTTCATCGTCCCTCCCTTCACGGCCACGGCAGCACGCCGCCACCACTTCCACCGAGCCGCCCACTGCGGCGAGCGGCGGCGCGCCTGGGTGACCTCTGACCTCCCTACCATGCTGAGACCGTCGCGGCGCCGTGGGAACCGTGGAAGCTACCGTGCCCGGTACCGCAGTGACCTGCGTGGCGGACCGCGTCGGACGTGGAAACTACGTGGACGGGCGGGCGCTCAGGCGCCGGCAAGGAGCCACCTTGCCCCGCACCGGCCAGTCTCGTCGATCCCGGAGACGGTCTTCATCCACGTACTTCCTACGTGGAAGATGCCGCAACTCCAATCAGGCGGCTCCTGGATTTCAAGTAGTTGTTGCGCTTTTACGAAACGGTCCGCACGTCGATGATGTGTGCGTGCTTCCCGAAAGTGGTGTTCTTTCAGGGGCCGACGACGCCCCGCGATGGTCGAGGGTACTGCCCAGGCCGTCTGCTCCTGCTCCCGTGGAGCCGGGCCAGGAGGGAGGGTGGAGTCGCGATCGTGTCACGTCAACTCGAGATCGGAGGGACCGGGGGGATCGGTTCCGGGCTCTCCGCCTTTCCCGGGGCGCATGGCCGCGCCATGACCCCTTCACGACGTTGTCAGGAGGAGTGAACCCCATGAACAAGCGCCGTCCCGACCCGAAACGCCGCCGGAGCTGGGCCTCGCGCCTGCCCGTTCCGACGATCGTCATGATCATCGCGGCCTTCGCTGCGGCGGCCGAGTGCAGCGCCCAAGGCCACCCCGGCACCAAGGGTCAGCTCAACAGCGTGACCAGGGCCGAGCGCGAGGCCGCCCGGGCCCGCCAGGCCCCGCAGAAGAGGGGTGTCGCCAAGGTCTTCGCCGGCGTGAGCCCCCTGACGCTGGGCCACAGCCCGCTGGCGCCGGCCCTGAGCCTCGTGCCGCTGGGCGCCACGCCCCAGTTCGCGCTGTCCTCGCCGCTGGTCGCAGTGGACTACTTCGGCATCGCCAACTGGGCCAACAGCCCCCTGCCCACGGTCACAGCGGGGCCGGTGCGGACCATCGTCGTGACGAGCGGCGGCGGCGGCTACCTCTCCCCCGTCGTGACCATCACGCCGGACCCCGCTGATCCGACCGGCGGCGGTGCGACGGCGACGGCCACGAAGAGCAACGGCATCATCACCGCAATCACCGTCACGGCCGGCGGCAGCTACGCCCTGACGCCCACGGTGACGATCGCCGACAGCGGCGGCGGCATCGGCTCCGGCGCCTCCGCCGTGGTCACATCCTTCGGCACGGTCACAGGCGGCATGCGCAAGTTCGTCGACGGGCTGCCCCGACTGTGCGGGGTGGCTCCGGTCAACGACCTCGGCCAGTGCCTGCCGGTGGCGGTCCCCTACACGACACTGCCGGCCGGGGTCCCGAACGACGCCGACTACTACGAGATCGGCGTCTCGGACTTCTACCAGCAGGTCCACGCCGACCTGCCGCCCACCCGCTTCCGCGGCTACAAGGACCTCAACCCCGCCGGGTGGAAGAACGCCGCCAGCAACGACCAGGCGGTGCTCGGACCCGTCATCATCGCCACAAAGGACCGCCCGGTCCGCTTCACGTTCCGCGACCTGCTGCCGCCCAGCGGGCAGCCTGGCAGCACCTCGTTCATCCCCATCGACCGGACGATCATGAGCGCCGGGATGGGCCCCGATGGCACGCCGTACACGGAGAACCGGGCCGTCGTCCACCTGCACGGGGGCATCAACCCCTGGATCAGCGACGGAACGCCCCACCAGTGGATCACCCCCGCCGGCGAGACGGCCACGCTGAAGCGCGGCGTCAGCCAGCGCAACGTGCCCGACATGCCCGATCCGGGCCAGGGCGCCGCGACCTACTACTACACCAACCAGCAGAGCGAGCGGCTGCTCTTCTACCACGACCACGTCTGGGGCCAGACCCGGACCAACGTGTACGGGGGCGAGGTCGCTCCGTACCTGATCATCGACCCGGCCGAGGAGGCCGTGCTGTCGGCCGCGACCGTGCCCGGGACCATTCCCGACACGGCCAACCTGGCCACCGCGGACCTCGCGCACCTGATTCCCTTCGTCGTCCAGGACAAGACCTTCGTCCCCGACGACGGTGCTCCCGGCGGCCAGCTCGCCGCCCAGGACCCGACCTGGGACGCGACCGCATGGGGCGGCTACGGCAGCCTCTGGTACCCGCACATCTACATCCCCAACCAGAACCCGGCCGACCCCGGCGGCGCCAACCCGTTCGGCCGCTGGGACTACGGGCCCTGGTTCTGGCCGCCGATGAACCCGGCCACGCTCGTGGCCCAGCCCTACCCCTGCACCTCCATCGCGTATCCGGGCGAGACCGTGGCGTGCCCCGGCGTACCGGTGCCGTCCATGGCCATGGAAGGTATGATGGATACGCCGGTGATCAACGGCACGGCCTATCCGTTCATGGCGGTGGACCAGGCCGCCTACCGGTTCCAGATCCTCAACGGCGCGAACTCGCGCGGATTCACCTTCGGGCTCTACTACGCCGTCGACAAGGACGGCGAAGTCTGCAAGGGCGGCAACGCCTTCGACGCCGCCTCCTGCACCGAGGTGTCCATGGTCCCGGCCGTGGTCCACACGGCGAACTCAGCCCTGCCGCTGTGCTCCACGGTCACGGCGTTTCCGGAGATGGGCGGCCTCACCGCGGCCGCCATCGACCCGGGCACGGGCGCCCCGCTCAACGGCACCGGCCTGCCGGCCAACTGCTGGCCGACGAGCTGGCCGACCGACTCCCGCCCCGAGGGCGTGCCCGATCCCCTCACGGCGGGCCCGCCGATCATCCAGATCGGAACGGACGCCGGGCTCCTGCCCAGGCCGGCCGTGATCCCCTCGACGCCCACCAACTACGAGTACAATCGCCGCAGCATCACGGTCCTCAACGTGTTCAGCCACGGGCTCTTCCTCATGCCCGCCGAACGCGCCGACGTGATCGTGGACTTCGCCTCGGTGCCGTCGGGCTCCATCCTGATCCTCTACAACGACAGTCCCGCCCCGGTCCCGGCGTTCGACACCCGCAACGACTACTTCACCGGTGACGGCGACCAGACCTCGACCGGCGGCGCGCCGGACACCCAGCCCGGTTACGGCCCGAACACCCGTACCATGATGCAGTTCCAGGTCACCGGCACGGGCCCCGGCAACAACTTCTCGCTGGCGGCCCTCAACTCCGCTTTCCCCGCGGCGTACGAGACGTTCCAGCATCCGCCCAACGTGCCGGAGCAGGCGTACGGCGCGGCCACCGACACCTACTCGCAGATCTTCGACACGTCGCTCACCTTCTTCAACGGCCCGCTGCCCGGCATCACCGTCACCGACGGCGGCTCCGGCTACACGGCCCCAACGGTGGACATCACCGGCGGCGGCGGCACCGGGGCGACGGCGACCGCCACCGTGTCCGACGGCGTGATCACCGACATCACGGTGACCAACCCCGGCACGGGCTTCACCTCGGCCCCGACCATCACCATCAACGACCCCGCCGGCACCGGCGCCACCGCCGTGGCCACGGGCCAGACCACTCCCATGGGGTCCAAGGCGATCCAGGAGCTCTTCGAGCTGCAGTACGGCCGCATGAACGCCACGTTGGGCGTCGAGCTGCCCCTGACCAACTTCCTCACCCAGACGACCATCCCCTACGGCTACCTCGACCCGCCCACGGAGTTCCTGCCCAACGACAAGGTGCAGATCTGGAAGATCACCCACAACGGCGTGGACACGCACCCCGTCCACCTGCACCTGTTCGACACGCAGCTCATCAATCGGGTCGGCTGGGACGGCGCCATCAAGCCGCCCGACGCCAACGAGGTCGGGTGGAAGGACACCATCCGAATGAACCCGCTGGAGGACGTGATCATCGCCATCCGGCCCAAGAAGCCGGTGCTGCCCTGGCCGCTTCCCGACAGCATCCGCCCCCTCGATCCCTCCAGGCAGCTCGGCACGACGGGTCAGTTCACCACGGCGGACCCGAACAACAACCCCGTGACGATCTACAACGAGCTGCAGAACTTCGGCCAGGAGTACGTGTGGCACTGCCACATCCTCGAGCACGAGGAGATGGACTTCATGCGGGCGATGATCCTCCAGGTCCCGCCCCCGGACCCGAGCAACCTCGCCGGGGTCCGCAACGGCTCGAACGTCAACCTCACGTTCACCGACATGTCGGCCAACGAGTCCTCGTTCACGGTCCAGCGTGACACCGACCCCGCCTTCCCGGCGCCCACGGTCGTGTCGGTGGGCGCCAGCGTCCCCAACACGGCGTACGGCTCCACCATCGCCTTCACCGACCAGGCCGCGCCCCACGGCACGACGTTCTACTACCGCGTGCAGGCCGTGGATGACAACTTCAAGCCGCCCCTGACCCAGGTCTGGAGCGCCAGCCCGGCGCTGCTGTCCGGCTGGTCTGACACTGCCACGGTGGCCGGGGTGAACACGCCGCCTGTGGCGGTTGCCGACGCCTACTCCACACCTCAGGACACCCCGCTGGTGGTCATCGCACCGGGGCTGCTCGCCAACGACACCGACGCCGACGGCGACCCGCTCACCGCGGCTGTGGACACGAATCCGGCGCACGGGACGGTCGTGGTCGAAGTCAACGGAGGGTTCACCTACACGCCGGACACGGGCTACTCGGGGCCCGACAGCTTCACCTATACAGCCCACGATCCGTGGCTTGCTTCCGCGCCCGCCGTCGTCAGCATCACCGTGACCAGCTGCACGGTCACGCTGGCAAACCAGACCGTCTCTTCGGTCCAGACCGTGCAGGCATGCGGGTCCCTCTTCGTGGGGCCGGCTCTCCAGGTTGTGTCGCCGGCCGCTCTCACGCTGCGCGCGGCCACTATGGTCGCTTTCAGGAACGGGTTTTCACTGGGCTCCGGCGCCACGTTGACGGTAGCCCTTGATCCCACACTGGCACCTTAGGAAAAGACCAGAAGAGAACAGAGAACTGAGGAGGAGACAGCCATGAGGAAGAGCATCGTGATCGTAGCGGCCCTGGCAGTTCTGGGGGGACTGATGATGAGCGCGGCCCCGGTACGGGCGCAGGGCGAGGTGATGTACGTGGTGAACGACAAGGTGGGCGTGGGGACGGCGACGCCGCAGGCGATGCTGGACGTCGAAGGCGGCGACCTGCTGGTGGGTACGGGCGCGCTGAAGGTCGGGACGGGGCTGTCGGGGTACTCGTCCTACCAGTTCTCGGTGGCGGGGCCGACGGCGGGTCTGCTGCTGGAGCGGACGCTGAGCGAGCCGTTCATCCTGCTGTTCACGGGTCCCGACACGTCCGGGGGACAGATCCGGGGCCTGGCCGACGGGCGGGCTGAGGTTCACGAACAAGACCGCGACGACGGAGTGGCTGCGGGTCACCTCCGCCGGAACGTGGGCATCGGGGTGGCGGCGCCGACGTACCCGCTGCAGCTGGCCAACGGCGCTTACGTGACGGCCGGGGGCGTGTGGACGAACGCGTCGAGCCGGGCGTACAAGGACGACATCCAGGATCTTTCTGACGAGGCGGCGGAGCAGACGCTGGAGGGTTGACCCCGGTGACGTACCAGTACAAGAACACCGCCGACGAGACGCACGTGGGGTTCATCGCCGAGGACGTGCCGGACCTGGTGGCGACGAAGGACCGCAAGGGGCTGTCGTCGATGGACGTGGTGGCGGTGCTGACCAAGGTCGTGCAGCAGCAGCAGAAGACCATCGCCGAGCTCAAGGCCAAGGTCGACGCCCTCGAGAAGAAGTAGTCTCCAACCGTCACTCTGAACCGTACCAGCAAGCCCCCGGGAGCCGGCCCGGGGGCTTGATCTTCCTGTGGTCGCACTCGGCGACACGTGGACCGTGGGCCGCTCCAGTTCGAGAGCCCTCGGCAGAGCTGAACCGGGTCGATGTGTTCACAGGTGGTGCCACGCGCGGGTGACTCGACGGCCTCGGCGACAGCCGGCGTACAGCGTCGTCGTCTTGCCGCCACTCCCGGATACCGCTCGATCCTGCCTGGCGGACGCGTCACGCCGCCCGGGTCACAGGGCGTAGGAGAGCGCCATCGAGAGGCTGCGGCCGGGCTCCGGGACGCGCGCCCCCGAGCGGAACGGGTCCCTCAGGTACGACAGGTGCTCGTAGTAGAAGCGATCGAAGAGGTTGCCGAGGGCGACGGACACCAGGAAGCCGTGCAGGCGGGCACCGACACGGAGGTTGGCGACGCCCCAACCGGGTGTGGGCTGCTCCTGGAGGTCGCGGTCGACCCGGTCCTGGGCGGCCGCGAACACGCCCTCGAGCTCCGCGAAGGTCCGCCGTCGCTCCCACCGCGCGGCGATCCGGGCGGTGAGGGGCGGCATCTCCGCCAGCACGTCCGAGGTGATGCCGATCTCGGGCCGTGGGTCCTTGCTTCCACGCACCCACGCGAGGTGTCCGCTGAGGAAGAGCGTGTCGGAGAGGCCGGCCGTGGCGGTCAGCTCACCGCCCCGCTTGCGAGCGTCGGTGTTGGCATAGGAGAAGGCCCTGGGGTTCTTGACGCCCGGCACCGGGTGCTGGAGCTCCTGGCTGTGGACGACGATGGCGTTGCGGAGGGAATCGTCGAACACGGCGGCGGCCACGAAGAGCCCGCGCCCCTGCCACGACGCCTGGAGGCTCACTCCGGTGTTCGAGGTGGCGTCGAGCCGCGGGTTGCCGACCCAGTCCGTCCCCGCGCGCTGCAGACCGAAGTACCGCTCGCGAGGGTCGGGGATGCGGGAGGTGCGCCCGAGCCCCGCGGCGATCGTCACTGCCTGCGATGGCTGCCAGACCAGCCGCACGAAGCCCGAGGCCATGGTGTCGGTCGCGGAGGTCTCGCGCGTGCCGTTGAACGCCCAGTACAGACCGGTGTTGGCCAGGGAGCTCTTGGCCTCGGAGTCGGCACGGTCGAAGCGGGCGCCGGCCTGTAGCTCCAGCGCCTCCGCCACCGGCCGGGAGAGCTCCCCGAAGACGCCGACCGTGTCGATGACCACGTCGGGGAGGGACGCCTGCTCCCGGTACTGCATGCCGGCGAGGGCGGTCGTGACGTTCCACTCTCGCCGGACCCCCTCCGCTCCGACGGTCAGGCATCCCACCTCCGCCTCGACCTTGGCGCCGGCAGTGTCCGTGTCCGCGCGGGTCCCCATGCTCCACCCCCGGGGCGCGCCGGCGGACGACGTGCGCAGCTGGTCCGTCATGAAGTGGCGCACCCGGGAGGCGTACGCCTGGGCCCGCACGGCCCGGATCCGCCCCCTGCCCCGCATCTCCCAGCCGAGGTTCAGGCGGTCGGTGTTGTCCCACACCCCGTCCATGAACAGGTAGGGGTACAGGACCTGGTCGGCCTCCTGGCGCATGTACGCGATGTGGAGGAACTGATCGTCCGCGGGTGTGAACCCCGCCCGCACCCAGCCGGCGGCGGTGTCGAACGCGTTGGTGTCCCGCGCGCTCGCGCGGTAATTGGCGAGCTCCGTGAAGCGCCGCCCCCGGCCGTCGGAGAACGGCTTCGAAGTGCGCGTCGCAATCCCGGCCAGGACCGAGAAGGCGGGCGATCCATACGAGGCCGAGACGGAGGGGTTGAGGTAGCCGAAGGAGCCCGTCACCACCGTCGCATCGACGGCCGCCCCCGGTTCCGGCTTGCGCGTCACCAGGTTGACGGCTCCCCCGAGGCTGCCGGCGTTGCGCACGTCGAAGGGACCCTTGCTCACCTCGACGTGATCGATCTCGGCGAGGTCGGTGTGGAACGCCGGTGGATCCATGTGGCTGGGGCAGGCGCCGCTCACGCGGACGCCGTCCACCAGGACGTTCAGGTTCTCCTCCTTGTAGCCGCGAAGGACCACGTCGGACCCGATCCCCCCCTTGCGCAGCCGTACGACGCCGGCCACGCGCCCGAGCGCGTCGGCGAGCTCCCGGGCCGCCGTTTCCCGCAGCTCCGCTGCGGACAGCGCATCCCGGGGCGAACCGCCCAGCACCGTGACCGAGTCGCGGAAGGTCGACGCCTTCAACACGACATCCACGGCGCGGATCGACTCCCCGGTCACCGCGACCTGGTCGACCTCGGAGGCCTCGAAACCCGTCAGCTCGACCCGGAGCCGGTAGGCGCCCGCAGGAAGGTCCGAGGCCCGGTAGACACCCTGGGCGCCGGAGACCACCACCCTGCTCGCACCCCCTCCGTCGGTGAGCGTGAGCACGGCTCCCGGAAGGCCCACGCCGTCGGAGGCCCTGACCACACCGGTCAGCGTCCCTCCGAGCGCCAGCTCCGCCCCGGTCGCCATCAGCATCATCGTGAGCAGTCCAACGAAGCGTGGGATGCTCGCTCCCATTTCGCCCTCCTCGTCCACGGCGTGGCGCCGCGGCCTCGCGCTACGGTGTCGGACAACGTGAGGATCAGACCAGGCGAGGTCTGGGGACGGGGTCATCCCCGGAGGGCGAGAACCCCTCCGGCGGCGGCGGCGGAACGTCGAGCAGGCGATCAGCCGGCATCACCCGCCGAACGGTGACGGCGCGCGGCACGTCCGCGGGCTCCTCGAGCAGCGACGGGCCGGCCGGCCGGCTCCCGCACCCACAGCCCACGCCCGGTCCGCTCCCGGTGTGGGAGGCTCCGCAACAGCCGCAGTGGCAGTGCTTCGAGTCGCACCGGCACAAGGGGTTCGAACAGTGGTGCGCGGCTGCGGCCCTGTGCGCCAGTGGCCGCGGCGAAGCCGCGATCCCCGGCAGCAGGACCGCCAGGGCCACCAGCAGGGCTAGCCCGCGCTGGGCCATCCGCGCTCACCGGCGTGCGGGCAGACGCCGCAGAGGCCATGGCGCGTCGCCGACGTCCAGGAGGCGCCCACGGTGGCCGGGCGCGCGATGACGACCGGAGCAACGCCTCCCGTCACGGACCGGCCGATCCCCGGGTGTCGGTGCACCGCAGGAAACACGACGCGGGCGGATAAGGCTGTGAGCCGTCTCATGGGCAACCCCTCTGGAGCGAAGCGAGGTGGTGACGCTTCCGTGCTGTTGCCGCCAATGTACGTGCGCAAGGTCTTGGCTACCAGCGTACTAAACCTCGGCCGAGCCTGGCCCTTGCACGTAGAATCTACGTGCTCACCCCAGCACGTGTCCGCTCGGCGACGGCTGGCTTCGAAGGGGCGGATGGCGCTGGCCGTAGCCGCCCGACCGGCAGCCTCCCCTCCCGGTCGAGCGCGTAGTTTTCACTCTTGCCTCGCGTGGCCCGGTAACCTCATCGTAGTCTCAAGCTACAGGCGCGATGACCGTGGACCCCCGCGGTGCGGTCTGTTAGTGATCGGTGTGCGGGCGAGGACCGGTTCGGCGTTCTCGCCGGGTTGCTCTGCGGACTCCAGCGGGGTGCCACATGAGGAGAGAGGGATGAGGTTCGAAGCTCGACGCGTCGTCGTGACCGGCTGGCTCATGCTGGTGCTGGCCCTCACCATCGTGGGATGCGGACGTGGGACCTCGCACCAACAGGCCGAGTACCGCTGTCCCATGCATCCCCAGGTCGTGTCCGACCACCCCGGTGACTGCCCCGTGTGCGGCATGCGCCTCGTCGCCCGTGAGGACGCCTCGTCGCCCCGGCCGGCAGGCCACGCCGAGCATGCCGTCTACACCTGCCCCATGCACCCCGAGGTCACTTCGGCTGAACCGGGCCGCTGCCCGAAGTGTGGCATGGACCTCGTGCAGCGCGAGGGACCGGCGGCCGGGGCTGCGGGCCACGCCGAGCACGCCGTCTACGTCTGCCCCATGCACCCCGAGGTGGTCTCCGACCACCCCGGCTCCTGCTCCATCTGCGGCATGGCGCTGGTGGCCCGGGACGAAGGCCCGCCCCCCGCCGCCGGGCACGCCGTCTACACCTGCCCCATGCACCCCGAGGTCACCTCGGCTGAACCGGGCCGCTGCCCGAAGTGCGGCATGGCGCTGGTGCCGCGCGAGGGACCGGCGGCCGGCGCCGCGGACCTCGAGCCACCCCCCGGCCTCGCCGCCGTCGAGGTACCCGCGGAGAAGCGGCGGCTGCTCGGAATGACCACCGGGACCGTCGCCACCCACCGCTTCGTGCGTCACGTGCGGGCCGCCGCTCGCATCGTTCCGGACGAGGGGCGCCTGTTCCGCATCACGGCCCCCGTCGCCGGATGGCTCGACACGCTCTACGTCCAGGGCGAGGGCGACGCCGTCCACGTCGGCCAGCCGCTCGCCCGCCTCTACAACGTCGACGCGCTCCGCGACCTGCGCAGCGACCTCTACTACATGGGTCAGGGGTCCTCGGCACAACCCATGCCCGACCCCAACCTGGTGCTGGCGCGGCGGTTCGACCAGACCCAGCTGGCCTACCCGCAGAGCCTGCTCGCCACTCCCCTGCTGCTCCAGCGGGTGCAGCGGTGGGGCTTCTCCGAGGCCCAGATCAAGACCTACTCCAAGGACCCCCTCAAGCTCAACGACCTGTTCATCTACGCCACCGCGTCGGGCTCGGTGGCCGAGAAGTCGGTGATCCCCGGCCAGAGCGTCCAGGCAGGCGATCAGCTGATGGTCGTGGCCGACCTCTCCAGGGTCTGGGCGGAGGTCGACCTCCTCGCCTCCGACGCGCCCTACATCCCGGTGGGGACGACCCTCGAGATCGAGGCGCCCGCCCTGCCGGGACGCGTGTTTCCCGGACGTCTCACCGCGGTGGCCCCGTTCCTCGACCCCGAGACCCGGACACAGCGGGTGCGTGTGGAGCTGAACAACCCGGAACAGCTGCTCCGGCCGGGGCTCCCCGCCGTCGCGCTGCTGACGGCGGAGCTCGGCGAGCATCTCGCGATTCCGTCCGGCGCCGTGCTACGGACGGGCGAGCGCGCCTATGCGTTCCGCCTCGACGCCGGCGACCGCATCGAGCCCGTGACGGTGCAGACGGGGATCAGCGACGGAGCTTTCGTGGAGGTGCTGTCGGGGCTGGCCGCCGGGGACCGCGTGGTCACCTCGGCCACGTTCCTGATTGACTCGGAGTCGGCCATGGCCGGCGCGCTCCAGGCCGTCTCCGAGCGGTGAACCGATGATCCGACGCATCATCACCTTCTCCGCCCACAACCCCCTGATCATCATCGCCGCGGCCACGGCGGCGGTGGTGTTCGCCGTCGGCACCCTCCGCACGATCCCTCTCGACGCCATCCCCGACCTCTCGGACACGCAGGTGATCGTCTACTCGCGCTGGGACCGCAGCCCGGACCTCATCGAGGACCAGGTCACCTACCCCATCGTCACCGCCCTCCTGGGCGCGCCAAAGGTGAAGGCCGTGCGCGGCCTGTCGGACTTCGGCTATTCCTTCGTGTACGTCATCTTCAAGGACGGCACGGACATGTACTGGGCCCGCAGCCGCGTGGTGGAGCTCCTCGCCAAGGTGGAGGGCACCCTCCCCGACGGGGTGCGGCCCGAGATCGGCCCTGACGCCACCGGGGTCGGCTGGGTCTTCCAGTACGCCCTCCGCGACCGGACCGGGAAGCACTCGCTGGCCGAGCTCCGCACGCTCCAGGACTTTCACCTCAAGTACTCGCTGCTCAGCGTGCCCGGTGTCGCCGAGGTGGCCACCGTCGGCGGCTTCCAGAAGCAGTACCAGGTCACCGTGGAGCCCGCGCGGCTGCAGGCGCTCGATCTGTCTCTGGACGACCTCAGCCGGGCCATCCGGCGGTCGAACGGCGAGACCGGCGGCCGGCTCGTCGAGTGGAACGGACGCGAGTACATGGTCCGGGGGCGCGGCTACGTCACGTCGACCGACGACCTCGCCAAGGTGGTCGTGCGGACCAACGGAAGAGGCGTGCCGCTGGTCCTCGGCGACATCGCCACGATCCAGCTGGGGCCCCAGATCCGGCGCGGCCTCGCCGACCTCGACGGCGAGGGGGAGACGGTGGGCGGGATCGTGGTCATGCGCCACGGCGAGAACGCCCTCGCGGTCATCGAGCGCGTGCGCAGCCGCCTGGAGGACCTCCGGCGCTCGCTGCCGCCCGGCGTCGAGCTGGTCACCACCTACGACCGCTCCGACCTGATCCGGCGCTCCATCGCCAACCTGACCGAGGCGCTGGTCCTCGAGATGCTCATCGTGAGCCTCGTGATCCTTCTCTTCCTCTGGCACTTCCCGTCCGCGTTCGTGCCCATCATGACGATCCCCGTCGCCGTGCTCCTGGCGTTCGTGCCGATGGCGGCGCTGGGGATCACGTCGAACATCATGAGCCTGGCGGGGATCGCCATCTCCATCGGGGTGCTGGTGGACGGTGCGATCGTCGAGATGGAGAACGCCTACACGCGCCTCGAGGCGTGGCAGAGCGCCGGTCGGCCGGGCAGCTTCCACCGGGTCCGGCTCGGCGCCATGCTCGAGGTCGGACCGTCGGTGTTCTTCTCCCTCGCCGTGATCGCGGTGGCCTTCCTCCCGGTCTTCGCGCTGGTCGACCAGGAGGGGCGCCTGTTCAGGCCGCTGGCCACGACCAAGACGTTGACCATGGCCATGGCCGCGCTGCTGGTCATCACGCTGGACCCCGCGGTCCGGATGCTCTTCACCCGCGCGGACCCCTTCGCCTTCCGGCCCCGGTGGCTGTCCCGTCTCGGTTCTGCGCTGCTCGTCGGGCGCTACCGCCCGGAGAGCGGGCACCCCGTCTCCCGGTTTCTGATCCGGCTCTACGAGGGACCGTGCCGTTGGGTGCTGCGCCACCCGAAGCGGGTCATCGCCGCCAGCGCCCTCACCGTCGTCGCCGCTGTTCCCGTCTATCTCGGGCTCGGCAGCGAGTTCATGCCGCCGCTGGACGAGGGCTCGATCCTCTTCATGCCGACCACGATGCCGGGGATCTCGACCACGGAGGCGCAGAGGCTGCTCCTGGTCGAGGACCGGATCCTCCGCTCCTTCCCCGAGGTGGAGTCGGTGTTCGGCAAGTCCGGACGGGCCGACACCGCCACCGACCCGGCACCGCTGTCGATGATGGAGACCACCGTCATCCTCAAGCCTCACGACCGGTGGCGGCCGAAGAAGCGCTGGTACTCCTCCTGGGCGCCGCGGCCGCTGCGGGCCGTCCTCCGGAAGTTCTGGCCCGACCGGATCTCCGCCGAGGAGCTCGTCGCGGAGATGGACGCCGCGATGCAGATCCCGGGGAACAGCAACGCCTGGACGATGCCGATCAGGGGGCGGATCGATATGCTGTCCACGGGCGTGAGGACGCCCGTGGGCATCAAGGTGCTCGGGGCCGACCTCGCCGACATCGAGCGGGTCGCGGTCGCCGTAGAGGGTGCCCTCAAGACGGTCCCCGGAACACGCGGCGCCTTCGCCGAACGCACGGTGGGCGGATCGTTCATCGACTTCGTGCCGAACCGCGACGCGCTGGCGCGCTGGGGGCTGTCGATCCAGGACGTCCAGGGCGTGCTGCAGGCGGCGCTCGGCGGTGAGACGCTCACCACCACGGTCGAGAAGCGCGAGCGCTACACGGTCAACCTCCGCTACGCGCGCGACGAGCGTGCGGACCTCGAGGCGCTCGGCCGGATCCTGGTCAGGGCTCCGGGAGGCGTCGAGCTCCCCATCCGCGAGCTCGCGACGATCAAGCTCGCCTCCGGACCGTCCATGATCCGCGACGAGAACGGCATGCTTGCCGGGTACGTCTACGCCGACGTGTCCGGACGGGACATCGGTTCCTACGTCGCCGAGGCCCGCCGGATCGTGGCGGAGAAGGTGGCGCTGCCGCCCGGCACCACCCTGCTGTGGAGCGGCCAGTGGGAGAACATGGTCCGGGTGCGGCAGCGGCTCAAGATGGTCCTCCCGGTCACCCTCGGGGTGATCCTCATCCTCCTCATCATCAACACGAAGTCGCTGGTGAAGGCGGGCATCGTCCTGCTGGCCGTGCCCTTCTCCCTCGTCGGCGCCGTCGCCCTCATGTGGGCGCTCGGGTACCACGTCTCCGTCGCGGCCTGGGTCGGCATGATCGCCCTCATGGGACTGGACGCCGAGACCGGCGTGTTCATGCTGCTCTTCCTCGACCTCTCCTTCGCCGATGCCCGCCAGGCCGGCCGCCTGGGCAACGACGCGGAGCTCGAGGAGGCGGTGGTCCATGGAGCGGTCAAGCGCCTGCGCCCCAAGCTCATGACGGTGACGGCGAGCTTCCTCGGCCTGATGCCGATCATGTGGTCGGTGGGGGCGGGGGCCGACATGATGAAGCGCGTCGCGGCCCCGATGGTCGGAGGGCTCGGCACCTCGTTCCTGCTCGAGCTCCTCGTCTACCCTCCGATCTACCTGCTGTGGAGGCGGTCCCAGCTCCGCCGGGAGGCGCGCCACACCGTGTAGACGCGCACTCCCCGGCCCTCCGGGCACCCCCGGGGTGAGGGTGTATGCTGGGGCGTTCGAGGGGGTTGATGTCATGACAGCGAAGCTCGCCACCCTGCTCCTCGCCGCCGCCGCGAGCTGCCTCCCGGGTCCGTGCACGGCACAGTCTGCGATCTTCGACTTCGACACCGACCCGTCGGGCCCGCAGTCCGGCCACGGCCTGCCCCTCGTGCTGACCTCCCAGGACGTCACCGTCCGCCTCAGCTCACCGGTACCGGGCGGGTTCTCGCTGCAGAGCGACGTCACCACCGGCTTCCGGCTCTTCCGCTTCTCGGGGCTCTACCTCTATCCCAACACGAGGACCGCCTCCCCGCTCGACATGGCGTTCAGCCGGCCCCTGTCCTCGATCACGGTGATGTTCGCGACCACCGACCTCCAGCAGACCGAGGTCCCGACAACGGTCCGTCTGACCGCCTACGCCTCCGACACGGGCGCGCGCATCGGCTCGGCCAGCGTGCACGGTACGTACGCCGGCGACACGATGCCGGTGGGGACGCTCACGCTCAGTGCGGAGGAGCCCTTCGACCGGGTGCGGATGGAGATCCCGGAGCAGCCCGGCTCCGCCACGGGCTTTCTCGTCGACAAGATCGCCGTCACCGTCGCTCCGGAGCCGCAGGCCGAGCCGACCCAGGGCCACCTTCGGCGTCCCGCTCCCTGATCCTCCGCGGCCGGCCCGGTCGACCTCACGGCAAAGCGCCCCGCACGTCCGCTCGCGGGCGACCTCCCCGGACTCCGGAGCCGGCGACGGGGAGGCATCACCGCCGTCCGGGGCTGCTCCCTCCGAAGACGCATTGACGTACGTGCGCCGGGGTGTGGACCGGGCGCCGGGCCCTCGTCATCCGCCGGCATCACGAACCACGGACGGGCGGTTCCGCCTCGACCGGCGCGCCGCCGGATTCCGGACCCTCTACGGTGCCTGGCGCCGCTCGATCTTCGCCCAGCTGTCGCGCAGCGTGACCGTGCGGTTGAAGACCAGCCGGCCCGCCGTGGCCGCGTCCGGGTCCACGCAGAAGTATCCGAGCCGCTCGAACTGGACCACCTCCCCGGGCCTCGCACCGGCGAGGGAGGGCTCGACCCGGGCCGCGGTGAGGACCTCCTCCGAGGACGGGTTGAGGTTCGCCCGCCAGTCCTGCCCCTCGGCCACGTCGTCGGGATCGGGGCTGATGAACAGGTGCTCGTAGAGCCTGACCTCGGCGGGCAGGGCGTGGCGCGCCGACAGCCAGTGGATCGTGGACTTGACCTTCCGTCCGTCCGGCGCGTTCCCGCCGCGGGTGTCGGGATCGTAGGTGCAGCGCACCTCGACGACCTCGCCGCCCTCGTCCTTGACCACGCCTGTGCAGGTCACGAGGTAGGCGCCGCGGAGGCGCACCTCGTTGCCCGGGAACAGGCGCCAGAACTTCGGCGGCGGCGTCTCCCGGAAGTCGTCCCGGTCGATGAGCAGCTCCCGCGCGAAGGGGACCCGGCGCGCGCCGGCCGCGGGGTCCTCGGGGTTGGCCGCGACCTCGAAGGTCTCCTCGGCGTCCGCGGGGTAGTTCTCGATGACCACGCGCAGCGGCCGGAGCACGCCGAACGCCCGCGGCGCCCGCCGGTTCAGGTCCTCGCGCAGCCCGTGCTCGAGAAGCGCCACGTCCACGACGCTGTCCCGCTTGGCCACCCCGATGCGCTCGCAGAAGGTGCGGATGGCCTCGGGCGTGTACCCCCGGCGGCGCATCCCCGACAGCGTCGGCATGCGCGGGTCGTCCCAGCCGCGCACCACGCCGGTGCGCACCAGCTCCAGCAGGCGGCGCTTGCTGAGCACCGTGTAGGTCAGGTTCAGGCGGGCGAACTCGATCTGGCGCGGGTGGTGGACGCCGAGCTGCTCCAGGAACCAGTCGTAGAGCGGCCGGTGTGCCTCGAACTCCAGCGTGCAGATGGAGTGCGTGATCCCCTCGATGGAGTCGCTCTGGCCGTGGGCCCAGTCGTACATGGGGTACAGGCACCAGGCGTCGCCCGAGCGGGGGTGGGCGGCGTGCAGGATGCGGTACATGACCGGGTCGCGCATGTTGACGTTGCCGTGGGCCATGTCGATGCGGGCGCGCAGGGTGCGAGATCCGTCGGGGAACTCCCCGGCGCGCATGCGCCGGAAGAGGTCGAGGCTCTCCTCCACGGACCGGTTGCGGTAGGGGCTGTCGGTGCCCGGTTCGGTGAGGGTGCCGCGGGTGGCGCGGATCTCCTCGGCGGACAGGTCGCACACGTAGGCCGAGCCCTTGCCGATGAGCCGCTCCGCCCACGTGTAGAGCTGCTCGAAGTAGTCCGAGGCGTAGAACTCCCGGTCCTGCCAGTCGAAGCCGAGCCAGCGGACGTCCGCCTTGATGGCGTCGATGTACTCCTGCTCCTCCTTCAGCGGGTTGGTGTCGTCGAAGCGCAGGTTGCACGCACCGCCGTACTCGGCCGCAAGGGAGAAGTTGAGGACGATGGACTTGGCGTGGCCGATGTGGAGGTAGCCGTTGGGCTCGGGGGGGAAGCGCGTGTGGACCGTGGTGCTGCGCCCCTCGGCCACGTCACGGGTGACGGCGTCCCTGATGAAGTCGGCGCCGGCCTCTCCCCGTCCCTCGCGCCTCTCGTCGTTGCTGGTGTCGCTCATGGCTCTCGGCTCCTGAACGAAACAGGCCCGGCCGTGCCGGGTCGTGGCGAAATGGTAGCACCGCTCGGGCCGTCTCCCCGGAAGAGGCGGTGCGCTCAGCCCTCCAGATGCCGCAGCAACTCCGCGGCACGGCGGAGGCGCCGGCGACACAGCTCCTTGCCCAGCACCTCCATGGTCTCGAACAGCGGCGGTGTCGTGGCCTTTCCCGTCACCGCCACGCGGACCGGCATGAAGAGGTCGCCGGCCTTCCAGCCCGCCGCCTCGGCGTGGGCCCGGAGGGCCGACTCGAGCCCCGCGGCGGTCCACTCCAGCAGGGGATCCAGCCGCTCCTCGAGGACCGCCTCCAGCATCGCCGCGGTCTCCGCCGGCGTGCGCTTCTTGGCCACCAGCTTCGTCCGGGCCGCGTCGTCGTAGTCGACCTCGCCGGTGAAGAAGAAGCCGCCGTAGGCGACGAAGTCCTCGAGGCGGTCGATGCGCTCGTGGACGAGGGAGATGACCTTCCGGAGGTGGTCGTCGGAGAAGGGACCGGAGCGCAGGCGGGCGAGCAGGTCCTCGTCGGCCAGGGCGCGGATGTACTTGCCGTTGAGCCAGGTCAGCTTCTCGAGGTCGAACACCGGACCGCCCAGGGTGATGCGCTCCAGCGTGAAGCTGGCGATGAACTCGTCGAGGGTGAACTCCTCGGTGACCCCGTCGGGCATGATCCAGCCCATGAGCGCCAGGTAGTTCAGCATCGCCTCGGGGAGGAATCCCGCCCGCCGGTAGTAGTTGAGGCTCACCGGGTTCTTGCGCTTGGAGATCTTCGAACGGTCGGCGTTGCGCAGCAGCGGCAGGTGGCAGAAGACCGGGAGCTCCCAGCCGAACGCCTCGTAGAGGCGCACGTGCTTGGGCAGCGACGAGATCCACTCCTCGGCGCGGACCACGTGGGTGATGCCCATGAGGTGGTCGTCCACCACGTTGGCCAGGTGGTAGGTGGGGAAGCCGTCGCTCTTGAGCAGAACCTGGTCGTCCACCAGGGTGTTGTCGAAGCGGATCTCGCCCCGCAGGAGGTCGTGGACCACCGTGTCGCCCTCCTTGGGCATGGCGAGGCGGATGACGTGGGGCTCCCCGGCGGCACGGCGCCGTGCCGCTTCCTCCCGCGAAATCGCGCGACAGTGCCCGTCGTACCCCATGACGCTGGCCTTCTGCCGCCGCTGCTCCTCGCGCAGCGAGTCCAGGCGTTCCCGGGTGCAGAAGCAAGGGTACGCGCCGCCTCTCTCCACCAGGGCCTCAACGTGCTCGCGGTAGATGGCGCTGCGCTCGCTCTGCCGGTAGGGGCCCCGGGGGCCGCCCACGTCGGGACCTTCGTCCCAGCTCAGGCCGAGCCACCGCAGCGAGTCGAAGATCATGCGCTCGCTGGCGGGGTTGGAGCGCTCGCGGTCGGTGTCCTCGATACGCAGCACGAAGGAACCCCCGTGCCGGCGGGCGAGAGCGTAGTTGAACAGAGCCACGTAGGCGGTCCCCACGTGGGGGTCGCCGGTGGGGCTCGGTGCGATCCTGGTGCGGACGGTCTCGGCCATGGTCGGTCCCTGCTGCCTCCCCTGCGTGCGAGAGTCTATCAGTCCCCGGTCCGGCCGCGGTTGACACCGGCGCCGGGTCGCCTAGAATAGGGGCCCGCCGTGCTGGGGAGTCGTCCAACGGCAGGACACGCGGCTCTGGACCGCGGTATCGGGGTTCGAATCCCTGCTCCCCAGCCACTTCCGGCATCGCCCCCGAGCACAGCGCACCGCTCTTGCCTCAGGCCTTCGCCGGGGCGCCGTCGGGTCCCCCGACGAGCGGTTCCCAGAACGGGTAGAAGCAGTACCACTGCTCCGGGTGTTCCCGCACGCGCCTCTCGAGCAGGCCGACCCAGCGCTCGAGGGCCTGCCGGGCCGACGCCTCGGGATCGCCCGCTCCGACCTCGAACGGCTCCTCGTAGACGAGGTGGAAGCGGCGGTCCCGGCCGAGGAGGAAGAAACAGGGCACGACGACGGCGCCGCTGCGGGCCGCGAGCAGGAACGGGCCCTGCGGGAACACGGCGGTCCGTCCGAAGAAGACCGCCGGCAGTCCGTTGCCGCGAATGTCGCGGTCTCCGTGCACCGCCAGGATGCCCCCCTCGCGCAGCACCCGCAGCGCCGGGACCACCGACAGCGGCGAGCCGTCCACCGGAATGCCGTGGACGTTGCCGCGCAGCCGCATGCGGGTGCGGAACTCCTCTGCGGTGGCGAAGCGGTCCCGCCAGTAGAGCACGTGCATCGGCTCCAGGTGCCGGCCCAGCCCCACCGCCGCCACCTCGGGGTTGCCCATGTGCGCCGTGAGCAGCAGGGTGCCGCGCCCCGAGCGGCGGGCCGCGAGGAAGCCCTCCTCGCCGTTCACCGAGGCGATGTTGGCCTCCAGGCGCTCGACGGGCAGCTGGGAGTAGCGGAAGAAGTCGATCCAGTGGTAGGCGTGCTCGAACATCATCTGCCAGGAGACGCGCCGCACCTCCCGGTGCCCCTCGGGCAGCGACAGGATGCGGGCCGTGTTCTCCCTCACCACCCTCATGTACTTGGGCCGCACCAGGACGAAGGGTGTGATCACCAACCGGCGGGCCATCCAGTACATGAGCCCCAGCGGCCACCAGGTGGAGGCCCACGCCAGGGTGGGGATGCAGAACCGGAAGTAGACCCGGTAGAAGGCCTGGAGCAGCCGCGGGGACCCTGCCATTCGGAACTGCACGGGGAATTCTAGCCCGACCCACCGCGGGGGAGGTCCCGGCCCGCGGCTCGTGCCCCGGTCAGCACGGCGGGGGAAGCTCGCCGTGCTGGAACACCAACAGGCAACCGCCCTCCACCCGCACCTCGACCCGGGCCGCCACCGCCTCGTTGGACACGCCGGTCCGCTCGAGCAGATCCAGGGGCTCGCCGTCCAGGCGCCAGCGCAGCCCCTCCGTCCACACCGCCGCGCAACGTCCCACCGGCAACAGCGAGATCCTCCCGCCGGGCCGGGCGGTGAGGCTCGTCCTCGAGGTGACGGGAAGGATGCGGCCGTCCGAGTCCCAGGCCTCGATCTCCCCGCGCCGCGCCCAGCGCGCCAGCAGGCCGAGGTTCTCGACGGCGTGGTCGAGCCCGCCGCCGGTGGCCGCGAGGATCCGCACCACCGTCGCTCCCGCCCGGTCGAAGGCGTAGAGCAGCGTCTTGTGGAGGTCGGTGTGCTCCTGGTCCTCGTGCGGGACGAGCCGGCCGTCCCCGACCCAGGCCCGCACCTCGGGCCGGATGGAGTCCAGGTCACCGACGACAGCGTCGGGGCGGACGCCGATCCGGGCCAGGTGGTTGGCGCCTCCGTCGGCGGCGAGGACGGTGCCGGCCCGCCGCACCAGCCGCACGAACGCCTCGTTCCACCGCCAAGGCGCGCCCGCCACGATCACCACGTCGCTCACGGGAGCATCGTACACTTGACCCGGCCCGCCCCGGGGCGCCGCCCCTGCGGCGGCCCGTCCGGGCGGCCGGAGCGGGGGGCGCAGCGGATCGGCCGCCCCGTGGAGGCATGTATGGCTTCTTCCGAGCCCGAGACACGGGTCCGCGACACCATGGTCGTCGGCGACGAGGTCGTGGTGGTCTGGCGGGACGGCCACGAGTCGTACTACCCGGGCGAGGCCCTCAGGCGCGGTTGCACCTGTGCCGAGTGCCGGGGGGAGCAGCACCTCTTCGGGCGCGCGACCCCGCCGGCGGCGCGCCCCCTGCGTCCGGAGTCGTTCCATCCCGTGGCGGTCGCGCTGGTGGGAAACTACGGCCTCAAGGTCACCTGGGGCGACGGCCACGACCACGGCATCTACCACCTCGTCGACCTCAGAGCGGCGTGTCCCTGCGAGGCGTGCCGGAGTCGGGGCCGCTGACGCGGCCCGCGGCGTCGCCGTCAGTAGGCGTGGTGGTGGCGCCAGAACCGCACCACCGTCAGCCACATGATCTTGAAGTCCAGCGCCAACGACCAGTTGTCGATGTAGTAGAGGTCGTGGGCGATGCGCTTGCGAATGGAGCTCTGGCCCCTGAGGTCGTGCACCTGTGCCCATCCCGTGATGCCCGCGCGGACGCGGTGACGGGACATGTACTCCGGGTAGCGCTCGCGGAAGCGGGCGACGAACTCGGGGCGTTCGGGACGCGGCCCCACCAGGGACATCTCCCCGCGCAGCACGTTGACCAGCTGTGGGAGCTCGTCCAGCGAGTAGCGGCGCAGCCACGCGCCCACCCTCGTGGTGCGCGGGTCCCGGCGGGCGGCGAAGCGCGGCCCGGTCGCCTTCTCGGCGTCCGGCACCATGGTCCTGAACTTGAGGATGGCGAAGGAGTGGCCGTCCAGGCCCATGCGGGGCTGCCGGAAGAAAACTGCGCCGCGGTCCTCGAGGCGGATCGCGACGGCGACGGCCGCCAGCACGGGTGACAGGAGGAGCAGGCCGAGCCCGCCGAAGACGAGGTCCACCACGCGCTTGACGAGGCTGTTCCAGCCGGCCAGCGGGATCTGGGTGAGGTTGATGACGGGAATGCCGTCGAGGTCCTCCACCCCGGCGCGGAGCGCGTAGTACTGCACCAGGTCCGGCACCACCCGCACGTCCAGCAACAGCGGCTCCGCACGCTTGAGGAGCCTGACGGTCTTGTGCTGCGCGTTCATGGGGAGGGCGACGTAGAGCAGCTGGATCCTCCGCTTCAGGACCACCCGGTCGAGGTCGTCCAGGGTGCCCAGCACGGGGACGTCCCCGAAGCTGGCGCCGGCCTTTCCGGGGTCGTCGTCGAGGAACCCGGTCACGTCGAGGCCCAGCTCACGGTGGTCGCGGAGACGCTGCGCGACCATGCGCCCCAGCTCTCCCGCCCCCACCACCACCGCGCGGTGCCGGTGGCGGGAGGACGCCCACACGCGGGCGATGATGCTCCAGTAGGCGGCGCGGAAGAGGAACACGAGGACGATGTCGGTGACGGCGAACAGCGCCAGGACGACCCGGGAGTAGCTGAACTCCCGGTAGAAGGCGAGCCCTGCGTTGAGCACCACCACGGCGATGACCACCGCGAGGGCCACCGAGAACGCCTCCTCCACCCGCGAGCGCTGCGGCCGGCCGTCGAGAAGGCCACGGAAGTAGAAGACCACCGGCCAGACGAGGGTGACGATGGGAAGGAGGGCCACGTAGGGGCCGAACGGTGGCACCCCCTTGGTCACCGGGACGATCTCGGCGCTGAAGCGCAGGAGGTAGGCGAACCCCAGTGCCAGATAGGTGGCCGTGAGGTCGAGGGCCACGAGGACGGTGCGGTTGAAGCGGAGCTTCTGCCCGATCATGTCCAGGCGATGCCGGGGACGACCCGCTCCAGCAGGTACGTGAAGCGCCGCCGGAAGCGCTGGCGGGAGAAGCTCTCGCCGCGGCCCCGGAGAAGCTTGGTGTCGAAGGAGCGGGAGAGGACCCGGCGCGCCGCTTCCACCAGGGCGTCCACCGAGCACTCCCTGACGAGCTCGCCGTGGACGCCGCTGACCACGACGTCCGCCGTGCCGCTCCCCGCCAGCCCGACCACCGGGGTACCGCAGGCCAGCGCCTCCACCGTCACCATGCCGAAGTCCTCCACGTTGGGAACCAGCAGCATCGCCGCGCCCCTGAACTCGTCGCGGAGCCGCTCCCGGCTCACCCGGCCCAGGAACTCCACGCCCCGCCCCGCGTGACGGCGCAGCGTGCCCGCGAGCGGCCCCTCTCCGACCACGTGAAGGGGCATGCCGAGCGCCCGCGCCACCCTGATCCCCGTGTCCACCCTCTTGTACGGGACCAACGCGGCAACCATCAGCACGTACTTCCCGCGCTCGCCGCCGGGGGTGAAGAAGTCCACGTCCACGGGGGGCGGGATGACCTCGGCCTCGCGGCGCCAGTAGCGCTCGATGCGCCGCGCCACCAGCTGCGAGTTGGCGACGAAGTGGTCCACGCGCGCCGCCGACACCACGTCCCAGGTCCGCAGGTGCTCGAGCCGCGAGCGCACGAAGGGCCGACACGGCCACGCGACGCGGCGCTCGTACTCGTCGCGCTGGTCCCACAGGTACCTCATGGGCGTGTGGCAGTAGCAGACGTGCACCGCCCCCGGAGCCGGGATCACGCCCTTGGCGACGCAGTGGCTGGAGGAGACGATGAGGTCGAAGCCGCCGAGCTCGAAACCGGCCACCGCGCGGGGCATGAGGGGCAGCAGCGGCCGGTAGAAGCGCCCCCCCAGCGAGACACGCTGCAGCGACGAGGTGTGCACGGCGTGGCTGGTGATCTCTTCCGAGACGCTGCCGCGGCGGTGGACCAGCGTGTAGATGGGCGCCTCCGGGAACAGCGCGGCGATCGCCTCGAGCACGGACTCTCCGCCGCGCATCCCCGTCAGCCAGTCGTGCACAAGCGCCACCCGCATCAGCTTTCCTCCTGCACCGCCCGGTAGACGGCGAGCGTCGCCTCCGCCGCGCGCTTCCACCGGTATCCCCCGGCCGCCTCCCGGCCCCGCCGGCCGAGGTCGGCCCGCAGCTCCGGGTGATCCAGCACTCTCCGGATCGCCGTCGACAGCTCCACCACGTCCCTGGGGTTGACCCGGAGCACGGCATCGTTCGCCACCTCGCGGACCGCCGCGATGTCGCCGGCCACCACCGGGACGCCGCACGCCATCGCTTCGAGGACCGGCAGGCCGAACCCCTCGTACAGGGTCGGGTAGACGAAAACGGTCGCCCCCCGGAACACCGCGGCGAGCTCGCGGCGCTCCAGATGGCCGAGACAGCGTACCAGACCGCGGAGCCCGAGGGCCCGTGCGCGGGCCTCGAACGGCCCCCCGGGCTCGAACCCTCCCGCCGCCACGAGGGGGGGCAAGGTGGGGCGGTCGGCGTGGCGCAGGAGCTGATAGGCCTTGAGCACCGCCTCCGCGTTCTTGTGCGGCTTGTCGTTGCCCACGTGGAGGATGTAGGGCGGGGCGATCCCCAGGCGCCGGCGAAGCCGCTCGTCTTCGTCGGGGTCGCCGCCGGCCAGGAAGTCGTCGGCGACGCCGTTGGGGATCACCCGGAGTCGCTCGCCGCTGGCTTTGAAGAGGCGCTGGAGGTCGTCCGCCGTGGTCTCGGACACCGTCACCACCCGCCGCGCCCGCCGCACCGCCCAGCCGATCAGCAGCCGCGCGTACAGGAACCCCAGCGAGGACGGGAGGAACTCCGGGAACAGCACGTGGATGATGTCGTGGATGGTGACGATCAGCCGTCCCGGGTAGAGCACGGGGAAGACGTAGTGGGGGACGTGGAGCACCTCCACCCCGGCGCGCCGCGCGGCGACGGGCATGATGAGCTGCTCGCGGACCGAGTAGCCGGCGGCGTCCACCTCCACCACCCGCCAGGAGGCTGGCAGGCGGGGAAGGAAGCCCTTCCCGTCCGGCGAGACGAACACCACCATGCCCCCGTCGGGGTCCATGCTCGCGAGCTCACCGAGCAACCCCTGGAGGTAGGTCCCGATGCCGAAGTCCGGAAGCTTCCGAGCGTCAACGCCCAGGCGCCGCATCCATCCGCATTCTACCGTGGAGACGGACAAGCAGCTCGCGCCACGCCGCGGCCGCGTCCCCCCACCCCAGCGCGGCGCCGCGCCGGAGCGCGGTCTCCCGCCAGCGCGCCCGCTCCTCCTCGCGTACGGCCTCGCGCAGCGCCCGCGCCAGCGCCGCCGCATCGCGGCGTGGCACGTGCCGGGCCGCGCCGCCCGCCACCTCCACCAGCGCCGGCTCGTCCGAGGCGACACAGACCGCGCCGCACGCCAGCGCCTCCGCCAGGGGTAGTCCGAACCCCTCCTCCTCGGAGGCCACCACCACGGCCTCCGCGTGCCGGTAGAGGGCGACGAGGTCCTCCCGGGCCACGTAGCCCGGCAGGTGCACCCGGTCGGGCCGCGAATGCTCCGCCAGCGCCCGCTCCAGCCACGCCCCTCCCCAGCCCCGCCCGCCGGCGAGGACGAGGTCGGGGAAGGCCGCATCCTCGGCGCTGAGGCGGCCGTGGGCGGCGAGCAGGGTGGCGACGCCCTTGCGCGGCTCGAGGGTCCCGACCTGGAGGACGAACGGCCTGCCCCCGGCGAACCGGCGCCGCGCGTCCCCGGGGCCCTCGCCGGCGGGGGCCGGCGTGAAGCAGGGATCCACGGCGTCGCGGATCACCCGCGCCCGGGCGCCGGCGGCGGGTGCCAGGGCCGCGACGCGCGCCCGCGTGGCCTCCGAGACGCACACGACCTCATCCGCCGCGGCCAGCGACTCGTCCACGTAGGCGTTGAAGCAGAACCGGTTGGCAACGGTGTGCTGGGCGGGGCGGGTACGGGGCGTGAGGTCGTGGACGACGAGAACGGCGGGAACGGCGAGCCGCCTGGGGAGCACCCCCAGCGTGCCCACGAAGACGTCGGCCCGGCCCGTCATGGCGGGACCCGCCACCGTGTGGAGCCATACCGTGCCAGGCAGCCGCACCCGGGAGGCGATCCGGCTCACCCGCGCCCCGAGGTCTTCGATCCCCAGGGGGCCCGCGGCGCGGGGCAGCGCCAGGACGAGCTCCCAGGGCTCCGCCGCCGCCAGGGCGCGAAGAAGCCCCTCCAGCCACACGCCGACCCCGGTGCGCGGCCCCAGAAGGGGACGGGCGTCAAACGCGATACGCATCGTCGCCGCCGGCCTCGAGCCCGGCCGCCAAGCGGAACACCGCCGCCGTCGCCAGCGCCGCCTCGTCCCAGCGGAACAGGGCGGCGCGGCCGACACCGGCGCCGCGCAGCCGCTCCCTGAGCGCCTCGTCCCGGCCCACCTCCATCATCGCCGCCGCGATGGTCGCGGGGTCGTCCGGATCCACGTACACGGCGGCGTCCCCCGCCACCTCGGGCAGGGAGGAGCGGTCGGACACGATCACCGGCACGCCGCACGCCATCGCCTCGACCACGGGAAGGCCGAAACCCTCGAGGAACGATGGGAACACCATGGCCTCGGCCCCGCGCATCACCGCCGCCAGCGCGGGCCGGTCCAGGTAATCGAGGTGATGGATGCGGCGCCGCACCGCCGACGTCGCCAGACGGTGCTGGACGTCCCCCGTGCGCCAGCCCCAGCGCCCCACCAGCACGAGGTCGCCCGGGTAGCCGGCCCGGGCGGCGATGGCGAAGGCGTCGAGAAGCCCGGCGACGTTCTTGCGAGGCTCGAGGGTGGAGACGAAGAGCAGGTAGCGCGCGGGCAGGCCCGCGGGGACCTCCCCACCGGTCTCGGCGAAGGCCGGATCCACGCCCTCGTGGATCACGTGGATGCGCTGCCGGGAGACGCCCGCCAGCTCGACGAGGTCGTCGGCCGTGGCCTGGGAGACCGCGATCAGCCGCGAGGCCGCGAAGAGCGTGCCGGGCAGGTGTCGGAGGAGGTTGTCCAGGGTCTCGCGCTGCACGGTCTCCGGAAGGCGGAGAAAGGTCAGGTCGTGCACCGTGGCGACGAGCCGGCCGCAAGCCGCAAGGTGGCGCCGGGGCACGAAGAAGTTCGGGGCGAAGAAGACGTCGTTCCCGTCCAGGAACAGCAGGAGCGGCTCGGCCATCGCCCGCAGCACCGCGATGGTGGGCCGGACGGGAAGGAGGAAGCCCTCGGGGACGTGGTGGAAACGGAAGCGGGTGCGCTCACCTGTTGGCAGCGGCGGGGGCGACGGCTCCCCCGGCGCGGCAAAGGTGTGGGCATAGAGGTTGAGCTCGACGCCATCGTCCACGTGGGGCAGCCGGGCCAGCAGGTTCCACTCGTACCACCCCACCCCGGTCATGCGCTCGAAGAACGGGAAGATATCCACGCCCACCGTGAGGACGGCCTCGCCTCTCACCGTCCGGCGCCACCACCGCACGAACCTCTGGCGTGCGGTCCCCGCGAGGTCGCGCAGGAGATCGATGAAGAAGACGAGGGTGACACGGAGACGATGGGCCATGCCGGCGAGAGTCTATACTAAAGCGTCCATCATGCTGAGACGAATCTCCTTCGCCGTGCTCCTCGCCGCGTCCCTGGGAGCCCTTCTGGCCTGGTGGTGGTGGAGCGCGCCGCCGGTGGACAAGCCGGCCACCCTGGTGGCGGCCATGCGCCACGTGCCGGCCTCCGCGGAGGGTGCGGTGGTACTGGGAGAGCCCTCCCGGTTCGCCCGCTGGATCGCCCGTCACCCGGTGTCGATGGCGCTCCTGCTCGTGGCCGACCCCGGGGCAGGCTCGCTGAGCGGTCGCTTCCGTCCCCTCGCGCTGGCCACGGTCCGGGCCGCCTCGGGGCCGGTGGTCGTGTGGTGGCAGCAGCGCGACCTGGCGGTGGGCGTCGACCTCGACGAGGGCTCGCGCCGCGCCCTCTCGGAGGTGGCCGCCACCGAGGGCTTCGCCGCCCGCCCCTTCGGCGGCGGCGTGGCCATCGCCTCGATGCCGACGCTGTTCGGCGACGAAGGCAACGCCGCCCCTCCCGACATCCCCGGGGGACACATCGCGGCGCTGGCCCACGTGGCCGGGCGCTGGTGGTGGGTGCGGGTGCGGGGCAGCCGCCTCGACGCCGTGACCGGCACGCCCCCCGAGCTTCCCGCTCCCGGCGGCGCCAGCCGCGTGGAGACCACCGACGCCGGCGCGTTGCTCGCGCCGATCGGTGAGTTCGCCACGCGCCTCGCGGGCCCGGCCAGGTTCGTCGTGTCCGGCGAGCGGGGGTGGGGGCTGGCGCTGCCCTCGGTGACCCTTGGGGACACGGTCCGGACCCTGCTCTCGGGGTCGGAGAGCGGCCCCGGGGAACCCGGGCGGGCCGAGCGCTGGAACGGCGTCGTGGGCACCCTGTGGAGCCTGCCGGGTCCCGGCGTGACCCTGGCGACGCAGCGCGATCTCCTGCCGGCCCTCGGCGGGGGTCCACCCGCGGTCGAGGAGGGCTCCGTCAGCGGCGCGGACGCGGCCTGGGCGCTGCGTCGCCTCGCCGCCGCCGCTGGACACCTGCCGTTCCTCGACCGCAGAGCCACCGAACTGCGCACCGCCGCCGCGGCGGTGGAGCCGGTGAAGCGGGCACGGTGGCGGATCGGGCCTGCCGGCGGGCGGATCGAGCTGGAGTGGTGACGTGACGGAAGAGCCCTGGGTTCGCGTCACGGGCGACGGGCCGGTGCGGGTGCTCGCCCTCAACCGGCCGGCCACCTCCAACGCCCTGGAGGCCGGTCTCGTGGAGGCGCTCAGGGCGGAGGTGGAGGCGGCCACGGACGGGGGCGCCCGGGCCCTCGTGATTCGCGGTGAAGGCAAGCACTTCTGTGCCGGAGCCCACCTGGGGGAGCTGGGCGAGCTCGCCGGAGCAGGGGAGTCCGAGCGGCTCGCGGATGCGCGCCGCCTGGCCGGGCTCTACCGTGCGGTGCTGCGGTCCCCCCTCCTCACGGTCGCCGCCGTGCAGGGGGCGGCGTACGGCGGCGGGCTCGGGCTCGCGGGCGCCTGTGACCTGGTCGTGGCCGCGCCGGCCGCGAGGCTGCAGTTCTCGGAGGTCAGGCTCGGGTTCGTGCCGGCGCTGATCTCGGTCTTCCTGCCGCGCCGCGTGGCGCTGGCGAGGCTCGCCGCGCTGTTCCTCGACCCCCGCGCCCTCACCGCGGAGGAGGGCGCCGCGGCGGGCCTGGTGGACGAGGTGGCGGAGAAGCCTCTCGGCCGCGCCGTGGAGCGTGCCCGGGAGGTGGCTGCAAGGGCAGCCCCCAGCGCCATCGCCGCCACCAAGCGTCTGCTTCTCGAGCTGCACCATCCCGGGCTCGACGAGGCCCTCGAGGAGGCCGCCCGGGTCAACGCCGGGCAACGGGCCCACCCCGAGTGCCGCCGGGGGGTCGCCGCCTTCCTGGCCTCACGGTCGTTTCCGGACTGGTCCGCGCCGGGTCAGTAGCCCACGGCCTCCGCGCGACCCGCCGCCGGGCGCCGGTGATACAGGCTGTCGCGCTCGACGGGCGTGCGCGAGGCCTCGCGGATGAGGTGCTCGAGCCGCGCCCGCGTCATGCCGCGCCCGGCCCTGCCCCCCGCCGCCAGGAAGATCCGCTCGTCCACCACGGTGCCGTCGACGTCGTCGGCGCCGAAGTGCAACGCGGTCTGCGCCGCCTTGGCTCCGAGCTGGATCCAGTAGGCCTTGATGTGCGGGATGGAGTCGAGCATCAGCCGCGACACGGCGATGACCTGCAGGTCGAACCGGCCGGTCGCGGGAGGGATGTGGGCGAGGCGGGTGTTGGCGGGGTGGAACGCCAGGGGGATGAAGCACTGGAAGCCGCCGGTGGCGTCCTGGAGCTCGCGCAGGCGGACGAGATGGTCCACCCGCTCCTCCGGCGTCTCGATGTGTCCGTAGAGCATGGTGCAGTTGCTCCGCACCCCCAGCTCGTGCACCTCCCGGGCCACCTCCAGCCAGCGCTCCCCGCTGGTCTTGTGGTCGCAGATCTCCCTCCGGACGCGCTCGGCGAAGATCTCGGCGCCGCCTCCGGGACAGGAATCCAGGCCGGCCGCCACCAGGCGCCGGACCACGTCCGGCACGGGGAGCTTCGCGCGCTGCGAGAGGAAGTCGAGCTCCACCATGGTCAGCGCCTTGACGTGGACCCAGGGGAAGCGCCGCTTGAGCGCCGCGAACAGCTCCTCGTAGTACTCCACGCCGAGCTTGGGGTGGAGCCCCCCCACCACGTGGAGCTCGGTCACCGCCTCGGTGACGTCGCGGGCCGTGACCTCCACGGCCTCCTCCACCGTGTACGTCCAGCCCCGCTCGCCTCCGTACTTCTCCGCGAAGGCGCACAGCTTGCACGAGGCCACGCACACGTTGGTGGGGTTGAGGTGGCGGTTGACGTTGAAGAAGGTCGCGTCCCCGTGCAGCCGCTCGCGCACGTGGTTGGCGAGACGGCCGACGCCGAGCAGGTCCTCCGTCGTCGACGCCACCACACCGTCCTCGAATGACAGGCGCTCGCCCGCCCGCACCTTCTCCGCGACGGGCTCCAGACGAGCATCCATGAACGGGCCGAAGGTCCCCCCTGCCATGGGGGGTACTCTACCACGATCCGACGCACATGCGACGGTGTCTCTTTTTCCTCCTGCTACCATTGTGGCGTGAACCGCCTCGGATTGTGGGTCGCGGGCCTTGCGGCGTGCGCCGCCATGGTTCTCGGCGTCCGCGACGCCGCGGAACTCTTAGCCGGCCCGCCCAGGGAGCCCGGATGGGCCCGCCCCCTGGCACCGCTCGTCGACGCGCCCATTCCCGCGGGAGCCCGGGTCGTCCTCGTGTTGCCGCACTCGGTACCCCCCGTCCAGAGCCCTCCGGTGCTCTTCGAAGCCGCGTGGCAGCGCCCCGACCTGCGCTGGGCGCTGAGCGGAGACTGGCCCGCTGGCACCGGCCGGCCGGATGCCGTGGTCGTCCTTGTCGGCGCCCCGCCCCCCGCGGGATGGCGGCTGACATGGCATCGGGGCGCCGTCGCCCTCTACGCCCCCGCGAGCCCCTGATGGGCGGCGCGTGGCTCTCGGTCGCTGCGGTGCTGGTGGTGGGGTGGGGGGTGCGTCGCGTCCTCGTCGGCGCTCCCCGACAGGCTCCCCTCGTCGAGATCCCCCTCTGGGGCATGGTCGTCTGGGGCACCACGGTGGCCGTGGCCTCGGCGATCGGGATCCCGTGGACGCCGGTGGTGATCCTGCTACCCGGCGGCCGCCGGTCTGGCCGCCGGCCTCGCGGTCCGCCGTACGGCCGTACCGCGCCGGACGACGCCCAGCCGCGCCGCGGTCACCGCTGCGGCGCTGACGCTTCCCCACGCCGCCCTGGTCGCCACAGTGCCCTCGTTCGGGTGGGACTTCCGCTACATCTGGGGGCTCAAGGCCAGGGCGTTCGCCCTCGCCCGCGGCCTCGACGTCTCCTGGCTCACCTGGCCCCCCTACGCCACCCTGCACCCGGGCTATCCCCCCCTGTGGCCGGAGCTCCTCGCCAACGGGGTCCTGCTCGGCGGCTCCGCGGCCGTGACCGCCGCTGCTTGGCAGAGCGTGCTCGTGGTCTCCCTGGCCGCCGCCGGGTGGGAGATCGCACGTCCGGCCAGGCCCGTCCAGCGCGTCCTCGCCGCCGCCGCTGCCGCCTGGTGTCCCGTCCTGCTCCGCCCTCTCTACTCCGGCTACGCCGATCTCCTCCTCGCCTTTCTGACCGCCGCCGCCGTCTGGGCGCTGACCCGGCGCCCCGGCGCTTCCCGCTGGGCGTCGTGGCTGCTCCCGCTCACGGCCGCGGCCCTGGTCGGGGCCAAGACCGAAGGGCTCTTTCTGGCGCTCGGGGCGGCACTCGCCGCTGCCGTGGCGGGAAGGCGGTGTCAGGCGGCGTGGACCGCCGGCGCGGCCGTTGTCGTGAGCCTGGCGTGGCATGTGCCCCTGGTCCTGCTCGGGAGCGACACCCCACCGGTGGTGCTGGACGTGGCGCGGATCATCCACCACGCCCGGCTCGCTCCGGGCCTCCTCCTCGCGATGGTCACACCCTGGGGCGTACTCCTCGCCGCATGCTGGGGCTCGCCCTCGCCCGCCTGCGCGGAACCGCCGACCGTCCGGTCTTCGCGATGCTGGCGGTGTGGGCGGTGGGCATCACGCTCGCCTACCTGGCCACCCCCTACAACCTCGGGTGGCACCTCGCCTGCGTCTCTTGACCGCGTGTCAGCGGTCCCGCTGCCGGCGATCATCGCGCTGGCTCTGTCGAAACCTCCTCGGGCTGCCACCGCACCACCATCACCGGACAGCTGACGAGCCGGATGACCCTGTCGGTGACGGAGCCCAGCAGCGCGTGGTGCAGTCCCTTCGTGGCGTGGGTCGCCATGACCACGAGGTCCGCGTTCTCGCTCTCCACGAACTCCACGATCTTCTTCGCCGGGTGCCCGTGGACCACGACGATGTCGGTGTGCACCCCGGCGCCCAGCTCTTCGCGGATCTCCTCGAGGCGGCGCTCGCTCACCTCGCGGAGGTGCGTGTAGTAGTCCGCCCACGGCAGCTGGAACGAGAGGATGTCCGGGTTCGGGAACGAGTCGTCGACCACGGTGAACAGGCAGCAGCACCCCCCGCTCTCCCTGGCCAGGCCGTACGCCAGCTCGACGGGGTGGTGGTCATAGTTATGGATGTCGATGGGGACGAGAATCTTCGAGAACATTCGATGGCCTCCTGGTCGTCGTGCTCGCGGGCGCAATCTTAGCGGCTAGGCGCTCTTGACACCAGTGCTGGCTGCCTCTAGGATAAGGCCCCCCGATCGCAAATGCACGGGGGAGGTTAGCTCAGTGGTAGAGCACCTGCCTTACACGCAGGGAGTCGCGGGTTCAAGTCCCACACCTCCCACCATGCGGTCGGAACGAGTGGAGCGGGGTCGTAGTTCAGTTGGTTAGAACGCCGGCCTGTCACGCCGGAGGTCGCGAGTTCGAGTCTCGTCGACCCCGCCATCAAACAATCGCCCTGGCAGCGCCAGGGCGTTTCTTTTTCTCACCGCTCGCGACCTCCGGTCGCGAGTAGGCTGGCTGAATCCCGGGCTGCTCCTGCGGACGCTGAGGCCAGCCCCCTCCCCACCCTGCCGCTGCATCGTTCGCCGGATCCCCAGGCAGCTCCTCGCCCCCCTCCCTACCCCCCGCGAGGTCGAGTCTCGTCGACCCCGCCATCAAACAATCGCCCTGGCAGCGCCAGGGCGTTTCTTTTTCTCACCGCTCGCGACCTCCGGTCGCGAGTAGGCTGGCTGAATCCCGGGCTGCTCCTGCGGACGCTGAGGCCAGCCCCCACCCCACCCTGCCGCTGCATCGTTCGCCGGATCCCCAGGCAGCTCCTCGCCCCCCTCCCTACCCCCCGCGAGGTCGAGTCTCGTCGACCCCGCCATCAAACAATCGCCCTGGCAGCGCCAGGGCGTTTCTTTTTCTCACCGCTCGCGACCTCCGGTCGCGAGTAGGCTGGCTGAATCCCGGGCTGCTCCTGCGAACGCTGAGGACAGCCCCCTCCCCACCCTGCCGCTGCATCGTTCGCCGGATCCCCAGGCAGCTCCTCGCCCCCCTCCCTACCCCCCGCGAGGTCGAGTCTCGTCGACCCCGCCATCAAACAATCGCCCTGGCAGCGCCAGGGCGTTTCTTTTTCTCACCGCTCGCGACCTCCGGTCGCGAGTAGGCTGGCTGAATCCCGGGCTGCTCCTGCGGACGCTGAGGCCAGCCCCCACCCCACCCTGCCGCTGCATCGTTCGCCGGATCCCCAGGCAGCTCCTCGCCCCCCTCCCTACCCCCCGCGAGGTCGAGTCTCGTCGACCCCGCCCCGTCCGTTCGCGGGGGTCTGGCCGCCCCCTCCCAACCCTCCGCGGCCTCGACCCCCGAGCCCCCGCGCGTGGCCGAAGTGAATTCGGCCCCGCTGGATCTCACCTCCAACCCGCCCACCACCCACCCCCGCAGCCCCCGGGCTCGGGCGACGGACGCGACGACCACGAGTCCCTGATCCCGTCCTGAGATCTCTGCCTCACGGCCACCGCTCCGCTGTCGCTTCGCCGCCTCGCTCCTCGCGGGGGCGCCCTCCCGCCCGGTCCGCCGCACGCACGGCCAGGTGCTTCGTGGACCGCTCCGCAGTCTCGTCGACCCCGCCCCGTCCGTTCGCGGGGGTCCGGCCGCCCCCCTCCCAGGCCTCCGCGGCCTCGACCCCCGAGCCCCTCATGCGGTGGTGAGATCTCCACCTTGCCGCCGCCGGCGTGCTGTCGGCTCTCCGCCTCGGCGGCGGTGCCGCCTCGCTCGGGGCGTGAGGCGGGCGGGGTGCGCGGGGAGACGGAAGGGTGACGCTCGGGGTGGGAGCGTCGTGGAATCCTGGCCGCCGCGCGAGGGTTGTCGAAGTGAAGACGTCAACGGGACAGTGCGGGAGGCACGGTATGCGCAGACTGGTCACCAGGCAAGGGGTCGTCGTCGCTGTGATGTGGCTGGTGGTGCTGGCGGTGGCCGTGCTGGTGCCCACCGGGCGGGCCGGGGCCGTGCCCAGCTTCGCGCGCCAGACGGGCTTGCCGTGCAACGCCTGCCACACGGTGTTCCCGCAGCTCACGGCGTACGGCCGGAGCTTCAAGATGCAGGGCTACACGACGGCCAGCAGCACCCAGGGAGAGACGCCGCGCCTTCAGGAGGCGCCGTTGGCGCCCATCGCCCTGATGATCGAGACGTCCTTCACCTCGACGTCCAGGCCCCAGCCCGACACGCAGAACGGCAACGTGCTTTTCCCGGACCAGATGAGCCTGTTCTATGCGGGACGGATCTCCTCCCACCTGGGCGCCTTCCTCCAGTTCACCTACGACGGGGTCGACGATCACTTCACGATGGACAACGCCGACATCCGCTACGCGCGCCGCTCCAGCAACGGAGCGTGGCTCTACGGGCTCACCCTCAACAACAACCCGACGGTGGAGGACGTCTGGAACTCGACGCCGGCCTGGGGCTACCCGTACGCGGCCTCGCCCGTGGCGCCCGCCCCCGCCGCCGCCACTCTGGTGGACGGTACGCTGGCCCAGCAGGTCGCCGGCCTCGGCGGCTTCGCGTCCTTCAACGACACGCTGTACGGCGCCGTCACGCTGTACCGCTCGTCCCAGATCGGCGGCAACGAGCCGCCGGACGGCTCCAGTACGGACGTCATCGACGGCGTGATGCCGTACTGGCGCCTCGCCTACACCCGCGTGTGGGGAAGCAGCAGCCTCGAGCTCGGTACCTACGGTCTGTCGGCCAGGCTGTACCCCGGAGGGGGCGCGCCGCTGTCCGGCGACACCGACCGCTCCCTCGACCTCGCCGTGGACGGCCAGTACCAGTGGATCCCCGGCGGGCCGCACACGCTGACCGTGCACGGCACGTGGATCCACGAGAAGCAGGACTGGGACGCGAGCTACCCCCTCGGGCTCACCTCGTCGCGCTCCGGCGTGCTCAAGACGTTGAAGCTGGACGCCACCTACTACTACAAGCGCACCTACGGTGGGACGCTGGCGTACTTCTCGACCACCGGAGACCGCGACGGCGCCCTGTTCGCCCCCGACCCTGTGGGCGGGTCGCGGACCGGGAGCCCCGACAGCGACGGCTTCATCGTCGAGCTCGACTACGTCCCCTGGTACAACACGAAGTTCATGGCCCAGTACCTCGTCTACTCGAAGTTCAACGGCTCGAGCTCCAATTACGACGGGTTCGGCCGCAGCGCGTCCGACAACAACACCCTCTACGTCAACGTCTGGCTCGCGTTCTGAGGGAGCCGACCGGCGCAGGGAAGGCAGGAGGACCCATGAGCACGACGGTGGAACGCATCGAACTCTACGTGGACGGCGCCTCGCAGCCCGTCCGGACGCTCACCGAGGCACCGTTCCGGGCGGCCCTCGACACGCGTGACCTCGCGGACGGCCGCCACACCCTCCGGGTGGTGACGGTGTTCGACGGCGGGGCGAGAGACGAGCGCGAGCTCTCCTTCGAGGTCGACAACGTGCCCGCCGTCGTGCTCGAAGGCCTCGCCGACGGTGACGTGGTCAGCGGCACGGTGGACATGGAGGTCCGCGCCGCCGCGCCGCCTCCCTCCGTCCCATCGCCCCGGTCGCCCCTCGTCTACCTCGCCTCCGTGGTGGTGGTCCTTGGCGCGGTGTGGGCGCTGTTCGCGCTGACGCCCCCGGCGGGCGTGCTGTTCGCCGCCGGGACGGCCGCCGCGGGCCCGGAGAAGACCCCGGTGGACCAGGCCTTCTACGAGGCGGGCAAGCACACCTACGCCATGTACTGCTCGAGCTGCCACCAGGTCAACGGCAGGGGCGTGGACGACTCGTTTCCACCGCTCGCCGGCAACGCCAACCTGAAGGACCTGGGGCTGGTGGTGAAAACCGTGCGGACCGGCAAGACCGGGCACGTCGTCGTCGAAGGGAAGGCGTTCAACTCGGCCATGCCACCCATCGGGGCCGGCTTCACGCCCAAGCAGATCGCCGAGGTGGCAACCTACATCCGCAACAGCTGGGGGAACGACTTCGGCGGCGTCAAGGTGGAGCAGGTGCAACAGCACCTCCCCGGCGGGGCCCAGTAGGGGGCGGCGGTGGACCGCAACAGCCCGGCCGGGCCCTTCGCCTTCCTCCTGGCCTCGGCGGCCCTGTTCCTAGCCACCTTCCTGTCGCGGCAGAAGATGATCGTGCGGAACCACGCCGTCCCCGCCGAGCTGACCACGCTGCAGATCGGCATGATGGCGTTCGCCATGGCCTTTCTCGTGTACGCGGCCATCGGCTTCGCGTCCATCTGGCTCGACGGTCAGGCGCCGCGGCCCCATCGGGAGGTGCCGTCTCCTGGCAGGGGGGCGCTGGCGCTGGGGCTCGCGCTGTGCGCGCTGCTGGCCGCGCTGGCGGGCGTGTTCGTCCGCATCGTCGCGCACGGCATCGTCCACGGCTCCACCGTGTCGCCGGCGGTGCAGGGGCTCGTGGCCGGTGGCATGTCGGTCACGGCGGTGGCGGTCCTGCTGCTCTACCAGAAGAAGTTCGTGACCCACGAGGTGGTCACCGAGGACGAGGACACCGAGGTGCCGTGGTGAGCGGCGGGCCGCGCAGGGAGGGAGTCGTGTCCCGCCGCCAGCTCCTCGCGGCGGGTATCGGCGCGGGTCTCGGCGTGGGAGGCGCGTCCCTCCTCGTGGCGGTGGGGGGACTGGTCCCGAAGGCGTCGAAGAGCGCCGCGAACGAACCGGTGCAGGGGGGCGACCTGCTGGTGTTCGCCACGGGCGGCAACCAGGGCCAGGTCATCACCCCCGACGACGTGCCCGGCGGCGGCCCGCTGGTCCTGGCCTGGCCCATGGAGCCGGTCAACCAGGTGGTGCGGAGCCAGAACCACCTCAACATCATCCTGCTGGTCCGCGCCGACAGCGAGCAGTGGTTCACCGCCGCCGAGTCCAGGTACACCGCGGATCGAGTGGCGGCGTACTCGGCGACCTGCACCCACCTGTGCTGCTCCGTGTCGGACTGGGTCCCGGCGCCGTTCGGCGTGGACCCCCACGGCTACCTGTTCTGCCCCTGCCACAAGAGCCACTACGACCCATGGGACGGCGCCAGGGTCCTGGCGGGGCCGGCGCCGAGGCCCCTGCCGGTGCTGCCGCTCACCCTCTCGGGAAAGCGGCTGCAGGCGGCGGGAGGCTTCCTGACCCCGCCGGGCTGCTCGCTGGCGTGAGGGGGTGCTCATGGGCGGCTGGCTGAACGAACGCCTCGACCTGGACCGGCTCCAGCGCCGTTACCTGCGCAAGGTGTTTCCGGTCCACTCCACCTTCTTCCTCGGAGAGATCGCGCTGTTCGCCTTCGTCACCCTCGTCATCACGGGCATCTTCCTGGCGGTGAACTACGAGCCCTCCAACCGCATCGTGCACCTCGCCGGCCAGGCGGTGCCGGCGGCGTACGCGGCGGTGGTGCACATCGACACCCTGCCCTTCGGCCGGGTGATCCGCAGCACCCATCACTGGTCGGCCCACGTGTTCATCGCCGCCACGTTCCTCCACCTGCTCCGGCACCTGCTCACCGGCAGCTACAAGAAACCCCGCGAGATCAACTGGTGGCTGGGCCTCGTGCTCTTCGTCCTCGCCGTGGTCACCGCGTTCACCGGTTACTCTCTGCCCAACGACGCCTTCGCCGTCACGGCGACCAAGATCGGCTACGGCATCGCGTCCTCGATTCCCTGGATCGGACGCTGGATCGCCGACCTCCTGTTCGGCGGCAACTACCCCACGGTGTACTCGCTCCACCGCCTCTACCCGGCGCACATCCTCTTCATGCCCCTGCTGATCATGGGCGCCACCGCGCTCCACCTGCTGATCGTCGTCAAGCAGCACCACACCCAGCCTCCCTACGCCCGCGGCGTCGCCCCCGGCAGGATCCTCGGCGTGCCGCTGGTGCCCGGGCAGGCCCTGATGATGACCACGCTGCTGTTCGTGTACCTGGCCGTCGTGGTCGTCGTCGCCGGCCTCGTCGACGTCCACCCGGTGACGGCGTTCGGACCGCCGACTGCGGTCACCCCGACGGTACGCCCGGACTGGTACTTCCTGTGGGTCTACGGGATCCTGCAGCTGATCCCGTCCACCTGGCGTTTCACCTTTCTGGGAGGGAGCTTCGGACCCGAGCTGTGGGGCGGGGTGGTGGTCCCGGGGCTGGTGGCGACCGCGCTGGCCGCGGTACCGCTCATCGACCGGAGCACGACGAAGCAGCGCTACCTCGAGCTGCCCAGCCGCCATCCCTTGCGGACAGGCCTCACCATGGGTGTCGTCACCTTCTTCCTGGTCGCCAGCGCCGCCGGGTTCCACGACACCATGGGTGTCCGCACGGGTGTCTTTCGCCTGCTCCTGTTCCTGGGCCCCGCCGCCGTCGCTGCCGTCACCTGCCTGGTCGTGCCCCTCCTCGGGCGCGACCAGGCGTCCGGCCCGGCCCGTCCGGTCAGTCCTGCTCCCGATCGTCGTCGAGGTCGGTGACGACGTCCGGGCGCCGTCCCACCGCGGACACGACGGTGGGCTCCACCACGGTCGCGGCGTCCTGCCTCGCCCGCTCGCGCTGGATCCACTCCTCGGCCTCGCGACGGGTCGTGTACACGGGCCCGAAGACGCTTCCCGTCGGATAGGCGATCACGCCTCGCCACACTCGTGTGTTCCGTGGGATCTGCCCCGCCGGAGGTATCGCAGACATCGTTAGCCCCCGAGCCACTGCAACGCCACCGGGCCCCCCGGCGTTCCCGGCGACGACGCGGCCCCCTGGTGGGCCCCGTCTCAGCCCAGATGCCGGTGCGCGAGGGCGGAGAGACGGTCGATGACGGCCCGCGCCTCGGCCTCCCTCCCGGCCTCCACCATGATCCGGAGCACCGGCTCGGTCCCGGAGAACCGCACGAAGACGCGCCCACCGCCGCTCAGGCCGTCCTCTTCCGCCCGCACCGCGGCGGCGAGCTCGGGCACGTCGTCGAGCGGCAGGCG
>CAVVTR010000011.1:0-129742 GCA_963751245.1 uncultured Acidobacteriota bacterium | reverse complement strand
CCGGCCGCGGCCGCGAGGACTGCCCGCGGCGCTCTCGAACGCCTGGCCGGGATCGTGGTGGAGGTGACCGGGGAACGGGGTGTGGTGCCGCCGAGGGTCCGCTGCATCTGCGCCTCCCGCATCGTCTCGAGATCGGTGAGGCCCCGTGCCCGGGCGGGCGCCGCGGCATCATCGAAGTGTCATCACACTACCACACCAAGCCGGATAGTGTAAAAAAAAAGCCCACCACAACCCCTGGCCCCCGCGCCATGTGCGCGTGAGCCCCGGGTTCCGGCGCCGAGACGCGACCTGAGGATCCAGCGGACGAAGCGAGTCGCGCCCTTCAGGACGCGGGGCGGGGGCTGGATACAGGGCGGCAGCCATGGGCCGATCCGTCCACGATAGCGCTGGGAGGGAGCGCAGGAGCACGAGACAGCGGCACGGCGGAAGCGGCTGCGGACCGGAGCGGGAAGTGGAGTGATGAAGGCACGTCTGTGGTACTGGAGAGCCCTGCAGGCTTGGAGGGTGTACGATGCCACCGCTCTCCTCGCGGTGGGCAGGGCGGGCGGCGAGGCGCAGCCTGAGGTGCCGGCGGTCGGGGCAGCGGCGGGGGTGGGTGGAGGCTGGCCGCGGCATCAGCAGAAGCAGCTCGGGGTTCAGCCCGCTACGATTTGTGGTCCGCGTTTGCGGGTCGAGACCTGGTCCGGGCCGCAGTCGGAGCCACCCCTGGCGACGTGCAGGCGAGCGTGGTGCAGAACTTGGCGTCGGAGCCACGGACCTGGAGGCTGCGCACCGGAACAGGAAGCGGAGTGATGAAGGCTCGTTTGTGGTGCTGGAGAGCCCTACAGGCTTGGAGGGTGTACGGTGCCACCGCTAACGATTTGTCGTCGTACGCGTCACCGGCGCCTTGGAGCATGAGGCGCTGAGAGACGTGCAGGCTTGGCGGGGATCAAATCGTTACCAGTGGCACCGAGCGGTCCTGCCACATGCGACGGGCTAAACCAGTGATCGCCAAGGCTTGTGCGACCGGGGCGCTGCGAGGCGCTGCCGGCCTCGCGTCGGCGCTACGGCAACGGTGACTCCGGAGCGGAACGAGTCACGGGCGGCAGAACCCGTAGCGTTGCACAGTCGACGTAGGCGCGGGCTTCAGCCCGCGGGGTGGGGGCCGGGTTGACAGGAGCCAGCGGCGCCCGCCCGCTCCGCACAACTCACCATCACGACTTGGCAGCGCCGCGGTCCCGGGGTAGCCTGAGCCGGTGTCGACTTCCCTCCCCCGCTCCGAGCCGCGCCCGCCGGGCGCCTCCGGCGCCGGGGGAGGCGCTGTGAGGCCACCCGCATGACCCGGAGCGATCGCACCTACCAGTGGTTCGCCGTCGGCGACATCAACGGCTTCTTCGGCTTGATGTTCGACAACCTGACGGTGCTCTCCTTCCTCGCCGGCATCCTCGTCCTCGGCTTCGGCTACCCCGCGGACATCGTCTACGGGCGGATGTTCCCCGGCACCGCGTTCGGGGTGCTCTTCGGCGACCTCGTCTACACGTGGATGGCGTTCCGCCTGGCGCGGCGGACCGGCAACCGCACCGTCACGGCCATGCCGCTGGGGCTCGACACCCCGTCCACCATCGGCATCGCCCTCGCCGTCCTCGGCCCGGCGTTCGTGTCGCTGAAGGCCCACGGCATGGACCCGCGCGAGGCGGCCATGACCACCTGGGCCATCGGCATGGCCACCATGGTGATGATCGGCGTGCTCAAGCTGGTGCTGTCGTTCTGCGGCCGCTGGGTCCAGAAGGTCGTCCCCCAGGCCGGCCTGCTCGGGTCGCTGGCCGGCATCGGCCTGGCGCTCATCGGCTTCGTGCCCATGGTGGACATCTTCGGCATGCCGCTGGTGGGCATGATCTCCCTGGGGCTGATCCTGACCACGCTGGTGGCGCGGGTGCGGCTGCCCCGCAACTTCCCCGGCGTCCTCGCCGCCATCGCCGTCGGCACCGCGCTGTACCACGTCCTCGGCCCGGCGGGGCTGCTCGCCGGGACGTACCAGCCTCCCGGCGCGGCGCTGCACATGGGGCTGCCCATCCCCACGCTGGCGTTCGTCCACGGCCTCGTCCCGGCGCTCAAGTACCTGCCCATCGCCATCCCCTTCGGGCTGCTCACGGTGGTCGGCGGCATCAACGTCACCGAGAGCGCCCGGGTGGCCGGCGACGACTTCAACACCCGCGACGTCCTCATGACCGAGGCGGTGGCCACGCTGGTGGCCGGGCTGTGCGGCGGCGTCGCCCAGTCCACGCCGTACATCGGCCAGCCCGCCTACAAGGAGATGGGCTCGCGGGCCGGCTACACCCTGATGACCGGCCTGTTCATCGGCCTCGGAGGGATCCTGGGGTACGTCGGCTTCATCGTGGAGCTCATCCCCCGCGCGGTGCTGGCGCCCATCCTGGTGTTCGTGGCCCTGGACATCATGGTCCAGGCGTTCGTGGCCTCGCCGGCGCGCCACGCCCCGGCGGTGGCGTTCGCGTTCTTCCCCACCGTGGCGCGGCTGCTGGCCATCAAGCTGTCGGACCCGACCATCGTGCCGCCGGAGCGCTTCAACGCGCTGCTCCACGCGGCCGGCAAGGGTCTCCCCGAGACGCTGGTCACCGTCGCGCTGGGCAACGGGTTCATCCTCACGGCCATGCTGTGGGGCGGCTTCCTCGCCGAGCTCATCGACCGGAGGCTGCGCGTCGCCGCCGCCTACCTGGGCATCCTCGGCGGGTTCACCTGGTTCGGGATCGTCCACTCGGCGTCCCCCGACGGCACCATGTACCTGCCGTGGCACCTCGCCGACCCCTTCCAGCGCGCGGTGGCGAACTCGTTCACCACCGGCTACCTGGCGCTGGGGGCTGTGCTCCTCCTGCTCTCGTTCACCCGGGCGGCGCGGGAGGCCCCCGCCGCCGGGGAGACGGGCGGGATCGGGCCGTGAGCGGGACGTCCGGCGGAGACGTGACCGGAGGGAGCGGCGACGTGTCCTTCGTGATCGACCACCTGTTCCGGCACTCCGCCCACCTGCCGCTGGTGGCGGAGTGGATCTACCGCGAGTTCTGGGAGGGGCGGCCCGGGTACAGCGTGGCCACCTTCGAGGGGCTGCTGGCCGACGCGACGGACCCGGACCGGGTGCCGCTGTCGCTGCTCGCCCTCGCCGAAGGCCGCCCCGCGGGCACGGTCAACCTGATCCACAACGACAACCCGAACCGCCCCGCCCTGCACCCGTGGCTCGCCGCCCTCGTGGTGGTGCCCGAATACCGCGGCCGGGGGATCGGCAGCGCGCTCACCCTCCGGCTGTGCGAGGAGGCGGCCCGCCTGGGCTTCGCCGAGCTCTACCTGGGCACCGACATCCCGGCGTTCTACACCCGCCTCGGCGCCGGGCTCCACGAGCAGGCCGGCGGCCCCTACTGCATCATGCGCTTCGCCCTGCCCGCCGCGGTCCCGTCGCCGTAGCCCGGCCCGGCCCGAGGCGGCCACGGGCCGATCCTTCGCCGGTCGCGCTGGCAAGGAGTGCAGGAGCACGCGACAGCGCCACGGCGGAAGCGACTGCGAACCGGAGCGGGAAGTGGGTGATGAAGGCACTTCTGTGGTACTGGAGAGCCCTGCAGACTTGGAGGGTGTACGGTGCCACCGCTCTCCTCGCGGTGGGAGGGGCGGGCGGCGAGACGCGGCCTGGTGCCCGTCGTTCGGGGCAGCGTGTGGGGGTTGGAGGCTGGCCTCGGCCTCAGCAGAAGCAGCTCGGGGTTCAGCCCGCTACGATTTGTGGTCCGCGTTTGCGGGTCGAGACCTGGTCCGGGCCGCAGTCGGAGCCACCCCTGGCGACGTGCAGGCGAGCGTGGTGCAGAACTTGGTGTCGGAGCCACGGACCTGGAGGCTGCGTGCCGGAGCAGGAAGCGGAGTGATGAAGGCTCGTTTGTGGTACTGGAGAGCCCTGCAGGCTTGGAGGGTGTACGGTGCCACCGCTAACGATTTGTATTCCAGCATGCTGCGGACGACTCGAAGCTTCAGGCGCTGAGAGCTCTGCCGGCTTAGAGGGATTCAAATCGTTACCAGTGGCACCGAGCGGTCCTGCCACGTGCGACGGGCTGAACCAGTCCAAGACGTGCTTCATACCCACTTCCCGCTCCGGCTCGCCGTCGCTTGCGCCGTGGCGCTGCGAGGGGGGTTGCGTCAGCGGCGACCGCCCGCTCTGTCTCAGCGCTTGGGTGACGGGCGGCGGACCTGGGGGACGTGGCCGCGGCGGTAGACCATGATCGCGCGCACGAACTCGACGACCACGGTGCCGTCCTGGTTGAACCCGGTGGTGCGCAGCCGCACGATCCCCATGGCCGGCCGCGACCGCGACGCGCGCACCTCGAGCACCTCGCTGCGCGCGTACAGCGTGTCGCCGGCGAACACCGGCGCCGGCAGCCGCACCTCGTCCCAGCCCAGGTTCACGGCGTTGCGCGACACGTCCGACACCGACAGCCCGGTGACGACGGCCAGGGTCAGGGTGGAGTCGACCAGCGGGCGGCCGAACTCGGTCTGCGCCGCGTACACGGCGTCGAAGTGCACGGGGTTGTCGTTGACGGTGAGCAGCGTGAACCAGGTGTTGTCGGTGGCCGTCAGGGTCCGGCCCAGGGGATGCTCGTAGACGTCCCCCAGCTCGAAGTCCTCGAACACCCGGCCCCGCCACCCCTCCTTGACCGTCATCGGCCCGCCTCCCCGCGGCGGCTAGTCGGCGGCTTCCTCTTCCTCGTCCTCGATGGGCGGCAGGCCGTAGACGAAGAGCTCGTCCTTGTAGGGCACCAGCACGACGCGCCCGTGGGCCTTCATGGTCTCGTCGCCGGGCCACACCCGGCCCGAGGCGTCCACGCCGACGAACCCCCAGGGAAGCTCGGCCCCCTCGGGAGCCAGCCACTCGGGCATGACCAGCTGCTGGTTCTCGTCGTCCTCGGCGACCTTCTCGAAGGTGATCTCGGCAAGGGGACGGCGGTCCACCAGCACGGCGTTCTCCGCCTCGGTGGCCGCGATCTCGAGCTGCTCGCCCATGATCTCCTCGAGGGCGTCCCGGGCCGGCTCCAGGTAGTCCTCCGGGCCGGTCAGCTCGACGTAGACGCCGAGCTTGTAGGTCGTCCCGTCCAGGTCGTCGGTGGTCCCGAACCAGGCCTCGACGCTGTTGGACTCGTCCTCCTCCGGCTCCAGGGTCACGGCCTGTCCGAAGAGGCGATCCCGCGCCACCATCCCCGCCAGGATCTGCTCCGGCGTCTCGCCGGGCAGCTCCAGCTCCCACTCGTGCTCCAAGGTTCCGCTCATCGCCTCTTCTCCTCGGCGCCGCCCCTCCCGGGGGCCGCGCGGTGCCGGAAGGGTACACGACTCCGGCCGGTTCGGAAAGCCTTCCCTGTCAGCGCCGTCCCCGCGCCGCCGGGGGCATCGACCGCGCCCGCCACTCCTGCAGCGAGCGCACGCCGATCCCCCCCCGCGCCTCCACGGCGATCGCCTCGGCGGCCGCGAACGCGCCCGGCACCGTGGCCACGTACGGAATGCGCAGCTCCAGGGCGCCGCGCCGGATGGCGATGCCGTCGCGGTGCGCGCGGGAGCCGGTCGCCGTGTTGACGACGAGCTGGATATCGCCGTTCACCATCAGGTCGGCCGCGTGGGGACGGCCCTCGGAGACCTTGGCCACCACCTCCGCGTCGATCCCCGCGCCGCTCAGCGCCGCCGCCGTGCCCCGGGTGGCGCACAGGGAGAACCCCAGCTCCTCCAGCCGCGACGCCAGCGCCGCCGCGCGCGGCTTGTCGGGCTCGGCCAGTGAGAGGAACACCCGGCCCTCCCGGGGCCAGCGCAGCCCGGCGCCCACCGCGGCCTTCAGGTAGGCCTCCCCGAAGGAGCCGGCGATGCCCATCACCTCACCCGTCGAGCGCATCTCGGGTCCCGGCAGGGGGTCCACCCCGGGGAAGCGGTCGAAGGGGAACACCGGCATCTTCACCGCGACGCCCAAAGGCACGCCGTCGCTCGCCCGGAGCTCCGCGAGCGTCGCGCCGCAGGAGACCTCGGCCGCGAGGGCGGCCCACGGGACACCCGTGGCCTTGGAGATGAACGGCACCGTGCGCGACGCCCGGGGGTTGGCTTCGAGCACCGAGACGATCCCGTCGCGGACGGCGAGCTGCACGTTGAGGAGCCCCACGACCCCCAGCTCGCGCGCCAGCAGCCGCGCGATCCGGCGGATCTCCGAGAGCACCTCCAGGGGCAGCGAGACCGCGGGCAGCACGCAGGAGGAGTCCCCCGAGTGGATGCCCGCCTCCTCGATGTGCTCGAGCACCCCGCACACGACCACGTCGTGGCCGTCGCACAGGGCGTCCACGTCCACCTCGACGGCGCGCTCCAGGAAGCGGTCGATGAGCACCGGGTGCTCGGGGGCCGCCAGCACCTCCCGGCGCCAGTAGGACTCCAGCTCGCCGGGCCGGTACACGGTCTCCATGCCGCGGCCGCCCAGCACGTACGACGGCCTCACCAGCACCGGGTAGCCCAGCCGTGACGCCGACTGCAGGGCCTCCTCCAGCGTGAAGACGGTCTCCCCGGGGGGCTGCCGCAGGCCGAGGCGCGCCAGCACCCCGGCAAAGCTCTTGCGGTCCTCGGCGAGGTCGATGGCCGACGGCGAGGTGCCGAGGATCGGCACGCCCGCAGCCTCCAGCGCGCCGGCGAGCTTCAGCGGAGTCTGGCCGCCGAACTGCACCAGCACCCCCGAGGCGTGCTCCCTCGCGACCACGTCGAGGACGTCCTCGCGGGTGAGGGGCTCGAAGTAGAGGCGGTCGGCGGCGTCCCAGTCGGTGGACACCGTCTCCGGGTTGCAGTTCACCATGACGGCGTCGCGCTCCTGCGCCCGCAGCCCCGCGATGGCCTCCACGCAGCAGGCGTCGAACTCGATGCCCTGGCCGATGCGCACCGGTCCCGAGCCCAGGATCACGACGGAGGGCCGCTTCCCCGGCGGCGCCTCGTCCACCGTGCCGAACCCCCCGTACAGGTAGGGCGTGGCCGCGGCGAACTCCCCTGCGCAGGTGTCCACCTTGCGGTACCGGCGCACCACCCCCGCCTCCGTCCGGCGGGCCCTCATCGCCTCCTCGCCCGTCCCGGTCAGGCGGGCCAGCTCGGCGTCGGCGAACCCCAGCCGCTTGAGCGCCAGGAGCGTTCCGTCGTCGCCGATGCCGCGCCCGGCCACGAGCTGCTCCGTCGCCACGAGGCCGGCCACGCGGCGCACGAACCAGGGGTCCCAGCGGCTGCGCTCGGCGACCCGCTCCGGCGGCCATCCGCGCCGAAGCGCCTCCGCCACCACCCACAGCCGGTCGGGGTTCGGCGTGCGCAGGCGCTGGGCGATCCCCTCCTCGTCCAGGGCCGCCACGACGGCCGGTGCCGCCAAACCGTCCCGCCCCAGCTCCAGCGAGCGCACGGCCTTGAGCAGCGCCTCCTCGAAGGTGCCGCCGATCGCCATCACCTCGCCCACCGACTTCATCGAGGTCCCCAGGGTGTCCGCCGCCCCGGGGAACTTCTCGAAGGCGAATCGCGGGACCTTCACCACCATGTAGTCCAGCGCGGGCTCGAAGGAGGCCGGCGTCGAGCCCGTGATGGCGTTGGTGATCTCGTCCAGGCGGTAGCCCAGGGCGAGCTTCGCGGCGATCCGCGCGATGGGGAAGCCGGTGGCCTTGGAGGCCAGCGCCGAGGAGCGCGACACCCGGGGGTTCATCTCGATGACCGCCCACTCGCCGGTGTCCGGGTGCACGCAGAACTGGACGTTGGCGCCGCCGGTCTCCACCCCCACGGTGCGCAGGCAGGTGGCCGCGGCGTCTCGCAGCACCTGGTACTCCTTGTCGGTGAGGGTGATGGCCGGCGCCACCGTGATGGAGTCGCCGGTGTGCACGCCCATGGCGTCCACGTTCTCGATGGAGCAGACCACGACCACCGTGTCGGCGCGGTCGCGCATCACCTCCAGCTCGAACTCCTTCCACCCCTCCACCGAGCGCTCCACCAGCACCTCGCCCACGGGGCTCGCCGCGAGCGCCTCGCGGATGGCGTGCTGGTACTCCTCGCGGTTGTAGACCATGGCGGCACCGCTGCCGCCCAGGGTGAACGACGGGCGCAGAATGGCGGGGAAGCCCACCTGCTCCACCGCCCCCTCCGCCGCGGCCACGGAGGTCACCGTCACCGACGGGAGCACGGGCAGCCCGGCGTGGCGCATGGCCTCCCGGAAGCGCTCGCGGTCCTCGGCGGTCTGGATGGCCTCCACGCTGGCCCCCAGGAGCCGCACGCCGAGGCGGTCCAGCACGCCGCTGCGGGCCAGTTCGACGGCCACGTTGAGCGCCGTCTGCCCCCCCAGGGTGGGGAGCAGGGCGTCGCACCCCTCCTGCTCCAGGATCGCGGCCACCACCTCGGCGGTCACCGGCTCCACGTAGGTGGCGTCGGCCCGCTCCGGGTCGGTCATGATCGTGGCCGGGTTGGAGTTGACCAGGACCACCCGGAGCCCCTCCTCGCGCAGCGCCTGCACGCCCTGCACGCCCGAGTAGTCGAACTCGCAGGCCTGGCCGATGCGGATGGGTCCGGCGCCGATGACGCAGACGTTGCGGGGCATGGGTCCCGGCACCATCAGCGCCTCCCCCGGCAGCGCTCCACGAACCTCGGGAACACGCCCAGCGCGTCGTGGGGACCCGGCCCCGCCTCGGGGTGGAACTGGATCCCCTCGGCGCCGAGGCTCTCCGCCACGATGCCCTCCACGCTCCCGTCGGTGAGGTTCACCATGGAGACCCGCACCCCCTCCGGCAGCGAGGTCGCGTCCACCGCGTAGTTGTGGTTCTGAGAGGTGATCCAGACGGCACCCGTCGCCTCGTCCCTGACCGGATGGTTGCCGCCGTGGTGGCCGAAGCGGAGCTTGTAGGTCCCGCCTCCCAGCGCCAGGGCGAGGAGCTGGTGGCCCAGGCAGATGCCCAGCACCGGGACCCGGCCCGTCAGCCCCCGGATGGTCTCCACCGCCCCGCCGACCGCCGCCGGGTCCCCTGGACCGTTGGAGATCACCACGCCGTCGGGGGACCCAGCCAGGATCTCCTCCGCCGAGGCCTCCGCCGGCATCGCCGTCACCCGGGCGCCCGCGCCCACGAGCTGCCGCAGGATCGACCGCTTGACCCCGCAGTCCAGCACCGTCACCACGGGGCCCGGCGCCTCGCTCCGCGGGCGGTCCGCCATCCACGGCCCCGCCTCCCACGCCTCCGCGCTCGCCCGGGTGACGTCGCCGGTCAGGTCCAGGCCGTCCGTGCCGTGGGCCGCCCGGGCGCGGGCCGCCAGCGCTTCCGGGTCCAGCCTGTCGCCGCACGCCAGCACCCCCGGGAGCGCGCCCCGCTCCCGCAGGTGCAGGACCAGGGCCCGGGTGTCGAACCCCCAGGCCACCGGCGCCCCCTGGTCCTCGAGGAACGCCGGCAGGGCGCCCCGCGACCGCCAGTTGGAAGGCTCGAACGTCAGGTCGGAGACGATGAGCGCCTCGACCCACGCGCGGCGGCCCTCGAGATCGTCCTCGTTGGCTCCCACGGTTCCGATGTGCGGCGCCGTGAGCACCAGGATCTGCCCGCGGTAGGACGGATCGCTGACCATCTCCTGGTAGCCGAACATCGACGTGTTGAACACCACCTCGCCCGTCGCCTCGGCGGGCGCCGCGGCCCGCCCTGCGAAGGAGGAGCCGTCCGCCAGCACCAGCAGCGCCGGCACCGACGGGCGCAGCAGGCTGGAGAGCTCCAGCGGCAGGGGGGGATACGAGCCACCGTTCGCAACGCCCGTGAATGACCGCCGGCTCACGCCTCCTCCTCCTCACCGCCGGCGGCCAGGGGCCGCCCCACGATCTCCCGCAGCCGCCGCGCCAGCTCCCGCCCCGCCGCCGCGGAGCGCACCGCGGCCAGGATCGTGTCGTCCCCGGCCACGGTGCCGACCACGCCGGGAAGCACCATGCGGTCCAGCGCCAGGGCCAGCCCCGAGGCCTCCCCCGGAGGGGTCTTCAGCACCAGCAGGTGGTCCCCCGCCCTGGCGACGCTCAACAGGTTGCGCTGCAGCCGCTCCACCGCCGGGTCCTCCGGCACCTCCGCCGGCGCCGGCGCCGCGTACCGCCCCGCCACCTTGACCAGCCGCAGCGCGGCCACGTCCCTGGAGAGCGAGGTCTGGCTGGCCTCGATGCCGCGCAGGCGCAGCGCCGCCGCCAGCTCCTCCTGGGTGTGGATGGCCTCCGCACCGATAAGAGTCAGGATCTGCTCCCTCCGCCGCGCCACGCTCCTCGTCACGAGCGTTCCTCCCCGCCCACGAGGGCGCGCTGCGCAGCCTCGAACCGGGCCCGCGCGGACTCCGCGCGCCGCTGCTCGCGCCGGATCCTGCGGCCCAGGGCCGCCAGGCCGGGGTTCCCCGGCGCGCCCGTCGACACCCGCGCTCCGAGAATCTCCGCCGGAGCCAGCGCCGGGGGGGCCGCCCCGCCCCGCACGCTCTCCGCCACCTCCCGGTACGCCTGCCGGAACGGCGTCCCCTCCCGCACGCGGCGGAACACCTCGTCGGTGGCGAGCATGCCTCCGCCCACCGCCGCCGCGCACGCGCGCCGGTCCACACCCAGGCGCGGCACGGCGACCCGCATCATGTCCACGCTCTCCCCGACCGTGTCCAGGCCACGCATCAACGGCTCCTTCATCAGCTGCAGGTCGCGATGATACCCGCTGGGAAGGCTGCCGGCCACCGCCACGGCCTGGGCCAGCCACCCGCCGACGAGGCCGGCGCGGCCGCGCGTCAGCTCGAACACGTCGGGGTTCGCCTTGTGGGGCATGATGCTCGAGCCCGTGGCCAGCTCTCCGGGGATGGTGAGGAAACCGAACTCCTCGGCCGAGAACAGGATCACGTCCCAGGCGAGCCGCGCGAGGTCGTGGGCGACGGTCCACGCGGCGCCGAGCACAACCACGTCCAGCTTGCCCCGGGACGGCTGCACGGCGGCCACGTTGCCCTGCACCGCCGCGAAGCCGAGCCGCTCCGCCACGAGCTCCCGGGGCAGGGGCAGCGGCACGCCGTACCCGGCGGCGCTGCCCAGCGGAGAGCGGTCGACGAGCTCCAGGGCGCCGCGCAGCGGGGTCAGGTCGTCCAGCAGCGCCTCGGCGAACGAGCCCGCCCACAAGCCCACCGTCGAGGGCATCGCCCGCCGCTGGTGGGTGTAGCCGGGCCACACGACCCGGGCGTGCCGGCGCGCGAACGCCGTCAGCGCCGCCGCCAGGTCGAGGACCGCCGCGGACAGCTCGAGGAGGCGGTCCTTGCAGTACAGCCGCAGGTCCACCAGCACCTGGTCGTTGCGCGAGCGCCCGGTGTGCACCTTCTCGCCCACCGCTCCCAGGCGCGCCACCAGCGTGCGCTCCAGCGCGGTGTGGACGTCCTCGTCGGCGTCCGTCACGGTGAACGCCCCTCTGCGGGCGTCCCGCCATATCTCGCGCAGCACCCGGCGCAGCGCCGCGGCCTCGTCCCCGTCGAGCACGCCGATGACGGCGAGCCCCTCGACGTGTCCGAGGGTGCCCAGCACGTCCCAGGCGGCCAGGCGCCGGTCCCATTGCCGGTCCCCCGCGGCCGTGAAGGCGGCGATCTCCTCCGCCAGTCCGCCCGTCCCTCCCCACAGCGTGTCGCTCATCGCAGATACTCCCGCGCCAGCGCGGCGTAGTGGGACGCCGCGCGCGTCACGTCGCTCACCGAAACCCACTCGTCGGCGGTGTGGGAGAGCCGAGAGGCCCCCGGCCCCAGCTTGATCGCGTCCACCGAGCGCAGCCACACCCAGTCCGAGCAGGTGGGGGAGACCACCTCCGCGATCCCCGGAGCGGCGCGCCGCTGGGCTTCGAGCAGGCGCGACCCAGGCGGTGTCTCGGCGGGGACGAGGCGGTCGGAGAGCACCTCCACCTCGGCCTCCACGCAGCGTCGCACCGCCGCCACCACCTCGGCGTGGGTGTAGGCCGGCGTCGTCCGCACGTCCAGCACCGCCTCGCAGGACGGGGGGGTCACGTTGCGCGCGACTCCCGCCGACACCATCGTGGGGGTCACCGTGATGCCCCCGAGGCGCGGGTGCCGCCGCTCGAAGGGCAGCGCCGCCACCCGCGGCAGGTCGCTGCACGCCGCCAGCACCGCGTTGACGGGAGCCGGCGAGCGCCCGGCGACCCACCCGGCGTGGAGCTGCTCGCCGTGCCAGGTCAGCCTGAGGAGCACCTGGCCGCGCTGGGCCACGCACGGCGCCAGCGAGGTCGGCTCTCCGACCACGGCGGCGTCCACGGCGCCGCCCAGCCGGCGGAGCGCCTCGGGCATCGTGGTGTCGCGGGTCTCCTCGCTGAACGTCGCCAGCACGACCAGCCGCCCCCGCGCCGGCCCCCCGGCGGCCTGCAGCCTCGCCGCGGCGGCGGCCATGGCGCTGACGCACCCCTTTGCGTCGGCCGCGCCCCGGCCGTACAGCCGGTCGCCGTCGCGCTCCGCACCGTAGGGGTCCACCGTCCACCCCTCGCCGGGGGGCACGGTGTCCAGGTGCGACGCGAACAGCAGCGTGGGTCCCGGCAACGTCCCCTCGACGACCAGGCGTACGCCCGCCTCGTCCCGCGACACCGCGAGCCCCGCTCCGGCTGCCCAGGAGGCGAGCACCGCCGCCGCGGCCTCCTCGCCGCCCGACACGCTGGGCGTGCGCACCAGCGCCTCCAGCAGCTCCACGGGGGAGACCTCCGCCGCCCCGTGGCTCACAGGGCCCGCTCCCGGTAGGCGTCCGCCTCCCGGGCGCCCACGATCATCGTCCCCGAGCCGTGGCCGGTGAACACCTCCACGAGCAACGCGTCGGCGGCGCGGCCGTCGATGATGTGCGTGCGCCGGACGCCCCCCTCGACCGCGCGCAGGCAGGCCTCGATCTTGGGACGCATGCCCCCCTTCACCACACCCTCCTCGACGAGCCGGCGGACGTCGGCGGCCTCTGCGAACGCCACCACCGAGGTGGTGTCGCCGGGGTCGCGCAGCAGCCCCGGCGCCGAGGTCAGGAAGAGCAGCTTCTCGGCGGCCAGGCCCACTGCGAGCGCCGCCGCCATGGTGTCGGCGTTGACGTTGAGCACGCTGCCGGAGACGTCGCACGCCAGCGACGCCACCACGGGCACGTACCCCTCGGGCAGCAGCCGTTCGAGGAGGCGCCGGTCCACCGACACCACGTCCCCCACCTCCCCGAAGTCCACGCTGCGCTCCTCGCCGTCGTCGCCGGTGATGCGGACCGGCGGCCGGCGCCGGACCTCCACGAGGCCGGCGTCCACCCCGGACAGCCCCACGGCCCGCACGCCGTGCGCCCGCAGCGCGGCGACGATGTCGGTGTTGAGCGTGCCCGCGTACACCATCTTGGCCACCTCGAGGCCTTCCGGGGTCGTCACCCGGCGCCCGGCGACCATCTCCGTGCCCAGCCCCAGACGGCCGGCCAGCGCCGTGGCCTGGGGCCCTCCACCGTGCACCAGCACGACGCGGATGGACAGCGACTCGAGGAGCGCCACCTGCACGGCGAGGGCGTGGATGACGCGCGGGTCGCCCAGCACCTCTCCGCCGATCTTGACCACGAAGGTGGCGTCGCGGTAGGCCCGCGTGTAGTCCAGGGCCTCCTTGAGGGCGGGAATCAGGTCGGTCGTCACAGGAGCTCCTCGAGCAGCGCCCGCTGGGCGTGCAGCCGGTTGGCGGCCTGGTCGGTGACGACCGACCACGGGCCGTCGAGGACCCCGTCGGTGACCACCACGTTGCGCCGCACCGGCAGGCAGTGCATGAAGATCCCCGCGCCGCCCCGCGTGCGCACCATCCGCGCCTCGTCGATGCGCCAGCCGCGGTGGGGGGCGCGCAGAGCAGCCTCCTCCTCCGGCCGGCCGAAGTGGGAGAGCGCCCCCCAGCTCTTCGCGTACACCACGTCGGCCCCGTCCACGGCGGAGTCGAGGTCGTGCGCGACGGTGACGCTGCCGCCCCGCCGCACGGCGCAGGCGCGCACGGCCTCCAGGTCCTCGGGATCGAGCTCGTACCCCGGCGGGTGCGCCACCGTGACCTCCATGCCCAGCCGCGCCGCAGCCAGTGCGGCGCTCACCGGCACCGCCGTCGGCAGCGGGCGCGGGTGCCAGGCCCAGGCGAGCACGAAGCGGCGCCCGGCCACCTCGGGGCCGACCTTCTCCTGGATGGTCAGGGCGTCGGCCAGGCCCTGGCAAGGGTGCCGCCGGGCCGACTCCAGGTTGATCACCGGCACGCCGGCGTGCTCGGCGAAGCCGCGCACGACGCGGTCCTCGCGGGCCTCCTCCCAGCTGGCCGCCTTCGGGAAGGCGCGCACGCCGAGCGCGTCCGCGTAGCGTCCGAGCACCCGCGCCGCCTCCACGATGTGCTCCGCCGCCTCCCCGTCCATCACGGTGCCCCGCCGCCACTCCAGCGGCCAGCTCCCGCGCCCCGGCTCGAGCACCACGGAGCCGCCGCCGTGCCTGAGCATCGCGACCTCGAAGGAGGTGCGCGTCCGCAGCGAGGGATCGAAGAACACCAGGGCGAGGACCTTGCCGGCGAGGCTGCCGGGCACCTTCCCCGCCTTGAGCCTCCGGGCGCGCTCCAGGAGCGCCAGCACCTCGTCGTCGGACCAGTCGTCGGTGGCCAGGAAGCTCCGCACCGTCATGCCATCACCTCCTCGAGAGCCGCCGTGAACCGGGCCGCCTCGCCCTCCCCGAGCAGCAGGGGCGGGAGCAGCCGGAGCACCGCCGGGTCCTGCGACGTGCCGGTGATGATCCCCTTCGCCAGCAGCGCCGCCTGCACCTCGCGGGCGGGGCGAACAAGCGACGCTCCGAGCAGCAGCCCACGACCCGTCACATGAACCACCCCGGGCACCCCCGCCAGGCGCCGGCGCAGCACCACCTCCATGCGCGCCGCGTTGCCGGGCAGGTCCTCGTCGCGCAGCACGCCGAGGTTGGCGAGCGCCGCCGCGCAGGCCACGGGACCGCCTCCGAAGGTGGTGCCCAGGTCGCCGGGCCTCAGCCCCGCCGCCAGCTCTCCCGTCATCAGCACCGCCCCCATCGGCACCCCCGCCGCGATGCCCTTGGCGAGGGTCAGCAGGTCGGGGCGGACGCCGTAGACCTGCGACGCCGTGAACGCCCCCGGCCGGCCGCAGCCGCACTGCACCTCGTCGAAGACGAGCAACGCCCCGCAGGCATCGCACGCTTCCCGGGCCCGGCGCAGGAACGCCGGGGAGAGGTCCCGGGCTCCGGCGAGACCCTGGACCGGCTCCAGGATCACCGCCGCCGTGGCTCCGTCCACGGCCCGCGCCAGAGCCTCTTCGTCGTCGGCGGGGACCACCGTCGTGGCCTCCACGAGCGCCGCGCCGCCTCCGGATGCGGCGAGGTCGCGGTAGTGGGCGATCCCCGACACGGCCAGCGTCGCCACGGTCCTGCCGTGGAAGCCACCCTCCACCGACACCACCCCCTGGCGCCCCGTGGCCCGCCGGGCCAGCGCCAGCGCCTGCTCGTTGGCCTCGGCGCCGGAGTTGACCAGGAAGGCGTGCCCGAGACCCTCGGGGGCGAGCGCCGCCAGCATCGCGTAGAGCTCGTCGCGGACGACCAGCGGCACCGCGTTGGAGTAGAACAGGAGCCGCTCCGCCTGCTCCTTCACCGCCGCCACCACCCGCGGATGGCAGTGACCCGTCACCGCCACGGCGTGGCCTCCGTACATGTCCAGATACTCGCGGCCGTCCTCGTCCCAGAGCGTGCAGCCCCGCCCCCGCGCCACCCGCACCGGGATGCGCGAGTACACCGGCACCTCGAACGGGCTCAGCATGGGAACAGCCCCGGAAACGTCAGCCCCGCCGTCTCGTCCAGGCCCAGCGCCAGGTTCATGCCCTGCACGGCCTGCCCCGCCGCGCCCTTGACCAGGTTGTCGATGGCCACCGTCACCACGGCTCCTCCCTCCGGATCCGGCGACGCGTGGAGGTGGACGAAGTTGGTCCCCACCACGGCGGCGAGCTCCGGCGGCTCCGCCGTCACCCTGACGAAGGGCCGGCCCTCGTACGCGCCGCGCAGCAGCTCCGCCGCCGGCGCCCCCTGCCGCGCGGGTGCGATCCGCACCGTGGCGTGGATGCCACGGACCAGCGGCGCCGAGTGCGGGATCAGGCGGCAGCGGACGCCGGCCGCGTTCTGCCGGCCGAGCTCCTCGTCGATCTCGGCCTGGTGCCGGTGCCCGGCGAGCGCATAGGCGAAGAAGCTGTGGGCGCGGACCGGGTGGTGGGTCGTGCGCCGCGGCTCCACCCCGGACCCCGAGGACCCGGTCACCGCGAACACCGTCACGTCTCCGGCGAGGAGCCCCGCCCGGGCGAAGGGGAGGAGCGCCAGCAGAGCCGCCGTGGCGAAGCACCCCGGCGCCGCGATCCGGCTCGCTGACCGCAGCCGCTCCGGGGAGGCGTCGGCGAGCCCATAGACGAACCCCCCCGCCGTCGCGGCGAGCCTGAAGTCCGCCGCGGTGTCCACCACCAGCCGCGGGCTCCCCGACAGCACGCCGTCCATGATGCTTCCCGAGCGTCCGTGGGGCATGGCCAGGAACACCACGTCGGCCCAGCTCCCGGCGTCGACCGGCGCGGGGTGCTCGAAGACCCCGCCGGCGAGGTGGGCGAGCGCCGGGTGGACCCCGCCCCAGGGACGCCCCGCGGCGGACTCCGAGAAGGCGCGCACCTCGCCCACGGCGGGGTGGCCGCCGAGCAGGCGGAGCAGCTCCCCGCCCACGTACCCGGCCGCGCCCAGCACCGCCACCCGCAGCTCACCGTCCGGCACGGAGGGCCTCCAGGACGTAGCCCGCCAGCAGCCCGTCGTCCCGGCGCGCGTTGGCGGCCGGGAGGGACAGCTGCTGCCGGACGAAGCGGCAGCCCACCTCGTTGTCGGTGGCGGGTCCGGAGATCACCGTGGGACGGAGCCCGAAGCGCTCGTCCAGCACCCGCACCGCACCCCAGGCGGCGACCTGGTCCGGGGCGCACACCACCAGCGCCGCCGACAGTCCCATCAACGCCGGGTCGGCGAGCAGCACGCCGACACCGTACTCGCCGAGGATCCCGTCCCCCAGCTCCGCCACGATGACCTCTGGCCCGTACGCCGAGGCGAGCTCGTTGAGCAGGCCGCGGGCCGTGGACGGCGCCACCGCCTCGTCGGTGGAGACCACCCCGGCGTCGTTGAAGGTGAGCGCCGCCACCGCTCCAGAGTCGAGCATCGACAGCGCGTCCCGGCGCAGCGCCACGCCGGTGAGCTTCACCGCGCCCACCCGCATCCCCGCGCGGGACAGCCCGCGCACGATCTCCGACGCCGCCACGGTCTTGCCCGCGTCCATGCAGGTGCCGGCCACGTAGACCACCGGCACCCGGCAGGTCAGCTGCTCGGACCTCGGCACGGCGCCCTCGCCGATGTGGGCGGGAACACCGACCCGGTCCCCCACGCGGGGAAACGACAGCACCGCGCCAAGCACCTCGGCGTCGAACGGCGGGCCCAGGTCGGGGTTGGCGGCCGTGCACCGCCCCAGCACGCCACCGAGGTTGAGCACGTTCACCGTGTCCCCGATCTCCAGGCGCTCAGGCACCTCCCCCTCGTAGCCGCGCAGCGCGCGCCGGCGGCCCAGAGCGCCTACCATCACGTCTCCGGCGCGCAGCCGGACGAACCGGCCGCTGGGGTCCTCGAGCTGGTTGTAGACGGCCTTGTCGCCGAGGAGGCGCACGGCGAGCGCGTACCCCTCCCCGGCTACGAGGTCGGGACCAACGATCACCTCGTTGCCGAGCCTCAGGTTGCGGACCGAGGAGGCGAGGCGGTCCACCCGCACCCGGCTCGTCACCATGATCCGCCTCCCCGCCGGCCGGCGAGCAGCGACGGGATCGCGCTCACCTTGGCGAACGCCCGCGCCTCCTCGCCGCTCCACAGCGCGTTGCGCTCGCCGTACAGGGCGACGTCCGGATCCATGAGCCCGTAGGGGCTCCTCACTCCGGTGACCAGGAACGAGCCCGGCGCCAGGCGGACCCTGGTGTCGCCCTCCACCCTCGCCTGGGAGCTGGCCACCAGCGCCTCCACGTCCCGCATCACCGGGTCGAACGCCTGCCCCTCGTGGAGCCGGTCTCCCCAGAACTGCGCCAGGTGGTCCTTCCAGAACGCCTGCCAGCGCGTCAGCACCAGCTTCTCGAGCTCGCGGTGCGCGGCGATGACGATCTGCGCGGCGCCGGCCACGAAACCGATGCGGCCCTTGATCCCGAGCACCGTCTCGCCCAGGTGGATGCCGCGCCCGATGCCGTACGGGCGCACCCTCGCCTCCAGCGCCTCGATCAGCGCCGGCCCGGCGATGGCCTCGCCGTCGAGGGCCACGGGCAGCCCCTGCCGCCAGGAGATGACGACCTCCGTCGGCTCCGGCGCGACGCCCTCCGCCTCGCCGGCCTCGGCCCAGGCGTCCGCAGGCGGACCGTTCCACGGATCGTGGGTCCAGCCGCCCCCCAGGGTCGTTCCCCACAGGCCCCGGTTCACCGAGTAGCGGCTCGTTCCCTCGGGTACCGGCAGGGAGCGGGACGCGAGGTACTCGACCGCCTGCTCCCGGGACAGGCCGAGCTCGCGGATCGGCGTGACGATCGGCAGGCCGGGGAGCAGCACCCGGAACGCCACGTCGAAGCGCACCTGGTCGTTGCCAGCGCCGGTGGATCCGTGGGCCACGGCGTCGGCGTCCGTCTCGCGGGCGACCTTCGCCACCTCCACCGCCTGCTGGGTCCGCTCCGCCGCCACGGACACCGGGTAGACCGACCCCCGCAGCACGTTGCCGCGGATGAGCGTGGCCACGAAGCCCTCGTACACCGCCTCGCGGGCATCCACCTCCCGGTGCTCCACCGCCCCCACCGCGCGGGCCTGCTCGGCCACCCGCGCCAGCCCCGCGGCGTCGATGCCGCCGGTGTCGACCGTGACCGTGATGACCTCGGCGCCCCGCTCGCGGCTCAGGTACGCCACACAGAACGAGGTGTCGAGACCGCCGGAGAACGCCAGCACGATTCGCATTCCGCCTCCCGTCGCTCGCATGAACGACGAATAGCGGATAATTATGCACCTTGCTTCCGTTGTCAAGTGTGCTCACCCCGCCGCACCGCGGCGGCGGAGGGTTTACACTGAACGGCGGTTCACCAACGGGAGGAAGGATGCTCATCGACGCCACGCTCAGCCCGGAGATCCGTTCACTGCGAGACGAGGCGCGGGCCTTTGCGGCCGCCGTGCCCCGCCAGCTGCTCCTCGACATGGACGCCGACAAGGCCCCGTTCCCCCGCGACTTCCTCGCCGACGCCGGCAGGCGCAGGCTCCTCGGCCTCCGCTTCGACCCGCGCTACGGCGGGCGCGGCGTGCCCTGGACCGCCGAGATGGCGGCCCTCGAGGAGATCGGCGTCCTCGGCACCGCCCTCCCCTGCCTGTGGTCCCTCGTCTCCATCGTCGGCGAGGCGATCCACGTCTTCGGCACCGAGGAGCAGAAGCAGCGTTTCCTCGTGCCCATGCTGGCCGGACGCCTGCCCGTGGCCGAGGGCCTCACCGAGCCGCGCGGCGGCTCCGACTTCTTCGCCGCCACCACGGTGGCGCGCCGCGACGGCGACGTCTTCCGCCTCACCGGCCAGAAGCGCTTCGTGGTCGGCGCCGAGGGGGCCGACCTCATCCTCGTGTACGGGCGCGTCGAGGGGATCGACGACCCCAAGCGCGCCATGACCGCGTTCCTCGTGGAGCGGGGCCCCGGCGTCGAGGTCCACCACGTCTACGGCCTCATGGGCAACCGCGGCAGCGGCACCGGCCGCCTCGTCTTCAAGGACGCCGCCGTGCCCCTCGCCAACGTGCTCGGCGGCGAGGCCGGGATCGGGCGGGGCACCGAGGTCTTCCACCGCATGATGGTGCCGGAGCGTCTCACCTCGGCGGGAGGCGCCATCGGCATGGGCCGTGCCGCCCTCGAGATCGCCGCCCGCTACGCCGACCGGCGCCACGCCTTCGGGGAGAAGATCCGGCGCTTCGAGGGGGTCAGCTTCAAGGTGGCCGACAGCCTCACCCTCCTCGACGCCGCGCGCGCCCTCAACCACGGCGCGGCCCTCGCGGCCGACGCGGCGGAGGACCCGGGCACCGTCCGCCGCCTCGTCTCCGAGGCCAAGAAGTTCGCCACCGAGTCGGCGTGGACGGTCATCAACCACGCCATGCAGATCCTCGGCGGCATCGGCTACACCGACATCTACCCCGTCGAGCGGCTGCTCCGCGACTGCCGGCTCATCACCATCTGGACGGGCACCAACGAGGTGATGAGCCTGGTGATCCAGCACGAGTTCTACCGCCGCTTCCTCGCCGCGCCCCCCGCCGGGCGCGACGTCGAGGCCGACGCTGCGGGCGCCGCCCTGCCGGACGAGAAGATCTACGGCGAGCCCGCCGGCTGACCGGCGCCGTCGGCGGTCACGACTCGCTGGAGAACTTGAACGAGACCTTGACCTTCGCCCGGTAGGCGCGGACCTTGCCGTTCTCCAGCTGCAGATCGAGCTCGCTCACCTCGGCCACGCGGAGGTCCCGCAGGCTCTTTGCCGCGATCTCCACCGCGCTGGCGGCCGCCTTCTCCCACGACTCCGTGCTCGTTCCCACCAGCTCGATGACCTTGTACACGCTCTCCGCCATGATGCCCTCCCCTGCTCGGCTGTGCTTCCAATGTGGGGTTCGCGGCGACGGTCAGCAAACCGGCCGGTCCGTCACCGTGCCGGATCGTCCTCGTCCCGGAGGCGGATCGCCCCCGTCGAGCCGGGCAGCTTGCCGTGCTTGTCGGCGTAGAACGCGCGGATGCGGTCCATGTCCGCGGTGTGGTCGCCGGTGAGATCGATGAGCGTCGCGAACCCCGCGGTGCGGCTCGGGTAGTCCAGAAACCCGAGGCCGAGGGGTACGCCGGCGCCCAGAGCGATGTGGTAGAAGCCCGACTTCCAGTGCTCCACGCGGCGGCGCGTGCCCTCCGGCGAGACCACCAGGATCAGCCGCCGGCGCCTCCCGAACTCCTCGACCAGCTGCTCGACGGCCCCCTGGCTCCGCCTCCGGTCCACGGGAATTCCGCCCAGCCGCCGCATGAGCCCGCCGAACGGACGGCGGAACAGGGTGTGCTTGCCCACCCACGAGAAGTTCGCCCCGCTCGCCAGCCCGAACATGAGCATGATCACGAAGTCCCAGTTGCTGGTGTGGGGGTAGCCCAGCAGGACGTACTTCTCGCACTGCGGGGGGTCGCCCACCAGCCGCCAGCCGCTGAGCCTCGCCGCGAGCCGCGCCAGTGCCCTCAGCACGGCGCCGCGCCCCCGCGCCCCGCTCGTGCGAAGCCGGCCGATCCGCTCACCGCTCCCCGGGAAACGCGTATCCGAGCAGGCGGTACAGCAGCTTGGCCGCGAGGAAGTCCGGCGCCACGTTTCCCGCCACCGGCGCGAGCTCCACGACGTCGAAGCCCACGATGCGCCTCCGGCGGGCGACCTCCCGCAGCACCGCGGTGACCCGGTACCAGTCGAGGCCGCCAGGCTCCGGGGTCCCCGTGGCCGGCATTACCGCCGGGTCGAAGACGTCCAGGTCCACCGTCACGTAGACCTCGGCCGGCAGCGCATCCACCACCCGGCCGATCCACCGGTCCACCGGCTCCTCCACCGCCTCCCGGGCGAAGACCGTGGCGAGGCCCCGTTCGCGGATGAGGTCATGCTCCTCGCCGGTGAGGGAGCGGATGCCCACCTGGGCGAGCGGCACACCGTCGTCGAGGATCCGGTGCATGACGCAGGCGTGGTTGTGCGGCGAGCCCTCGAAGGTATCCCGCAGATCGGCGTGGGCGTCGAGCTGCAGCACCCCGGCGTTCGCATGGCGCTCGCGGACCGCCCGCACCATGGGGGCCGTCACGGAGTGCTCCCCGCCGAGGCCGACCAGCATCCGCCCCCCCTCGACGATGCCCCGCGCCGCCTTCTCGATGCGCTCCATGGTGGCCGCGGGGCCCGAGGTGTCGGGGACCACCGGCGCCGTGGTGACGATGCCGACCTCCTCCACGGTCTCCCGGTGGAGCTCCTCGTCCCAGGTCTCCAGGTGGGTCGACGCCTCGAGGATCGCCAGAGGCCCCCTCCGCGCACCGGACTGGTACGAGGTGGTGAGGTCGTAGGGCACCGGAAGGATCGCGGCCCGCGCGCGCGCCGGCGGGTTCAGCTCGTCCGGCAGGCCCAGGAAGCTCAGGTACGGTGCATAGCGCTCCTCGGTCATCGCTCGCCCTCCTCGCCCCGCGCCGCCCCGGTCACCCGTCCTGCCGGCGCAGATAGGCCTCCCGCAGCCCTTCGAGCAGCTCCCCGCGGCGATCGTAGAGCCGCTTCAGCGGCCGGGGCTCGCGGTGGGCCAGGGCGTACGCCGTGAGCAGCGGCAGCGCGATTGTGGCGTCGCTGTACACCACCACCGTGTCCGGCAGCTGCTCCGGGTCCACCTTGCCCCAGCGTGACCGCTTCCGAGGGGGTCGCACCCGACAGCCCCCCGGTGTCCGGGCGGGCGTCGGTGACCTGGAGGAAGTAGTCGTGCCCCTTCTCCTCGAGGCCGAGCACCTCCTGGATCTGCGGCTCGGTCTGCAGGACGAAGTTCTTCGGGCTGCCTCCCCCGAGGATGAACACGCCGCTCCGGCCGCCGCTGCGCTTGGCGTCCCAGACGATGGCGGCGGTCTCGTTCACGTCGGCGTTGGGGTCCACCGACAGCCGCGAGCCCGCCAGCGCCATGGCGGCCACGTTCATGCCGATGGAGGAGTCGCCCGGCGAGGACGTGTAGACCGGGACCCCCGCCAGGTGGCACGCGGCCAGGAACGAGTGGCCGGACGACCCCAGCACCCGCTCGCGCTCCACCACGTACCGGCCCAGCCGGTGGTGGAGCTCCGCCGAGGACATGGGGCGCTGGAACTCCTCGGCCCCGATCACCTCGCGCACGAAGGCGTCCGTGTCCAGCAGCACGCTGTAGTCGAAGAAGATGTCGTAGATGCGGATGATCCCCTCGCGGCGCAGCTCCACGTCGGACACGAACGGCGAGCCGTGGTGCATGTGCATGCCGAGGCCGTAGTGGAGATCGTGGTAGAGGTTGGCTCCGGTGGACACCACCCAGTCCACGAACCCCGCCTCCACCAGGGGCACCAGGCAGGACACTCCGTACCCCGCAGGGGTCAGCGCCCCCGTCACCGACAGCCCCACGGTGACGTCGGAGGCCAGCATCTTGCGGGCCAGGAGCCGCGCCGCCTCGCGCAGCCGGGCGCCGTTGTAGGCGGAGAATGCGCCGTCGACGAGCTCGGCCGCCGTCATGCCGCCGTGGACGCGCGGAGGCAGGATCCGTCCTCCGCCCAGGAAGGTCTTGGTCCCGTCGCCCATCGTCCCTCCTCAGTCGAAAAGCAGCACGGCGGCCGCCACCACCGTCGTCCAGCGGCCGTCGCGGCCGACCATCGCCGACTGGGTGATGTTGCGGGTGACCACGATCTTGTTGGAGATCTTCCACAGCTGGCGCTTCTCGTCCCACGACTGGTTCTCGTCGAACTCCACCCCGAGGGTGGTGGCGAGCATCGAGGCCGCCAGGTCCTCGGCGTAGTCCCCCGCCTCCCTGGCCGTCTGGCCGTAGCCGTGGTGCTCGGAGAGGTAGCCGTACATGCGTTTGTCGCTGGGCACGGCGACGCCCACCGACGCCGCGATCATGCGGTGCGGCTCGTTGGAGTCGCCCCGGCTCATCACCACGAAGGCGATCTGCCCCGACTCCAGCTCGCTCTCGCCGCGCTTGCGCGAGATGATCTTGGCCCCCGGCGGATAGATGGACGACACCATCACCAGGTTCAACGTCGCGATCCCGGCGTCGCGCAGCGCGAGCTCGAAGGACTGCAGACGTTCGCGGTGGACCCCCACGCCGTTGGTGAGGTACAGCTTGGTGGGAACGAGGTTGGTTGGCATCTCGACCTCCTCAAAGGGGGCTCCCGCGGCCTCGCGGTGCGCGCGGAGCGTAAACTGAATCTCGCCCGGCATCAAGCGGAACGCTTCCGGACCCCGCGGCGACCACCGCCGCGCGCCCCCTCGACGGACGCCCCCTCCATGTCGGGATCTGCGAACATTATTCCATGCCACGCGTCCTGTACGACCTGACCCGCCCCCTCGGGACCGCCACGCCGTCCTGGCCCGGCGACACACCCTTCGCGCACCGCTGGACCGTCGCCCACGGCGCGGGCGCCGCCGCGGTCTCCGCCATCACGCTCTCGCCCCATCTGGGGACCCACCTGGATGCGCCGCTCCACGTCGTCGAAGGCGCCGCCGACGCCGCGTCGGTCCCGCCCGAGACCTGCTTCGGCCCCTGCCAGGTGGTGCGTGCCGGCGGCGACGGGCGGCTCCTGTCCCCCTCCGACCTCCCCGCGGGCTGGAGCCCGGTCACCGCCCGCGTCCTCTTCGCCACCGGCGCCTGGCCCGCGGGAGCGCCGCTGCCGGAGCGGTTCCCCGGCCTGTCCCCCGAGCTCGTCGACCTGCTCGCCGGGGCGGGAGTCTGTCTCGTCGGCGTGGACACGCCCTCGGTGGACCCGGCCGACGAAGCGGGGCTGCCCGCCCACCACCGGTGCGCGGCGCACGGCATGCTCATCCTCGAGGGGCTCGACCTCACCGGCGTTCCCCCGGGCCACTACCTCCTCGCCGCGCTGCCGTTGCCCCTCCTCGGGGTCGAGGCGTCGCCGGTGCGGGCCGTGCTCCTCGAGGACCACCCGCGTGCCACGGAGCACCCGCGGATGGTCACCGGCTGAGGGGGAGCGCGGGATACACCACCGTCTCCGGCATCACCCCCACCGTCTCGCCGGGCGACTCCTCGCGCCAGCGGGCCAGCACCGCGGCGACGTCCTCTACGGGCTCGAGGCCCAGGCGCTCCGCCAGGGCGGGGGCGAGCCCCGTTCGGGCCAGGACCCGGAACCGGCCGGCCTTCTCGACCAGGCGCAGCGTGGTGTGGCCGTACTGCACGTAGCGGCGGCGCAGGAGCGCGAACAGCGCCTCGGGGCGCGGGTCCTCGAGGAACGGCTCCATCGCCGCCGAGCCCGGTCCCTCGTCGCACGCCGCGAGCCACAGCACCTCGCCGCCCGGCGCCAGGAACCGGCACGCCGCGTCCAGCGACTTGTGCGCCTGGATGAGCGTCGCGTCGGTGGGGTGTCCCCCCGCGCTCACCACCATGCGGGAGAACGGTCCCGCATCGACCTCGTACCACTCCCGCACCCGCCTGCAGGCCTCGGGAAACACCGCCTCCAGCGTCCCCGCCCCGGCCCAGCACGGCGTGCCTCCCTCGCCGTTGACCATGAGCAGCGCCAGGTCCGGCGGGCGCAGCGCCGCGGCCGCGCGGATCTCCTCCGCCACCGGGTTGCCCTCCAGCACGCCGGGCTCACAGCCCGGCCGGCGGCGCGGAGGCTCTGTCTCGAGGTCGAGCACCTGGGAGTGGTTCGCCTGGATCTCCTCGTAGCCCGAGACGCCCGGGAAGACCAGCTTGGGGCCTCCTCCGAAGCCGGCGAAGTAGTGGTGCTGGACGGTGGAAACGGAGACGAGCAGGTCCGCCTCCACGGCGCGCCGGTGCAGCCGCACCTTCACGCCCCGGGGCGTGGTCCCGGCCTCCACCAGCGAACCCTCGTCGCGGGCGTCGTGCTGCAGCACCTCGACGCCCTCCGGAAGCGGCCCCAGGAGGGCGCGGAGGGCGGGCTCCGGCGCTGGGGGGTGCGTCCCGCACGCCACCAGAACCGTGATGGAGTCCGGCGTCGAGCCCCCCTGCCGGAGGCGATCCAGGACCGCGGGGAGCACCTCGGGCAACGACGCCTTGCGGGTGGCGTCGGGCACCAGCACGGTGATCCGCCGCCGCCCCGCCGCCAGCGCCGCCAGCGGCGCCGCGCCCCGGGGCGCGTCCAGGGCCTCCGCGACCAGTTCCCGGGCCGGCCGCGGGTGGCGGGGAGCCGCCGGCTGCAGCACCCGGCACACCAGGCCGCGCAGGTCCGCGGCGAGAAGCTCCCGCCCGTAGCGGAGTCGGAGGATCATGGCGTCACGCTCCCTCCCGGCCCCGGGCCGCCGCCGCGCTACTTGACGCCGGTCCCGGGGGGCACCTGGCCGTCCACGCCGAGCACGTAGGGGGCGCCGTCCACGGAGGCGGCCAGCAGCATGCCCCGCGACTCGACCCCCATCAGGGTTGCCGGTTTGAGGTTCGAGACGACGACGATCTGCCGGCCTACCAGCTGCTCCGGGGAGTACTGCTTGCCGATCCCGGCGACGATCTGGCGCAGCTCGGGCTCGCCCAGGTCGACCTCCATACGGACCAGCTTGTTGGACTTCGGCACCCGCTCGGCGAGCTTCACCGTCCCCACCACCAGCTTGATCCTGGCGAACTCGTCGATCCCGACCTGGTCGCCCGCCGCTGCCGGCGCCGGCGCCACCGCCGGCTCCACGTCGATCTTCTGGGTCTTCGCCGCTGCGTCCTCGTCCACGTCCACCTCCTTGAAGAAGGCCTCCACATCGGCCCTCGGGAACAGCACCCCCTCCGTACCCAGCGGCCGCGAGGCCTCGAGCCCGCCCCACTCCAGGGACCGCTCGCCCGGCCCAGCGGCGACGCCCAGTTGCTCGAGCAGGCGCGACGACGTGCCGGGCATCACGGGCGCGACCATCACCGCGGCCAGCCGGACCGCCTCCAGGCAGTTGTAGAGGACCCTGCCGAGCCGTTCGGAGCCCGCCCCCTCCTCCTTGAAGATCCTCCACGGCGCCTTCTCGTTGACGTAGGCGTCCACCGCCGCGAGCAGCTCCCACACCGCCTCGAGGGCGCGGTGGAACTCGTAGCCGTCCATGGCGTCGGCGAAGCGCACCACCACCTCCGCCGCCTTGTCGCGAACCACGCTGGCGCCGCACACCACCGGCGGCGTGCGGCCGTCGAAGTAGCGGCGGGCCATGGCCAGGACGCGCGAGGCCGCGTTGCCCAGGCCGTTGGCCAGATCGGCGTTGTAGCGGGCGAGGAAGCCCTCGTCGGAGAACGAGGCGTCCTGCCCGAAGGTCATCTCGCGGAGCAGGAAGTAGCGCAGCGCGTCGGGACCGAACCGCTCGATGAGGTGATCCGGCTTGACCACGTTGCCCAGCGACTTGGACATCTTGCGCTCGTCGCGTAGCCACCACCCGTGGCCGAAGATCTGCTCGGGCAGCGGCAGCCCGGCGGACATGAGGAACGCGGGCCAGTACACGCAGTGGAAGCGCAGGATGTCCTTGCCCACCAGGTGGAGATCCGCCGGCCAGTAGCGCTCGTAGAGCCCGGTGTCGTCCGATCCGAAGCCCAGCGCCGAGACGTAGTTGGTGAGGGCGTCCAGCCAGACGTACACCACGTGTTCCGCGTCCCCGGGCCAGGGAATGCCCCAGCTCAGCGACGCCCGGGAGATGGAGAGATCCCTCAGCCCTCCCTCGACGAAGCGCACGACCTCGTTGTAGCGGCTGGCCGGCCGGATGAACCCGGGGTGGTCGCGGTAGTGGGCCAGCAGGCGCTCCTGGTACGCCGAGAGCCGGAAGAAGTACGACTCCTCCTTGAGCAGCTCCACGGGGTGGCCCTGGTCCGGGCACCGCCCGTCGACGAGCTGCGTCTCCGGGTAGAACGCTTCGCACCCCGCGCAGTACCACCCCTCGTAGGCTCCCTTGTAGATGTCGCCGCGCTCCTGCATGCGGCCGATGATGGCCTGGACCGCGGCGGCGTGCCGCGGCTCCGTGGTGCGCACGAAGTCGTCGTGGGTGATGCCGAGGGCCCGCCACAGCTCGTGGTACCGCCCCACCACGCGGTCTGCCAGCGCCAGCGGCGTGATGCCCTGCGCCCGGGCGCTGCGCTCGATCTTCTGCCCGTGCTCGTCGGTCCCGGTCAGAAACCTCACGTCGAGTCCGCGCATGCGCTTGTAGCGGGCGATGGTGTCCGCCACGACCGTGGTGTAGATGTGGCCGATGTGCGGCAGGTCGTTCACGTAGTAGATGGGCGTCGTGACGTAGAAGGTCCTGCGATTCATTGCCCCTCCCCACTCGGGAGCCCGCAGGATAGCACCGCACTGCGGCGGCCCCGTCAGCCGGCGTAGGTCGTCGGGTCCGCGACGCCGGCCTCGGCGAAGCCGGCGCGCCGCAGGCGGCAGGCGTCGCACCGGCCGCAGTGCACGAACGCCGCGGGCGGGTCGTAGCACGACAGGGTCAGCGCGTAGTCCACCCCCAGCGCCGTTCCCAGCCGCACGATCCCCGCCTTGGAGAGCTGCAGCAGGGGCGCCCGTACCTCGAACCGCCCGCCCTCCGCCCCGGCCCGCGTGCCCAGGCGGGCGACCTCCTCGAAGGCGCGCAGGAACTCCGGGCGGCAGTCGGGATAGCCCGAGTAGTCCTGCACGTTGGCGCCGATCACCAGGGTGCGCGCCCCCGTCACCTCGGCCAGCCCGGTGAGCAGCGCGAGCAGGATCGTGTTGCGGGCCGGGACGTAGGTGACCGGGACGTCGCCACCGATGGCCTCCCGGTCGACCGGCACGTCGATGGCGTCGGTGAGCGCGGAGCCGCCGATGGCCCGCAGGTCCACCCGCACCGTCCGGTGCTCTGGAAGGGCGAGCCGCGCCGCCACCGCCGCGGCCGCCTCCAGCTCCACCCGGTGCCGCTGTCCGTAGTCCACCGACAGGGCGCTCACCGTGTAACCGGAGGCCACCGCCCAGGCCGCCGCCGTGGCCGAGTCCAGCCCCCCCGACAGCAGCACCGCCGCGCGCCTCACGCGGGCACCTCCACGAGCCGGCGTGCCCGCGCCGCCGCGGCCTCGACACGTTCCCACGAGACCGCCGCGGGCCTCGCCTGTCCGAACGCCGCCACCCGCGCCTCCGCGGCCAGCATCCGTGCGTCCAGCGTCGCGGACCGTCGGCGCCACGCCGCCAGGTGTGCCGCCACCGCCTCCCGTTCCACGAGCGCGTTGCACACCAGCACCTGGTCGCACCCGGCGAGCAGGGCCGCCGCCGCCCGCTCGCCCAGCGACCCGAAACGGGCCAGCGCGCCCATCTCCAGGTCGTCGGCCACCACCAGGGCGGACGGGCCCGCCGCCAGCGGCGCCACCACCACCTCCGAGAGCGAGGCGGGGCGGAGCGGCTCCCCCAGCGCCGGCGCAACGGCGTGGGCCACCATCACGGCGCGCCGGGGCGCCGCGAGCCGCCGGAAGACGGCGCCGTCCGCGACCACCTCGTCGTCCAGGACCGGCAGCTCCCGGTGGGAGTCCACCCGCCCCGAGCCGAGCCCCGGGAAGTGCTTGAGGCACCCCCGCACCCCCGACGCCTCGAGGCCCTCCAGGTAGGCCGCGGCCGCCCCCGCCACCTCGAGGGGAGCCGCCCCCAGGCAGCGGTCCTCGGCCGTCAGCCAACCGCCGGGACGCGCCACGTCCACCACCGGGGCGTAGTCCAGGTCGATGCCGAAGTGGGCGCACGCGAGCCCCGCCGCCTCGCCCAGGGCGCGCACCGCCTCCGCCCCCGCGGCGGCGGCCCTGCCGGGCGAGGGGAGCTCGCCCAACAGCGGGCGCAGCCGATTCACCCTCCCCCCCTCGAGGTCGACCGCCACGGCCGGGTGCGAGGGCAGGGCACGCAGCTCCCCGGTCAGGGCCGCCAGCTGCTCCCGGCTCTCCACGTTGCGGGCGAACAGGATCACGCCGCCCGGGCCGAGGCGGACGAGCAGCTCGCGCTCACCGGCGTCGAGCGCGGTCCCCGCCACGCCGCACACGAGCACCGGCGTCGAGCCGCTCACTCCCGCGCCTCCCGCACCAGCGCCGCCAGGAGGTTGAGCGCCTCCAGCGGCGTCAGCCGGTCCACCTCGACCTTGCGCAGCTTCTCGGCGACCGCGCCCGAGGGCTCGGGGAAGAGCCGCATCTGCTCGGGCTGGTTGCTGTTCCGCGTCGCCGCCAGGACCCCGGCCTCCTGCCGCTCGAGCTCGAGCAGCACCTCCCCCGCCCGGCGGCACACCGCCTCCGGGACGCCGGCCAGGCGCGCCACGTGGATGCCGTAGGAGCGGTCCGACGGGCCGGCCACCACGCGGTGCAGGAAGAGGACGTTGCCCTCCCACTCCTTCACCGCCACCGAGGCGTTGACCACCCGCGCAAACCGGTCGGCGAGGTCGGTGAGCTCGTGGTAGTGGGTGGCGAACAGCACCAGCGGCCCGGCGCCCCCCGACGGTGGATCGTGGAGCGCCTCGACCACGGCCCAGGCCAGGGAGAGGCCGTCGAAGGTGGCGGTCCCGCGCCCCACCTCGTCCAGGATCACCAGGGAGCGGGGCGAGGCGTAGCGGAGGATGTGGGCCACCTCCGTCATCTCGACCATGAACGTGGACTCGCCCCGGGCGAGGTCGTCGGCGGCGCCCACCCGGGTGAAGACCCGGTCGATGGCCCCGATCTCGGCCTCCTCCGCCGCCACGAACGACCCCGCCCGCGCCATGATGACGGCCAGCGCCACCTGGCGCAGGTAGGTGGACTTCCCGCCCATGTTGGGCCCGGTGAGCAGCACCACCTGCCTGGCGTCGCCGTCGAGGTCGACGTCGTTGGGTACGAAGGGCGAGGCGGTGAGCTCCTCCACGACGGGGTGCCGGCCGCCCCGGAGCAGGAGCCGCGCCCCGTCGCTCATGCGGGGCCTCACGTAGGCGTGGCGGCGCGCGCGCTCCGCGAACGCCGAGAGCACGTCCAGGCTCGCCAGCGCCCGCGCCGTGGCGGCCACCCGTCCCGCCCGCGCCGCGCACCGGTCCAGCAGCGCCTGGTAGAGCGCCTGCTCACGCTCCGCCGCGCGGGCCTCGGCCTCGCCGATGCGCCGCTCGAGGTCCTCGAGCTCCGGGGTCACGAAGCGCTCCGCGTTGGCCAGGGTCTGCCGGCGCGTCCACGCTTCGGGCACCTTGGCGGCGTGGGCGTGCGAGACCTCGAACGAATACCCGAACACCCGGTTGTAGCGGATGCGGAGGTTGGCGATCCCCGTGGCGGCGCGCTCCCGCGCCTCGAGCTCCGCCAGCACCTCCTTGGCGCCCAGAGACAGCGCCCGGGCCTCGTCCAGCTCGGCGTCACGGCCGCCTCGGATCATGCCGGGCCCGGGCAGGGCCGGCGGCTCGTCGGCCAGGGTCGCCGCGAGGTCGGCGCCGAGGTCCTCCAGCAGGTCGATGTCCTCGGCCAGGGCTGCGAGCAGGCCGCTGGCGGCGTCCGCCACCTCGGCGCGCGCCGCGGGCAGGCTCTCCACCGCACGCCGGAGCGCGGCCATCTCCCCCGGGCGTGCCTGGCGGAGCCCGAGCCTGGCCGCTCCCCGCTCCAGGTCGCCGATCGCCCGCAGCGCCGCCTGCAGCGTACCGAGCCGCGCCGGGTCGTCCACCAGCGCCGCCACCGCGGCGTGCCGGTCCGAGGCGCCGGCGGCGTCGCCCAGCGGCCGCAGGAGCCAGTCCCGGAGCAGGCGGGAGCCCATCGGCGTGGCGGTGTGGTCGAGCACGCGGGCCAGCGACGCCCGGCGGCCCCCGGAGCTGTCCTTGAGGATCTCCAGGTTGCGCACGGTGGCCGCGTCCAGCACCACCTCGCCGCCGGGGCGGCGGCGCACGAAGGCGCGAACGTGGCGGGGAAGCTCCCCCTGGGTCGAGCGGACGTACTCCAGGAGCGCCCCGGCCGCGCCCACCAGCGCCTCCCCGGGCTCCAGCTCGAACGCCCGCAGAGAGGCGATGCCGAGCGCCGTGCGCAGCAGCTCGTCACCCCGCGCCGGCGCGAACCACGCCGCCGGGCGGCGGGTGACCACGGGGCGCGGCGACCCGGCCGCCCACCAGCCGTCTGGCTCAGGCGTCCCCTCGGGAACCAGCACCTCGCTCGGCCGCAGCTGCGCCAGCAGCTCGCGCAGCTCGGCGCGCTCTCCGGACACTCCGCCGAACTCGCCCGACGCCGCCTCGAGGAAGGCGACCGCCCCGGCCTCGCCGGGCAGCACCGCCGCCACCCACCGGCGCTCGTTCTCGCCGAGCAGCTCGGGCTCGGTCACGGTACCCGGGGTGAGCACCCGGATGACGTCCCGGCGCACCAGCCCCCTGGCCTGGCCGGGGTCCTCCATCTGCTCGGCGACCGCGACCCGGAACCCCGCCTCGAGGAGCTTGCCCACATAGGCATTGAGGGCGTGGTGGGGGATGCCGCACATGGGACCGCTCACCGCCTCGTTGTGACGGCGCTGGGTGAGCACGATGCCCAGCACCGGCGCGGCAGTCTCGGCGTCCTCGAAGAACAGCTCGTAGAAGTCCCCGAGGCGATAGAGCAGCAGGGCGTCGGCGTGGCGCTGCTTGAGCTCCAGGTACTGCTGCAGCATCGGGGTTTGTTTCATACGAGCGTGATTGTAGCGTCACCGGGGCGCGGCCGCCCCCGGGGTCTCAGCTCCCCGGCCTGCCCCGCCCGGCGCGGGCCCGCCGCTGCCGCAGCTCCGCCAGGCGCTCCCGGATCCTCTTCTCCCAGCCTTCCTCGGTGGGCTCGAAGAACGAGGCGCCGGCCAGCTCGCCGGGAAGGCAGTCCATGTCGGCGATCCGCTCGCCCGAGTCGTGGGCGTACTGGTAGCCCGCCCCGTAGCCCAGGTCCTTCATCAGCTTCGTCGGGGCGTTGCGGAGCTGCAGCGGCACCGGGTAGGCGGGCAGGTCGCCGACCGCCTGCCGGGCCCGGCCGTAGGCCGTGTACAGGGCGTTGGACCGCGGCGCCAGTGCCAGGTAGACGGCGGCCTGCGCCAGCGCCAGCGCGCACTCCGGCATGCCCACGTGCTCCACGGCGTGGGCCGCGGCCGCCGCCTGCTCCAGCGCCCGGGGATCCGCCATGCCGACGTCCTCCGACGCCACCCGCAGCAGGCGGCGGGCCACGAAACGCGGGTCGGCCCCGCCCTCGAGCATGCGTGCGAGCCAGTACAGGGTGGCGTTCACGTCGGAGTTCCGGATGGACTTGTGGAGGGCCGAGATGAGGTTGTAGTGCTCCTCCCCCTCCTTGTCGTAGCGGGCCAGCTTTCTCTGCGCCACTCGCCGGACCAGCTCCTCCGTGACCCGGGCGCCCCGGCCCACCGTCTCGGCCGCCAGCTCCAGGACGTTGTAGGCGGCCCTCGCGTCCCCGCCGGCCAGGCGGGCGATTGCGGCCGTCACGCCGTCCTCGACGTCAAGGCCCCACTCGCCGAGCCCCCGCTCCCGGTCCGCGAGGGCGCGGGCGAGGAGCACGGCCACATCGTCCTCCCCCAGGGCCTCCAGGACCATCACCTTGACCCGCGACAGCAGCGCCGCGTTGAGCTCGAAGGACGGGTTCTCGGTGGTGGCTCCCACCAGCGCGATGTCGCCGGCCTCCACGAAGGGCAGGAAGGCGTCCTGCTGGGCGCGGTTGAAGCGGTGCACCTCGTCCACGAAGAGGATGGAGCGCCGCCCCGTCGCCTGGCGCAGCCTCCGCGCCCCGTCCATCACGGCGCGCGCCTCCTTCACTCCGGAGAGCACCGCCGAGAAGGCGACGAACTCGGCGCCGCCGGCATCGGCCAGGAGCCGCGCCAGCGTGGTCTTGCCGCACCCCGGGGGACCCCAGAACACGAGGGAGGGCAGCTCGCCCCGCTGGAGGAGGAGGCGCAGCACGCCCTCCGGACCGACCAGCGCGTCCTGGCCCACCACCTCGTCCAGCGAGGCGGGGCGCATGCGCTCCGCCAGGGGCGTCCCGGGCGCGAAGCCGCCCTCGTGCCCCAGGGGGAGCCTCCCGCTCACGCCCCCGCCCCCGTCTTCGCGGCCAGGGCCACGGAGGCCAGCAGCTCGGTCACCTCCACGCGGAACACGGCCTCGGCGGCGTCCCTGCCCGCAGCGAGGACCCCGTGGGCGCTCAGGACCGCCACCGGAGCCCCGCGGAGCGCCTCCGCGCACGCCGCGGCGAGGGCCTCGCCACCGGGCGCGAGGGGGGGCACGCGAACGATGCGGGGCACCACGACCGGGCCCTCGAGCAGCGCCGCGGGCTCCGGCACACCGCCCAGCGCGTCCAGCGCCAGCACCGCGCCGGGGTGGGCGTGCACCAGGGCGCCCACCTCCGGACAGCGACGGTACACGGCCAGGTGGACGACGGCCTCGGTGGAGGCTTCGTCCCCACCGCCGCCGGCCAGCGCGCGCCGCACCAGGGAGGGCATCGACAACCGGCCCTTGTCGGCGCCGCGGGGCGAGATGAGCACGTGCCCGGAGCCCAGCCGCGCGGACAGGTTCCCCTCCCCGCCGCGCACCAGGCCGAGGCGCGCCAGGCGCGCCCCGGCGGCGACCAGCTCGGCTCTCAGGCGGAGCTCACGAGGGTCCGTCATCGTCGCGCTCCGGACAGCCGTTGGCGCACACGGCGCGCCGGTTCGGCCAGCGGCCCTCCCAGCGCATCTCCCCTGCCGACAGGTAGCGGCCGCAGCGGCTGCAGCGCGCCATGGGAAGCACGACGCCGCCCGCCATTCGGCTCTCCTGGCTGGCGCGATACTCGCGCTCGCGGCGGCGCCCCAGGGTGGAGGCGACCCGCCACACCACGTACAGCACCAGCAGGATGACGACGACGCGTGTCACTTGAGCCGGGCCGCGATCTCCTGCTCGAGGCTCGTGAGGTCGGGCATCCCCGAGACGGCGGCGCCCAGGGACTTGAGCTTGGTGAGCTCCTCCTGCGCGCCCTTCGGGTCGTTCAGGTCGAACAGCCTGACCACCGCGGCGTTGTACCGCGACTGCCAGTGAGCGGGGCTCATGTCCGCCGCGCGGTCGAAGAGCTCGACCGCCTTGTCGGGCTGCTTGGTCTCCCGGTAGCAGACCCCCAGGTCGGTGAGCACGTCGGCGGAGTCGTCCTTGATCTTGCGCGCACGCTCGTAGTAGTCGGCCGCGGACACGAAGTTGCTCATGTCGTACTGGACGTTCCCCATCTCGACCAGGGTGGTGTAGTCGCCGGGGTTCTTGGCCAGGACCGCCTCGAGGTCCCTGGCCTGCTCCATGAGCCGAGGGTTCGAGCTGGCCGCCGTCCGCCCGCCGGACGGCGGCTGCACCGGCGCGCCGTCCAGGGCCGGCGCCCCCTGCACGCCGGCGTGGGGGTTGCCGGCCCCGCCCGCGGCCGCCGCGGCGCCGCCTCCCTGACCGATCAGATATCCCGCGAAGAAGCCGAGCATGAGCCCGACGATGGCTGTCGCAACAGGGTTCTTCCACATGCCTTCAGTTTCCTCTCAACGGTTCAGGACCGCGGCTCCTTCCGGGCGACCCAGGTACCCGAGCCGGGCAGCCCGTCGGCGAGGTTGGTGCTCTCCCACTGCCCCTCGATCCGCCGTTCGCCGTCCCGGGTGACCAGGCGACCCGTGTAGACCGCCGCCAGGCCGAGCTGCGAGTCGATTCTCTCCAGCCTGATGTTGCCGCCGATGAAGGTGCCCCTCAGGGACCCCTTCCATCCGCCGGACAGCTGGTATACCCCGCTGATCAAGGTGCCGTCAAGACGCAGGTCGAACGTCCCCTTCATGCCCCCGGGCTCGATGCTCACGGCCCAGGTGCCGGATACCTCGTCCTGCGTCGCCTGGCCCGTTCCCGCGAGGCGCGCCACCTCCGCCTGCAGCAGCTCGGCGGTGCCTCGCCGCGCGCCCATGGTGGCCCTCAGCTGCGCCGCACCGTCGATGAGCTCCTTCACGGTGCCCTCCGCGACGCGGATATCGTTGGACCTGGCGACGTAGCCCTCGACGTCCTCGCCCTCGCGCTCGGCGCGGAGCAGGTCGTCGTTGAGCCGCACCAGACGGTCCGTCGCGGCCTTGAGCTGCTCCTGCACGCGGTCCAGCCGCGCGAGGTCCAGGTTCAGTAGCTTGTGCTCCATCTCCAGCTGCGCCTTGAACACGTCCAGCACGGGATTCGGACCCTGGGCCGAGACCCATCCCGCGAGCAACGCTCCGGCCACCACCACCGCCATTCGACGCGCCATTGGGTGCCCCTCCCGGCGGACGGCCGACGCCGCCCGGTCACGCCCCGGCCACGGAGCCGCGTCGCGCAAAGCCGGGGTGGTGCTGCCAGTGTTACGGCGACCGGCGCCGCCGCATCCATTCCCCGGCCGCGGCCTCACCGTCCGCGGCGCCCCGCCCCGGAACGGCTGAAAGGACGGCTGCCATGGGCTCCAGGCCATTCAAAATCACCCTAGCACACAACCGGCCGGCCGCATCTCTGCTAGATTGTCGCCGTGAGCCAGCCCACAGGCCGCCAGCCCGCCATCCGCGTCTCCATGCTCCCCCGCGACACGAACCCCCACGGCACCATCTTCGGCGGGGTGATCCTCTCGTACCTCGACCAGGCGGGGGCGATCGAAGCCTACCGGCACGGGGCCCGCCGCGTGGTGACCGTGGCCATGGACAAGGTGGTGTTCCACGCACCCGTGTACGTGGGGGACCTGGTGTCGTTCTACGGCGCCCTGGTCCGCCTGGGCAACACCTCCGTCACGGTCCGGGTCGACGTGGAGGCCTGCCACGCTGGCGCCAGCGGGCCGACCCGGCAGGTCACCGAGGCCGTGATCACCTACGTCAACGTCGACGACGCCGGCGCCCCCTCGCCCATCGTGCGGCTCTCCCCCGGGCCGTGACGCACGGCGCCCGGCCCCCCGCGGTGCCGCCGCCGCGGACGCGGCGAGGTGGGCTACAATGATCCCGTGACCTGGGCCTTCCTTTATCTGATGTCACTGCTGGCGGGGCTGATCCTCGCCGCCGGCACGGGGATGCTGCGCGGCCTCCCCCACCTCTCACCGAGCAGACATCTGACCGTCCCGGTCCCGGAGCAGCACTACGGCCATCTCAACCTGCTCGGCCGCAGGTTGAGCACCGGCCTGGCGATCTTCGGCCTCACGGGCCTCGTTCTCGGCGCCTGGGAGCGCATGCGCTCCGACACGATCGCGGAGGTCGCCGTCGCTGCGGGGGTGGCCGCCTTCGCCCTCACGTTCCTGCTCGTTCGCGGCGCCTGCGCCATCGCCGCCGCCACCGAGCGGGCCATCGTGGTCAGGACGCTTCCCCCCGGCGGGTACGGTCAGGTCCGCCTCGAGAGCGAGGGGCGCGTCGTCACCCTGGCGGCGAAGAGCGTGGACGACGAGGAGATCCCGGCGGGCAGCGAGGTCTCGGTGGTGGACTGCACCCGCTCCGTGATCACCGTCCGCCGCCCCGAGCCGGCGTCCTCGCCGTCGTGACCCTCCGCTCTCTTCCCCTCATCCTGGCCTCGTCCTCGCCCCGCCGCAGCGCGCTGCTGGGCAGGCTCGGCATCGAGCTCCGCATCGTGGCCCCGGACGTGGACGAGACGCCGCGGCCCCAGGAGGACCCCGGGGTCCACGCCGTGCGCATCGCGCGCGCCAAGGCCGAGGCGACGGCCCAGGCCGGCGGCGGTCTCCCGGTCCTGGCCGCCGACACGGTGGTCACCGTGGCAGGACGCATCCTCGGCAAGCCGGCGGACAGGCCCGCCGCGCTGGCGATGCTGCGCGAGCTCTCGGGGCGCACCCACGCCGTGCTCACGGCGGTCTGTCTGCTCTACGGCGGTCGGGCCGCGGAGCATCTCGAGCGCGCGGACGTGACCTTCGTCCCGGCCGACGATGAGCTCCTCGCGTGGTACGTGGCCACCGGGGAGGGCGACGACAAGGCTGGCGCCTACGCCATCCAGGGTGCGGGCGCGCTGCTGGTCGAACGCGTCGAGGGCAACGTCCAGGCCGTGGTCGGGCTGCCCCTGGCGCCCCTGCCCGGTATGCTGAGAACGCTCGGCCTCGCGCTCCGCCGCGACGGCGGGCGGCTGGTCATCGCCGCCGGGCCCTGAGGTCAGTCCCCGTGGCGGATCGCCTCGCCGAGCTCGCTGAGGCGGAAGTTGGCGAAGATGTGGTGGCCGTTGAAGTCCAGGACGCGCACGTCCTGGCAGCCCGCGAGGTCGGCCGCGATGACCTCGAACGGAACGCCGTACAGGGCGCTGGTCCGCTCCACCGGAACCTCGTAGGCGATGAACTTCTGGATGCCCTTGTGCTCGAGCTTCGCCACCAGGCCCGCATCGGTCACCGTGGGGTACGTGGTCAGGATCAGGATCGGCCCGGAACCGGTGAAGATCAGATAGGCCCGCATCGCTCCACCTCCCCCCTGTCTGCAGCGCTCACTGTCAAGCTGCGGCCGCCGTCACCAGGTGTCAAGAGCGGGCCGTCACCGTCCGAGGGCCCCGCCCCGTCGGGAGATCTCAGCTCCCCACGCCGTCCGGGGCGCGCTCCAGCTCGAGCAGCGTCCGCTTGCGTTCCAGCCCGCCGTTGAACCCCGTGAGCTCGCCGTGTCCAGAGAGCACCCGGTGACACGGGACGATCATGGCAACCGGGTTCGTCCGGCAGGCGGAGCCCACGGCACGCGCCGCCCGGGGCTTCCCCAGCCTCGTGGCGATCCTGCCGTAGGTCGTCGTCTCGCCGTAGCCGACCCGCCGGAGCTCACCCCACACCGCGAGCTGGAAGTCCGTGCCGCTCATGGCCACCGGCACCGAGAAGGCGCGCAGCTCGCCGGCGAGGTAGGCCGTGATCTCGCCCTGCGCCCGGCGCGCCAGGACCAGGGCCCGGCCCTCGCCCACCTCGCGCGGCACTCCGCGGCCGCTGAAGCGAACACGGGTGACGCCTGTGGCGGACGCCTCGATCTCGATGGGGCCAAGCGGCGTGTCGAAGCACACCGTAGCCGCGTGACGAGCCATCCTCTCTCCTCCTGGATTCAACCGCTCGACTATAGCACGCACCCGGCGGCCGGCGCGGAAATGTTGACGAAGTAAATCGACTTCACTACAGTCTGAAGGCCATGCGTGGCACGTCTCTCGTGAAGCTGGCGCTCGCGGCGCTGATGGTGGCCACCCCGCTGGTGGCCGCGTCGGCCGTCTGCGCCTCCGGCGGCGCCACGGCGGCGCACGCGGCGTTCTGCGCCCGCGGGTGCTGCTGCGGCTGCGAGACCCCAGCTCGCTGCACGTGCACCGTCGGGGAGCCCTCCGACGCCCCCCAGCCGGCGGTCCCGCCGGCGCCGAAGCCCGCGCACGACGGCGCGACCGCAACCCCCGCGGTTCTCGCCGTGGCCGACCCCGTCGTGCTCCCCGCCGGCGCCTTCGCCGACCCGCTCCGGAGCGGGACCGGCTTCAGCCCCGGGGACGTCCACCTGGATCTCTGCGCCCTGCGCTGTTAGCCGCCCATCGCGACCATGAGCTCACCACCGTGCCCGAGGGTGCGGTGTCGCGACCATGAGCACGTGATGGGAGGCAGACATGATCACCCGCTACAGCCGTGAGAAGCATCCGCTGCCGGCCGGCCCGGCGAGAGCAGCCCTGCTTTGCGCCGGCGCCGTCCTGGCCGTTGCGGCCTTGGCCCTGCCGGCCGCCGCCTCGCCGGGCCCGGCGCCGGCGCCTGAGGCCACGGCGAGGCCCGCCGAAGCCGTCGCCTCGGCCGCCCACGCCGCCGACCTCAGGCTCTTCCTGCAGGACGTCCTGCAGCACAACCCGGACGTCGCCGCGCTGGCTGCCAACGCCCGCGCCGCCGCGGAGGTCGCCCCCCAGGTCCGCTCCCTCCCCGACCCCACGGCGGCCGTCATGGCCTACCTCGTGCCTCCCCAGACGCGGGTGGGACCCCAGCGCCTGGCCGTCACCCTGTCCCAGCGCTTCCCCTGGTTCGGCAAGTTGCACCTCCGGGAGCAGGCGGCCCTCCTCGCCGCCGCCGGCCAGCGCCACCTCGTCGAGGCCCGGCGCCTCGCGGTGGTCACCCAGGCGCGGCAGCTCTGGAACGAGGCGGCGTTTCTGGACTCCTGGGCGGCCATCGTCCGTACCGACCGCGGCGCGCTGGGGCGCTACGAGGACGTCGCGCGGAGCCGCTACTCCACCGGCGCCGGCAACGAGCAGGCCGTGATCCGCATCCAGGCGGAGATCACCCGCGACGACGGCAAGCTGCTCGACATCGCCCGCCGGCGCGCCGACGTGCAGGCCTCCCTCAACGCGCTTCGTGGCCAGCCGGCCGGCGCCCCGCTGCCCCGCCCGACCCTCCCGCGCGCCGCCCGCTTCCGGCTGGATCCGGCGGTCCTGCGCGCGACGGCGATGGCCAACGACCCGACCCTCGCCGCGGCCGAAGCGGCCGTCGCCGGGGCGGGCGCCGAGGAGCAGCTCGCCGGCAAGGCCTACGACCCCGACGTCACGCTCGGCCTCGGCTACACCGTCGTGGGCCGCCGCACCGACGCCGCCGGCCGGGCCAGCCCGCCGGAGGACAACGGACAGGACATCGTGGGCCTGTCGGCGGCGATCAACCTCCCCATCCACCGCGCCGCCCTGGCCGCCGGCGTCCGTGAGGCGGCCGAACGCAGGCTCGCCGCCGTCCAGAGGCGCCGCGGCGCCGTCGCGGGCCTCGATCAGTCCCTCGGCGACCTCGAGCAGCGCCTCGACCTCACCTGGCAGCAGCTCCGCCTCTTCGACGACGTCCTCACCATTCAGGCAGAGCAATCCCTGAGCTCGGCCGAGGCGGGGTACGCCGCCGGAACCGTCGGCGCCCTCGACCTGCTCGACGCCGAGCGCGTCCTGCTCGAGGTGCGCACCTCGTCGGCCCGCACTCACGCGGACTACGCATCCACGACCGCCAGGCTCGAAGGCGTCCTGGGCGAGCCCCTGGGCAACCTGCCGGCCCTCCGAGAGGAGAAGACTCCATGACGCATCTCCACGCGACCTCGCAGTGCCCCTACGTCCGCCGCCGCACGCCCGCACGGGCCGCCGTCCTTCTCGCCGTTGCCGCCATGCTGACCGCCGGGGCCGCCCTCTCCGTTCGCGCCGCAGCGGCCGCGCCGGCGCCGCAGCAGCCCAAGAAGGCCGTCTCCCTGTGGACGTGCAGCATGCATCCGCAGGTCATCGAGGACCATCCGGGAACGTGCCCCATCTGCGGCATGGACCTGGTGCCGCTGAAGAGCTCCACGGCCTCCGTGACCGCGACGGCGCGCGGACGCGACGGCCGCTCCACCGCTCGCCGCTACACCGGCGCAACCGGCGGCCTCGGCCGGAAAGCGGAAGATCCTCTTCTACCGCAACCCCATGGACCCCAGCGTCACCTCGCCGGTCCCGATGAAGGACTCGATGGGCATGGACTACGTCCCCGTCTACGCCGGCGCGGCCGCCCCGGCTGCGACGCCTCCGGTCGCGCCCGCGGCCCCGGCCCCCCGCGGGAAAGGAGCCCACAGGGGGAAGGTCCTTTTCTACCGCAACCCCATGAACCCGGCGATCACCTCTCCGGTGCCCATGAAGGACGAGATGGGCATGGACTACGTGCCGGTGTACGAGGGCGAGGCCGCCGCCGCGAGGCGCCAGGGCGCCGTCGTCACCATCGATCCGGCCGTGGTGCAGAACATGAACGTGGTCACCGCGGTGGTGCGGCGCCGCGACGTGACCCGCCAGATCCGCACAGTGGGCACCCTGGAGTACGACCCCGAGCGCGTGGTCAGCGTGACCACCAAGTACGACGGCTTCGTCGAGAAGGTCTTCGCCAACTACCTCGGGCAGACCGTGCGCCGGGGCGACCCGCTGTTCGAGATCTACGCTCCGGAGCTGGTGCAGACGGAGCAGGAGCTGCTCTCGGCGCTGGAGTTCTCCCGCCAGCTCGAGGGCACCCCCGGCGATGCCGCCCGGCGCGCGGCCGCCCTCGTGGACGCAGCGCGCACGCGCCTGTCGTACTGGGACATCTCCCCGTCGCAGATCGCTGGGATCGAGCGCAGCGGCAAGGTGCTCCGCACCCTCACCGTCACGGCCCCGGCCTCCGGCGTCGTCATCGACCGCATGGAGGGGCTCGAGGGCATGGCCGTCAAACCGGGCATGAACGTGCTCAAGGTGGCGGACCTTTCGCACCTGTGGCTGGAGGCCGAGGTCTTCGACAACCAGCTTCCCTGGGTGCGCGAGGGCTCGACCGCCCGGGTGAGCGTGCCGTACTTCCCCGGGGAGACCTTCACCGGGCGGGTCCGCTTTGTCGAGCCCCAGCTGTCGGACAAGACCCGGAGCGTCAGGCTGACCTTCGAGATTCCCAACCGTGGCGGCCGCCTCCGCGCCAACATGTACGCGACCGTCGTCTTCGAGCCCGTGGCCGTCCGCTCCGCCGTCGTCGTCCCCTCTTCCGCCGTGCTGCGCACGGGGGAGCGCAACGTCGTCATCGTGGCCCTGGGGGCCGGCCGCTTCGCTCCCCGCGACGTGATCCTCGGCGTCGAGGGGGACGGCGTCGTCCAGGTGCTCTCGGGCATCGGGCCCGGCGAGGAGGTCGTGACCTCGGCGCAGTTCCTCATCGACTCGGAGTCCAACCTGCAGGCCGCCATCCAGCAGATGATCGAGTCGAAGATGAAGTCGGCGGGAGGCGGCGATGCTCGCTAGGATCATCGAGTGGTCGCTGAAGAACCGCTTCCTCGTCGCCGTGGGGGCGCTCTTCGCCGTGATGGGAGGCATCTGGGCCATCAACACCACCCGCCTCGACGCCATCCCCGACCTCTCGGACGTGCAGGTCATCATCTACACGCCCTACCCTGGGCAGGCGCCGCAGGTGGTCGAGGACCAGGTCACCTACCCCATCACCACGCGCATGCTCTCGGTCCCCTACGCCAAGGTGGTCCGGGGCTACTCCTACTTCGGCAACTCCTTCGTCTACGTCATCTTCGAGGACGGCACCGACCTCTACTGGGCGCGCTCGAGGGTGCTCGAGTACCTCAACGGGCTCACGGCGCAGCTCCCCGCGGGGGTGAGCCCCCAGCTCGGCCCCGACGCCACCGGCGTCGGCTGGGCGTTCATGTACGTGCTCAACTCCGACAAGCGCTCCCTCGCGGACCTGCGCAGCATCCAGGACTGGTACCTCAAGTACGCCCTCACCGGCGTCGAGGGCGTCTCCGAGGTCGCCTCGATCGGCGGCTTCGTGCGCCAGTACCAGGTCGAGGTCGACCCGGTGAAGCTGCGCGCCTACGGCATCCCCCTCCAGCGGTACGGGCCGCCATCCAGCGCTCCAACAACGACGTCGGCGGCCGCTGCGTGGAGATGGGCGAGACGCGAGTTCATGGTCCGGGGCCTGGGCTACGTCAAGGACGTCCGCGACCTGCAGCACGTCGCTCTCGGGACGGGCCCGGCGGGACACCCGATCCTCCTGCGCGACGTGGCCAACGTCACCATCGGCCCGGAGATCCGCCGCGGCCTCGCCGACTGGAACGGCGAGGGCGAGACCGTGGGCGGCATCGTGGTGGTGCGCTCCGGCGCCGATACCCTGTCCACCATCGAGCGCGTCAAGGCCCAGCTCGCCGAGCTCAAGCAGGGCCTGCCCGACGACGTCACGATCTCGGTGGCCTACGACCGCAGCGGCCTCATCGAGCGGGCCGTGCACACCCTCACGCACACGCTCATCGAGGAGTCGATCATCGTCGCCTTCGTCTGCGTCCTCTTCCTCTTCCACTTCCGCTCGGCGTTCGTGGCCATCGTCTCCATCCCGGTGTCCATCCTCCTCGCCTTCATCGTCATGCGGCTCCAGGGGCTGGGGGCCAACATCATGTCGCTGGGAGGGATCGCCATCTCCATCGGCGTGCTCGTGGACGCCGCCATCATCATGGTGGAGAACGCCCACAAGCACTACGAGGAGTGGCGTGGCGAGCGCTCCCACTTCGAGATCATCCTGCGCTCGGCCCAGGAGGTCGGTCCGACCCTCTTCTTCACCCTCCTGGTCATCACCGTCTCCTTCCTGCCGGTGTTCACCCTGCAGGCCCAGGAGGGGCGGCTGTTCAAGCCCCTCGCCTTCACCAAGACCTACGCCCTGGCCGCCTCGTCCCTGCTGGCCATCACCGTCATCCCGGTCCTCATGTACTGGTTCGTCCGCGGGAGGATCCACAGCGAGGCGCGCCACCCCGTGTCGCGCGTCCTCCGCGCCGTCTACACGCCGTTCCTCAACCTCGCCCTGCGGGCCCGCTACCTCATCGTGGTGCTCGCCGCCGTGGCCATCGCCTCGACGTGGATCCCCATCCACCGGATGGGGTCGGAGTTCATGCCGCCGCTGTGGGAGGGCGACCTCCTCTACATGCCCACCACGTTCCCCGGCATCTCCATCACCAAGGCAAAGGAGCTCCTGCAGCAGACCGACAGGATCATCAAGAGCTTCCCCGAGGTGAAGACGGTCTTCGGCAAGGCCGGGCGCGCCGACACGGCCACCGACCCCGCGCCGCTGTCCATGCTCGAGACCACCATCATCCTCAAGGACCCGTCGGAGTGGCGGCCCGGGATGACCAAGGACAAGCTCATCCGGCAGCTCGACGCCGCCATCCACTTCCCCGGCGTGACCAACTCCTGGACCATGCCGATCAAGACCCGCATCGACATGCTCTCGACCGGCATCAAGACCCCGGTGGGCATCAAGATCGCGGGCCCCGACCTCGACGTGCTGCAGGCCCTGGGCCGGAAGGTCGAGGGCGTCGTCAAGCAGGTGCCGGGGACGCTGTCGGCGTACGCCGAGCGCGTCATGGGGGGCAACTACCTGGACATCCGGGTGGACCGGGAGGAGGCGGCCCGCTACGGCCTCACGGTCGGCGACGTCCAGGACGTGATCGAGACCGCCATCGGCGGAAAGAACGTCTCCTGGACCGTGGAGGGGCTGCAGCGCTACCCCATCAACGTCCGCTACCCGCGGGAGCTGCGCGACACCGTGGGGGCCATCGAGGAGACCCTCGTCGCCACCCCCGGCGGCGCTCAGATCCCCCTCGGCCAGGTCGCCACCGTCTCGCTCCATCAGGGCCCGGCCATGATCAAGTCGGAGAACGCCCGGCCCAACGCGTGGGTCTACGTGGACCTGCGCGGCGTCGACGTCGGCACCTGGGTGGAGAAAGCCCAGCGCGCGGTGGCCGCGCAGGTCAAGGTGCCGCCGGGCTACTCGGTGTTCTGGTCCGGGCAGTACGAGTTCATGCAGCGGGCCAAGGCCCGCCTGGCGGTGATCCTCCCCATCACCCTGTTCCTCATCTTCCTCATCCTCTACCTCAACACGCGATCCCTCACCAAGACCGCCATCGTGCTCCTCGCCGTGCCGTTCTCCGTGGTCGGCGCGGTCTGGCTCCTCTACGTGCTCGGCTACCACTGGTCCATCGCCGTCTGGGTCGGCCTCATCGCCCTCGCGGGCCTGGACGCCGAGACCGGGGTCGTCATGCTCCTCTACCTCGACATCGCCTACGAGAGGCAGAAGGCGCGGGGACGCATGGCGGACTACGGCGACCTTGCCGGCGCCGTCGACCAGGGCGCGGTGCAGCGCATCCGCCCCAAGATGATGACGGTGATGGCGATCCTGCTCTCGCTGGTGCCCATCATGTGGTCCACGGGCACCGGCGCCGACGTGATGCGCCGCATCGCGGCCCCCATCCTCGGCGGCGTCGTCACCTCGTTCCTCGGCGAACTGCTCGTCTACCCGTCCATCTATTTCATCTGGCGCTCGCTCAAGCTTCGCCGTACCCCGCTCTTCGCGGACGGCCGCGAGGCACCCCCACACACAGGAGGGATCGGGCCATGAAGCAGATCACGGCGTACGTCCGCACCACCCGAGTCGAGGAGACCGTGGAGTCCCTCGAGCGGGCCGGCGCCCCGGGTGTGACCGCGTGTCGCGTCCACGGCGCCGGGTACGGCTACGACCCCCTCGACTTCACCCTGGCGCCGGGTGAGATCCACCGCGCGCCGGAGGTGGTCAGGCTCGAGGTGGTCTGCAGCGACGGGGCCGCGGACGGCCTCCTCGCAGTGATCGTCGGCGCGGCCCGCACCGGCGTGCCGGGGGACGGCATCGTGCTCGTCGCCCCGGTCGAGCGGGCCATCGGGATCCGGACCGGGGCGAGCGTCCTCGCCGCCCCCGGCGAATGAAAGGAAAATGATGTCATGAGAAACCTCGCAACAAGGCTCGCGCTCCTGACCGTGCTGCTCGGTACGGCCGCCCTGACCGCCGGAGCGTCCGCCGCCGCGGCGGCGCCGGCGGCGTTCACCCGGATGGCCGGCCACTACGAGGCCATCAGGGCCGCCTTGGCGGCCGACTCGACGGCGGGCGTGAAGGCCGAGGCCGAGACCGTCGCGAAGGAGGCCGCGACCCTCGCCGGCGGGTCCGCCGCTGGCGTCGCCCCCGCCGACGCCGCGTCGTGCGAGCAGGTCATGGGCCGCATCGCCGCGGCCGCCCGGCAGCTCGCCGGCGCCGGGGACCTCGCCGCCGCCCGCACCGCCTTCGGCGCGCTGTCCGAGCCCATGGTCGCCTACCGCAACATGGTGCCCGGAGAGCGCCCCATGGTCGTCCACTGCCCCATGGCGAAGAAGGACTGGCTGCAGCCCGCGGGACCTGTCGCCAACCCATACTACGGAAAGAAGATGCTCCGGTGCGGCGAGATCGTCTCGAGGTAGCCCGGCCACCCCGGTGGATTCTGCCGCCGGCGCTGCGCCAGGAACACCGACCTGCACGCCACCGTTTCCCAGGGCTGGACGCCTCCGGGTCCGGCCCGAAGGTCCGCCGAGCCCATGGGCCCGGAACGAAAGGAAGGACACCATGAGAACAGCTCGCACCCTGACCCTCGGCGTCGTCGCTCTGGCGCTCACGGGCTTGACCGCCTCGGCCCAGCAGACGCCGCCCCCGCCTCCACGGCCCATGCCCATGATGCAGGGCCCGCAGCAGCCCATGGGCCCCCGCGGGAGGATGGAGCAGATGCAGGAGCGCTGCCAGGCGTTCCAGACCCAGCTGCAGGAGATCGCCAAGGGGCTGGACGCGGCGAAGACCGCCAAGGACCCTGCGGCCCGGGCCGACGCCGCGCTCGCGGCCGTCTCGGAGCTCGTGGCCGCCATGCAGCAGATGCACGCGGGCTGCCCCTGGGCGCAGGCTCCCATGGGCCGTCCGGGCATGGGGATGGGGCTGGGCACCATGCAGCGCGGCCCCCGGGGCGGCGCCATGCAGCCGATGGCCCCGGCGACGCCTCCACCGGCACCCCCGACCGACTGAGGGCCCACCCTTTCGCTGGAGTGCTCCGGTGACCCGGCTCACCGGGAGCTCGGAGGGAGAGGAACGACTTTCGAAGTGAATCATGTTGACGTTTCCGGGAACACCGAGACGGAGCTTCTCTGAAGGGAGATCTCCATGAACAAAAGGACCGTCTTCGCGTTGGCGCTGGCCGGCGCGCTCACGACATCGCTTCCGGTTGCAGCCCAGTTCGGCGGCATGATGGGAAACACCGGCGGCATGCAGGCCGGCAGCGGCGGGCTCGTCGTCGCCGACGACGGCAGCGTCCTCGTCACCCATGTGGGGTACACCCAGACCGGAGGTCCGTCCGCCCCCACCTTCCAGCGCGCTCTCGTGAACCTCGGGCCCGACGGGACCCAGCGCTGGTCCGCCACCTTCACCCAGGGCTGGCCGATGCTTCCCGTCACCGAGGGCGACCTGGTGGTCGTGCCCCTCGTCTCCAACGCCTGGATGGGCACCGGGAGCGGCGATACGGGGTGGATGTTCGGAGGCGGCCCGGGGAGCGTGTCCACCACCGACCAGGTCACCCTCGTCGGTCTCGACCTGGCGACCGGAGCCCAGCGCTGGAGCACACCCTTGAGCGGTGACATGGCCTCGGCGGCCCGCTTCGCAGCGGACGGCAGCCGGCTGTTTGTCTCGGTCTTCGACATGGGGAACATGGCCGGCATGGGCCAGACACCCGTTTCCCAGGGGTCGGCGGGGGGCGCCTCGTCGCTCGCCACGACCTCGGTGGTGTGCCTCGACCGCAGCGGCACCGTGCTGTGGACGAAGGACCTCTCGGGCTCCGCGATGATGGGGGGCATGCGATGAGACGGCCCGTTCTCGCCCTCGCCGTCTCCCTCGCCGTCTCGGGCATCGCCGGCGGCGCGCTCGCGGCCCCCGGGGGCAACCTCGAGGGGTACGTGCCCGTCGCCGCGCACGGCCCCGGCGAGCAGGGCTCGCAATGGAGCACGGACCTGTGGATCTACCGCCAGAACGCCTCCGTCCTCCACCTCTGGTTCAACCCGTCGGGCCGGGACAACACCAGCCAGGAGAGCGTTGTCGTGCCGCTGACCGCCAGCGAGACCTTCCTGCCCGACGTCGTCGCCGCCACGTTCCACGCCACCGGCAGCGGCAGCCTGCACTACCTGGCCGACGGCCCCGTCGTGGTGGTCAGCCGGACGTGGACGCCGGGTCCTCAGGGCGGCACCTACGGCCAGACCATCTACGGCGTCCCGGTCACCGAGGCCTCCACCCCGGAGGCGGGCCAGGCCGGGGCCCTCCGCGTCCAGCTCAACCGCTCGGCGGGCTTCCGCGCCAACTTCGGGGTCGTCAACGTCTCCGGAAATCCGCTCACCGTAGCCGTCGACGTCTACACCGCCGACGGCCAGCCGGCCCCGGGCACTTCGTCGTTCACGGTCTCGTTGCAGCCCTACGACATGAAGCAGCTCAACAAAATCCTCGGCGCCGTGACGGCGTCCGCCGGGACGCCTCTGGTGGTGCGAGCCGCAGTCAGCTCCGGGCGCGGCGGCATCCTCGCCTATCTCTCGCAGGTCGACGACGTCACCAACTCCGGGTCCTACCAGGCGGCTTTCCGCTTCGGCTTCTGAGGCTCTCTCCCGGGAAGGAAACGCCGGCCGGAGGCCTCCTCCGGCCGGCGCACCGTCTCCCCCCGCTCTCGCGGACGCCCCGGCGGCGTCCGCGTTCGCTGCTCACCGCTGCGGCGGATACGCTCCCAGGTACAGATACGCCGCCGCCGCCTCGTCCTGCGTGATGTACGGATACGCCGGCATCAGCTGGTTGCCCGCCATCATCCCCATCATCGGCGGCGATCCTCCCTGCACCTGGTGGATGACGGAGCCCAGCGACTCCTGCTCCGGCATGCTCGCCAGGGACGGGATCACACCGCGCATCATCATCATCATGCCCCGCCCGCGGCCGGGCCCCGTCGCGGCGTGGCAGACGTGGCAGGTGCCCTTGACCAGCTGCTCGCCGACCCGCGCCGCGGACTCCCGCACCAGCTTCTCCGTGCGCCGGGTCGGCGGTACGTCCGCCAGGGTGCCCAGGTACCCCAGGAGCGCTTCCACCTCGTCGTCACGCAGGTAGGGCAGCGCCGGCATCTTCTGGCCTCCCTTGCGCAGGCGCGTGCGGATCGTCGCCTCCCCCTGCGCCGCCAGCTGCTCCGCCATCGCCTCGGGAAGCGTCCTGCCCAGCTTCTTCATCCTCGCCTCGATCATGGCGGCCGACGCCCCCTGCACCGGTCCCAGAACCGAACGGATCTCCGGCGGGCTTCCCCTTCCATCCGGGCCGTGGCAGGACCGGCAGTTGAGGCGGTACAGATCCGCGCCGGCCAGCAGGAACGGCTGCTGCAGCGCCCCCTCGGCCTCTCCCCGGTCGAACCGGAACAGCGAGAGGAACCTCGTGAGCATTGAGTGCAGAGCGCCCTCCTGCCCCACCAGATCCTCGAGTCCGGGCTCCCGCCGCCCGGTGGCCTCCGGACCCGTCTCGCCGCCCATCTGCCCCATCGAGGTCTCAGAGACCGTCAGCCCGAGGTGTGCGAGCCAGCTCGGCCCCTCCACGGGGGTCACCGGCGGCACCGGCGCCGCCTCGCCCGCCGGCGCGCCGATCCCCCGCGCCGCCGCGGCCACCGTCAGCCCCGCCACGATGGCCGCGCCGGCCACCGACGTCACCGCGGCGGCGAGGATCCGCCACCCCCACGGCCGGCGGCCACCTCCCCGGTGCCCGGGCCGTCTGCTCACGGGACCATCCTGAAGTCGGCGGTCGCAGTGCCGCGCACGGCGACCTCCAGGGACTGCTCCGGCACGTTCGGGGCCCACGCGTGCAAGGTGTAGGCGCCGTCGGGCACCCCCTGGATCGCATACGACCCGGTGCCGTCGGTCCTCGCGAAGTACGGGGTCGGCACGACGACGACGAACGCCTCCATGTCCGGGTGGATGCTGCACAGGACCACCGCCTTGCACGGCTTGTCGAAGGTGTGGCTCCGCACCCCGCCCTTCCCCCAGGTCCCGAGATCGAACGCCGGCGCGCAGGGGTCCGGCGAGAACACGTTGTGCTCCACGGAGTCGCTGTTGGCGAAGTCCACCGTGGTCCCCTCCTGGACGGGAAGCACGTGGGGGATGAAGGTCAGGTTCTTCTGGTCCATGAGCGCGTGGGCGGCCGGCGCAGGAAAGCTCTTCCCGGGGATCGCCCCGACGTAGACGACGGCGTCGGACACCGCGGCCCCGGAGGCCGAGCTCACGTGCCCCGTGATGGTGCCCGCCCCTGCCGGTGCCGCCAACAGCACGGCGACGCCCGCCGCCGCGATCCAGCCGTTCCCCGGTCTCATCGGCCTGCCTCCTCCCCGGCTCGACGGGCCGGGCCCGGTTTGTTGACACACCCGACAACCTCCAGACCGAACGCCACAATTCCACTCCGTCGTCCCGCGGTACACTGGCTGCAGGAGACACTGAGATGCGATCTTGGTTCCGCCTCGCGGCGGCGCTCTTTCCGGCTCTGGTCGTGGCCATCGTGGTCGCCCGCCAGGCTCCCGGCTGGTACTGGGACCTGCGGTCCGACAACGCCGTCCGGCGCGGCGCGGCCCTCGCCCGGCGACAGGGGTGCCTGAGCTGCCACGCCGCGCCAACCGGGGAGCCCGCCAACCCCGGGAGCCGGTGGGGCGTCGTGCCCTCGTTCTTCGGCGGCAACACGATGATGTACGTGCGCGCGCCGGAGGACGTGCTCGGCTGGATCGCCGACGGGCGCCCCCGCGCCTCCTCCCCCCCGCGCGCCTCCGGGGCGGGCTCTCCGCCGTTCCACATGAAGGCGTTCCGGAACCGCTTCAGCGGCCGCCAGATCCGCGACCTGGCGGCGTTCGTCCTCGCCGCCGACGGCGTCCTCGTGGCCCCCTCCGGACCTGCCGCCCGGGGCGCCGCAGTGGCCCGGAAGCTCGCCTGCCTGTCCTGCCACGGCACCGGCGGCGCCGGCGGCCGCCCCAACCCCGGCTCCCTCACGGCCACCGTTCCCGGCTTCCTGGGACCCGAGTTCCCCCACCTCGTCCGCGACCGCGGGGAGTTCACCCAGTGGGTGAGGGATGGCCGATCCCGGCGCTTCTCGCGCGACCGCCTCGCCGCGCACTTCCTGGATCGCGCCAGCCTCGCCATGCCGGCGTTCGGCCCAGCCCTCGGCGACGGCGACCTCGACGCCCTCTGGGACTACGTGGCGTGGCTCCGCACGGATCCCTTCGAGGGCGCCCTGCGCGGCGCGCCGGCCGCCGGCAGGACGGTGGTGCCGTGAGCAAGGGGAGGATGGAGGCGTTCAGTGACGGTGTGCTCGCGATCATCATCACCGTCATGGTGCTGGGGCTCGACCGGGCCGCGCGGCGCCACCCCGCGCCGCGCTCGTCCCGCTACCTCCGCCTTCCTGAGCTACGTGCTCAGCTTCCTCTACCTCGGGATCTACTGGAACAACCACCACCACCTCCTGCAGGCCATCAGCCACGTCGACGGCCGCGTCCTGTGGGCCAACCTCCACCTGCTCTTCTGGCTCTCCCTCTTCCCCTTCGCCACCGCCTGGATGGGCGAGAACGGCTTCGCGCCCTGGCCCGTCGCGCTCTACGGCGCCGTCCTCTTCCTGGCCTCCGTCGCGTACTTCATCCTCACCAGGACCCTCGTCGCGCTGCACGGCAGGAAGCTCGGTCCTCGCCCCCGCCCTCGGGCGGGACCCCAAGGGCAAGCTCTCCATGCTCATCTACGTCGCCGCCATCGTGCTGTGCGCGGTCTCCCCTTGGATCGCCTGCGCCCTCTACGTCCTCGTCGCCGTCGTGTGGCTGATCCCCGACCGCCGCATCGAGCGCACGCTGACCCCCTGACACCACCGGATCGTTTCCAGGGACGCCGGTCATGGTGATGCGGATCACCGTGCCGGGCCCCGCGCCTCGCGCTCCGGAGCGCCCCGCGGGCCCACCGGGGACGCCTTCAGCCCGGCCCGGACGCCTGCGTTGTGGAATCCGAGGCCACGGTTACCTTTGGACGTGATTCAGCGTATACTCCAGCAATGAGACCGAGTTTCTTCCGCAACCTTTTCCGCAGCAGACGGCCGCCGCGCGGCCGGTAACGGGGGGACCGATGAGGATGAAGAGGATCGTGAGCGCAGCCGCCGTGCTCGTCATGCTGGCCGCCTTCGCAGCGGTGGCCGGCGCCGCCGAGCAGGCTTCCGTCACCGTCAAGGGTGAGATCGTGGATCTCGCCTGCTACCTCGACCACGGCGCCCGGGGCGAAGGGCACCGCATGTGCGCCCAGACCTGCCTGAAGAACGGCGAGCCCATGGGCCTGCTCACCGCCGACGGCACCGTCTACCTGCTCATGGCGCCCCATGACGACGCCACCGCATTCGAGCAGGCCAAGACCCTGGCCGCCGACCAGGTCCAGGTCACCGGCCCGGTGGCGGAGAAGGCCGGCATCAAGGCCATCTCGGTGACGCAGGTCAAGAAGCTCTGAGCAGCCGGCGGGCCCGGAGCTCCGTCTCCGGGCCCGTCGCCCGGCCGGCCCGCGCCCTCAGCGGCGCGAGGCCGGCAGCACCCACCAGCCCGGCACCCGGCCCCGGACGGCGTCGAACGGGACCACGAAGACCGCGATGACGGCGCCTGGATCCGGCCAGCCCGGGCCGTGTTCGCTGTGGCGGAAGAAGGAGAAGAGCCGGGCCGCCGTGGGGAACGCCGGGACCGCCCGTCCGACGAGCACGATCCGCCCCCCGCGAGAACCATGGGAACCCCTTGGAGCGCCTTCATCGGACCCGATGCCGCCAGCGGGGTCACGCGCTCTCCGTCGCCTCCTCCTGGGCGTTCCGGCAGGCCTGGTCGTAGGCCTGCAGCACCTCCTGGTACGTCACGAAGGCGAGGAGGCGGGCGGGCGGCGCCGTTTCGAGGACCGGCAGCGCCGTCACCCGGAGCGCCGTGAACCGCCGCAGAGCCACGTGGAGATCGTCCTCGGGGCGCAGGTACGCGATCCCCTCGGCCTCCACCGCCAGGTCCTCCGCCACCAGGGCGGACCAGATCTCCGGGGTGGCCATGAGGTTGCGCACGTCGGATACCGAGAAGATCCCCACCAGCGCACCTTCGCCGTCGGTGACCGGAAAGAGGTCCTGCGTTGTCGAGGAGACGATCTCGACGAGCTCCGCGAACGGCGTCGAGCGGTGCACGGTCGACACCCCGTCCGTCCGCATGACGTCCCGCACCGACAGGCGCTTGAGCACGTCCACCTCGAAGTCGCCCACGTGGGCCGGCGAGTCGACCCGCCCCGGCACCTGCTCGTCGTAGATCGACAGACCCCGCGTGAGGAGGAACGCCACCGAGGATGCGAGCATCATCGGCACCAGCAGCTGGTACGACCCGCTCATGTCCGACACCATGATGAGGGACGCGACGGGAACCTTGGCCACACCCGCGAAGAACCCGCCCATGCCCACCAGCACGCAGGCCACCGGGTCCGGCGCGAAGGCGGGGAAGAGCGCCTGCGCCACCTGCGCGAACACCGCTCCCGTCATGCCGCCGATGATGAGGGATGGCGCGAACACGCCGCCGGAACCGCCGGAGCCGATGGTGAGCGCCGTCGCGACGATCTTCGCCGGCACCAGCAGGAGCAGCAGCGAGAGCCCCAGCTTCCCGTCGAGGGTGAGCTGCAGCCAGCCGTACCCTCCCCCCAGCACCTGCGGCAGCACGAGCGCGATGAGCGCCACCCCGAACCCGCCGATGGCGGGCCGGGTCCAGCGCGGCACCGGCAGCGCCGCGAAGATCCCGTTGCGGACGCCGTAGAACACCCCGACGTAGACGAACCCGACCAGCGCGAGCAGCCCCCCCAGGAGCAGGTAGGCCACCAGCTCCCGCGGGTTCGCGAAGCCGATGGGCGGGACCTGGAAGATGGTCCCCCACCCGGTCAACGACGTCGTCACCACGTAGGACACGATGGACGAGATCAGGGCCGGGATGAGGGCCTCGGACTCGAACTCGTTCTCCGAGTAGAGCACCTCGATGGCGAAGAGCGCCCCACCCAGCGGTGCGCGGAACATCCCGCCGATGCCCCCGGCCATCCCGGCGATCACCAGCATCCGGCGCTCCCCGGCCGCCAGACCCAGCACCCGCGCCAGGCTGCTCCCGAAGCCGCCGCCGACCTGGGCCACCGGTCCCTCGCGGCCCGCGGAGCCCCCCGAGCCGATGGTGAGCAGGGAGGCCAGCAGCTTCACCGGGACCACGCGGCTCCGCACCATGGCGCGGTCCCGGTGGTACGCCCGGATCACGGCGTCGGTGCCGTGCCCCTCCGCCTCGGGCGCGAAGCGCTCGATGAGCCACCCCACCAGCAGGCCGGCGGCGGGAAGGATGATGAGGAACGTCCACGGACGCACAGGCGCCCGCCAGGTCGTCGCCCACGGATGGCCGTGCCCGGGAGGGATGAACCCGGCCCCGCCCAGCATGAACAGTGACGTCGCCCCGTCGATCCCCCAGGTGAGGATGACGGCGCCCAGGCCGGTCACCAGTCCCACCATGCTGGCGAGCGCCAACCACCGGCCGAAGTTGTAGAGCTGCAACCTCGATGTGAACCGCTGAAAGGCCCCCGCCCACGACGCCAACGCGGCGCCAGCCGTCCACTGGTCCCCGTTCTCTCCGCGTGGCACCCTGTCGATGACCTCCCCAGTGATCGAGGGGTACCTTAGCGCGTCCTGTCCACGAACGCGACACCCTCCGGGGTGCCGGCGGCGGCGCGAGGGCTTATAATCCATAACCATGAGGTGATGTTGATGGAGATCCGGACCACCCTGCCGCTCCTCCCCGACGAGCCCGCTCCCGGCCACGACGCCGCCGCGGCGACGCCGGTGGTGGAGCTTCCCGTCGCCGGGATGCGCTGCGCCGGCTGCGTCGCACACGTGGAGAAGTCCCTCGCCGCCCTGCCGGGCGTGGAGGGCGTCGTCGTCAACCTGGCCGCCGGGCGGGCCGCCGTGTCCCTGTCGCCGGGCGCGGCCACCGGCGCCGCCGCCCTGGTCTCCGCCGTGCGCGACGCCGGCTACCAGGTGCCGGTGTCCTCGACCACCCTGCACGTGGCGGGCATGCACTGCGCCTCCTGCGTGAACAAGGTCGAGAAGGCGCTCCGGACCGTCCCCGGCGTCCTCGAGGCGACCATCAACCTGGCCTCCGGCGAGGTGCGCGTCGAGCACGTGGCCGGCGTCGCCACCGCGGCGTTGGCCCGCGCGGTGGACGCCTCCGGGTACGGCGTCGCTCCCGGCGTCGAGGAGGGCGAGGACGCCGTCGCCGTCGAGGAGCGCCTCCGCGCGGACGAGGTCCGCGACCTCCGCCGGCGCCTCATCGCCTCCGCCCTCACCGGGGCCGTGGTCATGGTCGTCTCCGCCGTGCTCATGGGGCGCGAGGCCGCCGGCGCCCACGGCGCCGCCGCCGTGGACCTGCTGCGCTGGCTCTCGGTGCCCCTGCGCGGCCTCGCACGGGCGGTGGCGCCGTTCCTCTGGAGCGTGCCGCCGGGTGCGCTCCGCTGGGGCCTTGCCGCCCTCACGCTGCCCGTGTGGCTGTGGGCGGGATGGCCGTTCCTCCACGGTGCCGTCAGCGCCGCCCGCCACCGCACCACCGACATGAACACCCTCATCGCGCTCGGCACCGGCGCCGCCGTGGCCGCCTCCCTGGCCGCCACCGCCGCCCCCGGGGCGTTCCACGCCGCCGGCCTCGCCGCCAACGTCTACTACGAGGCCGCCCTCATGATCATCGCGCTCATCCTCCTCGGGCGGCTGCTCGAGGCCCGCGCCAAGGGCCGCACCTCGGAGGCGATCCGCGCCCTCATGCGCCTCGCCCCTGCCACCGCCCGGCGGGTGGGCGACGACGGCGCCGAGGAGGAGGTGGCGGCCTCAGCCCTGGCCGCCGGCGACCGCGTGCGGATCCTCCCGGGCGGGCGCCTCCCCGCCGACGGCACCGTGCTGCAGGGCGCCTCCTCCGTGGACGAGTCCATGCTCACCGGGGAGCCGGTGCCGGTCCGCAAGGGGGCCGGGGAGCTCGTCGTCGGCGGCACCGTCAACGGCGAAGGTGCCCTCCTGGTCATGGCCACGCGGGTGGGCGAGGAGACCGTGCTGGCCCAGATCGTGCGCATGGTGCGCCGCGCCCAGACCACCCGGGCACCGGTCCAGCGCCTGGCCGACCGGGTCGCCGCCGTGTTCGTCCCCGTGGTCCTCGGCCTCGCTGCCGTGACGCTGGGCGTCTGGCTGGTGGTGGGGCCGGCGCCGGCGGTGCTGTACGCCTTCACCGCGGCGGTCTCGGTCCTCGTCATCGCCTGTCCCTGCGCCCTCGGACTGGCAACGCCGACGGCTCTCATGGTGGGCACCGGTCGCGGGGCGCAGCACGGCGTCCTGGTGCCTCGGGCCGAGGCCCTGGAGCGCCTCGCCGCCGCCGTCACCGTGGTCTTCGACAAGACCGGCACCCTCACCGAGGGCCACCCCGAGGTCGTGGAGGTCGTCCACGTCGTCGCCGGGGGCGAGCCGGCGCTGCCGCTGGTGGCGGGGGCCGAAGCCCGCTCCGAGCACCCCCTGGCCCGCGCCGTGGTGGACGGCCTCGCCGCCCGCGGAGTCGCCGCCGTCGAGGCCGGGGCCGTCGAGGCGGTCCCGGGACGCGGCGTCCGCGCCACGGTGGACGGCCGGTCCGTGCTGGTGGGCAGCCCCGCCTTCGTGGAGGGCGAGGGCGTCGACCTCGGGGACGCCGCTGCCGTGGTCCGCGAGTTCGCGGCCCGGCCCGCCACACCCGTGGTGGCGGCGGTGGACGGACGCGCGGTGGCGGTGCTGGCCGTGGCCGACCCGGTGCGCCCCACCTCCGCGGCCGCCGTGGCGGGTCTCCGCCGGCGCGGCCTCGACGTGTGGATGGTGACCGGCGACGCCCCCGGCACCGCGCGCGCGGTGGCCGCGGAGGTCGGCATCGATTCGGACCACGTCGTGGCCCACGCGCTCCCGGCGGGGAAGGTCGACGTGGTCGCCCGGCTGCGCTCCACCGGCCGCGCCGGCAGCGTGGTGTTCGTGGGCGACGGTCTCAACGACGCCCCGGCGCTGGCCGCCGCCGACGTGGGCGTGAGCCTGGCAACCGGCACCGACGTGGCCGCCGAGGCCGCGCAGCTGGTGCTCACCCGTCCCGAGCTGACGCTGCTGGCCGACGCTGTCGACCTCTCCCGGTCCACCTTGCGCACCATCCGCTGGAACCTGGTGTGGGCGTTCGGCTACAACGTGGTGGGGATCCCCGTCGCGGCGGGGGTCCTCTACCCGGCCCTCCACCTCCTGCTCAGCCCGGAGATGGCCGCCGCGGCGATGGCGTTCTCCTCGGTGTTCGTGGTGACGAACTCGCTGCGCCTGCGGCGCTGGCGTCCCCGCGCCGCCTGACGGTCCCTACTCGGCGGCGGGCAGCGGCGCGATGAGCTCGCGCTCCTCGTCGGTGGGCTGGAACAGGACGGCGGCCACCGTGCCCGGACCGACGTGGGTCCCCACTACAGGGCCCATCTCGCTGGCCACCACCTCGGACACCGAGAAGCTCTCCTCGACGAGCGCGCGCAGCCGTTCGGCCCAGACGGGAGCCTTGGCGTGCACGATCCCGGCCACGACGGGCAGCCCGGGATCCACCCGCTGCTTGAACAGCTCCACCACCCGGGCGTGGACGTTGCGGCCGCCCCGCACCTTGTCCACGGGTCCCACCTCGCCGTCCACGAGGCCCAGGATGGGCTTGATCCCGAGAATACCGCCGACGAGCGCCCGGGCCTTGCCGATGCGCCCGCCCCGGGCGAGGTACTCCAGGGTGTCCACCACGAACAGCGAGTGGGTGCGCTCCCGCATCGCCTCCACGTGGGAGCGGATCGCCGCCGCGGACAGGCCGCGCCGCGCCATGCGCGCCGCGAACAGGGCGGTCAGGCCCAGCGCGAGGCTCACGAAGGAGCTGTCAATCACCTCCAGCGTGACGGCGTCGCCGGCCTCCCGCTGGCTCTGGAACTCCTCGAGCCCCTCGGCCGCCGCCGCGCGGGCGTTCGCCACCGTCTCCGACATCCGCGACGAGATGTGAAGCGAGACGATGTCGGACCGCCCGGCGAGGAACCGGTACCCGGCGAGGAACTCGCCCGGAGTGGGCGGGCTGGTGCGCGGCTGCACGTCCCGCTTGCGCTCCAGCATGCTGTAGAACGTGGCCGGCGTGATGTCGACGCCGTCCTTGAAGATCTTCTCCCCGAAGATCACCGACAGCGGGACCACGTGGATACCGTGCCGGAGCGCCATCTCCGCGGGGAGATCGGCGGTGGAGTCCGTGACAACCCGAACCCGGACCTCGGGCTCGTCGAAGGCCAAGAACCCCAGCGAGGCGAGCCGCCCCAGCTCCTCCAGCACCTCGCCGTCCGGGTGGGGCACGCCGTCGAGCGCCGCCCACACCGTCCGGCGCCCCTGCACCGCTTTCATCACCTGCTGCTGCACGGGGGTGAACTGGGTCGAGAAGAACGCCGGCCCCATCTCGACGCGGGGGCGGCTGGCGAGGTCGGGAAGCTCGGTCAGGGCCTCCTCGAAACGGGGCCGGTCCTCCATGGCCAGGGCCATGAGCCCGAGGACGTCGCGGCTGATCTCCTGCTCCGCACCGGCGGGCCCCAGGAGCAGGCGGAACGCCCCCCCCGCGGTGCGCGCCAGGCGCACGAACCCCTTCTCCCCGCGTACGCGCCCGGCGGTGGCGGCCACCACCTCGCCCTCGGTCAGGGCGATCTCGCCGTCCCGCAGCACCAGCCGTCCGCTCACCACGAGGCGGTGGAGCTGCGGCAGCAGGTCGAACAGCGGCTTCTGGTCGAGGTCGCCGACGATGGACTCGAGGCGCACGTCGGTTTCCAGCCCCAGCTCGGCCGCCACCAGCAGCGTGCGGAGCTTGCGCACGACGGCCGCACCGGTCAGCCCCGTGGTGACGACCCTGGCCGCACCCTCGGGGAGAGCCTCCTCCGGCCGTTCCCCCTCGCCGAGGAGCACGAGCCGGGGAGCCACCCCGCCGTCGCCGCCGAGACCGGCAAGGATCGCGCCGTCGCCGAAGCCGGCGACGGTATCGGCCGCGATGATCACGGCCGGCATCAGGCCGGTGGCGAAGCGCGCCCCCTCCTCGGCGTCGGCGGAAGCGATCACCTCGTAGCCGAAGCCGGCGAGGGCGTGGGCGACGTCCTTGCGCCGTTCGTCAAGCTCATCGACCACGAGCACTGTGAGTCTCGGCATCGGCCTCTCCCGGAGCTGGTGTTGGCGCCGGAGAGCACTCGTACAAGGGAAGTGCGGACACCGACGTCCGGTTAGTATAGTCCGATGACACACGTTCTGACGATCTTTGCCCACCCCGACGACGCCGAGTGCGTGGCCGGGGGCACGCTCCTCAAGTGGGCCGCCGAGGGCGCCCGCATCACCCTGTGCATCATCACCGACGGCGACAAGGGCACCAACGATCCCGCCGACACCCGGGAGGCGGTCATCGCCCGGCGCCGCGCCGAGCAGACCCGCGCGGCGGCGCGTCTCGGCGCCGAGGTCATCTACCTGGGCCACGAGGACGGCACCCTGCAGCCCACGCTGGACCTGCGGCGCGAGCTGGTGCGGGTGATGCGCCAGGTCCGTCCCGACCGGGTGGTGGCCAACGACCCCACGGTCTGGTTCCGCCACGCCCTCTACATCAACCACCCCGACCACCGCGCGGCCGGACAGGCCGCCCTGGAGGCCCTCTACCCCGCGGTCAAGAAGCCCGGCATCTTTCCCGAGCTCCTCGCTGCCGGGCTCGAGCCCCACGTGGTCGGGGAGGTCTGGCTGGGGCCCACCGACCAGCCCAACGAGTGGGTGGACATCAGCGAGCTCATGGACGCGAAGATCGAGCTCATCTGCGAGCACACCTCGCAGTTCCCGCCGGAGCCCACCCGCGTCGCCTTCACCCGCATGGCCCAGGAGGCCGGCGAGGTGCGCGGCTGGGCCGCCGCGGAGAGCTTCCGCAAGCTCCACCTGGTGCGCCAGACCGTGCGCGCCTTCGCCAGCGAGTAGCCGCGGCGGCACGCGCGGGACGCGTCCCCCGCACCCGGGCAGGAAAAAGGGCGGGAGCGCCGCCGGCGCCCCCGCCCGTTGCAGCCCTTAGAACCCTTCCCGGCCTACTTCTCGCCCATGAACGGGTAGCCGAAGTCGGTCGGAGGCACGAACGTCTCCTTGATGGCCCGCGGGCTCGTCCAGCGGATCAGGTTCCAGCATGGACCCGGCCTTGTCGTTGGTGCCCGAGGCCCGGGCGCCGCCGAAGGGCTGCTGGCCGACCACCGCGCCGGTGGGCTTGTCGTTGATGTAGAAGTTCCCCGCCGTGTCGCGCAGGCGCGCCATGACCTTCACCGCTGCCTCCCGGTCGGCGGCGAACACCGAGCCCGTCAGGGCGTACGGCGAGCCTTCGTCGCACAGTCCGAGCGTCTCGTCGAGCTTCGCGTCCTCGTACACGAAGACCGTCAGCACCGGTCCGAAGATCTCTTCCTTGAGGAGCTTGAAGTGCGGGTCCGTGGTCAGCACCACGGTGGGCTCGATGAAGTAGCCGGTGGAGTCGTCACACCCGCCGCCGGCGATGATCTCCGCGTCGGGCGAGGCCTTGGCGTGGTCGATGTAGCCCTTGATGGACTCGAAGGCGGCCTGGTCGATGACCGCGCCCATGAAGTTGGTGAAGTCCTCGACGTCGCCCATCCGGATCTCGGCGACCTGGCCGAGGAGCTTCTCCTTCAGGCGCGGCCACAGCGAGTCCGGAACGTAGGCCCGCGAGGCCGCCGAGCACTTCTGCCCCTGGTACTCGAAGGCGCCCCGCACCAGCGCGGTGGCCACCGCCGCGACGTCGGCGGAGGGGTGCACGAAGACGAAGTCCTTGCCGCCCGTCTCGCCCACGATGCGCGGGTAGGAGCGGTAGCGGGCGATGTTCTCGCCCACGGTCCGCCACATGCCCTGGAACACGGCCGTCGAGCCCGTGAAGTGGATGCCGGCGAACTCCGGGGACGCCAGCACCGGGTCGCCCACCTCGCGCCCCGAGCCCACGACGAAGTTGATCACGCCCGCAGGCAGTCCGGCCGCCTCGAGGAGCTTCATGATGTAGTAGGCGGAGTACACCCCCGTGGAGGCCGGCTTCCACAGCACCGTGTTGCCCATCAGCGCCGGCGCCGTGGGCAGGTTGCCGCCGATGGAGGTGAAGTTGAACGGCGTCACCGCGAAGACGAAGCCCTCCAGCGGCCGGTACTCCACGCGGTTCCACACGCCGGGGGAGGAGAGCGGCTGGTCGGCGTAGATCTTCTCCATGAAGTGGGGGTTGAACCGCCAGAAGTCGATCAGCTCGCAGGCGGCGTCGATCTCGGCCTGGAAGACGGTCTTCGACTGGTTGAGCATCGTGGCCGCGTTGAGGGTGTCCCGCCAGGGTCCGGCCAGCAGCTCCGCCGCCTTGAGGATCACGGCGGCGCGGTCGTAGGACGCCATGTTCGACCACGCGTGGTGGGCCTCGCGGGCCGCCTCGATGGCCCGCGCCACCTCGGCCGGACCGGCCTTGTGATAGCGGGCGAGGACGTGGCCGTGGTTGTGCGGGATGATGCACGTCCCCATGCGGCCGGTCCTGACTTCCTCGCCGCCGATGATCAGCGGGATCTCGATCTCGCGCCCGCGCATCTCGGCGAGCTTCGCCTTGATGCTCTTCTTCTCCGCGGAGCCAGGTGCGTAGGACCGCACGGGCTCGTTGACCGGCTCCGGAATGCGAATCGCTCCGTTCATCAAAACCTCCCTCTCCGGGTCGTCTCCGTGTCGCTTGTGAAAGACCGGCGCAAAGCCGGCCTGCGCAGCATACGGGCCGCCGCGCGGACGGTCAACCGCCCCGCCGCACGGTCCCGCCACCCCTCCTCTATCATGGCACGGTGACCACGCCCGGCCCATCCTTCTCCATCGTCATCGTCTCCTGGAACTCTCCCGAGGAACTCCTCGCCTGCGCCGCCTCCCTGGCCGCCGTCCGACAGGCGGGACCGCGCGGGGGGGACGCGCTGGAACTCGTGGTGGTCGACAACGCGAGCGCGGAGTTTCCGCGGGAACGGCTACTCTCGATCTGGTCCGGCGCGCTCGTGGCCGTCAACCCCGCCAACATCGGTTTCGGGGCCGCCGCCAACCAGGGCGCGCGCATGGCCACCGGCGACGCGCTGCTCTTCCTCAACCCCGACACCCGCGCGGTGGACGACCCCTTCACCGGGCTCGCGGAGGGGTTCGCGCTCCACCCCGAGGCCGTGGCCCTCGCCCCCCGCCTGGTCGACGAGACGCCGCCCGCGGGGGACGACGAGACCCAGGAGGAGTTCCAGCTGCGGCACCTCCCGACGTGGTCCCAGGCGGCGCGCGAGCTGCTCCTGTGGGACAAGCTCTTCCCGCACAGCCGCGCCCTCCGCCGCGACCGCTACCTGGACCGGGACCGGGACACCCCCTTCCGGGTCGAGCAGCCGGCAGCCGCCGCGCTGGCGGTCCGGCGCGACGCCTTCCTGGCCGTCGGCGGCTTCGACGAGCGCTACTTCCCCGCCTGGTTCGAGGACGTCGACCTGTGCGCCTCCCTCGCCTCGCGGGGCTCGATCCTCTACTGGCCCTCGAGCCGATTCCTCCACGCCGGGCGGGTGTCCCTCGAGCGGCTCGGCTACGACCGCTTCCTGCCCATCTACTACCGCAACGCGATCCGCTACTGGCGCAAGCGCCACGGCCGGGCGGCGGCGGGCCTGTTCCGGGCCCTGCTGGCGCTGGGCATGACGCTGCGGCTGGCCCTCCTGCCGTTCCGCCCCTCCGTCCCCCGGCCACGGCAGGAGGCCGCCCGCGCCTACCTCCGCACCCTCTTCGCGGCGCTTTCGCCATCCCGCTGACGGTCGCGCCTCGTCGCGAGCTGGCTGTATAGAATGTGACCGGCGCCCTCGAAGGAGGCGACTTGAGACCTGCGACGAACCACCGGAACCGTCTGACGCTCTCGGAGGACCACGAGGGCGCGGCCGGGTCCGCCGGGCCCGGAAGCGCGGTGCCAGCTTGAGCGGCGAAGTCCCCCGACCGCCGCGGGCCGGGAGCGGCCGCCGGCACGCCGGTGATCCCCGGGCGCTCGTCGCCGACCGCGAGCGGCGCCTCAGCGAGCTGGCACTGGAAGTCGCCGGTCTCCGCCGCCGTCTGGAGGTTCGGGAAGCCGACCTGGCCGGCGTGCTGGACAGCCGTAGCTGGCGCCTCCTGCGACCGCTCCGCGCCCTCTACCGTCTCCTGGCACCTCCGGGGACCTCCCGCCGCCGGATCGCCGACCGCGCCTGCCAAGCCCCGGCCGCCGGCCTCGACGGTGTCCGGCACGCCCGACGGCGCCTCGCGGGACGGGCCCGTCTGGGGCTCATGCGCTTGAAGGGGACCGCGGGCGTGACGCTGGTGACCGTCGGCCCTGCCCCCACGCCCGCCCCGCAGCCCTCGCGCGAGGTGCTCACGGACATCGTCGTCTGCGTCCACAACGCCCTGGACGACACCCGGCGCTGCCTCGAGTCCATCGTCCGCGGGACGCACCCCCCGTACACGCTCATCCTGGTGGACGACGGCAGCCAGGCAGCGACCCGGGACTACCTCTCGTTCTTCGCCGCGTCGCAAGGCGCGGTCCTCATCCGCAACGAGGAAGCGCTCGGCTACACGCGGGCAGCGAACGTCGGCCTCGACGCCAGCACCGCGCCGTGGGTCGTCCTCCTCAACAGCGACACGGTGGTGACACCGGGATGGCTCGACCGGATGGTCGCCTGCGGCGAGTCGGCGCCGGACATCGGCCTGGTGGGACCGCTGTCCAACACGGCCTCGTGGCAGTCGGTGCCCGAGGTCGTGGCGGGCGACGGCGACTGGGCCGGCAACCCGCTGCCGCCGGGCGTCCGGCCCGCCGACATGGCGGAGCGGCTCGCGTCGTCGTCGGCCAGGCTCTACCCGCGTATCCCCTTCCTGAACGGCTTCTGTCTCATGATCCGCCGCTCCGTGCTGGAGACCGTCGGCCGGCTCGACGAAGAAGCCTTTCCCGATGGCTATGGGGAGGAGAACGACTACTGCCTCAGGACTCGCGCGTCGGCCTTCACCCTGGCCGTGGCCGACGACGTATTCATCTACCACGCCCAGTCCAGCAGCTACTCGCACGAACGAAGAAAACGGCTGGTTGAGCGCAGCAACGCCGTCGTCGCCGCCAAGCACGGCGCCGGCATCGTCGCCGAGGGGGCCATCGCCTGCAGGACGGACCGCGTTCTCGAGGGCGTCCGCGCCCGCATCCGCGTGGACACGGCCCGCGCCGAGCGGATCTCGGCCGGCCGGGAGCTCTGGGAGGGGCGCCGCGTGCTCTTCCTGCTGCCCGTCTCCGAGCCGGGCGGCGGCAGCCACGTGGTCATCCAGGAAGCGCGGGCGATGCAGCGCATGGGCGTGGACGCCCGGCTCGCCAACCTGCGCTCCAACCAGCTCCAATTCTCCGCCTCGTTTCCCGATCTTCCAGTGCCTGTCCACTACGTCGAGACGCCGAACGAGATCGGCGACCTGGTCCCGGGCTTCGACGCGGTCGTCGGAACGGTCTGCCACACCCTCGACTGGATGGTCCACGGCAGGGCTTCCGCCGGGACCGTCCGCGGGTACTACATCCAGGACTTCGAGCCCTTCTTCTTTCCCGGAGGATCCCCCGGGTACGCCGCCGCCCTGGCCAGTTACTCGCGGATCAGCGACCTGGTACGGACGACCAAGACGGAGTGGAACCGCCGCATGGTTCAACGTCACGCCGGCGTGGACTGTCACGTGGTGGGACCCAGTGTCGACATCGATCTCTTCCGCCCGCGGCCGGTGCCGGCAGTCGACCTTGCAGGGGTCGTGAGGATCGCGGCAATGGTCCGCCCCAGCACGCCGCGGCGCCAGGCCCGCTTCACGATGCAGGTTCTGCGGCGGCTGGTCCAGCGCCAGGGCCGGCGTGTCCACGTCTTCGTCTTCGGCTGCCGGCCGGAGGACCCCGAGCTTCTCGGCATGGACCTCGACTTTCCCTTTGATCTCGCGGGGGTCCTGACCCGCGACGAGCTCTCGGTCCTGCTTGCGAGCGTCGACGTGTTCGTCGACTTCTCCGCCTACCAGGCGATGGGACTCACAGCCCTCGAGGCGATGGCGTCGGGGGCAGGCGTCGTCGTTCCCGCAGAGGGGGGCGCGGAGAGCTTCGCCCGCCATGAGAGGAACGCCCTCGTGGCGGATACCTCGGAAGCCAACGCATGTCTCGAGGCCGTGGAACGCCTGGTCGAGGATCCAGTCACGTTGGAGAGGATCCGGCTTCAAGGCGCCCGCGACGCGTGCTCGTTTTTTCCGGAGCGCGCCGCCTACGAGACCCTCAAGGCCCTCTTCGGGTTTTCCGGGCCCGGAGCGGCCTGGTGAATCCCCTCTCCCTCCACGTCGTCGTCGAGCACGGAGAGGACCTCCGGCCGTACGGGTGCGCGTACATCCGCGATCTCCTCCCGCTCGGCCACCCGGCGAACCAGTGGTCTTTCCGTGTCACCCATGGCCTCGACGTTCAGGAAGCGGAGATCGTCGTCGTCGAGCGCACGTGGAAGCCGGCGGTCACCCTGTGCGACGCCGACCACCTCGTGGCCCGGATCCGCCGGCAGGGAAGCTGCTTCGTCTACTCCCTCGACGACAACCTCCTCGACCTCGAGCTGCTCCCTCAGGAGACCCGCGCCGTCCTGCGGATGTTCTGCCGGGAGGCCGACGGCATCGTCGTGGCGACGCCGGCCCTCGCGGCGAGGGTGGCCAAGCTCAACCGGTGCGTCCGGCTCGTGCCGAACGCCATCGACGAGCGCCTTCACTTCACCGGTGAGCCCAACCGGCCGGAGCAGCACTCGGACCGGCTGGTTCTCGGATACATGGGCACCCTCACCCACGATCGCGACCTGATGATGGTACTGCAGCCGCTGCGGGAGATCCTGAGGATGTGGCCCGAGCCGGTCGAGTTGCAGATCGTCGGCGCGCTGGCCGACCGGAGGCTCATGCTCGCCTTCAAGGGCCTGCCCGCTACGCTGCTGGAGGTGCCGGGACCGGACGTGGCCTACCCCCGGTTCGTCCGTTGGATGCACCGCAACCTTCGCTGGGACGTCGGCCTCGCACCTCTGGAGGACACGCCCTTCAACCGCTACAAGTCCGACATCAAGTTCCTCGACTACGCGGCGTTGGGCGTTCCGGGCCTCTACAGCAGGGTCCCCGCGTACGGCGGAACGGTGGAGCACCTCCGTACGGGCCTCCTGGTGGGCGAGACCCCGGCTGAATGGGCCGCCGCGCTCACGACGCTCCTCGGCGACGCCGGGCTTCGCCGGAGCCTCGCCGTAGCAGCGGCGGCTCAGGTCCGGTCACAGCGTTCACTGGTCGCCTGCGCGGGTTCCTGGCGTGAAGCGATCCTGGCGATCGCGGCCGGACGCCACACGTCTTGAGCCGCGCAGCGCAAAGGCCAGAGAGCGCAACGGCCGCGTCATCCTCCAGGAGACGGACCCCAGGGCGGCAGCCAACCGCCCCTCGACCTCCGCGGTGCGGAGCGAGAGCTCCCCGATGATGCGCTCCCGCTCGCCGATCTCATCATCCAGCGCTTCCAGCAGTTCGTCGATCTCCTCCGGATTCCACACCGCCATCCACTTCTCGTAGATCTTGCGACGGGCCCGGTGCTGGACATCGGGCCGCGCGGAGAGGCCGACCTGTGAAGCACCTCCCGCTCGGTAGTTGGCCGTGAACCGGTCCACGTGGACGACCTCGCTCCTGCGGGCGACCTGCAGCCAGAAGTCCCAGTCCTCGTAGAGGTCGAGGTCCTCGTCGAAGGCGCAGCCTTCCTCGACCAGCGAACGCGCAAACACCATGGCGTTGATGGGGATGTAGTTTCCCGCGCGGAGTCGGCGGTGCGAGAACGGCATGTTGAGGGTGTGGACCACGTCGCCCGATTCGGCGACGCCCCGGACACCGGCGTAGGCGGCGCGGACCGGCGGATGCTCCTGGATCGCGGTCACGAGCACGCTCGCGTGATCCGGCTCGAACCAGTCGTCGTCGTCCAGGAAGGCCAGGAGCTCCCCCTCGGAGCCGGCGAGCCCGACGTTCGCGGCGCGGCTTCGGGGCAGAGGGACACCTCGCGAAATGACCCGGACCGGAAACGTCCCACACCGGGCCGGGACCGCGGGGTGACCTTCACCGAGGGCGTCGACCACCACGACCTCGACGCCGGGGTATGTCTGGCCGGCGACCGAGGCGAGGGCCTCGTCGAGCGTGGGACGACCGATGCTCCGGACGATCACGCTCACGAGAGGGCGGTTGGGGCTGTGCTGCCGCGCAGCCCCCGTTCCCGCCTTCGCGTCAGGACGTTCCGATGCCAACGCCGTCACCCGCCAGGAGGTCGATGTCCACCGCCACGAGAATACGCCCGCCGGCAGCGCCGCGCGAGCCGCAGAGCGGCCGGGCCCGGGACGCCGGCGGTGCGAGGCCGCATGCCGCACCCTCAGGCCAGGCGGAGCCAGCGATCCCAGAACAGCTCGAGCAGGCGGTTCGGCCGCCTCCAGCGCAGGCCGTTCGCGATAAACACGGCAAACACGGTCCTGGAACGAGGTCCGACGTATCGGAGGAGTTCCTGGGCGGTCGCGACGTTCTCGTGGTGGATCGCCCCCCCCTTGCAGTAGCTCCAGTTCGCCTGGCGCAGCATCTCCCGGGCGAACCGCAACGAGATGCGACGGATCCGGGCCCGGTCCCTGCCTCCGTCCGTATGGTTCGCCATGAGCTTCCGCCAGTACCGGAGGCGGCTGTCGACCATGCGGGTCGAGCGGCTGGCGCTCTCCCCGTGCTGACGCCACCGGAGCGTCGACCTCGGGACGTACTCGATGGTGGCCGATTCGAACAGCCGCAGGAACAGATCGTCGTCCTCGTAGCCAGAGAGCGCCTCGTCGAACCCCCCGACCTCGTCGAACGTGGTCCTTCGCACCGTCATTACACCCGGCACGACGAACACGTCGTCGAACAGGATTTCCTCGATCCTCCGCTTCGGATGGCGGCCACCGGCCCCCAGGAAGCGGTGAATGCCGAGGACGACGAGCCAGCCGGACTCGTCAATGGTGTCCGCGTCCGAGTACACGAGGTCGACGTCGCTGCTCAGCGAGCCCAGGACCGCCTCCAGCCGGTCCGGATACCAGACGTCGTCCTGGTCGATGAAGCACAGCCACTCGCCGCGACTGACCACCACGCCGGCGTTGCGCGCGCTGGACTGGCCGCCGTTGGGCTTGTGGTACAGGCGAATCGGCACCTCGTCCCGTCTTGCGATGATCTCGCAACACAGATCCAAAGTCCCGTCGGTGGAACCGTCGTCCACGATGATCAGCTCGAGGTTCCGGTACGTCTGGCTACAGACGCTCGCCACCGCCTCCCGGAGAAAGCCTCCATCGGATCCGCGGGCGTTGAAGACCGGTAGGATGACCGACACCAGCGGAGTCGCGCCGTCGCCCGCCCACTTCCCCCTGCTGCGCTGCCCACTGGCCCCCCCCGTGCCCTGCCCACCTTTCCGCACGCGTCTTCCGCACAGCCTCCCGACCAGCCCCCCCAGCGCCGTTGCCAGCCGCCACGACCGGGAGTCCGTGAGCGGGGCCAGGAGACCTTTGAGCTCGTCCAGGCGGGCCCGCGCTCTCTGGACGTCCTCGTCGAGATCGCTGGCGGTCTCCGCGAGCGCGGCCGCCAGCGAGGCGCCCGCCAGCGCTCCGCCAGCGGCACCGGCCGCCTCGCGGCAGCCGGTCATCAGCCGCGCCCGCCACCGGCGCCGCTCCGCCATCGGATCCACCGCGCCTCCCCCGGAGCACGTCGCGGCCCCGGTGCGGATGTGCGTGATCTGACGAGTCCGAAGCACCGGGCCGAGCTGCAAGGCGCGCAACCAGAAATCCCACTCCTCGATGGTTTCGCTGGCGTCCGCGGGCCGGCAACCCTCATCCAGGAGCCGGCGGCGGAACAGCGCCGCTCCAAGGGGGATCGGCCCGCCTGGGGCCGTGGAGAGCACGGCGCCGGCGGGCGCGAGGGCCCGGTCGCCGCCCTCGACCATCCTCGTCGCGCCGTAGGCGGCAACCGCGGCGGACCTGCGCTCGAGCACCACGACCAGCGACGCGACGGCGTGGGGGAGCCACCACACTCCGCCGTCCACGACGGCGACATACTCACCCCGCGCGACCTCCAGCGCCTCGGCGACGGAATCGCCCCCAGACACCGCTTCACCGGCCCCGACCGCCCGGACCGGGAAGCGCTCGCGGCAACCGGCTTCCGCCTGCGGCTCCTGTCCGGCGGCGCCGGCCAGGATGATCTCGATGGCGGGGTAGCTCTGCCGGTCGATGGAATCGAGCACGGAGCGCGCCGCCGCACCGGAGCTCCGCACGATCACGCTGACGAGCGGCGGGGACTGCTGCCGCAGCAACGCCTCGTAGTCGTTGCAACCCACACTCTGCGGCTCGGCGTCCATCGGCATCGCGCCAAGAATAGACCACGCCGCTGCAGGGAGCCGCCACCTCTCTGCTACCCTGACCCCGAGCTGGCGCGCAAGCGCCGGGAGGACCCCATGACCGACACGCCACAGCCCGCAGGCAAGATCAAGATCGTGGTGAGCGACCAGCAGGCGCTGGGAACTTATTCGAACTTCGCGTCCATCGTGCACAACTTCGCCGAGTTCATCATCGACTTCGGCCGCATGGTCCCCGGCCGCGACGACGTCCAGGTGGTCTCCCGCATCGTCATGACGCCGGTCCACGCAAAGCAGCTGCTGCGCGCCCTCGGCGAGAACGTGGCGATCTTCGAGCGCACCTACGGCCCCATCCCCGACGGCCCGCAGCCCCCCGACGGCGGCAAGGTCACGATGTAGCCCGGTCCCGGACGATCCACCCGCCGCCCAGCACCTCGTCACCGTCGTAGAACACCGCCGCCTGCCCGGGCGCCGGCGCCGGGGCGGGCTCGTCGAACACCACCCGGGCGCTCCCTCCGGCATCGGGGTGGATCGTGGCGTCCTGGGCGCCGTGCCGCGAGCGCACCTGGACGCCGGCACGCACCGCGACCCCGCGCACCGGGCGCAGCCAGCACACGTCGCGCAGGGTGATCTCGCGGCGTGACGCCTCCTCCGGTATCCCCACCACCACCGTTCCGGTGCCGCCGGCAACGTCCACCACGTAGCGCGCCCGGGTGCCGGCGAGCCCCAGCCCCCGGCGCTGCCCCACCGTGAACAGGTGGATTCCGGCGTGCCGGCCGAGCACCTTCCCCTCCGTGTCGACGATGGATCCCGGCCGCCCGGTCCGCCCCGGCGCCAGCCGCCGCAGCACGTCGGTGTAGGGCTCCCCCGGCGCCGCGAAGCACACGTCCTGGCTGTCGCGGCGCCGAGCATTGGGCAGGCCGAGCTCTCCGGCGAGCCGGCGCACCTCGTCCTTGCCCAGCCTGCCCAGGGGGAAGAGGACCCGCTCCAGCCGTTCCCGGCCCAGCGCGAACAGGAAGTAGGACTGGTCGCGGCGCGGATCGCTCCCGCGCAGCAACCTCACGCGGCCATCCTCCCCCGTCTCGACCCGGGCGTAATGGCCCGTGGCCAGCCGGTCGGCCCCGAGCCGCGCCGCGGCCTCCAGCAGGACGGGGAACTTCACCCGCGGGTTGCACACCGTGCACGGCGACGGCGTCTCCCCACCCAGGTAGGCCTCGACGAAGGGGGTGAGGACCTCGGCCCGGAAGGCGTCCCCGGCATCCACGACCTCGTGGCGCACGCCCAGCCGCGCCGCCACCTGCCGGGCGCTCGCCACCGCCCCGTCGCCCTCGCCGGGGGGTGTCAGCGGTGGCTCGAGGAGGCGCAGCGTGGCCGCCACCACCTCGTGGCCCTGCCGGAGCAGCAGAGCGGCCGCCACGGCGGAGTCCACACCGCCGGAGAGCGCGACGACGACCCGCACGTCCGCCCCGTCCTAGACGAAGCCGCCGTCGCCCGCCGAGGTGACGATGAACATCAGGGTGGTGGTGCCCAGGCTGAACTCCTGGTGGCTCGAGATGACGCACTGGTCGATGCGCACGCCGTCCACGAAGGTCCCGTTGGTGGAGCCGAGGTCGGTGAGGGTGCCCTCGTCGCCGCGGATGTCGAGGCGCGCGTGCTTCCGCGACACCTCGCTGTCGGGCAGCTGGACCTCCAGCCCCGCCCCGCGGCCCAGGTAGACCCGCGGTCTCGTGATGGCGTAGATGTGGCCGGCGTTGGCGCCCAGGATCACTGCGAGGGAGTAGCGCTGGGTCTGCGCCAGCGGGGCGAGCTCGGGGAGCGCCTCTTCGGCGGGTGGCGGCGTCCGCCGTTCCGCCGGACGCTCCGCGCCCTCCGAGGCTCCCTTCATGAGCTGGGTGGCCTGCAGCTCCGCCGGTGCGTCCGGACGCGTGACCTCGAAGACACCCTCGCACTTGGAGCACCGGAGGCGCTTGCTGAGGCTCTCGCCGAAGCGACCCTCGTCGTACTGGTACCGCGCGCCGCACGTGGGGCAGCTGACGATCACGACCGTACCCCTTCCTGGTCTGCCGGGCGGCCGGAGCACCAGGGACCCGCCCGGCGCCGGATCCGGCGGCGCCCGCGCGCTGGCGGGGTTCGACCGGACCGCGCGCGGGCCCCCTGGCCCGCCGCCGCGCCTTGTCAGCGAGGATACCCCAAACCCGCCCCAAGGCGGAAACCCTGCGGACGAGGGCGATGACGGGACCCGCCCCGACACCCTGGAGACGCCGAGCGTGCTACCATTTTCGGCATGTGTGCAGCGCCTGTTCCACGGGACCAGGCCGGCAACCGGTCTCCGGAGACCTCGACGGCCCATACCCTCCACATCCCCGCCAACCAGGCGGCGGAGAGGGCCGTCCTCGGCGCCATCCTCGTGGATGCCAACTGCTTCTACCGCGTGGTGGACATCCTCGCCGCCTCGGACTTCTACAACGACTCCCACCGGCTCATCTTCGAGGCCTACGCCGACCTCGCCCGGGACAGCCGCGACATCGACCTTCTCACCGCCGGCGACCAGCTCCAGCGCAACGGCACCATCGATGCCGCCGGGGGCTTCAGCTACCTGACCTCGCTGGCCGACGAGCTTCCCGATCCCGCCAACGTCGAGCACTACGCCAACATCGTCCGCGAGCGGTCGGTCAAGCGCGGCCTCCTCAAGGTGTCCCAGGAGCTCATGGCCATGTGCGCCCGCGAAGAGGGCCAGGCCATGGACGCCCTGGACGCAGCGGAGTCCCAGATCCTGGCCATCGCCGAGAGGGCCACCCGCGGCGGCCTGCGCCCGGTGGGCGAGATCGTCCGCGCCGAGGTCGAGCACATCGAGAAGGTGGCTCACGACCGCGTGCCCCTCACGGGCATCGAGACCGGCTTCTACCGCCTCGACGAGCTCACCTCCGGGCTGCAGAAGCAGGACCTCGTCATCCTCGCCGCCCGCCCCGGCGTCGGCAAGACGGCCATGGCCCTCAACATCGCCGCGCACGCGGCGGTCCGCGGGCGCCTCAACGTGGCCATCTTCTCCCTCGAGATGTCGGCCCCGTCCCTCGTCCGCCGCCTCCTCGCGGCGGAGGCCCGCATCAACCTCAAGCGGCTGGCCCGGGGATTGCTGAGCACCGGCGTGGACCCCAACGACCCGCACCGCCAGGCCTCCGACTGGGACCGTCTGGCCGACGCCGCGGACCGCCTCGCCGACTCCTCCCTGTGGATCGACGACACTCCGGGGGTGTCCATCCTCGAGCTCCGCGGCAAGTGCCGGCGGCTCGAGCTGGAGCAGGGGCTGGACCTGGTCGTCGTGGATTACCTGCAGCTCATGTCCGGCGGCGAGCGGTTCGAGAACCGCACCCAGGAGGTCTCGGCCATCTCCCGGGGCCTGAAGGCCGTGGCCAAGCAGATGGACGTGCCCATGCTGGCCCTCTCGCAGCTCTCGCGGAACCCCGAGCGGCGGGGCGCCGACCAGCGCCCGCAGCTGTCCGACCTCCGCGAGTCCGGCTCCATCGAGCAGGACGCCGACGTGGTCATGTTCATCGCGCGCAAGAACCCGGCGCTGCACGCCGTCGCGTCCCCCGATGACGAGGCGGACCTGCGCCTCGCCGACATCATCGTGGCCAAGCAGCGAAACGGCCCCACCGACCTGTTCAAGCTGGTCTACCAGGACGAGTGGACAAGGTTCGAGAACCCGGACTTCTCCTATGAGCGCTGAAGCGTCCCTCTCCTGGCCCATCGCCGCCCTGGAGCGGCTGGGGCAGATGTTCCTCGGCCTCTTCACCGAGGTGGGCCGGTTCTTCTACATCCTCCAGGCGACCATCTCCTGGACGTTCAGGCCGCCCTTCGACCTGCGCCAGTGGATCCGGCAGATGGTCCGCATCGGCGTGGGATCCCTGCCCGTGGTGGGGCTCACCGCCGGCTTCACCGGAATGGTGCTCGCGCTGCAGACCTACCGCGGGTTCGAGCGCTTCCACGCCGAGGGGTTCGTCGGGTCGGTGGTCTCCCTGTCGCTGACGAGGGAGCTGGCGCCGGTCCTCGCAGGGCTCATCATCGCCGGCCGCATCGCCTCCTCCCTGGCCGCCGAGATCGGCACCATGCGCGTCACCGAGCAGATCGACGCCCTCTACGCCATGGCCACGGAGCCGATCCAGTACCTCATCGTGCCCCGCGTGGGCGCGGCGACACTCATGCTCCCGCCCCTGGTCGCCTGCGCCGACGGCCTCGGCATCCTGGGCGGCTACAGCGTCGCCGTGGGCCTCATGGGCGCCAACCCCGTCGTCTACTGGGAGAAGACCTTCCAGTTCCTGGAGCTCAACGACGTCTTCTCCGGCCTCATCAAGGCCGCCGTTTTCGGCCTCATCCTCGCCGTCACCGGCTGCACCAAGGGCTTCTTCACCAGTGGCGGCGCCGAGGGCGTGGGCCGGGCCACCACCACGGCGGTGGTGATGAGCTCGGTGGTGATCCTGGTGTCGGACTTCTTCCTCACCAAGATCCTCTTCTAGGGGGACCCGGGGGATGACAACGTGAGCTCGCTGCCCGACCCGGCCACCACACGGCAGCCCGCCAAGGGCACCGCGGTCCCGAAGATCGCCGTGATCGACCTCTGGAAATCGTTCAACGGAAAAGAGGTCCTTCGTGGCATCAACCTCGAGGTCGCGGAGGACGAGTCCCTCGCCATCGTGGGCGGTTCCGGCGCCGGCAAGAGCGTGCTGCTCAAGCACCTCATCGGCCTCATGCAGCCCGACACCGGACACGTCATCGTGGACGGCGAGGACCTCGCCTGCGCCGACCCCCAGGTCTGCCTGGCGCTGCGGCGCAAGTTCGGCATGTCCTTCCAGGAAGGCGCCCTCTTCGACTCCATGAACGTGTTCGAGAACATCGCGTTCGCCCTCCGCCGCCACACGAAGAAGAGCGAGGACGAGATCGCCGCGCGGGTCCGCGAGTGCCTCTCCCTGGTCCGCCTCGAGGGCATCGAGTCCAAGGCCACGGCCGAGCTCTCCGGCGGCATGAGGCGCCGGGTGGGCTTCGCCCGCGCCATCGCGCTGGAGCCCGAGATCCTGCTCTTCGACGAGCCCAACACCGGACTCGACCCCATCACCGCGGCGGTGATCGACTCCGTCATCAACGGCATGCGCTCGCGCCTGACGGTGACCATGGTGACGATCACCCACGACATGACGTCGGCGTTCCGCATTGCGGACCGCGTCGCCATGCTGCACAACGGGGTCATCGAGGCCGTTGCGCCGCCCGAGGAGTTCCGCACCCTTCCGAACCCCTACATCCAGAGCTTCCTCGCCGGGGAGCCGATGGAGGAGGAAACCGTATGAGCCCCACCGCACGTCTCGGAGCCTTCATGCTCCTCGCCCTGGTGATCCTCGGCGTGTTCATCATCAAGATCCAGGAGATCCCCCTCGGGCTGTCCGGCGCGCGGCACACCGTGGAGGCCGAGTTCCCCACCGTGGCGGGGCTCGACGAGAAGAGCCCCGTGCGCATCGCCGGCGTCCGCGTCGGCCTCGTCGAGAAGATCTCGCTGGCCGGCGACAAGGCGCTGGTCACCCTGGCCCTCGACCCCGGCGTGGAGCTCCACGAGGGCGCCTCGGCCTCGGTGAGCAGCCTGGGGATGCTGGGCGACAAGTACGTCGAGCTCAACCCTGGTCCGCTGACCAACCCCCCCCTGGCCAAGGGGACGGTGCTGAAGGGCTCCAGCCCCATCGCCTTCGACCAGGTCCTCAAGACCGCCAACGACGTGGGCGGCGACATCAAGCAGGTGACCGCCTCGCTGCGCAACTCCCTGGGCGGTCCCCAGGGCCAGGCCCGCCTCGATGAGATCCTCGACAACATCAGGACCATCAGCGAGCAGACCAAGCAGCTCATCACGGCGAACCGTCAGAACGTGGACGCCACTATCGCCAACTTCCGCGCCTTCTCGGAGAGCCTGCGCGAGGACCTGCCCACTCTGGCGAAGAAGCTCAACGCCCTCGCGGACAACGTGGACAGCGTGGTGGAGCAGAACCGGGGCAACCTCGCGGCCTCCCTCGACAACATCAAGGAGCTCTCCTCGCAGCTGCGCGTCTCGGCGAAGAACCTCAACGAGATCACCACCAAGATCGCCAGCGGCCAGGGCACCATCGGCAAGCTCGTCAACGACGACGAGACGGTGGACAACATCAACTCCACCCTCAAGTCGGTGGAGAGCGGCGTCACCATGCTGAAGGACACCGTGGGCCGGGTGCAGCGGTTCCGCCTGGTGGTCAACATGCGCACCGAGGACCTCCCCGGGATCAGCGACTCCCGCTCCACCTTCGGCTTCGACCTGCACACCACCGACCGCCGCTTCTACCGCGTCGAGCTGGTGGACTCCCCCTTCGGGAAGCTCACCACCAGCACCGAGACCGTGACGACGATCTACCCCGACGGCCACCAGGACTCCTACACCGTGAAGAAGTCCAAGGAGGACACCACCGGGTACACCTTCAACGCGCAGGTCGGCTACTACCTCCTCCCCGAGACCGTCGTCCGCGCGGGCCTGTTCGAGTCCCACGGCGGGGTCGGGGCCGACCAGTTCCTGCTCAACCACCGGCTCAAGCTCACCCTGGACGCCTACGACTTCAACCGCGACCAGCACGCGCCCCACCTCCGCTTGACCGGACGCTACTACTTCACCAAGAACATCTTCGCCTACACCGGCTGGGACGATCCGACCTACTCGGCGCACTCCTCGGTCATCCTCGGCGGCGGCATCTCCTGGACCGACGAGGACCTCAAGTACCTCCTGGGCACGGCGGCCTCGGCCGCGAGACCCTAGTGGTCAGGCACGCCCCGGTCTTCGAGTGCACGGCCTGCGGCCAGCGGAGCTCCAAGTGGCTGGGCCGGTGCCCGGGGTGCGGAGGGTGGAACACCTTGGAGCAGCTGCCCGCGCAGCTCCGTGAGCGCGCCGCCGTGCCGGCCGCCGAACCCGTTCCCGTCACCGCCGCGGACCTCGAGGAGTCGCCTCGGATCGTCACCGGCATCCCCGGCGTGGACCGGGTCCTGGGCGGCGGGTTCGTGCCCGGCTCCGCCGTGCTGCTGGCCGGCGAGCCCGGCGTCGGCAAGTCGACCCTCCTCCTCCAGGTGGCCGCGCGCCTCGCCGAGATGGCGCCCGTCCTCTACGTCACCGCGGAGGAGTCGATCCGCCAGGTGGCCTCCCGGGCACGCCGCCTCGACTGCATGAAGGACGGCCTCCTCCTCCTCGCCGAGCCCGTGGTGGAGACCGCGGTCGCCACCGCGGCCCGGATCGCGCCGGCCCTCGTCATCGTGGACTCCGTCCAGACCATGCTCTCCGACCGCGTCCCGGCGGTCCCGGGTAGCATCTCCCAGGTGCGCGAGGTGGCGGGGCAGCTCGTGGAGCTCGCCAAGCGCGACGGTCCGCCCGTGGTGCTCGTCGGCCACGTCACCAAGGAGGGCCTGCTCGCCGGACCGAAGTCCCTGGAGCACCTGGTCGACACGGTGCTCGACTTCTCCGGGGGAATCAACCACCCGCACCGGTCGCTGCGGACCACCAAGAACCGGTTCGGCCCCACCCTCGAGCTCGCGCTGTTCGCCATGCAGGGCAGTGGCCTCGAGGAGATCGTCAACCCTTCGGCCGCGCTGCTGGCCGACCGCCGGGGCGGCGCCCCGGGCTCCGCCGTCGCCGTGGTGCTGGAGGGCACGACTCCCCTCCTCGTCGAGGTCCAGGCCCTCGTCTCGCGCTCCGCCCTGGCCAACCCCCGGCGGGTCGTCCAGGGGCTCGACCCCGGCCGCGTCGCCCTGCTCCTGGCCGTGCTCGAGAAGCGCGCCTCGGTGCGTCTCGCCGACCACGACGTCTTCCTCAACATCGTCGGCGGCATCGCCGTGGACGAGCCCGCCCTGGACGTGGCTGTGGCGGCGGCGGTGATGTCCTCGGCCCGCGAGCGGCCCCTCCCCGACGACCTGGCCCTCTTCGGCGAGGTCGGCCTGCTGGGCGAGGTCCGCGCCGTGACGAGGCCCGTGGAACGGCTGCGCGAGGCGGCGGCGCTGGGCTTCCTCCGCTGCGCCGTACCCGCCTCCACCCGCCTCGCCGAGAAGGTGGGCGCGGTGGCCGTCCCCGTCGACGACATCGCCTCGCTCGGCGGCATCCTCTTCTGATTCCAGCACTAGCAACGACCGGTGCTAGACTGGCCGGCAGGGATCGGTTCGGTGACCAGGGATATCGCGGAACGCGTCACGCGCCTGCTCAACGAAATGGAGACGCTGCGCCGGTACCGCCGCTACTACCCCGAGGGGCACCCCTCCGTGGAGCCGGTGGTGCAGCGGATCCTCAAGCGGGCGACGGAGCTTGGCGACGGGGGTGAGGCCACCCTCGTGCTGGGGCGCGACAAGGTCTTCTGGGACAAGGACGAGATCCCCCTGTCGAAGAGCGCCCCGGCCAACCGCCTGGTCCGCTTCCTCTTCCACCTGGGGCTCGCGGGCCTGCGCCTGTCGCTGTCCGAGTGCGCGGAGGGCCTCACCGCGTTCGCGTCCAGCCTCGCCGACCTTCACGACCCCCCCGGGGAGGCCGACCGCCAGGCGCTGCTCGCCGCCGCCGATGGCTTTCCCGGCGTGGCCCTCGTCCCCGTCGACCCCGGTGCGATCCACCTCCGCATCTCCGACGTCGTCTCCAACCTGTCCAGCTCTCACCTGGTCTGGAAGCAGCTCGTGGACCGCCTGGCGCTCATGAGCACCGAGCGCTCCGGCGCCCTGACCCCGGAAAACCTCACCCCCGAGGGCCTCGCCGCATTGATCGCCAGCTCCGAGGATCCCGAGGGCGTCATGGAGCTGTTCTTCTCGCAGCTCGCCGACCTCCTGCTCTCCGGCTCCCAGCACAACCGGGCGGCGGTGCTCGAGGTGCTGCGCGCCGTCTTCGACGAGCTGCTCCCCCTCCTCGATCCGGCCCGGCGCCACCTGGCCGTCTCCGTCGCCGCGCGGCACCTCCCCGTCGGCGGCGACGAGGGCGCGCCCGAGAGGGCCCCGGTGGACGCCGCCATCCTCCTCGACACCGTGGACTTCCTCCTGGCGCGGCGCTGGCCGGTGCCCGACGCGCTGCGGCGCTTCGTCAAGGCCCTCGTCGAGATGCCCAACGACGACATCGACGGCAGCCGCGCCTTCCTCGCACTGCGCGCCCACGCCCTGCTGCGCCGCATGGGCGAGGCCGAGGCCGCCGCCGAGGCCGCCGACGCGGTTCCCGCCGCACCCGGGGCCGGCTGGAAGGACGCCCCCTGGGCGCAGCAGTTCACCGACTCCGGCAGCGAGAACCAGCTCAGGATGCACCTCCTCCGCGTCCTCGGCGAGGCGGTCTCCCTGTGGCCCGAGGAGGAGGCCGCGTCCCGGGCGGCGCGGAGGCTCGCCGGCGAGTTCGTGGACGCCCTCGAGTACGGCGACTTCGAGACCGCCACGCGGCTCGCGCCGATCCTCGCCGCGAGCCAGGAACCCGAAGCGCGGGCCATCGCCGCCCGCTCCGGCGTCCCCGCCGCGGTGCAGGCCTACTCCCTGTACGGCCCCGAGAACCACCCGACCCTCACCGCCATTCTCGTCTCCCTCGGCGAGCATGCCCTGCCCAGCATCCTCGAGTCCCTCGCCACGGCCGACGACATGGGCGTGCGAAAGCGCCTGATGTCGGCGGTGGCGCGACACGAGTCCCGTGCGATCCCGTACGTCCGCCCGCTGCTCGACGACGAACGCTGGTTCGTGGTGCGCAACGCGGTGTTCGTGCTCCGCAAGATCGGCGATCCCGAGCTGCCCGCGCTCATCAAGCACCACATACCCTCCGCACACCCCCAGGTTCTGTCCGAGATGCTCAAGGCGCTCGTCGCATCCGAGGACCCGGGCTGGCCGCGGCTCATCCTCGCCGAGATCGACGGCGAGGACCCCGAGCGGCGCGACGCAGCCCTCCGGGTCGCCTCCCGGATCCCCAACGACACGCTGGCCGCCGCCCTCGCCAGCCGCCTCAAGGCGCGCATCGGCATGCGGCTCCGCGAGCCGTTCAGCTTCCAGCTCATCAACGCCCTGCGCACCATGCGCAGCGCATCCAGCCTCGAGGTCCTCCAGGAGATCCTGGCGCTGCGCCAGTGGCGGTACCCGTTCGCCGTCAACAGCCTCCGGCGCGAGGCCGCGCTGGCGGTCGCCGCGATCCCCACCCCCGAGGCGCGGGCGCTGGCCGAGTCGCTCACCCGGGACCGTGACGAGGTCCTGGCCCGGGACGTCCGCTCGGTGCTGCACGCCTCCCGCACCGCAAGGAGCGAGCCGTGAGCACGCCCCAGGAGTGGGAGGCGAGGGTCTGCGAGGCCGTCGCCGAGCTCACCGCCGGCGTCAACACGGTGGCGCTGTACGGCCTGCGGCACCCCCGCGCCGAGCAGTCGGTCGAGCGGCTCACCGGCCGGCTGACGGACCTCCTCTCCGGCGAGCCCGCCCTCCCCGTCGTGCTCATCGGCGACGAGCTCTTCGTCCAGGGCCGCCCCTTCACCCGCCTCGCGCGGCAGGCCCCGACCCTCATCCGCCGTCTGCGCCGCTGCGGCGTCGAGCAGATCACCTTCCGGCGCGGGGTTCCCGCCGGCGAGGTCCGCGACCTTCTCGCGGAGATCGCGGCCGGCGGCGAGATCCCCGTCCACTCCCGCGCCTTCATCGACGTCGGCGACGTGGAGCTCGACGAGGCCAACCCGGTCCCGGGCAGGGACAAGGCCAGGTCGGCGCGCCCGGAGCGGGTCCGGGACCGCGTCGCCCTCGTCGAGAAGGCCATCAGCCCGGTTGCCGGCGGCCGCGGCCCCTCCCTCGCGGACCTCGCCCTGGTGGCACGTGGCCTCCACAAGGAGCTCGAAGAGACCCCGAACCCCCTGCTCCACCTGGCCCCGTGGGAGGGCGAGGAGCGCTGGCCCGCCGTCCACGCCCACAACGTCGGCGTGCTGGCGTTCGGCCTCGCCCGTCTCGCCGGAGCGTCGACGGGGTTCTGCCGCGAGCTCGCCGTCGCCGGCATGGTGCACGACGTAGGGCGGCTCCTCCTTCCCGACGAGGTCGCCGAGCGCGACTTCGAGCTCGCCGGCGACGACCTGGAGCTCATCCTCGACCACCCCAAGATGGGCTTCGAGGTGCTCCTCGCCGACGAGGGGACCTCGCCCGTGGCCCTCATCGTGACCCTCGAGCACCACCTGAACTTCAACGGCACCGGCTACCCGCGCATGTCACGGCCGCGCCGTCCTCACCCCGCGAGCCGGCTGGTCAGCGTCGCCGATGCCTACGACATCCTCCGCACCCTCCGCGCCGCGCGCGGCCTCGCGTCGGCGGAATCCACCAGCGGATGGCTCCTCGCGCGCGCCGGCAGCGTCCTCGACCCAGCCTGGACCAGGGCCGTCGTCGAGCTCGCCGGCAACGGCGAGCCGTCCACTTGACACACCGCGGCTACTTCGTCGGGTAGTAGCCGGCGAGGGCGCGGACCTCGAGTCCCTTCCCCTCCACCTCGACCTTGACCTGGCGGAACACTTCGGGACCCTCGGTGGAGCTGGAGCTGTAGGCGATGAGGTACTGGGTGCGGAGCTCCCGGTCGATCTGCTCGTACACGGGCGCGAGCTTCGCGTCCCGCGGCAGGAAGAACGAGGCGCCCCCCGTCATCCGCGCCAGCCGGCTCAGCTGCGAGCGGGTGCGGATCTCGGTGATCGGCAGGTCGATCCCGATCGTGTAGATGCTCACCCCGCTCCTCTGGGCGTAGCTCAAGGCGCGGTCGAAGTCCAGGCGCGACACGTTGTCCTTGCCGTCCGTGAGCACCACCAGCGCCTTGCGCCCGCGCACCCCCGAGAACTGGAACAGCCCGTACACCACGCCGTCGTAGAACGCCGTCTCGCGGTCGGCCCGGAGGGAGATGAGCGCGCGCTCCAGGGCGCCGAAGTCGGCGGTGAACCCCTCGATCAGGGTCGGCCGGTCGGAGAACGCTTCCACGAACGCCCGGTCGCGCGGCTGCAGGAGGCTGCGCAGGAAGCCGAGCACCACGCGCTGGACCTCGGGCAACGTCTCCTCCATCGACCCCGACGTGTCCAGGACGAGCCCCAGCCGGACGGGGAGCTCCCGCTGCAGGGCGAAGTGCGAGATGGACTGGGGAACGCCGTTCTCGAACACCTTGAAGTCGGCCTCCGCGAGCCCCTCCACGGGCTTGCCGTGCTTGTCCAGCACCACGACGGGAAGCTCCACGGCGTCCACCTGAACGCCGGAGAGGAACTTCGGCGCGTTGACGAACTGGACGTCCTCCGCCTGGGCACCGTCCGCGAGCACGGCCAGGGCGCGGAGGTAGCCGAGGGCGCCCGCGTCCTCCACTTGGACCCAGGCGTCGAAGGGCGGCTGGTACAGGGTGAGGACCTTGTGCTCGTTCCAGAAGAGATCGACGCGCTCGAGCTTCTGGTCCGGAGGCACGTTGACGGTGACCTGGGCGCGCACCTTCCTCGCCTCGCGGTCGGCCTCGCTGATGGGCTGGAGCCGGACCAGGAAGCGCTCCCGCCCCACGTTGAGGTCGAGCTGCTTGCGGTCGAGCTCCTTCCCGCCGGCGTCGTAGGCCACGGCGGTCACCGCCGCCAGCCGCGGTAGCGGCCCCAGGTCCAGGTCCACGTCGAAGGGTGGGCGGTTCTTGGTGAGGATCGGGTCGCCGTCGAGGAGGAACTCCACGCGGGCCACGCCGGGGCCGGCCAGAGCCACGAAGCGCTGCACGCCGCTCACCCCCTCGCCGGACGGCCCCTGCAGCGAGAGCATCGTGGCCACGTCGCCAGTCGCCGCCTCGATGCTCTTCTCCACCTCGGCCTGGTCCGTCCTGGCCAGCGCCTCCGGCGGCGGCGCGTCCACCTGGAAATCCGCCTCGCGGACGGCGGCGCGTTTCGAGTTGGCGTCCGAGATCTTGAGGCGGAGGTGGTACCGGCCGGGGCGGAGCTGCCGCTCCACCACCACCGGCAGCGGGTCCGAAGCGGAGGGGAAGGTGAAGGCGTAGCGGAACCGGTCGACGATGTCGCCCCCCTGCGAGATCTCCCCCGTGACGTCCAGCTGAACCACGTCCATCTCGCCGACCTTGGCGACGCCGAGCGGCTCCCTCGGCACGTTGGCCGTCAGGGTCACGGCGAGGCGCGACCCCGCGCGGCCGCCGACGTGCGGGGTGACCTCGAACTCCAGGGGCTTCGCGCCCTCGGGGACGATGGTCGTGAAGGCGAGGAACCGCGCGCTGCCTCCCTCTCCCTCGCCCTCGAGCGTCTCCATCAGGTGGCTCATGGCCATCTTCAGCTTGGGGTCCTTCGACCAGAACTCCGCCGTGGCGATGAGCTTGACGACGTCGCTCCCGTTGGCGCACCGGTACTCCGGGCGGAACACCTCGTACTGGCCCCACTTGCCCCCGGCCCAGCTCTTGAGGGCCGAGGCCCCCTGGGGCGTGTACAGCGCCCAGCGGGTCTCGAACGGGTCCCAGAGGTGGTACGCGCCGATCCCGAACGGCTTGTAGAAGAGCACCGTGACTTCCTGCCCGAAGCCCGGGATGTAGCTCCACTGCCAGAACTCCAGCGGGTAGAACATGTCCTCGCAGTCGACCGGCACCCGGACGTCCGGAGGCCCCTGCAGGAGCAGCACCCGTGCACGGTCCTCGGTGGTGTTGTCGAAGTCCGTCCTGGCCTGCTCGAGCCGCTCGTCCCATGTCCTCCGGAAGGCCGTGCCCATGCCGGTCTGGCTTCCCCACAGGGTCCACAGCCGCTCCGCGTACTCCTTGCGCTGCTCGTCCGTCTCCAGGGCGAGGAACGCCTTGCGCTGCTCGGAGGTGATGAGCGGGTAGACCTCCTCCTGCAGCCAGACCCTCCAGCGCTCGGGAAGGTCCTTCGGCTTCACGCCGACGGCGCTGTGCGCCTGCATCGCGAGCACCAGCGCCACCAGCACGGGAAGTGCGGCTCTCCGCACGGCGGCACGTCTCACGGGAACCTCGTTGTCTCTACTATGCCTCCAAAGGAGGCGGCGCCGCAATCTTTCCGAACGCGCGATAGAGCCTTCCGCACCCCTGGACCAGCACCTTGAGGTCGGTGCCCATGCCCGACGGCGCCATGATCCGCTTGGCCTCCGCGAGGGCCGCCCACTCCTGCGCCGACAGCGGCTCCCCCCGCGAGACCGCGCCGGGGAGCAGCTCGGTGGCGCCGAGCATGGCCAGGAAGGCACCCAGCGGGTGCACCTCGCCGCGCTTCCAGCCCACCTCGGCGGCGGCGCCCTCGAGGTCGTCGAAGTTGACGTGGGCCGTGATGTCGGTCTCACCCGGGGACTGCAGCACGTCCAGGGCCGCCCGGTGGTCGCGGTACCCCACCAGCGAGCCGTGCCGGCGCCCCCGGGGGTTGTAGAGCCGGTGGGCCGGGTAGCCGTAGTCGATGACCAGACAGACCGCGTTCGTTCCGCACCACGACAGCAGCTCCTCGTGCACGGCCCGGGCCTGGGGCCGCACCTCGGCCAGCTGCCCCTCCTCGAGGACGATCCCGTGCTCGTGCAGGTACGCCGCCACCTCCGGCCTGGACGGCTCGCCGAGGGCCCACGCCAGTCCGCCCTCCGGGGCGGCCTCAACGTAGTACTCGAGCAGGACCAGCTCTCCTTCGCGGCGCGCCACCGTCACCCGGTGCACGGGCAGAGCGTCGTAGAGCTCGGAGGCGAACAGCACGGCGGGCCCCCCCGCCGCGTCCACGTCGCTCAGCGCGGCGGCCACCTCGGCACCGGGGCACCGGTCCGCGAGCCGCTCCCGGGCCCACGGCGCGATCTCCACCGCCACGACGCGCCGCAGCGCGTCGCGCCCCGCGGCCCTGGTGGAGGCGCACAGCCGCTCCAGGAAGAACCCCTCCCCGGCGGCCAGCTCGGCGAACACCACCGGCTCGCCGCAGGCGGCCGCCAGACGGGCCAGCAGACGCGCGACCGTGTCCGCGAGCAACGGCGCCGCCGTCGGCGCCGTGATGAAGTCTCCGCGCGGACCGACCGGACCCGTCGCCGGGCGCGGCTTCGTGTAGTACCCAGCGTCGGGGTGATAGAGGGCGAGCTCCATGAAGTCCCTGAAGCTCACCCGCCCGCGGCGCGCCACCTCGGCGACGATGGGATTCACCGCGGAAGCCTAGCACCATCGGCCGCGAACGGCCCCGCCCCGTGACGGCAGCCACGGCTCCTCACCGCGCCCGGAGCGTGTTCGCCATTCGGGACACGCTGTCCGGTCCGCCGTTCAGCGCGGCCCACCAGAGTTTCAACTGGCTCGTCCCCCATGGCACGCGCCTTGCTCTCCGCTGCCCGGTCTCGCCGGGTGCCGGTGATCGGCCGCCCGGCCCGATTGGAGGGTTTGCCGCTGGCATCACCGTTTCGGCCAACCCCGCCGGGTTCCGTGAGGAATCGTCGGCGGACCGCGGCAGAGCCGGCGGCGAAGCGCGCGCCCCGAACCTTTCCCGACAATCCACATCCAGGGAGGGCCTCTAGAGAGGGAAGAGGATCGCTGTATACGATCGCCCCCACCCGCTCCCCGCTGACGGTGCTGCGCGCGAACCGGCCTGATCGAGAGCCGGTGAGCCCCACGGCGCGACGCGTCGCGGCAGGGAGCTTCCTCATCGTTGTCGGACCTTCTGTTCTCTGTCCCAAGAAGGAGGAGTGATGAAGCTCTCGCGACTTCTGCTGTGTCTCACGGTGGTTGCCGCACTGGCGGCGCCTGCTGTCGCTCAGATGCCGAGCGGGACGTTGACCGGAAACGTGACCGACGGCGCGGCACCCCTTCCCGGTGTGACGGTCACGGTGACCTCGCCGGCCCTGCAGGGCTCGCGGTCGGCCGTCACCAACACCAACGGCGACTACATCCTGACCTTCCTGCCCCCCGGCGAGTACAACGTCCGCTTCGAGCTCGCCGGCTTCCAGAAGGTCGAGGCCAACGTCAAGCTCTCCGCCGCCCAGACCCGCAAGCTCGACGCCGACCTGCCGCTGGCGCAGCTCAGCGAGGAGGTCACGGTCACGGGCAGCTACGAGACCATCTCCTCGAGCATCCAGGCGTCCACGACCTTCGAGCAGAAGCTCATGGACGACCTGCCCATCGCCCGCAACATCGCCAGCGCCGTCGCGCTGGCCCCCGGCGTCCACTCCACAGGACCGAGCGGCAACATCACCATCCAGGGCAGCCAGTCCTACGAGAGCCTGTTCATGGTCAACGGCGTGGTCATCAACGAGAACCTGCGCGGCCAGCCGTTCGACCTCTTCGTCGAGGACGCCATCCAGGAGACCACCACGTCGACCTCGGGCATCTCCGCCGAGTACGGCCGCTTCTCCGGCGGCGTCGTCAACACCATCACCAAGTCCGGCGGCAACGAGGTCCACGGCTCCTTCCGGGTGAACTTCACCAAGGGCACCTGGAGCGCCAAGACCCCGCTCACCGTCAGCCAGGACGACACCCTCAACAAGGTGTACGAGGCCACCCTCGGCGGCTACATCCTCAAGGACAAGCTGTGGTACTTCCTCGCCGGCCGCGACCGCTCCAGCTCGACGGCGGAGGAGACCTACGCCACGCACATCCCCTACACCTACTCCGACAAGGAGAAGCGGTACGAGGGCAAGCTGACGTTCTCCATCACCCCGCGCCACCGCATCATCGGGTCGTACATGAAGATCGACGAGAGCGAGGACGGCAACGCCTACTCGTCGGTCATGGACCTGGCCAGCATCTACAACCGCTCGCTGCCCCAGGAGCTCTTCGCCGCGAACTACACCGGCGTCATCACGGACAACTTCTTCGTCGAGGGCCAGTACTCGCGCCGGAAGATGAGCTTCGTCGACTCCGGCTCCAAGTACACCGACCTCATCAAGGGCACCCTCTTCGTCGACCGTCCCACCGGCTACCGGTGGCACTCGCCCACGTTCTGCGGCGTGTGCGGCCCCGAGCTGCGTGACAACGAGGACTACCTGGCCAAGGCCTCCTGGTTCCTGTCCACCGACAGCCTCGGCACCCACGACCTCATGGCCGGCTACGACCAGTTCAACGACCAGCGCAAGGTCAACAACCACCAGTCCGGTTCCGACTTCCGCATCTACCTCACCGGCTACATCATCGGCGACGACGGGGTCACCCTGTACCCGAAGCTCAACCCCTACCCGGGCGGCACCTACGCCTACATCCAGTGGAACCCGATCCTGGAGTCCTCCAAGGGGACCAACTTCAAGACCAAGTCGACGTTCATCAACGACCGCTGGCGGCTCGACAACAACTGGTCGTTCAACCTGGGCCTGCGCTACGACAAGAACGACGGCGTCGACTCGGCGGGCAACCTGGTCGCCAAGGACAGCCGCCTGAGCCCGCGCCTGGGCGCGACCTGGGACCCCAAGGGCAACGGCGACATCCTCGTCAACGCCAGCTACGGCCGTTACGTGATGGCGGTGGCCAACACCGTCGCCAACACGACCTCGGCCGCCGGCTCGCCCGCCACGATGACCTGGTACTACAAGGGACCCGCCATCAACATGGGTGGAGCCCCCTACATCGGCGCCGACGAGGCGCTGCAGATGATGTGGGACTGGTTCTTCGGCATGGGCGGCACGGACACGGCGCCCACCCGCTCCATCTCCATCCCGGGCGGCACCACGGCGTTCCCGAAGTCCCTCGACTCCCCGTACGCCGACGAGTACTCCATCGGCGTCACCAAGCGCCTGGGCACCCGCGGCGTCGTGCGCGCGGACTACGTCCACCGCAAGTACGCGTCGTTCTACACCTCGCGCACCGACATGACCACGGGCACCACGGTGCTGCCCACCGGGCGCTCGGCTGACCTCACCTGGATCGTGAACAACGACAGCCTGCTCAGCCGCAAGTACGACGGCCTCACGGTCCAGGCCCAGTACCGCTTCTCCGACACCGTCAACGTGGGCGGCAACTACACCCTGTCGTGGGCCAAGGGAAACTGGGAGGGCGAGACCTCCAACAACGGGCCGATCACCTCCGGGATCATGCAGTACCCCGAGTACCGCGACCCGAAGTGGAACGCGCCCGAGGGCTACCTCTCCATCGACCAGCGCAACAAGCTCCGCGCCTGGGTCGTGTGGGACCTGCTCAACAGCCGCTACAACCGGCTCAACGTGTCGGTGCTGCAGAACTACTGGTCCGGCAGCCCCTACGGTGCGGTGGGGTCGGTCGACACGCGTCCCTACGTCAACAACCCCGGCTACCTCCTGCCGCCCTCGTCGGTGACGTACTACTACACGTCCCGTTCCGCCTATCACACCGACGACATCACGCGGACGGACCTGTCGCTCAACTACTCGTTCACGTTCCCGGCCCTCGGCAAGGACGTCGAGATCTTCGTCCAGCCCGAGATCCTCAACGTGTTCAACGAGCACGGCATCGATTCCGTCAACACCACCGTGTACGACCCGACCGACGGTCTCACCGCGTTCAACCCCTTCACCGAGAAGCCCGTGGAGGGTGTGAACTGGGAGAAGGGCTCCAACTTCGGAAAGCCCACCGTCGCCGGCAGCTACCAGGACCCGCGGACCTTCCGCCTCTCGGTCGGCTTCCGCTTCTAGCTCTCCGCTCCACGCATCACCGACGCCCCGGCCTCAGCGCCGGGGCGTCGTCTTCTTTCCTCCTCTGTCCGCGATCCCCCGCCGGGCGCCGCCGAGAACTCTTCGATGCCGTTCCCGTATAGCCAGAGAGAGGCTTCCGGGGGTGCTACCATCCCCCGGGGAAAATGAGTTTCGTTTCCTTCCACGTCAGACCGAAGGGGGAACATGTGAGAACCGCGTTCAGAGGTGTGATCTTCGTCCTGCTGGCCCTCGTTGCGGGGGCCGGTCTCGCGGCGGCGGACGCCGCCGAACCGCTCCTGCTCCGCAGCCCGAGCATCAGCAAGACCCAGCTGGTCTTTGCGTACGGCGGCCAGATCTGGATCGCGCCGCGCGACGGCGGCCAGGCCCACCGCCTGGTCACCGGCAGCGACCGCCTCACCGGTCCGATCTTCTCGCCGGACGGCAGCATGGTCGCCTACACCGGCAACTACGACGGCAACAACGACGTCTACGTGGTGCCCGCCGCCGGCGGCGAACCCCATCGCCTCACCTTCCACCCCGGCAACGACGCCGCCGTCGCATGGACGCCGGACGGCAAGAGCGTCGCCTTCATCTCGTCCCGCAAGAGCTACGCCGACCCCCAGCAGCTCTACACGGTGCCCGCGACCGGTGGCTTCCCCACCGAGGTCCCCCTGCCCCGGGTGGACGAGGCCTCCTACTCCCCCGACGGGACGCACCTGGCCTACGAGCCCAACTTCCAGTGGCAGCCCGCCTGGAAGACGTACCGCGGCGGGCAGACCAAGACCATCTGGCTGGCCGACCTGGCCGACTCCTCCATCGTGGCCATCCCGCAGGAGGGCAACTCCAACGACCGCAACCCCATGTGGATCGGTGACACCATCTACTTTCTGTCCGACCGCAAGGGTCCCTTCGCCCTCTACGCCTACGACGTCAAGGCGAAGGCGGTGCGCACGGTGGTGGCCAACGACGGTCTCGACTTCGGCACCGCCGCCGCCGGTCCCGGCGCCATCGTCTACGAGCAGTTCGGCTCGCTGCACCTCTACGACCTGACCACCGGGAAGACCAGGCCCATCCACGTGACGCTGGCGGCGGACATGCCGCAGATCCGCCCGCACTTCGAGAAGCTTGACCCGGTCCGCGCCGTCGAGAACGCCAACATCTCCCCGACCGGACAGCGCGCGGTGTTCGAGGCTCACGGCGAGATCCTCACCGTGCCCGCCGAGAAGGGCGACATCCGCGACATCACCCGCACCCCCGGCGCGGCCGAGCGCGACCCGGCATGGTCGCCGGACGGCAAGTGGATCGCCTACTTCTCGGACGAGTCCGGCGAGTACGCGCTCACCTGAAGACCCAGGACGGCATCGGCGAGACGCGCACCATCGACCTGGGCAAGCCGCCGTCGTTCTTCTACCACCCGGTCTGGTCGCCCGACAGCACGAAGATCGCCTACACCGACAAGCGGCTCAACCTCTGGTACGTCGACGTCGCCGGCGGCAAGCCGGTCAAGGTCGACACCGACCTGCTTCGACGTCCCCGACCCACGAGTTCGACCAGGTCTGGTCGCCCGACGGCCGCTGGCTCGCCTACACCAAGCTCCTCCCCAACCAGCTCCACGCCGTCTTCGTCTACTCCCTGGATGGCGCCAAGGCGACGCAGGTCACCGACGGGATGAGCGACGCCCTCTACCCGGCCTTCGACGCCTCGGGCAAGTACCTCTACTTCACGGCCAGCACCAACCTCGGCCTCACCGCCGGCTGGCTCGACATGACGAGCCAGGGCCACCCCGTGACCCGCAGCGTGTACGCGGCGGTCCTGCGCAAGGACCTCGCCGTCCCCGATCCCTCCCGAGAGCGACGACGAGAAGGTCAAGGAGGAGAAGAAGGACGAGAAGGCTCCCGCGGACGAGGCCGAGAAGAAGGACGACGGCGAAGGACGACGCCAAGGGCAAGCGAGCCAAGAAGGACGAGAAGGTCAAGGTCGACATCGACTTCGCCGGCTCGGCCAGCGCATCGTGGCGCTGCCCGCTCCCCGAGGAGAACTACTTCGGCCTGTCCGCCGGCAAGGAGGGCACGATCTTCCTGGTCTCCGGCCCCGACGTGCAGATCCGCCGCGGTCCGCCGGAGCTCAAGGTCAGTCAAGTTCGACCTCAAGTCCCGCAAGCCCGAACCCTCCTCGAGGGCATCTCGGCGTTCGTCGCTCGCCTCGGACGGGGAGAAGGTGCTCTACCGCCAGGGCAAGCGGTGGGCCATCGCCGACGTCACCAAGCCCGCCAAGCCCGGCAACGGCGCCCTCGACACTCGCCGACTTCAAGGTCTTCGTCGACCCGCCGCGCCGAGTGGAAGCAGATGTACCGCGAGGTGTGGCGCATCGAGCGCGATTTCTTCTACGACCCGCACTTCCACGGCCTGGACCTCGGCCAGGGCCGAGAAGGCCTTCGAGCCGTACCTCGACGGCGTGGCCAGCCGCGGCGACCTGAACTACCTGTTCCAGCGAGATGCTCGGCAACATGACGTCGGCCACATGTTCGTGCGCGGCGGCACGCAGCCCGAGGTCGACGCGCGTGCCGGTCGGGCTGCTCGGCGCCGACTACGACGATCGCCAACGGGCGCTACCGCTTCGCCCGCATCTTCGACGGCGAGAACTGGAACCCCGACCTGCAGGCGCCGCTCACCCAGCCCGGCGTGAACGTCAAGGCGGGCGAGTACCTGCTGGCGGTCAACGGCCGTGAGCTGCACGCGGCCGACAACCTGTACAGCTTCTTCCAGGAGACCGCGGGCAAGCAGACGGTGCTCAAGGTCGGCCCGAACCCCGACGGCGCGGGCTCCCGCGAGGTCACCGTCGTTCCGGTCGCGAGCGACCACGCGCTGCGCAACCTCGACTGGATCGAGGCCAACCGCCGCAAGGTGGACCAGCTGAGCGGCGGCAGCTCGCCTACGTCTACCTGCCCGACACGGCGGGCGGCGGCTTCACGAACTTCAACCGCTACTACTTCGCCCAGGTCGGCAAGGAGGGCGCCGTCATCGACGAGCGCTTCAACCACGGCGGCCAGCTCGCCGACTACGTGGTCGACAACCTGCGCCGCCCGGCGATGAGCCGCGTCGAGACCCGCGAGGGCGACGACCTACACGGAGCCGGTCGAGTCCATCTACGGGCCGAAGGCGCATGGTCATCAACCAGTTCGCCGGCTCCGGCGGCGACGCCATGCCCTGGTACTTCCGCAAGGCGAAGCGTCGGGCCGCTGGTCGGCATGCGGACCTGGGGCGGCCTCGTCGGGATCGGCGGCTACCCGCCGCTGATGGACGGCGGCAGGTCACGGCGCCGCGCTGGGCCATCTACGGCCTCGACGGCCAGTGGGAGGTCGAGGGCCACGGCATCGCGCCCGACGTCGAGGTCGAGCAGGACCCGAAGCTCGTGCGCGAGGGCCACGACCCGCAGCTCGAGCGGGCGGTCCAGGTCGCGCTCGAGTCTGCTCGACAAGAACCCGCCGAAGACCTACAAGCGGCCGCCGTATCCGGTCTACCACCACCCCCTGCCCACGTGGCCGCGGGGCGTGAACTGACATCCTGCGCCCGCGGCTGAGCACGCGGACGCGGCAACCAATCCGGCGGGAGCCGAAGGCAGCACCCGGCTCCCGCCGGCCTTTTCTCTTCCGCTCACAGGCGCTCGAGGCGGAGGCGTCACGCGATGCCGGGGCGCCGGGACGTTCCCCCGCCCCGCCGGCTCACTGCTTCTCCATGCCCTTCATGTTCATGTCGCCCCACGAGTGCGCCAGCTCACGGCTCGCCTTGGCGACCGTGCCCTCGTAGTCGGACAGCACCTTCTGCGCCTTCTCCGGCCCTCCGGCGACCTTGTTCAGGGCCGCCATCCACTTGATGTCATCCGGGCTGAAGTGCCACTCCAACGCAGCGGGGCCCTCCTTGAGCCGCCAGACGTAGGTCATGTCCCACGGCCCGGTGGCGTACTGCAGCACGAGCTCGGGCATCGGCGTTCCGGCCTCCTTCGCCGCCGGCTCGAAGTACTTGCGGATGATCTCCGCCGCCTTCATCATCTGCCCCGCGTGGTACTTGACGTGCTCCACGGCGAACCACGCGCCGTGGTACTTCATGGGTTTCATCTCTTGTGCCGACGAGCTCGCCGCGCACGCCACCAGGACCAGCACACCCACCGAGAGAGCTCTTCTCATCGCTCGACGCTTCCTTTCGCCGCCCGGCGCACCGGGCAGCTCCCCGCGGGTCCCGCCCCCCGCGGACCATCCCCGGGTGGCAGTCTCCCTTATGAGATGTTGTCTCAGTATAACAGAAGAGCGCCGCCCGGTCCCGCGGGTCCCCCCGGGGTGCGCTTCAGCGACCGGCGCCGAGGGCCTGGATCCGGTCCCTCACCTGGTCGGCCTGGCGCCCGTAGGGTGCCACCGAGAGAAACCGCTTGAGCGCCCCGAGCTCCTGCGCCCGGTCGCCCTTCTTTCCGAAGCAGTTGGCCAGCCCCAGGTACGAGGAGCTGAACTCCCCGTCGATCGCCAGCGCCTTGCGGTACTCGGCGATCGCCCCGTCCACATTCCCCGCCGCCAGCAGCCCCTCGCCGAGGCTGTCGTGGGAGTTGGCCGCCTCCGGCTCCGCCGCCACGTAGCGGCGGAACGCCGCCACCGCCTCCTCCCGCCGCTTCTCCTTGAGGAGCAGGTAGCCGAGCTGGTTGTAGGCGTCCCCCCTGCCCGGTGCCACGGCGATGGCCGTCCGGTACAGCTGCTCCTGGCGGGCCGTGTCCTCCTCGTGTCCGGCCACCGCGGCCTGCGCCAGCAGCCCCTGGTACGGGTCGGCGGAGGTCATCGACAGCGCCTGCTCGCGGGCCTTGGCGACGCTGCCCCCGAGAGAGGCCGGCACGGCCAGGTAGTACTGCAGCAGCGCCATGCGACCGTCCGCGTCGGCCGGCGCCAGCGCCACCGCCTTTTCGAGCTCCGCCCCCGCAGCCTTGACGAGGCGCGCGGTCCCGGATTCCGACGCCGCGCCCGCCTGGCCCATGTAGGCCAGGCCCAGCCACTGGTGGTACCTCGCCGTCGCGGGGGCGAGCTTCACGGCCCGCTCCAGGTGCTCCACCGCCCGGTCGGCGTCGTGCTCCCGGTCGAGCAGCAGCAGCCCGAGGCTCGCGTGCGCCTCCGCGTCGTCGGGGTCCAGCGCCACCGCTTTGCCGAGCAGGATCTTGGCCTCCGCCGCCCTCCCCGCCCTGAGGAGGGCCACGCCACGCTCCGTGGCCGACGCCGCCTGCGGCTCGGGGGTCGGGGCCGCAGGCGCCTCCTGCGCGCCGGCCGCGACCGCGACCGCCAGCAGACTCCCGCACAGCACCACCCTCACGGCCTCTCGCATACCCGCCTCCGCCGCCCATCCTACGCCGGACGGGCGCACGGCGGGACTAACCCCCACCCTCCCTCCCGTTGCAGCACTCGGAGCGCCGGGCCCGCCCGCCGGGCCCTCGGGCGATCACTGGGAGGCACACGATGAAGACACGCACACTGGGCGGCCGCCTGCCCGTCTCTGCTCTCGGGCTCGGGTGCATGGGCATGTCCGAGTTCTACGGCCCCACCGACGACGCCGAGTCGGTCGCCACCATCCACCGCGCCCTCGACCTCGGGGTCCGCTTCCTCGACACCGCCGACATGTACGGCAGCGGGCGCAACGAGGAGCTCCTCGGACGCGCGTTGCGGGGGCGCCGCGACGAGGTCGTCCTCGCCACCAAGTTCGGCAACGTGCGCGGCCCCAACGGCGAGTTCGCCGGCATCGACGGCCGCCCCGAGTACGTGCGCGCGGCCTGCGAGGCCAGCCTGCAGCGGCTCGGCGTGGACGTCATCGACCTCTACTACCAGCACCGCGTCGATCCGAAGACCCCCATCGAGGACACCGTCGGCGCCATGTCCCGCCTCGTCGACGAGGGCAAGGTCCGCTTCCTGGGGTTGTCCGAGGCCGCGCCGGACACCATCCGCCGCGCCTGCGCCGTGCACCCGATCACCGCCCTCCAGACGGAGTACTCCCTGTGGAGCCGGGACGCCGAGGGCGGCATCCTCGCCGCCTGCCGCGAGCTCGGCGTCGGCTTCGTCGCCTACAGCCCCCTCGGGCGCGGCTTTCTCACCGGACGGTTCACCAGCCCCGACGACTTCCCCGAGGACGACTGGCGGCGCCACCACCCTCGCTTCGCCGGAGAGAACTTCCAGCGCAACCAGCGCCTCGCCGGGGCCGTGCACGACGTGGCCCGCGAGCGGGGCTGCTCGGCGGCCCAGGTGGCCCTCGCCTGGGTGCTCGGCCGCGGCGACGACATCGTTCCCATCCCGGGCACCAGGCACGTGCGCTACCTCGAGGAGAACCTGGGCGCCCTGGACGTCACCCTCACCGAGGCGGAGCTGAGGCGCCTCGACGAGGCGTTCCCCCTTGGCGCCGCGGCGGGCGAGCGCTACCACGCCCAGGGTATGAAGGCCATCAACGGCTGACCGGGCCGGCCGGGCTGAAACACCGCCGCGGCCGCCCGCGTTGCCCCGGGTATGACACGCCCCGCATCCCCGGGCCCGGCGGTACCGTGACCGCGCCGCGGCACCGCTTCGCCCTCCTGACCGTGCCGGCCGCGCTCCTGCTGGCAACCGCGGCACTGGCGGGGCCGCCGTTCCTCACCGACGACCCCGAGCCCGTGCCCTACCGGCACTGGGAGGCCTACCTCTTCGGCATTCTCGACGACGCCGCCGGCGACCGAACCGGCCAGGGGCCGGCGGTGGAGCTCAACTACGGCTTCGCTCCCGGCTTCATGGCGCACCTCATCGTGCCCGTTGCGTTTTCCTCGCCCGCCGGGGGGCCCGCCGCCGCCGGCTTCGGCGACGTCACCATGGGCCTCAAGGTCCGCTTCGTCACCGAGACCGGCCGCCGGCCCGAGGTGGGCATCTTCCCCATGCTGTCCCTGCCCACCGGTTCGGCGCGGCGCGGCCTCGGCAATGGGCGGCCGGTGCTCCAGCTGCCCGTCTGGGTGCAGAAGAGCTGGGGCGCATGGACAAGCTACGGCGGCGGCGGCGTCACCCTCAACGGCGCCCCGGGCGCCCGCGACTCCGCCTTCGCGGGGTGGCTCCTCGAGCGCCAGCTCACCCCGGCGCTCCTTCTCGGCGGCGAGGTGTTCACCCAGGGGCGCACCGCCGGCGACGCCCCCGGCACCACCATCGTCAACGCCGGCGGCCAGCTCGCCCTCACACGCATCCTCAGCCTCCTGTTCTCCGGCGGCGCCAGCGTCGCCGGCGCCCACCACACCGTCGCCTACCTCGCGCTCTACGCCACCTGGGGCCCCTGACCCTCGCTCGCCGCCGCTCCTGTCGCCCCGAAGCTCGCTGCCGCCGCGACACCCCTGCGTGGGTCGATCGCAGCCGCGGCGCCTCCGGTGTGGGAGGAGCCTGGCCGCACCCTCCCGCCTCGCGGAGCCCAGGGGGGCAGCGACAAGCGGCCTGGCGGTCCGCCGGGCAAGGCGGCGGGCGGGGGACGGGAGAATTCTTCGAGCGCCGTTCCTGGTTGAAAGGTGTACTCTGGTCTCAGTCCAGTCATCTACGCTGCGGGGGGGGCACCATGAGAGCACCGAGAGGTTTCGCGGGCGTTGCGCTGGCCGTGGCGGCGGTCCTCGCCGTCGCCTGCGGGGGCCCGGCGACCAACGAGCCGATGCCGGCGGAGTCGGGCTCCGCCGGAGGGAACACGATGGGGAAGGTGATCCTCTACGACACCTTCTCCGACCCGGCCACCGGCTGGGAGCGGGAGCACGACGAGTACTACGTCACCGACTACACCGGCGACGCCTACGAGATCGTCAACAACGACACCAACATGATCACCAAGGGTCTGCTGCAGGGGCGGGAGGTGGACGACGGCGACGTGGAGGTCACCGCGCAGCCCACCGCCGGCGACCCGGACATCCGCTTCGGCCTCGTGCTCCGATCCACCGGGGACTCCTTCATCCAGGCCGGCGTCACCGGTGACGGGCAGATCGTCTTCGGCGTCGCCCGCTACGAGGGACCGGTGCTGAAGTACCGCCCCCAGCCCCGGCCGTTCCCCAAGGTCCGGACCCACGGCGAGCCCAACCGGCTTCGCGTGTCCCTGCGCGGCGAGCGGGCCACCTTCTACGTCAACGGGGACCGCGCCGCCGAGATCGGCGATGCCGGCATCGGCCCCGGCGACCTGGGGCTGTTCGCCACGTCCACCGGCAAACCGTCCCGGGTCCTCTTCACCGAGTTCGTCCTCCACGCGCCGCCCGGGTAGCAGCGGGACCGCCCCTCCTCAGCGCTCGACGTCGAACACGGTGAGCCCCGGGCCGGGTCCCGACGGCGGCGGGAACACCCCGCGCGCCGCCAGCAGGCCGCCCGTGGCCCAGATCGTCCGCCACGCCACCGCCTCGCGGAACTCCGGCAGGCTCACGCCGTTGCGCCCCGCCGCCGAGGCCTGCCACGCCGCCTCGAACGCCGGCCCGTTCACCGCGCCGATCACGGGCTCCGCCGCGTCGTCGGCGAGGGCGCACAGCCTCGCCAGCGTCGCCCGCGTCAGCCGGGCCGGGGTCGCCGTCCAGCGGTCCCCGCGGCGGGACACCGCGCCCGCCTCCTCCAGCATGGCGAGCATCCCGCCCACGTGGGCCGCCGCCGGGCTGCCCGCCACGGCGGCCGCCAGCGCCTCCTCGCCCGCTGGCCGCTCGCGGCAGGCGTCGAGCAGCCTGGCGATGTCCCCCTTGGCGTCCCACTCCGCTGCGTAGCCCCACCCGCGGAGGAGCTTCGCCTGCTCGAGGCCGAACGGGTAGATCAGCACCACGGACGTGCGCCCCGTCTGTGCGTGGGTCAGCCCGTACACCGCCAGCCCCGCGAGAGGCTCGTAGTCCTCGGCGCCGTACACGTTGCCCTCGCCTCCGACGGGACAGGCGGCCTTCGCCGTCGGGAACAGCCCGCGCGCGTCCATGAGCTCGTAGAAGCAGGCGTCGCGCACGAACGCCATGTACACCGGGAGCCGCCTGCCGGCGCCGAGCCCCGCCTCCGCCAGCACCGCATCGAGCTCCTCCAGCCGGGCCTGCACCCTCGCGGCGTAGGCGTCCGCGGCGGCGCGCAGCACCGGCTCCAGCGCGGCCTGGTCCGCCGCGGTGAGGATCGCGACCGTGGGCAGGTACTCCACGGCGCCGTCCCCGCGTTGCCGCGCCCGCACCAGCGCGGCCCGCTCCAGCGCGGCCAGGCTCCCGGCCACCGCCGGCCGCTCAGCGAACGCCGCCTGGACCTCGGCCGCCGTGGAAGGCCGCCGGTTCAGGTGGACCAGGAGCTCCTTCGCCTCCGCCGTCCGGGTCGCGAAGAACGGGTTGTCCGGCCCCCAGGGCCCGGCGTTCCCCTCCAGCCACAGCTTCAGCGCCGGCCGCGGCGGGCCCTGAGCCGCCGCCGCCCCGAGCCCCGCCGCCACCGCCAGCACCGCCGCCGCCACCGTCCTCGTCCGCATCCGAACCTCCCGCCCGAGGGTCTCGAGCACCGTTCTTCAAAGCACCCTACGAACCGGGCGCGCCGGGGTTTCCCTCCGCGCCGGCGGCCGGCTCGACTGCACGCTGCATTTCTCCACGGTCATCGCATCTTCCCCCGCCGACCGGAGACGGCGCGACGCGGGCCGCTCGTTCATGTATGATCTCCGCCAGCACTCATGAGGCCCGGGACCGCAGCGCTCCGCTACTCCGCTCTCCTGCTCACCGCCCTGATCACCTCCACGGCGTCGGGCGAGGTGCTCTCCTTCGAGGCCCTCGGCCTCGCCCAGGGGCTGCCCCAGTCGCAGGCCGTCACCCTCGCCCAGGACGCCGACGGCTACATCTGGGTGGGCACCTGGGGCGGCGGCCTGGCCCGCTACAACGGCGACACGTTCACCACCCTCGAGGTCGAGGACGGGCTGCCCTCCAACCGCGTCCAGGAGGTCCTGGTCGACCGCTCCGGCACGCTCTGGGTCGCCACCACCAGGGGAGTGGCCGTGTGGCGCGGCCACCGCCTGCAGCCGGTGGACCTGGGCTTTCCCGGCGGCGCGCGCACCCGGGCCCTGGCCCAGGACGCCTCCGGCGCGATCTGGGCGGGCACCGACCGCGGCGTCGTCCTCCTCGCGAAGGACGGCCCGCGCCTGGTCTCCGCGGGCCCGCCGGAGCCCCTCGTCTACGACCTCCTCGCCGACGGCGAGGGGATGCTGGCCGTCACCGACCACGGGCTCTTCCGTGTCGCCCCCGACCTGCCCGCGCGGCGGGTGGAGGGTCCGGCGGTGGCCGGAGACCTGCTGCGCGCCGGCGCCCTCACCGGCGAGGGGTTGTGGATCGGCACCTCGGGCGACGGGCTCTTCCTGCACGACGACGCGGGCTGGCGGCGCCTGGCCCCGTCCGAGCTGCCCAGCCGGAACGTCTACCGGCTCTCGGTGGGCCGCTCGGGGACCCTCTACGTGTCCTCCCAGGACGCCGGCCTCCTGCGCCGCCCCCCCTCGCAGCGGAGCTTCGAGCGCATCAGCACCGAGCAGGGGCTGCCCTCGCAGATCGTCAACGACACCCTCGAGGACGACGAGGGCAACCTCTGGGTCGCCACCGACATCGGCGGCCTCGCGCGCCTGCGCAGCGAGGCCGCGACCCTCCACGGCACCGACGGCTCCTTCCCCAGCGCGTGCATCTTCGGGATCACCCAGGGCCCCCGCCCGGGCACCCTGTGGGTGGGCACCCTGGACGGCGCAGTGGTCTACCGCTCCAGCCCGCCCTACGGCGTGGCCGAGGCCGTCACCACCGCGACGGGCCTGGTGGACCCGCAGGTGTGGAAGGTCGTCACCACACCCGACGGCGAGGACTGGGCGTACACCGAGACCACCTACCAGCTGCGCCGGCCCGGGCACGCGCGCTTCGACCCGCCGGACCCGTCCTGGCCGCTGCCCCGCACCACGCACGGCATGGCCATGGACTCCGAGGGCAGGATGTGGTTCTCGGGCCAGGACTCCGAGCACCCCCTGGCGATGCGCGACCGGCGCGGGCGCTGGACCACCTGGAGCACGAGCGACGACGGCACACCCCTGCAGCGCTGCCGCTCCGCCGCCCCGCGGCGCGCCGGCGGCGTGTGGGTCAGCGCGGCCTCCGACATGCTCGCCTGCGACGGCCGCACCGTGCGCCGGCTGCCCGGCCCTCCCCTGCCCCCGGACCTCGCCGACATCTTCGAGGACTCCCTCGGCCGCCTGTGGGTGGGCAACGAGGGCGGCCTGGCGGTCCGCGACACCAACGGCACCTGGCGCAAGCTCGGCCGCGCCGACGGCTTCACCGCCCGGCAGGTGTTCTTCCTCGGCCAGGACCGCGAGGGCGCCATCTGGGCGGGGGCGGAGCGCGGCGTGTTCCGCATCCTCCCCGACGGCCGCATCCGGCCGTTCAGCACGGAGGACGGGCTCGCGGGGCTCGAGACCAACCAGTTCGCCTTCCACGCCGGGCAAGGCGGCGAGGTCTGGCTGGGCACCGTGAGCGGCCTGACCCGCTACGATCCCTCGCACCGCCCCATCACCACCACGCCCCCGCGCGTGGTGGTCGAGGCCGCCGAGCTGCCCCAGCGGAGGGTGGACTTCCCTCACCGGCTCGACCTCGCCTGGAGCGAGCGCGCGGTCACCTTCCGCGTCGCCCTCCTCACCTACCGGGACCGCAGCCAGGTCGCCTACCGCGCGCGTCTCGAGGGGCTCGAGGACGACTGGCTGCCGCCGCGCCGCTCCCCCGAGCTCCGCTACACCAACCTCCCCGCCGGCGAGCACACCCTCGTCATCCAGGCCCTCGGCGACGGCGGACGGCCCGGCGAGACGATCCGGCTGCCCGTGCGGGTGGTCCCGCCGCTGTGGCGGACCGCCTGGTTCCAGGGCGGCGCCCTGGCCTTCCTCGTCCTCGGCGCCGCCGGCACCCACCGCCTGCGCGTCCACGTCCTGCGCCGCCGCGCCGACGAGCTCGAGCGCGTGGTCGCCACCCGCACCGACGAGCTGCAGCAGGCCAACGAGGCGCTCGAGCGGCTCGCCTCCCACGACGCCCTCACCGGGCTGCCCAACCGCCGCGCCGTGGTGGAGCGGCTGCGCACCGAGCTGGCCCGGGGCGGCCGCAGGCTCGGCTGCCTGGTCGTCGACCTGGACAACTTCAAGACCACCAACGACACCCTGGGCCACGCGGCCGGGGACCGGGTCCTCTGCCTGATGGCCCGCCGCATCGCCTCCAGCCTGCGCGAAGGCGACGTCGCCGGGCGCTACGGCGGGGACGAGTTCCTCCTCGTCCTCCCCGGCGCCGACCACGAGGCCGTCGAGACCGTGGCGAGACGCGTCGGCGTGTTGGCCGAGACCTGCACCGAGGGCGGCCGCAGCGTCGAGGTGACCGTCTCCTGCGGCGGCGTCACCGTCCTCCCCGGGGCCCCCCGCGACGCCGTCGCCGTCCTCGCCGCCGCCGACGAGCTCCTCTACGAGGTCAAGCGCTCCGGCCGCGCCGGCTTCCGCCTCGGCACCGTCGGCTCCGCCGGGCCGGCGCCGGAGGGTCCGCCCTCCGCCTGACCCCGAGGCCCTTGAAGCCGGCCGGGCCCGGATCTAGAGTTGGCCCTGAGCATCCGAAGGGAGAGCACGCCGATGAAACCGATCCACGCCGCCGGAGTGGCCGTGGTGTTCGTCTCGGGGATCGTGGTGGGTCTCGCAGCCTCCGCCCCGAAGTCCTCGCCGGAGCTGTACCGGGACAAGCCCCCCGCCGCCGCCGCCGCCGCGCTGCTCGAGGCCGCCCGCGGACAGGCCGGCCGCGGGAGCTGGGAGAACATCGCCGTGGCCCGCACCTGGTACCTCGGCGGCGACCGCGGCCGCGCCCAGCAGATCCTGGACCAGGTCACCTCCGCCAAGCCCAAGGCGAGCGACTGGCTCCGCATCGGACGGCTCTACGTCGAGGCCGGCCAGTGGGAGCTGGCGACGGCGGCGTTCGACCGGGTCCTCGCCCTCGACCCGAACGACGCCGGCTCCCTCGCCGAGATCGGCGCCTGGACCAACCTCCACGGCGACCGCGCGCGGGCCGAGGAGCTCTTCGCGAGGTCCTTCGCCAGGAGCAACGACGACGTGTGGAACACGCTCGCCGCCGCCGGCTCCTACCTGGGCGTGAAGCCGCAGCCGTAGCGCGCCGGCCGCCCCCGTGCGCTCCGTGCGCCGCGGGCGTAGGCGCGGCGTAGGGGGAACGTCGCCCGCCCGTAAGGACTTCGCCCTCCCGCGGCCGCATCGTGGTCCCAGGGAGGATCGGGACCATGAGAAGGACCACAGTGCTGGTTGCCCTCGCCGTCGCCGTCGCCGGGGGCCTCGCCGCGGCGGCCCACGCCGCCAACCCCAATGCCCGTCTGGCTACGGGCAACCTCTACATCGGGCTGCTGGACCCCGGCCGGGTGACGTGCATCGGCGGCGAGCCCACGCCCCCCGGCACGTTCCCGCTGTGCACGCCCGAGACCCGGCGCGTGGTCTGGAGGGACCACGTCGGCGTCATGTCCATGGACGCCGTGAGCGGTCCCGCGGCGCCCTGGGTGCCCGCGGTCGTCCAGAACCTCGGCAACTGCAACCTCAACAAGGTATGGGACGGTCCCTGCTGGGGCACCTTCGAGGCCGAGTGGCTCGGCGGCACCTGGGCCGGCACGTACAGCGGGTCGCTCGACTTCGTCGGCTTTGCCGGGAACCTCAAGTTCGTCGGCCACGGCAACGGCGGCGAGATCGACGGCATGCAGATCGTCATCGAGGCCGCCTGCGGGCCCACCGGCGACCCCTACGCGCCGATGCCCTTCGTCGTCCGCGTCCAGAAGGTGAACGAGTAGCGGGTAGCGGCCGCACCCGGGCCCGCTTGACTCCGCTGTACCCCGAGTCGACACTCTAGGTATGGCATCAAGCGGGCCCGGCGCTTCGCCGGCACCGTTCCGCGTGGCGGAATGGGTCGTCGATCCCAGTGCGTGCCGCGCCACCAACGGCCGCGAGGAGGTGCGCCTGCGCCCCCTCCTCACCGACCTCCTCGTCCTCCTCGCCGAGCGCCCCGGCGACGTCGTGTCCAAGGACGAGATCCTCGACCGCCTGTGGGCGGGCCGCTTCGTCAGCGACTCCATCCTCAGCCGCACCATGGCGGAGCTGCGCCGCGTCCTCGGCGATGACGTCGGGAACCCTCACCTCATCCAGACCATCCCCAAGCGCGGCTACCGCCTCATCGCCGAAGTCACGCCCCTCGAGAACGCCACCGGCCACCGCATCGCCGTCCTCGACTTCGAAAACCTCAACGGCAGCCCCGAGTACGACTACTTCGCCGCGGGCATATCCGACGCCATCACCACAGAGCTCGCCAGGATCGGCGGCTTGCGCGTGATCTCGCGCTTCTCCACCCTCGCCCTCGCGCACCGCGACAGCACCCTCGACGAGGTCGCGCGGCGCCTCCACGTCAACGCCGTGCTCGAGGGATCCGCGCTCCACTCGGGCGACACCGTCCGCATCAACGCCCAGCTCATCCAGACCGCGCCGGAGTGCCACCTCTGGGCCGACACCTACATCTGCGAGATCAAGGACGTGCTGCAGGCCCAGGGCCGGGTGGCGCGGGACGTCGCCAGGGCCGTCCGGGCCGCCCTCACCCCGGAGGAGGACGCCCGCCTGACCCGTCCACGCGAGGTCAACCCCGAGGCCCACCTCGCGTACCTCAAGGCGCGCTACCACACCCTTCGCTGGACCCCCGACGGCCTCGACAAAGGCTACCGCTACATCCAGGAGGCCCTCAGCGCCGACCCCACCTGCGCGCCGGCCTACGCCCTCCTGGCGCACGCCTTCTCCGTCCTCGGCTACTGGGGCCACATGCCGGTGGACGTTGCCTACCCCTGCGCCAAGGAGGCCGCCGCCCGCGCCGTCGAGCTCGACCCCTCCGACGGTGAGTCCCACGCCGTCCTCGGCTCCATGGAGTGGCTCCTCGACTGGAACACCGCGGCCTGCGCCGAGGAGATGGCGCAGGCATCCGTCCTGAGCCCCTCGAGCGCCATCGTCCATTCCCTCAACGCCCTCTTCCTCTCGGTCTCCGGCGATCGGAGCGGGCGCGAGCGCGCCCGGGAGCTCGCGCGTCTCGTCCTCGACCTCGACCCCCTCTCCATGAACTCCAACTTCTCCGCCGGCTGGCTTGCCCTCTTCGGCGGCGATGTGGCCGTCGCCCAGGCGCGCGCCGGGACCACCCTCGACATGTACCCGGAGTGCATCCACGCCCACTACCTCACCGGCTGGACCGCTCTGGCCGAGGAGCGGTACGAGCGCGCCGCCGCCGCCTTCCGGCACGCCGTGGACCTCGCCCCCGACGCCATCTCGCTCTCCTACTTCGCCATGGCGCTCTCCCGCGGCGGCGAGACGGCAGCCGCCCGGGCGATCCTGGAGGGCATCACCGCGCGGCGCGAGCGCGGCGACGTCGTTCCGGACTTCTTCGTCGCCCTCGTCCACGCCGGCCTCGGCGAGCCCGACGCCGCCCTGGATCTCCTCGAGGGGTGCCTCGCCAAGCGCGACGGCCGGCTGTTCTGGCTCGGCGTCCCCGTCATCGCGGGCCCGCTCGCCGGAACCCCCCGCTTCGTGCATCTCATGGCCCGCGTCGAGAACGCGATCCGCGAGGCGAGCACCCGGCCCCCGGTCCGCCCGACGGGCGCTCCGGTCTGAGGCTCCGGACTCCTGCACGCCCCTGGCGGCGCGGTTGATGCGGCCCTCGTCGTCGAACACCACCCTCGTGCCGGCCGCGTATTCGTAGCCGTCCCGGGTGATCTTCTTCGACAGCACGCAGCTCTCCAGCCGGCCGTTGGCGTGGAAGCGCACCAGCCCGCCGTCCCTGGAGCCGACGGGGAAGCCGCCGCTCCGGCACGGCACGTGCTCGACGGCCGCGGGCTCTGCGAGAAAACAGGAGGGCTTCGTCTACCATCGCCCCATGGACTGCCCGTTCTGCCACGTCCCGGAGGAGGAGCGCCTCTTCGAGAACGACCTCGTCATCGCCTTCTACGACCGCTTCCCGGCGAGCCCCGGCCACATCCTCCTGATCCCGCGCCGCCACGTCCCGACCTGGTTCGAGGCCACCGACGCCGAGCGCGTCGCCCTGACCCGCGCCGTCACCGGCGCCGTCGCCGTCATCGAGGCGCGGCCCGGCCCGACCCCCGACGGCTACAACGTCGGCTTCAACTCCGGCGAGGCCGCCGGCCAGACCGTCATGCACCTCCACCTCCACGTCATCCCACGCTTCTCGGGCGACGTCCCCAACCCCCGCGGCGGCGTCCGCGGCGCCGTCCCGCACAAACGCGTCTACCGGCTGGACGAAACGTGAGCCGCGACGACCGCGAGGCCGTCCGCTTCGCCGAGCGGCTCCTGGCCCTCCTCGAGGAGGGCTCCTTCAGCGCCACCTACAAGTTCGCGGTGCTGCTGGGTCTCATGGACCTGTGCCTCGAGCACACCGACCGCCGCGGCGACCCGCCACCCATGGTCACTACCACCCAGCTCGCCCACAAGGTCATCGAGCTCTACTGGCCGCAGACGAGTCCCTTCGACGCCGCCTCGGGGCTGGTGCTGCGGCAGAACTCGGGGCGGGACGCCGTCATTCTCAGCCGCATCCACGCCTTTCGCCACCGCCATGCCCCCGATCCCGGCTGCTCCCTCGCCCGTGCCCGCGCCGCCTCGCCAAGGGAGTTCGCCGGGCTCGTGCGGGACGTGGAGTGGACCCTGGTGCTCATGCCGCTCCCCAAGGTCCAGAGGTTCGGCAGCCGGCACGATCCGTTCATCTACGAGATCGCCTGGAGCGACGACATTCGCCGGAGCACGTGGGCGGACTCCCGCGCCTTCGACAACCGCATCACCTTCACCGGATCCGCGGCCCAGCACCTGGTGCGCCTGTCCCCCCTGCTGCGCCCCCTCATCCAGCAGAAGTGGGCCTCCATGGTGGGGCGGCTCAACGACCTCGAGGTCGCGCGGTTGGAGGAGTTCCTCTTCGGCGCCAGCCGCGTCTCCCTCGCTCCCGTCCGCGACCGGCTCGCCGGCCTCCAGGGCGACCGCTGCTTCTACTGCGACGGCGCCCTGCGCGCCACCGCCGAGGTCGACCACTTCCTGCCCTGGTCGCGCCACCCCGACGACCGCATCGACAACCTCGTCATCGCCCACCGCTCCTGCAACGGCCGCAAGCGCGACTTCCTCGCCGCGCCCGGCCACCTGCGCCGCTGGCACGACCGCCTCGCCGGCCGGGACCGCGACCTCGAGGCCATCGCCGCCGACCTCGCCTGGCCCCGCGACACCGCGAAGACCCTGGGCGCCGTGCGCGGCGTCTACCTGCGCCTCCCCGACGGCGTCGCCCTGTGGCGCGCCAGGACCGACTTCGAGCCCTCCCGCCACACCGACCTCGTCGCCGCCCTCACCGCTCCCTCCTGACCCACCGCCCCGAGTACGCGAGCGGACAGCCGGTCGTCGCTCCGATCTGCGAACCCAGGTCTAAAGACCTGGGCTACATTCGTTTGCCGCGGAGCCAACCGCCCGGGTCTTGGACGGTCCGCGGGTGGCATCGCCGCCGCGCAGCAACCCCACGTAGCCGCACCCTTCAGGGTGCGCGGGCGGGCGGCGAGACGCGGCCTGGCGGCCCGCCGGACCCGGAGCGGGCGGGGGGCTGGAGGCTGGCCTCCGCGCTCGCAGAATCACCGCGGGATTCAGCTCGCCGGGTGCGCGAGCGGATAGGCGGTCGTCGCTCCGATCTGCAAACCCAGGTCTAAAGACCTGGGCTACATTCGTTTGCCGCGGAGCCAACCGCCCGGGTCTTGGACGGTCCGCGGGTGGCATCGCCGCCGCGCAGCAACCCCACGTAGCCGCACCCTTCAGGGTGCGCGGGCGGGCGGCGAGACGCACCCTGAAGATGCGCCCGACGAAGCAGCGGCCGGAAGGTCGGCGGCTGGCCTCCGCGACCGCAGGAGCAACACGGGATTCACCCCGCCGGGTGCGACGGCTTGACGCTGTCCCGGCGCCTCGCCATCCTCGGCTGAAGGAGAACCTGCACCTTGAAGCACCAGTACTTCGGCGACGTCGACGACTACATCAAGTACGGCCTGCTGCGCACCCTGGCCGGCGCCGGGCTGACGGTCACCGCCTGCTGGATGATGACCCCCGACGACCCCGACCCGAGGGACGGCCGCAAGCTCGGCTACCTGGCCGATCCCGCGTGGCGCGTCCACGACCCGGAGCTCTTCGACTTCCTCCGCGCCCTCGACCTCTCCCGCGAAGGACTGCGCCGGGACGTCTCCCTCATCGAACGGCCGGACCTGCTCCCCAGCGTCTCCCCGTTCGGCCGCGTCGTGCCCGACGACCGCCCCGGCCGCGCGGCGTACTTCGCCGACCTCCACCGCCTCGCGGCGGGCACCGACGTCGTCTTCTTCGACCCCGACAACGGCTTCGAGATCGCCAGCCGGCCCCGCGGCCGCCGGGGCTCCTCCAAGCACCTCTTCTGGGACGAGGCCGCGGGCCTTTACGCGAGCGGGACGCTCGATCCTCGGCCTTCCAGCACTTCGCCCGCCGCAACCGCGCCGAGCACGTCGCCGCCCTCGCCGCCGACGCCCGCCGCCACACGGGCAGCCGGTTCGTCCGCGTCCTGCGCAGCCCCCACGTGGCGTTCCTGGTCATCGGCCGCCCGGAGCACGAGGGGAAGCTGGATGCCGCCGTCCGGACCATCATCGACGCCTGGTCACCCCGCGTCACCCTGGAGCCCCTCGCTCCCCCGCCGAATCCCGCGTAGCCGCACCGTTCCGCCTCGAGGGAGCGGCGGACGGGAACCGGAGGCCGGCCTCCACCTGCAGACCCAGGGCTGAAGCCCTGGGCTCCATTCGTTACTATCGGCGCGAGCCGGCCACGCGGTGAGCGGTCCGAGAGTGGCAGCGCCACGTAGCCGCACGCTTCAGCGTGCGCGGGCGGGCGGGCGGCGGCCGCCGCTGCTCCCTGCATGGTGCGGGGCGGGACCTGCTACAGCAGGCTGGTCAGGTCGTCGTCGCCTTCTTCGGCGGCGGGCGCGTAGATGGGCTGCGGCTCGGCGCCCCGCTGCACCGCGCACACGCCGGCGGCCCCGGGCTCCAACAGGCGCCGCAACGGCTCGAAAACCTCGTCGCCGGCGGCCACCGTGCTCAGGTACGCCCACTTCGTCGCCCGGGTGAGCCCCACGAAGAGCAGCCGCTCGGTCATCTCGGCGGAGAACCTCACAAACCCCTCCGGCACGAGGCGCGGCAGCAGCACCGTGTCCAGCGTCAGCCCCTTGGCACTGTGGTACGGCATGACCTTGGGACGATCGCTGCCGAAGTCCAGGTTCGGGTACACCTCTGCCTCGATGCCCCGCGCGGCCAGGTCGCGGGCGTAGCCGTGCACCATCCGCCGCCGCGGGAACAGCACCCCGACGCGCTCGCCGCGCAGCGCCCGGGTGCGAAGCACCGACGCCAGCCGCTCCCGCTCCTCCTCCACGCTGCGCGCCACGAAGAGCAGCGGCCGCTCCCGCTCCGCCTGCTCCGTGCGCACCTGCCGGAGGTAGGCGCTCCGCTCCTCCTTTCCGGCGATGAACTCCGCCGCGAGCTCCGCGACGAAGGGGCAGCACCGGAAGGCGTCCAGGATCGAGACGTTGCGGCGGCGGATCCCCAGCCGCTCCAGCAGCACGCCCTCGTCCGCCCGGTCCTCGTAGATCTGCTGCTTGAAGTCGATGCACACGGTGACGTGCCGCGCCACGTTGCGGAGGATCCCGAAGCACGTCCCGTCCAGGTCCTGCCCCTCGTCCACCATGGCGAACTCGAGCGGCCGACCGCCCCATAGCTGCGGCCGGGTCCCCTCCAGCACCGCCTCGCGGATGGCGGCGAAGTCCGGCAGGCCCTCCCCGTCCGCCACGGTCCTCGGCAACCGCCGGGAGACGTGCTCGCGGTAATAGTCGCAGCACCACTTGTCGAAGGTAGTGACGGCGGTCCCGGGGATGCCGAGGAGCGGCAGCGCCGAGGCGATGTAGCCGCGGAGCACGTTGGTGAACACGAAGATGCGGAACCGGTCCGGTGTCACCTTGCCGCGGTCGCGGAGGTACGCCGCCCGGTGCAGCAGCACCAGCGTCTTCCCCGACCCCGGCGCCCCGGCGACGACGCGGTGCTCGCCGGCGTCCAGCTCCACCGCGCGGAGCTGGTCCGGGGTGAGCTCGGCGCGAGGGACCAGCCAGGTCCTCATGTCCGCGCGAGCCCGCCCTCGAGCAGCGGCAGCTCGCCCCCGGGTTCGCCCGCGGCGCCCCGCTTCCGCGCCCTCGCCGCCTGCTCCCCGCGGGCGGCGTCGAGGATCTCGTCCTCGCCGGCCATCTGGGCGCCCGCCACCAGCCAGGCCAGCTCCCAGTCGTTGCACGCCCCTGGGCTCGGGAACAGCCCGAGGCCCCGCGCGAGCGCCGCCGCCCCCTCCTCCGGGCGCTTGCGGGCATCCGCGATCTGCGCGGCGAGGACCAGGTGCGGCCCCCTCGCTTCGGTCTCCACCGCCTCCCGCACCACCGCCGCCGCGTCCTCCAGCCGGCCCCGCTTGCGGTGCGCCAGCGCCAGGTTGAACAGCGGTCCGCTCCACTGCGGATCCGCCGCGAACGCCTCGCGGTACAGCTTCTCCTCGCGCGCCGCGTCGCCGAGCTCCCCGGCGATCATCGCCATGCGGTTCAGGATCCAGGCGTCCGGGCGGTTCTTCGCCCGCAGCACCTTGGCGAGCTGCTCCAGCGCCCGCTCCCGCTGGCCCAGCTCCGCCATGAGGTTTGCGGCTTTGGCGAGCTCGTCCGGCACCTTCTCCTTCGGCACCCGCCCGGTGCGCACCGCCTCCTCGATGGCCTCCAGCTCGAGCCTGGCCTGCCGCGGGTTGGCCACGTGGGTCAGGGGGTTCTCGATCACCGCCTCGAACACCTGCCCCGGCGACGACGCCAGGGCCAGCCGCAGCTCGAGGATCTGGTTCTCGTCCATGCGGAGCTCGGCCACCAGCGGCTCGCCCCTGGTCACCGGAGCGGGCAGCTGCCACACCGCCCGGAACAGAGGCGCCTCGTCCTCCCCGCTCCCCGCCACCAGCTCCACCCTCAGCTCCACCGGCTTCGCCGCGCTGGAGCGGGGCACCGCGAGCCCGTCACGACGGGCCGGCAGCGCTCCCGGCCACGGCAGCTCGGCGCCCGCGGGCACCAGCTCGAGCAGGCGCGAGGCCGTGCGCAGCGAGATGGCCTCGTGGGTCACCGTCTTCACCGCGCCGTGGCCCACGAGCGCCAGGCTCAGCGCGTGGAGCGCCGCGCCCCGCGCCACCGCCGACTGCACCTCGTCGCGGCTCTCGTAGGTGAGCAGCCGGGCGCTGGGAAACCGGCCGCGGACGGCGGCCTGCACCTGCGGGATCAGGCTGCTCCCGCCCACCAGCAGGCAGACGTCCACCTGCTCCGGCTCGAGCCCGCTCCGCTCCAGCGCGTCGGTGAGCGGCGAGAAGATCGAGCACGTCGTCCGGTACTCGCCCTCCTGGGCGAACAGCAGGTCCGTGTCCAGGAACGGGGCCAGGACCTGCTCGAACCTCGCCGCGGTGAGCGTCGGGTGGTCGAGCCGGAGCGCGCGGCCGCGCAGCAGGCACTCGTGGGTGACCGGCGAGCGGGCGTGGATCGCGTCCTTGTCGGCCTCCGCGTACTTCCCGAACCGTTCGAGCCTGCCAATCTCCGTGCACAGCGAGATCTTCAGGTTTTCGGCCAGCCCCAGCAGCGCCGGCTCCAGCACCTTCTTCTTGTCCTCGAAACCCAGGCCGAACAGCGGGATCCCGTTCTGCTCCATGAGCTCGGGGATCAGCACCTCGTGGACGATCGCCGCGTCCACGTCGCCGCCGCCGAGCCGGTGGTAGCGGGACACCGCCCGCGGGCTCACGTTGAGGGGCGCGTCACCCTGGCCGGGGCTCACCGCGAACACCGCCACGTCGCAGGTCCCCCCGCCGAAGTCGAAGACGACCAGGTTCACCGGCCGCGACGCCACCGCCAGCGGCTCGTCAGGGTGCCGGAGCACCCAGTCCAAAAACGCCGCCGTGGGCTCGTCCAGCAGGTCCCCCGGCCCGACCTCGATCCCGGCGCCTTCCGCCGCCGCCCGGGTGTCGCGCCGCTGCGCCACCTGGAACGACGCCGGCACCGTCACCACCGTGCGCGCGGCCGGCGTCTCGTCCTCCTCGCGCGCGGCCCGGGCCAGCGCCGCCAGCACCCGGGCGCCGATCTCCGGCGCCGACCGGAACCCCTCCGGCGCCCGGTGGTAGGTCCTGGCGAGCCCCATGTCGTTCTTGCAGTCGAAAAACAGGCTCCTGCCCTGATCGAGGCGCTCCTCGGCGGCCCGCGCCCGGGCCCGCTTGGCCCCCTCGCCCACCAGCACACCCCCGGCGGTGATCGCCACCACCGACGGCAACAGGATGTGCACGTAGCTGCCCTCCGCCGTGGGCTGCTCGACCTCGATGCAGCGCACCGACAGCGGCTCCGCCTCGCCCGGCCGCCACCACGCCTCGGCCACCGTGGAGTTCGTCGTGCCGAGGTCGATCCCCAGCGCCCGCACCTCGCCGCCGCCGCGCCTGCGCAGCGCCTCCGATCCCGGGATCAGCAGCTCCCCTGCGCTCATTTCGGCAAGCCCTCCTTCGACGTGGCGCGCATCCGCGCGGGATCGGGCTGCGCACCCACCCGCGACCCGCGCGGCGACGCCCGCTTCGATGGCGATCAAACAGATTTCCGGCCCGTTGCTGAACGACCTGAAAGGCCTCCGGTCATCATACCCCCGCTCTCCGCAGCACGGCACCGGGCTTCGGGCCCGGTCCGCGGGCCGCACTGCCATGGCGTGGCAGGCCAGCGCAGTCGCGGCCTTCGGGCACGTGGGAGGGGTGGTGATCCTGCGCGGCGCGCTGCACGACGCGGGCAGAGGCCGCTGCCGGTCCAAGGGTGGCAGGGCCGCGGCGGAGAGAAACCCGGCGGAGCCAAGCCCTCGAGGCCTCGCGGGTGGGGGGCTGCAAGGCCCGGCCCGTCACTTCAGCGACAGGTCGACGCGGGCGCCCGGGGCCTTGTCGCGGACGCTGGTCGCGGCACCCTGCACCCCGACGATGAAGAGCTGGTCGGGCTTGACCTTGCCGGTTCCCAGCAGGAAGCTCTGCACGGCCTCGGCGCGGGCGGAGGCCAGGTTGCGCAGGGCGTCGGGACCAGGCGTGAAGCTCGCGAGCAGCAGCTTCTTCATCTCGGGCACGGGCTCTTTCTTGGCGAACCCGAGCCAGGTCCTCGGCTTCTTGAACTTGCCGTGCTTGTACGCGAGGGTGAGGTACGTGTCGACCTCGGCCGGCGGCACGACCACGGCGTCCAGGGAGGGCGCGGTGCCGCCTTCCTTGATGATCTCGTTGAGCCTCTCCCGCTTGATGGCGCGCTCCAGCCCCAGCTGGCGCAGCCCCTCGGTGTCGGCCGCGGTGTCGGTCCGCCCGGTGATGTCCAGGCGGAGGCCCGGGCGCTCGTACAGCGCCTTGGCCAGGGTGTCGAGGGCGTGCTGGGCCGCGGCGTCGAGGGTCGCGGTGCCCGGCGCGAACGCCACCGCGTCGAGCTGGGCTTGGCCGCCGCCGAAGAGCTTCCCGAGCAGCGAGAACGGCGAGGTGGCCACCTTCTCGAGCAGGTGGCCGATCATCTTGAGGATGATCCGCCCGAGCTTGAACCTCGGGTCGCCGAGAGAGCCGCTCACCGGCAGGTTGATGTTGATGACCCCGTCGCGGTTCTTCAGCAGCGAGACCGCGAGGCGCAGGGGCGCGTGGATCGCCTTGGGGCTGTCGACCTTCTGGCCGAAGTCGAACTGGTCGAGCTCGATTGCGTTCGCGGCCTTGAGGTGGAGCCGGTCCAGCGTGTAGGCGAGGTTCATGTCCAGCTTGCCGCTCTCGATGGCGTAGCCGGCGTAGATGCCGCAGTACGGGGAGAGCGGCAGCAGGTTGAAGTCGCTCAGCCCCAGCTTGGCGTCGAGGAACAGGTCGCCGGCGAGGGGGTTGATCTTCCCGGTGATCGTCAGCGGCGCCACGCCGTTGAGGGTGGCGTGGAGGTCGACGTCGGCGGCGGTCGAGGCGAGCGAGGTCAGGCCCGAAACCGAGCCGCCCAGGTCGGTGGTCCCGATCCTCACCTCGGGCTCGACCGAGTGGTCGACGAAGACGATCGACCCGCCGGAGAGCGTCACCTTGCCGATCCGGATCGTGCTCCCGGTGCCCGCCTCCGTCACCGGCGCGGCGGGCGGCGGCGTCGCCGCCGGCACGGCGGCGGGCGCCGCGGCGGCGGCCTCCGGGCCGACGACCGCCTCGGGGACGGCCACGGCCTCCTCGGCGCCGCCTGACGCGGCCGCCGCGGACGGCGCACCCTGCGGCGCGCCCAGAACCTTCTTGAGGTTCAGCGTGCCGTCACGCTCCACGACGAGGTCGGTGACCAGGCCGGACAGCGACACCTGGTCGATCCCGAGGTGGAACGGCGCGCTGGCGAACGACACGCCGTCCGCCGCCAGCGACGTCCACCTCACCAGGTCCTGGGCGGCGTACGCGTCCACCGTCGCCAGCTGGTCCACCGAGGCCTGCCCGGTGAATCCCGCACCCGGCGACGGCCCCCCGGCGGCGAACGTCAGCGTGCCCGCGGCCGACGCCGTGCCGTCGTTGACGGCGAGGTGAAGGCGGTCGGTGATGTACCCCTGCAGGGGGACCAGCGGGACCCCCTCGACCTTCGTCGCGAGCTTCGCCGTGAACGGCTCGAGCCCGACGGCGCCGCTCAGCGACACTCTCCCCGACCCGTTCACCCGGCTGCGCACCTCCAGTCGCCCCTGCTTCCCCGGCGCGGTCGACAGGTCGCTCCCGGTCAGGGTGAGCGGCGCCAGGAGGACGTGCACCGGCTGCTTCGGCAGCGCGTCGTCCACCTCGATCGTCGCCCGCTCCAGCGCGAGCCGCGTCACCCCGATCGTCCACGCGGGCGCGGCGCGTCCGGCCGGCGGCGTTGCCGCTGGCGCCGCCGCGGCGTTCGGGGGCGCCGGTGCCGGCGGCACGAGCGCGGCGAGGTTCCACTCCCCGGCGGCGCTGCGCGTCACCGCCAGCCGCGCCCCGGAGAGCGCGAGGTCGCCGAGCACCGCGCTCCCGGTGTGCAGGTCGATGGTCGAGTCCGCCAGCTTCGTCTCGGGCACGGCGAGGAAGTCGCCCTTCGCCCCCGGCCGGTGCAGGCGCAGCGCGCGCAGAGTCGCCGCCAGACCCGACAGGGTCCAGCCGTCGCTGCCGCCGTCCCAGGTGTACCCGGTGGACATGCCGAACACGCCGTCCGCGACCTCGAAGCCGATCGAGTCCTCGTAGTAGGCCGCGTACCGCCGCAGCGGCACTCCGGCGAGCTCCAGCGTGCCGCGCGCCGTCATCGGCGACCACGTCATCTCGCCGGTCTCCTTCAGCGTCTCCCCCGCGTCCGACGCCGCCGACAGCTCCACCGCCGCCTTCGCGCCCGCCGCGGTGCTGAAACCGCGCACGTCGAGCCCGACCGCGCTCAGCGTCGCCTTGAACGCCGGCGCCACCGACGCGTCGGAGACGTCCACGGTCCCGTCCGTCACCTCGAACCGGCCCACCTTCAGCACCCGGCCGGGGCCCGCGGCCCCCTGCGGCGCGCTCCCTCCACCGGAGGCCGGGAGGAGCGCCGCGAGGTTCACGGCGCCCTTGGCGTCGCGCGCGACCCACACGCGAGGCTTCTGCACCAGCACGCTCTCGAGGTCGCTGGTACCGGCCAGCAGCTCGGCCTCGGCGATGCGCACCCGCAGCAGCGGCACGTCCACCAGCTCCGCGCCCTTCCCGTCCGTGATGCGGACGTCGCTGAGCGAGGCCTCTCCGGAGAGCGCGAGCTCCGGGACCTTCCCCTTCTCCTGGCGGAAGGTCAGCTTCAGCCTGCCCCCGAGGAGCGCCGACGGCACCCTGACCCGCGGCGGCACCGGCATGTAGGCCAGGTAGGTGGGCACGTTCAGCCGGGAGAACTCGAAGGCGAGGGAGGTGTCGAGCGACCTGGAGAACGGCTTGCTCTCCCCTCCCAGGTCCACCGGCGTGCCGTTGACCACCGCGCGCAGCGCCGGCTTGACGAAGATGTTCGTGTCGTCGCGCATGTTGGAGATGAACGGGAGGGCGAGGTAGAGCCCCGTGATCCTGTGAACCTTGTCCATCGGCCGGTCGTCGAACTCGATGCGCCCGCCGGAAAGCTGGATGTTGTCCAGGGCGTAGCGCAGCGGCTTCGCGGGCTCGGCGGGCGGGGTCTTCGGCGGCGCGAGGAGGTCGGAGAAGTTGTAGCTCTTGTCCTTCTCGCGCACCAGGTGGGCGTACGGGTCGACGAGCCGCAGCTCGCTGACCACCGGCGCCAGGTGGACGAGCGAGCTCAGCTTGAAGTTCGCGTAGAGCTGGCCGAGCGAGAAGAAGACGGCGTCGGACCCCCGCTCGCGCACCGTCAGGCCGCGCACGCGGACCGACAGCACGAACGGGTTCACCGAGACGCTCTCGATCGTGGTCTTCCGGTCGAGCGCCTTCGTGAGCTTTCCGTCCAGGATCGAGCGCAGCAGCGGCGGCACGGCGAAGAAGCCGATCAGCGTGTACAGCACCAGCACGGCGCCCGCGATCAAGAGCCATCGCCGTACCTTCGGCCGGCGCATCAGGTCCCTCCCGGGGAAGGAGCGTCCTCGCTCGCCTCTCTCCATCGCGACTCGCGATAACCAGCCGGCGAGGCCGCATATTGCACCGGAACCGGCCGCGAGCGAGACTCCTCCGGCCGCCGGCGCCCCGGTCCCGGCGAGCCGGAACACCTCCCGCGCCGCACCCGTTTCCCATCAGGAAGCGGGCGACCCTCCCCCCACCGGCGAGAACGACGCCCCAACGCGAAAGGAGAGCACACCATGAAGGTCGCACTCATCGGCGCGAGCGGCCGCGTCGGCACCAGGATCCTGGCCGAGCTGCTGAACCGGGGACACCAGGTCACCGGCATCGTGCGCCACCCCGAGAAGCTCGAGCCTCGCGACGGCCTGACCGCCCGCCGGGGCGACGTCGGGGACGCGGACGGGCTCGTGCCCCTGCTGCGCGGCCACGACGCCGTCGTCTCCTCCGTGCGCTTCCTCGACACCGATCCGAGGATCCTCATCAACGCCGTCAAGAAGTCCGCCGTCCCCCGCTTCCTCGTCGTGGGCGGCGCCGGCAGCCTGGAGGTCGTCGACGGAGGCCAGCTCCTGGACACCCCGGCCTTCCCCGAGGCCTACAAGCCCGAGGCCACCGCCGGCCGCCACTTCCTCAACGAGCTCATCCGCGACAACGGCCTCGACTGGACGTTCCTGTCGCCGTCGGCGATCTTCGAACCCGGCGAGCGCACCGGCCGCTTCCGCCTCGGCACCGACGAGCTCCTCGTCGCCGAGGACGGCAAGAGCCACATCTCCTTCGAGGACTACGCCATCGCCCTGGCCGACGAGCTCGAGGCCCCGCACCACTCCCGCGAGCGGTTCACGGTGGGGTACTGAGCCGCGCCCCCCTCGCCATCCCGATGGCCCCACCGGCCATCCCCTCCCGCCGGGCGCCTTCTCCCCAGGGCTCCCTGGTCGGGAATGGCGGTCCCCCGGAAGTGGTTAATCACATTCACATACCGAAGGGGGGGGCCATGTCTGCAATTGAGGTGCTGTCACTCGAGCGCGGCAAGGTGGAGCTGGACGCCGGCGCGGTGGAGTCGCTGCGCGGATCGCTGCAGGGCCACGTCGTGTGCAACGGTGAGCCCGGCTACGACGAAGCGCGCACGATCTGGAACGCGATGATCGACCACCGTCCGGCGCTCATCGCCCGTTGCCGCGGGACTGCCGACGTCATGCGCGCGGTCACGTTCGCCGCCGACAACGGCCTGCTGCTCTCGGTCAAGGGTGGCGGGCACAACATCGCGGGTAGCGCGATGTGTGACGGCGGAATGGTCGTCGACCTGTCGCTGATGAAGTCGGTCCGGGTGGATCCGAAGGCGCGGCGGGCGTGGGTGGAGGGCGGCGCGACGCTGGGGGAGCTCGACCACGAGACGCAGGCGTTCGGCCTGGCGACACCCGTCGGGATCAACTCGACGACCGGCGTCGCCGGTCTCACGCTCGGCGGCGGCTTCGGCTGGTTGTCGCGCAAGCACGGCATGACCTGTGACAATCTCGTCGCCGCCGACGTCGTCACCGCCGAGGGCAAGCTGGTTCGTGCCAGCGCCAGCGAGAACCCCGACCTGTTCTGGGCGCTGCGCGGAGGCAGCGGCAATTTTGGCGTCGTCACCGGTTTCGAGTTTCAGCTCCACCCCCTCGGCCCGCAGGTGTACGCCGGCCTCGTCGCCTATCCGATCGATCAGGCGAGGCAGGTCCTCCTCGGCTACCGGGAGTGGGTCAAGCAACTGCCGGACGAGGCCGCGGTCTGGGTCGTGGCCCGACAGGCGCCGCCGCTGCCGTTCCTGCCGCCGGAGTGGCACGGCAAGGAGATCGTGGTGCTGGCCGTGTTCTATGCCGGCGATCCAGCCGAGGGCGAGAAGGTGCTGGCCAAGGCCAGTACGTTCGGAACCCCCGTGGGTGCCCACATGGGCGCGCAGCCGTACACCGCCTGGCAGCAGGCGTTCGATCCCCTGCTCACGCCCGGTGCCCGCAACTACTGGAAGTCGCACAACTTCGTGGAGATCTCCGACGGCGCCATCGACGCCCTGATCGAGTCGGCGAAGAAGCTGCCGTCGCCGCACTGTGAGATCTTCTTCGCATCCATCGGCGGGCAGACGATGCGGGTGGCGCCCGACGCCACCGCCTACCCGCACCGCGACGCCCTGTTTGCGGCGAACGTGCACGGTCGCTGGGAGACGGCGGAGGAGGACGAGCGGGGGATCGCCTGGGCGCGCGACTTCTTCGAGAAGACGAAGCCGTACGCGACCGGTGGCGTCTACGTCAACTTCATGGCGGACGACGAAACCGCCCGTGTGGGTTCGGCGTACGGGGCGAACCACCAGCGCCTCGCGACGATCAAGAAGAGGTACGACCCGCGCAACCAGTTCCGGATGAACCAGAACATCGTTCCGGCATAGCTCTCGAGCTTCGGCGCGGACGCCGTCGCAGATCGGGAATCGAGATCGTGGAGAGCGGTGGCCCCCGCCGGCGAGGGCGGGGGTCATTCTCCCCATGGCTTGCCGCGAGATCGGTCGTGCAGGCGGCGCCAGGGCGCGGGCAGACCCGTCAGATCAAGGAACCAGGTGCGCAAGAACGAACCGGATGCTCCGCCACGCCGGCACCGTCCCCGTGTGCACCGCCAGGTGGTCATGGTCCGGCCTGATGCACCACGCGTCGACCGGGAGGCCGTTCCGCCCCCGGGCGTCGTGCAGCAGGTCCCAGAACCGCTGCGCCTCGTCCTCGAGCTCGAACGGCGCCTCCCCACGGCCCACCCTGGTGTAGACGTGGGAGACCATCCCCTCCACGAGCAGCCGCGCTCGGCGGTGGCTCTCCGTGAGAAGCAGCAACGATGGATGCCCCGCCAATGGAGGCGCCGCACACCTGCTTGCAGAACATCGGCGGGATCGACGGGACCGGCGCCGGGTGACTACTTCAGCGACGCCTCGAACCTCCCGCCTTCCTTCCCCGCGATGCGGACCTCGAGCGTCGGGCGGCCGCCGCTGCGGGCGAGCGCCTCGCGCAGCGTCGCATCGCGCCCGAGCAACCACTGGGCCACCGCCCACGGCATGCGGATCTCGACCTGCCCGCCGTCGTCGCCGCTGACGACCAGCCGGAGACGGTTGCCGTGCCGCCACCCCCGCAGGACGTCGCCGTCCCGCCGCACCGTCGCCCTGGCGCGCGGCCCCTGCCTCTCGAGCTCGACGAGGAGCGTCGACAGGGGCGGGTCGAGGGTGCCGCGGCGCTCGAGCGACGCCCCGAGCGCGGACTCCACCGCCTCCCGCACGAAGCTCGACGACACCTCCACGCTGAACCCGTTCCCTCCGGCCCCGTGCAGCTGGAGGGCGACCGTGTCGGGCGGCCTGCTGCTGGCGCACCCGGCGGCGAGGAACACACTGGCGGCACCGGCCAGGATCACGATGAGGGAGACCAGGGATGGACGGCGAGGCTCGTGCATGAAGTCCTCCACGTCAGCATCAACGAACGAGAAGGGGGTAAGGTTCGAGGGGCGAGCCACGGAGCCAAGCCGGCGTACCGGGACGGGACCGAGGAGAACCTGATTCCGTTCGAGGGCTTCGCGCGGGCCTGACCGCGGCTCGTGGACGCCCACCGCTGCCGCGAGAGACCCCCGTGGAGCGCCGCAGACCCGGACACCGGAATCCCAAGGCCCCGCACCGCAGAGACCTCGCGTTCCCCGGCGGGCGCTTCTCGCCGGCGTACACTCGGACCGTGCAGACGCGGACATCAGAGGACAGCCCGATCCGCCTGTGTGAGATCGCCCGCGACGACGCCGCCGGCGGGTGGCTGGCGATCACCCTCGCCCCCGGCAAGAAGACGATCGGCTCCGCGGTCCGCTGGGACAGGGACCTCGACACTGATCTCGACCGCCTCGTCACGCTCGGTGCCACGGTCCTCGCGCCGCTGCTCGAGGACCACGAGCTGCGCGGGCTGGCCATCCCCGGTCTCGTCGAGGCGGCACGAGCCCGCGGCCTGGAGGTCGTGCGCTTCCCCATCCGCGACGCCGGCGTGCCCCGCAGCATGCCCACGACGATCGACTACGTGTCCGGCCTGGCCGCCCGCGTCCGCCGCGGCGAGCGCGTCGTCGTCCATTGCAACGGCGGCCTCGGCCGGTCCGGCCTGATCGCGGCGTGCGCGCGGGCCGCCCTGGGCCTCGACACCGATGCCGGCGCCGCCATCGCCGCCGTCCGCGAGCCCCGGCCGGGCGCCATCGAGACTCCCGCCCAGGAGCGCTTCGTCGAGGAGTTCCTCGACGCGTGGGACGCGCGGGGCGCTGCTCCTCCCAGCAGCGGCGGAGACGAGTCCCGGCCATAGCCTCCAGGACCCGGCGCCCGGCGCCGCCGCGGCCACTTCGCGCCCCGGCCCGCCGCCTGAGCTGCGCCGCCCCATTGGCTCCGGCGGCGGCGGACCTGCTAACCTCTTGATTCAGGAGAACACACATGGCAATCTCAGCGACCGGTTCCTTCACCGAGGGCATGCTCGTCGTGCACCCGAGGCGGCCGGAGTGGGGCCCCGGGAAGGTCCTCAGCGTGAAGGGCCCCCACCTCGTGGTCTACTTCCGCGACGTGCCTGGCGCCACCACGGGAGAAGCGCTCAAGACCATCGACGTGGGCGTGGCCGGGCTCCTTCCCGCCGCCGAGCAGTCCGACCCGTGGCTCGACAACCTGGCCCTCGACCCGCCCTCGTCGGGCCGCCGGTCCCGGCGCCGCGTGCCGCTCCCCGAGGCCGTGCGCCGCTTCCTCGACTCGTTCCCCCTCGGGTTCGAGGACCCCGGCTACCTCCAGGAGGAGCGGGACTACAAGTGGCGGGCGCACCAGCACTTCGAGAAAGGGCTCGGCGGCGGCGAGCTCGAGCGCCTGGTCGAGGCCGGCGATGGCCGGAAGCTCGCCCGCCGGGGCATGGGCGTCGTCGGCAAGGTCAACCTGCTCTCCAGCTTCGAGAGCGCCGCCCTGCACGACGGCCTCGCCGACCGCGACGCCTCGCTCCGCTTCTTCGAGGCCCTGCTCGGAATCCTCGACGAGGAGACCCCCTCCCGGCCGGCGTTCGACGCCCTGGCGTCGGCCGCGCAGCGCCTCCCGGCCAAACCCGGCGGGTCGAGCCCGAGCAAGTGGACGGTGGTGACCATCCTCCCCTACCTGGCCCGCCCGGAGGCCCTGCCCTTCCTCAAGCCCGAGGCCACCAGGGCCGCGGCCCAGGCCCTCTCCTTCGAGCTCGCCTACGACGCCACACCCAACTGGCGAACCTACAGGCGCCTCCTGGAGCTCGGCGAGGTCCTCCGCAACGCGCTGGAGCAGCAGGGCCTCCACCCCAGGGACTGGATCGACCTGCAGTCCTTCATGTGGCTGACCGCCGGCGAGTAGCGCGCGCCGGGGTCAGACACACGCCGAAAAGCAGAGCCCGCGAGGACAACCGGCCCGCACTGCGCGGCTCCCACCACAACGCTTCCAACCGGGGTGCCATCTCACAGGCCCAGGATCTTCGCCTGCTCGTCTCCGAACACGTCCGCGGCACCCAGAGGGTGGCGGAGCTCCTCCCCGGCTTCGCCGGCCTCGAGATCCGCCCCCCGCGGCCCGGCCGCGCCGCCCCGCCCTCCGCGAACCTCCACAGGCACCGCACGCAGGTGCTCCGGGACCCGGCCCGGGCCACCCGAGGTTCGCAGCCGCCAACGCCCGTGCCCGCGGGCTGAGGCTGTCCCGAGCTCCCTCGCGGACCGCACGATCGCCCCGGTGGACGAGAGCGGAGCGACTCCACGGCGTTGCCGGCGGCGCTCCCTGAAGATCGTCTTCGTCGACGCGCCTGGCACCCGGTCCCGGACTACCTCTGGAGCGGCCCCGTGGCGGGGACGTAGCCCACGACCACGCTGTTGACGGCCTCCTCCCCATCCTGGTTGTCGCCGCCCGCGACGTGGGTGAAGATCCTGATCGTGTACTGGAAGTGCTGGTTGTCGACCTTGAGCCCGTCGGACGTCAGGTCCGCCGACATCGCGGCTTGACCGGCCGCATTGGCCAGGCCGGAGCACAGGCCGGTGTCGCCATCGCAGTCGGTCGTGGCCTGGTCCGGGAAGGAGGAGAACGGGGCGCCGTCGCCGTAGTGATCCGCGGCGTACTCGTAGAGCTTGGCGAGCGTGTAGCCCGTCTCCGACGTGTCGCGGTAGTTGACCGTCAGCGAGACGATCCGAGCTCCGTCGGGAAGCTCGACCGGCGCCGTCAGATTCGGGTTCGCGCTCAGCGCCCAGCGCCACCCCGCCCAGGGATCGGCCGTAACGTAGCCGGCGTTCGAGAAGTTCGAGGCCGAGGTGGGGAAGAACGCCACACCCGGGATCGACAGGTAGCGGACGTCCTTCGCCTTGACCGGCCGTGCCGCGCCTGCGTTTCGGGGACCGCCCCCGATCGCACCGGCGATCGAAATCGAGACAATCGCAGCGAAGGCCACAACCACAGATCGACGCATTCTCACGGTGCCCCCCTTTCGGCAGTGTGGCTCGCCGCGTGCGAGCCGAATCCGTAGGGGCGGCGTCGATCCTCGCGACGTGGCCCGGACAGGTCTGCGAGCGGGCGCTCGTGAGGGAGTCGCTGTGCGGGTTCGGCGAGATGCGACGAACCACGGCTCACTGGATCACGAGCCAGCCAACAGGAGACTGAGAATCCGTATTCCGTCCCGAGAGACCGGAGCTTTCCTTCCAGGGACTGGATCGACCTGCAGTCCTTCATGTCGCTGACCGCCGGCGAGGACAACCGGCCCGCCCCGCGCCGCTTCCACCGCAAGGCCTTCGGCCGGGGCGCTCTCACGCGAACCGGCACCCGTCGCGGACCCGGTGCACGGGCAGCCGGCGGCCGCTGCCTTCGTCGAGCAGCCGACCGCCCGACTCCAGGAGGCAACCGGACCGCGCAGAGAGCGATGCCTCCCGCGCGACCTCGAGACCGTCATCGCCGGCGGGCCCGCCAACGAATCGCGGATCGCGGACCGCGCCGCGTGCCCGGGGAGCGGCCGAACCTCCTCACCTCCCTGACGTACACTGGATGCGAGCACCTTGAGCTCGTGGGCGGGCGGCACCATGCGGGAAGCTCCCTGTTTCGGCGGCGGAAGGTCGTCGCGCACCGCCAGGCGGAGCGTGGTGGGAGCCGTCCTGCCGGTCCTCGCCCTCGCGCTGGCGGCGACCGCCGGGGCCGCGTCCAGGCGCACCGCCTTCGACCATCTCTCCATCGACGAGGGGCTGTCGCAGAGCATCGTCGAGGACATCGTCCAGGACCGCCTCGGCTTCATGTGGTTCGTCACCGAGGACGGCCTCAACCGCTACGACGGCTTCTCCTTCGTCGTCTTCCGCAATCGCGCCGGCGACCCCGCCTCGCTCAGCCACAACGAGATCAAGGCGGCGTACGAGGACCGGGAGGGCGCGCTCTGGATCGGCTCCTTCTCGGCCGGGCTCAACCGCTTCGACCCGCGCTCCGAGCGCGTCACGCGCTACCAGCACGACCCCTCCGACCCGGGCAGCCTGGCGGGCACGACCGTGCGCTCCATCGTCCAGGACCGCGCCGGCGCCCTGTGGATCGGCACCCAGGACGGCGGCCTCGACCGGCTCGACCCCGCGACCGGGACGTTCGTCCACCACCGCAGCGATCCCGGCGATCCCGGCACCATCGGCGCCGACGACGTCCGTGCCCTGCTCGAGGGCCGCGACGGCACGCTGTGGATCGCCACCAACGGCGGCGGCCTGGCACGCCGCGATCCGGCGAGCGGCGCCATCACCCGCCTGCGGAACGACCCCGGCGACGCGTCGAGCCTCGCCGACGATCGCGTCTTCGCGATCCTCGAGGACCGCGCGGGTCTCCTCTGGGTGGGCACCGCCGCCGGGCTCGACCGCCTCGACCCTGCGAGCGGCCGCTTCGCCCACGTCCCGGTCCCCGCGGCCCCGGGCGTCGGGCCGGCCCAGCTCCTCGTCCGCGACCTCTGCGAGGACCACCAGGGCACGATCTGGATCGCCTTCGACGGCGCCGGCCTCGGCCGCCTCGACCCCGGGACCGGCCGGATCGAGCTCCTCCGGCACGACCCCCTCGATCCGGCGAGCCTCTCCACCGACCGCGTGTGGTCCGTCTACCAGGACCGCTCGCGCGTGCTCTGGGCCGGCACCTACGGCGGCGGCCTCAACCGCTTCGACGTGGCGCGCGAGCGCTTCCGCCACGTCCGCCACGACCCCGCCGACCCGGGCTCGCTCGGCCACGACATCGTCTGGTGCTTCCTGAAGGATCCCGACGGCACGCTCTGGGTCGGCACCGACAGCGGCGGCCTCGACCGCCTCGACCCGCACACCGGCCGCTGGCGCCACTACCGTCACGACCCGCGCGACCCGGCGAGCCTGGCCCACGACACCGTGCGCGCCGTCGCCCGCGACCGCTCCGGCGCCCTGTGGGTGGCGACCAACGGCGGCGGGCTCGACCGCATGGGCGCCGACGGGCGCTTCGTCCACCACCGCCACGACCCCGCCGACCCCGGATCGCTCGCCCACGACGACCTGCGCTCGGTGATGGAGGACAGCGCGGGCCGGCTGTGGGTCTCGACCTTCGGCGGCGGCCTCGACCGTCTCGATCCCGCCACCGGCCGCTTCCTCCACCTCCGGCACGACCCGGCCGACCCCGGCAGCCTGCCGAGCGACTTCGTCCGTCTCGTCGTCGAGGACCGGCGCGGGCGCCTGTGGGTCGGCACCCAGGGCGGCGGCCTCGGCCGGCTCGACCCGGCGACCGGCCGCTTCACCTGCTACCGGTCGAACCCGGACGACCCGCACAGCCTGAGCAACGACCACGTCTTCGGGATCCACGAGGGCGCGGCCGGGCGGCTGTGGCTCGCCACCTTCGGCGGCGGGCTGAACTGCCTCGACCCCGACACCGGCGTCATCACGCACCTCACCTCCGACGACGGCCTGGCCAGCAACTCCCTCTACGCGGTCCTGGAGGACGACGCGGAAAGGCTGTGGATCAGCTCGACGCGGGGCCTGACGCGGTACGACCCGGCGACCGGCGCCATGCGCACCTTCGACGCCCGCGACGGGCTGCAGGCCAACGAGTTCAACGGCGGCGCCGCCTACCGCGCCGCCGGCGGCGAGCTCTTCTTCGGCGGCATCGACGGCTTCAACGCCTTCTTCCCCGACGACATCGTCCCCAACCCGGTCGTCCCCGAGGTCGTCATCACCGACCTGCTCCTCTTCAACCGGCGCGTCCGTCCGGGCGTGCCGGCCGACGGCCGCGTCTGCCTCGAGGGGCCGATCACCTTCGCGAAGCGGCTCGAGCTGAGCTGGCGCGACGCCGTCGTCACCCTGGAGTTCGCCGCGTTGCACTTCAGCTCCCCGGAGAAGAACCGCTACGCCTACCAGCTCGAGGGCTTCTCCGAGAGCTGGATCCCGGTGGCGGCGGGCCGCCACGACGCGACCTTCACCGGGCTCGCGCCGGGGCGCTACGTCTTCCGCGTCCGCGGCTCGAACTGCGACGGCGTGTGGAACGAGCGGCCGGCGGAGCTCGCGATCCTCGTGGCGCCGCCCTTCTGGGGCACGTGGTGGTTCCGGATCGGCATCGGCTTCGCAGCGCTGGGCCTCGCCGCCTCCGCCGTGCGCGTGCGCATCCGGAGCGTCCGCATGAGGACCGAGCTCCAGGCCGCCCACGAGGCCCAGATGGCGATCATGCCGCAGCACGCCCCCGACATCCCGGGGTACGACATCTCCGGGGTCTGTCTGCCGGCGAGCGAGGTCGGCGGCGACTTCTACGACCACTTCTGGCTCGACGGCGAGCCGCGGCGCTTCTGTCTCGCCGTCGGCGACGCCGCCGGCAAGGCCATGAAGGCCGCCATGACCGCCGTGATGGCCGACGGCATGGTCGCCTCCATCGCGCCGGGGAGCGGCGACGCCGCCGGGATCATGACCGCCCTCAACCGGGCCATCCACGGCAAGGTCGAAGAGCGGATGTTCGTCGCCCTCTGCCTCGCTCTCCTCGACCCCGCGAGCGGCGAGCTCGAGGTCGCCGACGCCGGCCTGTGCGAGCCGGTCCTGTGCTCGGCCGCGGGCACCGAGCACCTCTCGCCGCCCGGCCCGCGCCTGCCCCTCGGCGCGTTCCCCGCCACCGCCTACCGCACCACCACGCGCACTCTGCGCGAGGGTGACGTCCTCGTCCTCTTCTCCGACGGCGTCCCCGAGGCCCGCGGCCCTGGCGGCGAGTCCTACGGCTACGACGCCCCCGCCCGCCTCCTGGCGGGCCTCGACACCGCCGCCCTCTCGGCCAGCGACATCAAGCAGGCCCTCCTCGCCGACCTGCACCGCTTCACCGCGGGCACCCGCCCGAGCGACGACGTCACCGTCCTCGTCCTCAAGGCCTGCCCCCGCGCCCCGCTGCCCTTCCGCCGCCCGTCCTGACCGGAGCGAGGATCCCGCCTCGCCCTCGCCTCCGTCCCATCCCGTCAGAGGCGATGATCGGCACCAGCCTCGCACCCTGGACGAGGACGCCTTCACCACGCAACGTCAGGAGATGACGGGACGACGTTCGAAGGATCGTCATGATCGGCGGGCCTGGCACCGAATCGAAACGCACACCGCCGGGCCACACGCCTCTCAGCGAGACCTTGAACCCGGCGTCCCGCCACGCCCGGCAGTGGCTTTGGCCCGAATTGCTCCACCAGGCCGTGTGCCGCCGCGCGCTGGGCGGTAACGGCTCTCCCAGGAGGCTCTCGATCTGATCGAGGCTGATTTCAAAGGCGGGCGACTCTGCCCCCTGGCAACCACCTCGTCAGAGGGCTCCAATCTCGCATCTCACGCCTCCCTGCCGAGCTCTGCCCGAGGGCCAGGGCATCTCCGGTCGGCGCTGCGCGCGGCTGGCTCGGGCTGCGCTTCCGCCTCAGTGCCCTCCGCGACTCGAACCTTTGCCACGACCCCGTCCATCACCGCCAGGAACTCGCGCCTCGCCTCCGCAGCACCAAGCACGTCCAGCCCGATCGCAGGGCGCCTCGAGATTCCGTCTTGAGGCACGAGACGCCAGCAATCGCGTTCAATCGTTCGACCAGCTTGAGCCGCTTGCTCTCCTCGTCGAAGGGGGCCACCGAGGCCAGCGACGGGAACTGCAGCTTGACCCGTCCGTAGCTGTAGACGCGGAACGGCACGCATCTCGTCTGGCCGGCTGGCACCTCGGGCCAGAACGAGCCGTCGACGCTCCCCTGCCCCCACCGGATCTCGAACCCGCGTTCGCGCATCCACCCGAGGATCGCCTGGGCGACTCTCGTGTCGTCGGAGCCGCGTCGCTCCTCGAGATCCGCCATGAAGGACGGCTCGTCCCACTCCCGGCCCGTCCGCTTGGCGCTGCCCTTCCGTGCTCCCGCCTCGGCGGTCCGCCCGATGACCCGGGGCACCAGCGTCTTGAGGTCGCCGCCGGCGAACTGACGGATCTCCACGGCCAGCACCTCCGCCGGGTCCATCTGCTCGTTCATGAACTCGACCACCAGCTGCAGCTCGGGCGGAATCACGTCCGCCACGAACACCATGCGGATCTTGCCGGCCTGCAGGTTGAGCTTCACGGCCTGCCAGTACCCGTCGGCGTCCCGGCCGTCACCGGTCAGGCCGCCCAGCACCTCGACCGGATCGCGGCCGGCGCGCTCGCAGGTCGTCTCGAACCACGCGCGCAGCTGCTCCACCGGCACGTACGCGACCGCGTTGGCCGCATAGTCCAGCATCTGGGCCACCACCTCGCGCCGGATCCGCGGGTCGGTGCTCCGTTTGACCTCGACGATGGTCGGGATGCCGTCCTGGTCGAGCAGGAGGTGATCGGCCGACCACCACGCCGAGCCGCCCAGCTCCCGGGGCACCGCCGCCTCCCTCTTCACCAGCACCCAGCGCCGCGGCCTCTCCGGGTCCACCTGGCTGCCGGGGATCAGCCCCGGATGCTCCGCCAGCATCCCCTGGAAGACTTTTTCCGACTCGAAGAGCGCCTCGCTCATCTCGACAAGGCTGCCGTCATCCCGCATCACGAACATCCCATCGGCCATCGCGGGTCCTCCTACCTCGAGTTGCTCGATTCCTCAGGCAATCTCGATAGTAGCGTTCCTCGATGTCCCGAGAATACTGGGAGTCGCGAGCACCGGGGTGGCCCAGCAAGGTGTTCGTTCTCTCGGGAACGCTCGAGATCGTCGGCCTTGGCACCCACCCCCCGGGTTGGCGGCGCGGCTGCTCGTGCCGCCGTGGACGAAGACGTTGGCTATCCATTGTCCTAGAGCTAAGATGAGCCCATGACTGGACAACAGATGTTCCCAGTGAGCCTACTGGAGATAGAAAATATTCGTAAGGTCTTCCGAACGAACCACGGGACCTCACAACATGGCTCGAGGAGCACATCGAAGCGCTCGCCGATCGGGTGGGTCTTCAGCTCTCGATGGTCCAGCGCGAACAGCAGGTTGGCGACTTCAGTGTGGACCTGTTGTGCGAGGACGCAGCGGGTCGTCGAGTAATCGTCGAGAACCAAATCTACAAGACCGACCACGATCACCTCGGCAAAGTCCTGACCTATCTCGTAAATCTCGAGGCCAGCGCTGCCATCTGGGTGACACCTGACCCCGGTCCGAGCACATGCGCGTAATTAACTGGCTCAACTAAGCAACCCCTTCCTGACATTGTGTTCTACCTTGTGAAGGTTGAAGCTGTCAGGATTGGCGGCTCGCCGTTCGCTCCCCTCTTCACGGTCTTGGCGGGCCCTGACCCCCAGGCCAAGAAGATTGGAGAGAAGAAGAAGGAGTGGGCAGAGCGGGATCTCCAACGGATGGAGTTCTGGAAGTCCTGCTCGAGAAGAGCAACGCCAAGTCAAAGTTATTCTCGAGCATTTCACCGGGACCGAGCGATTGGATTTCCAAGAGCGCTGGGCGGTCCGGAATCGGCTATGTCTACTCGATCAAGCTCGATTGGGGCGCAGTGGAAGTCTACATCGACTTCGATCACGATACGGGTGAGCGAAACAAAGCTTTCTTCGACAAGCTCTATGCGCAACGAGAGGCGATCGAAGAGGAATTCGGCGGACCGCTTTCTTGGGAGAGACTCGACACCAAGCGCGCTTGCCGGATTCGGCTGCGGTTCGAGGGTGGAGGCCTAGCGAAGCCCGAGACCTGGACTTCCCTCCAAGAAGACATGATTGACGGGATGACCAGACTCGACAAGTGCCTACGACCGAGAATAGCGAGAATTCACATCTAGATCTCAACACTGGATGACAGGAGACAATCACGAATCCTCTGGACCTCACCCCAGCACCGCCACCAGCTCCCCCACGATCTTCAGGTCCTCGGCCTCCCGCGGGTCGAGGACGATCGGTTCGAACGACGGATCGTCGCTGTCCGGGCGGAGGACGATCTCCGCGTGCCGCCATGAGCCGTCATCGCCCTTGCTCTTGCGGCTCTCGTAGACCTTGACGGTGAGGTGGCCGCCGGTGTCGGAGTCCTGGATCTCGCGGTGCTGGGCGAGGACGACCTTGCCCTGGCGGGTACCCGCCTGCGGGCGCGGAACAGGCACCACGAGCCGCTGGGGATGCGGCGGTTCATCGACTCGCCCACCACCCGCAGGACGAACATCCCGGGCCGCGGCGCGAACTCCTCGGGGAGCTCGACCCACTCGGCCTCGCCCGCCTGCTGCTCGTCGCTGAAGGCGCCGGCCGCGGCGGCCAGGTCGAAGAGCGGCACGCAGTTCTCGTAGGGCCTCGCCTCGGCAACGGTCAGCCGCCGGAACGGTTCGGCATCGTAGGTGACCTGTGCTGCGGCTGAGGCTGCGATCTCGTCCAGCCGCGGCGCTGCGACCCCGCCCTCGATGCGGCTGCGCACGAACCGCTCGGTGTCGCGGTCCATGAAGAAGACGTAGCAGCCCTTCAGGCCCCGCGACAGCAGCACGCGGTAGGTGTTCTTCACCAGGTCCGCGAACTGCTCGCGGCTCCCGCGCAGGCCGCGGTCCTTCGAGTCCTCCTGGTGACCGATCCAGCGCTGGGCGTCGAAGTCGTAGCGCAGGTCCGGGCCGAAGATCACTCCCGACGTAGTCGAACTCGAACCCCTGCGCCGTGTACACGCAGCCGACCTGGTCGAGCCCGCCGGGCTCGTGCGCCCACAGCTGCGCGCGGGGGATGCCCGGCGCCAGCTTGCGGGCGTCGTGCTTGGCGTTCCACGGCCGCCGGAAGCCGCCGATCACCACGTCGTCCACCAGCGTGCCGTCGGGCCGCTCCTTGGACCACTCCCAGCAGAACCCCGCGGTCATCCGGGCCGAGAACCCCTGCGAGCAATACGGTACCAGTTGCTTGCCGGCAGGCGCAGGGCCACGGCCCAGATCGCTCGGGTGGCGACGCCAGCGGCCACTGTCCGGTAGAGCCCGGTCGGGTGAGGATCAGGGGCAGGCCTTTGCGGGGGCTGCCGGACGCGGCGATAGATGGTGCCCAGGGGCGGAATTGAACCACCGACACTGCGATTTTCAGTCGCATGCTCTACCAACTGAGCTACCTGGGCGAGGCGCGTCAGCGACAGGAGGGGTCGTAGCCGATGGCCGCCGGGCGATCAAGGCACCTCGAGGCCGCGACTGATCGAATCGCCCGCTTCGCAGCCGCTTGCCGGTCGTCCGGCCGCCGTCGCGGCCGTTCAGGCCCGTCCGCCGCGGCCCTGTGCGCGCCGCCGCTTGCCGCCCGGGGCCAAGCTGGGACAGAAGCGGGCGGCAACCATCGTAGTGTTTTCGTGTCCGACGACCCGCTTGCCCCGCTGTTCGAGCCGCTGACCAGCCTGAAGGGCGTCGGCCCCGCGCAGGCGAAGCTGATGGCGCGGGTCACCGGCGGCGACCGGATCATAGACCTGCTGTTCCGCCTGCCCAATTCGTATGTGGACCGCCGCGCACAGCCGACCGTGGCGGAGGTTCGCCCCGGTTCGGTGGCAACCCTGGCGCTGGAACTGGTCCGCCACGAAACTCCGGCCAGCCCGCGCCAGCCGCATCGCCTGGTGGGGCGGGATGCCACCGGCTCCATCGACCTGCTGTATTTCAACCGCCCGCCGCCCCGGTTCGCGGTGATC
>CAVVTR010000010.1:0-34580 GCA_963751245.1 uncultured Acidobacteriota bacterium | reverse complement strand
GGGTGCAGTGGTCCAGCGTGAGCGCCAGGGGCTGCAGGAACCCCCAGTTGTCCTCGCGGCTCATGAGCTTGCGCAGCCCGCTGATGAAGCCATCGAGGAGACGGCGCTCCTCCGCGGGGTCGGAGGGGCGCTTCAGGCTGAGCGCCGAGACGCCGTCCAGGGAGCGTCCACGGCGGCGCGACGCTCGGGCGTGAGGTCCTTCCACATGGCGGCGGGCTCGGGCGTGTCGTAGGGCGGGGGCAGCGGAACGAGCTGCTGGAGATCGACCGGCGAGAGAGTTTCCGCGGGGCGCGAGATGTCCTTGACGTTGACGGTCCTGGTCCGCGTGCTCGCCATGTCAGACCTCCTCGTTGTTGTGCTGCGCGACATCGGCCCAGGTCTTGCGGCCGTCCCCCTGGATATGCGGTGCCGACCAGTGGACGGGGAGCATCAGCAGACGCGCCGCCCTGGCCTCGATGCGCGAGCCCACCCGGTTGGGACGGTCGTCCCAGCGCACGGAGTGCCAGGTGAAGTACTTGGTGAACATGTGGGTCATGTGGCTGAAGGGCAGGTAGAGGAGGAAGGCGCCCAGGAGCAGGATCTGCGCGGAGAACCACCCTCCGGGCGGCGTCACGGGTTTTCCGCTCATGAGGACGGCCATGTAGCCTGCGGCCACGGCGTACTCGCGGTCGATGGCGAGCCAGCTTCCGGCGGAGGCGGCGAACACCCCCAGGAGCAGGACCAGGTGGAAGAAGTCGGCGGGCGTCGAGGAGCGCCGCAGCCCCGGGTTGGCGAGGCGGCGGACCAGGAGCCCGACGCAGCCGATGAGGGCCAGCGCGATGCCGGCGGCGCCCCACACGGACAGCACCCGGCCGCCGGCGAGCCACTGCAGGGGAGCGAACCCCGTCAGCAGCACTCCGCCGCCGGCGATGAGGGCGACCCCCAGCCCGAACAGGAGGTAGAGGCCGTAGTGGAACGCCAGCGACCACGGCCACAGGGAGGGGTTGTTCTCGCGCACGGCCTTGAGGGTCAGCACCTCTTCGGCGATGACCTTCACCTCACCGAGCTTCGAGCTCTCGATGGGCTTTGTCCACCAGTCGAGCTCCTCGAAGTAGGAGCCGCCGTAGGAAGCCTTGCCCTTCTCGTGCGCGACGGGATACAGCTCCCACCGAAGGTGCATGGGCATGGTGGCGTAACGGAACGCCTTCCAGGCGCAGCCGACGAGGAACGCCGCCAGCGTCAGGTAGGTCCACAGCGGTAGCAGTCCCATGTTCGAGCCTCCCCGGGGAAACAGCTCTCCCCCCGCCGGGGACATGAAATCTTCGTGCCAACCTCCGGATGGCCTGCAAGGTGCTGTGCCGGCGGCGGTATGCTCTCCTCCGCCCGTTCCGCACGGGCGCCGCGTAACCGGAGCGTAACGTCGGCGGGGCGGAGCCTCCTCCTCACCGGCCGCCGGCGGGATCCTCCGGCGGCGCCTCGATCCGGTAGAGCGTGCCCGTGTCGAGGGGCGGGCGGGCTCCGGCGGGCAAGGCCTCCAGGAACGCCTCGAAGAGCCGCCCCACCACCTCGCGGTGGCGGTCCAGGAGGGCGGCCAGCTCCTGAGGAGGCGTCTCCGCCACCCCGGGTCCCGGAGCGAGGTTCACGCCGTAGCCGACCAGCGCGTAGGGCATCTCCAGCTCGCCCGCGAGGACGGCTTCCGGCCCGCAGGTCTGGCTCACCGCGGCGACGCCGGCGGCGCGCAGCCACGCCACCTCGGCCCGGGTGTTGAAGCGCGGGCCGTCGACGTGTCCGTAGCAGCCCCCGTCGACGGCCCGCAGGGCGCAGCGGGGAGCGGCTTCGACGAGGACGCGGCGCAGGAACGGCGAGAACGGCGCCCGCGGGATCCAGTGACCGCGTTCGGGATCGCCCGACTCGGTGAAGAACGTGGCCGGCTCGCCGCCGGGCAGGCGGTTGGCGGGGAAGAAGAGGTCGTCGAAGACGAGGGGGACTCCCAGCGGGAGCGCGGTGTCGAGGACGCCGACGGCGGTGGACGCCACGACGGCCTCGGCGCCGGCCTCGCGGAGGGCCCACAGATTGGCGCGGTGCCGGACCTGGCTGGACAGGCGGGCGTGGGCGTCGCCGTGACGCGCGAGCCCCAGGCAGCGATGGCCCGCGAGGGTGACGGCCTCGATCTCGACGGTTCCGAAAGGCGTCTCGACACCCTGCCGCCGGACGTCCCCGGCGGCAAGGCGGTAGAAGCCGGAGCCGGTGATGAAGCCGATGGTGGTCATGGTGCCCCCTTTCGTACGCCCTGCCCGCTGCCGGGTCCGCGGTGCGGTGCCGACGGGGAGAGTCTATCCGTGCCTGGCGGCGGTGCCGCGGGCGAGGGCCTCGCAGAGGGCGTGCCGCAGCTCGGGGCGCAGGCAGGGGTGGCCGAGGACGTCCTCCAGATCCGCCTCCGTGTCGACGTCGGGCAGCGGCGGGAGGAGGGCGGGCTCGACCCCGATGCGCCGCGCCCGATCCAGGGTCGCCTCCAGGGTCGCCGGCGAGGACCACGGGATGCCCCGGAACAGGTCCAGACCCGGGGCCCGCTGGGCCACCAGATAGTAGCCGCCGTCCAGGGCCGGGCCCAGGGCGGCGCCGCGGCGGCGGGCGAGGCGTCCGGCCTCGAGGAGGAGGCCACGGCTGAGCAGGGGGAGATCGGACCCGACCAGCACCACCGGATCGAAGCCAGCGGCGAAGGCGCGGGCGAAGGCCACCGCCATGCGGTGCCCGAGGGAGCCCTCGGGCTGGACCTCCAGCGCGGCCGCCCCGCCGGGGTTCCAGTCGGCCGATGGGGGTGACGCGAGGGAGAGGGTGACGGCCCATCCCGTGGCCGCGGCCTCGCTCAGGGCGTGGGCGAGCAGCGCGGCGTAGACCTCCGACGCGGCGTGGGCGCCGAGCCGGGCCGCGAGCCGGGTCTTCACCCTTCCGGGCGCCGGTTCACGGCCGAAGACGACGACGGTGGCCCTCATCGCGCGTCCCCGTACCAGCGGGCGAGCAGGGCCGGGTCGACCCCCCAACGGAAAAGCAGGGGGAAGGTGAGGGTGCACAGCCGCGCCCGCACGGGGTGCCGGGCGAACCGGCGCCCCGTGGTGCGGACCTCCAGAGGTACGGTGGCGATGCGGCCCCGCCGCCGGCACCGGCGGGCGAGGTCGAGGTCCTCCATGAGAGGGATGTCGGCAAAGCCGCCAAGCGCCTCGAAGGTCTCGCGGGCGAGAAAGAACGCCTGGTCGCCGTAGGGCAGGCCGAGGCCGAGGGAGCGCAGGTCCAACAGGCGCCACCACAGCCTCGTGCACGCGCCCCTGACCGCCCCCTCGGGCGGTCCGGTGTGGAGCCGGAAACAGCCCAGGACCACCTGGGGGCGGGCGAGGGTGGCGGAGACCGCGTCGAGCCACCCCTCGGGCAGACGGCAGTCGGCGTGCAGGAAAACCAGCACCGGCGCGGTGGTCGCCGCGGCCCCCCGGTTGAGCTGGGCGCCGCGGCCGCGGGACCCGCGGACCACGGTGGCGGAGGGGAAGTCCCGGGCGACAGCATCCAGGGTACCGTCGGTGCTGCCTCCGTCCGAGACGACGAGCTCCACCGGGCCGACGGCCGCCGACGACAGGCAGGGCACGACGGTCCGCGCCTCGTCGAGGGTGGGGACGACCACGCTCACGGATGGCACGGTGGCGCCGTGGACGGAGCTGTCCGGAGCGCTCACCCGCCCAGGGTAGCCCACCGGACGAGGATCAGACCGCGACCCCGCCGGCGGTCCTGCCGGGCGCCACGCGGGGCGTGTTGTGGATGCGGGAAGGTCCGGACAGCACCTCGAAGTCGGCCTCCTGGAAGATGCGCCGGCAGGCGGCGACATCCAGTCCGCGGCTGTCCTCGGTGTGCGCCTCCACGTCGCGGGGGTTGGGACCGATCTCCGCCCAGAACAGGTTGGCCCCGGCGGCGGCGCCCACGACGTTGGGCTCGTGGGTGCAGTTTCCGATGAGCATCCGCCCCATGGCCAGTCGGACCACGGCGACGACGTAGCCGATGCGGAGCTCGGAGAGCTGGCCGTGCCGCGCCATCGCCGTGCCCGGGATGGGGATCCGGCGCATCGCTCCGGAGAAGCAGGGGTGAGCCTCCCGGTGGATGAGGATCTTCTCGAGGATCTCCTCGTCGGTGTGCTCGGGTCCCACCGGCTCGACGCAGGTCGCGAGCCGGAGGCCGGCCTCCCGCGCCGCCTCGAAGGTCTTCAGCCGGCGGGTGGCGGGGATGGACGTGTCCCGCCCCTCTCCCATGCGGACGGCGTGGTAGATGGCACAGAACCCCGCATCCCTGAACTCCCGGGCCCAGCGGGGCGTCAGGTCGCCGGCGTTGGCCACGAGGGGGGTGTCGTTCCTGAGGTGGCGGCCGACCTCCCGGCCGACCTCCACGAAGCGTCCCATGGGGTAGTCGCCGGTGGCCATGAGGTAGATGGAGTTGGCTCCCTCCTCCTCGGCGCGGACGGCCCGTTCCACCACCTCCTCGACCGCCAGCTCGGCCGGAGTGTCGAAGATCCCGTTGCACGCCGCGAAGGAGCAGAAGCGGCAGTTTCTCGGGCACGGTGACACGTTGAGCCCGATCTGCACGCAGATCTCCGCCTGGTTCCCGCAGGCCTCACGGGAGATCTCGCGGGCGGCGGCCATGACCAGCCCCGCCGCCGGCGTCCGGTACGGCAGGGCGAGGAGCGTGAGGATGTCGTCGGCGTCCGGGAGCCCACCGTCGGCGACGGACGCAAGGATGTCGTTGACACGACGGTCGAGGCTCATCAGGGGTCTCCAGTGCGGCGGGGGCCCGTCCCCCGCCGGTCAGCCCTGCGACGTGGTCACGGCGGAGCCGTAGCGCTTCTTCAACCAGGTGGGGATGAGGGACAGGAGCACGAAGAAGACCCCGGCCACGGCGAGGTAGAGGAAGAACTTGCCGAACTCCCCGGTGCGCACCGAGCCCGCGGCGAAGTTGAAGGCGATGCATCCGGGGAGCATGCAGAAGAACGACACGACCACGAAGGTGGGCAAGGAGATGCGGGTGAGGCCGTAGACGTAGTTCTGCGCGTTGAACGGGAACAGCGGCACCAGCCGCGTGATCATGAGCATCCGCCAGCCCTGCTGGCGCACGCCCTCGTCGATCTTGCGCAGGGCCGCGTTCTTGGCGACGAGGCCCTCGACCATGCTGCGCGCCGCGTACCGCCCCACCAGGAAGGCCGCCGTCGCCCCGATGGTGGAGCCGATGATGGAGTAGACGGTGCCCCAGACCGCGCCGAACACGAGGCCGCCGACGATGGCGATAGGCAGCCCGGGCAGGAAGAAGACGCAGGCCACGATCCAGATGCCGATGAACAGCAGCGGCGCCCAGATGCCGAACCCCTTGAACCAGGCGTCCAGCTTGTCGATGTTGGCGATGGTGAGGAAATCGAAGAGTCCATAGTGGCGCGCTGCCAGCACGCCGGCGGCCACCACGACCACCGCCGCCGCCAGCCGCCACCATCCCGCCTTGCGCCGCACGTCCTGCTGTTCGGTCATGCCTTCCTCCATCGCTTCCCGGCCCCCCCGCCCCTCGACGGAAGGAACGCGACCGGGGCGGGGCCCGCGCCCCGCCCCGGTCCGGGGTCTACTTCGGTTCCTGCTCGTTGACGACGGGGTTTTCCTTGTAGTAGCTCCACTCGATCCAGGAGCCGTCGTAGTTGTGAAGGAGCTCGGGGTTCCACCCCATGAGGTAGAGGCCGAACATGAGGGTGGTGGTGCGCACGCCGGACTGGCAGTAGAAGACCTGGTGCGCGCCCTGGTGGATGCCGGCCTTGTCGATGGCAGCCTGGATGCCCGCGGCGTCCTTGAACGCCGTGTACTCCTTCTCGCCCTCGACGGGATGCTTGAAGTCTTTCCAGCTGAGGAACTTGGCCCAAGGAACGCGACCCTTGCGGAAGGCGCCCTTCTTGAGGGCCTCGCCGTTCCACTCATTGGGCTCGCGGTCGTCCCAGAGCTGATACTCGGGGTTGTCCTTCGCCTCCCAGACCGCGTGCATGCTCACCAGCCACCCGGGCCGGGGCTGGGACGCCTCGAAGGTGCCCGCCTTGACGGTGGGAGCGAGCCCGGCCGCGGTGTCGTAGCCGGCGTGCTTCCACCCCTGGTAGCCACCGTCGAGGACCTTCACGTCCTCCTTGCCGTAGAGGAAGAAGCCCCACCACACCCGGGTGGCGTCGTACTTCTCGTCGTAGATGACGACGGTGGAGTCGTTGTCGATGCCGAGCTTGCGGGCGAAGTTCTGGAACTCGTCCCGGTTCAGCATCATCCCCTCGAAGGGGAAGGGCTCCCCCTCCTTGGGCTCGTAGTCCGGTCTCCACACCTGGACGGCTCCGGGGATGTGCCCAAGGGCGTAGGAAGCCGACTTCGCCACCGCGATGATGACGAGCTTGGGCGTCTTGGCCTCGATGAGCTGGTGGAGCTCCTGCGGGCTGATGAGCGACTGGCTCCGCACGAAGCCCTTAGTGCCCTCGGCATGGGCGCCGGTGGTGAGGGCGGCCGCCACGAGCACGGCGGCGATGAGCGTGGGTGTGACGCGTCGATATCCGGCCATTTGCTCTCTCCCTTTCACTGTCGAACTGGGCACGCCGCGAACTGGGCCGCGGCGCACTCGGAACTGTGACACTGCAAGGCCCGTACCACGGCCCGGGGCGGGGAAGCCGCCCACTTTCCGGGTGCAATCCGCGGCCACAGCGGCTGTTGGTGTCGGGGCGGGGCGGGAGGTGGGCTCGTCCCGGGCGAGTAACCGAGCTGTTACTCGCCGGTAACGACGGGGGCGGCGCCGGCCAGGGGCAGCACCAGCTCGAAGCTGCTGCCAACGCCGAGGCGGCTGCTGACGGCGACGCGGCCGCCGTGGGCTTCGGCCACCTCGCGCACGATGGCGAGGCCGAGCCCGGTGCCCTCGTCGGTTCGGGCCCGGGCGTTGGGTGCGCGGGAGAACTCGGTGAACAGCTCGGGCTGGAACTCCGGCGGGATCCCGATGCCCTCGTCGGAGACGGCGACCCGGGCCTCGCCCCCGTCCACCTGCAAGACGACGCGCACCTCGCCGCCGGGCTCGGAGTACTTGAGGGCGTTGTCCACCAGGTTTTCCATGGCGTAGACCAGGTCGGGGGGGATCCCGCGGGCGAGCACGGCGTTGTCCGCCAGGTCGCTGGCAAGACGGAGGCCGCGCTCCTCGGCCACCTGGGAGAACTCGTCGAGGATGTCCATCAGGAGCTGCTTCAGGTTGACGTTGGGCGCCCAGGGCGCACGGTCGCGGCCCTCCTTGGCCTTGGCGAGCTCGAGGAGGTCGTTGACGATGGCGAGGAGGCCGTCCACCCTTTCGCGAGCGCCGTCGAGGAGCCTGCGGCCGCGCTCGGAGCGTGGGTCCACGTACCCCTGGCGGAGGACGTCCAGGCTGGTGCGCACGGTCCCCAGGGGGGAGCGGAGCTGGTGGGCCGACAGCAGCATGAAGCGCGACTTGCGCTCCTCCACGGCCCGCAGCGTGCCGAGCAGCGCCTCCAGCTCGGCCGTCTTGTGCCGCAGCTCCCTGGTGAGCCGGAACAGTTGCACACCGCGCTCCTTGAAGCGGGAGGCCACCGTGTCGGTGAGGAACACGGTGAGGCCCAGCGTGAAGCCGAGGACCACCGCCTCGACCAGCGTCGCCGGGGGGGGGAGGGCGACCACGGCGCCCCCGGCCAGGCGGGGGAACGCGACGAAGGCGGTGGTGAACACCGTCCAGACGGCTCCGGCGACCAGCAGCATGGTGCGGGCCGACAGCATGATCGTGCCGATCACCATGTGGAAGACGAAGAACGCTCCGAAGGGGCTGCTCACGCCCCCGGTGAGGAGGATGAGGACGAGGAGCGCGGCGAGGTCGAGGATGATCTGGAAGAGGGTGCAGCGGGCGAGCCACTGGTAGTCCACCCGGTTCAAGCGGGTGCGGACCGCGATGACCCGGGCGAAGAACAGGTTGTACCCGAGGACCAGCGCGGCCACCAGCCAGATGCGCCCCCAACTGGCCGGCAGACCCACCAGGGGGGCGAGGAGCGCCACCGCGACCAGGCCCGCGCCGGCCAGCCAGCGCTCCCGCACGAACCAGGTGACGCGGTCGAGGAGCTCGGCGGTGAAGACGTCGTGGAGCCCGACGTCCTCCCCCGGAGCAGTCATCCGACGAGCTCGTCGACGGTGGAGAGCAGGACCTCCGGCGGCACCGGCTTGACCAGGTAGCGGTCGTGCGGGAACCACGCTTCACCGGCCTCCATGCGCACGTTGTACACCTCGTCGACGCCTGTGAGCATGATGATGGGGATCCGGCGCGTCGCCTCGCGCCGGCGGAGCTCGCGGGCGGCGTCGAACCCCGCCGACAGGTGCTCCATCATCACGTCGAGGACGATGACGTCGGGCTCGAGGTCCTCGACACGGGCGAGGGCCTCTTTCCCGCTCGCCGCCGTGGCGACCTCGTATCGGGTTTCCAGTACGGCGGAGATGGCGTCCACGAAGACCGGATCGTCATCAACCAGCAGCACGACCTTACGCACCATGCTCCTCCCTCCCCCGGGCGATCCCTAGAGCCCGCTCACCGACGCCGTCGGGCACGCGGTCAGGCAGGCGCCGCAGTGCTGGCAGGTGAACTGGTCGATGACGTGCACGTGCTTGACCTCACCGCTGATCGCCCCTTCCGGGCAGGCCTTGGCGCACAGGCCGCAGCCGTTGCAGGTGTCGGGATCGATTGTATAGGTGAGCAGCGCCTTGCACTGGTGGGCGGGACACCGGTGCTCGGTGACGTGAGCCTCGTACTCGGCGCGGAAGTGCCGGAGCGTCGAGAGGACGGCGTTGGGCGCGGTCTGCCCGAGCCCGCACAGGGAGCTGCGCTGGATGTGCCGCCCCAGCGCCTCCAGGGTGTCGAGGTCGGCCAGGGTTCCCTGGCCCTTCGTGATCCGCTCCAGCAGGTTGAGCAGCACCTGGTTGCCGATCCGGCACGGCGGGCACTTGCCGCAGGACTCGTCCACCAGGAAGTCGAGGAAGAACCGTGCGAGCTCCACCATGCACGTGCCCTCGTCGAGGATCACGAGACCGCCGGAACCCATGATGGCGCCGAGCTCCTGGAGGGACTCGTAGTCCACGGGCACGTCGCTGGCGGCGGCAGGGACGCAGCCCCCCGAGGGTCCTCCGGACTGGGCGGCCTTGAACGCCCTGCCGGAGGGGATGCCCCCTCCGATCTCTTCCACGACGGTGCGCAGCGAGACTCCCATGGGGACCTCGACGAGGCCGGTGTTGCGGATCGCGCCGGCCAGTGCGAACACCTTGGTGCCCTTGCTCCGGGCCGTCCCGATGCCGGCGAACCAGTCGGCGCCGCGGAGCAGGATGGCGGGTACGTTGGCCCACGTCTCCACGTTGCTGATCAGCGTGGGACGGTCCCAGAGCCCGCGCTGGGCAGGGAACGGCGGCCGCGGACGGGGCATGCCCCGGCGGCCCTCGATGGACTGCAGCAGCGCGGTCTCCTCGCCGCACACGAAGGCGCCCGCGCCGATGCGGATCTCGAGGTCGAAGGCGAAATCCGTGCCCAGGATGTTCTCCCCCAGCAGCCCGTAGCGGCGGGCCGCGTCGATGGCGGCGTTGAGCCGCTCGATGGCGAGGGGGTACTCGGCGCGGACGTAGAGGAAGCCGCGCCGCGCGCCCACGGTGTGGCCCGCGATGGTCATCCCCTCGATCACGGAGTGGGGGTCGCCCTCCAGGATGCTGCGGTCCATGAACGCGCCGGGGTCGCCCTCGTCGCCGTTGCAGACGATGTACTTCTCGTTTCCCTCGGCCTCACGGACGAACTGCCACTTCAGCCCGGTGGGAAATCCTGCGCCGCCGCGTCCCCTCAGTCCCGAGCGCTTGAGGGTGTCGAGCACCTCGACGGCGTCCATGCCCAGCGCGCGCTCCAGGGCCAGATAGCCGTCCAGGGCGATGGACTCGTCGATGCGCGTGGGGTCGACCACCCCGCAGTTGCGCAGCGCGATCTTGACCTGGTGGGAGAAGAACGGGACCTCGCGTCCGCGGAGCCGGCGCCCGTCCTTGTCCTCCCAGGCAATCTCCAGATCGTCGACGGGCGCGCCCCCGCGGAGGTGCTGCTCGACGATTCGGGGGACGTCGGCGGCGGTGACCCGTCCGTACATGGTGCCCTCGGGGCTGACGATCACCACCGGCCCCGCGTCGCACAAGCCGATGCAGCCCACGCGGACGACCCGGACGGTGCCGGAGAGCCCGGCGGCCGCCAGCGCTTCCTCCATCGCCGTGCCGACGTCCATGGAGTGACAGGAGATGCAGGCGCCCCCGGCGCAGACCAGGACCTCGCGCGGGGCCTGCGCCCGCAGGCCCTGCCGGCCCTCGAGCAGCGGCCGGAGCCGGAGCCGGATGGAATCGAGATCCTCGGGAGTGACGGCCGCCGGCGGGAGGGCGACGTGCGGGGCCTCAGACATGGGCGGCCTCCTGTCCGGCGTCCTGCTGGCGCGCCTCCGCCTTGAGGCGGCGGATGAGCTTCCGCAGCGCCGTGGCGTCCAGGTGGCCGTGCACCTCGGAGTTCACCATCATGGCGGGGGCGAGGCCGCACGCCCCGATGCAACGCACCTGCTCGAGGCTGAACAGGCGGTCCTCGGTGACGCCGCCGATCTCGAGCCCGAGCAGGTCGTGGATCGTGTCCAGCAGCCGGTCGGCGTGCTGCACGAAGCAGGCCGTGCCCATGCACACCTTGAGCTGGTAGCGTCCCCGTGGCGTGGTGGTGAAGAAGTGGTAGAAGCTCACCACCTCGTAGACCTGCATGGGGGACAGCCCGAGGGGGGCGGCGATTGCCTCCTGGACGGCGAACGGCAGGTAGCCGATGCGTTCCTGGATGTGGTGAAGGAGCGGGATGAGGCGCTCGCGGCCGCCCGGATGGGCGGCAACGTAGGCGTCGATGGCCTCGGCGACCTCGGCGCTCACCTCTTCGGCCCCATCGCCGGCGCCGGCGCCGAAGAACGCCGATACCTCGGTCTGGTCTGCCCAGGGGCCGGCGGCCCCGGCCCGATCGCTCATACGGACCTCCGGATCTCCACCGCCTGGATGTCGTCGTCGGCGGCAAGGAGCGTGGTGCAGTCGTCTCCGCAGTTCTGCCACAGCGCCACCGCGGTTCCCGGCCTCACGGTGTGGTCGACGCGGACGCGCAGGATCACCTCGCCGTAGCGGCCGGCCATGCGCACGAGGCCGCCGTTGGCGGTCCCCAGCCTGCCGACGTCCTCCTGGGCGAGCCGGAGGGCGACACCCGGGGCGAGCTCCATGAGCCGCCGGCTGTGCCCGGTCACCGCGCCGGAGTGGAACAGCTGAGGCGAGGTGTCCAGGCGGGTGCCCGCCCACTCCGCCACCGGCCGCGGAGGCGGCGGCGGCGCCAGGGGAGTCACCGCTCTCGTGTCGCGGGGCCGGGGCGCGAGCCGCTCCATCTCCGCGGACAGGGCGGCGGCCGCGGGAAGAGGGGCCCCGAGGCGGCGGGCCAGCTCGGCGAAGATCTCGCCGTCCTGGGCCACGAGCGCAGGGCGTGGCACGGCGGCGTTCAGGGGTCGCCGCTCGCCGTCGGCCCCGGTGATCGACCCCGTCCGCTCCAGCAGGATCGCCACCGGCAGCACCACGTCCGCGGCACGGGCCGTGTCGGTCAGGAAGGCGTCCTGGACCACCACGAAGCCGGCGCCGTGGACCCCGGCGCGGGCCTCTGCGGAGCGGGGCCAGGCGCCGAGGGGATCCTGACCGACCAGGTAGAGCGCGCCGACCTCGCCCGCGGCGCTGCGCTGCATCGCCTCGAGCACCTCCCACCCCGGGCCTGCCGGCAGCGCGTGGGACCAGGCCGCCTCGACCTCGGCCCGGGAGGCGGGGTCATCGACGGTCCGCCGTCCCGGCAGCAGGGCGGGGTGCAGCCCGGCGTCCAGCACGCCCTGGAGGTTGGCCTTCTCTCCGAGGACGAGGACGCCCCGGCCCGGTCCGTCCGCGTGGCCGAGCAGGAGGAGGAGCTGGGCGAGGGCGGCGGTGACCGAGCCGCCGCTGCCCGGGATCCCGGTAGCCGTAGGGACGACGCCGACCACGGCGGGACTGGCGGCGAGCAGCCGCGCCACCTCGCGGAGCCTGGCCGGGGCGACGCCGGACAGCGCCTCCACGACCGCCGGCGTGTACGCGGCCACCGCGTTCCGCCACGCCTCGAAGCCGGGGCGGGAGGAGATCGACCGGATGTCGGCGAGCCCCTCCTCGAGCACGACCTGGATGAGGCCCAGGAGCAGGGGCTCCTCGCCGCCGGGGTGAAGGGGCAGGAACACCGTGGCGTGGCGCTCGAGGCCACCCGAGAGGGCGTGGGCGAGGATGAGCTTCTGGCCCCGCTGCCGAACCCCCTGCACGATCTCGGTCTTGACCAGGGGATGGGTTCGGGTCGGGTCGGCACGCAGCACGAGGACCGTGTGGGCCTCGGCCAGGTCGCCCAGGGTGGCGGTGGACCGGGGCTCTCCGAGCACCGCGCGGGCGCCCTCCAGGAGGGCCCGCACCCCGCCGGAGACGCCCGGTCCCACGTGGGGGGAGGCGAGCGTGGTGCGCAGCATGCGCTGGAACGCGTAGGCGTCCTCGCACGTCATCCGCGACGTGCCCACGCCGACGATGGCCGAGCCCGCCCGCTGAGCGGCCTGGAGCCTCTCCGTCACCATGTCCAGCGCCTCGTCCCAGCCGGCGGGGACCAGTCGCCCGTCCCGCCGGACCAGCGGCTCGGTGAGGCGGTCGGGAGCCTCCAGCACGTCCCAGCCGTAGCGCCCCTTGGCGCACAGCTTGCCCCGGTTGGGCGCCGCGTCGGCGGGGGACGTGACGCGCTGGAGCCGGTCGCTGTGGCTCTCCACGGTGACCTGGCATCCGCAGCTGCAGTAGGAGCAGGTGGTGGTCACGGCGCTGCGCATCCACGCCGGCACGGTGGCGGCGAAGGGCCTGGAGACGAGGGCGCCGACCGGGCAGGCGTCGACGCACTGCCCGCAGAACTCGCAGTCCAGGGGCCGCCCCAGCAGCGTGGTGACCCTGGCCTCGAGGCCCCGCTTGGCGATGCCGATCTCGGCCACGCCCTGCACCTCGTCGCACAGCCGGACGCACTTGCCGCACAGCACACACTTCTCGGGGTCGCGGACGATGAGCGGTGAGCGCTCGTCGACGGGGATCCGGCGACGCTCGAAGGGGAGACGCTCGTCGGGGGTACCGTAGCGGTAGACGAGGTCCTGGAAGCGGCAGTCGGTGTTGCGCTCGCACACCGGGCACTCCATGCGGTGGTTGAGCAGGAGCAGCTGGAGCTGCCGGCGCCTGGCGTCGACGACCTCCTCCGCATCGGTCTCGATCACCATTCCCGGGAGGACCGGCGTCGAGCACGCCGGGATCAGGCCTCCGCGGCCGTCGCGGCGGGCCACGACGCAGAGCCGGCAGCCGCCGTAGGGCGTGAGGCGCTCGTCGTGACACAGGGTGGGGATGTCGTGGCCGGCGCGGCGCAGCGCCGCCAGGAGCGGCTCGCCGAGGGCGGCCTCCAGGGGCCGGCCGTTCACGGTGATTGTCGTGCGGTCCTCGGGCATCAGGGGTCCCTCACTCGGCCTTCAGCGGCCGCAACCGGCGGAACGCGAGCTTGGTGCGGATGCGGTTGGCGTAGCGGGCGAGGCCGCCCGTGGGCTTGGCCGCCGCACGCTTCTCCCAGTCCTCCGCGAGGAGGAGATCGAGGATGTGGACGGCGGGCTTGCCCCGGCTCGCCAGCGCCATCCGGCAGCCGGCGCAGTAGGTGACCATGGGAAGGGGTGACTCCGCGGCGCGGCGGTCGGTGATCCGCTGCGAGAGGGCGGAATCCACCGGGTACATCATGCCGCCGCTGCCGCAGCACCGGGCGAGCTCGCCGTTGTACTCGATCTCGTCGACGGTCGCCCCGGCGGCGGCGATGAGCGTGCGGACGCCGGCCGTGGTCTCCGCCTCGTGGTGCGCCTTGCAGGAGTCGTGGACGGCGACGCGGGCGCCCGTGGCGGTGGGCGGCGGCTGCCACGAACCCGCCAGCACCTCCCACACGCTACGCGCCTTGATCTCGGGGACGGTCGACTTGAGGGTGTGGAGGCAGTCGGGGCAGGCGGCGATGATCTCCTCGGCGCCCACGCTGTCCGCCGCCCGGAGGAGCTGCTGCCGGCAGCGCTCGAACTCCTCCTCCATGCCGAGCAGCTCGACCGGGGCGCCGCAGCACTGCATCAGCACGCCGGTGGAGGGGAGCTGGCGGCGCAGCTCGTCATAGAGGGCCAGCGTGTTGCGGGGCGAGACGGCGGGCAGGGCGCATCCGGTGAAGAACAGGCGGCGGCTGCGCTGGCGGCCCGGTTCGGGCATCGTCAGCGTGAACGTCTTCGAGACGCCTGCCCGGTAGTAGGACACGATGGGCTTGTGCTGGGGGAGCGGCCCGGCCCCCTGCGCCACCGCGACGCGGCGCGCCTCGAGGAGCATGGCGCCGGTGTCGAGGCCCTCGGGGCACACGGCGGCGCACAGGTTGCAGATGTTGCACGAGTAGGCCATCTTCGCCGACGCCCCGGAATCCTCGAGGACGGCGCGGGCAAGGGCCTTTGGGGAGTCGCAGTGGGCGGAGAGGAACTCGCAGTCCTGCACGCACAGGCCGCAGCTGCAGTCGAGGCAGCGCCCCGCCTCCTCAACCGCCTCTCCTTCGCTGAGAGGCTTCCCGGCGGGTTCGATCATGGTGGGCGGGCGCTGCCGGAGCCGGCGCTCCTCCTCGTTCACCTCGAGCTGCCAGCGCAGGCGGCCGGGAAGCGAGGACGGCCGGTCCGACCGGAGCTCGCGTCCCTCGAGGAACCGGTGGGCCGACTCGGCGGCGCGCCGGCCCAGGGCCAGGGCGTCGATCACCGTGGCAGGGCCGCTCACGCTGTCTCCCCCGGCGAAGAGCCCGGGCTCGCTGGTCTCGCAGGTCTCCGGGTCGGCCCACACCGTGTCCCTGACGGTGCGGCGCAGGCCGCCGAGGGCGCCGTTGAGCAGGGACTGGCCGCCCTGGTACCCGGCGAAGAGCAGCACCACCCCGTGGTCGGCGCGGAGCTCGTCGAGGCTGACGTCCCGCCCGACCTCGACGCTGGTGCGCACCTCGATGCCCAGGGCGTCGATCACCGACAGGTCGCGCTCCACCACGCGCCGGGGCAGCCGCCAGGGGGGGATGCTCTGCACCAGGCAGCCGCCCGGCGCCGCCTCCTTCTCGAAGACGGTGACCGTGTGGCCCAGGCGTGCCAGGTCGTGGGCGGCGATGAGGCCGGCGGGCCCCGCGCCCACGACCGCGACGCGGTGTCCGGTGGCGGGAAGCCGGTCCACGATGTGACGGGGCTGGCCCTGCTCCTGCTCCGCGAGAAACCGCTTGATGTCGCGGATGCGGACCGGGGAGTCCTCGTCGATGCGCTTGCAGTGGAGCTCGCAGGGATGCGCGCAGACGTAGCCGAGCACGCCCGGGAAGGGGAGCCTCTCGCGCACCACGTGGAGCGCCTCGTCGAAGCGGCCCTCCCGGGCCAGCTGCACGTAGCGCCGGGCGTCCACACCCAGCGGGCAGCGGCCCTGGCAGTTGGGGGGACCCTCGCCCCGGCAGCGTTCGAGGATCGCGCCCGCGAGGGCCTCCAGCTTCGAGGTGCCCGCGGCGGCATCGGGGACGGTTCCCTCCCAGGGCGGCAGGGGGAGGCGTGTCAACGGCAGGCTCATCGGAGACCTCCGTGGCGGTGCGTGTCCGGCGGTGGGGGAAGCGGTCTCGGGTTACTGTCCCGTAACGCGGCGATCCGGGGGCGGGACCGGTGGCTCCGGCGCTCCGGCGGAACACCGGCCGCGGAACCGTCACGGCGGAGTAACGAGAGGGTTCCCATGTCAGCCTCCGGCCTTTCGGGTCTCGAACTCCGCGCACGCCCGGCGGGGATCCTGGAAGGTGCCGTGCAGCTTGCAGATACCGGCGTCGCCCCGAGTCGATCCCAGGGCGGAGGAGAGCGCGCCGATGCCGGGGAGCTCGCCTTCCAGGACGAACGGGTCGTCCAGGAAGTGCTGGCAGCTCCGGCAGTTTGGCGTCGTCGTCCTGCAGGCTCGCACGATTCACCCCCGCACCCCTTTTTGCATGAAGCATGCCGGGCGACGCGGGGTCCGGGGAGGGGGGGGTCGCGTCCCGGCCGTGAACGCTCTACCCTCTCCGGTGGCCGGCCCCCGGGCGCCGCGGGGCAGCCGCCGGGAGGCGTGCCATGACCCCGTGGCAGGGGTACCTGATCCTGTTCGGCTCCGGCCTGGTGGCCGGGACTCTCAACGTCCTCGCGGGGGGAGGCTCCTTTCTCACCCTGCCGCTGCTCATCTTCCTGGGCCTCCCGGCCACCGTCGCCAACGGCACGAACCGGGTCGGCATCCTGCTGCAGAACGTGGGCGCGGTGTGGGGCTTCAACCGGCACCGGGTCCTGGACTGGCGCTGGGCCCTGTGGGCCGCCGCTCCCGCGACCGCCGGCGCCGTGCTCGGCACGTGGGGCGCGCTCCTCATCGGTGACCAGGCGTTCAAGCGCGTGCTCGCGTTCCTGATGGTGGGGATCACCGCGTGGACGCTGCTGGACAGCCGCTCGCGCAACAGCCCCGGCGACCGCGCGCCCCGTGTCGGCCTGGCCGTGGCGGGGTTCTTCCTGGTCGGGATCTACGGCGGCTTCGTGCAGGCCGGCGTGGGGTTCCTGATCCTCGCCGCCACCACGCTGGCGGGGCTCGACCTGGTCCGGGGCAACGCCGTGAAGGTGCTCAGCATCCTCTGCTTCACGGTGGTCTCCCTGGGCATCTTCGCCGCGTCGGGGAAGGTGGACTGGCCCATGGGCCTGGCCCTGGCGGGGGGCACCGTCATCGGCGGGCAGCTCGGCGTGCGCCTCACGGTGCTCAAGGGGCATTCCTGGGTCAGGGGCGTGGTCACCGTCGCGGTGATCGTCTTCGCACTCAAGCTCTGGTTCTCGTAGCCGCTGAGGGGGACCCGGCGGGGGGGCGGTCGCGGGTCAGGACCCGGCGGCCGCGCCGGGGCGGACCCTGACCACGACCATGGTGACGTCGTCCACCTGCTCCGCGCTCCCCTTGAAGCTCCACAGGTCGGCGAGGAGGGCGTCGCGCACCTCCTTCGCCGTGGCCGCCGGCGCGAGGTCGGCGAAGGCGCAAGCGAGGCGCTCGTAGCCGTACTGCTCCCCGGAAGCGTCCGTGGTCTCGGCGGCGCCGTCGGTGACGAGGAGCAGCGTGTCGGCGTCCTCCAGCGTCACGGTGCTGGCCCCGAAGGTCGTGTCGGCACGCGCTCCGAGGGGGAGGCTGCCCGGCGTCAGCTCCTCGACGGCGCCGTCGGCCGTGCAGCGCAGCAGCGGCGGGTTGCCGGCGCAGGCGACGGTGAGCCGCCGGCCCGCGCGGTCGAAGAGGGCGAGGAGCATGGTCATGAACATGCGCCGGGGCGCGGTGCGCCACACCATGCGGTTGAGCCGCTCCATGACCGCATCGGGGGCGCTCATGTCCTCCTCCAGGAGGGTGAGCCCGCTGCGCACGCCCGACAGCACCAGGCCGCTGGCGACGCCGTGCCCGGCCACGTCGCCGACCACCACGGCGAGGCGGCCGTCGGCCCCGGGGAAGTAGTCGTAGTAGTCCCCGCCCACCTCGGTGGCCGGAAGGGACACGGCGGCGATGTCGAGCCAGTCGCTCGCCGGGCTCGAGCGCGGCAGCATGGAGAGCTGGATCTCCCGGGCGTGCTCGAGCTCCTGCTTCATGCGGAGCCGCTCGCGGTTGCGCTCGACGTCCACCGTCCAGCGCGCGACGAAGCGCCGCCGGTCCCGCTGGGTGAGGGCCAGGGCCACGGCGGCGAGGGCGGCCAGCTCGACGACGTAGCCGATCACCCCCCACAAGGTGACGAGCCCGGCCTGGGCGGCGGCCGCCGACACGATGGCGGCGGCCACCGCCGCCACGACGCGGACCGACAGGAACGCCGACGCGAGGACGGCGACCTCCACCGCGTCGATGCGCAGCCACAGCATCGCGAGGGGCAGGAGCGCGGCCCAGATGCCGAACCCCTCGCCGGCCCCGCGGACGAGGTGCAGCACCAGGAAGAGGACGAGCTGCCCCAGCAGCACGGCGGCCACCGAGCCGCGCACGTGGTCGCGCAGCAAGGGACGGTGGACGCTGCGCAGCAGCACGACGGCGGCGGCCAGGTCGAGGGCGGGGAGCAGGGCCGCGAGGGCACCCACCTCGGCGAGGAACACGATGGCGTAGATTCCCGCGGTCGCCGCGAAGAAGAGGAGCAGCCGCCGCAGCACCCGCAGGTTGGCCGCGTCGAAGTGGCGGCGGACCGCCTCCCTCTCGCCGAGCAGGAGGATGTCGTCGTCGTAGCGGGGGGTGGCCGTAACGCTCATCGTGCTCCTCGGCCGAAGGGTAGCCGCCGGCGCGGGCCGGGGCAAGGGCGGCGGAACGGGGCCGGCGGGATCCGCCGCCGGCCCCGGGGTGGTTCCGGATCTTCCGGCGCGGAGGTCTACCGGCCCTCGAGCTCGTCGGCGATGGACCCGGCGTCGTACAGGCGCCGCAGCGCCTCGATCATCACCGCCGGGTGCACCGCCACCGCCCGGTTGGTGTCCTCGTCGTAGACGAAGCGGCCGACCAGGCTCTCGATGTTGCCGTCGAAGATGAGCCCGACGAGCTCGCCCCTGGTGTTGATGACGGGCGAGCCCGAGTTGCCGCCGATGATGTCGCAGGTGGAGACGAAGTTCATCGGTGTGGCCAGGTCCAGGGCGCTGCGACGCTGGACGAAGCGGCGCGGGAGGTCGAAGGGCGGCGCGTCGCCGAACCCCGCGGAGCGGTTGTAGAGACCGTACAGGGTGGTCTCGGGAGGCGCGACCGTGCCGTTCATGGGGTAGCCCTTCACCGTTCCGTAGGCGAGCCGCAGGGTGAAGGTCGCGTCGGGGTAGGCCGACTTGCCGTAGACCGCGAAGCGGGCCGCGCCGAGCTTCTCGCTGGCGGCGGACTGCACCGACTCGACCTTGTCCTCGTGCCAGGAACGCATCTCGCGCACGAAGGGGTCGGCCGCGCGGGCGAGGACGATGAGGGGATCGGTGGACGCCTCCACCGCCTTCTCGCCGCCCTCGACGAGGCTGCGGCGGAACGCCGGGTCGGCCAGGCGCGTGCCGGCGATGACGTCGTGGGCCACCTCGGCGGGGGTACGTCCCTGCAGGACGGCCTTCACGAAGGGATCGTCGGCGCCGAGCGTGGTCAGCGAGCGCTCGAGCCCGCTGGCCAGCAGCGCCTCCTCGAGGCCCGGGTAGACGGGCGCCGGCGAGAACATGCGGAACCGCAGGGAGGCCAGCTGGGCCTCGTGGAAGCCCTGGAGCCGTTCACCGTCGGGCTTGGTCACCTCGGCGACGTACTCCACGATCTGGGTGGCCAGGCGCGGCAGGCGGTAGCCGGCGAGATCCCGGTAGGTGTACGGCACGAGCCTGGAGACGAGGGTCTTCTGCGCCTGCGCGATGGCGTCCCAGGCGCCGCCGTAGGCCTTCTCGAGGGTTTCGTCGGCGGCGACGAGGGCGCGGAACGCCTTCTCCTGCTCCCCGCGCCGGGCCATGATGCGGGGGTTCTGCAGCCCCTCGTACTCGCCGGTCATGGCCTTGATGGAGTTCTGCAGGCCGAAGATGAGCACGTTGGCCTCACGCGCCTGCTCCTCGCCGCGGGCGGCATAGGCCTGGGCGACGGCCAGAATGCGCCTGCGCTCGGCGAGGCGCATGGGGTAGGTGTGGTCGCGCAGCGTCTCGAGCTGCGCCATGGTGTCGAGGCGGTCGGTGGAGCCGGGGTTGCCGGACACGAACACCAGCTCGCCCGGGGCGGCCCCCTTGGAGCTCCAGCGCAGGTAGTCCGGGCTGGCGATGGGCTTGCCGTCCTCGTAGACGCGGAACAGCGCCATGTCCAGGTCGTAGCGGGGGTAGGTGAAGTTGTCGGGATCGCCGCCGAAGAACGCCGCCTGCTCCTCGGGGGCGAAGACGAGGCGCACGTCGGTGTACTTCTTGTAGCGGTACAGCCAGTACTCGCCGCCGTGGTAGAGCGTCACCACGTCCGAGCGCAGGCCGGTGGCCGTCTGGCTTTCGCGCTCGATGCCGGCGATGGCCGCCTTGCGGGCCTCCAGGGCCTGCTCGTCCGTCATCCCCTTCTTTACGGCACCGGTCACGCGCGAGGTCACGTTCTCCATCGACATGAGCACGTTGAGCTCGAGGTCCGGGCAGGGAAGCTCCTGCTCGGGGGTGAGGGCGACGAAGCCGTCCGCCACGTAGTTCTTCTCCGGGGTGGAGACCTTCTGCAGCTGGCCGCGGGCCACGTGGTGGTTGGTGAGCACGAGGCCGTGCGGGCTCACGAAGGAGCCCGACCCGCCGTCGTTGAAGCGGACGCTGGACAGCCGGACGTGGTCGAGCCACGCCTTCGTGGGTGTGAAGCCGTAGCGTTTCTGGAGCTGGACCACAGGCGGGTTGTCGAAGGTCCACATCCCCTCGTCCGCGGCGGCGGGACGGGGCACCGCGACGGCGGCGAGGATCACGGCCGACACCACGGCCGCGACGGTGAGCAGTCTCTTCATCTCTGGCACTGTGCGCCTCCTCTGAGAGTTGCGAGGTCCGGGGCGTGCGGGCCGGCCGCCCCTGGAGACCGCGAGAACCCGGCGCGCCCGCGAGGGGATTGTACCCCCGGACGCCGCCGGGGCCCGTGCTATGGTCGGACCATGAAACCAGCGGTCGTGGTGCTCCTCGGCTGCGCTGCGGGGCTCGCCGCCTGCTCGCCGGGCCCCGGGGCCGGGGAAGTCCGCCGCGGCCGCGAGGTCTTCCTCGCCCGCTCCTGCCCGGCGTGTCACGGCGCCGAGCGGCAGGGCTCCGCAGCGGCCCCGCCGCTCAAGGGGCTGCGCTGGCACTGGAGCCGGGAGTCCCTCGCGGCGTTCCTGCGCGACCCATGGAACTACCGCAAGGGCGACGGGCGGCTCCAGGCCCTCGCCGGCCGCTACCCCGGCGACATGCCCGGAGTGGGCGCCGACGCCGATCCCGAGGAGGTCCGGGCGCTGGTGGCGTACCTGCTCGATCCCTGACGGTGTCCAGGGGGGCCGCATTCGCCGCTGGAATGGCCTTCGCGCGGCGGCCGGTTGTGGCACGTGGCCGAACCGGCGAAAGGCAGGAGGAGAGACGGACGGGATGGAGCCCAGCGGGACGTGCCTCACCCTCAGCCGCAGGGTCGCCTTCAGCGCCTCGCATCGGGTGGAGCGCGCCGGGCTGACGGCGGACGCCAACCGGGAGCTCTACGGTGACGAGGCCGCGGGGGCCTTCGGCCACGGACACAACTACGTGGCGTACTTCGTCCTCACCGGGGACGTGGACGAGGCCACCGGGATGCTGGTGAGCCTCCGGCGCGTCAAGGCGCTCCTCTCGGAGCTGGTGGACGGCCGCTACGACCACCGCTTCCTCAACCTCGACACGCCGCCGTTCGGCGAGGTGCCGGCGACGGTGGAGAACATCGCCCTCCGGCTCCTGCTCGAGGCGGAGCCGCTGTTCGGCGGCAGCGGCGCGCGACTGGTGGCCTGCCACCTCGCCCAGTCGCCCGGTGTGGCCGCCACGGCGTACGGTGACGGCACCGTGGAGAGCCACCGCTGGCTCGTGTTCTCGGCGGCCCGGCGCACGGCGTCGCCGCACCTGGACGAGGAGGCCAACCGCCGCCTCTTCGGCATCGCCGCCGACCCCGGCGGCCACGGGCACACCTACCGGTGCCGGGTGACTCTGGGGGGCGCCTTCGATCCCGACGCCGGCGTTCTCGCGCCGGAGCGCCGGGTCTCGGCGGCGCTGGCCGCGCTGCACGAGCTCCTTGACCATCGCAACCTGAGCACCGGAGTCCCCGAGCTCGCGGGCCTGCCCACCACGACCGAGGTGCTGGCGCGCTTCGTCAGGGACCGGCTGGCCGCGGCGCTGCCCGTGGAGCGTGTCCGCCTCCACGAGACCGACGACTTCTTCGCCGAGGCGCTCCCCGGGGGCCGGGCGGCGATGGGGGCGGCGCGGTCGTTCTCCGCCGCCCACCGTCTCCACAGCCGGCACCTGGACGCCGAGGCCAACCGGCGCCTGTACGGACGCTGCAACAACCCGAACGGCCACGGGCACGAGTACCGCGTCGAGGCCACGGCGGACGGCACGCTGGACGAGCGCAGCGGTACCCTCCTGCCCCTGGACGTCCTCGCCGGCGCCGTGGAGGAGGCGGTCGGGCCGTGGAGGTGGCGGCACCTGGACCTCGAGGTGCCGGAGTTCGCGGACCGCCCCAGCACCGGGGAGAACATCGTCCGCGCCCTGTGGCCGCGGGCCTGGACGACTCTCGGGGAGCGGCTGAGCCGGCTGCGGTTGTGGGAGACCGAGAACAACCGCTTCACCGTGCGGGCGGGAGGGATGCCATGAGCGGGAGCGCGTGCAGACGGATCCTCGTCACCGGAGCGAGCCGCGGGATCGGGCGGGCGGTGGCCGAGCGCCTGGCGGCGCCCGGACGCCTCCTCCTGCTCCAGGGCCGCGACGGCGAGGCGCTGGAGGCGACGTGCCGCGCCGTGCGGGCGGCGGGAGCGGAGGCGGAGGCGGTGACCGCCGAGCTGGCGGACCCGGAGGCGGTGGCCTCCCTCGCCCGCCGGGCCGCGGCGGCGCCCCTGGACGCGCTCGTCAACAACGCGGGCGTCGCCTCCGTCGCACCGCTGGAGGAGACCACCCTGGAGGCGTGGCGGGAGGCGTTCGCCGTCAACGTGACGGCCCCGTTCCTCCTCGTCCGGGGCGTCCTCGGCGCCCTGCCCCGCGGCGCCGTCGTCGTCAACGTCCTGTCCGTGGCGGCGCGGCGGGGGTTCGCCGGCTGGAGCGCGTACTGCATGAGCAAGGCGGCCCTCGACGGCTTCTCCCGGGCGCTGCGCGAGGAGCTGCGCCCGCGGGGCGTCAGGGTGGTGAGCCTCTACCCGGGGGCCACCGCGACCGCCATGTGGCGGGGGATCGCGGGGCAGTGGCCGGTCGAGCGCATGCTCGAGCCCGCCGAGGTCGCGGAGGCCGTCGCCTACGCGGTGGAGCGTCCCTCCGCGGTGCTCGTGGAGGAGATCACCCTGGGGCACGCCTCCGGCGCCCTGTGAGCGCCGCGGGCGCGTTCAGGCCAGGAGCGCGAGCCCGTCGGTGATGAGGGGCCCGCACGCCCCGTCCGCCGCCGCCCTCGCCTCGAGGGTGGCGGCGATCTCGTCCGCGAGGGCGTCGGCGCCCCCGCGGGAGCGGAGGATCTCCAGCACCTCGAGGGAGAGCAGCCAGTCGACGGGGTGGTTCGCCTGGGCGTGCCGCCAGATGGCGGCGAGCCCCTGGTGGTGGCGGCGGCTCTCCCGGATGGCGCGCACCTCCGCGTAGAGGCCGTGGAGGGCGCGGGAGGCCTCGTCGGGCGACCGTCGCGCCGTGCGCTCCGCCGAGACGGGAGCGATCTCCTCGAAGCGGTCCTTGTCGGCGGCGCCGGCGAACACCGAGACCACGCGCTCTCCGACACCGAGGGCGAGCGGCGCCGGTCCGGGGCGCAGGGCCGTCCCGTCGCCGCGGGACACGGCGGCGTCCGCGAGCTCGACGACGAGGAGCCGGCCGTGGTGACGCTCCAGGGAGCGCACCGTGCCTTCCACCGTGACCCCGCCGTCGTAGCGGAGCACGGCGCGGCGGCCGCCGGCCAGGCCGAGCGCGGCCAGGTCGCCGTCGTTCATGGTCGCGAGCGGCGCCCCGGCGCCGTGGGGGCGCCCCAGCGGCACGAGGAGGCCGCCGGCGTGGGCGTCGACGCCGTGGCCGGGCAGCTCGGTGTCGTCGCAGGCCAGCGCCGAGGGGCCCTCGGTGCGCAGCAGCGCCGGCTGCCCCGCGGACCCCGGCACGGTTCCGGCGAAGACGCCCGAAACCTGCAGTCCCGAGTCGAGCACCGCCGTGGCGGGGCGCCGCGACTCCACCGCGAGGGTGAGCCCGGCCGCGCCCCCGGCGCGCTGGGCCATGGTGTCGGCGAAGCGGTCCAGCACCTCGATGAGGTGGTCGAAGCCGGGGGTGACGAAGAGGTGGGGCTGCATGGTGGTGATGTCGAACGGGACCTCGGCGGCCTCTGGGCCGTAGGGGAGCTTCTTCACCGCGGGGGTCAGACAGCGGGCCGACTCGCCGATGGAGGACAGCAGGCCGGCGCCGTAGATCCGCGGCGCCTCCAGGGTGCCGACGAGGCCGTACTCCACCGTCCACCAGTGCAGCCGCGACAGCCTCGCCATTTCCGAGGGCGTCCCCAGGGCAGCCTGGCGCTCCTCCACCGCACGCTCCGCGGCCGCGACCGCGGCGGGGTCGGCGCCGGGGGTCTCCTTGAGGATCGACAGGTGGCGGATGGCCTCGTAGAGCTCGTGGTCGGCCCGGGAGGAGAACGCCCTCGCCCCCACGGCGCCGATGCGGCGAAGGTATTCGGCGTAGCGCTCGTCCGCGATGATCGGAGCGTGGCCGGCGGCCTCGTGCACGATGTCCGGCGCCGGGGTGTAGCCGATGTGGTCGATGCTGCGCATGTCGGCGGCGATCACCAGGACGCGGTGGGCCTGGAACTCCATGAACGCCGCCGGGGGAATGAAGCCGTCGACGGTCACGGCGGACCAGCCGAGGGCGCGGAGGATGTCGTTCATCTCCTCGATGCGCGGGATCCGCTCGAGGGAGATGCCGGTGCGGCGGAGGCCGTCGACGTAGGCCTCGTGGGCGTGGTCCTTCAGGAACGCGACGTTGCGGCGCATGATGTAGCGCCACACGGCGTGATCCTGCGGGGTGTAGCGCCCCCACCCCTGGTCCACGACGTACCGGGCGAGGTGGCGGGGCAGTCGCGGCGGCTCCGCCGGGCCCGCCGGCGCCGGTGGCTGCGGTGCTGTGGTCATGGCGTGGATCTCCCCCTTCCAGAAGTCGCGGCAGGGGGAGGGTGATTCCCGGTCAGCCGGCGGCCCGGCCCAGCACCAGGGAGAGCAGGAGCAGACCCAGCACCGTGGCGGTGACCAGGACGAAGTCGCGCTGCCGCTCGCGGAGGAAGTAGCCGAGGGAGAGGGTGACGCCCAGGAACGGCGTGGCCATGAGGAGGATGAGACCCACCAGCACCATCCCCTGGCCGCGCAGGTGCGAGGCCTCGCGGAAGACCGCGGCGACGTCCACCTTCGCCGCTCCCGGGGACGTGAGGATGTCCAGGTCACGCGTGGAGAACAGGTAGCCGGGGTGGTGGAAGAAGCACAGCAGGACGCCCAGCGTGATGAGCGCGAAGCTGCCGTAGACGCCGACGGCGAGCATGGGGCCGAGCAGCCGCGCCAGGGACGAGGTGGGGGGCCGGGGGGCGCTCACCGGGCCATCCCCTTCACAGCCATGCTCACGGCGATCCAGGCCAGCACCAGCACGAACACCAGCCGAAGGTGACGGGTGGAGATGTGGTGGATGAGCCAGGAGCCGGCGAGCGCGCCGATGATCACGCCGGTGGCGACGGGGGCGGCGACGCAGGGCGCCACGTCGCCGCGCAGGAAGAAGACGCCGGCCGACGCCGCGGCCGTGACGCCGATCATGAAGTTGCTCGTCGCGGTGGACACCTTGAGCGGCACCTTCATGGCGACGTTCATGGCGGGGACCTTGAGGAAGCCGCCGCCGACGCCGAGGAGGCCGCTCACCGCGCCCGCCAGGTAGCTCATGGACAGGCCCAGGGGCGTGCGGGTCACCTCGTAGGCGAGGGGGGGCGCACCGCCGTCCGCCTTGAACACGCCGCCGAGGCCGAGCTTCCGGCCGATGAAGTCGCCCTCGACCGGCGCCGGCGCCTCCTCATGCCGCTGGCGGAGCATGAGCACCCCGACCAGCACGGCGATGGCCGTGAACACGAAGTAGAGGAACCTCTGGGGGATCACACCGGCCAGGTAGGCGCCGCTCAGCGCGCCCGACACGGTGGCGAGCTCCAGGAACATGGCGAGACGGAGGTTGACCAGCTCCTCCCTGACGTAGCGCAGCGCGGACCCCGACGAGGTCGCGATCACCGACACGATGGACGCGCCGATGGCGTAGCGGATGTCGACGCCGAGGACGATGGTCAGGGCCGGGACGACGATGATGCCGCCGCCGAGCCCGAGGAGGGAGCCGAGGACTCCGGCGGCGACGGCGAGGACGAACGCCGCGGCGACGAACTCGAGGGGGGTCACGGCGCGGCCTGCCGCCGGAGGCGGCCGCTTCGCGTGGCGAGAACGAGGGTCGGGGGGGTCACCGCGTTGGTCCTCAGGCCATCTTACATGGCCGGACGCCCCGCATCACGCGGAGTGGTTCCGTTTCGCCATGGGCCGGGGCCGGGTCATGGCCTCCGGGGAGAGCAGCTCGTCGAGGGCGGCCGCGTCAAGGTACCCCTTCGCCAGGATGACGTCCCGCACGGGGGTCCCGGTCTCCAGCGCCTCCTTGGCCACCTCGCCGGCGCGCTCGTAGCCCAGCGCCGGGACCACCGCGGTGACGATGCCGATGGAGCCCTCCACGAGGCTGCGGCAGTGGTCGCTGTTGGCGGTGATGCCGGTGATGCAGCGGACCGTGAGGGTGTCCACGGCGGCGGTGAGCATGTCGAGGGACTGGAACAGGTTGAACGCGAGGATGGGCTCCATGACGTTGAGCTGGAGCTGGCCCGCCTCCGCCGCCATGGTGATGGTGAGGTCGTTGCCGATGACGTGGAACGCCACCTGGTTCACGACCTCGGGGATCACGGGGTTCACCTTGCCGGGCATGATGCTCGAGCCCGGCTGCATCGGCGGCAGGTTGATCTCGGCCAGGCCGCAGCGCGGTCCTGACGACAGCAGGCGGAGGTCGTTGCACATCTTGGACAGCTTCACCGCCACGCGCTTGAGCACGCCGGAGAACATCACGAACGCTCCGGTGTCCGGCGTGGCCTCGACCAGGTTCTCGGCCATGCTCAGGTCGAGGCCGGTGGCCCGGCGGAGCTCCTCGAGGACCACCTGGGGGTAGCGCGGATCGGCGTTGATCCCGGTCCCGATGGCGGTGCCGCCCATGTTGATCTCGAGGAACAGCCGCGAGGTCTCGCGCAGGCGCGCGATGTCCTCGGCGGTGGTCACGGCGAACGCCGTGAACTCCTGGCCCAGCGTCATCGGCACCGCGTCCTGCAGCTGCGTGCGGCCCATCTTCACCACGCCGGCGAGCTCCTCCCCCTTGGCGGCGAGGGCGCCGCGCAGCCGCTCCAGGGTGGTGACCAGGGCGCGCAGGGAGAGCAGCACGGCGATGCGCACCGCCGTGGGGTAGACGTCGTTGGTCGACTGGGACAGGTTGACGTGGTTGTTGGGATGGCACGCCGCGTAGTCGCCGCGCCGGCGCCCGAGGAGCTCGAGGGCGCGGTTGGCGATGACCTCATTGGCGTTCATGTTGGTCGAGGTGCCCGCCCCGCCCTGCACCATGTCCACCACGAAGTGGCCGTGCCAGTGGCCGTCGAGGATCTCCAGGCAGGCCCGGTCGATGGCGTGGGCCACCGGCTCCTCGAGCAGGCCGAGGCGGGCGTTGGCATGGGCCGCGGCCCGCTTCACCATGGCGAGGGCGCGCACCAGCGTGGGGAAGTGGGACAGCCGGATGCCGGTGATGGGGAAGTTCTCCACGGCGCGCAGGGTCTGCACGCCGTAGAGCGCGTCCGCCGGGACCTCGCGCTCGCCGAGGAGGTCGTGCTCGCGGCGCACCGCCCCCGACCGGTAGGCGTGGGCCCGCCCCACCTGGCGGGGGCTCGCGTACTGGAGGCGCCGGCTCACCGTCAGCGCCACGCGGCTGAGCACCTCGATGGCGGCGCCGGGGTCGGTGGCGAGGCGGGCGCGCACCGCCGCGGCCGGGAGCACCGCCAGCCGGACCGGCGTCACCGCGCGGGCGGAGGTCGAGTGCTGGGCGGAGTGGAGCAGGGCCCCCTCGCCGAGGGCGGCCCCGGGCCCGAGCACGATGAGCGGCTCGCGCTGGCCGGAGCGCTCCCGCAGCACTTCGATCTGGCCCTCGACCACGAGGTAGAGGGCCTCGCGGGGCGTGGCCTCGTGGTAGAGGAACTCGCCGGCGGCGAGCCGCCGCCACTCGGCGGCGGGGAGCAGCACCCCGATGGTCGCCGCGGGCAGTCCGGCGAAGATCTCGTTCTCCTCGAGCACACGGCGCATGTCGTCCATCACGGCCTCCTCCGGGCGGTCCTCCCGCCTGCGGGACGCAAGTCTACCTTTGCGCGGGTCCCGGCGCCCTCCCGCTCAGAGGAGGTTCGAGGCCAGATCGGCGAGCGGGCTGCGCTCCCCCCGGACCAGGTGGACGTGGGCGAAGAGGTCCTGGCCCTTCATGCGGTCCACCAGGTAGGTGAGGCCGTTGGACTGGCTGTCCAGGTAGGGCGTGTCGATCTGGTAGACGTCGCCGGTGAACACCACCTTGGAGCCCTCGCCGGCCCGGGTGATGATGGTCTTGACCTCGTGGGGTGTGAGGTTCTGCGCCTCGTCGACGATGAAGAAGACGTTGGCCAGGCTGCGGCCGCGGATGTAGGCCAGGGGCGCGATGAACAGCTTCTCGTGCTCCAGCATCTCGGTGAGCGCCTTCTGCTCGCGGCTCTCCCGGCCGAGGCGGTGGCGGATCACGCCGAGGTTGTCCCACAGCGGCTGCATGTAGGGGTCGAGCTTGGACTTGATGTCGCCGGGGAGGTAGCCGATGTCCCGGTTGCCCAGGGGGATGACGGGGCGGGCCAGGTAGATCTGGTGGAACTCCCGGCGCTGCTCCAGCGCGGCGGCCAGGGCCAGCAGCGTCTTGCCGGTGCCCGCCTTGCCGGTGAGGGTGACGAGCTGGACCTCGGGGCGGGTGAGGGCGTCGAGGGCGAAGATCTGCTCGGCGTTGCGGGGCTCGACCCCGTACGCCTGGCGCTTGACCACGCGCTCGAACGCCGCCGGCGAGGCCGAGTAGTGGGCCAGCGCGCTCAGGCTGCCGTTGCGGAGGACGCAGTACTGGTGGGGGTTGAGCTGGGCGTCCACGGGGATCTCGCCGGCGGGCACCGAGAAGGGCGCCTCGTGGAAGCGGGAGATGAGGCGCGCGTCGAGACCCTCGAACATCGCGGTGCCGGTGTAGAGGCGGTCGACGTGGCGGATCTTGCCCGTGGTGTAGTCCTCGGCAGCGATGCCCAGCGACTTCGCCTTCATGCGCAGGTTGATGTCCTTGCTGACGATGATCACCTGGCGGTCGCTGCGGGTGCGGCACAGCTCGTCGGCCAGCGCCAGGATGCGGTGGTCCGGCTTGTTCTTGGTGAACGCCTGGTCGACCAGCGGCGAGTCGGGGTCGCCCACCTCCACGTAGAGCCGTCCGCGGTCCTCGCCGAGGGGCAGACCGTCGGTGAGGGGGCCGTCGCCGGCGAGGCGGTCGAGCTCGCGGATGAAGCCGCGCGCCTCGATGTTGATGAGGTCATTGCCGCGCTTGAACTTGTCGAGCTCCTCCAGGACGACGATGGGCATGGCCACGTCGTGCTCCTTGAAGTTGTAGATGCAGGTGTGGTCGTAGAGGACGACGTTGGTGTCGATGACGAAGAGCTTGGTCGTGGCTTTCCTGGCTCTCATCTTCTCCTCGTACGGGGGGACCGGCCGCGGCCCGCGGCGCCGCCGGCGGGGGCGCGGAGCGCCGCCCGGCGAACGTGCGCCAGTGGGGAAGGGCCGCGTTGCGTGATCGGGATGGTGTGCCCGCGCCGGACGGCGAACGGCGCCGGCGGCCACGGGACCGGAAGGTTCGACTGGGGAGGGAGCGGGGCGGACCGGCCGGCCGCCCGGAAGAGCGGCCCCTGCAACCCCGTGGCAGGACGGTGGGGCTGCGTTTCGTCGTGGCCCGCTGGATCGTGGTCACCCCAGATCAAATCTAGACCAGGGGTAGGAGGAAAGCAAATGAGCCCCCGCCCCCCGGCGGCACCCGCCGGAGTCGTCGTGTACAGTGAGGCCGGAGTGCCGCTCCGGCGCACGGGGCGGGGGAAGCGGGGTGGCCCATGGAGGCAGAGGCGCCGCGGGTGCTCATCAGCGAGGAGGACATCCGGGCCAAGGTCGGCGAGCTGGCGGCCCGCATCTCCGCCGACTACGCCGGGCGGGACGACCTGGTCCTCATCGGCGTGCTCAAGGGCTCGTTCATCTTCCTCGCCGACCTGGCGCGCCGGCTCACCGTGCCCCACAGCGTCGACTTCATCGCCCTGTCCACCTACGCCAACGGCACCTCCACCTCCGGGGCCGTGCGCCTCATCATGGACGTGCGCCGCAGCGTCACGGGGCGCCACGTGCTGGTCGTCGAGGACATCGTGGACACGGGGTACACCCTGCGCTACCTGCTCCGCACCCTCGAGGCGCGCCAGCCGGCCTCGCTGCGCACCTGCGCGCTGGTGCGCAAGCCCGACCGCCGCGAGGTCGACGTGACCGTGGACTACCTGGGCTTCGACATCCCCGACGTCTGGGTGGTGGGGTACGGGCTCGACTACGCCGAGCGCTTCCGCACCCTGCCCTACATCGGCGCGCTGGACCCCTCCGAGCCGGCCTGAGCCGCGTCCACGGGGATGACCCGCAGCAGGCGGATCAGCACCGCGGGGTCCAGCTCGACGAGCAGCCCCCGCCGCCCGCCGTTGACGAAGATCCGGGGCAGGGCGAGGACGGTCCGCTCCACCGCCGCGTCGAGCCGCGTGCGGGTGCCGAAGGGGCTGATGCCGCCGACCAGGTAGCCGGTGAGCCGCTCCGCGGTGCGCACGTCGCAGGGCGCCACGCGCCGGGCGCCGAGCTGCCGGGCCAGCTCCCGGGTCGAGACCTCCCGGTCCCCGTGCATGAGCACGAGCAGCGGCCGGCTCCCGTCCGCCTCCATCACCAGCGTCTTGACGACCTCGTGCTCGTCCACGCTCAGCTCTCGCGCCGCGGCCTTCGTGCCGCCGTGCTCCTCGTAGCGGTACGGATGGGCGGTGAAGAAGACAGACGCGGCGCGCAGCGCGCGCACCGCCGGCGTGGCGGCGGAGTCCTTCCCGGCCATGGCGGCTCAGGCGTCGCCGAAGTCGGCGATCACGGGGGCGTGGTCGGAGGGCTTTTCCCCCTTGCGCTCGTCCCGGTCCACCTCCACGGCGGCGCAGCGCGCGGCCAGGGGCCGGGTCGCGAGCACGTGGTCGATGCGCACCCCCCAGCCGCGGTGGAACGCCCCGGCCCGGTAGTCCCACCAGGTGTAGACGCCCCCCTCCGGATGGTGGCGCCGCAGCGTGTCCTCGAGGCCCCAGGCCGTCACCTCGCCGAGGGCGTGCTTCTCGGGCTCGCTGAACAGGATGCGCCCGCGCCACAGCTCCGGGTCCCAGACGTCGAGGTCGCCCGGCGCCACGTTGAAGTCGCCGCACAGCGCCAGCGGCGCCGCGGGGTCGAAGGTGTCGTCGAGGAACGCGCGGAGGCGGGCGAGCCAGGCCAGCTTGTACTCGTAGCTGGGGGTGCCCACCTCCTTGCCGTTGGGCACGTAGGCGCTCAGGACCCAGACGTCGCCTAGGCGCGCGGCGACCAGCCGCCGCTCGGCGTCCTCGCCGTCCCCGGGCAGTCCCCTGATCACGCTCGAAGCGCCGCCGCGGGCGAGCACGGCCACGCCGTTGTAGGTCTTCTGGCCGTGCACGATGCACTCGTAGCCCAGCGCCTCGATCTCGGCCCGGGGGAAGTCCTCGTCGACGACCTTGGTCTCCTGCAGGCAGACGGCGTCGGGCCGCCGGCGCTCGAGCCAGGCCAGCAGGCGGGGCAGCCGCGCCCGCACCGAGTTCACGTTCCAGGTGGCCAGCCGCATCGTCCCTCCGGTGCCACCATGCTACCCCGTCGCGTCCTCTTCATCCTGCCTGGGGTCCGGCAGCGCCGAACCATAGCCGGCGCCGTCGGAGAGAGGAAAGGTTAGTTCCCGATCATCGGCACCATGGTCGGGTCGCCGGTGCCGTTGTCGACGACGGAGGCGTAGGCCCAGACCCGGGCGCCGGGGGTGAGGACCTCCACGGTGGCGTAGGCCAGGTCCTGCGCTCCGGCCCCGGCCCGGGAGAAGACGTCGTTCACCGGGATCCACTGCCCGCCAGGGACGCTGAGGACCAGGGACGTGCCGAGGACCTCGCCGGAGGCCGCGTAGAGGGTCACCCGCGCCTGGCCGTCGGAGCCGCCGAGGTTCACGAGGCCGAGGTTGGTGCGGAAACCCGCCGAGCTCTTCAGGCCCAGCAGAATCCCGGTCTCGCCGGAGGCGATGCCGTCGGTGGGGCCGAGCGCCGGGTAGGCCGCGCCGAGGGTGCCCGCCGTCGTCTCGTCGTAGGTGCGGGCGACCAGCGCCACCGGCCGGTCCGAGGCGACCTGCAGCGTGCCCTGGCTGGCCGCGTCCATCGGGACGCCGATCACCGACGCCAGGACGTCGGGCCACTCAACCGTGCCACCAGCTGGCACAGTGGCGGTGCGTAGCGTGCTGCCCTCTCCGGTGGCGTAGACGATTGCCAGATTCGCGGGTGACGTGCCGCGGTTCACGGCGGTGGCGTCGGTTCGCCACAGGGTGCCCCCGACGCCGGGGTTGTGGGCGACGGCGGGCATGATCTGCAGGCTCGAGATGCCGGACAGGCCCGTCACCGTCACGGTACCGTGCCGCTGGCAGGTGTGCTCGCCGAGCGTCACGGTCAGCGTCCAGTCGTAGATGCCCTGGGCCGGATAGGCGTGCGAGGTGTTCTGCTTCGAGGAGGTCGTGTCGTCGCCGAAGTCCCAGAGGAACGTCGGCGTCAGCGGACAGCTCGGGGAGGGAGCAGCGGTGGCGCTGAACGGCACCGCCGCCAGCGGCGTGGTTCCAAGGGCCGAGGCCATCAGCGGAACGGTCGCGGTGCAGCCAACGGCGCAGAGCTCCTCGACGCTGATCTGGACGGTGGCCGAGGCCGTGGCGCCCGCCGAGTCGGCGACCGTGAAGCTCGCGGTGTAGGTCCCGCCGGCGGCGTACGTGTGGTCGGGGCTGAGCTGGGACGAGTGCGGCGAGCCGTCGCCGAAGGCCCAGTCGTAGGTGTACAGGCCGGTGCCGCCGGAGACGGTCCCAGTGAACGAGACCACCAGCGGCGCCAAGCCGGCGGTGGCCAACGCCGCGGCCTCGGCCGCCAGGGCCGGAGAGTCCGTGATCAGCCGTGCCACGAAGACGTCCCCGCCCCCGAGAGATGCGTTGGCCGCTTTCGGGAGGTCCGTGGAATCCGTGCTCCCGGCGAGAACGACGGCACCGGACGGACCGAACGCCACGTCGTTGACCGCGTCGTTTCCAGTGCCTCCCAGGTACGTCGAGAATGCGAGAGCCGTTTCATCGGCGGTGAGGACGCTCACGAACCCTTCCCATCCAGCCGAGCCGGTCTGGATAGCGTCCGAGTGATCCTGGAGCGCGTCCAGGAGGGGTATCTTGGTGGAACCAGTGCGGCCGACGACCCACCTGCGCCCATCGGCGTCGAGCCGGGTCCGGAGCCTTTAGGGATGCCGATGCACCCTGCCGGACCCGAGAAATTCCCCAACAACGGCAGTCTCGCGCTGGAAACCAGCGTCGATCCGTCGGCGGCCAGCGTGGTGACGAAGAGGTTGTAGACGTCGGAAGGGGCAATGTAGGAAGTCGGGAGCCAGGGGAAGTCCGGTGACAGTGTGGGGCCGACGACAACGGGCCGACCCGAACCGTCCACGGCGACGGACTCCACCGCGTCATCGCTGGAGCGCCCGAGGTACGTGCTGAACCTGAGCACACGGTCCGGCCACGAGATCCGCGACACGAAACCGTCGTCGATGTTGCCAGGGACGCAGGCTCCCGAGGGAGTGGACTGGAAGGCGTTGAGGACGGGGAAGGAGACCGACCACGTTTCTCCGCCGACCACAATACCGTCTAGCCCGTCGACCGCGATGTCGTATGCGAAATCTGAGTAAGGACCGCCGAGCGGCGTCGAGAACCTCAACGTGCGGCCATCCATTGAGAGGACCGCGACGAACGCGTCGGCATACCCGGGGCTGTGGCCTTGCAGCGGATCGACGACGGGAGAGTCCTCCGAGCCTATCGTTCCCCCGACAACGATGGAGCCGTCGCTGAGCACCGCCACACCGGCGGCGGAGTCGTTTCCGCCTCCAGAAGGATTGCTGCCTGGACCACCGCCGATGAACGTCGACCACACGAGGGCTCCTGTCGAGTCCACCTCGGCGACGAAGGCGTCCGAAGATCCCGCCAGGGCACGCTGGAAGGCGCCGGGCGTTGTCGGGAAGTCGGTCGAGCCGGTCCTACCGACGACGACCAGGTTTCCTTCCGCGGTCCGGATGAGTCCGCCCAGGGTCTCAGCGTCGCTGCCTCCGAGGAACACCAGCACCTTGAGCTGGCCGCCGGCGTCCAGGTGGGCCAGAAACGCGTCGGCGTCACCGCCGCCGGGGCCGAGGTGCACCGGCGTCACGCCCGCGGTGTCCCAGGAGGCGGCATCGGTGGTCGTGCCCGCCAGCCACACTCCGCCCTGCCCGTCTGCGACGACGCGTGACGCATTGTCCTCGCCTGCCCCGCCGAGGTA
>CAVVTR010000009.1:0-572551 GCA_963751245.1 uncultured Acidobacteriota bacterium | reverse complement strand
AGCCGACCTACCGCAACGTGAGGCAAGGCTTCGTTTACGAGCGCGTGCCGCACGTCACCCTCAAGTCCATCGCCAATAACGCCGAGATCGACGTGATCTGGGAGAACTGGCAGCCGGCGGTGCAGGAGGCCCTGGCCGCCTGAACGCGGCGCTGCGAGGCCACACACAAGCCCTACAACGTCACGACCGGCGGCCGCGCAGGGCAAGACAGGTCCGACTTCGACGCGCCCGAAGCAAGACCTTCACCATGCCCAGCGGCGAGGTCGTGCCGGCCGTGCTCCCTCGTGGAGTGGGAAGTGCCGCGCGAAGCCCCCGACGACTGGCCGACGACGCGAAGCAGCCGTTCGAGGAGTTCTGGAAGGCGCGCATCGCCCGGCAGAAGGAGATCGACGCCTCCATCGCCGCCAAGGCCGACTTCGAGTACCTCTACGACAAGCCCTACGAGGACAAGAAGAAGGTCCGCGTGGCCGGGCCCTTCACCGTCGAGAGCCTCTCGCCCGCACCGCGTGCTGGGCGTGGATGAGAACGACGAGCTGATCGACCCGCGTGGCCGAGGCAAGGCCGGCTACGGCGACGAGCAGCGGCTTCGTCGCAGATGATCCTGGAAAACCTCAAGACCGCCGGCGTGCAGCAGGCCCACAAGGAAGACAAGATCACCTTCACCTCGATCACGCCCTGGCCGGGCGACTTGCATCTGCGCCGAGGGCCGCTACTTCGAGGGCGACGGAGACCGGCGCCGAGAAGCGCGCCGCGCATCTTCATCGGCCCGGAGTTCGGCACCGTCTCCCGGCCCGATCTGGTGGCCGCCGCCCGCGAGGCCGGCGACGCCGGACTTCGACGTGCTCATCGCCTGCGCCTTCAACTACGACGCCCACTCCTCCGAGTTCGACAAGCTCGGCCGCATCCCCGTGCTCAAGGCCCGCATGAACGCCGACCTGCACATGGCCGACGACCTGAAGAACACCGGCAAGGGCAACCTGTTCGTCATCTTCGGCGAGCCGGACATCGACATCCTGGACGCCGAGGACGGCCAGATCCAGGTCAAGATCAACGGCGTGGACGTCTTCCACCCCAACACCGGCGAAGTCCGCAGCGACGGCGCCGAGGGCATCGCCTGCTGGTTCATCGACACCGACTACAACGAGGAGAGCTTCTTCGTCCGCCACGCCTACTTCCTCGGCGCCAACGACCCCTACAAGAGCGCTCAAGACCACCCTCAAGGCCGAGATCAACGCAGGAAGCCTGGGAGACCCTCCACAGCGACACCTCCCGCCCCTTCGACAAACCCGAAGTCCGGCCGCATCGCGGTGAAGGTGATCAACCACCTCGGCGACGAGGTGATGAAGGTGTTCAAGGTCTCGTAGCGTGACCATCCCGACCTACACCCTCGACCTCGGTCGATTGGCAGAACCGGAGAGGTTTTCCCTCCGGACGTCGAATCGGACGATTGGCTGATCTTCCACGGAACGTCTGCGTGTAACGCGGAATCGATCGAACGAGACGGCCTTGCCCCCCATAGCGCACCAGTCTCTCGAGCCGACATCGAGCGCGTGGTCGCCATCTACGAGAGGCTGATGTGGTGCTGGTTCAGACCTCGGCGGCTTCGCCGCGCTCAAGCCCTTTTCCCTGGATCACGATCTTGGTGGCGACGGACGGAGCCCCCTCTTCTTCGCCGAAACCAGCGCAAGAGCCTTGCTCTACGCCACGAGGGACTTCTCTGGAGGCGAGAAACTCCGAGCAGTCCGTCGCGCCATAGCAGACCTTCAGCCGCTTGTTGATGATCCCCAGGTGAGAAGCGATTACCAGGACACTCTTGAGAGAAACTACGACTGCCTCGTCGCGAGGCGCGGCGACCCTCGCCTCGTGGAGCGTTCGCAGCCTCCGGAGCTCGACCTCGCACGGCTCGCCGAAGAGATTCAGGCACTCCAGGATCTCCGAGCAATCGCCGATGACGCTTTGCTCCGGCACCAGCAAGGTGTGGTCTATGCCATCCGGGTGTGGCAAGAGGACTTGGCAGACCTACGATGGAATGCCTCCATGGGGCTCGAAGGGGCGGCCCGAGTTCCGTCGTCACGGCTCGTCGCCAAGGCACTCGTACCCGGCGATTTCCCTATGGAGGCGCTCCCCTGGGGGTGCGACGGCGAGAGGAGATTTTCTCGTGGTGTTCTTTGGGACCAAAGACTCTCGCAGACGCCTGAGAGGGTTTAAGCATGGATTTCCGGATCGCCGATACCTTCACGTCGAGCCTTTCACGGCTCACGCCGGACGAGCAGAAGGCGGTGAAGACCGCAGCGTTCGACATCCAGATGAACCCGGCTCACCCGGGGATGCAGTTCCACCGCGTGAGCCGCACGCGCGACAAGGACTTCTGGTCGGTCCGCGTCAATTCCGATTTGCGGCTCATCGTCCACATCGTACGTCGTCGAGCCTGCTTCTCTGCTACGTCGATCACCACGACGAGGCCTATGCCTGGGCGGAGCGTCGCAAGATCGAGAAGCACCCGTCCACGGGCGCAGCCCAGCTCGTCGAGGTGAGGGAGACCATCAGGGAGGTTGCTGTACCTGCCTACGTACCCCAGGGGGTCCAGCGGAGCGACCCAGGATCTTCGAAGCGGTGCCCGACGAAACCCTCTTGAACTATGGCGTCCCTCCAGAGTGGCTCGAGGATGTCCGCGCTGCTGACGAGGACTCCCTGCTTGACTTGGCCGACCACCTGCCCGCGGAGGCCTCGGAGGCTCTCCTGAACCTGGCGACAGGAGGCGCGCCTCAACCCCCCCCGCAGTTGGTCACAGCCCCGGACCCCTTCGAACACCCGGATGCAAAGCGCCGTTTCCGCGCGATCAACACCGCGGACGAGCTGAAGCTCGCGCTCGACTATCCATGGGAGAAGTGGACCGTCTTCCTGCATCCACAGCAGCGGGAGCTCGTCGAGAGGACCTATAGCGGCCCAGCGCGTGTCTCGGGCTCGGCTGGAACGGGGAAGACCATCGTTGCGCTGCACCGCGCCGCCCATCTCGCACGGGCGCACGACAACGCAAGGATCCTCCTGGCAACCTTCTCGCTTCCGCTGGCCAATTCTCTACGCAGCAAGCTCCGGAGGCTTCTGAGTAGCGAACCGCGGCTTGGCGAGCGCATCGAGGTGTTCGACATGGATGCCCTCGCCAGGCGGCTCTACGAGCTCAACATCGGCCGCCACGGCTCGCTCCGACGTCGTTGGTCAGGAGCTCTTGGTCGAGGCCGCCAAGAGCGAGGAGGACGTTGCGTTCACTCCAGGCTTCCTGGCCATGGAATGGGAGGAAGTCGTCGACGCGCGTGGCCGTGACGGCGTGGGAGTCGTACCGCGACGTCGCCCGGCTGGGGGGAGGAAGACCCGGCACTCCGAGGGTCGCCGCCGGACGCTCTGGCGGGTGTTTGAAGGTGTGCGGGAAGAGCTGCAGACGTGCGGCTTGGTCACCCAGGCGGACATGTTTTCCGCGCTGGCGACCCGGTTCACGATGGCCAGCGTCCCCCGTTCGACTTTGCCATCATCGACGAGGCCCAAGACGTGAGCATCCCCCAGCTCCGCATTCTTGGCCTCCATTGGAGCGTGCCGCCCTAACGGCTTGTTCTTCACCGGCGACCTCGGGCAGAGGATCTTTCAGCAGCCGTTTTCCTGGTGCGCGCTTGGCATCGAGGTGAGGGGCCGCTCGCATACGCTTCGGGCAACTACAGGACGTCCCACCAGATCAAGGGCGTGCGCCGATCGTTTCTCGATCCGAAATCGCGGATGTTGACGGCAATGTCGAGAGCCGCCGAGGTACCGTTTCGGTCTTCAATGGACCCGACCCACGGTCGCCGTCAAAACTCCGAGGCGGCCGAGCACGACGCGTCGCAGACCGGGTACCGCCCGGCTCGCGGAGGGAATTGCTCCGGAAGAAGTCGGCCTCTTCGTGCGGTCGGACGCCCAACTCTCCCGGGCCGGGCGGCCTGCCGCCTGGCGGCGCCAAGTTCCCCATCCTGGACGACGATGCTGAAGTGGAGCAGGGTCACCTGGCCGTTGGAACGATGCATCGTGCCAAGGGGCTCGAGTTCGAGCAGTAGTAGTAATGGCCTGCGACGACGACGTGCTCCCTCTGCAGGAGCGGATCGAGACGGTCGCCGATCCATCCGACCTCCAAGAGGTCTACGACACCGAGCGCCACCTCCTCTACGTCGCCTGCACCCGCGCCGGGACCAATTGCTCGTCACCGGCGTTGAGCCGGCCTCCGAGTTCTTAGCAGATCTTGTCACGTCTCCTTGGAACGACTGACAAGTAGAGCCCGGCCCTTTGACTCGCTAAGATGCCATCCAGTGTTCGAGGCGCTGCCCTCGGCTAGCCAGGTAGTACGTGAGCCTCGCACGATGACTCTCGTGAAAAGGGGCGCCCAGTTTCCCGCGGCCTCCCCCGCGACTCATCCCGATTCTCGGGGGGCGTTGTCCACCAGTTCATCTCGGCTGGAGTGGTTCGAGGCGGGGCTGCAGGCGGCAGTGGCCGCTGGCGTTGACTGCAAAACGATGGGATCCCAGCGAGCTCGTTGGCCACGCGCGTATGGGCGGCGCAGGAAACTGCTCCCGCCACCGCCCGGGAGGAACACGGCGCTGCAGTGCCGACCCGCGCCGGGCGGCTGATGCCGCGCCCTCTCCTCGGAATCTGACGGTCCGGGTTGCGATAAACTTGATCGCGCTGTCCGCTTACTATCCGAGGCCACCCCTAAGTGTCCTCATCAAGGAACACTCAGATGCTGCAGAAGAATCGCGCAACGATTGCTTCGCTATCCAGGCACTCCAAGTATCGAGTGCATCAGCGCTTGTGCCCTATCTCATGAAGGAGGTTCGACGATGACCGAGTTCGAAGAGCGGGAAGAGGCAGCATGCGAGGCCACCAACATCGCCAGCAGCCGGGAGCCGGAGGCGACCGATCGGGAGTGTTCCCCTACGGCGATGCGTCGCCGGCCATGGGCGGAGGCATCGGCAGCTTCCTGTGGGTCCCGACCCGGGACGAGATGCTGGCCCACATCGCCACACATCTGGCGTACTCGATGCCTGGCCCGACCGGCACGTCGGCGGCGGACGTTGCTGAGACGGTGGCTGCACTCGTCGCCGAGCACCAGAAGGGCAGCGTCAATGCCGATGACTGTCTGAGCGGGGTCAACGCCGCGCTCAAGAACTTCTCCCAGATCTCGTGGTGCGGCCAGCTCCCCGACCTCCTGGAGGGTACCGGCGAGTTCCCGGTGAGCCTGCGGGCTACTTTTCGCGACGAGGACGAGGAGGAAGACGGCGCTGGGCTCGAACCCATCCAGCAGGACGAGCTGGAAGACTACATGGCGTACATCCGCGAGTACGGGTTCTGACGAACGACGGCAACCAACCAGGATGCGCGGAGTGTCCTACCCGCGACAGCCGGACGGCCCTCGTCGAAAGCACCTTGAGACTTGCTGTCCGCTCACTGCTGGCTGACCCCTAAATGATGCAAGATCAAAACCTCAGGAGGGTTCAATGAGAAAGGGTGCAACACTGCTTTTCCTGCTCCTTGGCATCAGCTTTCTTGGCGCCTGCACGTTCGCCAAGCACATTTCCAAAGGAGGGTGGATGCCCGGCGTGCCCATGTGGCAGGAAAAGAGCGTCCTGCTGATGCGTGTCCCCGACGCGGTCGAAGCCGGAGAGGGCCCGGCAGGGGGTCCGGCGAAGCGCTCACGGTCGCCTTCATGCAGGCCTTGCAGCAGAGGCAGATCAAGGCCAGCTTGACTGACAAGACTGGTGTTGACGAGGCGGTCGCCCAGGCGAAGAACCTCGGGCTGCGATACGTGTTGCGCGTCAGGTTGCACCATCTGGGAGAGACAACGCCACGTTCTGGTCGGGAAACCCGGACAAGGCGGGCGCCTCCGCGGAGCTCTACGACGCGTCCAGCGGTGCTCTGGTGGCCATGGCCTCGCACACCGAGGTCGCGTCATCCGAAACGTTGGTGGCGAATGGCCCTGAGCGCTTCTACCCAGCGATCGTCAGTCAGATTCTGGACTGCCTTCTCTCCGCCCACGGCTGTCCGGCGGTCGGGAGGTAGCCCTTCACAGCACCTTCGCTCCGCCCTCAGCTGCCTGGCGTACAACGCTGAAGGGGCTTCTTGGTGACTTGATCCCGCGAGGATCAGCGATGCTGATCAGGTTGGGGGCACGGTGGATCCGTGCCCCCTCTCGGCCCTGCATAGCCCCTAATGTTCGCCATCCTGTTAGGGGGATTAGGAAGGAGAACCTGGTACTACGGAAACCTGGTGCGCAATAACGGCGAACCGCCACCAGCCGTTACCATGCCCCAATGCAATCTTTGCCTCCCGCCATCTCCCTCATCATCCCCGCGCACAACGAGGAGGCGCTGCTGCCGCGGCTGCTGGAGCCGGTGGCGGTGGCGAGGGAGCGGTACTAGACGGAACCCGGTACGCAATCTGCGGGCTTACCTGCCGCCCTGGGGCACGCGCCAGGGTCGGTCCTCGCCGTGCCTTTACTCCGAGCGGAGGATGTCGACCGGGTTCATGCGGGCCGCCCTCGAGGCCGGGATCAGGCATGCGGCGAGGGCCACGATTCCGAAGGAAACGCCTGCCACCGCGATGGACACGGGGTCGGTGGCGGAGACGCCGTAGACCTGGCTCGCCAGGACGCGGCCCACACCCAGGGTCAGGAGGACGCCGGCGCCCAGGCCGTACGCCGTGAGCACCACGCCCCGTCGAGCGACCTCCCAGACCACCTGGACGTTCTGGCCGCCGAGAGCCTTGCGGATGCCGATCTCCCGCCGGCGCTGGGAGACGGCGAAGGCCATCACGCCGTAGATGCCTGCCGCGGCGAGGCCGAGGGTGCTGGCGGCCAGAAGGCCCATGAGCAGCGCCTCGGTCCTGGAAGGCTCCAGCTCCGCGTCCAGGACGGACCGGAGGGTCTGGATGCCGGTCAGGGGCAGATCCGGGTCCACTCGCCTCATGAAGGTCCGGATGGCGGGGACCAGCGCCATGGGATCCCCTTGGGCCCGCACCACGACCCTGCACGAGCGCGCCCAGAAGGGACCGTCCGCGGGCCAGTAGATCGTCTCCAGGCCGCGGTCCACGGCAGGACCCCGGTGGCGGACATCCTCGACCACGCCGACGACCCGGAAGCTCGTGCCCACGTCGTCGTACATCTTCTTGACGATGGTCTTCCCGATCGGGTCCTGACCCGGCCAGCACCGTTCCGCGAGGGAGCGGCTGACGACGATGCTCTCCGGGCGTTCCACGCAATCGGCGTCCTCGAACGCGCGGCCCCTGAGGAGGGTCATGCCGAGGGCGTCGAACCCGCCAGGGCTCACGGAGCGGTAGTGGGCGGAGAGCTTCTCGCTCTCGTGTCCGGGGAGAATGAAGTCCCCGCTCGAGCCGCCGCCCATCGGGGTCGCGCTGATGGAACCCACCGCCTCGACGCCATCGATCTCCTCGAGCCCACGGACGATCTTGCGCATGAACGCCGCCTGCTGGGCGTCGTCGGGATACCTCAGGGCGTCGGGCGTCACGCTGAAGGCCAGCGCCCTGTCCGTCCGGTACCCCATGGGCGCCTGCCGCAGCTTGTGCAGGCTCTGCCAGAGCGTGCCGAAGCTCACCAGCAGGGCGAGGGTCAGCGCCACTTGCGCCGCCACCAGGACGTTCCGCAGCCAGGCGTGGGAGTGCCCGCTGGCGGCCCGGTCCCCCTGCCGGAGGCACGCCGACAGGTTCAGACGCGGAAGGAGAAGGGCGGGGACGACGCCTGCCACCACAGTGGTCAGCACCGAGACCGCCACCGTGAAGCAGAGCACCCGCGCATCCAGGCCGTAGCCGCGCAGCAGCTCCGGGGGCACATAGGGGCGCAGGGTGCCGGAGAGCTGCCACGCGAGCAGCAGCCCGAGGCCGCCGCCTGCGGCGGACAGGACGAGGCCGTCCGCCAGGAACGGCCGGAGCACGCCTTTCCAGCCGGCACCGAGCGCTCGGCGGAGCGCCATCTCGCGCTGCCTGGTGGCCGCCCGGGCGATCATCAGGTTCGCCAGATTGGAGCACGCGATGACGAGCACGAAGATCCCGGTGAGGAGGAGGAACCCCATGGTGGCCCGCCGGTCACCGTAGAAGAACTCCCAGAGCGTGGCCGCGCCGATTCCCCACTCCTTCGCATCGGGGATCTCCGCCTGGAGCTCCCGCCCCAGCTCCGCCATGGCCGCATTGGCCTGGTCCGGGGAAACGCCGGTCCTGAGACGCCCAATGGCATGGAAGGCCAGGGTCCCTCTGGCTTCCTGCAGCTCCTGGGCGGAGGGCGGATCGGGAACGAACAGCTGGGGCTGGTCCTGCCAGGCGAACGCCCGAGGCATCACGCCCACCACGACGTACCCCTTGCCGTCGAGGATGACGCTCCGCCCGACAACGCCAGGATCTCCTCCGAAGCGGCGGCTCCACAGACCGTGGGAAAGGACGACGACGCTCGGGTCGCGCTCGTCGGCTTCGTGCAGCACGCGCCCCAGCGCCGCCCGCGCGCCGAGGACCTGGAAGAAGGACCCCGTCACCCTCAGGCCCACCTCCCGTGCCGCATCCCCGGCGCCCGTCAAGGTATAGCTCCTGGGCTGATAGGCGGCCACGCTCGAGAAGACCCGCTGCCGCTGCTGGATGTCCCGGTAGCAGGCGGCCGAAAGGGGCAGGAAGCGCGAGCTCGGGAAGTGCTTGTTCGGGTCGGCGGTGTGGAGGGAGACCAGGCGCTCGGGCTGCGCGAACGGGAGCGGCCTGAGGAAGAGGGTCTGGAGCACCGAGAACACGGCCGTGCTGGCGCCGATCCCGAGGACCAGCGTGAAGACGGCCACCGCGGTGAAGCCAGGTGTGCGCCGCAATCCGCGGAGAGCCTGCCTGAGGTCCTGGTGGATCGCCACGCGTCACTCCTCCCTTCGCCGGGCCGACGTGAGACCGGTGGACACCGCGCAACCGCGGCGACCATCGCCATGTCTACGGGCCCGCCTCATGTTCAGGTCATGCATCTCACGTCCCTTCCTAGCAGACCTCATGCCACCTCGGCCAGATCAGCTCTCGCGGCTCAGCTGCAAGGACTTCCGGTGATCCGCAGCGGCGTTCCCGCCTCGGGATCTGTCCGTTCGTGGAACCGGACTGTCCGGACGCGGGAATCTCGCGAGAGGGACGCGACGCCGGACCGCCACCAGCCGTTACCATGACCCAATGAGCTCTCTGCCTCCCGCCATCTCCCTCGTCATCCCCGCGCACAACGAGGAGGCGCTGCTGCCGCGGCTGCTGGAGTCGGTGGCGGCGGCGCGGGAGCGGTACGCGGCGGCCGGGGGCGGCGCGGTCGAGGTGGTGGTGGCGGACGACGCGTCGACGGATCGGACGGCGGCGATCGCGGCGGCGGCGGGGTGCGTGGTGGCGCCGCTCGAGGCGCGGCGGATCGCGGCGGCGCGCAACGCCGGGGCGGCGGCGAGCTCGGGGGCGGTGCTGGCGTTCGTGGACGCGGACAGCCGGATCCACCCGGAGACGTTCGCGGTGATCGCGCGGACGCTGGCCTCGCCGCGGTTCGTGGCCGGGGCGACGGGGGTGCGGCCGGAGCGGTGGTCGGCGGGGATCGCGGCGACCTGGGCGCTGCTGATGCCGGGGGTGTGGCTGCTGCGCATGGACGCGGGGGTGGTGTTTAGCCGGCGGGCCGATTTCGAGGCCATCGGCGGGTACGACGAGCGGCGCTCGTTCGGGGAGGACGTGCAGCTGCTGTGGGACCTGCGGCGGCTGGGGCGGTCGCGGGGGCAGCGGCTGGCGCGGCCGCGGGGGGCGAAGACGGTGGCGTCGGTGCGGAAGTTCGACCGCTTCGGGGACTGGCACTTCATCGCCCTGGCGCTGCGGCTGGGGCCGAAGATGCTGCTGCGCCCCGGCACGCGCTCGGAGCTGGTGCGCCGCTACTGGTACGGCGACGACCGCTGAGGTGAGGCCCCTTTCTTGCGTTCAATCAAGCGCTTGGGCTGCCATAATGAGCGCATGGGTCGCCCCCTGCTCGCCGCCAACCCACATCTCCGGCCAGCGGAGCGCCGCCGGTTGGCGGTGGCGCGCTCGGTGGTGAGCTCCTCGGCGATCGACGGCATCAGGTTCGACGCCGCCGGGCTCGAGGCCACGGCCCCGACGGCCCCGACGGCGCCGCGGACGGCAAAGCGAGGGGCGTCCACCCGGCGAAAGGATCGGACCGTCCGCATCCGCTCCCGGTGCAGGACCTCAAAGCCTGGGCGATGACCTCCCGGAGGGCGTCCGCGAGCGCCCCGTGGTCTCTGTCCATCCCAGCTGGATCGCCGTAGAGGATCGCCTTCGCGCGTCGATCCGCCGGGGGCCGTCAGGCCCTGAGCGAGCCGACGGCGTCGCGCACGCAGTCGCTCAGGGGCGTGTAGGCCAGGCCCAGCTCGCGCTCCGCCTTGCTGCCGTCGACGGTGATGCCCTCCTTCATGACCCACATCTGGTCGTACGCCATGCCGAGGAGCGGAGGCCGCTTCGTGACGGCGGCGACCCCCGAGAAGAGCCTGGCGGCGAACATCGCCGCCCAGTCCGGGAAGCGGAGCTTCGGCAGCGGCGTGCCGGACTCGGCGGCGATGAGGGCGTTGACCTCTCCCCAGGTCGCGTTGTGCTTGGCCACGAGGTACTTCTCGCCGATGTTCCCGGGCTTCTCGGCGGCGCGGACGATCGCCTCCGCGACGTCGTCGACGTGGACGAAGATGAAGGTGGTGCGGTCGAAGACGGTGCCGGGGAGCGTGTGCTCGACGAGGCGCCGGATGTACTCGCCGCTGGCCTTCGGGTCGCCGGGACCGAGGACGGCGCCGGGGTAGACGACGACGAGGGGCAGGCCGCGGGTGCGGTGGAGCTCCCACGCGATCTGCTCGCCCTGGTACTTGGTCTCGAAGTACTCGCCGAAGCGCCGCGGCCCGAACGGCGTGGACTCGGTGACCGGCGTCTCGGCCGGCTTGCCCCACACGCCGGCGGTGCTGACGTGGACGACCTTGGCGGCCCCCGCGTCGAGGGCGCACTCCATGACATTGCGCGTGCCATCCACGTTGACGCGGCGGAACACGTCGGGATCGGGCGCCCAGAACTCGTAGGTCGCGGCCACGTTGACCACCCAGTCGCAGCCTTCCATTCCCCTGGCGAGCGACGCCCTGTCGCACAGGTCGCCGGGCACCACGGCCGCGCCGAGGCGCTCGAGGGGCCCGGTGTCGCTGGACGGCCGCGCCAGGCAGCGGAGCTCGTGGCCCCGCGCGGCCAGGCGCGCGACCACGCGGCTGCCGATGAACCCCGTGCCGCCGGTAACGAAGATCTTCATGTCCACCTCCCGCGATCAAAGGACCGGCCGCACGGCCGGTCAGGTTTCGGCGTCGCCGGTATCCCCTCGCTCTAGCTCCCGCATCGCCTGCGCGAGCTCGAAGACGAGGTCGCCGGGGCGGTCGCGGCCCTTGCGCCAGCGGAAGGTGCCCAGGTTCTGGAGGCGGAAGGAGGCGTCCGGGTCGCGCTCGAGCTCCTCGCGGGCCATAGCGGCCAGGCCGTCCAGCACCGCGTGCACCGCGGCGGCGCTGACGCCGCAGCGGCCGGCCAGGGCGGCGGTGACACCGGCCCAGGTCATGCAGCCGCCCCTCCCTCTCGGCCGGTGGAGCTGCACGTCCACCTTCCGCGCGCCGGCGGCGACCTGCCGGACGATGTCGTCGCCGTCGACCCGGGCCAGCGAGCGGAAGCTCGCGCGCGGGCGGCGCTCGACGACGGGCGGCGTGTCGAAGAGGACGAGCTCGCCCCGGGTCGTGGTCCGGCCCCTCAGGCACGGCGGCACGCAGGGGGCGACGCCCCGCGCGACCCGCTCGAGGCCGACGGTGGCCGCGACGTTGTTGAACAGGTTCCTGCCTGCCTTCTCGGCGTCCCGTCTCTCCCCGGCGGTGGTGGCGCGGGCGTGGAGCTCGCGCAGGCCGGCCGCGGCCAGCTCGTCGTGGAAGCGGTCGTGGATCTCGGCCGCCAGCGGATCGACGAGGTAGACGGCGCCGGGCCGCAGCCGCAGGCTGCACGACCGGTGCTCCGCGAGGGCCTCGTCGGGGAGCGGCTGGTCCTGGCGGCACCGCGCTCCGGGTGGGGCGCCACTCGCCGTCGACGCACACCTGCGTGATGAGGAGGCCCTCGGGGCAGTGGTCGACCTTGAAGCGGCCGTCCAGGCACTCGGGCCCGTCGTCGTCCTCGTCGCACCGCTCGCGGGTCCGCACCCAGCGGCCGTCCTCCCAGACGTGGGTGGTGATGACCGTCCCGTCCGGGCACTTGCGCTCCTTGGTCTTGACCTCCGGCTCGGCGGGCCTGGGCGCCACCGGGCGGAGGACGACGTCCTGCTTGCTGGTCCGCCCCGGAAAGACCTCGACGCCCGGCACCGATGCGGGCTCGTAGCCCGGCGCGGACACCTCGAGGCGGTGCTCTCCCGGCTCCAGCTCGCCGCCGAACCTCCCCTCCTCCGACACGGCGAGGGGCGCGGGCGGACCCGCGTCCGGTTCCGCAGGGTGGACGGTCACCGAGGCGCCGGGGACGGCGGGACCGGCCGCGGCGCGCACGAAGCCTTCCAGCGCCCCGAGCCCGGGGTCGCTGAGCCCGCGGGCGGCCACGTCCTCCTGGGGGAGCACGGCGGGCTGCTCCCCCGCGATGGTCTCGACACGGCCGAGCAGGAAGTAGCCGAACAGCCGCCCCAGGTCCGGCGAGCGCTGGTCGCCGCGGTGGGCGAGGAAGATCCGGGTGAGGCCCGGCACCGCCCATGACGGCGACGCCGGTAGCTTGCGGCTGATGCCGCGGTGCTCCGCCTCGTGGACGAAGCAGTGCTTGTCGCCGACGGGCTGGAACGGGATGGCGCAGGAGATCTTGCGGCGGCAGTCGATCCACGCGTAGCTCTGGCCGATCCACAGCAGGCCGTCGCAGCACTCGGGGATGCCGGCGTCGTCCTGCCCGGTTTCGGACCGTGCCTCCTGGGACATCTGAAGCACCTCCTCGGGGCCTGCGGCCAGGCCCGGGCGCGGCCACACGGCAACGCGGCGGCGCCAACGGGCGGATTCGACCCGCGCCCAGGCTTTCGCTCTCTGTCGAAGCTTCTGGCGCCAATCTCGGCCCCGTCCCACGCGGTGTCAACGCGTGCCCGGAGGGCCGGACGGGAGGATCGCTCGCGACGGAGGACCCACTGTGGCCAGCGAAAGGTTGGAACGGCAGATCGGGTTCGTCCTGGGGATCCGCCGGCTTGATCGAGAAACCCGGTACGCGCTATGCGGGCTTGGCTGCCGCTCCGGGAGAGGGGGTTGGAGTGCTTGCTGCGGCGGTACCCTCGGCTACCTTCCCGGCCGATCCGCCATGATTCCGCTTGTTGCGCAAGCGGCACTGCTCGCGCCGCGCCGGCCACGACGCAGCCAGGAGTGCTGAACGGCGCTCTGGCGCCTGGAGCGCCACCGGCCGCCGGACCTTGCAGACGCGTCTTCCGCACTCGGACTGTCAACGTGCGTTGAGCGCCGCAACTGGGCTACTCCGCGACGCTCGGCGCTCCAGGCGTACTTGGTGCCGCGGCCCTGGCCCAGCTTCCTGACCCGCGGGTCGAGCGCCAGCAGCGGCGCGAGGGCCGCCCACTGCGCGTCGTCCAGGCCGAGGCCGCCGACGATGTCGGCCCGCCCGCAGGGGCGCCCCGACAGCCTGAGGAACCGCACGGCCTGCTCGAGGCCGTCGCCGGGCTCCTCGCCTTCCCCGAGCGCGCGGGAGCCCGCCGCGCCCGCGGCGAGGAAGCTGGCCGACAGGGCCTCGAGCTCGGGCAGGGCGCCGCCGATGATCCCCTCCAGGTCGCCGTACATGCCGCTCGACGAGGCGCCGGCGCGCTCCAGCTGCTTCTCGCGCTTGGCCCACAGCCGGAAGGTGGCCCGCTTCTCCTGCTCCAGGTCGTCCCTCATCGAGGTGAGCGCCTCGACGATGCCGGACACCCTGTTCCTGAACTGGGTGCTGGAGAGGTACTCGTAGACGGCCTCCATCTTGCCGTGCTGGCCCTGGAGGGCGCGCTGGGCCTGGGCGACGTGGACGAGCTGCTGGCGCAGCACGGCGGCCAGCGGCATCGAGGTGGCGGGGCCCGTCACCCACACGCCGTCGAGGTTGGTGAAGGAGTCGCATCCGGCCGGCAGGGCCTGGGAGACGAGCACGGCCTGCGCGGCCTTGGCCGCGCGCTGGTCGTCGCGCAGCTTGGGCAGCCAGCCGTCGCTCCAGTTCTTCGTGCGCTTGGACTCCCACAGGATCAGGCCGCAGTGGCCGAAGGCGCCGTCGCTGACGTGCTGCACGACGTCGCCCCCGTGCACGCCCTTGGCGACGGGCTCGATGGCGTCCTGCGGGAACGCCGCGCGGAGCATGTCCTCGAGGACGAGCTCCTGGGCCTCGCCCTGGGCCTGCTGCGAGCCCTGCTCGGCCCTCTGCTGGAGCTCCTGGATCTTCTTGCGGAGGCCCTCGATCTGCTCGTCCTTCTCGCGGTCCTTGACGAGTCGCTCCTGGAGGAGCTGCTCCCGCGCCGCCTTGCGGATCTCCTCGCGCTTTTCGGCGACCAGCTTCTGGGCCTGGATCTCCAGCTCCGCCGCCCTGTCCGCCAGCTCCTGCTCCTTCTTGACCAGCGCGAGCTCCGCCTTCCTGGCCTCCGCGAGCCGGGCGTCCCGCTCCTTCAGCTGGGCCTCGAGAAGCTCGAGGCGGTCCTGCTGCTCCCGCGCCGCCGACTCGGACTCGGCGAGGGCCTTGCGCTTGGCGGCCTCGGCGATCCGGGTCCGCTCCTTCTCCAGCCGCTCCTCGAGCTCGGTGTCCATGGCCGCGGCCCGGTCGTCCAGCTCACGAGCCCGCCTGGCGAGCTCCGCCTTTTCCTTGCGGGCGGTCGAGAGGTCCGCCCTGGTCTCGCCCAGCTCCTTCGCCAGCACGTCGAGCTCGGCCTGGCTGGCCTCCCGCGCCCGCTTCGCGGCGTCCTTCTCGAGCTGCTCCCGGGCGGCCTCGACGGCCTTCACGACGGCGGCGTCGAGCTGGTCCTTCGCGGCGGCGAGCTCCTGCTCCCGCGAGTCGAGCTCCTTCTGCCGCCTGCTCACCTCGGCGGTCAGCTCGGCCCGCAGCCGCGCCGACAGTTTCTCGGAGAGCGCCTCGGTGGGCTCGAACTCCGCACCGCACTTCGGGCACTGGATCAACTCGGCCATTCCTGCCTCCGCACCGTCCGGCGCGCCGCGCGCCGGCCTGAAGATCCGGCCGCGGACGCGCCGCGGCCGGTGGCGCGAGTCTAGCGCGGACGGGCCCCCGCGGACGGTCCGGGAGGCGCCGGCCTCCCCTTCCCTAGGCCTCCGCGTCCGGGGGCGCTGCTTCGGGGAGCGCGGAGAAGCCGGCGAGGGCGGCGTTGAGGAGACGGAGCTCGTCGGCGAGGGCGGTGAGGGCCTTTCCGGCGGCGGGGCCGATGGCACCGGGGGCGCGGCAGGTGCGCTCGAGGTGGAGGGCGGCGTCGCTGGCGGGCTGGGCGCCGAGGAAGACGACGGTGCCGTTCATGCGGTGGGCGAGGCGGGCGACCTCGGCGAGCTCGCCCTGGGCGAGGGCGGCCTGCATCGACGCGGTGAGGGCGGGCTCCTCGGAGAGGTGGAAGGCGATCATGTCGCGCAGCATGGCGACACTGTGGAAGCAGCGCTCGAGGGCGGCCGCGGGGTCGAAGACGGTCGCGCTGCCGCGCGGCCGGGCGGCGACCAGCGGCGGCGGCGCGGCGGGCCCCGGCACCGGCGGGCCGCCGCCCAGGCTCTCGAGCACGCCGACGAGGGTCGAGGCGCCCACCGGCTTGGCCAGGTAGCCGTCCATTCCGGCGGCCAGGCAGCGCTCGCGGTCGCTCTCCATGGCGTGCGCGGTCATGGCGAGGATCGGCACCCGCGGGCCGTCTCCCTGCTGCGCCCGGATCGCGGCGGTGGCTTCGAGGCCGTCCATGCCCGGCATCTGCACGTCCATGAGGATGGCGTCGTAGCGGTCCCGGGCGGAGGCGGCGACGGCCTCGCGACCGTCGCCGGCGGTCTCGACGAGGTGGCCGCGGTCGCGGATGACGTAGGCCAGCATCTTCCGGGTGGCGGGGTTGTCGTCCACGAGGAGCACGCGGAGCTGCCGCGCGGCGACGGCGGGGAGGGCCGCCGCGGCGCTGGCGGGCAGCCCGGACGCCTCGGGCAGCGCGATGGTGAAGGAGAACGTGCTCCCCCGCCCCGGCTCGCTGGCCACGGCGATGCGCCCGCCCATGAGCTCGACGAGGCTCTTGGAGATGGACAGGCCCAGTCCGGTGCCCCCGAACTGGCGCGTCATGGAGGGGTCGACCTGGCTGAACGGCTGGAACAGGCGGGTCTGGTCGGCGGCCGAAATGCCGATGCCGGTGTCCCGCACCGAGAGCTCCAGGCGCCGCCCGCTCTCGCCGTCCAGGGCGCGGACCGCGACCTCCACCTCCCCGTGCTCCGTGAACTTGACGGCGTTGCCGGCGAGGTTCAGGAGCACCTGCTTGAGTCGCACGGCGTCGCCCACGAAGGCGTCGGGGGTACCGTCCGCGACGCGGCACGAGAACACCAGGCCCTTGCCCGCCGCCCGGGCGGCGAGGATCGTCGCGACCTGGTCGAGGAGGCGTCGCAGGCTGAACGGGGCGGACTCCAGGAGCAGCCGCCCCGACTCGATCCGCGCCGAGTCCAGCAGATCGTTGAGCAGCGCCAGGAGGAGGTCGGCGGAGCCCTTTGCGGTCTCCAGGCAGTCCCGCACCAGAGGGGCCTCGGCCTTGGGGAGCGCCACGTCGATCATGCCGAGGATGGCGGTCATGGGGCTGCGCAGCTCGTGGCTGACGTTGGCGAGGAAGCGGGTCTTGGCCTCGCTGGCGGCTTCCGCCGCGCGGGCGTGGTCCTCGAGCGAGCGCAGCAGCCGCTCGCGCTGGACGGCGATGGCGACGTGGTCGGCCACGGTCTTGACGAGGGCGAGGGCCTCCCGGGAGAAGCCGTCGCGCGTGCGCGAGCCGAAGGCGAGGGTGCCGATCGTCCGCCCCTGGTTGAGCAGCGGGTAGCAGGCGAAGGCCCGCAGGCCCAGGGTGCGGACCACGCCGGCGCAGGCCGCGGAGGCCACCGCAGCGTCGCCGCCGCCCATCCGGCAGCCGTCCCGGGCGACGCAGCTGCAGGCCTCGCCGCAGTCGAGGCGCGCGATGCCGCCGAAGGCCTGCGCGGGGACGCCGGCACAGGCGTCGAGGCACAGCGGGCCGTCGTCCTCCTCGCGGAGGTAGTGGAAGAACACGTCGCAGCCGAGGTGCTCCATGACCCGGCGGCACAGCGGCTCGACCACCCCCGGCGGCTCGTCGCTGGCGAGGAGCTGCGAGGTGACCTCGGAGAGCAGGCGGGTCTCCTCCTGCTGGCGCAGCTCGTCGCCGATGTCCCGGAAGGTGAGCACCGCCAGGGCGGGCTCCCCCGAGGCGTCGCGGATGAGCGATCCGTTGTAGCTCAGGACGGAGGACAGGCCCGTGTCGAGGCGCCTCACGGCGACGACGTAGGCCTCGACGGGCTCGCCCCGCAGGAGCCGGGAGAGCGGCCACTCCTCGAACGGCATGGGGCGGCCGTCGGGATGGCGGAGCTCGAAGGTGTCCACGAACTCCCGCCGCGCCCTCCGGTACTCGTCCTCGCTGCGGTAGCCCAGCATGGCGGCGCCGGCGGCGTTGACGCGCCGGAGGTTCCCGTCCATGCCGGCGATGCTCAGCCCCTCGGTCATGCCGTTGACCACGGCCTCCAGCTCCGCCCTGGCGGCGCCGAGCGCCTCGTACTGGCGGCGCAGCTCCACGCTGGCCCGGTGGTGCCCGCTGACGTCCTCGGTGAGGATGAGCACGGCCTCGGCTCCGCCGTCCGCGTCCCGCAGCGGGATCGCCCTCACATCGAACCAGCTCACGCCGCCGAGGGGGGTCTCGTACCCGGAGACCTCCAGCGGCTCGCCGCCGTCCAGGACGCGCTGCACGAAGTGCCTGACGCTGCCGGCGACCTCGGGGGAGAAGACCTCCTCCACGGTGCGGCCCACGGCCTCGGCCCCGCCCGGCCCCGCGAGGGCGCGGTAGGCCGGGTTGGCGAGCAGGTAGCGCAGCTCGCGGTCGACGACGGCGACGCCGATGGGCGAGTTGTCGATGAGGCTCTCCAGGAACCGGCCCTCCCGCCGCCGCTCGGCCTCGACCCTCCGGCGCTCGGCGATCTCCTCGCGCAGCTCCCGGTTGGCCTCGGCGAGCTCCGCGGTGCGCGCCTCGACCCGCTCCTCGAGCTCCATGTGCAGGGCGACGAGACCCCGGGAGCTCTCGGCCAGCTCCTCCTGGAGGACGCGGATGTTCTCCTCCGCCTCGAGGAGCTGCGCGTGCAGGTCCGGCACGGGCCGGCTCACGGGGCCGCGTCCCTGACGACGACCACGGTGGCGTCGTCGTCGCTCCTGGCCATGGCCTGGAGGAGCTGGTTGGCCATGACCGTCGCCGGGCTGCCGGTCCACCCCGGAAGGCCGTCCGGCTCCCAGTGGGTCGCCACGCCGTCGGAGTGCAGCACGAGGACGCGGCCCGGGGTCCAGGGGTGCTCGGTGACCACGGCGTTGGGGGCGTTGAGTCCGAGCACTCCGCGGCGGATCACGAAGCGGCAGGGCTCGGAGCGCGGCAGGACCCGGGCGGAAATGTTGCCCACGGAGGCGAAGGACAGCCGCTCCTGGCCCCAGTCGAAGCGGGCCAGCGCCATGACGACACCGCGGGTCGCCCGGCAGGCGCGCCCGGTGCCGCGGAAGATCTGGTCGAGGGGGAGGTCGTAGTGGGCCTCCACGTACTGGCGGGCGGTCTGCGCGGCGCGGTGGGCGAACTGGCCGTGGCCGAGCCCGTCGATGACCGCCACGAGGGCGCTCTCCCCCCACTGCTGCACGAGGAACGCGTCGCCGTTGAGCTGGCCGAAGATGCGCGGGCGGGTGGCGACGCCGAAGCGCAGGGGGCACGGCCGCAGGCTCGCGGCGTGCTCGCGCAGCCACCGCCGGCAGACCACGCGGGTCCCCCGGCCGCGCCGCGATTCGATGTCGAGGTCGTCCATGAGGCGGTTGACGGCGCCGAGGCCGGTGCCGCGCGTGCCCGCGGTGGAGAAGCGGTCGCCGAGGGCCAGCTCGACGTCGGGGATGCCCGGACCCTCGTCGACTGCCTCGACCTCGAGCCCGGTCCGCCCCTCGACGGCGAGGGGCCGCAGGAAGACCGTCCCTCCCCGCCCGTGCTTGACGAGGTTGGTGGCGAGCTCGGTCACGGCGAGGGAGATCTCCTCGCAGGCCCGCGGGTCGAAGCCCACGGTCGCGGCGGCCTCCCGGGCGGCACGGCGCGCCTCGCCGACCGCGGAGCCGTCGCGGACCTCCACGGTCCGGAACGCCGGGCGCACCCTACCTCCTCAGCCACTTGCGGACCCGCACCGTGGTGCCCGTGCCGGGGACGGAGCGGATGTCCATCTCGTCCATGAGCCGGCGCGCGCCGGGCAGGCCCAGGCCGAGCCCCTTGCCGGTGGTGAAGCCCGGCTCCAGGGCGCGGCCGACGTCGGCGATGCCCGGCCCGGCGTCCTCGAAGACGAGCTCGAACCCCCGGCCGCCCTCGGCGAGGACGCACCAGCGCATGACGCCGGAGCCCGCGTACTGGTAGATGTTGCGGGTCAGCTCCGAGGCGGCGGTGACGATGCGGGTGACGTCGGTGACGCTGAACCCCAGCTCCGTGGCGACGATCCGCACGGCCCTGCGGGCGGCGACGATGTCGCCCTCGGACTCGATGCGGAGCTCCCCCGGTCCGGCGCGCTCATGGCCGGGCGGCGGAGGGCGCCCCGGAGAGCATGTCGAAGGCGCGGTCGACGTCCAGGGCCGTGAGGGCCCTCCCCAGGGTGAGCCCCAGCTGCGTCGCGGTCACGGCGACGCTGGCGCGCATGCCCGCCAGCACCGTGCGGCCGCCCATGAGCCCGACCATCTGCACGGTCTCGACGATGGTCCGCGCGAAGAACGAGTCCAGGGTCTGGACCGTCGAGATGTCCAGCACCAGCCCCTTGCACTCGTGCCGCGCCATGGCCTCCAGCACCCGCTCCTGGAGCGCCGCGATGGTCTGGTCGTCGGGGTCCGGAGGCACGGTGACCAGCAGCAGCCCCCGCAGCTTGATGACGGAGATGCTCTCGATGGCCATGGCGCCCCTCAGCGGTTCCCGTTCCTGGGCACGACCTGCAGCTCGAGCATGTCCAGCGCCACGAGCAGACCGGCCGCGAGCGAGGAGCGGGTGGTGATGTCGGAGAGGTCGATGCCCAGGTGCACGAGGGTCTGGGCGATGGCCGGCTGCACGCCGGTGAGCACGACCTGGGCGCCGAGCAGGCGCACGGCGCTGATGGTCTCGACGAGGTGCTGCGCGGTCTGCGTGTCGATGGTGGGCACGCCCATGATGTCGACCAGCGCCATGGGGGAGTTGGTCTCCACGATGCGGTTGAGGAGCCGCTCCATGAACTGCTGGGTGCGCTGGCTGTCCAGGGAGCCGATGAGCGGCGCCACCACCACGCCCTGCCAGACCTGCATGACGGGGGTGGACAGCTCCATGATCTCCCGGCTCTGCTGCTGCAGCCGCTCCTCGGTCTGCTTGCGCTCGGTGAGGTCGCGGGTGACCTTGCCGAAGCCGCGCAGGGTGCCGTCAGGCTCGCGCAGGGCGGTGATGACGACCGAGGCCCAGAAGCGCGAGCCGTCCTTGCGCATGCGCCAGCCCTCGTCCTCGAACCGGCCCTCCTCGGCGGCGACGCGGAGCTCCCGGTCGGGGATGCCGCGGTGGACGTCCTCGGGGGGGTAGAAGCAGGAGAAATGCCGGCCGATGATCTCGTCCTGCCGGTAGCCCTTGATTCGCTCCGCGCCGACGTTCCAGCTGGCGACGATACCGTCGGGATCCAGCATGACGATGGCGTAGTCGTTGACGCTGTCCACGAACAGGCGGAAGCTCTCGCCCGTGGTGAGCGGGCTCGCGGACGGGTTCACGTCGTCTGGCATGGCGCCCTCCATTCAATGACTGCTGGCCGTTCCATCCCGGCCCGGCGGGCCGGTCCCCGGGCGGCGCACGCGCGACGGCCCGGCCCGGAGGCCGCTGTCTTCCGGGCGGGTGCGTGCTGGCTGTCCACGTGCGGGGTCAATCTTCCCTTCCCCGGGCGTTCCGGCCACCGATTATAGATCAGGCCCTCCGGGGCGGCGGCGGGCCGGGAAAAGCTCGTAGCACCCGTGGACGTGGACAGCCGCGTCCTCCCGCAGGCGTTCGACGTGGTCGGGCGCGCCACGGCCTCGCCCCGGTGGGCGGCGGGAACGACGGAGATGCGGCCGGAGCGGCGGGTAGAATCATCCCCTGCGGAGGGCGACGGTGGCGGACGAACGGCTGGAGCGGCAGATCGGGTTCATCCTGGAGATCGACCGGCTGAAGTCGGTGGTGCGGCGCTCGTACCTGCTGAGCGGGGAGCGCCGCGAGGACTCGGCGGAGCACTCCTGGCACGTCGCGGTGATGGCGCTGCTGCTGTCGGAGTACGCCGAGGCGCCGGTGGACGTGGCCCGCGTCGTGAAGATGCTGCTCGTCCACGACATCGTGGAGGTGGACGCCGGGGACACGCTGGTCTACGACGCGGCGGGGAACGCCGACAAGGCGGAGCGCGAGGGGCGCGCCGCGGAGCGGCTCTACGGGCTGCTGCCGGAGGACCAGGGGCGCGAGCTCGCGGCGCTGTGGCGGGAGTTCGAGGCGGCGGAGACCCCCGACGCCCGCTTCGCCGCCGCCCTCGACCGGCTCATGCCGATCCTCCACAACGTCCACACCGCCGGCCGCGCCTGGCGCGAGCACGGCATCACGGCGGCACAGGTGCTCTCGCTCAACGCCCGCATGGGCCGCGGTTCGGAGGCGCTGTGGGCGTACGCCCGCGGTCTCATCGAGCAGGCGGTGGCCGCCGGGGTGCTGCCGGCGGGACCGGCGCCCCAGGGGTGAGCCGGCGGACTTGGTCGAACCTCCGGTCCGGTCTAGCCTAGGGGGGTGTTGCGCAGAGCGGCGAAAGCAAGGCTTGCGATGACGCCGGCTGGCAAGAAGCGTGAGGGAAACGCCCGCAGACGTAGTTGAAACCTACGTCGAGGACAGTTCGCGAAGCGCGCCGCCGCCAGGCGGATGCCGGCGCAAGCCGCAGCCGGAGCCTCTGTGCAACAGCCTCCCGGGAGGGTGGATCCCCTCGCCGCCCCGGGGGGACGAGGGCCGGAGCGCCGGGTCGGGGCGCGCGGTGCGGGAGGCGGCCATGCTGGAGCAGCTCCTCGAGTGGGCCAGGGAACGCGGGTACCGGGTGGCGTGGGGCCCCGGACGGCTGGCCGGCGAGGCTGCGTCGGAGGTCCGCGGCCGCCGCGCACGGGGCGAGCTGGACGAGGGCTTCTGGGCCGAGGTGCTGGTCACGATCGCCGGGGACCGCGGCGCCGTGGAGGGGACCGTGGTCGTGGTGGCCGTCCCCCGCCCCGCCCACCGCGTCCGCTTCGAGCTGCCGGACGGGCCGTTCCCGGCAGTGCTGCCTCCGACCTACGTGCGCTACCGCGAGACGTTCGAGGACGTGCGCCAGGACCTCGAGCGCAACGGGCTGCCGGGGGCGCGGGTGGACTTCCTCCCCGGGCCGCTGAAGCCGCTCGCCGCGCGCCTCGGCCTTGTGCGTTACGGCCGCAACAACATCACCTACGCGCCGGGGCTGGGGAGCTTCATCCAGCTGTGTGCGTTCGCCACCGACGCCGCGCTGCCGGAGGAACCGGGCGCGGAGACGCGTGGCCCGGCCCTCCTCGACGAGTGCGAGGGCTGCGGAGCGTGCCTGTCGGCCTGCCCCACCGGCGCCATCGGCGACGACCGCGTGCTGCTGTCGGCCCACCGCTGCCTGACCCGCGCCAACGAGGGCGAAGGCGGCTGGCCGGAGTGGGCCCCCGGCTGGGCGCACGCATGCCTGCTCGGCTGCCTCGCCTGCCAGCAGGCGTGCCCGGCGAACCCGCCGCTCACGATCGAGGAGACCGGCGTGACGTTCTCCGCCGTGGAGACCCGCGGGCTTCTCGAGGCCGCCGAGGCGGGCGCGGGCAGCGCCGGGAGCGGCGCGCGCATCAAGCTCGCCTGGCTCGGCCTCGACTACCCGTCCGCCGTGCTGGGACGCAACCTTCGTGCGCTCCTGGATGCCCAGGTTCTCAGGGGAGCAGGGCGATGAGCGGGTTGCGGCCGAGCAGGAAGTAGTAGGCGAACGTCCCCAGCAGCCCCTGGGCGACGCCGAGGACCCACAGGTTCGGCCAGCGGCGGTAGTGCTCGATGGTGAGCAGGGCGAAGGGAAACGTCAGCGCGGCCAGCGGCCAGTCCGGCAGGTGCGAGAGGGCGAAGAGCGCCGCGGCCAGCGGCTGCGCCGCGCCCCGCGGCAGGCGGGCGGCCAGGTTCGACCACAGGATCGCCTCGAGCAGGAACTGCTGGACGACACCCCACACGGGATAGAGCAGCAGGATGAGGACGAAGCCGCGCGGCGGCGGGAAGCGGCCGGCGGCCGCGCCCCACCCCGCCATGGCCGCCAGCAGCGGCACGCCGACGAGGAGGGCGGGGACGGCGGCGCGGCCGAGCGTGTCGGCGCGCAGGCCCCAGCCGCGCAGGGCGCCCCGGTCCGCCCGCAGGTGGGCGGCGAGGACGACGATCCACAGCACCACGCCGGCGGCGACGACCGCCGTCTTGGTGCCCGGGAGGAGCTCCGAGGCGACGTTGGCGGCGCCCAGGGCGACGACCAGGGCGAGCTCGATGCGGCCGAGGCGGGCGAGGCGCGGCGAGACGACGGGGGGCATGGGGCCATCCTAGCCTGCCCGGCATATACTCGGACCAACACGCCGCGCAACGACGGGGGGCAACGGGACGGTGTTCGTACCGCTCTACATCCTCATTCCGCTCGCGCTGCTGGCGGCGGTGGCGCTGCTCGAGCGGGTGCTGCTGCCGCCGGTGCGGGTGATGCTGCGGCGGCGCCTGCGCCGCCTCACCGCCGAGATCGACGACCGCCTCAAGATCAAGCTGCAGCCGTTCAAGCTGACCCGCAAGAAGGTGGTCGAGGAAATGCTCGTCCACGACCCCGAGGTGGTGCGCGCCGCCGGGGAGTACCGCGCCGCGCACGGGATGAGCTGGGACGAGGTCACCGACCTGGTGCGGGTGGCGGCCCACGAGATCGTGCCGCGCTTCGACGTGGTGCTCTACTACCGCCTCGCCCACTCCCTCGCCCGTGCCGTGGCGCGCGTCTTCTACCGGGTCCGCATCGGCTTCGTGGACCGCCGGGCCATGGCCGCCATCGACCCCTCGGCCAGTGTGATCTTCGTCATGAACCACCGCTCCAACTTCGACTACCTGGTGGTGTCCTACATCGTCTCGCGCCTGGCCTCGATCTCCTACGCCGTCGGCGAGTGGGCGCGGGTGTGGCCCCTCGACACGCTGCTGCGGCGCATGGGCGCCTACTTCGTGCGCCGCCGCTCCGACGACCCGCTCTACCGCAAGGTGCTCGAGCGGTTCGTCCAGCTGTCCGCCGAGTCGGGGGTGACGCAGGGCATCTTCCCCGAAGGGAGGCTGACCCGGGACGGGCGCCTCGGACCGCCCAGGCTGGGGCTGCTGTGCTACCTGCTGCGCCGCTTCGACCCCGGCGCGCCCCGCGACCTGGTGTTCGTCCCCGTGGGCATCAACTACGACCGCGTGCTCGAGGACCGCACCCACGCCCTGGAGACGGCCGGCACGCTGCCGCGCGCGTCCACGGCCGGCGCCGTGCGCACGGGGCTGCGCTCGGTGGCGAAGCTCGCCTGGCTCCTGCTGCGCGGGCGCTTCCACCGCTTCGGCACCGCCTGCGTCACCTTCGGCGAGCCGCTGTCGGTGAAGGCGTACCTCGCCTCGCGGGACCGGGATTTCCGCCTCCTCCCTGAGGACGAGTACCGCGACGAGGTGCAGCTCCTCGGCGAGCGCCTCATGGAGGGGATCGCGCGGGCGGTGCCGGTGACGCCGGTGGCCCTGGTGGCGCACGCCTTTCTGGCCGCCGGCGCGGCGGAGGTGCCGCGGGCGCGGCTCGCGGCGGACGTGGAGGCCGCCCTCGCGGAGCTGCGGCGGCGCCACGTCGCGCTCGCGCTGCCGCGTACGGCGGCGGCGCGGACGGTCGAGCTCGGCGTGCGCGCGCTCAGGGTGCGGGGCGTGCTCGCCGAGAGCGGCGGGGTGCTGGCGGTGGCCGGCGCCGACCGGCCTCTCCTCGCCTACTACGCGAACTCCATCGCCCACCACCTGGAGCCGGCCGCGGGGTAGCCGGCCCGCCCCGGGAACACCCCCCTCCCCTGCCCCGTTCCCGTGGGTGCGGCACCACGGAACGTGCACAGAGAGGGGGAGAGCGTCATGTCGATCCGTCCGATCAGGAGGCTGAGCAGCTCGACGCCGACCATCGAGGGCGCCGGGGTGCGGCTGCGCCGCGCTTTCGGGTTCGGCGAAACCCACGACACGGACCCGTTCCTGCTCCTCGACGACTTCCGCAACGAGCGGCCCGAGGACTACCTCGCCGGCTTCCCGTGGCACCCGCACCGGGGCATCGAGACCATCACCTACGTGCTGGCGGGCACGGTGGAGCACGGCGACAGCCTGGGCAACTCGGGCGCGCTGGGCGCGGGCGACGTGCAGTGGATGACCGCGGGCAGCGGCATCATCCACCAGGAGATGCCCAAGGGGGACGACCACGGGCGCATGCACGGCTTCCAGCTGTGGGCCAACCTTCCCGCGTCGCTGAAGATGACGGCGCCGCGGTACCAGGACGTGAAGGCCCCCGACGTCGCCGAGGTGACCGAGGACGACGGCACCCACGTGCGGGTGGTGTGCGGCACCTTCTGGGGGGTCACCGGGCCCGTGGACGGCATCGCCGCGGCTCCCATCTACCTGGACGTGTCGGTGCCGCCGGGGGTGACGCGGTCGCTGCCGGTGGAGACCACGCGCAACGCCTTCGCCTACGTGTTCGCCGGCGGCGGGCAGTTCGCCAACGCCTCGGAGCCCCGGGACGTGCTCACGGAGAAGGTCGGCGCGTGGAAGACGCCTCTCTGGGAGCGGGCCACCAACCACTGCCTGGTGCTCTTCGACACCGGGGACGAGGTCAAGGTGCAGGCGGGCCCGGAGGGGATCCGCTTCCTGCTGGTCTCCGGCCGCCCCATCCAGGAGCCCGTGGCCTGGTACGGCCCCATCGTCATGAACACCCAGGAGGAGCTCCAGCAGGCGTTCTCCGAGCTCAAGCAGGGGACGTTCCTCAAGCACGCCAAGCCCCGCGGCTGACGGCCGCAGCGCCGGCTGAAACCACTCCAGCCCCTCCCCGTAGAAGCCGGCAGGAGGCTTCCCATGAGCGATGGATCCCGGTGCGGGTTCGGCCTGTCCGTCGTCGCGGCCCTGCTCGCCGGCGCGGCCCAGGCGCTTCCGACGGCGGTGGCGGTGGTGACGACACCCGCTCCCGAGATGCAGCCTCTGGTCTTCGCGACCTCGGTGGCGGCGCCGGAGCTGCTGCCCAGGGCGCGGGTGCTGGTGGAGAGCCTGCGGCGCTTCGGCGGGCGGTTCGCCGCCGCGCCGGTGTGGGTGTACGCGCCGCCTGCAGTCGTGTGGTCCGGCGACCCGGGGCTGAAGGCCCTGCGGGACCTCGGCGCGACGGTGGAGACCCTCGTGGTCCCCGAGGCGGCGGCGTGGTATCCGGCCGCCGGGTGGGCGTTCGCCGCGGCGAGCGCGGAGGAGGCGGCGCACGGCGTGTTCGCCGAGCTCGTGTGGCTGGGGCCGGACACCGTGTTCCTCGACGAGCCGGCGGCGATGGTGCTGCCCGCCGGGGCGGGCCTCGGATACACGCCGGTGTTCCACCGCAACGTCGGGCTTGCCGCGGGCGATCCACTGGACGCCTACTGGAAGCGGGCGTACGAGGTGACCGGCGCGGACCCCGCGAAGGCGTTCGCGATGACGACGCCGGCCGACGGCGAGGTGATCCGCACGTACATCCAGGCAGGCTGCCTGGCCGTGCGACCGGAGCGCGGGATCCTGCGCGCCTGGCGGAAGGCGTTCACCGCCGTGGCCTCCGACGCGCAGATCCGGGCCATGGGCGAGGCCGACAAGCCGCACCGGGTGTTCGCGTTCCAGGTGGCGCTCTCCACGTCCGTGCTCGCGAAGCTGCGGCGCGACGAGATGGTGGAGCTGCCGTCCACCGTGAACTACCCGGTGTTCTTCCGCGAGATGTTCGGCGGCAAGCGGGATTTCCACGACCTCACCGGCGTCGTGACCATGCGCTACGAGACGTTCTTCGACGAGCCGCCCGAAGGGTGGGCGCAACGGCTCACCGGTCCCCCCGACCGCATCGCCTGGCTCGTGTCCACCTTCGGCCCCGGCAAGAAGAAGTAGCCCGCCCCATCACTCGCGCAGGGCTGTCACCACCACGAGGTCGTGTGCCGCGGGTGGCCGCGCCGCGGCGCCTGCAGGGCAATGGAGCCGCACCCTTCAGGGTGCGCGGGCGGGTGGGTTGTTGTCGCCTCGGCCTGCGTGGCCAAGGCCAAAGTCCCTGCAAGACGCACCCCCACCCGCCCCGCGGGCTGAAGCCCGCGGCTACGTTCGGTTGTGCAGGCTCTGCCGACCACGCGGTCAGTGGTCCGCGGGTGGCAGCGCCGCGGCGCCTGCAGGGCAATGGAGCCGCACCCTTCAGGGTGCGCGGGCGGGTGGGTGGTCGTCGTTTCGCTCTGCAGACCCAGGGCTAAAGCCCTGGGCTCCATTCGGCTTGTGCAGCGGTGCGACGGCGAAGCAGTCGGCGGGCCGGTGCGAGCCATGCGGGTCCGGTCCGCGGGTGGCAGCGCCGCGGCTACGTTCGGTTGTGCAGGCTCTGCCGGCCACGCGGTCAGTGGTCCGCGGGTGGCAGCGCCGCGGCGCCGGCAGGGCAATGGAGCCGCGCCCTTCAGGGTGCGCGGGCGGGTGGGTGGTCGTCGTTTCGCTCTGCAGACCCAGGGCTAACCTCGCGGAGGCTGGGCGGGCGGCGAGACGCGGCCTGATGGTGCGCCGGACCGGCAGCGGGCGGAGGGTTGGAGGCTGTCCTCAGCGCTCGCAGAAGCACCTCGGGATTCAGCCCGCAACCCTGGGCTACATAAGCTTGTGCAGCGGTGCGACGGCGAAGCAGTCGGCGGGCCGGTGCGAGCCATGCGGGTCCGGTCCGCGGGTGGCAGCGCCGCGGCGCCTGCAGGGCAACGTAGCCGCACCCTTCAGGGTGCGCGGGCGGGTGCGGGCTCTGCGCCGGGCGGGCGGGATCAGGTGTGCTTGAGGTGGGGGTAGAACTCGATCTCGGTGGTGTCGCCGACGAGCTGCTTGGTGATGAGGACGATCTGACCGGTGTGGTAGGCGGCGTGCTCGACGGCGTGGAGGACGATGGCGAAGCCGTCCCGCTCGCGCCCCTGGATGGTGACGGTGCGCGCGAGGTCCGAGGGGCCGAGCCTGCGGGTGAGGAGGCGGCACTGCGCCACGACCTCGTGGAGCTCGCGGAGGAGGTCGTCGGGGGACGCACCGCCTTCGGCGGCGAACTCCTCGCTGCGGTGGCGCTCGTACGACAGGCCGCCGAGCCCGGCCAGCATCCACTGCGAGAGGTTGCCGACGAGGTGGAGGAGCAGGTTGCCCACGCTGTTGGACGCCGCGTTGGGCCGCCACCAGACCTGGGCGGCGTCGAGGAGGCCGACGCAGGTCTCGATCTTGCCGAGGTACTGCTCGAACAGCAGGTCCGCCTCGGCGCCCAGCCTGGTCCTCGTGTCCTCGCTCATGGCTTCCTCCCGCCCGCGATCGGGGCGCCCTTCCCAACCGTGGCGTCCCGGCGGGCCATTCCGCGGCCCCCCGGGGAACGGTGCTAGGCTGGCCGGGCATGCACGCAAGGGCGGCCGCGAGGACGGGAGGGGCGACGTGACGACGGTGACGGCGCACACGGTGCCGGGAGACCGGGCGGCGGTGCCGGGGAAGCCGTTCATGCAGGCCGCGCGGCGCCGCATCCGCACCGCGATCCCGCTCCGGAGGATCTCCGTGGGCCCCGAAGGGCCCTTCGGCGTGGACCCCGCCGCCGGCGCCGCGGTCGCGGCGGCCGCGCTGCTCCTGTTCGTCGCCATCGCCTTCGACGTCCTCGCCGGGGGCCGGCTGACGATGGTGGACACGCGGCTCGCGGACTGGCTGCACCTCCACACCAGCCCCTCGCTCACGGTGATCATGCGGGCGTGCACCGAGATGGCTGCGGCGCCGGCGATCGCCGTCCTGGGGGTGCTCGCGTCGGTGGTGCTCGCGGCGCGCCGGAGCTGGACGCGGTTCGCCACGCTGGTGATGGTGCTCCCCGGGGGCGTGCTCATCAACGAGATCCTGAAGCTCGCCTTCCACCGGCCCCGGCCCCACTTCGCCCACCCCCTCGTGACGCTCACGAGCTACAGCTTCCCCAGCGGCCATACGAACGCCGCGGTGCTCTTCTACGGGCTGATGGCAGTGATCCTCACGTCGGCCGGCCGTACCCGGCGATGCCGGGCGCCCGCAGTGGCGGCGGCGGCCCTGGTGGTCCTGCTGGTCGCTTTCAGCCGCGTGTACCTGGGGGCCCACTACCTGAGCGACGTGCTCGGCGCCATGGCCGAGGGGGTCGCCTGGCTCGCCACGGCCCTGACCGTCCTGACCGTCCGCCGCCGGGGACGGCGCGCGCCGGCGGGCTGATCAGCGCCGCCGCGCCGCGATCCCGAGCAGGAGCCCGAGGGCGAACACCACCGCCACCGGCGCGACGGGATGCCGGCGGAGGCGGCCGCGTACCCGTTCCCACCCCGCTTTCACGGCCCCCTTCGCCGCCGCGGCGGCCTGCTCGCGGAGGGCGGCAGGCGCGAGCCGCCCGCGTAGCGACGTCACAGCGGCGCCGAGCCGCGCACGGGTCTCGCGGAGCTCGGCGGCGGCCGCGACGCTGGCCCTGGGGCCGCTCACGAGCCCGCTCCCGGTTCGTCCGGAACGTCCTTCCGGCGCGCGAAGAGCTCCTCGAGCCACTCCCGGTCCTCCTCCAGCGCCTTCATCGTGCGCTCCGGCGCCAGCGAGCCCTGCGACAACCCGCGGGCGCCGCGGGAGACCAGCAGGCCCGCGCCGGCGAGCACGACGCCGCCGACCACCAGGGGACCCAGCACCGACGCGGCGCCGTGGTCGAGCCCGACGGCGGCGAGGCCCAGCGTCACCGCCAGGCTGAGGGAGAGGAGGAGAAAGATCACCCCGCACAGGGCGGCCACCGCGCCGATGGCGATGAGCACGAGGCTGCGGACGGCGTGGGAGGCCTTCTCGCCGAGCTCGGCCCGCAGCAGCGCCGCGTGCTGCCGGAGCAGCGTCGCGGCGTCGCGCAGCACCTCCCTGACGAGCTCGACGACGGAGCCTTCGGAGGCGGTCTCACGCTGGGGCGTCACGGCCTGTCTCCTCCCCTCTCACCGCGCCGGGGCGCCGGTACGGGCGCCGGGTGGATTTCCCGGTGCAACGGCACCCGCCGGAGCGGGATTCCGGAGACGGGCCCGTCAGCCCGGGCCCGTCCCGGAGGCGTCAGTGCGCGTGGCCGTGCGCGAGCTCGTCGGCCGTGGCGGCCTCCACGGCGGTGACGGTGAGGTCGAAGACCAGGTCCCGGCCCGCCAGCGGGTGGTTGCCGTCCAGCGTCGCCGTGTCGTCGCCCAGCTGCACGATGGTGAAGGTGAAGCGGTGGCCCTGCGGGTCCTGCGCGGACACGAGCCCGCCCAGCGTGGCGTTGGGAGGCAGCTGGCCGCGGGCGACCTCGACGACGCGCGACTCGTCCCGCTCGCCGAAGGCGTCGGCAGGGGCGAGCTCGACCGTGACCCTGGCACCGGGCAGCAGGCCCGACACGGCCTTCTCGAGGCCGGCCAGCATCTGGCCCGCGCCGTGGAGGTAGCGCATCGGTCCGCTGCGCTCGGAGGCGTCGAGCACCTTCCCGTCGGTGCCCCTGAGCTCGAAGGCGAGGGTGACGACGCGGCCGTCGCGGATGTCGGCCGGTCCCAGGATGGGCTCGCGGGCCGGCTCGGCTTCATGGTGTCCACCGCAGCCGCCGCTGCCGCCGCCGCAGGTCTCGGCCTCGCCGAAGGCGCGGCACCGGCCGGCCAGGAAGAGCTCGACGGCCTCGCGGACGGCGGCGGCGTCCTCCTTGAAGTGGACCTTGATGCCCGCCTCCTGGAAACCCGCCAGTGGGCGGCCTCCCATGCCGCCGGCGACGAGGACGTCGACGTCGTTGTCCTTGAGGACGCGCACCGGGCCGAGGCAGCCCTCGGTGTCGTGGGTGGAGTTCTCCAGCACCGAGACGTCGCCGATGGCGCCGTCCTCAACGGTGATCAACGTGAACGCGGCGCAGTGGCCGAAGTGGTCGGAAACCCTGGCGTCGAGGCCGCCGGGGAGCTCGGAGGGTACGGCGATCCGCATGGTGACTCCCTTCATGGCCGCGATGCTACGCGGATCTCCCCACGGTGTCGAGGCGCACGGGCGCGCCGCCGCCGCGCCCGGCTCAGCTCGAGCCGATCTTCCGCGGTCCGCTGATCTTGTGGAAGCCGCCCGGTTTGCGGAGATCGCCCTTCCATGGCTGCTCCGGCGCCCGCCGCGGAGGACGCGCTCCGTGCTCGGCGTGCTCGGCGTGCTCCTCCTCCGGCGCGGCGTGCGCAGCCGCCTCCTCGGCCGCCCGGGCCCGGGCCTCGCGGTCGAGCTCCTCGTCCTTCGCGAGGCAGCAGTGCTTGTACTTCTTTCCCGAGCCGCAGTGGCAGGGCTCGTTCCGGCCCGGACGCCTCACCCCGCTCGCCCTCTCCTCGTCCGCCATGGTCGCTCCCCTCTGCACCCTACCAGTGTACAGCCCAGGCGTACCCGGTGTGGGAGCAGCAGAGCCCGGTCCAGGTCCGCCCTCCGGCTACGGCGCCAGTGTCGGATCGAGGGCCACCGTCAGGCGCCCTCCCGAGCTCACCGAGAAACCGTTCCTGATCACGACGAGATTCGCGGCACGGAGCACGAGATTGCCGGTCGATGTGACGCCCACAGAAGGTCCGACGCTGATCGTGCCACAACTTTCGAACAATTGCGAGTCCAAAACCGCCAGACCCGTCACGGTGACGTCGCAATCCGGCGCCACCACGGTCGCGCCCGCGGCCGACCACGCCGAAGGGTACGGCTGGTCCCCGCAGGAACCCGTGGCCCGCACCCGGTAGTGGTAGGTGGTGTCCGACAGGACGGTGTGCGAGTAGGAGGCGGCGGTGGCCGTGGTGGTCACGGTGACGGCGTCGCTGAACGCGTCGTCGGTCGCTTCCTGGACCTCGTACCCGCCCTCGGGGTTCGTCGCCGTCCAGGTCACCTCGTAGCCGGCCCCGCTCGCCGCTCCGGACGGCGCGGTGAGCACCGGGGCCTCCGGCGCCGGACACGCTGCCACGACGGTGGAGCCCGTCTCCGACCAGTCCGAGGCGAGGTCGCCGCCCGCGCAGTGGTCGAGCGCCCGCACGCGGTAGGAGTAGGTGGTGCTCTCCGCCACGGAGTGGGTCCGCTCCCACGACGTCCCCTCCACCGTCGACGTGACGGGAGAGGTGAAGGCGGCGTCCTCCGACTCCTGGACCTCGTAGCTGTTGAGCGGCGAGGTGGCGGTCCACGACACGGTGTAGGCCGCGTCGGAGCCGGCGGCGGCCGGCGCCGCGAGCACGGGCGGGTCCGGGGCGGCGCAGGCCGCGGTCTCGACGACCACGTCGTCGACGTAGGATCCGTAGTCCTGGATCAGGTTGTCCGACGTGAAGTAGAACGCGATCCAGACCTGGCTCTGCCCCAGCTCGTCGCGCAGGCCGAGCACGGGATGGACCCAGCCGTAGGTGCTCCCGCTCAGCGCCACGCCCACGTAGTTGGAGCCGTCGGTGGAGGTCGCCAGGTAGAGGAAGTCGTAACCCTCCTCCACGGAGGACCACACGTCCGCCGCCACCCACGCGTCGGCGGCGGCCTCCAGGGAGAACGGACCGTAGACGAGCCACGCGCCCATCTTGGGCACGTAGTCCCCGCCGGGGGCCTGCGGCGACGCGCCACCGGCGGCACACCAGGCGCTGGCGCTTCCCGAGGCGGCGAGATAGGTCGTGCGTCCCCAGTTGGTGTCCGCGGCACCGCTCGTCAGGCCGACCGCCCACGGCCCCGGGAACGAGCCCTCGAAGCCGTCGCTGAACAGCGTGGAGACGGTCTGGGGCACCGCGATGGCCACGGCGCGGCAGGCGCGCTCCAGGTTGGCGCGCTGGGCGTCGGTCCACGCCAGGTTCACGGCAGCCTGGCGCAGCGCCCAGTAGAGGTCCCGGTAATCGGAGGCCGGCGCGAGGAGCGCCGTGTTCGCCTCGTAGAAGAGTGCCGCCACCGCGTCGATCCCCATGCCCGTGACGGTGAAGCCGCCGAAGTCCGCGCCGTCGGTGAGCAGGAACGCCAGCTTGTTGGCCACGCCGGAGTTGAAGTGGACGCCGGCCGAGTCCGAGTAGTCGTACCACCACCCTGGACCGTAGAGGGTGTCGGGCTGGCTGTACGCCGGGGGATCGGCCATGTCGCGGATGGCGCCGCCGGGAAGGTCCTCGCCTATGAGCCAGCGGACCTCCGGCGTATCGGTGCCGCTGCCGTTGGTGAGGTCGACGAACTCGCCGAAGATGTCCGACATGGACTCGTTGATGGCGCCCGACTCGCCCCAGTAGATCAGGTTCGACCCGTTCTGCGTGACGCCGTGGGTGAGCTCATGGGCAACGACGTCGTCGGCGCCGGCGAAGCCGCTCCCGAACATCATCTCGGCGCCGTCCCAGTAGGCGTTCGGGTACGGGCAGGTGTAGCCGAGGGCGCAGTAGCGGACGTAGCCGATGAGGCTCATGCCCGCGCCGTCCAGGGAGTCCCGCCCGAAGTGGTCGAAGTAGAAGTCGTAGGTGTCCCCGAGGTAGCGGTACGCGAGGTCCGCGTCCACGATGCCGGTGTCGCCCTCCCCCTCGACCCGGACGACGGGACAGCTCGCCCCGGGGAGGTTCCCGCAGTCGTGGATCTCCCGGTAGAGCGCCGAGGCGATGAGCGAGTAACGGAACGCCACGGCGCCCGTGCGCGCGTCGACGAGGAGGACGTCGTCCACGCGGGCCTCCCGGGCGCTGACCTCCACCCTCCAGACCAGGCGCGGGGGTCCGCCGGCGCCGACGACCGAGGGCACGAACGCCTCGAGCTCCGCCTTCCCCGCCGTCAACGGCGCGTCCGGGAAGTCGGCGGCGACGGCCTGCTTCGCCAGGGTGGCGGCGACGTCCGCCGCCACGACGGGGGTCGTGCCGAGCTCCCCCACCCGGGGATCACCGTCGATGCGGGCGAGGTCGTTGAGAACGAACTCCACCTCTCCCCTGCCGCTGACCTGCACCGTCATCCCCGCACCGAACACCGGGACTCCGGAGACGCTCTGGCCCAGGCGGAGGAAGCGGCGCCCGCCCTCGTCCCGCTCGCGGGCGACCGTGAGGTCCACCCTGGAATCCGACACGCCGAGCGCCACGGCGTGAGTGCGGGCGAAACCCCTGGCGGTCACGGCCGGCGTGCCGGTGCTCCTGCCCAGGACGTAGCCGGGCGGGGCGCCCAGGGCGCGGACGAACCCTTCGGGGGTCACGCCGAGCTCCGCCGGGAGCGGGGTGTGTCCCGGGGCTGCGATGGACGGCACGTGCCCCGCCGCCGGCGCGATGCCCGCCAGGAGCTTGCGCACGGCGTCCTGGACGGCCGGCGAGGTCCGCTCCGGGGTGGACGGCGCGGCCGTCGCCGCGAGCATCGGTCCGGAAGGGAGCCGCAGCGGCACCCGCCAGGCGCGGGGCGCCGCCGGGGCGCCGGTGGCCCGGCGTGCCGGACGCGGCGCTACCGGCGCCGCCAACCCGTTGACGGCGGCGAGGATGCAGGCTGCCTGGATCAGGCCCAACCGTCTCTTGCCCATCGGCCCCCTTCCCGCAACGAATGGGGAGGCCGGCCGCGCACTGTCCCTGATCGTAGGCCCTCCTCCTGGTCACCGCTGCACTCGCGACACCCCTTTCTCCGGGGCGTTGCGACGCCGTGCGAAGCGTGGATCGACCGCGATGGTATGGGGCCGGATACGGATTGTCAACGTACTCTCAGGGCTGAACATGGCACTTGGCGGGGGCCCCACCCGCAATCCGCCGCGGCGGGTGGGGACAAGGCGGCGCTCCCGCCGGCCGCGCGCGGCGGCCGGCGGGAGACCGTTCGGTTCAGCCCAGCATCTTCCAGAGGTAGGAGTACTGCAGCGCCTCGATGAGGGCGCGCTCGGTGTTCACGGTGCCCGAGCCGTGCCCGCCCTCGATGTTCTCGAAGTAGAAGACCTTGTGGCCGGTGGCCTCGAGCTTGGCCGCCATCTTGCGGGCGTGGGACGGGTGCACGCGGTCGTCCCGCGTGTTGGTCCAGTAGAACGCCTCGGGGTACTTCACACCCTCGCGGATGTTCTGGAACGGCGACCACTTCTTCATGGACGCCCAGTCCTCGGGGTTGTCGGGGTTGCCGTACTCGGCCATCCAGCTCGCCCCGGCCAGGAGGTGGCTGAAGCGCTTCATGTCGGCCAGGGGCACCTGCGCGACCACCGCGTGGAAGAGCTGCGGGTACATGACCATCGTGCCGCTGACCAGGAGGCCGCCCTGGGAGCCGCCCATGATGCCGAGGTGGCGGGCAGAGGTGATCTTCCGGGCGATGAGGTCCTTCGCCACCGAGGCGAAGTCCTGGAAGTTGCGGATGTGGTTGCTGCTTCATGGCCGCCTGGTGCCAGCGGGGCCCGAACTCGCCGCCGCCCCGGATGTTGGCCAGCACGTAGACGCCGCCCCTCTCCAGCCAGGCGGAGCCGATGGACGCGCTGTAGCGGGGCACCTCGGAGACCTCGAAGCCGCCGTAGCCGTAGAGCAGGGTCGGCGCGTTGCCGTCGGCCTTGAATCCCTTCGGCGTCACCACGAAGTACGGGATCTTCGTGCCGTCCTCGGAGGTGGCCTCGTACTGCTCGATCTTCATTCCGGAGGCGTCGAAGTACGACGGGGACGATTTCACCTTGGCGACCTTGCCCGCATCGTCCAGGTAGAGCGAGGAGGGGGTCAGGAAGTCCTGGTACGTGTAGAAGAACAGGTCGGCCTGGTCGGTCGAGGACCCGATCCCCACCGTGCCGATGCCGGGCAGGGGAAGCTTCTCCTTCTGCCAGGCGCCGCCGTCCAGGGTGAGGCTGTACAGGGTGCCGCGCACGTTGTCGAGCACCGAGATGAGCACGCGGTCCCGCGTGGAGCTCACCCGCGCCAGGGAGGAGCGGTCGGTGGGCTCGAACAGCACGGTGAAGTCGCGCCTGCCCTGGAGCAGGTCGCCGACCGGGATGGCGAGGAGGGCGCCGGAGGGATACGTCCGGTCCCCCACCTTCCAGTCGGAGCGCAGGGAGAACAGCAGGTTGTCCCTGAAGATCTCCTCCATCTCCGCGTCCTCGGGGATGCCCACCTTGACCAGCCGGCCGCCGAGAACGAGGTAGATATCGGAGCGGAAGAACGCCGGGGTGCGCACGACCACGTCGTAGTCGCGGTCCGGCGTGAAGATGGTCATCCCCGAGCTGGCCACGTCTCCCGGTTCGCCCTCGAACACGGTCTTCGCCTCGCTCACAGGCGTGCCGCGCTTCCACAGCTTCACGATCCGCGGATAGCCGGACGTCGTCAGCGAGCCCTTGCCGAAGTCCGTGCCGAGCCAGAGGGTGTCCTTGTCGCGCCACGCCACCCTCGACTTGGCCTCGGGCAGGGAGAAGCCGTCCTTGACGAAGCTCTTGGCCACGGTGTCGAACTCGCGGTAGACGACGGCGTCGCTGCCGCCCCTCGACAGGGCGACCATGCAGTCCTGGTAGGCGGGGGGCAGGCAGGACGCTCCCTTGAAGACCCAGGGCTGGCCGTCGGCCTTGCTCAGCGCGTCGACGTCGATGACCGTCTCCCACTCCGGTGCGTCGGTGCGGTACGAGGCGAGCGACGTGCGGCGCCAGATCCCCCGCTTGTGCACGTCGTCCTGCCAGAAGTTGTAGACCTCCGTCCCGTGCAGCGACGGGGTGGGGATGCGCTCCTTGGAGTCCATGATCTCCAGCGTGCGGTTGTAGATCGGCTTGAACACCGGCACCGCTTCGAGGTCCTTGGTGGTCCGGGCGTTCTGCGCCTTGACCCACTCGAGAGCCTTGGCCCCGTCGATCTCCTCCAGCCAGGAGAAGGAGTCCTGGGGTTCCGCGGCGCCCACCACCGCCGCCGCCAGCACGCACGCAACCATCGTCGTCAGAGTTCGCCGCAGCATTCTCACGCTCCTTTGCGGGGCCCGTGACGCGGCCCCCGTCAGAACTCGTACGGGCCCACCCATCCGCGGGTTCGGTCCCGGGACGTCCCGAGGATGACCACCCGCCCGCGGCTTCCGGCGGCGTCGCCGGCCCGCGGGCGGCCGGGCACCCTGGCCCCCGCCGGAGCATAGCGCAGTCCACGGCGGCACGGCCGGGCCGCTGTCCGCCGTCGCCGCTTCCATGCGAGGAAAGCGACGGAGGCTACGGGCCCGTCCAGCCGGCCCGTGAGGGGAGCGGGCCCCCGGAAAACCCCCTTGGCCGGCACGTAGATTCTACGGTGGCCGGTCGCACGATCCGACGCGGGTTTCTACGCTGACAGAACGCCGCGATTGCAACGATAGTGTCTGTACAGACAAATCCGAAGGAATTCTCGGTAGGCCACCCAGGGAGGGTCCCATGAACAAGCGACGGACTCCAGGAGCAATTGCCTTCGCGGCCGCGACGGTTCTCTGCGCCGCGGCATCGTGGGCCCAGACCTCGGGCTACACCATCGTCGGCTGGAACGATCTCGGCATGCACTGCATCGACAACGACTTCTCTGTCGCGGTGATCCTGCCCCCCTACAACAATATTCACGCCCAGGTCATGGATGCGAGCGGCAACCTCGTCACCTCGGGGATCACCGTGACGTACCAGGCGGTGGCCGACCCGACAGGGTCCATCAACACCACATCCGCCGGCAAGACCAACTTCTTCCAGTACGCCCAGAGCCTCTTCGGGCTCGCGGGCCCGCTCGCACCCGACATGGGCCTCGCCGGCTACGCCATGCCGGGCGCCTCCAACACGCCGCAGCACATGAACTTCGACGCCACGAACCAGTGGTTCACCGCCGAGGGGATCCCGCTCACGCCCGTCGACGACGCAGGACACACCAACAACTTCCCGCTGTTCCGCCTGATCGCCCGGGACGGCTCCGGGAACATCCTCGCGACGACGGACATCGTGCTGCCCATCTCCAACGAGATCAACTGCGGCATCTGCCACGCGTCCGGCGCCGACGCGGCGGCGCGGCCCACCCAGGGGTGGGCGAACAACCTCGATCCCAAGCTCGATTTCAGGCTCAACGTGCTGCGGATCCACGACGACAAGAACCAGGGGAGCGCCGCCTACACGGCGGCACTGGCGGCGATGGGCTACGACGCGGCCGGGCTGTACGCCACCGCCACCGGCGGCACGCCGGTCCTGTGCGCCGCGTGCCACCGTGACAACGCCCTGGGAACGGCGGGCTACGGCACCGTCCCGCAGCTCACCACCTCCATGCACTCCTACCACGCCAGCGTCGTTGACCCCACGACGGGCCAGGCCCTGGAGCAGGCGACCACCCGGGCGGCCTGCTACCACTGCCATCCGGGACCGCAGACCCAGTGCCTGCGCGGCGCCATGGGTTCCGCTGTGGCCACGAACGGCTCCCTGGAGATGCAGTGCCAGAGCTGCCACGGCACCTTCACCGAGCTGGGCAGCCCGTCGCGGCAGGGCTGGTTCGACGAGCCCGCGTGCCAGAGCTGCCATACCGGCACGGCGACGCAGAACAACGGCGAGATCCGCTACACCTCGGTGTTCACGTCACCCGGGACGACGAGAGTCGCGGTGAACCAGACCTTCGCGACCAACCCCAACGTCCCCTCGTCCGGCTACGACCTGTTCCGCTTCTCGACGGGCCACGGCAACCTCCAGTGCGAGGCGTGCCACGGCTCCACCCACGCCATCTTCCCCACCCCGAAGACCAACGACAACATCCAGAGCATCCAGATCCAGGGGCACGAGGGAATGCTCGTGGAGTGCGACGCCTGCCACGGGACCCAGCCGTCCACGGTCACCGGCGGCCCCCACGGCATGCACCCGGTCGGACAGACGTGGGTGAGCCGGCACGACGACGTCGCCGAAGGCAACGCGGCGTCCTGCCAGGCGTGCCACGGCACCGACTACCGGGGCACCGTGCTCTCGTACTCCCAGGCCGACAGGACCCTCTCCGCGTTCGGCACCAAGACCTTCTGGCGCGGTTTCAGGATCGGCTGCTACACCTGCCACAACGGACCGGGCAGCGACAACGCGAGCTCCAACCACCCGCCGCAGGTGAGCAACGCCACCGCCACGACCACGGCGGGGACCCCGGTGACCATCCCGCTCACCGCCACCGACGCGGACGGCAACCCGCTGCAGCTGCGGGTCGTCTCGCAGCCGCTCCACGGCCGGGTCGGGCTCACCGGGACCACGGCCACGTACTTCCCCGACAGCGGCTTCACCGGCACGGAGACCTTCACCTTCGCGGCCTGGGACGGCTCCACCGACTCCAACCTCGGCACGGTGACGGTCACCGTCGGAGCGGGCTCGTGCTCGGTCACGATCAACTCCGTGGCCGCGCCCACCTCGGCCATCGTGGGCGAGACCGTCTCCTTCTCTGCCTCCGTCTCGACCCCCGGATGCTCCGGCACGCCCACTTACGACTGGAACTTCGGTGACGCCACGGCCCACTCCGGGGCCGCCAGCGCGACCCACGCCTACGCCGCGGCCGGTTCCTACACCTGGGTGCTGACCGTCTCCATCGGGGGCGCCTCCGCGAACCGCTCGGGGGCCATCACCATCGTCCCGACCTGTCAGCCGCCCTCGATCACGGCCCAGCCGGCCAGCCAGAGCATCGGCAACGGCGCGACGGCGAACCTCACCGTGGCGGCGAACGGCACGGCGCCGCTGGCGTACCAGTGGTACCGCGGCGCCACCGGCGCCACCGGCGACCCGATCGCCGGCGCCACGAGCGCGAGCTACACCACCGGCGCCCTGACCTCCACCACCAGCTTCTGGGTCCGGGTGACGAGCTCCTGCGGATCCGCGGACTCGGCGACGGCGACGGTCACCGTGAGCGCCATTCCGCAGAGCCGGACGTACCTCGTCCCGGCGGTGGCCCACAACCCGGGCGCCAACGGCACGCTGTGGAGGACCGACCTCGCCGTGGCCAACCTCAGCGGCCAGACCGCCTCGGTCACCCTCACCTACCTGACCACCAGCGCGTCGATGGTGCGCAGCGCGACGATCGCCGCGGGCAGCGCCACGGAGTGGACCAACGTGCTGGAGAGCCTGTTCGACGTGGGCTCCCAGGTCGACACCAGCGGAGCGATCCAGATCACGTCGAACCAGCCGCTGTTCGCAGGCTCCGAGGACTACAACTCGACATCGAGCGGGACCTACGGCCAGAGCTTCCCCGCCCTCACGCCGGCGGATGCCATCACCTCCGGCCACGAGGGGGTTCTCCTGCCGCTGCGCAACACCTCCCGCTTCCACACCAACCTGGGCATCGTGAACCTCGGCGCCCAGCAGGAGACGGTTTCGGTACGCCTCTTCGACGCCGGCGGCCACCAGGTGGGCTCGACCCGGACCCTCACGGTCGGCCCCGGCCTCTGGTTCCAGCAGTACGACGTCTTCACGTTCGTGGGCGCGAGCGATCTCTCCTTCGCGTACGCCACGGTCCAGGTGCAGAGCACCGGAGGCATGGTGTGGGCGTACGCCTCCCTGGTGGACAACACCACCGGCGATCCTTCCACGGTCTCGGTCCTGGTGAACTGAACACGCAGGGCTCTCGGAGCATCGGCGATACCGGGGGCCGCGCGCATCAGGGCGCGGCCCCTTTCCTTTCTCGCGAGGCGCTCCCGCGGAGTATTTCCGCCGGCCGCGCAGTTAGGACTGCTCGATGGGCGCGATGAGAATGAGACGGTCATGGGCTCCCGGAGCGATGGCGGCGGCAGGGCTGATCCTGTTGCTGGTGCCCGCCCCCTCCCGCGCCTTCGGGTTCGACGACGTGGTGGCACGGGCGAAGGCGCTGGCGGCGAAGCCCTACCAGGCGCCGCCCCTGATCCCGCAGCCGCTGCGGAACCTGACCTATCAGCAGTACCAGGGGATCCGCTTCAAGCCGGAGCGCAGCCTGTGGGCCGCGGGCGGCTCCGACTTCCAGGTCATGCTCGTCTCCCCCGGGCTGTACTTCACGCACCCGGTCACCATCAACGTGGTCGACGCCGGGGGCGTCCACGCCGTGGTGTACCGCAAGGGCGACTTCACCTTCGCCACGCCGGAGGTCGATGCGATGGTGCCCGACGACCTCGGGTTCGCCGGCTTCAAGCTGACCTATCCGTGGAGCGGATCGACCCTCGCGGTGCGCAGCCAGTTCCTCGTGTTCGCCGGCGTCAGCTACTTCCGCGGAGTGGGCCAGCCGAACGTGTTCGGCCTGTCCGCCCGGGGCATCGCCGTGGACACCGGACTGGCCTCCGGAGAGGAGTTCCCGTCGTTCACCGAGTACTGGCTGGTGAGACCCAGCCCCACCGCACACGCCATGGAGCTCTACGCGCTCCTCGACGGCAGGAGCCTCACCGGCGCCTACCGCTTCGTGGTCTACCCGGGCGCCGCCACGGTGCTGAAGGTGACGGCAGTGCTGTTCCCACGCACGTCGATCCAGCTCGCCGGGATCGCGCCGCTGACGAGCATGTTCTACTACGGCGAGAACACCGGACGGCCGCGGGGCGAGTGGCGGCCCCAGGTGCACGACTCCGGCGGCCTGCTCCTGCACGACGGACACACCGGCGAGTGGCTGTGGCGACCGCTGATCAACCCCGTGAACCTCACCATGGACGATCTCGAGACCGATCGCGCCGCTGGCTTCGGCCTCATGCAGCGGCAGACCGCGTTCGACGACTACGAGGACGCCGGCGCCCTCTACGACCGCCGCCCGAGCGCGTGGATCGAGCCCGGGGGCGACTGGGGCCCGGGCTCCGTGGTGCTGGTCCAGCTGCCCGCCCGCAACGAGACCAGCGACAACATCGTGGCGTTCTGGACACCGAGGACGAAGGTCGAGGGCGGTAAACGCCTCTCGTTCGCGTACACCCTCTCCTTCGGCGACGACGGAATCGCCCGCGAGCCCATGGGGCGCGCCGTCCGGACGTTCGTGGGCGACGGCGACGTCATGGGCGGCGGCGACGCGGCGGGCGCCTACCGGCTCGTCGCGGACTTCAGCGGCGGACCGCTGGACGCCGTGCCGCAGACCGCCGCCCTGGAGGGTGTCGTTTCCGCCGAGGAGGGAGGAGAGGTGCTGGAGAGCCACGTCGAGTACGTGGCGCCGGCGCACGCCTGGCGCCTCTCCATCCTGGCCCGCCCGGCCAAGGGCAAGTCGTTGCGGCTGCGGGCGTTCCTCAGGCGGGATAAGACGACCCTGACGGAGACGTGGACGTACCGACTGCCGCCGGACAACGACATCCTGCGCGGGAGATGACGTGCCGCCGGACCTGACCGGGCGCGCCACGGCGAGGGCGCTCCGCTACCTCGAGCTGCGCGGCGTGGCGCCTTCCCCCGGGGTCCGCGCCAGGGTGGCGGCGATCGTCCGGGAGGCTCTCGCCGCCGGCGAGAACGGCCTCCTCGACCGCGTCTTCGCGGGGCTGCTGGAGGCATGGGGCCCCGTGGAGCCCGCCGGAGCGTGCTGCCCGCCGCCCCTCCACCGCGGCAGCATGGGCTACCCCGAGCCGTGACGCTCCCCGCCTCCACCCCGCGCCGTCACCGCTGGCGCGCCGCCGCGTACCTGCGCCGCACAGTCGTGACGCTGCTCGTCTTCGCACAGACCGCGGTGGCGACCTCGACCATCCTCGCGGTCCTCCCCTACCACGGCCGGACGCTGTTGGAGCAGGGCATCGCAGTGCTGTTCGCCATCCTCTTCGGGTGGGTCACCACCGGGTTCTGGATCTCCGTGCTCGGCTTCGTGGTGCGGCGCGGCGGCGGAGACCGCCGCGCCCTGGTCCGCCGCCACCCGCCGGAGGAGACGCCGGACGGACCGGCGCCGCGCACGGCCGTGGTCATGCCCGTCTACCACGAGCCGGTGGACCGCTCCTTCGCCGGGCTGCGCGCCGTCATGCGCTCCCTGGAGAAGACGGGCCGGGCCGGGCAGTTCGAGTTCTTCGTGCTCTCCGACAGCCGCGACCCGGGCGTGTGGCTCGCTGAGCAGCAGGCGTGCGCGGCGCTGTGCCGCGAGCCCGGCGTCCAGGGCCGCCTCCACTACCGCCGGCGGGTGGTCAACCTCCACCACAAGAGCGGCAACGTCGCCGATTTCCTGCGCCGCTGGGGCCGCGACTTCGAGTTCATGGTGGTGCTCGACGCCGACAGCCTGATGGCCGGCACCACCCTCGTCGAGCTCGTGCGGCTGATGCGGCTCGAGCCCCGGGTGGGGCTCATCCAGACGGTCCCCGCGATCGTCAACGGCCGCTCGGCGTTCGCCCGCGCCCAGCAGTTCGCGAGCCGCGCCTACGGGCCGGTCTTCTCGGCCGGCCTCGCCGCCCTGGTGCTCGGTGAGTCAGCGTACTGGGGGCACAACGCCATCATCCGGGTGGAGCCGTTCATGCGCCACTGCGGCCTGCGTACCCTTTCCGGGTTCGGGCTCTTCAGGGGGCCGATCTCGAGCCACGACTTCGTGGAGGCCGCCTACATGCGCAGGGCCGGCTACGAGGTGTGGATGGAGCCGGAGCTTCAGGGGAGCTTCGAGGAGTCTCCGCCCACGCTCCTGGACGAGCTCGCCCGGGACCGCCGCTGGGCCCGGGGCAACCTCCAGCACCTCTGGGTCCTGCTCACCCAGCGGCACATCCGCACCTCCCACCGGCTGGCGTTCCTCAACGGCGTGATGTCCTACGCGGCCTCGCCCCTGTGGATGGGCTTCCTGGTCCTCTCCGCCCTCGAGGTCACCCGCTTCACGCTGTGGCCCATCGACTACTTCCCACCCGGGCACACGCTGGTGCCGCTGTGGCCCGAGTGGCACCCCCACCTGGCGCTGCAGCTCGCCGGGAGCACGGCGATGGTGCTGCTGCTGCCGAAGTTGCTGGCCGCGGCGGACACGCTGCTCAGGGGCAAGCGCCGCGCCTTCGGCGGGGCCTGGCGCCTGCTCGCCTCGGTCGCCCTCGAGTTCCTCGTCTCCACGGTGCTGGCGCCCATCCGCATGCTCACCCACACCCGGTTCGTTGCCGAGGCGCTCGCCAACGTCTCGTTCCGCTGGGCCGGCCAGAACCGCTCGGACGAGACGTCGTGGCGGACGGCCCTCCGCCAGCACGGGCCCGGCGCAGTGGCCGGCGCCGCGTGGGCCGGCTTCGCCCTGTGGCTCAGGCCCCTCTACTTCGCGTGGTCGCTCCCCGTGGTGCTCCCCCTGGTCCTGGCGGCGCCGGTGTCGGTCCTGCTCAGCCGCGTCAGCGCCGGCGAACGGCTGCGCCGCCGGGGTCTGCTCACCGTACCCGAGGACCGTGCGCTCCCCGAGGTGGTGGAGGAGCAGCACCGGGCCCTCGAGCGGCCGTGGCCGCCCACGGGACCGGAGGCGGTCCGCCGGGCGGTGGTGGACCCGGTCCTCAACGCGGTGCACGTGGCCCTGGGCCGGCACCGCGGGGGTGAGAGAGAGCGGCTCCGGGAGCTCGCCCGCCGGTGCCTCGAGGAGGGCCCGGAGGCCCTCTCCACGGTAGAGCTCGACCGCCTGGCCCAGGACGCGGAGGGCCTCGCCTGGCTCCACCGCGGTGCCTGGGCCGCGCCACCGGACTCGTACTGGGGCCGCCTGGTGGACGGCGGGCCTACGGGAGCCTGACCAGCTCCACGCGGCGGTTCTGTGCGCGGCCCAGCTCGGTGGCGTTGTCGGCCACGGGCTTCGAGGCCCCGAAGCCCACCGCCTCGAGGCGGTCCGCGCCGATTCCGGCGGCGACCAGGTAGGCCTTGACCGCCTCGGCCCGCTTCCTGGACAGCTCGAGATTGTGGGCGTCACCACCGGTGGCGTCGGTGTGGCCCTCGATGGTGAGCCTCCACGACGGCTGCTCTCTCAACGACCGCAGAACCTCGTCCAGCACCGGCTCCGACTCCCGCCGGATCGTCGCCGAATCCAGGTCGAACAGGATCCCGTAGAGGCGGGCGCGCCCGGTGGCCGCCAGGGACTTCTCGAGCTCGCCGCCGACCGAGCCCGACCAGTGCGGGCACCCCCCCACCTCGGCCGACTTCCTCGTGCCGTTCCAGCGGCCGCGAGGCCGGCCCTGGTCGTTTCCGGCGTTCCACCAGTACCCGCGGAAGCTGTTCCCGTCCGGCGAGAAGACCATCACCGCCGGTCCCGTGCTCTCGCCCTCGCGCCAGGTGATCTTCATGACCCGGCCCTCGATGGAGCCGTCGAGGAGGCCGTCGTTGTACTCGTAGCAGCCGGTCAGGGCGGTGCCCTGCTGGCGGACGTGGAAGTCGGAGTAGTCGGTGGCGTAGGTGCCGGAGATGGCGGCGGGCAGCGCCGGGGTCGCGGGCCTGGCGCCGTAGCCGCGGAACGAGAACAGCTCCGTCCAGCTCGCGCTGCCCTGGTTGTCCAGGATGCTCAGCCGCACCCAGCGGGCCGGCACGCGCGCCGCGGCGGCGAAGCCCTGGCCGTCGGTCCGGTCCTTCAGGCGGGCCTGGAGGACCGGCGTGAAGCCGGCGCTCTTCGAGGTTGTCGAGACCTCGACGGTGAGGTTGCGGGCGCCCGCGCCCTCGCTGTCGACGCCGGCGTTGTCGAACTCGAAGCGCTCGAGCACCGCCTCGAAGGGCATCTCGAAGACGAACCGGTTGCCCTTGATCTTGCCCTCGGCGCACGCCCAGCCGGAGGAGGCGCTGCCGTCGAGCACGTTCTCCGCGGGCCAGCCGCCGTAGCTCTCGGGTTCCACGACGGGGACGGTCCCCTCCTGGAGCGAGAGCAGGTTGGCGGCGGCGGGGACGGCCGGAGCCCCGGACGCGGCGGCGACGGCGGGAACGGCGACGGCGGTCAGAAGCACCACGATGAGGGGGCGGATCATGGCTCCTCCTTCTCCGGAAACGGCCGCGACCATACTACCCCGGCCCGGCTGCGGAGGAAGAGGGCGTCCCGCCCCGAACGAGCGCGGGGCGCCCCCTCCGGGACGCCCCGCTCGACAGAGGATTGGTCCGGGCCGCGGATCAGAACGGCCGGGTCAGCCAGGGGTCCGCCAGCACCCCGTTTCCGGCGATGGCCGAGCACCCCGGGGCGCCCGGCCCGCCCGGGCAGCCCCACCAGTTCTCCCGGGCGTCGACGGAGCCCGCCGCCCCCAGGTTGTCCACGCCGATGGTCCTGTTCACGAAGCGGTTGAGCTGGACGGTCACGCTGCTCGGCGTCGAGATCGCGACGTCGACCGCTTCCCGACCGATGACGTTGTCCGAGACGACGATCCCCGTGACGGGCGAGAAGTGGCTGAACACGTTGATCCCCGTGGTCCCCGGTGTGGCGGCGTCCTCGGTGTCCGCCCCGTTGCCGGAGATCTCGTTACGCGCGATGACGTTGCCGTCGACGTTCTGGCCCGGTGCGTGGGCGTGCAGGGCGACGCCCGGCAGGCCGTTGTCGGTGAGGCGGTTGCCGATGACCACGTTGCCGTAGGCGGCGGCGCCCGGCACAGACGCGAAGATGCCGACGCCGGCGCCCGCGCCCTCGACGGCGCGCCCGTTGCGGCTCGAGACGTTGCCGGCGACGGTGTTGTGGAAGACCCCCAGGGGCGCCGCCGAGTCGGCCACCGCCGCGGGGGGGTGCGAGGCCAGCGTGACGCCGCAGTCGTAGGGGTTGTCACGGACCACGTTGTCGGTGATCAGGTTGTCGTGGGTGGCTCCGGTGTCGTCGCTGAGCAGGATGCCGCCCGCGTTCCGGTCGACGAGGTTGCCGCTCACGATGGCGTGGTCCACTCCGGTGAGGTGGATGCCCTCGCCACAGTCGAACCCCTCCATGGTCTCGAAGACGGGAATCCCTGGACAGCTGCCGGTGCTCGAGTCCAGGGCCACGTTGTTCCCGGTGATCCTGTTGTCGGAGATGGTGACCGACGACGCGTTGACGGCGAGCACGCCCTCGAAGTCCGCGTTCTCCACCGTGAAGCCGGTGACCACGACCCCGGTCAGGCCGGGATCCTTCAGGCCGTCGATGACGATGCCGGCCCCCTGGCCCGCCGCGTCGATGATGGTCCTGTGCTCGTCCGCGCCGACGAGCGAGAGGGGCTTGTCGATGACCACGCCCCCGGTGTACCGGCCGGGCGCCACCTGGACCGTGTCGCCCGGAGACGCCGCGGCGACGGCCGCCGCGATGCTGTCCTGACACCCCGACGTGCCTCCGGGGTTGACACACAGGGTCGAGGCCCGCGCCGAGCCGCCGCCCGCGGCGGCGAGCACGACGCCCAGCAGGATCGCCAGCCTGCCTTCGAGTCCGCGCCGTGCGACGGACCATCCGAACCGCGCCGGTGTCGGGAAGCTCCCCCCAAGCCGCTCTTCCATGTCGACCTCCTGAGCTCACGAGCGTCGGCGGCCCCATGCCGCCGGCTGGTTCCTTCGAGCCACTGAGGTGCGATAACCCCTTTGTTTTCCCCATCCTTCCATCTCTGCTGGCTCGACGTTGAACGGACGTCGTCTCAGATCCGGGTTTCCCCCGAAGGTTGCCGGCCCGGCCGGCAGGCCCTCGGGCCAGGCCGGAGGACGAGCCCGGCATCCTGCTCCGTGAGGCCGCCGCCGCCCTGGTGCCGGGTAGCGGCGCCGCGGAGCACGGGCTCCATCCAGCCCGATCCAGCCCGACCCCGCCAGGCCGCGCCACGCCACGCGGCTCCCCGGAATTCGCGGAACCGCCGGCCCGCGGGCAGACCGTGCGATCCGAGAAATTTTGCAGCGCACCGTGGCCGTTCTCAGCTTCAAGAACCATCACACAGGCCTACCGGCCGGCAGGACGCGACGGGCAAGACGCAGTGCGGCCCGCCGCGGTCGCAGCAGCCGCCGGACGACAGAGGGGGGGACCAATGGCACGCAAAGTCACTCGACGCACCTTCTTTCGTGACGTGGGTATCGGCGCGGCCGGACTGACGCTCGCGCCCAGGATCCTGCAAGGCTTCCAGGCGACCGGACGGCGCACCCTGAAGCTGCTGCAGTGGAGCCACTTCGTTCCCAGCTACGACGTCTGGTTCAACAGCTATGCGAAGCAGTGGGGCGAGAAGAACAACGTCGACGTGATCGTCGACCACATCAGCCTGTCGGACCTCAAGAGCACCTTCGCGGCCGAGGTGGTGGCCGGCAAGGGGCACGACCTGGTCGAGTTCATCTCCCCGCCGTCGGACTTCGAGCCCAGCGTGCTGCCGCTCAACGACGTCAATGAGGAGGCCGTCAAGCGCTTCGGGCCGCAGATTCCGGTGGCCACCAAGAGCTCGTACAACCCGTTCACCAAGAAGTACTACGGCTTCTGCTCCGGCTGGACCATCGACCCGGGCGACTACCGCAAGTCGCTGTTCACCAAGGTCGGCGAGCCCAACGGCCCGCGTACGTGGGAGGAGCTGCTGAAGTACGGCGGCGACATCATGCAGAAGCTCGGCGTCGAGGCGGGCATCGGCATGTCCCAGGAGCTCGACTCCAACATGGCCGGCCGCGCCATCCTGTGGTCGTTCGACGCCGGCATCCAGGATGCGGCGGAGAACGTCGTCCTCGACAGCAAGAACACCATCGAGGCGGTCAAGTACATGACCGACCTCTACAAGAAGGCCCTCACGCCCGCCGTCTTCAGCTGGAACCCGGCGTCGAACAACCAGCTGCTCATCGCCGGCAAGGCGTCGTTCATCCTCAACTCCATCTCGGCGTACCGCTCGGCGCAGCAGGACGTCCCCGACATCGCCAAGGACATCTACTTCACCCCGGCGCTCAAGGGTCCGACGGGCACGGGCTGGGCGAGCGAGCACGTCATCTACGTCTCGGTTGTCCCCAAGTTCGCCGAGAGCCCCGACCTCGCCAAGAAGTTCCTTCTCGACCTGTGCGGCAACTACGACGAGGCCATGTGGGCGAGCAAGCTCTACAACACGCCGTCGTTCTTCGACACGAAGATCCCCTCCGGCAAGCGGACCTACGCGCCGGTGACGGGGGCCACGATCCTCACCGACCTGTTCAAGACCTGGTTCAACAAGGACCCCTTCGCGCTGCCCGGCGAGGCCACCGACAAGCTCGTCGTCCTCGAGTCGGCGCAGAAGTGGAGCACCAACATCGGCCATCCGGGCCCCTCGAGCCCGGCGATCGGGGAGATCTTCTCCACCTTCGTGATCCCCAACATGTTCGCCAAGGTGGCCCAGGGGCAGCAGACCGCCGAGGAGTCGGTCAAGGAGGCCGCGGCTCAGTGCCGCCGGATCTTCGCCAAGTGGCGGGCGCAGGGCCTGGTGGGCGGAAAGGGGTAGCTGCATGGCCCGCGTGGAGCTTCGCGGCATCAGCAAGGCCTTCGCGGACACCAGGGCGCTGGACACCGTCGACCTCGACATCCGGGACGGGGAGCTGCTGGTGCTCCTCGGGCCCTCGGGGAGCGGCAAGACAACCCTGATGCGCCTCTGCGCGGGGCTCGAGACGCCCACGGCCGGCACCATCGCCATCGACGGCGCGGTCGTCAACGACCTGGCGCCCCGGGAGAGGCAGATCGCCATGGTCTTCCAGACCTACGCCCTCTACCCGCACAAGACCGTCTACAACAACATCGCCTTCCCGCTCCAGGTCGAGAGGCTGCCCAAGAAGGAGATCAAGGAGAAGGTCGAGTGGGCGGCCGGCCTGTTCAACATCAAGCACCTGCTCCAGCGCAGGCCCTCGCAGCTCTCCGGTGGCGAGCGGCAGCGCGTTGCCATCTCCCGCGCCCTGGTCCGCAAGCCCAAGGTCTTCCTGATGGACGAGCCCCTCTCCAACCTGGACGCCAAGGTCCGCGACTTCGCCCGCGCCGAGCTCAAGCGCTTCCAGCACGAGATCGGCGTGACCACCATTTTCGTCACCCACGACCAGGTGGAGGCCATGGGGCTCGGGGACCGCATCGCCGTGCTGCACAACGGCAGGCTCCGCCAGATCGGCACTCCCGAAGACGTCTACGACAACCCGGCCGACACCTTCGTGGCCGGCTTCATCGGCACCCCGCCCATGAACTTCCTGGAGCGGGAGGAGCGGATCCTCGGCTTCCGTCCGGAGAAGTTCGCGCCGGCGGAGCTCATCCGGGACGGGGAGCGGCGCACCTTCCGCTTCCGCGTTGAGATGGTCGAGAACCTCGGGTCCTACAGCGTCATCTACGGCACCATCGACGGCGCCCAGGTGAGATCCCGGCTCACCGGGCGGCACCACCTCGACGAGGACAAGACGTACGACTTCGCCGTGCTCACGGAGGACCTCTACTCCTTCGACTCCGAGACCGGCGAGAGGATCCGGTCATGAGCGTCAGGGGTCTCCTCGAGCGCAAGAAGGTCCTCGCGCCGCTGCTCCTGCTGCCCGTTCTGCTCTACATCGTCGCCTTCATCGGCTTCCCCTTCGCCATGTCCTTCGTGTACAGCCTGAGCAACGTCACCGTCGGGAGCTCGGGCTTCAAGATCATCGGGCTGGCGAACTACATCCAGGTCATCCACGACCACGCCTTCCAGAAGTCCCTCGTCAACACCTGCATCATCACCTTCTTCACCATGCTGCTCGTGATCGTGTTCGGGCACATCCTCGCCGAGCTCCTCCGCCACAGGCTCCGCTTCAAGTGGCTGATCCGCTTCCTCGTCCTGCTCCCCTGGACGGCGCCCATCGCCCTCGGGACCATCGGCTTCCTGTGGTTCTTCGACTCGCTCTACAGCCCCATCGACTGGGTGCTGCGGCACCTCGGGCTGCTGGGGCACCCCGGGGCGCTCCTCGGGAGCTGGAGCAACATGTACTGGCTCGGGCGCCCGGACCTCGCCCTGGCGTCGGTGATCACGGTCCAGACCTGGCGGCTGCTGCCCCTGGCCGCGGTCATCCTCCTCGCCGGGATGAACGCCATCCCGAACGAGCTCATCGAGGCCGCCCAGGTGGACGGCGCCAGGTACTTCCGGCGCCTGTTCCAGATCGTCCTCCCCCTGCTCTTCCCGGTCATCGGCGTCACCCTGCTCTTCGGGGTCTTCCTCACCTTCACCGACATGACGGTGGTGTGGATCCTCACCAAGGGGGGACCGCCGCCGAACAGCAGCCAGATGCTGGCCAGCCTCGCCTTCCTGGTCGGCATCGAGGGCGGCGACCTCGCCGAGGGCGCGGCCATCGCTCTGTTCTTCTTCCCGGTCCTCGCCGGCGTCGCCGCGATCGTGCTGCAGCTCGTGAGAAAGGCGGTGGTGACATGACGGCGCCCCCCGCGGCGGGAGGTGGGGCATGAAGCGGCGGAAGCTGCTCTCGCGGGGAGGCGTCTACGGCGGCCTCTTCCTGTTCATCCTGTTCTCGGCCTCACCCTTCTACATCATGCTCATCTCCATGTTCAAGGAGAACAAGGACCTCCTGAACCCGTCCAACAACCCGTTCATCCTCAACGCACCCCCGACCCTGGCGAACGTCAAGCTCCTGTTCACCCAGAGCCTCTACCCCACCTTCCTTCTCAACACCACCCTCGTAGGGATCGCCGTGGTGATCATCACCCTGCTCCTGGCGCTGCCCGCGGCGTACAGCCTCGCCCGCCTCGCGGGCAGCTGGGGCACCAGCGTCGGCGTCGCCATCTTCCTCACCTACCTCGTGCCGCCGACCCTGCTGTTCATCCCCCTCGCCCGGATCATCGCGATCCTCGACCTGCAGAACTCGTTGTGGTCGCTCATCCTGGTCTACCCCACGTTCACGGTCCCGTTCTGCACCTGGCTGCTCATGGGGTTCTTCAAGGGGATCCCGACCGAGATCGAGGAGCAGGCGAGGGTGGACGGGTGCTCGCGGCTCGGAGCCTTCGTGAGGATCCTCCTGCCCATCGCCATCCCGGGGATCGTCACCGTGATCGTCTTCGCGTTCTCCCTGGTGGCGAACGAGTACATCTACGCGCTGGCGTTCATCCAGAACTCGGCCACCAAGACCATCGGCATCGGCGTCACCACGGAGCTCATCCGCGGCGACGTCTTCTACTGGGGCGCGCTCATGGGCGGCGCGCTGATCGCCAGCGTGCCCGTCGCCATCGTCTACACCGCGTTCCTGGACCGGATCATCTCCGGCCTCGCCATGGGCGGCGGCGAATAGTCGCGCGCCCGTCCCGGCGTTTGGCGGCCCCCGCTCCGGCGGGGGCCTCGTCGTGCCGGCCCGCACGGTGCCGCCGCCGCAGCACCCCCGCGGGATCCGGCCCACCGGGTGAGCGGCCGGTCGGGCAACCGCCGTCACGACCTGCAGTCCCAGGTCTCGCCTCGCGGAGGCTCGGGTGGGCGGCGAGACGCGGCCTGACGATCCGTCGGGCTGGCAGCGGGCGGGGGCCCGGAGGCTGGCCTCCGCCGGCGCAGGAGCAGTGAGGGATTCAGCCCACAAACCCTGGGCTACATTCGGTTGTGCATGATCGTTCTGGCCACGCGGTCCGTGGTTCGCGGGTGGCAGCGCCACCGCGGAGCAGCCCCACGTAGCCGCACGCTTCCTCCTCGCGGAGGGCCGGGCGGGTGGCGAGACGCGGCCTGATGATGCGCCGGACCCGCAGCGGGCGGAGGCTGGAGGCCGGCCTCAGCGTTCGCAGAAGCACCGCGGGATTCAGCCCGCTGGGTGCGCGGGCGGGCGGGCGGTTGTCCTGACGACCTGCAGATCCCAGGTCTGAAAGCCCTGGTCTACATTCGGTTATGCAGGGTCGTGCCGGCCGCGCGGTCAGCGGGCCGCGAGTGGCAACGCCGTGAACCCCCACCCACCCCGCGGGCTCGCCTCACGGAGGGCCGGGCGGACGGCGAGACGCGGCCTGAGGCCTCGCCGAACCGGCAGCGGGCGGAGGGCTGGAGGCTGGCCTCAGCGTTCGCAGAAGCACCAGGGGATTCAGCCCGCATTCCCGCGACTACATTCGGTTGTGCAGGGTTGTGCCGGGCATCCGGTCAGTGCGCCGCGGGTGGCAGCGCCGTCGCGTCGATACACCCGATGTAGCCAAGCCCTTCAGGGCTTGGGGGCGGGGGTGTGGAACGCGGAAGCACTACGGGATTCGGCCCACCGGGTGCGCGGGCGGGTGGCGGTCGTCGTTTCGACCTGCAGACCCAGGGCTAAAGCCCTTGTCTACATTCGGTTGTGCAGGGTTGTACCGGTCATGCGGCCCGTGGTTCGTGGATGGCAGCGCCGTGAACCCCCGCCCGCCCCGCGGGCTGAAGCCCGCGACTACATTCGGTTGTGCAGGATCGTGGCTGCCGTGCGGTCAGTGGTCCGGGGGACGAGGCGGCGGGCGGACAAAGCCGGGCGCCCGCCCGGGAGGGAGATCCCCCCCGGGTGGGCGCCCCGGGACTTCGTTCGATGCAGCGGTTCTAGAACACGTACCTCGCGCTCAGCGCGATCTGGTTGCCCTTGATGGCGCTGTTCGTGGCCATGGTGACCTTGTCGTGGAGCCACTCGACCCCGAGCTGATAGGGACCCGCCGACCACTCGAGCATGGCCGCGGCCTGCTCGTTCTTGATGCGGCCGTTGGGCCCGACCCACTCCATGACGTCCTTGTCGTTGGGGTCGACCATGCCGTAGAACCCGTAGATGCTCCACGCCTTGTCGATGTGGTAGCCGAGCTGGAGCCAGGCGCCCCAGTCCTTGATGTCGCCGAACTGGGTGATGGCGGCGAACTGCTGCCCGGCGGCCTTGGAGGTGTAGACGTTACCGTGGATCAGGAACGAGCCGATGCTGTAGCTGCCGCCGAGCTCGGCCGCCGTGCCCGTGAGGGTCTTGGGCTGGGCGTTGGGAGCGACGTTGTTGACCCCGGTGAGGTCCTTGTCGTCCCAGTGGCCGACGACGTAGAGCTTCCACGCCCCGCCCCCGGCGTGGCCGCCGAAGTTGAACCGGGCCTCGACCTGGTTGCGGAAGCTCACGTTGCCCGCGCTCTGGTTGGCGATGGGGCTGCCCGGGCCGTCCCAGGAGCCCTCGAAGATGGCGACCACCAGCTGGGTGGTGGTCTTGGCGCCCGGAGCGCTGAGATTCTGGTAGAGGAACACGCCCGGGAAGCGCCACCCCACCATGCCGGCCGAGCCGTAGCCCAGCGGGAAGGCGATGTGGGAGAGCGACGCGGGCACCTCGCCGAACAGCGGCGACCAGAACTGGCCGATGCGCAGGGTGGTGCCGCCCTTCTTGAGGTCCGTGTAGGCGAGACGCAGGCGGGGGTTCGGCTGCTGCTGGCTGAACGCTCCGCTCCCGTTGAACCCGCCGAAGAAGTCACCCTCGAGTCCGGCGCCGACCTTCCAGCCGTTGGCGATCTCGGGGCCGTTGAAGTCCAGGGTGAGCCGGGTGTTCCGCACGTCGCCGCCGTTGAACCACTTGTTGTCGGTGTACTCCGGCGCCGTGGGCCACTGGGCGTTCTGGCCGTTTCCGAAGGCGAAGTTCTGGTCCTGTGCGAAGAAGGTGGCGCTGATGAACCCCTTGATGGTGATGGACTCCTTCCCCGCAGGCTTGACCGGAATGACGACGTCGCCGGCGGCGTCCTTCTCCATCTGCTCGGTGGAAGCCGCCGTGGCGGCCGTCGAGGCTCCGCCGCCGCCTGCCGCGGCTGCCTGGAGCGGCTGCAGCAGGGCGACCGTTCCGGCGGCCTGTTGCGCCGAGACGGGGCCCGCCACCGCCACGAGCAGTAGCACGACCCCGAGCCATACGACTGGACGGACTCTCTTCATTTCTCCCCCCCTGTGTCACTTTCCGCCGCGGCTCTCATCCCCCCATTGGGACGGCCACGCACACACCACCGGCTCCCCGGACGCCCCGCTGGCGGCCGGCGCCCGGTCTCACGAGCCTCCGGACGAACGCGAACCCGCACCCGCTCGACGGTGCCGGGGCGGAGTCGCCTCCGGCACCCGTCCATGCGTGCGACGCGGCCTCTCAGCCCGTGTGCAAGTTCTCGCGTGGTCCACGATACTGTCCGTTGACGGCGTTCTGCGGTGCCGTCTCTGTACCATCTGATTCCTGGAACAGCGAAACGTCCGCTCCGGCCGGTGCATTCCTCATCCTCACCGCCCCCCGCGTCGTACCCAGCGCCTTCCGCGGACGCTTCCCGAACAACCGCCGGATGGCCCGCCGCAGCACGCTCTTTCGCCTGTCAGCCGCTCCGTGGCCGCCTCCGCTCCACACCGCCGCCCGGCGGCGAGACTCGACCTCAGCGCCCTCCTCCCGGGCCGCCCGGCAAGCCGCCGCACTCCCCTCGTCCGGGGCGTGTCCGTGCCACGAGGCCCGTGCCCGGCCTGGCCAGCCTCGGACCCGCCGGGCCGGCGTGGCGCCGGCCCCCCAAGGAAGGCCTGTACGAGGTAAATGTTGCTGACTATCGTACTCTCGTTTGCGGTGCAAGGGGACTCGAGGCGACGTCCCGGAGCGCCTGGGAGGCCGCGGGTCCCGGACGCGCCGCGGCGCATACGGGGAGCGCGAGGCTCACCGCGAGCCGCGGACCGCCCGGATGGCCTCGACCAGGCCCGCCGAGCTCTTCCCCTTGACGAAGAACGCCGCCGCTCCGGCCGCGATCATCTCCGCCCTCACCGACGCATCGTCGTGCATCGACAGAGCGATCACGGTCAACAGCGGACTGACGGCCTTGAGCTCGCGGGTGGCCTGGAGGCCTTCCGTCCGCGGCATCTCCCCGTCCAGAGTCACGACGTCGAGGTCGGGGGTGCAGACCCGGACCTGCCCCATGGCCGCCTCGCCATCCGCCTGCTCCGCGGCGGCGTTGCACAGCCACGCCCCGAACTTGACGCCGTACGGCGGTGGTGGTGTCCTCGAGCGGCATGGGAACGCGGGACGGCTCCGAGACCCCGGCGGGTGAAGACGGGCCCCAAGCGGGCGGCGCCCGGAGCTCACGCGCCCCCGCCGCTGCAGGACTTGCCGCAACCGCGATGACGGCCTTCGCGGCGAACTCGCTCCTGTGCCGTGCCGCCCTGGCGTCCGGCAGCATCGACCCGGCCTCGTTCACGCTCCTCCGCGTGGCCAGCGGCGCCGCCGCGCTCCACCTTCTCACGGCCCTCCGGCCCGACACGACCCGCGCGCGGGGCGCCGGAAGCTGGCGGTCGGCCGCCGCGCTGTTCGCCTACGCCGCGGGGTTCTCGTTCGCCTACGTCTCGCTGAGCGCGGGCACCGGCGCGCTCATCCTCTTCGCGGCGGTGCAGGCGACGATGGTGCTCGGCGCGCTGGCCGCCGGCGAGCGGCCCGCGCCCCTCCAGTGGGCCGGCCTGGCCCTCGCCCTCGGCGGCCTCGTGGTCCTCGTGCTCCCCGGCCTCTCGGCGCCGCCGCCGGCGGGCTCGGCGCTGATGGCCGCGGCCGGCGCCGCCTGGGGCGTCTACACCCTGCGCGGGCGGCGCGTCGCCGATCCCACCGCCGTCACGGCCGGCAACTTCGCCCGCGCCCTTCCCCTCGCCGCCGTGCTGGCCGTGGCGCTCCTCCCGCGGCTCTCGATCTCCCCGGCCGGCGCCGCCTGGGCGGTGGCGTCGGGCGCCGTCACCTCGGGCCTCGGCTACGCGGTCTGGTACGCCGCGGTCCGGCGTCTCTCGGCGACCCGCGCCGCGGTGGTCCAGCTCTCCGTTCCCGTGCTCGCGGCGGCCGCCGGCGTCGCCTTCCTCGGCGAGAACGTCACCCCCCGTCTCGCCGTCTCCGCCGCCGCCATCCTCGGCGGCATCGCCCTCGCCGTCGCCTCCCGCCAGCGCCTCGCGGCACCCGACTCGCGCCTCGCCACTCCGGACCGCTGAGCCCGCGGGAGCCGTCAGCGGGCACCGTTGAGGGCCGCGGTCACGGTGCGGACGAGGGCGCGCGGCCCGAGGCGGAGGAGCTGGATGAGCGCCTTGTTGGCGGCGCCGTGGACGACCATGGGGCGGCCCGCCATCATCGCCCGGTAGGCCCCCGCCGCGACCTTTGGCGCGGAGGCGGCGCCGAGGCGGAACAGGAGCGAGCGGTCGTTCCCCGCCACGCCGGCGAACTCGGTGTCGGTCGCCCCGGGGCAGCTCACGGTCACGGTGACGCCCGTCCCCTTCACCTCCCGTGCCAGTGCCTCCGAGAACGAGTTCACGAAGGCCTTGGTGGCGTAGTAGACGGCCATGCGGGGGCCGGGCACGAAGCCTGCGGTGGAGCCCACGTTGAGGACGCGGCCGCGGCGGCGGGCCAGCATGCCCGGCAGCAGCGCCCGGGTCAGCGCCACCACGGCGGTGACGTTGACACGGATCATCTCGAGCTGCCGGTCAGCGTCCAGGTCGGTGAAGCCGCCGGTGGCCCCGAACCCGGCGTTGTTGACCAGGAAGTCGACCTCGTTCCCCGCGGCGAGGACGTCCTGGACGACGCGCGCCGGGCCGTCGGGCGCGCCCAGGTCCGCGGTCACCACCCGGGCGCGGACGCCGTGCCGCCCCGAGAGCTCGTCGCCGAGGGCGGCCAGCCGGTCGCCCCGCCTCGCGACCAGGACGAGGTCGTGGCCGTCCGCCGCGAAAAGCCGCGCCAGCTCGGCGCCGAGACCAGAGGATGCCCCGGTGATCAGTGCGGTGCCGCCCATGCCGTCGCCTCCTTCAAGCGTGCCCGCGGCTCCGCGCGTCGCGGTCCGGGCACTCTCCGTCACGGGGACCGGCGCCCCGGGCATCCTGCCCGCGCGAGGCACCCCCCCGGAAAGACGACGCCGGGCCTGCACCCCGAGGAGCGCAGGCCCGGCGGAACACCTTCGCACGGCCGCGGCTACTCGTGGGGCTTCCACACCTTCCAGACGTTGCCCACCAGGTCGGGCCCGGGCTTGAGCACCGCCTCGCCGGGCATCCAGCCCGCCGGGGTGGCCTCGGTGCCCTTGCTGGCGCGGACCAGCTGGTACGCCTGGATCTGCCGAACCGTCTCGGCGAACTTGCGGCCCACCGGAGGCGTGAGCACCTCCATCGCCTGGACGATGCCGTCGGGGTCGATGATGAACCGCCCCCGCAGCTCGATGCCCTGGCCCTCGTCGTAGACGCCGTACGCCCGGCCGATGTTGCCGGCCTGGTCCGACAGCATGTGGAAGGGCACGCCGCCCTCGACCATCTTCGTCAGCTCGTGGTCGTTCCACATCTTGTGCACGAAGTGGCTGTCCACGCTGACCGAGAACACCTCGACGCCGAGATCCTGAAGCTCGCTGTATTTGTCGGCGACCGCCGACACCTCGGTCGCTCAAACGAAGGTGAAGTCACCCGGGTAGAAGCAGAGCAGGATCCACTTCCCGAAGTACTTCGACAGCTGCACGTTGGTGAATGTCCCCCGGTAGAAGGCGGGGGCGTTGAAGTCCGGCGCCTTCTGGCCGACCCGTGCCGTCATGCTCACCTCCCTGGCCTTGTCCTGTGCGGGCGGCTCGGAAGCGCCGGGCGCAGGCTCGCCCAGGACGGCTCCGGTGACGCGTCCACATCCCTGAGGCTGTTCCTCCATCGGGCCTCCCTTTGTCTTGAGATCATGGTACATCAACCATGCCCCGCCGGGGCCGCATGCCACCCGGAGTGGGCCGGCGGCGCCGTACGCAGCGACCGGCAGCCCCGCGCAGGAATCACGCCGCGCCGGGAGACGCCAGACCGGCGCGGACCATGCGGGCGAGGGCGTGCATGCCGAAAGGCTTCTGCAGGAAGTGGACCGTTCCCTCTTCGATGGAGCGGTTCAGGATCTCGTCTTCGCTGCACCCGGACATCAGCACGACCGCCATGGCCGGCCAGCGGTCGCGGAGACGCCCGGCCAGCTCCGGTCCGGAGATGCCCGGGAGCATGAGGTCGGAGAGGAGCAGGTCGGGCGCGGGCTCGTCCGGCAGCGCGTCGGTCTCCTCGCCGCTGCCGACGGCGGTCACGTGGTAGCCGAGCAACCCGAGGCCCTTCGCGAACCCGTTGCGTGCCCCCTCCTCGTCCTCCACGATGAGCACCCGCTCGCCATTCCCGCGGGGTACCTCCGCTTCGCCGCCGGGCACGGTTCCCGGCTCCTGCGGTATCGGCGCCGGCACCGCCGGCAGGAGGACCCTGAACCGGCTTCCTGTTCCCGGCGTTGTGCTCACTTCCATGGACCCACCGTGCTGCCCGACGATACCGTGGGCCACCGCCAGGCCGAGTCCCGTCCCCTTCCCCGGCGCTTTCGTCGTGAAGAAGGGCTCGAACAGGTGGACCCGCGTGGCCTCGTCCATTCCCTCTCCCGTATCCTCCACCTCCAGCACGGTCCGTCCTCCAGCTCCGCTCGTCCGTACGGTCAAGATGCCACCATCCTGCATGGCGTCCCTGGCGTTGACCGCGAGGTTCATCAGGACCTGCTGGAGCTGCCCGGCGTCGGCGTCCACCCACAGGGGATCCGGGGCGATCTCCAGGCCGAGGCGCACGTTCGCAGGGAGGAGCCGCCGCAGCAGGCCGACCATGTCTCCCACCACTTCGCCCAGGTTGACCCGCTTCCTGTCGACCGCCTGGCGGCGCGAGAAGAGCAGCAGCTGGCTGGTGAGCCTTGCACCGCGCCTGATGTTGGCCTCGATCTCCTCCACCGCCTCGGTCGGCACGTCCGCCTCGGAGGCGATCTTGAGCGTCTCGACCTGAGACAGCAAGACCTGCAGGATGTTGTTGAAGTCGTGGGCGACGCCCCCCGCGAGACGCCCCACGGCCTCGAGCTTCTGAGCTTCGACGAGCTGGGCTCTGCTCTGCTCGAGAGCCGCCTCTGCCTGTTTCCGCCCGGAGATGTCCTGCTTGACGGCGATGTAGTGGCGGATGGTCCCCGCCTCGTCCCGAACCGGTGTGATGGTCATCTCCTCCGCATAGAACGCGCCGTCCCTCCGCCGGTTGACCACCTCGCCCTGCCACACCGCGCCCGAGGTGATGGTGGCCCACATCTGCTTGTAGAACGCACTATCGTGAACGCCGGACTTCAGAATCCGGGGGCTCTTGCCACGGACCTCGTTCGCCGCGTACCCGCTCAGCTTCGCGAACGAGGCGTTGGACCACTCGATCCGGCCCTGAGAGTCGGTGATGAAGATGGCATTCGCTGCTGCCTGGAGGGCAGAATCCCTCAGGCGCAGCGCTGCCTCGGCCCGGATGCGTCGAAGGGCCAGCGAGAGGGTGGTGGAGAGTGCCTCGATGGCACCCTGGTCGTCCGGCGAATAGCCCGAGGGACTGTTGGCCAGCACAATCACGCCCACGGTCGCGCCGTCCCGTCTCAGCGCGACTGCGAGAAGGGCGGCCAGCCGCGCGGGTCCGGTCGGAGGCCCCCGCTGATCCGCTTGGGACTCGAGGTGGTTCGTGAGCAACGATTCACCCGCCTCGAGCACCCGAGCGAACACGCCGTTGGACTCGACACGACGGATTGCCGCGATCGAGTCCCCGGTGGTCGCGACGCCCTCCGGATCAGATCCGGTCATGGAGGTGAAGTCGAGCCGGCCCGTTGGAGTGACCTCTCCGAACCACCCGATCTCGCTGCCGGTCAGCCTCTTCGCCTCCGAGAGGCAGACGCGGGCCATCGCAGCAGGCATCCCGCTCACCAGCGAGTTCTTCAGAAGACGGTTGACCGCCTCCGTGACGGCGGTCTGCCGGCGGGATCTGTCCCGCGCCAGTCTCTCGTCTTCCAGGGCGCCGAGCATTCCCCTGCGGGTGCGGTCGGCCCGCTCGAGGCTCAGCCTCAGGTCCTCGGTAACCTTCTGGTGCGCGAGGACCTCGAGCTCCAACATCTCGTCGCCCCGGCGCAGCGCGGCCTCGTGCCGTACGATCGCGGCCTGCGCCCGGACCAGGGCCAGGTGGGTCTCGACGCGGGTGAGGAGCTCGCCGTCCTGGAACGGCCTGCTGACGTGATCCGCCGCACCCAGCTCCGACCATCCCGCCCGATCCTGCGCGTCGGCGTACGCACTCATGAGAATGACGGGAATGTGCCGCGTCGCCTCCTGCGCCTTGAGCCGACGGCACACCTCGAGCCCTCCCGGACCCTCGATGTGGATGTCCAGGAGAATCAGCTCCGGAGAATTGGCGGTCGCGGCCGCCAACGCAAGCCCGCCGCTGCCGACGGGGATCACGCGATAGCCCTCCCGCCTCAGGATCGCGACCGCCAACGCAAGCGATTCAGGAGCGCCGTCCGCCACGAGGACGGTCGCTCTCTCGCTCGTGCCGCGCCGGCCGGTTTCGGGGGGCCGCGGCGTTTCCCTTCGCAGAGGATGATGGCTTCCGCTCACGGCCCTGCCTCTTCAACCCGGGACACCACCGGGGAGGCGTCCTCGCTGGGATAGGCCGGGGCCTCGCCCGCGCGGCTCATGAGATCGTTGACCTCTCGCTTGAGCTCCTGGATGCGGTCCTCGCGCCCCAGCATCACGTCCTGCCAGCGCTGGAGCTCCGCCAGCTGGTCCGCCATCGTCTCTTCTCTGCTCGTGCGCTCGGTGATGTCCTCGCCGATGGTGGCCACTCCCACCACCTCACCGTCGAGGCCCTTGATGACGGTCGTGCTCAAACCGACAAGACGCCGCTCGCCGGACCGGGTGAGGATCTCGGTGACGAGCGCGGGCGGGGACTCTCCGGAGGTTACCGCCGGGAGGAAGACCTCGTCCATCAGCTCGCGGCGGGCCTCGACCGGGACGAAGATCTCGAAGATGCTCCGGCCCACGACCTCCTCGCGCGTCCAGCCCGTGCGCTGGAGCGCCGCCTCGTTGCAGAGGGTGATCGTGCCTTCCGTATCCAGCAGAACGGCGAGGAGGGGTATCGTCTCCAGCACGGCTCGGAACCGGCTCTCGCTCTCCTTGAGGATGTCTTCGGCACGTTTCCGGTCGCTCAGGTCGGTCAGGAAGTTCAGCGTCGCCGGCCGGCCCTTCCAGGCGATCACGACCGCGCTGGCCTCGATCCACTTGGCGTCCCCGCTCCTGGTGACGACCCGAAAGGCATGGTGGTCCGGGGACGGCACCTCACCGGCGAGCCGCTGCAGATGCCGGCCGACGGCCTTCGCCCGGTCATCCGGGTGAATCAGATCGGCGAACGGGATCTCCCGGAGCTCCTCCGCGGCATACCCCATGATCTCCGTGATCACTTGGTTGGCAAAGATCAGCCGGCCGTCCTGGACAACCACGACCCCCTCGTGCGCGGACTCCACCACCAGGCGGTAGAGCGCCTCGCTCTTCCGCAGCGCCGACTCCACCTGCTTGTGCTCGGTGATGTCGCGGACGAAGCCGCCCACGCCCACGCCTCCCCCGGCGAGAGGAACAGGGAACTTGACTGTCTGGTAGCTCCGCGGGTCCAGGGCCTCCTCCCGGGTGACGCTCACTCCCAGCTCGAGGGCTTCCTGGTCGCTGGCACGACAACCCTCGGCAGCCTCCCCGGACATGAGGTCGAAGTCGGTGTGGCCGAGCACCTCGGCCTCCGAGCGGCCGAGGAAAGCGTTGTTCCGCTCGTTGCTGATGACGTAGCGGAACGACTCGTCCTTGAGGAACACCAGATCGGAGCTGGAGTCGATGAACGTCCGGTAGCGCAGCTCGCTCTCCCGGAGCGCCTCCGCCGCCTGTCGACGATCGGAGATGTCGCGAGCCACGCTGACGACATAGGGCCGGTCGAGCTGAACGAATTCGACGTTGACCTCGACTGGAAAGACCGATCCGTCCTTCCGCCGGTGGACGCTCTCGTGGACGACGGAGCCGCTTTTCGCTCCCGATTCCGCCCAGTCCATGCCTGCAGACACGATGGGGTTCGGATCGATGTCCCAGACCTTGAGCGTCAGGAACTCCTCGCGCGTGTAGCCGAGACTGCTCCACGCCTGCGTGTTCCCATCGATGAAGGAGAACGTCTCCGGGTCGATCACCTCGACGGTGTCGCTGACATGATCCACCAGTTCGCGGAACAGCTTGAGCGCGTTCTCCGTATGCCTGCGCTCGGTGACGTCCACGTAGGTCCCGAGCACGCCGGTGATCCCACCCTCCGAGTCGCGCAGAGGACTCTTGCTCGTGAGAAGCTCGATGACCTTGCCTTCGGGGGTCGTCTGGGATTCCTCGATGAGCAGCTTGGGGCGGCCGCTCTCGATGACCTGGCGGTCGTCGCTGCGATAGGCTTCCGCGTCCTCGCGCCACGCCAGCTGGAAGTCGTCCTTCCCGATGATCTCTTCCGGACCTGCAAAGCCTGCATCGCGCGCGAAGGCCAGGTTGCAGCCCAGGTAGACGAGGTCCCTGTCCTTCCAGAAGATCCTCGCGGGGATGGAGTTTACGATTCCTTCGATCATCTGCCACGAGCTCTGCAGCGCCTCCTCCGCCCGCCGCCGCTCGTCGATGTCGGTCACCACAGCCCGCCCGATGCGGGCACCGCCGCTCCCTTCCCCGGCCCTGATATTGATCCGGGCCCAGAAGTGCGAGCCGTCCCGGCGCCGCAGCCGCACCTCGCACTCCTCCGTCAGCCCGTCCACGAAGAGCCGCTCCACCTTGCCGGAGCAGGTGTCCCAGTCCGCGGGCATCACCAGGTCCGACATCGGCTGCCCGACCAGGACACCTCGGGCGACGCCCAGCATCTCCTCGGCGGTGAGGTTCGCTTCCAGGATCACGCCTTCTTCGCCGATCGCCACGTAGCCCACCGTGGCCCGGTCGTAGAGGTCGAGGTAGCGGTCCCGCGCTTCGTCACGCCGGGTCTGGACGCCGCGAAGCTCCTCGTTCTGCTGCTCCAGCTCGAGCCCGTGCACCTGCAGCTCGTGAATCACCCGCAGTTGCTGCTCGAGCGAGAGCGTGCCGAAGCTCCCGGCAGTCTTCAGGACGTCCTCCCGGGCCTGGGCCCCCGCTTTCCGGCGCAGATCGCTCGCCACTGCGGGAGGGGTCGAATGGTCGCTCATGGTGTTGCCTCGTCATGTCGTGCCGCGCCGCCGAGCGACGACTCCACCGCCCGCGCGAGGGTGGCCGCGTCGAAAGGCTTCTGCAGGAGACACGCGTCTCCCGCGCCGGCACTGCCGCGGAGCATCTCGGCCCTGGCGTAACCCGACATCAGCACGACCTTCATGTCGGGCCAGCGGTCGCGCAGGCCCACTGCGAGGGCGGCCCCACCGATCCCCGGAAGCGTGAGGTCGGTGAGGAGGAGGTCGGGTACCGGTTCGACCGGCAGCGCGCCCGCCTCCTCTCCGGTGGCCACACCGCTGACCTCGTAGCCCAACATCGTCAGCAGCCGGCTCAGACCGTTGCGGGCACCCTCCTCGTCGTCCACGACGAGGATCCGCTCGCCGTGGCCGCGAGGCAGCGCCACGGCGCCTGCCGCCTCGGGCGCTTCCCCTGGTGGAGGCGGCATCGCCGGCAGGATGACGCGAAATCGGCTGCCCTCGCCCGGGACGCTTTCGACCTCGATCCGTCCGCCGTGCTCATCGATGATTCCGTGAACCACCGCGAGGCCCAGCCCCGAGCCGTCCCCCGCCTGCTTTGTCGTGAAGAAAGGATCGAACAGGTGCTCCCGCGCCGCTGCGTCCATCCCGTCGCCGGTGTCGATGACCTCCGCCACCGCCGCGCCGGGCTCCGTGTACACGCGAATGGTCAACGTTCCGCCGTCCGGCATCGCGTCGTTCGCGTTGACCGCCAGATTCATCAGGACCTGCTGGAGCTGCACCGCGGCGACATCCACCCAGATCGGCGCCGACGCCGTCTCGACGGTCAGCCGGACGTTCTTCGGGATGAGCCGGCGTAGCAGCACGCCGGTCGCGGTCGCGAGCTCGCCCAGATCCAGCCGCACCCGCTCCGCCTGTTGCCGGCGCGAGAACAACAGGAGCTGCTTTGTCATGTCCGCGCCGCGCCTGATCTGGCCCTCCATCTCCCTCACCGCGCCTGCCACGGTCGCCGGGGCCGCGTCGAGACCGAGCGTCTCCACGTTGGACAGCAACACCTGCAGGACGTTGTTGAAGTCGTGCGCCACCCCTCCCGCCAGCCGCCCCACCGCCTCCATCTTCTGCGCCTGGACGAGCTGCCCCTGGCTTCGCACCAGCGCCTCATGGGCCCGTCTGCGGGCGAGCCCGATTGCGATGCTGCCGCACAGCGCTTCGAAGAAGCCGATCGTTTTCGGACTGAACCGGCCTCGCCGGTGGTCGTTGAGCTGCAACAGGCCGAGGATCTCGTCACCCACACGAAGGGGGATCAGCGCGACCGACTCATAGCCTGCTCCGTTGCAGTGGTTGCGGGTGTGCGACTGGCGGCCCTCCACCGTGGTCGCTGCCAGCAGGTCGGTGGTGCTGTTGCACCAGAAGCTGCCGCCCTCCGTGAAGAACGGAAGCGCCGGGTCGGTCCGGCCGCGGATGACGTTGCCGCACATGCACTCGAGGACCGGCCTGCCTTGCGGGTCGTGGACACACCCCCCGTCCCCGTCACGCTCGCAGAGAAAGCGCTCTTTCTCCACGAACTCCCCGGGGAAGCCGCTGGTCTCCACGTAGGGAAAGTCGTCGCCGTCGTCCAGGCGGAGGCCCACCGCCTCGATGCCGCACTGCTCCTTGACCAGCGCCAGGATCTCGCGGATGGTCTCCGCGGTGTCTCCGGAGCTGTTCAGTGCCCTCAGCACGTCGCGCGTGAGCGCGTCCCGCCGTTCCGCCTGCCGGCGATCGCTGATGTCGCGGATGTTGCACTGGATCACGGCCCGACCGTCGACCATGTAGGAGTTGCTCACGAACTCCACCGGAACCAGGCTCCCGTCGCTCGCCTCGAGCGGCAGGTTCTCGTAGCGGACGTAGCCCTTCTCCTGCACCTCGGCGAGCGCGTCCCGGGTGGCCAGGATGTTCCGGAAGGGCCCGAGGTCCCAGGGATACTGACCGATGATCTGGTCGCTCCGGAGACCGAGCAGGTTCGCCAGGTACGGATTGACGTCGGTGATCGCGCCGGTTGCGGCGTCGAGGATCAGGATACCGTCCTGGGCGGCCTCGAAGAGCCGCCGATATCGCAGCTCGGAGGTGACCAGCGCCCCGGCGTGCTTGAGGACTTCCTCGTCGAGTGTCGCGTTGAGCGCCTCGAGCTCCTCGCGCGCCCGCTCGAGATCGAGGTTCCTGAGCACGGCCGCTGCGAAGGTGGAGAGCAACAGGTTGAGGATCTGCTGGCGCCCGGAGCTGATGCGGTGGCGGCGGCCGGCGAAGGAGATCTCGACACCCCTGTCGGCCGGGTCCTCGCCATGAACCCCGTCATCGGCGAGGCTCAACCGGATACGCTCGATCAGATCCTCCTTGCGGTACGGCTTGGTGATGAAGGCGTCGGCTCCACACTCCAGCGCCATGATGACGTCGCCCGGATCGGACAAGCCGGTCACGAGGAGGACCGGGACGCCGGCCAGCGAGAGGTCTGCCTTGATCTTCCGGCACAGATCGTAGCCGTCCATGCCCGGCATGAGGACATCGCTCAACACTGCCTTGGGGAGGTGCTCGGCCAGCATGGCGAGCGCTTCCGCCCCGGTCGTCGCGACCCCGACCACATACCCCTCTGCCTCGAGAAGCTCCTTGAGCTGCAGCGCCTGGGCCGCGCTGTCCTCCACGACCAGCAGCCGGTCGCCCGGCGGGGAATCGCTCGCACCCGGTGGACGGCGCTCGGAAGAGACCGGGCGGTCCGTCGCGGCGCTCATGGCAGCGCTCCTGCCGGCTTGCCCCGCACCGGCTCCGCAGGCCGGATTTCGTCCGCGAGCCGGTACGGGCTCGCCGGCCGCTTGAGGTCCTCGACCCGGCCGACCACGATGACGACGCCATCGATCGAGCCGTCTTCCGCACGGTGTGGGGTGTAGGTGGCTCGGAAGCTCGCCACCTGCTTCCCCCGAAGCGGGACGGTCGTGTCCCGGGCGATTGCCTCGCCGCGGAGCGAGCGCTCGAGATCGCCGCGGATCGCGCGGTACGCCTCCCGGTCGAGCACGTCGCTCACGAAACGGCCCGCGACCCTGTCCGGCGGAGCGACGCCCTCGTCACCGCCGACCCAGTTGGTGAGGCAGTACCTCTGCTCGCTGTCGATGAAGGAGACCCACCCCGGGACCGCGTCCAGAATCGCGTAGAGCCGCCCGGCCTCGACCTGGAGGTCGCGGTTACGGCCTACGGACTGATCGAGGGCGGTCTCGAGCTCGGCAACCCTTGCTCGTAGCGCGGCCACGTCGGCCGCTCGCTGGTTCTGCCCCCGCCGAGAGACGCGCTTGGCGGAGTCTGTGTCTGGCATTTTCGAGCCTCCAGAGGGGAGCGCTCCGCGCTCTTCGAACCGCCCGGACGCAACTCTCTCTACAAAAATGGGTTCTGGTTGGTCCGGAGACAATCGGGAAACCCCCGACAACGGCATAGGGAGACCCCTGACGTGACGCCTCTTGACCTGGCGTGGCCGGCGGCGTGACCGGCTGGGACGGCCCCTCCGGGTTGCGTCGAGCCCGCCCGCGGAGAGCCGTCAGGCCTTGATCAGGCCTTCCCTGACGGCGTACCGGGTCAGCTCCGCGACACTGTGCAGACGGAGCTTCCCCATGATGTGCGCGCGGTGGGTCTCGACCGTCTTGGAGCTGATCTCGAGAAGCCGGGCGGTCTCCCTCGTGCTCTTGCCCTCGGCCAGGAGCTGCAGGATCTGCCGTTCGCGGGCCGTCAGCGACGTGAAGGCGGTGTTCTCGGGGTCCGCGCTCCTCCGGACATAGTCCTCGACCACGACGCCCGTGATCCCTGCCGACAGGTAGACCTGCCCAGCGGCGGCGGAGCGCACGGCGTGGGCGAGCTCCTCGAAGGCGCAGTCCTTGAGCAGATAGCCCGTGGCGCCGGCGCGCAGGGCCTCGATCACGAAGCGCCGGTCCGAGTACATCGACAACACCACGACGCTCACGCGCGGCAGCTCGGCGCGGATCTGCCGCGTCGCCTCGAGACCGTTCAGCAGCGGCATCTCGACGTCCATCACGACGACGCCGACATCGAGACTGCGCGCGAGGCCGACCGCCTCGAGACCGTCCCCGGCCTGGCCGACGATCTCCAGGTCGCGCTGCCCCTCGAGGAGTGAGCGCAACCCCTCACGGAACAGGCGATGATCGTCGGCGAGCAGCACCCGGATCGTCACGCGACCGTTCCTCCCGGCCCGGGAGCCCCCCGGGGGATCACGAGGCTCGCCCTCGTGCCCCGGCCCGGCGCCGACGCCACCTCCAGCCACCCGCCGAGGTCGTCGGCGCGCTCACGAATGCTGAACAGCCCGAAGCAGCCCGGTGCATCCGGTTCGCCGTCACCGGCCTCCGGCTCGAATCCGGTCCCGTCGTCCTCCACCGCCAGCATGATCGCCTCGTCCCGCCAGTCGAGCAGAACACGAGCGACGCCGACGTGGGCGTGCTTGACCACGTTGTGGAGCAGCTCGCGGGCGGCGCTGAAGAGAAACCCCCGCAGCTCGTCTCCAAGCTTCCACGGCGTGCCCTTCTGAACGCACCGCACGGCCAGCCCCGATGCCTCCATCAGACGCTCGCCATACCATTCGATGGCCGCTTCGAGCCCGACCCTGTAGAGCACCGGAGGAGCGATCTCGGAGGTCAGTGTCCGGGTCGCCTCCAGCACCTCGTCGACCAGGGACCTGATCTCGTCGAGCCTGTCCGCCAGCCCGGCGGCTCCGGCGTCCTCGCGGAGCGCCACGAGCCTGATCCGCACGACGGCGAGAAGCTGCCCGACGTGTTCGTGCAGGGTCGCGGCGAGGCGCCGGCGCTCCCTTTCCTCGGCGGCCGACAGCTGCGAGGCCAGTGACCGGAGGTGCTTCCGCTCGGTGCGGAGCCGGTCCTCGGCCTTCCTGCGTCCGGTGATGTCGCTCATCACGACCCGGCGGGCGGCGGCGCCCTCCACGGACCGTGCCGCGGCGGCCTCCAGCCGTACCCAGCAGGGATCCCCGCCGGCGCGCAGCATCCTCACCTCGCACTCCCGCCGTTCATCCGCCGCAAACGACACCGCGAAGCACCGGCCGTAGGTCTCCAGGTCTTCGGGGAGGACGTACGCGGCAAGCCGTTGACCGACCAGATCGCTCCTCGCCACGCCGAGGAGCGCTACGGCGGCGGCGTTGCCCTCGAGGACCGATCCCTCCTCGCTCACGGTGAGGAGCCCGACCGGAGCCAGGTCGTACATGTCCCCGTACCGCGCCTGAAGCGCCTGGAGCCGCGTGAGCGCCTGCCGCAGCTCGTCGTTCCGACGCTCGAGCTCGATCCCGGTCGCCTTCAGGTCGGCGAGAAGGCGCTCCTGCTCCTTCGGTGAGAGGGTGCGGTCTCTCTCCGGGCTGCGGCAGGCGCCCTCCTCCGCCCTCCCGTCCGCCCGCCGGTCACCGTCGCCCGGCCGGCGACGATTGGTCCCCTGGTCGGCCATGGTCGCGCATCGTCCTCTCTGCGGTCCCCGCCCTGCCGGTGGGCCCTTGCGGCCTCGCACCCGGTCCGCCCGGGCGGACCGGCCCGATCCCTCCCGCCGGGGTTCGAAGCCTGCTCGGCGCCACCTCTCCGGCGGCGCCGGTCCCTCGCGGATCGTGTGCCCGATCTTCGAGCACCCCCCGGCCCCGGCCGTCCTCTACGTGATCTGCCTGTACCCAATATAGGCCGCGATGCGGCCCGCGCGCAGCGGGCCAGCCCCGGCGCCGGCCACTCGCGGCCGGTCAGCCCTTCTGCTCTGAGCCCATGAACGACGGCTCTTTGATGTCGCCGATCCAGCGGACGACCTCCGAAAGGGGCTTGCGGGAGCGGCGCGGAGGTGCCGCGGCGGGCTCGCCCACCGGCACCATGGCCACGGGACGCCAGCCCTCGGGAAGGTCCACCGCGCGGGCCGCGGCCGACTCGTCGAAGGCGCCGATCCAGCAGCTCCCCAGCCCCTCGGCGGTGGCGGCCAGCATGAGGTTCTCCACCGCCGCAGCGGTGTCCTGCAGGCAGTAGAGCGTCCGGCCCCGCTCGCCGTAGCGCCGGGCGGACTCCTCGGCCAGGGCGCAGACCACCACGAGCACCGGGGCGGCGGCGATGAAGGCCTGCCGCGGCGCCGTACCGGCGAGGGCGCCGCGCACGGCCGGGTCGGTCACCACCACGAACCGCCACGGCTCGAGCCCGCCGGCCGTGGGCGCCCAGCGGGCGGCGTCGAGGAGCCTCTCGAGGGTGGACCGCGGGACCGGCCGCGCCGTGAAGCTCCGGCAGGAATAGCGGGCCGTGAACAGGTCGTCGCGCATGGGGTCTTCCTCCTCGCCGCCGGCGGCGGGCCTCATCGGAGCGGAGCGCCGGCCGCGGAGCCGCGGCCCTTCCGGCGGAGCCGGGCGATGTGGAGCCCGAGCCGGACGAGGCCGTACAGCCAGAAGCCGAGGATCAGCGCGTAGAACAGAGCGCCCGCCGCCGTCACCGCACCCAGGGGGGTGGCCGGAATGGACCACGTGTGCTCCGCCAACCTGGAGATCAGGAAGAACTGCGACGGCAGCAGCAGGAGAAGGACCCAGATCACCCGCCGATACTTGGCCACCCGGGAGTCGGTGTCGGTGAAGATGTCCGGATCGGCGCCCTCGCCGGCGAGGGTGCGGAAGTAGTGCCAGTTGGCGATCTCGCCCACGTGCTCCCAGCCCGCGGCCCGGAACAGCGCCTCGTACTCCTCGCGCCGACCCCTGAGGAGGACGTTGTAGTCGAGCTTGTACACGACGTCGGCGGGCGCGCCCCGGTCGAAGACGTAGCGGAACAGGGATGGCCGGCGCAGGTGCCAGCCCTGCCGCGCCATGTCCCGCAGCCACGCCTCTTCCCTGTCGTCGTGCCACGCGAGGAAGACCCTCCACTCCACCCTGGTTTCCAGCTCATTCGACATCGAGTCCTCCCTGGATCCCCAGCAGCTCCCTGCCGAGGAGCACGGTCTGGACGAGCCGCCGGCTCTCGGCCTCGACGACGGCACGGCCGAGGGGCGTGAGCCGGTAGAGCTTGCGCCGCTCGTCGCCGCCGTCCGGGTCGTCGGTGCGCGCGATGAGCCCCTGCCGCACCAGCTTCGTCAGCGCGCCGTAGAGCGTCCCGGGTCCGAGGCGCACGCGGCCGCGGCTGGCCTCCTCGACCCGCTGCATGATCCCGTAGCCGTGCCGCGGCCTGGCCAGCGCCGCCAGGATGCAGAACGTGGTCTCGGTCAGGGGCATGTACCCAAGCGCCCTCTGCTCCATCGATCTCATCGGTGCGCCTCTCGCATGTCGCCCTCCGATATATCGAGGTACGATAGTCTATCCGAAAGGTTGCAGCGCCGCCACCGGCCTCGCGGCGGCACGGTCCGATCGTGTACGATACCCGGTCTATGGGCTCCCGCCGCAAGATCCTCGCCACGCTCATCGCCCTCACCCTCGCGGTGCTGGCGACGATGCCGGTGGCGCCCGTATGGTGCATCGCCGCCGACCATGCCCGCGTCGAGGCCGCTCCGGCGGTGTGCGGCGCCGCGCCGGTGACGGGCGCGGCGGTCCACGCCCACGGCGAGGCGGCGTCGCTCCACGCCGGCGGCGTGCTGTGCACCGACGTCAGCCTGGCCACGGCCGCCTCCACCGTCGCGGTCGCGGCCGTGCCGCCCCCAGCCGCCGGGGCCGCCGCTCCCGTCACTCCGGAGGGGACGCCCGCGGCGCCGCAGCCCCCGCCCGGAGACACCCGGGCCGTTCCCCTCGGTACCACCTGCCTGCTGATCTGACCGGTCTCCCCGTCCCGCGCCGGGCCGTCCACGACGGCCCTCCACCACGCGAAAAGGGAGCACCCGGTCATGACCTGCAACCGCTTCACCCGCCTCACCATCCTCGTCACCCTCCTGGCCGCCGGCACGGCGGCGGCGGAGACCGTCGACCTCGCCACCGCGAGGGCCCGCGCCCTCGCCTCCAGCCCCGCGCTGGCCGCCGCCGACTCCCTCCTCGCCGCGGCCGGCGCCGAGGTGCGCCAGGCCGGCCGGCTGCCCAACCCGATCCTCGACCTCGAGGCCGAGAACGTCGGCGGCGACCTGCCGGGCACGAGCCAGGCGGAGACGACGGTCTCCCTGGTCCAGACCGTCGAGACCGGCGGCAAGCGCCGGCTGCGCGTCGAGGCGGCGCGCGCCGGCCGGTCGGTGCGCGAGGCCGAGCTCGACGTCCGCCGCCGCGGCCTCGAGGCCCGCGTCGACCGCGCCTTCGTGGCGCTCCTCGCGGCCCAGGCGCGGCTCGCCGCCGCCCGGGAGAACGCCGGGAACGCCGCGGCCATGGCGTCCACGGTGGGCGCCCTGGTCGAAGCCGGCGAGGCCTCCCCCATCGAGGCGACCCGGACCGCCATGGAGTCGGCCCTCGCCGAGACGGCCGTGGGCCGGGCGGAGACCGACGTCGCCCTCGCCGCGACGGCCCTGGCGGCGACGTGGGGCGGGGACGGCGTGGACCTCCGGGCCGGAGGCGACCTGGCGTCCGTCGCTGCCGGAGCCGCCGGCGTCCGCGACCGCGGACCTCGAGGCGCTCCCGGAGGTCGCGGTCCGCGAGGCCGAGGCCGCGTCCGCCACCGCCGAGGCCGACCTCGCCCGCCGGCAGGCCGTCCCCGACCTCGCTCTCGGCCTCGGCGGCCGGCGGCTCGCCGGATCCCACGACCGCACCTTCGTCCTCAGCCTCGGCTTCACCCTCCCGGTCTTCGACCGCTACGCCGACGCCGCCGCGGCCGCCAGGAGCCGGGCCGAGGCGGCCCGACGCGAGCGCGCCCAGACCCTCCTCGACCTCACCGCCTCGTGGCGCCGGGCCGCGGGCGAGCTCCAGCGCTCGGAGGCGGACCTGATCCGCGTGGAGACCGACGTCCTGCCCCGCGCACGGGAGGTGCTCGCCGCCGTCGAGGAGGGCTACCGGCTCGGCACCTTCTCCTTCCTGGACCTGCTCGACGCCCGCCGCGGCCTGGCCGCGTCCCGGGCGCTGCACATCGACCTTCTCGAGCGCCGCGCCCTGGCGCGTGCCGAGGTGATCCGTCTGCTCCCCCCGGACCCGTACCCCCTGGAGGCGACCGATGACCCGCCCGACGTTCCTTCGTTCTCGTCCTTCCGCTGCCGCTCCTCGCCGCGATGGCGGGCTGCGGCGGCCCCACGGCCCCTGCGGCCGCTGCGCCCCGCGGAGCGGCCGCACCCGCCGCCGTGGCCGCCGAGGCCTCGGACCTCGACCGGCCCGTCGCCGAGCTCCTCGCCGCGAGGTGCGAGCACGGCATCCCGACGTACACCTGCGACGAGTGCCGGTACGAGGTGGGCGTCGCGAAGGCCGAGGCGCGGCTGTTCGATCCCGCCCAGGGCGGCGTGATGCGCGCCGCCGTGGTGGCGGCCGGCCCGGCCCGGGCCTATCGCGAGCTGCCCGGCGAGGTGGTGCTGGACGCCAACCGGTCGGTGACCGTGACGTCTCCGGCCGCCGGCATCGTGACCGCGGTCGGTGTCGACCTCGGCGACCGCGTGCGGCGCGGCGACCCTCTGGTCCGCCTGGAGTGCCCCGCGTACCGCGAGGCGGCCGCCCGCCTCGCCGAGGCCGCCGCGGCGGAGGAGGCCGCCGCCGCCACCCTGGCCCGGGAGGAGAAGCTCTTCGCCCGCCGCATCTGCCCCGAGAAGGACGTCATCGCCGCCCGCGCCGAGCACGCCCGCACCCGCGCCGGGGTGCGCTCCGCGGAGGCCGTGCTGCGCTCGCTGGGCGTGCCGGCCGGCGAGATCGCCACGCTCCCGTCGGCGGAGGACGCGGGGCTCCTGGTGGTCCGCGCCCCGCTCGACGGCGTCGTCGTCGACCGCCGCGCGGCGGCCGGCGCCCGCGTGGAGCCCGGCGCGCCGCTGGTGGCGGTGGCCGACACCGGCACCGTGTGGGTGCTCGCGGAGCTGCACGAGACCGACGTGGCGGTCGTGACGGCGGCGGGCGACGGCGCCGCGGCCCAGGTGGAGGTGGCGGCGTGGCCCGGCCGGCTGTTCCCCGGCCGCGTGCGGGTGGTCTCCGGCACCCTGGACCCGCTCACGCGCACCGCCCGCGCCCGGGTCGTGGTGGACAACGCCGAAGGCCAGCTGCGCGCCGGGATGTTCGCCCGGGTGCGCCTGGCCGTCGCCACGGAGGGCACCGCCATCAACGTGCGCGCGGGAGGCCGTCTTGGAGGACGCGGGGCGGGCCTTCGCCTTCGTTCGCCTCCGGGGCGACTACTTCATCCGGCGCCCGGTCCGCGTCGGGGCGGTCTTCGGCGACCTCGTGACCGTGACCGCGGGGCTCGCCCCCGGCGACGAGGTCGTCACCGCCGGCGCCTTCCTCCTCAAGTCGGACGTGCTGCGCTCGAAGATGGGCGCGGGGTGCGCGGACTGATGGCCGGCCGCATGGAACGGTTCTTCGCGGCGCTGCTGGCCCACCGGCTGGCGGCCATGGCGGTGGGGCTCGCCCTCGCCGCCGCCGGGGTGGCGGCGTGGCGCGCCCTCCCCATCGACGCCTTCCCCGACGTCACCAACGTGCAGGTGATGATCCTGGCCCGCGCCGACGGCTACTCGACCACGGACGTGGAGCGCCGCGTCACCTACCCCATCGAGCAGCGCATGGGAGGACTGCCCGACGTGGCGCTGGTGCGCTCCCTGTCCCGCGCCGGCCTGTCCCAGGTCGTGGTCATCTTCCACGACGGCGTGGATCCCTACTTCGCCCGCCAGGTCGTCTTCGAGCGCCTCTCCGAGGTGCGCGGCGCCATGCCCCCCGGAGTGGAGCCCGAGATGGCGCCGCTGTCCACGGGGCTCGGGGAGATCTTCCAGTACACCCTCGAGGGCGACGGCTACTCGCCCATGGAGAAGCGCACCCTCCAGGAGTGGCTGGTGGCGCCGCGCCTGCGCACGGTGCCCGGCGTCACCGAGGTCAACAGCTTCGGCGGCCAGGTGGCCCAGGTCCAGGTGGTGGTCTCCCCGGACCGGCTGAAGGCCCACGGGCTCACCCTGCGGGACGTGGAGGATGCGCTGTCCCGCGGCAACACCGTCGCCGGCGCCGGCTACGTGCTGCACGGCTGGGAGCAGACGGTGATCCGAGGCGACGGGCTCTACCACGGCGCCGCCGACGTGGCCGACGTGGTGCTCCGCAGCGACGGCGGCACCCCGGTGCTGGTCCGGGACGTCGCCTCGGTCGCCGTGGGAGGCGACCCCATCCGCCAGGGCGCGGTGACCCGCGACGGCCGCGGCGAGACGGTGGCCGGCATGGTGATCATGCTGCGCGGCGAGAACGCCCGCACCGTGGTGGCCAACGTCGAGAAGGCCGTGGCGGACCTCGCGGTGAGCCTGCCCAAGGGGCTGCACCTCGACGTCTTCTACGACCGGACCTCGCTGGTCCAGGCGTGCCTCGACACCGTGTCCCACGCCCTCCTCGAGGGCGGCATCCTGGTGGTGATCGTCCTGGCGCTGTTCCTGGCCGAGATCCGCACCTCGGTGGTGGTGGTGCTCTCCCTCCCCTTCACCTTCCTCATCACCTTCGTGGCCATGCGGGCCACGGGGCTCACCGCGAACCTCATGACGGTGGGGGGCCTGGCGTTCTCGGTGGGCATGGTGGTCGACGGCGCCATCGTCGTCGCCGAGAACATCCGCCGCCACCTCGCCGAGGATGCGGACCCGGACCGCCGCCGGGTCATCGCCGCCGCCACCGCCGAGGTCGCGCGGCCGGTGGCGTTCTCCATCCTCATCATCGCCATCGTGCTCGTCCCCCTGCTCACCCTGCAGGGGCTCGAGGGCAAGATGTTCGTTCCCCTGGCCACCACCCTGCTGCTCACGCTGCTGGCCTCCATCGTGGTCGCCGTCCTCTTCGTGCCCCCGCTGGCGGCGCTCGTGCTGCGCCGCATCCCCGAGCGGGAGCTCCCGCCGGTGCGGGCCCTCCTGCGCGGCTACGCCGCCCTCCTCGCCGCGGCCCGCCGGCGCCCGGGCGTCACCGTGGGCGTCGCCGTCGCGGTTCTGGCGGCCGCGGCGGCGCTGGCGCCGTCGCTGGGCACGTCGTTCCTCCCCGACCTCGACGAGGGCGCCATCGCCGTCAACGTCGTGCGCCTGCCCACCGCGTCCCTGGACGGCTCGGTGCAGGTCGCGCAGCTCCTCGAGCGCCGCATCCTCGCCTACCCCGAGGTGGCGACCGTGGTGTCCAAGACGGGGCGCCCGGAGATCGCCGAGGACCCCATGGGCCCGGAGCAGTCGGACATGATCATCATGCTCAAGGACCGGCGCACGTGGACCACCGGCCGCACCAAGGCCGAGCTGGTCGCCGCGCTGGAGAAGGAGATCACCTCGGTGCCGGGGCTGCGCCCCGCCTTCTCCCAGCCCATCGCCCTGCGCGTCAACGAGCTCGTCTCCGGCGTCAAGGGCGACCTCGCCGTCAAGGTGTTCGGCCCCGACCTCGAGGTGCTGAAGTCCTTCGCGGACCAGACCGCCGCCGTGATCCAGGCAGTCCCGGGCGCCGCCGACGTCAAGGTCGAGCAGGTCTCGGGCATGGCCGAGGTCACCGTCGTCCTCGACCGGCCGGCGATGGCCCGCTTCGGCCTGTCGGCCGCCGACGTGACCGACGCCATGACCACCGCCTTCGCGGGCCGGGTGGTCACCGAGCTGGTGGACGGGGAGCGCCGCGTGCCCGTCGCCGTGCGCTTCCCCGAGAGCGCCCGCCGCGACGTCGCCACCCTCGGCCGCCTGCTGGTGCCGACCCCCGCGGGCACCACGGTGCCGCTGGCCCGGGTGGCGCGTCTCGAGCTCACCGAGGAGCCCATGGTCGTGGGGCGCGAGAACGGCATGCGGCGCGTCACGGTCGAGGCGAACGTGCGCGGGCGCGACCTCGGCGGGTTCGTGGCCGAGGTGCAGCGCGGCCTCACGGGCCTGCGCCGGGAGCTCCCCTCGGGCTACTGGGTGGAGTACGGCGGCCAGTTCGAGCAGCAGCAACGGGCCATGCGCCAGCTCGCGGTGGTCGTCCCCGTCGCTCTCCTGCTCGTGCTCGTGCTCCTCTACTCCGCTCTGGGCAGCGCCCGCGACGCGGTCCTGGTGCTCGTGAATTTGCCCTTCGCCCTGGTTGGAGGGGTGGTCGCGGCCGTGGTCTTCGGCATGCCGCTGTCGGTGTCCGCCGCGGTGGCGTTCATCGTGCTCCTCGGCATCGCCGTGCAGAACGGCGTGGTCCTGGTTGCGTTCTTCCGCCAGCTCCGGGCGCGGGGCGTCGCCTTCGAGGACGCCGTGAGCGAGGGGTGCCGCCTGCGCTTCAAGCCGCTCATCATGACGGCGCTCACCTCGTTCATCGGCCACGCCCCCATGGTGTGGGCGATGGGCTCCGGCGCCGACATCCAGAAGCCGCTGGCGGTCATCGTCATGGGCGGCATCGTCACCTCGACGCTGCTCACGCTGGTGGTGCTGCCCGTCCTCTACGACCGCTTCGGCGACCGCCAGGCCGCCGTGGCCGGAGCCGCCACGGCCGTGGCGCAGGGCGCGTGAGCCGGGGCGGCGGCGGGGCTACCGGGGCAGGCGGCCGAGCAGGCGGAGGATGCCGTCCAGCAGCGTGAACGGGTGCGGCGGACAGCCCGGCACGAAGAGGTCGACGGGCAGCAGGCCGCCGACGCCCTCCCCGACCTCGGGGAGGCCGGCGAAGAGCCCGCCGGAGATGGCGCAGGCGCCGACGGCGATGACGATCTTCGGGGCGGGCACCGCCTCGTAGGTCTTGCGCAGCGCGAGCGCGCATGTTCCGCGTGACCGGGCCGGTGATGAGCAGGCCGTCGGCGTGGCGCGGCGAGGCGACGAACTGGATGCCGAAGCGCCCCAGGTCCCAGCCGACGGTGCCCAGCACGTTGATGTCGGCCTCGCAGGCGTTGCACCCGCCGGCGCTGACCTGCCGCAGCTTGCAGCGACCGGCCGAAGAGGCTGCCGCGTCCGCCGCTCCAGCGCCCCGCCAGGCGCAGGCCGTCGCCGTCGGCGGTGACGAGGTCCTCGCGCGCGAGCGCGGCCATGCGGTACTCGCGGGTGAACGGAGACCGCCCCGGCAGGGCAGGCTCGCCGCGCACTCGGCGCAGAACAGGCACCGCCCCAGATCGATGCGCAGGCCGTCGCCCGTCAGCGCGATGGCGCCGGCGGGACAGGCGGCGGCGCAGGCGCCGCACCCGTGCGGGGCACCGCGCCTGCATCGATCGCCGGCACCGCCCGCGGAACCGGTCCGGGCAGGACGGGGGCCGGCGGGGAACGGAATCGTCCGGTACCCCTGCTGCCATCGTGCGACGAGCAGCACCTTCGAGCATGGTCGGCCTCCGCTACAGGTCGTGGCCGCAGTAGGAGAGGTTGAAGCTCTTGTTGCACAGCGGGAAATCGGAGATCTGCCTGGTCCCGCAGCGCCACCGCCAGCCCGCATCCAGTTGTGGAAGGACGGATCCACGACCTTGTAGCGGACGAAGCGCCCGTCCGCGCCGGTGAAGGCCACGTGGCAGATCTCGCCGCGCCACCCCTCGACCATCGAGACGGCCAGGCAGTCCGGAGCGGCCGCGCGGACCTCCGTCCGGCAGGCGCCCTCCGGCAGACCGGCCAGCTGCTCGCGCACGAACGCCGCCGAGCGCTGCACCTCCAGCCAGCGCACGTAGGCGCGCCCGGCCACGTCGCCGGTGGGCCACGTGGACACCGGAATCTGCGCGAAGCGGTAGATCCCCGAGGGGAACTCGTGGCGGGCGTCGCGCTCCAGGCCCGCAGGCGCGCGCGGCCGGTCCGACGAGGCCGAGCTCCGCGGCCCGGGCCGAGGTGACCACGCCGGTCTCCTCGAACCGCGCCCTGGACCGAGGGCTCGCCGAAGAGCAGTTCGACGGCGTTGCGCACGTCGCGGAGGACGTCCTCCAGGCGATCCACGAGGAGGGCGGCCCGCGCCGCGTCGACGTCGAACCCCACGCCGCCGGGCCGGACCAGACCGCGGCCGAACCGGCTGCCGCACAGCAGGGCGGTGAGGTTGAGGACGTCGCCGCGCATCCGCCCGCAGTAGGACGCGGTGGGCAGGAAGCCGACGTCGCCGGCCAGCGCCCCGAGGTCGCCGACGTGGTTGGCGATGCGCTCGAGCTCCAGCGCCACCGCCCGGATGCGGTCGGCGCGGTGGGACGGCGCGAAGCCGCCGAGCGCCTCCACCGCCTGGCAGTAGGCCGTGGCGTGCGCGATCGTGGTGTCCCCGGCGGCGGTCTCGAGGAGGTGGACGGTGCGCGCGTCCGGGCCGGCGGCGAGCGCCCGCTCCACGCCGCGGTGCTGGTAGCCCAGGGAGATCTCCAGGTTGAGGACCCGCTCGCCGTGGCACTGGAAGCGGAAGTGGCCGGGCTCGATCATGCCGGCGTGCACCGGCCCGACGGCGACCTCGTGGATCTCCTCGCCCTCCACCGAGTAGAAGCGCCTCACGGACGGGACGATGGGCGCCCCCTCCGGCCGCCCCCAGGCGTCCCGGCCGGGGACCCACGAGGCGTGGAAGCGCACGGGCTTGAGCCACGGGTGCCCCTCGGGCACGACCCCGAACTGCTCGGCGATCTCGCGCTCGAACAGGTGGACCTGCGGGCAGGCGGGCGTCAGGGACGGGAAGCGCTCCCCCGCCGGCGTGGCGAACAGGGCGAACCGGCCGGAGTTGGGCTCGGCCAGCACCGCCACCAGCTCCAGCCCCCCCGCTCCCTCCACCCCGAACATCGCGGCCACCCGGGCGCCCGCGGCGACACCCTCCACGAGCGTGCGGGCGAAGCGCTCCCAGGGCCACACCGGCAGCGCCGCGCGCGCCAGCCGCCCGCCGGGGAACACCGTGGCCGGACCTTCCGTCATCCGCCCCCCACCAGGCGTGCCGCCGCCCTCACGGTGTCGCCGAGCCACGACGGGATCCACAGACCGAGCACCAGCACCGCGAGCCCGAGGAGTGCCGGCGGCGCCGCGGCCAGCCAGCCGTCGCGGCCCTCCGGTCGCGCCTCGCCGAGCGGCTCGCTCTGGACCATGGAGAGCATGGGGCGGGCCATGCCCACGAACGCCCCCGCCAGGAAGAGGAGGAACAGGCCCGTGACCACGGGGTGCCCGCCGTCGAGGGCGCCCTTGAGGATGGTCAGCTCGCTCAGGAACGGGCCGAACGGCGGCGAGCCGGTGATGGCCAGGAGCCCCGCCATCCACAGCACCGCCGTGACCGGCAGCGCCGCGCAGCGACCCCGCGCACCTTCGCCGTCGACTTGGTGCGGTAGGCGGCCAGGATGTTGCCGGCGACCAGGAAGAGCATCGCCTTGGCCAGGGAGTGGTTGACCGCGTGGAGCATGGCGCCGAACACCGCGCCCCCGCCGATGCCCACGCCCAGCGCCAGGATGCCCATGTGCTCGACGCTGGAGTAGGCCAGCAGCCGCTTGAAGTCCGTCTGCGCCGATGATGAAGACGGCCGCCGACCGCCATGGAGACCAGCCCGAAGATCACGAGCAGTTCGCCGGCTGAAGTGCGCCCCGCCCGGCCGCCGCCAGCACCGCGTGGACCCGCAGGATGCGCCAGGAAGGCGCAGTTCAGCAGCGCGCCCGGAGAGCAGCGCCGAGACCACCGACGGCGCCTCGGCGTGGGCGTCGGGCAGCCAGGTGTGCAGCGGCGCCAGCCCCATCTTCGTCCCGTAGCCGACCAGGAGCAGCACGAACGCGGCCCTCAGCCACAGCAGGTCCAGCCGGCCGGCGCCGGCCAGCAGATGAGCTCGAAGGACCAGCGAGCACGGCCCGCCGCCGCCGCCGGGCCGGCGACGGCCAGGAAGAAGTTGCCCAGCAGCGCCAGGGCGATGCCCACCGAGCAGATCAGCAGGTACTTCCAGGTGGCCTCCAGCGAGCGGTGGTGGCGGTGGAAGTAGATCAGCGGCGCGCTGGCCAGGGTCGTGGCCTCCACCGCCACCCAGAGCAGCCCCAGGTGCTGGCTGACGACCACCAGGGTCATCGCGGCCAGGAAGAGCAGCAGGCATGCCGGTGAAGACGGCCTCCGGGAAGTTGGCGAACGGCGAAGCGCTTCGCTGCGACGTCGCGCCAGCCGCGGCGGGCCCTCGCGGGCGAGGTAGCCCACCGTAGTAGACGGCGGCCGCGAGGAAAAGCAGGCTCGTGATGCCCGAGAACAGCAGCCCCGCGGCGTCGAGGCCGATCCAGTCGCTCCGGCGCCGCGGCCGGGGGCACCGCCAGCGCGGCGGCCACGAGCCGCTAGGTGGGCGAACGCCGCGGCCACCAGCAGCGCCCGCCGCGGCCGGTCGCCGCGGAGCGCCAAGCGCCAGCGCGCCGGCCAGCGGCGGGAACGAGCAGGACAATGCCCGAGCATGACGCTCAGTCCTTCAGGCTGATCAGCTGGTCGGTGTCGATGTGGTCGAACTCGCGGTTGATGTGGTAGATGGTGATGCCCATGACGAAGACGGCGACGAACACGTCCAGCAGGATGCCCATCTCCACCAGAGCGGGGCTCCTCGGCGCAGCGCCCAGCCCGAAGCAGTAGATGCCGTTCTCCAGCACCAGGTAGCCCAGCACCTGCGTCACCGCCTTGCTCCGGCTGACCATCAGCGAACAGCCCGACGAGCACGCGTGAAGAGCGCCGACCGGCACGAGCAGCGGCGAGGCCACCGGCGCCGGGGCAGCGGCAGCCGCGAGCCCAGCCACAGCGCCGCCGCCAGCAGCACGCCATGCCGACCAGGATCGAGCGCGTGAACCCGACGAAGGGCTCCACCTCGCGCCGGACGTCCGCCTCGCGCACGGCCCGCCGCAGCAGCGAGCGGGAAGCACGCCGCCTTGATCGCCATGCTGCACCAGCGCCAGCAGCGAGCGCGCGGTACGGCGCGGCCCTCGGCCAACAGCAGGAGGCAGCAGGGCCAGCAGCGCCCCTGCAGCGCCACCTGCCGGATGCAGGTGCAGGCGGCTCGAGCCCAGCAGCGCGAGGTCCATCAGCACCAGCAGCACCAGGATCACGTCGAGCCAGGTCGTTCATGAGTTACCTCAGGACCAGCGACCAGGGCCAGCGACGGACAGCACGCTGGCGCGCGACGAGAAGCTGGGGGACGCGCACCAGCCGCAGGCGGGCCATGCACGACTCGATGACGCCGACGGCCACCGCCAGGGCCAGACCAGCCCGGCCACCCCGGCGCCGAGGCCGCCGCCCAGACGCCCGTTGCGGACCGGGACCAGCACGCCGACCAGCAGCGCCCCGAGCACCCAGATCTTCAGCGCCGACGCCGTACTGGATCATGGCCAGGTCCGGGCCGCCGTGGTCCAGCACCATCACCTCGTGGATCATCGTCAGCTCCAGGTGCGTGTTGGGATCGTCCACCGGGATGCGGGCGTTCTCGGCCAGAAGGACCATGATCAGGGCCGCCGCCACCAGCGCCGAGCGGCCGCCGCGTGGCGGCCGCCAGCGGCGAGGACGGCGCGACCGACGACCGCCGACAGCGAGAGCTCCCCGGCGTTGCGGGCCAGGGCCAGCGAGGCCCAGCAGCAGCGCCGGCTCGGCCAGGGCCGAAAACATGCACCTCGCGGCTGGCGCCCATGCCTTCGAAGCCGAGCCCGTGTCCAGGGCGGCAGCGATGGTGAAGAAGCCGCACCAGGCCGAGCAGGTAGGCGACAGCAGGAAGTCGCCCGGGAAAGCCAGACGGGCGCCCGGCGCCCCCCAGCGGCACCACGGCCAGCGCGACCGCACGCCGCCAGGCCGACGGCCGGGCCCGGCGCGGAAGACCCAGGTCGTGCTCGTCGGCTGTAGACCGCCCCCTTGCGCAGCAGCTTTGCCAGGTCGAAGTAAGGCTGCAGCAGCGGAGGCCCCGCCGCCCGGCGACGAGCGCCCGGCGTCCGGCTGATCACGCCGCCGACGAGCGGCGCCAGCGGCGAACGAGAGCACGAAGCCCACCAGGAAGGCCGGTGCATGGCTACCTCACACGTTCCACAGCAGGAGCACCAGCAGCGTCGGCCAGATGTACAGCAGGTAGAGCTGCACCCGGCCCTGCTGGACCCAGCGCAGCCGCCGCAGGACCGCGCCGCGCCCGCGAAGAGCGGCCTGTAGAGGCGCTGCTCCGCCGGGTCGGCCGTGGCCGAGGCGAACGCCGCGGGCCGCGGGAAGAGCCCGGACGGCGGCGAGCCCGACTCCCGCGTGCGCAGCACCGGCCGGAACAGCGCCACGAGCGGCTGGGCGAAGGACGAGGCGGTGTACTGCATCCGGGGCGTCGGGCGCCGCGTAGCCGCAGTCCCAGGTCGGGGCCGCCGTCACCTCGCGCCCGCGCAGCAGCCGCACGGCGGACCAGGAGGACCACCGCCACCGCCGCGACCAGGCCCAGCGAGCCCGCCGAGACCCAGACCAGCGCGCCTGGAGCGACGCCAGCGGCGCCGCGGGCGCCGCCAGCCGGAACGGCTCCGCCAGCTGCTGCCCAGGGCACGGCGCGAGCCCGGCCGAGAGCACCAGGGGGCGCCGCAGAGCCGATGGCCGCGCACCCGGCGGCCAGGGCGCACCATGGGCAGCCCGCATCGGCCCGGCGACCTCGACGGCCGCCTGCCGCGTGGCGGCTCCGGGGCTCGCCCAGGAACACGACGCCGAACGCCTTGGTGAAGCACGCGAGGGCCAGGCCGCCGATCAGCGCCAGGCCCGCGACCACGGCCACGGCGGCGGCCGAGCAGGGCGCCGCCGCCGCTCAGGGCCGGCCGCGAAGCACGCCGAGAGTAGATGAGGCAGCTCGCTGACGAACCCGTTCAGGGGCGGCAGCCCCGAGATCGCGGCCGGCGCCGACGAGGAACGCCGCGCCGGTCCACGGGCATGCGCTTGGCGAGGCCGCCCAGGTGGTCGATGTCCCGCGTGCCGGTGGCGTGGGCCACGGCGCCGGCACCGAGGAACAGCAGCGCCCTTGAACAGCGCGTGGTTGACCACGTGCAGCAGCGCGCCGGCGAACCCGGCCAGCGGCCACCGCCGGCTGCCCCGTCGCTGACGCCGAGCAGGCCGACGCCCAGCCCCAGCGCGATGATGCCGATGTTCTCCACGCTGTGGTAGGCCAGCAGCCGCTTGAGGTCGTGCTGGGCCAGGGCGAACAGCACGCCCGGACACGCCCGACGACCACCCCGACGGCGACCAGCGTGCCAGCCCCACCACGCGGGCGGAGGCGGCAGCACCATGAGCACGCGGACAGAGCCCGTAGATGCCGGTCTTGATCATCACGCCGGACATCACCGCCGAGACGTGGCGACGGCGCGGCCGGGTGCGCCTCGGGCAGCCAGACGTGCAGCGGCACGAGCCCCGCCTTGGTGCCGAACCCGACCAGCGCCAGGACGAAGAGCGTCCCGGCCAGCGCCGGGGAGACGCCGCCGCAGCCGCATGCCGTCGAAGTCCATCGACCCGCCGGCGCGCGCCATGAGGAGGAACAGCGCGAGCGAGGAACGCGGTCCCGAGGTGAGTGGCGACCAGGTAGGTCCAGCCGGCCTCGCGGACCTCCGGGCGGCGGTGGTCGAAGGTGACGAGGAAGAAGGCGGCGACCGACATCACCTCCCAGGCGACGAGGAACAGCACGCCGTTGCGGGCGGTGAAGACCACCGCCATGCCGGCGATGAGCAGGCCCGTGAACAGCCAGACGCCGCCGAGCGGGGCGCCGCCGTGCTCCTCCTCCAGGTACCGCGCGCCGTACACCGCCGCCGCGGGCGCGAGCACGAACAGGGCGACGAGGAACACCGCCGACACCGGGTCGATGGCGAGGGAGAAGGAGCCGTACGGAACCGGCCACGGAGCCCGCAGGGCGGGGACCGGAGCGCCGGCGAGGACGCGGACCGCCGCGATGAGGCCGCACACGCTCCCCGTCACGATCCCCGCGGCGGCCACCCGCGAGCGCCACCGGCTGCGGCCGGCCAGCACCGCCCCCGCACCGCCTGCCACGACCAGGCCCACGGCGACCAGGAACGCGATCACTCAGGCTCCTGGAGGTGTTCCGGAGGCGGCGTTCGCGGCCACCTCCCGGTCGAGCCGCGCGGCGGCGCCGAGGATCTCGTCCCGCCCCGCCCGGCCCTCGATCAGCCCCTGGAAGGCGTCGTCCCGGAGGGCGTACGCGACGCGGGAGAGGAGCTGCAGGTGGGCGCGGGCCGTCGGGGACACGAGGGTGAACAGCGCGTGCACGGGGCGGCCGTCGAGGGCGCCGAAGTCCACCGGCGCGTCGAGGAAGCACAGCGTCGCCGAGGCGCGGGAGATGTGCAGGACGAGGGGGCTGCGAGGATGCGGGACGGCGATGCCGTCGCCGATGGCGGTGGACTGCAGCGCCTCGCGCGCCAGCAGGACCTGCAGGAGGAACTCCCGGTCGACCTCCTCGGGCAGCCTCATGAGCGCCACCACGGAACGGAGCACGCCGGGCACGTCGCGGCCCTCCACGCGGTAGGCGATGCCGCCGTCCCGCAACGCCTGCTCCAGCGAGGGGGAGGGGGCCGCCGCGCTCTCGGGCTCGGCGAACAGCTCCGGGGAGACCGGGGTCCGGCTGGCGCCCGCCCACTCCAGCAGCTCGGCCCGGTTGAAGCGCAGCTGCTCGTTCACCCGGTAGGCGGGAAGCTTGCGCTGCCCGACCCACCGGTAGACCGTCTTCTCGGACACGCCGAGAAGCTGCGCGACCTCTCTCACCGTGAGCTGCACCGTGGATTCTCCCGGTGTCCGGGAAGGCGGACACCGCGCGAATGGTGCGCCCGGCTGTCCACGGCTGTCAAGACGCCGGGACGGCCGTCCCTCAGTCGCCGGGCGGCTCGGCCTCTGGGGGCCCAGTCGCCGGGCCGGTCCAGCCCCCCCTCCCACAGGTAGTGGCGCGTCTCCGCGACCAGCACGCCGCTGAGGAGGATCAGGGAGACAAGGTTGGGGACGGCCATGAGGGCGTTGGCGATGTCGGCGAACGACCAGACCAGCGGCAGGCTGGCCACGGAGCCCAGCATGACGGCGCCCACCCACAGCCACCGGTACGGCGCGATGGCCCCCGGACCGAAGAGGTACTCGGCGGCCTTCTCGCCGTAGTAGGACCAGCCGAGGATCGTCGAGAAGACGAAGGTGAGGAGGGCGAAGGTCAGGATCAGCGGCCCGGCGGCGGACAGGTCCTGGAACGCGCTCCGGGTGAGCGCGGCGCCCTCGAGCCCCTTGCTCCAGTCGCGGACATGACCAGGACCAGGCCGGTCATGGCGCACACCACCACGGTGTCCCAGAACGTCCCCGTGGCGGACACCAGCGCCTGGCGGACCGGGTTCTTCGTCTGGGCGGCGGCGGCCACGATGGGGGCGCTGCCCAGCCCCGACTCGTTGGAGAACAGCCCCCGCGCGATGCCGAACCGCATCGCCTGCATCACCCCGGCCCCGACGAAGCCCCCCACCGCCGCCTGGGCGCTGAACGCGTCCCTGACGATGAGGGCGATCGCGGCGGGGATCTCGCCGGCGTGCATGAGCAGGATGACGAGGCAGCCGGCGACGTAGACCAGCGCCATCACCGGCACCAGCCGCTCGCAGACGCGGGCGATGGACTTGATGCCGCCGAGGATGACCACGGCCGTGAGCACCGTCATCACCAGCCCCGTGATCCACGGCGCGATGGAGAAGGTGTCGTGGGCCAGGGTGGAGATGGAGTTCGCCTGCACCATGTTGCCGATGCCGAAGGCGGCGAACGCCGTGAGCGCGGCGAAGACGACGCCCAGCCACTTGACCTTCAGGCCCCGCTCGAGCACGTACATGGGCCCGCCGGCCATGAGCCCCCGCGGCGTGGTGACCCGGTACTTCACGGCGAGCAGCCCCTCGGCGTACTTGGTGGAGATGCCGAAGACGCCGGTGAGCCACATCCACAGGATCGCCCCGGGCCCGCCGGCGGCGACGGCCGTGGCCACGCCGACGATGTTGCCGGTGCCGATGGTCGCGGCGAGAGCCGTGGTGAGCGCGCCGAACTGGCTCACGTCGCCCTCGCCCTCGCGCCCGCGGCCGAGCGAGATCCTGATGCCCTTGAAGATGTACCGCTGGACGAAGCGGAGCCGGAAGGTGAGGTAGAGGTGGGTGCCGAACAGCAGGATCAGCATGGGCGGCCCCCAGACCCAGTTGCTGACGGTCCCGACGACCCTCTCGATGAGCTCCACCCGGGCCTCCCCCGACGCGAAAGTCGCCGGATGTTCCCACCGGGACAGGGGGAGGTCAAGGCGGACACGGGAGCGGGGCTCACGCTGGCGGCACCCGGTCCACGGGTCCACCGGCGCCCACGGCCCCGCTCAGGGACCGGTCCTGATTCGAGGCGTCGACCCGCTGCCCGGTGACGCCGTCGGCCGGGACCCCGCCAGGCCACGAGTCGGTGGCCGTCCGGATGCATCCGGCGGTACCATGGGTGCAGCGGCACCCGTTCCCGACCAGGGCTGCAGCAGCGGTATGGAACCTCCGGAGGAGACGCCATGGATCGGCCCACGACCATCGTCCTCGCCATCTCCAGACAGTTCGCCAGCGGCGGAGCGTACATCGGCCAGGCTGTGGCGCGGCGCCTCGGCCTGCGCTACACGGACCGCGACGTCCTGGCGCGCGCGGCCGAGGAGAGCGGCCTGAACGAGGACGACCTCGCGGCCGGCGAGGAGCGGGCGGCCAGCGTGTGGGACGGGTTCTTCAGGCAGTACGCCCTCGGCGCCCCGGAGGCGCCCTTCGTCATACCTCTCCCACCACCCGTCCACGAGCGCGACGTGTTCCAGCTCGAGAGCCGGATCATCCAGGAGGTCGCCGCCTCCTCCGACGCGGTCATCGTGGGCCGCGCCGGCTTCCACGTCCTCGCCGGCCATCCCGGCCTGATCTCGCTGCGCATCCACGCCCCCCTCGAGTGGCGCGTGCGCCGCGCCATGGAGAGCTACGGGCTGGAGACCGAGAGCGAGGCGCGGGAGCTGATCCGGCGCTCCGACCAGCAACGCTCCCGGTTCGTCCGCGCGTTCACCGGCCGCGACTGGAACGACGCCTGCACCCACCACCTGTGCCTCGACACCGGCGCCATCGGACTCGACCTCGCGACGGAGCTGGTGACCGTCCTCGTCGCCGGGCGCATGAAGGAGCGCCGGGCGGAGACCGCGGCCGCGAGCTGAGCGGAGCCCGCGGCCACGGAGCCGCCACCGGCGACGGCGCCCTTGACAGGGCGGCGCCGGGGAGTACGTTGGAGGCGAGGAGCTCGACACATGACCAGCACGGAGCAGCGACTGGCCGGGTCGCGCAAGGTCTACGAGGGTCTGGCGGCGAAGCTCGACCGCCTGCCCAACGGCTTCCCGCGGACGCCGGAGGGGACCGAGCTGCTCATCCTCGCCAAGATCTTCTCGCCGGAGCAGGCCGCTCTCGCGCTGCGCGTCAGGCCCATCCCCCAGACCGTGGAGCAGGTCGCGAAGCGCGCGGGACGCCCCGTCGGGGAGACCCGCGAGATCCTCGAGGCCATGGCCGGGCGGGGCCAGATCGCCGCCATGCGGATCAAGGGCCTGAAGATGTACATGTTCGTGCCGTTCGTGGTGGGCATCTACGAGTTCCAGCTGCCCCACCTCGACAAGGAGCTCGCCGACCTGTTCGAGGCGTACCTCCCGGCGCTCGCCGGGCGGACCGGCGGCACGGGACCCGCGATCGGCCGCGTCGTGCCGGTGAACGCCACCATCGCGGCGCGCCCCGAGGTGCTCCACCACGAGGACGTGCGCGGGATGCTCGAGGGCGCCCGCTCGTTCCGGGTGATGGAGTGCATCTGCCGCAAGGAGCAGGAGCTCCAGGGGCGGTCGTGCCCCCATCCGCGCGAGACCTGCCTGGCGTTCTCCACGCGGGAGAACGCCTACGACGACACCTTCGCCATGGGCCGTCCGATCACCAGGGAGGAGGCTCTGGCGGTCGTGGACCTCGCCGAGCGCGAGGGGCTGGTCCACTGCACCTACAACGTCCAGCACGAGTCGATGTTCATGTGCAACTGCTGCTCCTGCTGCTGCGGCTTCCTGCGCATGCTGCGCGACTTCGACGCCCCCGGCGCGCTGGCGCGCTCCAACTGGGTCTCGGTCATCGACCCAGTGGCGTGCACCTCGTGCGGCGCGTGCGGCGACGGGCGCTGCCCGATGGCGGCCATCGCCGACGGCGACGGCGGCACGCGGGTGCTCGCCGAGCGCTGCATCGGCTGCGGCGTGTGCGTCGTGGTCTGCCCCGCCGACGCCATCACCCTGGTCCCGCGCCCGCCGGAGGACCGGACCGTTCCTCCGAAGACGGTGGTCCACTGGGCGCTCGAACGGGCCGACAACCGCTTCGGGAAGGCGTACGGCCTCGGCCTGCGCGGCTGGCTCGCCTGGCAGGCGGCGAAGGGCGCCCTGCGGCGCTGACGCCCCTTCTCGCCCGCCCTGCCGGAGGGCGGGCGTAGAATCCTGCCGGAGGGGGCCGCATGATCACCCGACGACAGTTCACCGCGACGCTCGCGGCGGCCGGAACCCTGGCCGCCGTCCGCCCGCGCACCCTTCTCGCCGGCACCGCCCCGGAGGCCGCGCCGCCGCTCGCGGAGCTGTACCGCCGGGCCATCGTCATCGACGGCTGCTCGGAGGCGTTCGCCACCGGACCGGACGGCTTCCCGCCCGACCCGAAGGCTCTCGCGGCGGCCGCCGCCTCCGGCGTCACCGCGATCAACTTCACCCTGGTCGGCCCCGGCGCCGGCTTCGAGGAGGCCGTAAGCGCCGTCGCCACAACCCTGCGGGTGGCCGAGGCGGAACCGGACAGGTACCTCGTCGTCCGCCGCCACACCGACATCCGGCGCGCCAAGGAGCGTGGCGTCCTCGGGCTCATCCTCGGCTTCCAGACCACCGACATGCTCGGCGAGGAGCTCGACCGCCTCGACCTCTTCCGGGGGCTGGGCGTGCGCATCGTCCAGCTCACCTACAACGAACGCAGCCTCTACGGCGACGGCTGCCTCGAGCCCGCCAACGCGGGCCTGTCGAACCTGGGCCGGAGCGCGGTGGCGCGCATGAACGCCCTCGGCGTCGCCGTGGACGTCAGCCACTGCGGGCAGCGCACCACCGCCGAAGCCATCGGGGCGTCGGAGAAGCCGGTCCTGATCTCCCACACCGGCTGCCGCGCGGTCTTCGACAACCCCCGCAACAAGGACGACGCGGCGCTGCGCGCCATGGCCGACAGGGGCGGCGTGGCCGGCATCTACCTCATGCCCTACCTGTCCGCCGGGCCGGGCCCGATCACCGTCGACGACCTCGTGCGCCACGTCGACCACGCCGTCGGCGTCTGCGGCGAGGACCACGTGGGCATCGGCAGCGACCAGGGCGTCGTGCCCATCGACGACGACGCCGACTACCGCCGCAGGCTCCGCGAGGAGATCGAGGCGCGCAAGAAGGCGGGCATCAGCGCGCCGGGCGAGAGCGTCGACCGGCCCCCGTTCATCCCCGAGCTCAACGCTCCGGACCGTTTCGAGCGCATCGCCGCCGCCCTGGCGGCCCGGGGCTACCGGATGCCGGCCGTCGAGAAGATCCTCGGCGGCAACTTCCACCGCGTCCTGGGCGACATCTGGGGAACGGCGTGAGCGCCGCCGTCCGGACCCTCCCGCGGGTCGTCGCGCTCGCCGCCATGCTCACCCTCGCCGGGACCGCCTCGTCCGGCGCCGCGGAGCCCTCCGCGCCGCCACCCGCGTCGGTCTTCACCGTGATCCTCGGCGGCGCCCACGCCGGCACGCTGTCGGTGCAGCAGACGGGGTCCTCCGCCTACCGCGTGCACTTCGAGTACACGGACCGCGGCCGGGGGCCGAGCCTCGACTCGTCCGTCACCCTCGGTCCCGACGGGACTCCCGTCCGCATCGAGACCCGCGGCAACGACTACATGAAGGCGCCCGTCACGGAGACGTTCGAGCGCGCCCGCGGCCGGGCGGCGTGGAAGACCGCCGGGGACACGGGCGGCCGCGCCGTTCCCGGCCCTGCGTTCTACCTTCCCTTCGACGCCACGCCCCTCGACACGGGTCTGCTGGCCGCCGCGCTGCTCCGCGCCCCGGGCCACACCCTCCCGCTGCTGCCGGAGGGCGAGGCCGCCCTCGAGAAGGTCGGCGAGGCCGAGGTCACCTCCGGCGGCGAGCACCGCACGGTCACGCAGGTCGCCATCACAGGCCTCGACTTCACGCCGGTCCGGGTGTGGCTCGACGCCGACGGCCGCTTCTTCGCCTCGGTCAGCCACTGGCTCACCACCGTTCCCGAGGGGTGGGAGGACTCCGTCCCCACGCTGCTCGCGGCCCAGGACGCCGCCGAAGCGAATCGCTCGGCCGCGCTCGCCGCGAGCCTTGGCCACCGCCCCGCCGGCGCCCTCGTCTTCACCGGGGCCACGCTCTTCGACTCCGAGCACGCCGTCCTCCTCCCCCACCGCACGGTGGTGATCGAGGGCGACCGCATCGCCGCCGTCGGCCCCGACCGCGAGACCGCCGTGCCCGACGGCGCCGAGATGATCCCCCTCGACGGCAAGACCATCCTGCCCGGGCTGTGGGACATGCACGTCCACCTGGGCGGGACCGACGGCCTCCTCGACATCGCCAACGGCGTCACCACGGTGCGCGACATGGGCAACGAGATGGACGCGCTGCTCGCCATGAAGAAGGGCTTCGACGACGGTTCCGCCATCGGGCCCCGGGTGGTCCTGGCCGGCGTCGTCGACGGCTCCGGCCCGTACAGCGCGCCGATCAAGGACAAGGTGGACACCCCCGGGCAGGCGAAGGCCGCGGTGGAGACCTACGCCCGTCACGGCTACGTCCAGCTCAAGATCTACAGCTCCATCAAACCGGAGCTGGTGCCGGTCCTCGCGCGCGCCGCCCACGAGCACGGCATGCGCGTGTCGGGGCACGTCCCCGCCTTCATGACCGCGGAGCAGTTCGTCCGCGACGGCGCCGACGAGATCCAGCACGAGAACTTCGTCTTCCTGAACTTCCTGTTCGACACGGTCAAGGACACCCGCACCCCGGCGCGGTTCACCGCCGTCGCCGAGCACGCGGCCGCGCATCGGCCCCTCCCAGCCCCGCGTGAAGGCCCTGTTCAAGCTTTTCCTCGACCACCACACGGTCCTCGACCCCACCATCAACGTCTTCGAGGGCCTCTTCCTCGCCCGCCACGGGCGCGTCCTGCCGGGGTGGGCCGAGGTCGCCGGACGGCTGCCGGTGCAGGTACGCCGCGGCCTCGGCACCGGGGGGCTGCCCATCCCCGAGGGCAGGGAGACGCTCTACCGGGCGGCGTTCCGCTCCATGCTCAGGATGCTCAAGGCCCAGTTCGACGCCGGCATCCCGATGGTGGCGGGCACCGACGAGATGGCCGGCTTCACCCTGGCCCGCGAGCTGGAGCTCTGGGTCGATGCGGGCATTCCGCCCGCGAAGGTGCTGCAGATCGCGACGCTGGGGGGCGCCCGCGTGATGAAGCTCGACGGCACCCTGGGCTCCGTCTCCCCCGGCAAGCTCGCCGACCTCATCGTCGTCGACGGCAACCCGGTCGCCGACATCCACGCCCTGCGCCGGGTCGAGACCGTCGTCAAGGGCGGCGTGCTCTACGCCGTCCCCGCCCTCGACCGCGCCCTCGGCGTCGCCCCCGCGGACGGCGACGGCCACCGGTGACGCGGCGGCCGGCGGCGCTCCACCCCCGCGCCGCCGGGCGGCCGCCGGGGACGTGGAACACCTCCTCCGTTCCGGCGTACAAGGAGGCCGGGGGGGGCAGCGTGAGCGCTGACGTGGAGACGGTGGCGGTCCGGGACGGCTCCGGCGGCGGGTCACGCCTGGTGTGGCTCGTCGCCGGGCTCACCCTCGCGTTCAACCTGGCCACGGCCAACGTCTACGGGTTGTTCGTGGACGAGCTCTACTTCCTGGCCTGCGGCGAGCACCTCGCCCGGGGGTACGTGGACATGCCGCCGCTGACCGCCGTCCAGGCGTGGTTCGCCCAGTCGGTGCTCGGCGGCTCCCAGTTCGCCATCCGGGCGCTCCCCTCCCTCGAAGGCGCCGCGCTCATCGTCCTCGTCGGCGCCCTGGTGCGCGCCCTCGGCGGCGGGCGCTTCGCCCAGCTGATGGCGGCGATCGCCACGGCGCTCGCCCCCGTGCTGCTCCTGTTCTCCAGCTTCCTGTCCATGAACGCGGTGGAGCCGCTGGTGTGGACCGGCATGGCCTACGCCGTGGTCCGCCTGGTCACCACCCGCGACCCGCGCTGGTGGCTCCTGTTCGGCCTCGTCGCCGGGATCGGCCTCGAGAACAAGGACACCGTCGTCGTCTACGGCTTCGCGGTGGTGGCGGCGATGGTCCTGCTGCCCGAGCGGCGGCTCCTGCTCAACCGGTTCTTCGTGATCGGCGGCGCCATCGCGGCGGTGCTGTTCCTCCCCTACCTGCTCTGGATGATCGGCCACCACTTCCCCCACCTCGAGATGCTCGCCAACATCCGCCGCAGCCACCGCAACGTCGAGCTCTCGCCCCTGGCCTTCATCGGCCAGCAGGGGCTGCTCGCCGGACCCCTCGCGGTCCCGGTGTGGCTCGCCGGGCTCGCGTGGACCCTTTTCGCCCGCTCCGCCCGGCGCCTGCGCGTGCTGGGGATCGCCTACCTGCTCAGCCTCGCCGTCCTGCTCGCCACCGGCGGCCGCGTCTACTACCTGGCCGCCGCCTACCCGGCGCTGTTCGCCGCCGGCGGCGTGGCGCTGGAGCGGCTGGCTCGCCGGCCGGCGCGGCCGGCGCCTGCGCGCCGCCTACGCCGCCGTCGTCGCGGCGGTCGGTCTCGTGCTCGTGCCCCTGTTCCACCCGGTGCTGCCGCCCAGGGCCTACATCGCCTACTCCGGCGCCCTGGGCGTCGGCATGCCGCGCATCGAGCACCGTCGCGCCAGCGCCCTGCCGCAGCTGTTCGCCGACCGCTTCGGCTGGCCGGAGATGGCCGCCGCGGTGGCCAAGGCGTACCACGCGCTGCCGCCCGAGGACCAGCGCCGCTGCGCGATCTTCGGCCAGGATTACGGCCAGGCCGGCGCCATCGACCACTTCGGCCCCGCCCTGGGTCTGCCCAAGGCGATCTCGGGGCACCTCACCTACTGGCTGTGGGGCCCGCGGGGCTACACCGGCGAGGTGATGCTCGTCATGGGCGACCGCCGCGAGAACCTCGAGAAGCTCTTCGAGAGCGTCGAGCCCGTCGGCGAGGTGGGCCAGCAGTACGCCATGGGCAGCCAGCACTGGACGCTGTACCTGTGCCGCCGCCCCCGCGGCTGGACCCTCGCCCGGCTGTGGCCCCGCCTCAAGGCCTGGGACTGACCTCCGTCTCCCGGCGCCGTCCGGGGCCAGGTTCCGCCAGCGTGTGCGGTGCGTCACCCGGTCCCCCGCCGAACCCGCTTGACGCGGCCGCCGAAGAGCCTATAGTGCAGCCGAATTCCGAAAAGGAGGAGACGGCGATGCGCAGAGTTCCGGTTCTGGCAGCCCTGCTGGTCGTGCTTTGCCTCGCACCAGCGTACGGACAGACGCGGCACGTGCAGCTGCCCCTGGACAGGAGCGGCCTGGTCGACCTGAGCTCGCCCCAGATGGCCCAGGAGATCGCGGCGATGCGCGCCGAGATCAAGGCCAACGGGTGGACGTTCACCGTCGGGCCCAACCCTGCGATGCGCTACGACCTGAACACCCTGTGCGGCCGCCGGGTCGAGCTGCTGCCCGCCGAGATGCTCGTGCAGCAGGCCGGCATGACGGCGGGAGCAGCCGCGCGCAAGCTCGAAGCCGACGCCCACGCCGACCCCGACGCCTCCTCCGAGCGGCTCGTACATCGGCATCTTCACGCCCCCGAAGGACCAGGGCAACTGCGGCAGCTGCTGGGCGTTCGGCACCATCGACGAGGCCGAGACGGCGGTGCTCGCAGCTACCGGGGGCCTGCCAGGCAAGGTGCTCGCTGACGGCAGCATCCAGGCCAGCGCCGGGACCCCCGACATGTCCGAGCAGTACGTGCTCTCCTGCAACCCCTGGGGGTACAGCTGCAACGGCGGCAACAACGCGCTGGCGATGCTGGTCGTCGAGCCGGGGGCCATGGACGAGCTCTGCTTCCCCTACGCGGCCGCGGACGAGGCATGCGTGGAAACCTGCAACCTCGACTGGTGGCCGCTGTCAGGCCTGGGCGTACCTGACCAGCGACACGACGATCCCGACGGTGGCGGCGATCAAGGCGGCGATCCAGACCTACGGCGCGGTGACCGCGTACGTCTACGTGGACCGCACGTTCCAGGCGTACACCGGCGGCGTCTACAACAACACCAAGACGTACCGCTACACCAACCACCAGATCCAGCTCGTGGGCTGGGACGACGCCAACGGCGCCTGGCTGCTCAAGAACTCCTGGGGCACCGGCTGGGGCATCGGCGGCTACATGTGGATCACCTACGGCTCGTGCCGGGTCGGCGAGGGCGCGGCCTGGGCGACGTACTGAGGAAGGGGCCGGCGAAACCGGTCCCGTCGGATCTCCTTCACCTTGCAGACACCCCCGCCTCCGGGCGGGGGTCGTCTTTTCGCCGGACGGAGCTACTCGGTGACCACCACCGTCAGCGAGAACGTCTCCGCGGGCTTGGCGTCCTTCTCCCACGGGCGGACGTAGACGAGCTCGAGGGAGGCCGTCCCCTTCCGCTCCGCGACGAACTCGAACGTGGCCGTGCCGCCGGCCCCGATCCGCTCGCTGTCCCTCGCGTACGTGGGCGGCCCGGCCTGCCGCAGCACCGGCTCGCCCGAGGAGACCACGCTCCACGAGTACCCGGTGGAGTCGTTGGCGCGCAGCGCCACCAGCAGGTGTCCGCCCGCACGCAGCTCGACCCTGCCCCCGTTGTCCCGGGCGTCCACGCGCACGTCGCCGCTCGCGCTGCCAGAGGCGTCCACGGCAGCCTCCCGCGTCCCCGCGCAGCCGGCCGGCACCGCCGTCACGGCGAGCAGCAGGACCAGAGCCAGAGGGACCGTTCTCATCGTCCTCGTCCTCCTCGATCACGCCCATTGTACGCCCGGGTCCCCGCGGAAGAGGACGCCGCGGTCTACTCGTGCGGGTGCAGGTGGCGCAGGACGTGCGGCCGCTCGAGGTCGTGCCGCAGCATGAGGTCCTCGTCCGCGAGCAGCTCGCGGGCCGGTCCCGCGGCCACGAGCCGTCCGCCGTCGAGGACGAGGGCCCGCGAGCACAGCTCGGCGACCAGCTCGAGGTCGTGGGTGGCGATGAGCTTCGTGATGGGGATCCGCTCCAGCAGCGCCTTGAGCTCCCGGCGGCCCCTGGGGTCGAGGCTGGTGGTCGGCTCGTCGAGCACCAGCACCGTGGGGTCGCAGGCGAGCACGCCCGGCCAGGCACACGCGCCGCTTCTCCCCCGCCGAGAGGTGGTGCGGGGCCCGCGCCTCGAAGCCGGCCACGCCGGCGGTGGCCAGCGCCCGGCCGACGCGCTCGCGGACCTCTGCGTCGGCGAGGCCGAGCTGCTGCGGGCCGAACGCGACGTCCTCCCACACCGTCGGGCAGAACAGCTGGTCGTTGGGGTCCTGGAACAGCAGGCCCACCCGGCGGCGCACCTCGAACAGGGTGTCCGGGCCCACGCGCACACCCCCGACCGCCACGGAGCCGTTGCCGTCCCAGGTCTCGGGCAGCAGGCCGTTGAGGTGCAGCAGCAGCGTGCTCTTGCCGGCGCCGTTGGGGCCGATGAGGCCGACGCACTCGCCCTCGCCCACCGCGAAGCTCACCCCCTCCAGCGCCGCCGTGCCGTCGGCGTAGCGGAAGCTCAGGTTCGAGACCTCGATGGCGGCGCTCACCGCCACCCCCGCGCGCACATCGCCGCCCAGATGCGGTCGGCGCGCTCGGAGGAGCGCACGAAGAGCTGGCTCACCACCGTGGCCGCGCTCTGCCACGCGCGCGCCCGCCTGGCCGTGAACGTGCGGCTCGCCCGTGCCCGCTTCATCCGCCCCGACTCGTCCAGCAGCACGAAGAGGTAGCGGACCATCAGCGACATGGTCGTGATCAGCAGCGCCGGCATGCGCGCCGCGCGGAGCACCCTGAGGATCTCCGCGAACGGCGTGGTGTTGGCGAGCAGCACCATGGCGAACAGGCACACCGTGGACTTGGCGACGAGGAAGACGAGGAGGCGCCACCCGCCGGGCCGGAACAGCGCCAGCGCGGCGACCCCGAGCACGAACGGCTCCAGCAGGAGGATGCGGCGCGCGAGGAAACGCCATGGAATGCGGCTCGCCGCGGCCACCGCCAGCAGGAGCGCCGCCGCCGCGGCCAGCGGCAGGAGACCCGGCGGCGGGAGCACCGCCACCGCGAGCACCAGCGCCAGGGCGGCCGCGAGCTTCACCCCCGCCGGCAGACGGTGGACGGGCGACGACAGGCGGCTGTAGCGGTCGAGGAAGTCGTGCCTCATGGCTGCCGTTCCGGCTTGACGTCACCGGCCAGCGCATCTCGTCCCGGGCGGGGCACCAGCACCCGGGCCAGCCACCACGCCAGGGCGAACACGACCACCGTCCCCGCGGCCCCGGCGAGGGAGGTGGCGAGGACGCCGAAGTGCACCCCCGGCATCTCGTACCCGGGGACGGGCGCGGGGAGCACGGGCGCCGTGGCGCGACCGGCGAAGCCCAGCGCCTCCGCGGTGCGCTCCAGGCCGTCGGGAAGGCTCGATGCGAGGGGCGACGCGAACAGCGCCAGGGCCACGGAGACGACCACGCCGTAGCCGACCGTCGCGCCCACTCGCGCCTCCGGCGGACACGCCAGAATCCGCCTCGAGGAGCTCCGGCCGCGTGCGCGCGATGGCCACCAGCACCAGGGCCGTGATCAGCCCCTCGCCGAGGCCGATGAGCATGTGCACGCCGGCCATGGCCGGCAGCGCCACCCGCCACGGGACGGTCCCCGAGGCCGCCAGCTCGCCGGCGCACGCCACCGCGGCGAGGACCGTGCTGCACCACGCCGCGAAGGAGGCCGCCACGATGCGGCCGAACAGCCCCTTCACCGCGCGGCTGATCCCGTGGTAGACCGCCCAGCCGCCGGCACCACCCAGGATCGCCATGTTGAGTACGTTGGCCCCGAGGGCCGACACGCCGCCGTCGGCGAACATCAGGCACTGGACGACAAGCACGGTCGAGATCACCACCACCGCGGCCGATGGCCCCAGCAGCACGGCGACCAGGACCGCGCCCACCAGGTGGCCCGAGGTGCCCCCGGCGACGGGAAAGTTGATCATCTGGGCCGCGAAGACGAACGCCGCCGCCAGGCCGAGCAGCGGCATCCGGCGGGGCGGCAGGTGGCGCCGCGCCTGCCGCAGCGCGACGGCGAGGCCGCCCGCCGCGAGCACCCCCGCGGTCACCGCCGTTCCTGCGTCCAGGAAGCCGTCGGGGATGTGCACGCCCTCACTCCGCCTTCGCGACGATGAAGATGTAGCGCAGCGTCCCCGCGCCGGTGTTGACCACGTCGTGCTCGGTGTGCGCCGGGGCGTAGGTGATCATCCCCGGGTGGATCGGGACCGGAGGCTGCCCGGCGATGCGCAGCTCCCCCTCCCCCGCCAGCGGCACGAGCATCTCCTCGTTCTTCTCAGTGTTGTGCCGGCCGATCGCCTTTCCGGGCGCCAGCGTGACCAGGCCCGAGCGCATGGAGGCCGTCTCGGGCGGGCCGTCGAGCAGCAGCATGTACGGGGCGTCCCCCGGCTCCAGGGCGACCACCTTCACGCGCGGGGCCGCGGGGGCATCGGCGGCGAGCGCCGGCGCGGCCGCCGTGGCGGCGACGACCGCGAGGATCGTCAGGGATGTGGCCAGTAGTCTCCGTGAACGCATCGGTCCCTCCAGCCGGCGGCCGCTCGGGAGGCCGCCGGACGAGCCTCTAGACCAGCTCCTTCCCCGTCGAGCTCATGGACAGCCCGCCGTGGAGCACGCCCCGCTGCTTCTGGAGCGCGTCGGCGATGGAGCGGATCTCCCCGGCCCGGCCGCGCGCCAGGATCACCTCCACGCAGTGATGGTGGTCCAGGTGGACGTGGGTCGAGGAGAGGATGACGTCGTGGTGGTCGTGCTGGACGCCGGTGAGCCGCTCGTTGAGGCCGCGGGCGTGGTGGTCGTAGACGAGGGTGATCGTCCCCACCGCCTCCTCGTCCAGCTCCCAGGCGCGGTCCACCAGGCGGCTGCGGATCATGTCGCGCAGGAACTCCGACCGGTTCGCGTACCCGGCCTCGGCCCGCAGCGCCTCGAGCCTGTCCAGCAGAGACCGCTCCAGCGAGAAGCTGACACGTTCGAGATCCGCCACGGCCCACCTCCGTATGACGACGCACGGAATCGTAACACCACGGTTCCACGGCCGTCCACCGCTGGCACGGCGGGAGGAGCCGGAGAGAGGCTGGGGCCACCGCGGAGGCATCACGCCATTGAGCCTGTGGGGCCCGCCGGAGCGTGGCTCCACCTGGCAGCGCGCCACTCCAGCGCGCCCCGCGGCCGTGTGCCGCGGTGGCGGTCAGTCAGCTCGTGACGCTGCGCTACTCGGCCGTCGTCGGGTCGATCATCCTGGCCACGCGGGAGATGCGGTTGGCCGGGAAGCCGCCCTTGCCGGCATGGTCACGCACAGCGCCTTCGCTCGGCGCGATGTAGACGCAGTAGAGCTTGTCGTCGGTCACGTAGCTCTCCAGCCACTGGATCTCGGGGCCCATCTCCCTCAAGACGTCGCAGGACTTGCGGGAGATCGCGCGCAGCTCCTCCGCGCTGAGCTTCCCGGCCCCGGGAATTTCACGCTCGATGACGAACTTGGGCATGTCCGCCTCCTGTGCCTTCCGGCAACTCCGGATCCGGAAGCGGAATTCCGGCGCCGTGCCCCGGGGCCCCGCCCACCCCCAGCCAGGCCTCACCTCGACGTCGTAGCCGGCACCGTCCAGGAAGATCCTCGGCGCCCGAGGCATCCGCTTCGCCTCCGTCCTGCAAGTCTTGAGACGACTCTAGCCCAAAAAGGTGAAACGGTTAAACACGGTACCTATATGGTAAAGTCGGTTCACATCGCGTCGGTGGGGCTTCACAAGTGCAATCAACGAGATGGACGATGAAGGAGGTCCATGATGTTCTCTGATTCCAGACGGCAGCGCCGGCGTCTTGTTGCATTCGGCCTCGCGGCGGTCGCCTCCTGCGTATCGACCTGGGCGGGGGCTCCCAGCGCCTCGGCGGCGCAATTGAACCGTGACGGAGAGCAGGTCGCCACGGCGAAGCAGGCCCCGGTGAAGGTGTTGGTGGTCTTCTATTCCGCAACCGGAAACACCGAGAAGATGGCGCGCGCCGTGGCCGAGGGCGTGCGATCGGTGCCGGGCGCGAGCGTGACAGTGAAAGCGTGCAACGACGTCACCGTGGAGGACGTCGAGGGCGCCGACGGGATGGTCCTCGGCTCGCCAACCTACTGGGGCACCATGGCCGCGCAGATGAAGACGTTCATCGATGACTGGCCGTTCAAGTACAAAGTCTCGGTGATCGACAAGGTGGGGGGTGCGTTTGCTTCGGGGGGCGACGAGACGGGAGGGAAGGAGAACGTGATCCACTCGCTCGAGCTGGCCATGTTCAACGGCGGCATGATCCTCGCCGGTCCGCTCCACGACCATACCTACGGTACGGCAGGTGTCTCCGCCCTGAGCCCGGTGAATGAGAAAGCGCTGAAGAATTGCCGCGCACTGGGACAGCGGATCGCTGACGTGGCACGCCGGATGAAGAAGCGTCCCGCCGACGAGTGACCTGCGACGGCATGTCAGGCTCCCGTCCTCCTCGGAGCTCTCGAGCCAGTAGCGGCGCATGAGCTCTGGCACCTATACGGCCGCGCGGAGGGCCGGGCGGGCGGCGCGACGTGGCGTGGAAGCGCGCCCCCTCCCACCCCGCGGGCTGAAGCCCGCGGCTACGTTTCCCCTCCCGACCTCGACCGCGAACCGGGCGCGGGGCGCCGTCGCGCCACAGTGCCCGACCGCCAACGGTCGGGACGGCGAGATTCGCCGCGCGGAGAAAGGCGCCAGCCACGGTCCTCGGTTCGACCTTCTGCGACGGTCTCGCGGGCCGTGAAGCGGGACAGCACCCTGCAGACGCGCCCCCTCCCACCCCGCGGACCGAAGCCCGCGGCTACGTTTCCCCTCCCGACCTCGACCGCGAACCGGGCGCGGGGCGCCGTCGCGCCACCGTGCCCGACCGCCAACGGCCGGGACGGCGAGATTCGCCGCGCGGAGGAAGGGCGGGCGGCGCGACGTGGCCTGATGAACCAACGGGCGTGGCAGCGGCAGGGGTGGGCGGAGGCTGGCCTCCGCCAGCGCAAGAGCATCCCGGGATTCAGCCCACACCGCGCGGAGAAAGGCGCCAGCCACGGTCCTCGGTTCGACCTTCTGCGACGGTCTCGCGGGCCGTGAAGCGGGACAACAGCCTGCAGGCTCGCCCCCTCCCACCCCGCGGGCTGAAGCCCGCGGCTACGTTTCCCCTCCCGACCTCGACCGTGAACCGGGCGCGGGGCGCCGTGGCGCCACAGTGCCCGACCGCCAACGGTCGGGACGGCGAGATTCGGCCGCGCGGAGAAAGGCGCCAGCCACGGTCCTCGGTTCGACCTTCTGCGACGGTACCGCGGGCCGTGAAGCGGGACAACAGCCTGCAGGCGCGCCCCCTCCCACCCCGCGGGCTGAAGCCCGCGGCTACGCTTCCCCTCCCGACCTCGACCGCGAACCGGGCGCGGGGCGCCGTCGCGCCACAGTGCCCGACCGCCAACGGTCGGGACGGCGAGATTCGGCCGCGCGGAGGGCTGGGCGGGCGGCGCGACGTGGCCTGCGGCCCCATCGACCGGAGCCGCGGGAGGCGGCAGGGAGGCTAGGCATCGCGGTGGAACGAACGGAGTCGGGTATCAGTCCACCTACTCGCGACCCAGAGGGTCGCGCTGCATCGCTTTGTTCGAGAGGAGGATCAGACGAGCTGCTAGAGTGGTCGGGACGGCGAGATTCGAACTCGCGACCCCTTGAACCCCATTCAAGTGCGCTACCAGGCTGCGCCACGTCCCGACCAGGTTACTTCAACGTCTCGATGATGTCTGCGAGCTCCCTGCGGACGTCCGCCAGAACTCGGAGCGCCTTTTCTACTTTGTCAGGGGGTGTGCTGTCAAGGGCGGCGGGCGGCGGCGTCTTCCTGCCGGAGGCCTCCTCGATGAGCCTCTTCTTGGCCCCCGCGACGGTAAACCGCTCCTCGTACAGGAGCTGCTTGATGCGGAGGATGAGGAGGACGTCGTCGCGGTTGTAGGTGCGCTGCCCGCCGGCGCCCTTGGCGGGCGCGAGCTGCGTGAACTCGGTCTCCCAGTAGCGCAGCACGAAAGGCTTGACGCCGGCGATGTCGCAGACCTCGCCGATCTTGAACTCGTCCTTGTCAGGGAGCATCACCTCAGCCGTCATGACCCTCCTCCTGGGGCACCAGGGTGAGGCGCAGCTGCAGCGTCATGCGCTTCCCCCCCACCCACAGCGAAGGCACCGGAACCTCGAGCTCGAGCTCCCGCACCTCGCCGTACTGCGCCAGCGCCCGCGACGCGACGCGGCGCACGTCGGCGATCTCCACGGGGACCTCAACCGTGAGCGGCTCCGGCTCCCGGACCACCACGGGAGGAGGCGGCGCCGCCACGATGGCGAAGACGTCGTCGGAGCCGTCGCCCGCGGGGGGCGCGTCCACTTCGAACGGGTCCTCTCCGAAATCGAAGGGATCCGGGTCCGCGCCACGCGGCACGGCATCGAGACGGAACGGCTGCGTCACCGCACCCTCGGTCACGTCGAAGGCCGGAGCACCGCCGTCCCACCCCGCCTCCGGCACGGTCCACACCTCCTGCTGCCCGGTGCCCTCCACGTCACCCCCCGCATCCGGCTCCTCGGCCGGTACCGTCCATTCCTGCTCGAAAGCTCCCCCGGCAGGGGCCACCGGCGGTTCTCCCTCCCGTGCGTCCCCGGCGTCGGGGAACCCGGCGGCCGCCGGCTCCACGCCGGGCGTTTCGCCGGTTCCATCGTCCGCGATGGGGGCCGGCCCCTCCGCGGCGGCTCCGCCCTCGCCCACCGAACCCAGCCACCAGCGGTCGTGCGAGTCCGCGACGGCGAAAGCGAAGGCGTCGTCCCCGCTGACCCCGTCCGCGGGCGGTGCCTCCTCCGCGGCGGAGAACTCGCCGAGCAGGCCGTCGTCCGCTTGCGCCTCCGCGACGGCGCCCGGCGCCGCCGGGGCCGCGTCCGGCTCGAACGTGAACGCGTCGCCCTGGTCTCCGGCGAACGGGGGCGGCTCGGCGGACGCGGGCTCCGCCCCGGGCACGTCCGGCTGGACCGTGCGCCGCTCCTCTCCCGTGCCGGGCTCTTCATGCGCGCCGAGGGGTTCCGACGCCTCCAGGGCGCCGGCGTTGCGAAAGACACCGGGGTCCGTGTCCTCGGACCGCAGGAACGGCACGGGGCCCGGCTGCGCCGCAGGGAACGGCTGAGCCTGCTCGTAGGGCTCCGCCGAGTCGGACGCGGCCTCACCGGCGGGTCCGCGGAGCGCCGAAAGCATCCGGTCCACCTCGGCGCTGCCGGTCGGGACCTGGACGCCGGTGCGCGGCTCGGGCTGGAAGCGCGTGCGAAGCGACCGCACCACGAGCTTGATGACGCCCTGGACAGTCTCCTCGACGCCGATCCCCACGGAGGCCACCGCCTCGAAGAAGGGCGCGTTGTACTCGTTGAGCTGCTCGTCGAGCTCGTCGACGCCGGCGATGTCGGTCAGGTCCCGCTTGTTGTACTGCAGGACGTGCGGCACGGCGGCCAGGGTGGTGCCCTGGAGGATCAGGTTCTCCTTGAGGTTCTCCCAGGACTCCTGGTTGTTGCGCAGCATCTCCCGCTGCGAATCGGCGACGAAAACGATGCCGTCCACGCCCCGCAGCACCACCTGCCGGGTGGCGTTGTAGCGCACCTGTCCCGGCACGGTGTAGAGCTGCACCCGCACCTTCATGCCGCGCAGGTTGCCGATCTCGAGGGGCAGGAAGTCAAAGAAGATGGTGCGGTCGGTGCCGGCTGGGACGATGACGAGCTCTCCCCGCGTGGTCTCCGGGTAGCCGTCGAAGAGGCTGCGGAGGTTCGTCGTCTTGCCTCCCAGGGGAGGCCCGTAGTAGACGATCTTGGCGATCACCTCGCGCGCCTTCGGACGGAACTGGACCATTATCCTCTCCGGCCTCGTTTCTCCTTCATGATAAACCGAATGGGAACCCCCTCCAAAGGAAAGGCTTCCCGCACCGCGTTCTCGAGGAAGCGCACGTAGGAGAAGTGCAGCTCGGTCGTGCTCGCGAAGACGGCGATCCGCGGCGGACGGCTTCCCACCTGGGTCGCGTAGTAGAGCCGGTGGGCCTTCTTGCCGGCCGGGGGCGGATTGCGGTCCCAGGCGGCCCGCAGCACCCGGTTGAGCTCGCCGGTCCCCATGCGAAGCGCCATGGCGTCGCCGACGGTCAGGACCTCCGGGAGCAGGCCGTTGAGCCCCTCTCCGGTCACCGCGGAGGTGAACACCACCGGCGTGCCCTTGATGAACCTGAGCTGGTCCGTGACCTTTTCCGCGATCTCGCGGCGGGTTGCGCGGCTGTCGTTCGCGATGAGGTCGGCCTTGTTGACCACCGCCACCACGGCACGGCCGGCATCCACGACGTACCCGGCGACGTGAGCGTCCTGGGCGGTGATGCCCTCCAGGGCGTCGATGACGAGCACACAGACGTGGGCGCGCTCGATGGCCTTGCGCGCCATGACCACCGAGAGCACCTCGGGGCCCCGCTCGGTCTTGCCGCGGCGGCGGATGCCCGCGGTGTCGATGAGCCGGATGGTACGGCCGCGGAACTCGAGCAGCGTGTCCACGGCATCGCGGGTCGTCCCGGGCACCTCCGAGACCAGCACGCGCTCCTCGCCGAAGAGCCAGTTCAGGATGGAGGACTTGCCCGCGTTGGGCCGGCCCACGATGGCCACTGCCAGCTCGGGAGCGGTTTCGGGCTCGTCCTCCTCCTCCTCCTCCGGCGGCAGCAGCGGGTCGAGGACCTCCCACAACGCCTCGATCCCCCGGCCGTGCTCGGCGGACACGCTCACCATGGGGAGGCCGAGGGCGGCGAACTCGCTGGCGCCGAGCTCCGCGTCGCGCCGGTCCGTCTTGTTGACGGCCACCACGGTGGGACGGTCGAGGCGGCGGACCTGCTCGGCGAGCTCCTGGTCCCCGGGAACCAGGCCCTCGGAGCCGTCCACCACGAGGACGACGGCGTCGGCAGCCTCCACGGCCACCAGGGCCTGGCGGCGGATCATCGCCGGGATGGGCGCCTCGGGATCCGGCTCGAACCCCCCGGTGTCCACGATGACCACGCGGCCGCCGCCCGGACGGCGGGCATCGGCCGCGACGCGGTCCCGCGTCACGCCGGGAAGGTCGTGGGTGATGGCGCGGCGCCCTCGCGTGAGCCGGTTGAACAGGGTGGACTTGCCGACGTTGGTGCGGCCGACGATGGCGATGGTGGGCGGCATGTCACTCCGGTTTCGGCGTCGGCAGCATGAGGCGCGGCCCCCGGGTGGTCTCGTCGACCTGCCTGTAGAGGACCAGCCACACACCGTCGACCAGCTTGAGCTGGATGTGACTGTGCAGCGTCGTGGCCTCGTCGTGCCCGAGGAGCTGGCCGGTGTTCGCGTCGAGGCGCTTGGTGTCCCAGACCTCGGTCACGGAGATCACCGCGTTGGCGTGACGGAGGACCTTCATGCTGGTGATCTCCTCGCTGACGAGCTTCGGCTCGAGCCGGTCGCCGCTGGCGCGCAGGAGATCGATGTTGTTCCTCACCTGGTCCATCATCCTGGGGGAGGCAAGCCCCTTCAGCGGAGCCGTGTCCATCCTGGCGTAGGCGTCGGCGAGCCGCTCGAGAAACGTGTGCACCAGCGGCGTGAGCTGTTGGCGCTCCTTCGCGGTGGGCACGTCCGTCTCGCAGGCGACGAGGGCCACGGCCAGCCCCGCCACGATGAGGCCGAGCAGTCGTCTGTTCACGGTCAGCCTCCCTTCTGCGCGAAGCTTAGCACCTCCAGCCCCTCCGCCGGCGACGGGGGAACCGCGCGGATGCTACCATTCACGGCGATGGACCCGGCGTCGTCTCCCTCCGTCCAGAAACGACTGCGGCAGCGACCGGCGGCCATCCTGCTGAGCCTCGCCGCCGCGGCGATCCTGATCAGCTCCCTGGCACCCGCGGGTGGCGGCGCGGCCCCGGGACCACCGCCGAAGCCCCTGCCCGCCAGCCTCGATCCCGGGTTCCTCCGCGACCTCGGGACACTGGCGGCCTTCCCGCCCGAGGACGCCGTGGTGACCGTCGTGCCTCCGGAGCACCGGGGGTCCATCGCCTCGTGGTACTGGATCATGGCCGCGTTCGCCCACCCCGAGATGGTGTGGATGCTCGAACGTAGCGTACCCTCGGGCGACTGGGCCGTGTGCCCGCTCACCATCTCCCTCGAGCGCCCCTGGCGGAAAGTGCGTTGCCAAAAGGAGTGGTGCCTGTGGCACCGGTGATCGCCGCTCTGTGCTGGGTGGCCGGCCTGGCCGGCGCCACCGTCTGCGCCCTGGCGCTCCGGCCTTCCGACCCCGAGGCCGGGCCCCTGCGGGTGCTCGCCGGGGCGGTCGTCGTGGGGTGGGTCTTCCTGGGCGCCACCCTCTCTCTGCTGGCCGTTGCCGGCCTCGCCGTCGACCCGGGAGCGGCCCTCGCCCCGCTGGCGGCCGCCCTGGTCATCCTGCTCCGCCGCGGCCGGGCGGCGTGGAGCCTCCCGCGACGCCTCCCCCCGGCCGGCGGCCGCGGATGGATCCTCACGGCCGGGCTTCTCGCCGCCGCGGCGGCGCGGCTGGCCTGGTCCGTGCGCTGGTGGCCGTTCGGCCAGCCGTGGAGCTGGGACGTCTACGCGGTCTGGGGGTTCAAGTCGCGGTTCCTGGTCTCGACCGGAGGCCTGTGGCGCTACCTCGGGCTCGCCGGCCGGTACCCGTTCTCCCACGGAGACTACCCTCCCCTGCTCCCCGCCCAGCTCGCGGCGGTCTCCTGGCCGTCCGGAAGCGGCTTCCACGCGGCGCTGCCCGACCTGGTCCTCGCCGCGGCGGCTCTCACCCTGCTCTTCGCCCTGTGGCGGCCGCGGCTGGGCGGCCCCGGAGCGGCGGCGGTGGTGCTGCTGGTCGCCTGGCCCACCTCCCTGTGGGGCAGCCATCTGGTCGGCCTGGCGGACCGCCCCCTCGCACTCCTTGCCGGGCTCGCCGTCTCCCTGATCCTGCTCGGACCGCGGCACGCCGATGCCCTGCTGCTTGCCACGCTGCTCGGCGGCATGGGCCTGCTCAAGGACGAGGGACTGATCTTCGCCGCGCTCCTCGCCGCGGCGTTGCTGCTCCGGCGGGAGACACGCCGCCTCTGGCCGGCCCTCGCCGCCGGGCTGGCGCCGGCCGCTGTCTGGCGGGCCGCCATGGCCCTGCTCGGCCCGCGCAGCATCGTGGCCGCCAATCTCCACCTGGGCGCCGACTTCGGGCACCGTCTCGCCCGCGTGGCGGAGGCCGCGGGGCGCCTGCTCCTCGCTCCGGACACCCTCGTGGTGGCCCTTGCGGCGGCAGGGGCGGTCCTCGTCCTGATGGCGAAACCCGGACGGCGCTGGGCAGCCCTCGCGGTGGCGGTTCAGGTGCTGCTACTGCTGGGCGTGGTCGCGACGGCGGCCCCCGACGTCGACTGGCAGATCGCGACAGCGCTACCCCGGCTGCTGGTCCAGATGGTGCCCGCCGGCGTGGCCTGCATCGCGGCCGCGGCGGCCTCCTTCGCGCGGGCCTGAGCGGCGCCGGGCGTCAGGCCGGCGCCGCGTCGTGCAGCCACGCCGTCCGGAACCCCCGGAGGACGTTCGGGTGGGGCTCGGCGGCGAGGTCCTCGGGGTGCCACTGCACGCCCACCACGTAGCGGGCGCCGGCGCCCTCCACCGCCTCGATGAGCCCGTCGGCAGCGCGGGCGACCACGCGGAGCCCGCTGCCGACCGACTCCACGCCCTGGTGGTGGCGCGAGTTCACGCCGAGAGGGGACGGCAGGTCCGCGAGATGGCGGGCGGAGGGGTCGATGACGACGTCGTGGCTGATGGTGTCCCGTGGCTCGCCGGCGGGCAGCTGGTGCCCGGCGAGACCGATGGCGGGCAGGTCCTGGATCAGCTTCCCGCCCCTGGAGACGACGAGGATCTGGCAGCCGTAGCACACCGCCAGCACGGACCACCCCTCGTCGTCGGCCCGTTGGAGGAGGCTCAGGTCGAGGGCATCCCGGGGCGGGTCGCAGCGCAGCTCCACGCCGGCGTCCGCCGAGCGGCCGTAGCGGGACGGCTCCACGTCGGGCCCGCCGGTGAGGAGCAGCGCCCGGGGGCGGACGCCCGCGAGGACCGTCCCGGCGGTTGAGGGGGTGACGGGGACGAGCTCCTCGAGCCGGCCGCCGGCGCGTACCCAGGCAGCGCCGAACCGTGCGACCTCGAAGGGCCGGTGATCACAGTGGATGAGCAGGACCGACACAACCTCATTTTACGCCCGTCCGCCGGACGCGAAACGGGCGGGACCGGAGTCCCGCCCGTCGCGTGAAGCCCAGCCGGTGTCCCGGCTCAGTACATGTCCATGCCGCCGCCGCCGGGCATCGCCGGGGCGTCCTTCTTCTCCTCGGGGATCTCGGCGACGAGGGCCTCGGTGGTCAGCATCAGGCCGGCGATGGAGGAGGCGTTGAGCAGCGCGTTCTTGGTGACCTTGGCGGGGTCGATGACGCCGGCCTCGACCAGGTCCTCCATCACGTTGGTCTGCGCGTTGTAGCCCATCGTGCCGCCCTTGGCGCGGATCTCGCGGACGATCACCGCCGCCTCGTCGATGCCGGCGTTGTGGATGATCTGGCGGGTCGGCTCCTCGAGAGCGCGCAGCACGATCTTGATGCCGATGCGGACGTCGCCCGTGTTCTCCTCGAGCGCCTTCTCGACCTCGTCCATTGCCCGCAGCAGCGCCACGCCGCCGCCGGGCACGATGCCCTCCTCCACCGCCGCCTTGGTGGCGTGCAGCGCGTCCTCGACGCGGGCCTTCTTCTCCTTCATCTCGGTCTCGGTGGCCGCGCCGACCTTGATCACCGCGACGCCGCCGACGAGCTTCGCCAGCCGCTCCTGCAGCTTCTCGCGGTCGTAGTCGGAGGTGGTCTCCTCGATCTGCGTGCGGATCTGCTTGACGCGGCCCGCGATGGCGTCCTTCTTCTTGGAGTCCTCGTCGTCCACGACGATGGTGGTGTCGTCCTTGGTGATGGTGACCTTCCGGGCGGTGCCCAGGTCGTCCCACTTGACGTTCTCGAGCTTGATGCCGAGGTCCTCGGAGATGAGCTTGCCGCCGGTGAGGATCGCGATGTCCTCGAGCATGGCCTTGCGGCGGTCACCGAAGCCCGGCGCCTTGACGGCCGCGACCTGCAGGGTGCCGCGCAGCTTGTTGACCACCAGGGTGGCCAGCGCCTCGCCCTCGACGTCCTCGGCGATGATCAGGAGGGGCTTGCCCTGCTTGGCCACCTGCTCGAGGATCGGGAGGAGGTCCTTCATGGAGGAGATCTTCTTCTCGTGGATGAGGATCTTGGCGTTCTCGAGCACCGCCTCCATGCGCTCGGGGTCGGTGACGAAGTACGGCGAGAGGTAGCCGCGGTCGAACTGCATGCCCTCGACCACCTCGAGGGTGGTCTCGAGGCCCTTGGCCTCTTCGACGGTGATGACGCCGTCCTTGCCGACCTTCTCCATGGCCTCGGCGATGATCTTGCCGATCTCGTGGTCGTTGTTGGCCGAGATCGTGCCCACGTGGGCGATGGCCTTGCCCTCGACGGGCTTGGAGAGCTTGTCGATGGCGTCGACGGCGCGCTTCACGGCCACCTCGATGCCGCGCTTGAGCTCCATGGGGTTGGCGCCGGCGGTGACGTTCTTGATGCCCTCGCGGTAGATGGCCTGGGCCAGCACGGTCGCGGTGGTGGTGCCGTCGCCGGCGACGTCGGAGGTCTTGGAGGCGACCTCGCGGACCATCTGCGCGCCCATGTTCTCGAGCCTGTCCTTGAGCTCGATCTCCTTGGCCACCGTGACGCCGTCCTTGGTGATCACAGGGGAGCCGAACTTCTTCTCCAGAACGACGTTGCGGCCCTTGGGACCGAGCGTCACCTTCACTGCGTCAGCCAGCCGATTCACGCCGCGGAGAATCGCCTGCCGTGCCTCTTCCGAGTAGATGATCTGCTTCGCCATCGTCTGCCTCCCTACTTCTTCTTCTTCTCGATTACGCCGAGGATCTCGTCCTCACGCACGATCACGAACTCGTCGTCGTCGATCTTGATGTCCGTCCCGGAGTACTTTCCGATCAGGATGCGGTCGCCCTTCTTGACCTCCATGGGCATCCTCTTGCCATCGTCATCCAGCTTGCCGGGGCCTACCGCCACCACTTCGGCCTCCTGCGGCTTCTCCTTGGCTGTATCCGGGATAATGATCCCACCCTTCACCATCTCTCCCTGCTCGAGGCGGCGAAGTAGCACCCGATCGTTGAGCGGCCGTACGTTCATACTTAGAACCCCCTTCCTTTCAGTCACATGAAATGGTCCCGCCGGGACGCCTTTGGCAGTCCGCAGTGGAGACTGCTAAGAAGATAGAGGGTGAGTCGACTGGTGTCAAGCCCCTTGAGCTGGCGAGTGCATAAATTTGATCGAATACGACTAAGATCTTCCGGAGCGCTCCTGGTGCAAACCCTTTCCAGGGCTCACGCCAGGCGCCTGAAAAGCTCCGGGGGCCGCGGCCGGCCCCCGGGGGAAGACGTCGCAAGCGCCGAGGATCAGCGGTAGAAGGAGGCGATGCCCTCGACGACCCGCTCCCGCTCCTCGGCCGTGAGCTCCGGGAAGATCGGAAGCGCGAGGACCTCCTCCGTGGCCCGCTCGCTCTCCGGGAAGGCGCCGCGCGCATATCCCAGCGAAGCGAAGCACTCCTGCTCGTGGAGGCAGATCGGGTAGTACACCTCGCTGCCGAGCCCACGGGCGGACAGGTGCTGCCTGAGGTCGTCGCGCCGCGGCACGCGGACCACGAACTGGTGGTAGGTGTGCCCGCGGTCGGGCAGCTCCGCCGGAAGCACCACGGTGCCCTCGAGGCCGGCCTCGCCGACGAGGCGCCGATAGTGGTCCGCCCCCTCGCGCCGGCGGGCGATCCACCCGTCGAGCCGGGGAAGCTTGACGCGCAGGATGGCGGCCTGGAGGGCGTCGAGGCGGAAGTTTCCGCCGACGAAATGGTGCACGTACTTGGGGCGCATGCCGTGCAGCCGCATGTCCACGAGGCGCTCGCCGAGGGCGGCGTCGTTGGTGGTCACCAGCCCGCCGTCGCCGAAGGCGCCGAGGTTCTTGGTGGGGAAGAACGAGTAGCACCCCATCACCCCGAGCCCACCAACCGGCGTGCCCTTGTAGCGCGTGCCGATGGCCTGGCAGCAGTCCTCGACCATGGCAATGTCCCCGGCCACCGCGGCGAGGGCGTCCATGTCGGCGGCCTGGCCGTAGAGGTGCACGGGGATGATCGCCTTCGTACGCGGCGTGATCGCCTCGGCCACCCGGGCAGGGTCCAGGTTGTAGTCGCGCGGATCGATGTCCGCGAAGACCGGCCGGGCGCCCAGGCGGTGGATCACGCCCGCCGTCGCGAAGAAGGTGAACGGCGACGTGATGACCTCGTCGCCGGGGCCGACGTCCAGCGCCATGAGGGCGGCGAGCAGCGCGTCGGTCCCCGAGGACACCCCGACGGCGTGCTTGACCTCGAGGTAGGCGGCGCACTCGGCCTCGAGCCCGGCGACCTCCGGGCCGAGGATGAACTGCTGCGTGGTGAAGACGCCGTCGATCGCCTTCATGACGTCGTCACGGACCTCGAGCCACTGGCGCTTGAGGTCGAACAGAGGAACGGGGGGTCGGGTTTCGGTCATGGGCTCACTCCCAGCTGAAAACACGTTCACGGACCGGGCGCACCCTGCCGGTGCGCCGCAGGAACAACGCGATGAGGACACCGGCGGCGAACCCGCCGATGTGCGCGAAGAAGGCCACCCCACCGGCAGCGGCGCCGGCGGTGGCCAGGGACAGCGTCCCCGAGAACGCCTGGATGACGAACCAGACGACGAGGAACAGCGGCGCCGGAATCTCGGCGAAGGTGAAGAAGAACCCGAGGAAGATCAGGGTCTTCACCCGCGACCAGGGAAACCACACCAGATAGCCGCCGAGCACCCCGGCGATGGCGCCCGAGGCGCCCACCATCGGCACCGGGGACAGGGGCGACACCACGGCCTGGCCGACGGCGGCGGCGAAGCCGCAGACCAGGTAGAACGCGAGGTAGCCGAAGTGTCCCAGCGCGTCCTCGACGTTGTCGCCGAAGATCCACAGGAACCACATGTTGCCGAGGAGGTGGAGCCAGCCGCCGTGGAGGAACATCGTGATCAGGATCGACTCGACGTTGAACGTCCAGCCCACGCCGAACGCGCCCGGGTGGAAGAAGCGCGCCGGGATGAAGGCATAGTCGACGATGAAGCGCTCCAGGCCCGGGCCCAGCGAGAGCTCGAACAGGAACACGGCCGTGCAGGCCGCGATCAGCAGCACGTTGACCACGGGGGGCCGCGAGGACGGGATCGTGTCCCGCAGCGGGAGCATGGGCTGCCAAGTATACCGCGGGGCCGGCCGCGCCCGCGCCCGGAAGGAAAGGGGCCGCGCACCGGCGCGGCCCCCCCTTCAGCGTGCCGCGCCTCGTCAGCGCCGAGGCCGCCGGACCAGCCCGGCGTTCTCGAACGCCGGTACCAGGCGCTCCACCCGGGCCGCCCGGCGAATGCCGTCCAGGCGGGTGGCCTGGCCGGCGTCGAGCAGCGCCTCGAACCCCTCCAGGTAGCTCTTCCGCGCCGCGGCGATCCGGTCCCTCAGGTCGTCGGCCTCGATGGTGAGCTCACCCACCTTGGCGGCGTCCGGGCCGGACTGGTCCAGCAGCGCCTTCAGCTCGGCCCGCACGCTCTTCAGCTCCTCCCGCAGCGGCCCGATGGTGTTCTCGCGGGTGGCCCACAGGGCCTCCCAGTCCGTCACCTGCTGTGCGCTGAGCTGCAGCGCCCGCGCCACCACCCGTCTCGTCACCGCGCCGTCCGGCGCCTGCTGCTGCGCCATCGCCGGGATGGCCACCGCCATGGCCAGAGCCAGCATCGTCAGCTTCCTCACGTGTTCCCCCTTTCCGCGCCCGTACCACCGTCCACGTTCAGCGCCGCTGCCAGCGGCGCGGCGGCTCGTTCTCCTCCGGGGGCCTCTCGTCCCCGGGCCGCTCCCGCATCCGCTCCCGCGCGAGCTGGCGCAGCTTCTGCCACTGCTCCGTCGAGAGCAGTCCCCGCTGGGCCAGCAGCAGCTCGAAGCGCTCGCTGTCCAGCTTCATCCGGGCCTGCTGGAAGGCGTGGAACGCCGCGCGGACGGAGGCCGCGTCGAAGGGCGTCGCGTCCGCGGCCGCCCGCAGGTCCAGCTCGGCCTTCTTCACCGTGGCCTGGAGGTCCACCATGCGGCGGGCGTGCTCGAGGCTGACCTTCTCCAGCGACGCCTTCTGCTCCGCGGTCAGCCCCAGGGCCTGGGCCAGCCGCGGCCGCGACCACCACGCGCCGGGCGGCACGCCCATCGGCTGCGCCGGCGAGGAGGCGGCCGTCAGCGCGGCGGCCACCGTCAGCGCGGACACCATCACGATCCTCTTCACGACACGCTCCCTTCACTGCCGGGGTCCTTGACGGGCACCAGCACGTTCACCACGTCTTCCGGCGCCACCGCCGCCAGGGGGTCCCTGGCGAGCTCGGTGTCGACCTGCCTCAGCACAGTGTCGGGATCCACCGAGGCGGTGCGCGACGGGCCCCGGCCGGCCAGCAGCGGCACCAGCGCCAGCAGCACCACCGCCGCCGCGGCGGCCCACCACCGCCACGCCCGGGAGGCGACGCCCCGATGCTCCCAGCGGTCCAGCGCCGCCGCGCGCACGCGGGCCCGCGCCGCCTCGCCGGGGTCCGGCCCCGCCGCGGCCGCGGCCACCGCCGCGAAGCCGGCCGCTTCGGCCCGGCACCGGGGACACTCCCGGCGGTGCTGCTCGCGTTCGGGGGGCAGGACCTCCCCGGCCAGCGCCCGGACCATCTCGTTCTCGTCGAGGTGCTTGGTGCTCATGGCAACGCCTCCCGGGCGGCCGCGCGAACCCGGCGCACGGCCCGGTGCAGATGGGTCTTCACCGTCCCCACGTCGACGGCGAGCGCGGCGGCGATCTCCTCGAGGCCGAGCCCGGCGAAGAAGCGGAGCGTGAACGTCTCCCGCTGGCGCGGCGGCAGCGCCGCCACCTCGATCCGGACCCGGTCCACCGCCTGCCGCGCCATGGCGACGCGCTCCGGATCCGGCTCGCCGGCGGGGAGCACCGCCATGGGGTCGGCGGCCTCCGGTCCCTTCCCTCCGTCCAGGGAGACGAAGGGAACCAGGCGGCGGCGGCGCAGCCGGTCCCGGCACAGGTTGACGGCGATGGACGCGACCCACCCGGCCACGCTGCCGCGGCCGGCAAACTGCGGCAGCCCCCGGAGCACCCGCACGAGGACGTCCTGCGCCGCGGCCTCGACGTCCTCTCCAGGGGGCAGCAGGCTCCTGCAGACGCGGAAGGCCACCAGCTCGTGACGCCGGAGGAGGCTCTCGGCCGCCCGCCGGTCGCCCTTCCGCGCCGCCGCCACGAGCCCTTCCTCGCCCTCCGGTCCAGCCGTCCAGTCCCCAGCCGCCACGCTCGCCATGCCTCCAGAGACGATCTGTTGCGCCTCAGGTTGACAAACCTCGAGCGGGACCTGCAATCTGCCGGCCATGCACCAGCTCCGGCTCGCGACCTCGTGGGGCGAGCTCCGCCTGGCCGGCGGCTCCCGCGCCGGTGAAGGCTCGTTGCTCCTGCTGCCCCAGATGCGCCTCGCCCTCGACGCCGGGCGCCCCTCGCGGGCGCTGGTGCCCATGCAGCACGTGGTCGTCTCCCACGGCCACCTCGACCACGTCCTGGGTCTCACGTCCTGGGCCAGCCAGCGGCAGCTCCAGGGAATGGCGGGCGGCGTGGCCCTGGTCCCCGCGGGGCTCGCCGACCGGGTGCGGCAGCTCCTCGCCCTGGCCGCCTCGATGGAGGGCGGCGCGCCCTACGGCGTCGAGGTCGTGGACGTCCGGCCGGGAGACTCGCTGCGCCTGCGCCCGGACTTCCACCTCACGTTCTTCCGGACGAGCCACTGGGTGGAGACGCTGGGATGCCGGCTGGACTGGTGCCGGCGTCGCCTGCGGGCGGAGTACGCCACGCTCGGCGAGGAGCGGCTCCGGCAGCTGCGGGCGGCCGGCGTGGAGCTCACGGACGAGGTCCGCTCCCCGCTCCTGGCCTACGTGGCCGACACGGGCCCCGAGGTCTTCGACGCCGAGCCGTGGCTGCTCGAGGTCGAGGTGCTCGTCACCGAGTGCACGTTCCTGCTCCCCGGCGACCTCGAGAGGGCCCGCCGCTACGGCCACATGCACGTCGACGACCTCGTCGCGCTGGGACCGCGCCTGGCGTGCCGCCACCTGGTCCTCACGCACCTCTCCCGCCGGCACCGTCTGGCCCAGGGGAGCGAGATGATCGCCGGGGCCCTCGCCGGAAGCACGACGGCGGCGGTCCACCTTCTCAACGTGGAGTGGGAGTAGCCTCAGAAACGCGGTAGCGGGCGGTGCCGTCGGTGAGCGCGGTGCCGGCGGCGGCCAGCTCCCTCCGCACCATCGCCAGGCCCACTCCACCCAGGTCCGGGTGGCGGGCGAAGCTGGTCAGCCGGCCCCGCTCCCGCTCCTCGCCGGGCACGGTGAGCGGCGCCGGCAGTTCCGGCGCCGCGGCGGCGCCGGGCACGGCGCGGACGGCCACCAGGGTGCGGTTGACGTGCCCGTAGGTGCCGAGGCGCGCCATGGTCTCCTGGCCCACGTAGCAGCCCTTGGTGGCGGACACGGCCACGGCGTCGAGGCCGGTCTCGGGCGGCAGCACGGAGGCGGTGAGCTCGGCCCCCCATGCCGGCCACCCCCTGAGAATGCGGGCGAGCTCGAGGGCCTCGCCGGACACGGCGAGCCCGCCGGCCCGCCTCGCGGCGGCGGTCACGGGGTCCAGCCCCGCCGGAGACTCCGCCGCCACCACGACACCGTCCAGACCCGCGACGGCGGCGCTCAGCCACAGGCGCCGGGCGCCCCCGGCCCCCTCGCACACCGCGCCGCCCGCGGCCGGCCCGGCCGTGTCCACCTCCAGGCGCGACGCCACCTCCGTCCACCCCGGACCGGCCAGCCACACCGCGCCGCCGCCCCAGGTCAGCCTGGAGAGGCGGCTGCGCGACAGCGCCGCGTACCGCGCCAGCCCGTCGGCCAGCTCCCCGCCACGGCCCCGGGGCGCGAGGAGCACGAACGCCGGGTCCAGGAACGCCACCGTCATGAGCGCCCGGAACTGCCCCCGGGGAGCGAGCAGCAGCGCGAGCGCCCCCTGCCCGGCGGCCAGCCGGGACACGTCCTGGCTCAGCACCCTCTGCAGAAGGTCCCGGGCGTCGGGGCCCTCCAGCCACACGATGTCGCCGGCGTCGGCCTCGGCGAGGGCCACGCCCCCCGAGATCACCGCCAGCTCCGCTCTGAGCGCGTCGTCCCCCGTCATGGCGACCGGCACAACGCTCGGGACCGGCACATCCTTCCCCTGCGCCGCCCGACGGCTTGACGCTGCAACCCCGCGACCCCACACTTGCACTGCCTTCACGGACCCGGAGGAAGCGCTGAGACCCAGCCGGCGACAGCTCGCGTGGACGCTCTTCTCGGTCGGCGCAACGGCCTATGGCGGCCCCGCCATCGTGGCGCAGATCCGGCAGGCGGTGGTGGAGCGCCGGGGCTGGCTCGACGAGGAGGAGTTCAGCGAGACCCTGGCGTTCTGCCAGACGCTGCCGGGCCCCGTCGCCGTCCAGACCGCCGCCCACGTCGGCTGGCGCCTCTACGGCGGCCCGGGGGTGGCCATCGCCCTCGTCGCCTACGTTCTGCCCGCCTTCCTCCTGATGACCGGCCTGTCCGCGGCGTACTTCCGCTGGGGCCAGCTGGCCGCAGTCGAGACGGCGTTCCGCGGTCTCGGCGCGGTGATCGTGGCCGTCGTCGCCCAGTCCGTCCTCGCCCTCACGCGACCGGCGGTGCGGGACCTCCGCGGGCTGGCGATCACGGCGGCCGCCGCCGCGGCGTTCTTCGCCGGCTCCGACACCATCCTCGTCCTCGCCCTGGCGGCCCTCGCCGGCGAGATCCTGTTCCTCCGCGACCGCCCCCCCGCCACCGCGGGCGCACCCCGGCCGGCCGGAGCGGCTCCGCCGTACCGCAGGACGCTGGCGGCGGTGGCGGTGGTGGGCGTCCTCGCCGCCGCGGCGCTGCCGCTGACGGCCCTGCTCTCGCCCCCGCTCCCGGCACTGGGAGCGACCATGGCCAGGATCGACCTGCTCGCCTTCGGCGGCGGCTACACCGCGGTGGCGCTCATGTACCGGGAGGTGGTCACCAGCCCCGCCCACGCCTGGCTGACGCCGCAGGAGTTCATCGACGGGCTGGCCATGGGGCAGATCACGCCCGGCCCCGTGATCATCACCGCCACGTTCATCGGCTACCGGGTGGCGGGGATCACGGGGGCGGTGGTCGCCTCGGTCTTCGTGTTCCTGCCGTCGGCGCTGCTGCTCACGCTCCTCGCCCCGCACTTCGCCCGCTTCCGCGACGCCCCGGCGGTGCGCAACGCGGTGCGCGGCCTGCTCGCGGCGTTCGTGGCGATGCTGCTGTTCGTCCTGGACAAGGTGGCCGTGAGCGCCTTCGCCGACCTCCGCGCGATACCCCTCGCCCTCGCAGCCTTCATCGCGCTGCAGCGCCGCGTGCCGACGGTGGTGGTGATTCTCGCCGCGGTGGCGGTGGCGCTCCTGCTGCTCGGCTGAACCGCAGACGGCACGCGGGGCCGGACGGCGTCCGGCCCCGCGCACCTGCCCTCACGGGGCGCGTCAGTGGGTCTCGAGGTACTGCTCGTGCTCCCAGGGGTGCACGGTGGAGATGTACCGGTGCCACTCCTCGCGCTTGTTGCGCAGGAAGTTCTCGAAGATGTGGGCGCCCAGGGCCTCGCGCAACACGGCGTCGCGCTCGAGGTTGTCCAGGGCCTCGGAGAGGTTGGCGGGAAGCTGCCGGATGTGCAGGCGCCGCTTCTCCCGCTCGGACATCTCGAAGATGTTGCGGTTGACGGGCTCGCCGCAGTCCAGGCCGCGCTCGACGCCGTCCAGGCCCGACGCGAGCATGACGGCGAGCGCCAGGTACGGGTTCGAGGACGGGTCGGGCACGCGCACCTCGCAGCGCGTCCCCACGCCGCGGCGGGCGGGAACGCGTACCAGCGGCGACCGGTTCTTCTCCGACCACGCGACGTTGATGGGAGCCTCGTACCCGGGCACGAGGCGCTTGTAGGAGTTGACCAGGGGGTTGGTCACCGCGACGAACGCCCGCGCGTGGTCCAGGATGCCCGCGATGTACCCCCGGGCGACATCCGACAGCTCGTAGGGGCCGGAGGGATCGTAGAAGACGTTGGCGCCCCTGGCGTCGAAAAGGCTCTGGTGGGTGTGCATCCCCGACCCGTTGACCCCGAAGATCGGCTTGGGCATGAAGGTGGCGTGGAGGCCGTAGTCCTGGGCCACCTTCTTGACCACGAACTTGAAGGTGACGATGTTGTCCGCGGTGGTCACGGCGTCGGCGTACTTGAAGTCGATCTCGTGCTGCCCCGGGGCCACCTCGTGGTGGGCCGCCTCGACCTCGAAGCCCATCGCCTCCAGGCCCTGCACCACGTCGCGGCGGGCGTCCTCGCCCAGGTCCACGGGGGTGAGGTCGAAGTAGCCGCCGACGTCGTGGGTCTCGTGGTTGGGACGGCCGTTGGGACCGCGGCGGAAGAGGAAGAACTCCGCCTCGGGGCCCGCCATGAGCGTCCACCCCGACGCCCGGGCCCTCTCCACCACCTTCTTCAGGGCGAGGCGCGGGCACCCGTGGAACGGCGTGTCGTCGGGGTTGTAGATGTCGCAGATCAGCCGTCCGACCTTGCCGTGCTGCGTCTCCCAGGGGTAGGCCCTGAACGTGTCGAGGTCCGGCTTGAGCAGCATGTCCGACTCCTCGATGCGCGTGAACCCCTCGATGGACGACCCGTCGAACATGATCTGGCCGTCCACGGCCTTGGCGAACTGGCTCTCCGGCACCTCCACGTTCTTGATGACGCCGTCGATGTCCGTGAACGTGAGACGGAGGAAGTGCACCCCCTCCGCCCTGCACCGCTCCAACACCTCTTTCTGATCCACGTGGCCTCCCCTTTCGTCCGTTCGTGCAGATATTCACCCTGTCAGCACGGCTTGTCAAGGGGATATCTTGCAAAATGACATTTGAAACTGTGTCAATCTGCAAGAACTCGCTGTGCACTTCGCTGGATGAGGACCACCGCGCCGGCCGCGGGCCCCGCGGCCGGTCTCAAGAGGAGGCAACCCAGGGCACCAGGGTGCCCGGGAACGCCCCGGCCAGGGGTGCGAGAAGCTCGCGCAGCCGCTCCGCCCCCAGCGGCGGCAGGTGGGCCAGCACGAGGTGGTCGCAGGCGAGCCGCGGCGCGAGCTCCAGCCAGTCCAGCACGTGGGCGTGCTTCGACAGCCTCGCCGCCACCCGCCGGTTGCGCTCCACGAACGTGCACTCCACCACCACAGCAGCGGCGTCGAGCAGGAACGGGTCGTCACCGAAGATCCCGGCCTCGCTGTCGAGCGCGTAGACGAGGTCCGGCCGCGCGCCCCCGGCGGCGCCGAGGCGCCAGCCGAGGGCGGGGACCGAGTGGTCGAGGGAGAACGCAACCGCGCCGCCGCCGGGAAGGGCGACGGTGTCCCCGGGACCGGCCCCGCGGACCACTTCCCCGAGGTCGAACCGCCTGCGCACGGACTCCAGCCCGGGCATGAGCTCGAGGGCGCGGCGCATCGGGTCGGCTGCGGAGGCGGGCAGCACCAGCAGAGGAGGCTCGTCGGCGTGGAACCTGGCCCGCACGTTGAGGTAGGCCAGCAGCCCCGAGAGGTGGTCCATGTGGGCGTGGGAGATCAGCACCACCGGCTGGCTCACGATCGACGGCGTGAGCCGCCCGAGGTCCAGTGCGACGCCGGCCTCCGGAACGGCGAACGCGGTGGCGCGGGCGGCGACGGAGGAGCCCCGCAGCGTCACGGCCCCGAGCCGGAGCTCGAGCTCCGCGGAGCCGGCGTCGCCGACGCGGTGCGGGAGGCGCAGGGTGCCCATGGCGCGATTCTACGCGGCTACAATGTCCGGTCCGCGGCTGCGGCAGAGGCGGGAGCATGTGCGGGATCTTCGGGATCGTGTGTGAGCAGGAGCAGGGACTCGGGGGCCTCCTCACGGGGGCGGCGGAGCGGTTGGCGTACCGCGGCTACGACTCCGTCGGCGCGGCGACTGTGCATGCCGACGGCGCCGTGGACCTGCGCAAGGACGTGGGCCGCGTCGGCGAGGTGGCCGGGCGGCTGCGCTTCGCCGAGATGGCCGGCACGCGCGGCATCACGCAGCTGCGCTGGGCCACGTTCGGCGCCCCGTCGGTGCCCAACGCCCAGCCGCACCTCGACTCCGGGGGAGACCTGGTCGGCGCCCACAACGGCAACGTGGTGAACAACGCCGAACTGCGCCGGCAGTTCGTCGCCGAGGGCATGACGGTCCGTGGCACCAACGACGGCGAGTCCTGCGTGCACGCGGTGGAGCGCCACGTCCGCCGGGGCCTGCCGCTGGACGAGGCGGTCCGCGCGGCGGCCGGGGACCTTGCCGGCGACTTCGCCTTCGTCATCACGGACCGCGTCGAGAACCGCCTCGTGGCGGTCAAGAAGGGCTCGGGGCTCATTGTCGGGATCGGCGACGGCTTCACGTGCTGCTCCTCGGACCTCCCCTCCATCCTTCCCCTGACCCGCACCGTGATCCCGGTGGAGGACGGCGAGATGGTGGTGCTCACGCCGGGCGGCGTGACCATCCGCTCGGTGGCGGACGGCGCCGCGGTGGAACGGCGCCCCCAGCCGGCGGAAGAGATGGCGGGCGCGCCCGAGAAGGGCGGCTTCGACCACTTCATGCTCAAGGAGATCCACGAGCAGCCCGAGACCACCCGGGACCTGCTGCACCTCCTGCAGCACTCCGAGCACCTCGCGCCCATGGCGGCCGTGCTGCGCTCCGCGAAGCGGCTCTTCCTCGTGGGCAGCGGGTCCTCCCACAACGCATGCCTGGTGGGCTCCGCCCTGCTCGCCAGCGAGGCCGGTCTCCTCGCCGTGCCGGTCCTGCCCCAGCAGCTCATCGAACAGTACGGTCCGGCGCTCGGAGAGGGCGACGCGGCGGTGTACGTCTCCCAGAGCGGCGAGACCAAGGACGTGCTCAACGCCCTCAACTACGCCACCCCCCGGGGCGTGCGGGCGCTCGGGCTCGTCAACGTGGTGGGCTCGACCCTGGCCCGCAAGGTCGAGATCTACCTCCCCCTGGCGTGCGGCTGGGAGATCTCGGTGCCCGCCACCAAGACATACACCAACCAGGTGCTCGCGCTGGCCGCCCTCGCCCTCGCGGCCGGGGGGCGTGACCTCGGCGCCCTGGCCGGGGCACCGTCGTGGGTCGAGCGCGCGATCGAGGCCGCCGACGCCCCCGCCCGGGACCTGGCCGAGCGCCTGGTCGACGACGACCGCCTGTTCGTCCTCGGCTACGGCCTGGGCCACGGCGTGGCCCTGGAGGGCGCCCTGAAGTGCAAGGAGGTCACCGGCATGCCCTGCGAGGGGATGCTGTCCTCCGAGTTCAAGCACGGGCCGCTGGCCATGGTGGACGCGGGCACCCACGTCCTGTTCACCGCACCGCCGTCGGGAGCCGAGATGCTCACCAACCACGTCACCGAGGTGACCTGCCGCGGCGGCCACGCGGTCACCGTGGGCGCACCCCACGACGGGCTCGCCGACGAGGCCGACGAGACCATTCCGATCCCCGTCGCCGGCAGCCTGGAGTACGCCGTGGCCGGCGCGGTGCCGTTCCAGCTCCTCGCCTACCGGCTGGCGGTGGCCCGGGGCCTCGACCCCGACTACCCCCGCAACCTCTCCAAGACGCTCACCGTGGACTGAGCGGTCCTCCCGGCGGCGCCGGTCAGCGGATGGTGACCGTCACGGTCCAGGCGCCCGCGTTCTGGTTGGGCGCGATGTCGTTGACTCCCAGGTAGAGCGGGCCGCCCTCCCAGACGCGGCCGGCGAAGGACCGCCCCACGTAGAACGGCGCGCCCTCGTCGCCGATCCGGGCGATGAGGCCGAGGGGGGGCTCACCCTGCACCACCGCCGCCCGCGTCCAGCTGGCGGGGCTCTGCAGCCCCTCGGGGCCGACGCTGATGCCCGGTCCGGCCTGGTTCGTGCCGCTGGCCTGGATGGAGATGGTGCTGCCGCTCCTCACGGTCACGCCGGACTGCGTCCACGGCCGGTCCAGCGGCACGGTGACCGTGGTCGCCGTACCCGGACGGCTGCACGAGGCCGCCGCCACAGCCAGCACCACCAGACCAGCCGCCATCCCGAGGACCCGAATCCCAGAGGTCATCTCCCCCTCCTTCCCGTGCGGCTCTGCGCTCTCTCCACCGGTCAACGCCGCTGACCGGCGGGGGCTTCCGGGGGCGCCGGTGGCATCATGGAGAATCATGACGCCCGCCGTGCCGCGCACCCTCGTGATCGCCGACGCCGAGGAGCTTCGCCTCCTCACCCGGCGGCACGCCCGCCGGCTCCACCGCCTGATCGTGGCCAACCGGGAGTCGCTGGCCGCGTGGCTGCCGTGGGCGGCGGCGGTGTCGCTGCCCGAGGTGCGCCGGTACGCCGCCCGGCAACGCCGCCTCGCCGCCTCGACCGGCGCCTTCGCCGCCGGCATCTGGGTGGACGGCGCCCTCGCCGGGGTGGCGGCCCTCCACCACGTGGACGCCGCCGGCGGGGGGGGCGAGCTCGGCTACTGGGTGGCGGCGTCCCACCGCGGCGGCGGCCTCGCCGCGCGCGCGGGGCACCGCCTCGTCGAGCACGCCTTCGGGGTGCTCGGCCTGCACCGCCTGGAGATCCGCTGCGCCGCCGGCAACCTGGCCGGCCGCGCCGTGGCGGAGCGCCTCGGCTTCGTCCTCGAGGGATGCCTCCGGGAGGCCCGCCGGCTCGGCGGCGCCTACCAGGACGAGGTCGTCTACGGGCTGCTCGCCTCCGAGCACCGGACTAGACTGGCGCCATGAGCGAGAGCCCCGAGGAGTTCGTCTACCTGGACTACAACGCCACCACCCCCGTCGACCCGCGGGTGGTGGAGGCGATGCTCCCCGCCCTGCGCCGGGGGTTCGGCAACCCGTCCTCCGGCCACCTGCTGGGCCGCCAGGCCCGCGCCGCCGTGGAGCACGCCCGCGAGCAGGTCGCCGCCTGCCTCGGGGCCGAGCCCGGCGAGATCGTTTTCACCAGCGGCGGCTCCGAGTCGGACAACTGGGCCCTGCGCGGCGTCGTCGCCGCCCGGGGCGGCGGCCACGTGATCACGACGGCGGTGGAGCACCCCGCCATCCTCGAGGCGGTGCGCGAGATGGAGAGGAGCGGCGCCATCCACCTCACCGTGCTGCCCGTGGACGCCCTCGGGCGCGTGGACCCCGCCGCGGTGGCCGCGGCGCTGCGCCCCGACACGGCGCTGGTCTCGGTGATGCTGGCCAACAACGAGGTCGGCACGCTGGAGCCGGTGCGCGAGATCGCACGGCTGTGCCGCGAGCGTGGTGTGGCGGTGCACACCGACGCCGCCCAGGCCGTGGGGAAGATCCCCGTGGACGTGCGCGACCTCGGCGTCGACCTGCTCACGGTGGCGGGGCACAAGCTCTACGCGCCCAAGGGGGTGGGCGTGCTGTTCGTGCGGAGTGGCGTGGAGATCGCGCCGCTGATCCGCGGCGCCGCCCACGAGGGCGGCCTGCGCGCCGGTACCGAGAACGTCGCCTCCGTCGTCGGGCTCGGCGCCGCGTGCGCCCTCGCCGCCGCCGAGGTGGAGGGCGAGGCGGCGCGGCTGCGCGGACTCCGCGACCGGCTGGAGGCCCTCCTCCGGGAGGGCTTCCCCGCCCTCGTCCGCCACGGCGACCCCGACCGCCGGCTGCCCAACACCGCGAGCGTGGCGTTTCCCGGCGTCGACGCCAACCTCCTCCTCACCCGCCTCGGCGACGAGGTCGGCGCCTCGGCCGGCGCCGCCTGTCACACGGACGACGTGGTGCCCTCCCACGTGCTCGCCGCCATGGGTGTGGACGTGGCCACGGCCATGAGCACGGTGCGCTTCTCCGTGGGTCGCTTCACCACCGAGAGGGAGGTGGACGGCGGGGCCTCCCGGGTCCTCCGCGTTGTCCACGAGCTCGCCGGCGACCGGGCGCTCTTGGTCCCGGCCGGCGACTCCGGAGGGGTGCGCCTCACGCGCTACACCCATGGCCTCGGGTGCGCCTGCAAGATCCAGCCGCAGGTCCTCGAGAAGGTGCTCGCCGGCCTGCCCCGTGCCGCCGCCGCCGAGGTCCTCGTGGGCGCAGAGCACAGCGACGACGCCTGTGCGTGGAGGCTCCCCGACGGCACCGTGCTGGTGCAGACCGTCGACTTCTTCACCCCCGTGGTGGACGAGCCCGCGCTGTTCGGGGCCATCGCCGCCGCCAACGCGCTCTCCGACATCTACGCGATGGGGGCGCGCCCGCTCTTCGCCCTCAACATCGTCGGCTTTCCGGTGGCGGCCCTGCCGGTGGAGGTGCTGCGGGAGATCCTGCGCGGCGCCGACGAGGTCGCCGCCGAGGCGGGCATCGCTGTCCTCGGCGGCCACACGGTGGAGGACACCGAGCCCAAGTTCGGCTGGGTCGTCACCGGGACGACCTCCGAGGAACAGCTGTGGCGCAACGCCGGCGCCCGTCCCGGCGACCTCCTCGTGCTCACCAAGCCCCTCGGCACCGGGATCTGGGCCACCGCCGCCAAGCACGGCGCCGCCCCCTCCGGGGGCTGGACCGAGGCCCGCGCCGTCATGCGGCGGCTCAACCGCGACGCCGCCGAGGCGCTGCGCCCGGCGGCGCCCCACGCCGTCACCGACGTCACCGGCTTCGGCCTCCTCGGCCACCTCCACGAGCTGCTCGCCGCCTCCGCGGCCGACGCCGAGGTGTGGGCGGAGGCTGTACCGGTGATCGCCGGGACCCGCCGTCTGGTGGATCAGGGTGAGGTTCCCGGAGGGACCGCCGCCAACGCGGCGCACGCCGCCGCCTTCACGGTGTTCGACGAAGATGTGGACGCGTTCCGGAGGACGGTGCTGGCCGACGCCCAGACGTCGGGCGGCCTCCTCGCCGCCGTGGCTGCGGATGAGGTTCCCTTGCTGCTGGAACGCCTGTCGGCCGGCGGCGCGCCCGCCGCCGTGGTGGGCCGCGTCGCCGCGCCGGGAAGCGGGCGGATCGCGGTCAGGAGCTCCCGCCCCTGAAGGTCACAACCCGGCACGCAGGAGCAGCGGGATGGCGTGCTCGCCCCGGGGCGTGCGCAGCATGAGCTGCCCCTCGAGCACCGCGGGCTGCCGCTGCAGGAACGCGCCCATGGCGGCGGCTGCGTCCACCAGGGAGACCTCCTGCTCGAGCAGGACGTCGCTGCGCTGGCCGGCGCGGAGCCGGAACGGAGGCCGGTGGGCCGACGCCACGGCCTGGTTTCCCACGGTGATCCGGTAGTCCAGTCCGGTGGCGACGATGTCGAAGGAGAACGGGTTGAGGAGCCCGAGGAGCGCGCGGACCTGGAGCGTTGTCCCCTGCGGCGTCAGGGACACGTCGCCCAGCGTGGTGTAGTCGCGGTAGAACTCCCGCACCGGCAGGCCGACCTCGCCGGGGTCGCCGAAGTCCACCGTGCCGGTCACCGACACGAGTCGCCCTCCGCCGGCCGCGAGGCCGTCCCAGCGCAGCGGCACGCGGTTGGGGTCGAGGGAGAGGATGCCCTCCGGGACGTCGGCCAGCCGCACGGCGCAGCGCACGCGCAGGGGGTCGCCCCCGGCGGCCACGTCGCCGTGGAGCGGGATCTCGACGTCGCCCGCCGTCAGGCGCTGGCCGCGCACGCCGGCGAGGGCGACGCCCGGGGCGGGTGCGGCCTCGAGCACGAGGACGGCTTCACCGGGTGAGGGCAGCTCCACCGCGACGCGGGCGAGCCGGAGCACGGGCACCTCGCCCGCGCGTCCGGGCGGATCTCCCGCCGCGAACGCCCCCACCGCGACCCCGAGCCACGCCGCCGCCGCCGCCGTCAGCACCCTGCGCACTCGCACGCCCTCCGATCGTATGAGTGTAGCCCGGCGGGCCCCGCGGCGGCCATCCGTGATCGGCGGCGGTGACGCGACACAGGGGGCGGCGCTCCCGGAATCGCGGCGAACGAGCTTGTGAAGGATTTCATCATGCTCTACCCTCCACCGGCGGAGGTGAGCAATGCTCCTCGAAGACTGGCAGCGCACCACCCTCGGACGAAGCGTCCCGACGCGCATCGGGGGCCGCCCCTACAACCCCTTTGCCGGCAGCTTCGCGGCCCTGTCCGAGACGGCGTCGGCGCCGGCGCGCCTGCCCGGCCGTCCCTTCGACGGCTCTTCCAAGGTCACCACCCTGGACGACGCCTTCTCGGTGCTCCGGGACGGCGACGGCCTCTCCTTTCCGCACTACTACCGCAACGGCGGCGACCGCTTCCTGCGCGCCGTGATCGGCCAGCTCCGCCACCGCGGCCTCAAGGGCATCCGCCTCGTCGGCAACGCCTACTTCGGAGAGCTCGACGACCTCATCGCGGCGGTCGGGGACGGCACCGTCGGCGCCGTCTACGGCAACCCCTACGGCGGTCTCGCCCGGGCGGCGGCCGCCGGAGACCTGCTCCCCCTGCGCATCATGGGCTGCACCCACGGGGGACGGCAGCGCGACCTCATGACCGGCGAGGAGCACGTGCGGCTGGCGGTCTTCCCCGCGCCCGCCGCCGACGTCTGGGGCAACGCGTCCGGCGTGCTGGGCAAGCGCGAGGAGCGCTGCGGGCCTCTGGGCCTGTTCGACGCCGACGTCCGCTACGCCGACTACAGCTGCGTGTGCGCCGGGACGGTCTCGGACACCTTCCTGTCCCACCGCTCGATCTCCATGGAGCACGTCGACTTCGTCGTGCCCTTCGAGGGCGTGGGCGAGTCGGCTGGCATCGGGGCCGGCACGCTGGACCTGGACCGCATCATGAGCCCGAAGAACCTGGCCGTCGCCGACCGCGTCATGCGCCTCCTCGGCGCCGCCGGCCTGCTCCGCGACGGGGTGGCGTTCCAGTCCGGCTCCGGGGCCTCCCTCGCCGTGCTCCAGCGCCTCTCCGACCACTTCGTCGCCGAGGGTCTCAAGGCCTCCTTCACCATCGGCGGGATCACGCAGATCCACGTGGACATGCTGCGGCGGGGAGCGGTGGAGCTCATCCTCCACGGGCAGTGCTTCCAGCCCACCGACGAGGTCTTCGACTCCCTCCTCAACGACCCCGGCCACCAGGAGGTGACCACCTCCCTCTACGCCAACCTGGGCTGCAAGGGGACGCTGACGCCGCTCCTCGACTTCGCGCTGCTGTCCTGCGCCGAGATCGACACGGACTTCAACGTCAACACGGTCACCGGTTACGACGGGCGCTACGTGGGCGGCATCGGCGGCGGACCCAACGTGGGCCGGTCGAAGATGACCATCATCTTCACCACCCTGGCGGGCTTCTCGCGCCGGCGCGGCCAGGCGTTCCCGTCGATCCGCGAGCGGGTCAACACCGTGACCATGCCGGGAGAGCTGGTGGACGTGGTCATCACCGAGGAGGACGCCGTCGTCAACCCGTCCTCGCCCTCACCCTACGTGGCGGCGCTGCGCGACAACGCGTCCGCCGCCGGGCTCGCCCTCATCGGCATGGAGGAGCTCGCCGCCAAGGCCGCCGCGAAGGCGCGCAAGCTGGGGCCGCTGATGCCCGAGCCCGAGCTCACCGACGACGTGGTGGAGATCGTCAAGGCCGACGACGGCACGATCCTGGACGTGGTGCGCCGCGTGGCGCCGGCCACCCCCTGACGCCGCGCTCAGCCGGGATTCGCGCCCTCGGGCGGGTCCTCCAGCCACTCGGTGGCGTAGTCCGCGGTGGCGGGCACGACGCAGATGAACTCCGCCTCCTCGCTGCCGGTGTTCTCGTAGGAGTGCGGCGTCCCGGCGGGGATCAGCATGGCGTCCCCGGCGCGAACCACCCGCCGCTCGCCGCCGAGGCCGAGGACCATCTCTCCGCGGACCATCACCTGCTCGTGCTCGATGGTGTCGTGGAGGTGCGCCGGGATGTACCCCCCCGGAGCGAGGAGGAAGCGGCGCGTGATGAACCGCGGGCTCGCGAGCTGCGGGCCGACGAGGACCGCCATGCGGGCCCCGCGGGCCCTGGCGACGGGCTTCGCCTCGGCGCCGGCGGGCGGGATGATGACGGGGTGTTCACGAGGTTCCATGGTGGAAGCCCTTTCCGGCCGCCGCCCCCGCGGGCGGCGCCGGGTCCAGGGTAGCGCAGGCCGCACCGCCGGGGTATGGGCTACACTCCGGCCATCTGAGGAGGAATGAATGGCAGACGACCGCAAGGTTCTGTACGAGATCAAGCGCAACTCCACCGAGACTCTCCGGGTCTCGCTGAGCACGTTCAAGGGCCGGACCTACGTGGACATCCGTCTCTTCTTCGAGAGCGACGACGCCGACGACCTGCAGCCCACCAAGAAGGGCGTCACGGTGACCCCCGAGCTGTGGGACGAGTTCCACAAGGCCGTCGAGGCGGCCGACGCGGTCCTGCAGGAGAAGAACCTCTGGCACCCGGCCTCCGCCGAATCCGGCGAGGAGGTCTGATCTCACTCCGGTGACGCCGCGACTTCCCCGCACCGTCGCGCCTCGCGCAGCACCCCGGTGACGGCGGGAGCGGCGAGGAAGCGGTTCCTTGCCACAGCGAAGTCCCCGAGGGAGCGCGCCAGGCCCAGGAGCGCGCGGGCGGCCCGGTCCCACGCCCGGGCCTCGTCTCCGGCCCGGCCCCGGACCCCGTGGAGCCGCGCGGCGGTCTGCGCGACCCGGTGCCGTGCGACAGGTGCGTCCAGCGCGCCCTGGAATTCCTCGGCACGCTCCAGCTGAGTCTCCGCCTGCCGGAGGCGCCCGAGCGCCAGGGCCGCCTCGGCCCGGCCTCGCGCCGCCAGTGCCAGGTGAACCGGGTCGTTCGACACAGTCGCGAGGTCCTCGAGACGGGCAGCCTCGTCGGACATGGCGGAAGCGTTGCCTCCGGCGACGGCGAGGTCGAGAGCCTCGACCTGCATCGGCAGGACCAACAGCCAGTCCGTCGCCATCCCCGTGGCGGCGAGCACACCTGCCAGGTGATGGGTGCCGCGCAGGAACGCCTCGACCCTGCCCTCGCCGAGGCCGGAGACTGACCGCACCATCTCGGCGGTGAAGGGGTCGAGGGGGAGGGCGCCGGCACGTACCCCGAGACGGCGGCCGAAGTGCGCGGCACCGGAGCGGTCGTGGAGATGGTGGTGCAGCCAGAGGGCCAGGACCTCGAAGCTGAACAGCGTCCGCTCCGAGGCGTTGCGCGTGGCGATCTCGACACCGTCGAGAACGAGGCCCAGCGCCTCACCCCAGCGGCCGGCATAGAACAGGGCCCACCCGAGGTCGAGGCGGCACAGCATGTGGTGGAAGGCGTCGCGGGCGTCGAGGCACGCGCGAAGGCCCGCCGCGGCGTCCTCGCACGCGGCGGCGTAGTCGCCTCGGAGGATCGCGTGCGGCGCTCCGAGCGCGCGCCACAGCTGAGCGAGCTCGTGGTCCCCGATGCGGCGGGCCGCTTCCAGCGCCGCCGACGCACCCCGTGCGTCGTCCTCGAGACGAACGCCGCCCGTCGCGGCCGGGGTCGCGCCCGAGCCGCCGGTGCTGCACTCGCGGGCGCGCAGCGCCGCCTGGATGCAGGCGGGCCGGTCGAGCCAGAACAGCACCGTGGAGAGGTGGAGCAGGGCGGTGACACCGAGGTCCCGCCGCCGGGCCTTCCGGGCGAGGTCCGCGGCCGCCTCGAGATCGCCGGCGGCGGCGGAGAAGTCCCCGGCCAGCCGCGCCGCCAGGCCCCGGACGGTGCGCAGCTCCGCCTCCCGGGCGGCCCCGCCGGCGGCCGTACCGGCCAGCACGTCCAGCGCGTGGTTCACGATGTCCAGTGCCACGCGAGGCTCGCTCGCCGCCAGGGCGCTCCGCGCCGCGGCAAGGGCGTACCGGACCGCGTCGCCGCCGTTGCCGGCGCATTCGAAGTGCCACGCGAGCTCCACGGCGTCGGCGGCGTCCCCGGTGGCCGCACCCTCCTCCAGGCACCGGGCGACGAGCCGGTGGAGCTCCCGGCGACGGTCCGCGCCGACGGACTCCAGCGCCACGGTGCGCTCCAGGCTGTGAGCGAACCGGTAGCGTCCCACCACCGTGCCGTCAGCCCAGGGGGTGACGCTGTCCCGGACGAGGAGCTGGGCGCCGTCCACCAGCGCCTCGCAGGCCAGCTCCGCGGCGAGGAGATCGAGGCCCAGGGCGTGTGAGACCACCGTGGAGGGAAAGGAGCTCCCTGCCACCGCGGCCACCTCGAGGATGGCCCGGCTCTGGGCGCCCAACTGGCCGAGCCTCGTCGAGATCATGCTCCGGACGCCGTCCGGCATGGTGAGCGCCGCCGTCCCGGCTTCCCCGGCGATCATCCATCGCCCGTCGCGGTGCCGGATCGCCCCCTTCTCGAGAAGATCGTCCACGACGCTGCCGACGAACAGGGGCAACCCCTCGGTGACCTGGAGAACGGGGCCCGCCAGCGCCTCGCCCGCCCCCGATCCCGGGAAGCGCCGGTCGAGGAGCGCCCGCACCGCGGCCTCGTCCAGGAGCGAGAGCTCCATGCGGGAGAAGCCCTGACACGGCTGGAGCTCGTGCTGCAGCCGGGCCAGCGGTGCCTCCGCTCCGTCGTCGCTTCCCGGGCGGCAGGTGCCGAGGAGGAGGAGACGCGCCCCGTGGCCGACCCGCGCCACGGCCTCGAACGCCTCGAGAGTGGCACGGTCGGCCCAGTGAAGGTCCTCGAACACCAGGACCAGCGGAGAGATCGCGGACAGCTGCCGGACGAGCTCGCACAGCTCGCGGAGGAGCCGGGAACGGGGCGCCGACATCACCTCGCCCGCGAGCCGGTCGCGGTCGTCGTGGGCGACCATCCACGGCATCTTGTCGCACCATGTCGGAGCCGTCCTGCGCACCACCTCCCGGGCCACCACTCCCTGCGGCCCCCGGCAGATCTGCGTCAGGGCGCGCACGACGGGGAGGCTGCTCTGGCCGTACGCGCGCAGCGACACGGGGGAGCAGTCGCCGCGCGCGGCCATCACGCCGGGCTCGTGCGAGACGCGCTGGAGGAGGGCCTCCACGAGGGCGGTCTTGCCGATCCCGGCGGGCCCGGTCACCAGGACGACGGAGCGCATGCCACGGCGCGCGGCCTCCACGAGGGCGCCGAGACGCTCGATCTCGGCCTCTCGGCCCACCAGCCCCGGAAGTCCCGGCTCGCCGCCCTGGCCTCCGGCAACTCCGGCAACCCCCACAACGTCTGCCGGCGACGGACCGAGGGGGGCGACGAAGCGGTAGCCGCGACGGTGCACCGTCTCGATGAAGCGGGGGTTCCAGGCGTCGTCGCCCAGCGCCCGGCGGAGCTGGGCCACGTTGAACTTGAGGACGGCATCGCCCACCGGGGCGTCGGGCCAGAGCGCGTCGAGGATCTCCGCCTTGCGGACCAGGCTTCCTGCGCGCTGGAGCAGGAACTCCAGGACCGCGTAAGCCTTCGGCGTCAGCGCCACCTCCGCACCGTCGCGGAGCAGTCGCTCGTTGGCGCGGTCGAGGCGGAAACGGTCGAAGGAGACGTCCCAGGTACGCATCACAAAGAGTTTCTTACAGAAATCTTACCGCATTCTCCTGACTTCACCCGAACAACAGGGCAGAGTCAGCACCAATGACACTGCGTGACCGGCCCGTCACCGGCGGGTCTGCACCGTTTCAGGCGGATCATGTTCCAAGGCGCCCACCCTCTCCCCGATCCGGGTATCGGGCCGGGGGCGAATGCACCGCCGTGGAGGACTCATGAGGACCCTGACCCGAACCGCTGCCCTCGTCTCCGTCGCGCTCTGCGCCGTTGCATCGGCCGGCGCCGCCATCACGGCGAGCCCCCCCGTGGTCACCGTGTATCCGAGCCAGACCAGCGCGCCGGTGATGCTGACCCTCACCTATGCGGGAGCCGAGACCGGCGGCAGCGACACGGTCCAGGTCCTGCGGCTCCCGGCCGGGGCCACCACCGTGCCGGACCCGGTGACCTACGCCTTCCTCCCGGTGTCGACCTCCACCTCCACGACGTTCCAGATCGCCGTGCCCGCGTCGGTGGCTCCGGGAACCTACACCCTGACGCTCCTCGACAGCCACACCACTCCGACCAAGGCGACGGCGGGCTCGGGCACGATGACCCTGGTGGTCGCGACCCCGAGCCTCACCGCCACCGCGATCCCGAACCCGGCCACGCTCACCCCGGGGGGAGCCCCGGTCCCGGTGACCGTCACGACGACCGCGGATCCGGGGTTCGCCACGAACCCTCTCGTGTACAGCTTCACCGGGTTCCCCTCGTTCATCGACACGGGCGCCGCACAGACCAGCACGGCGCCCCCGTCGGCGGCCGTCTACCCGGCGGTGACCTTCGGCTTCACCGCTTCGGCCACCGCACCCCCGGGGACCTACGGCGGGACCCTGGTGGCGAGCGATGCCGGCGGCGCCACGTTGAAGACCTTCCCGATGGCGGTGGTGGTCCAGGCGGCCCCCGCCCCCACCCTGCGCTCCCTGACCCCGAGCTCCATCGCCCGCGGCACCTCGGCCCTCCTGTTCACCCTGAGCGGGACCGGATTCCAGACGGGGGCGACGGTCGAGATCAGCGGCACCGGCGTCACCGTGTCCCAGGTCCAGGTGGCATCCGCGAACCTGATCCAGTTCACCGGGGCGGCCGCGGTGGACGCCGCCCTGGGCGGCCGGACGGTCACCGTCACGAACCCCGACGGCCGGTCCTCCAACCCGGTCGCGCTCACGGTTGTCGCTCCGCCCCCACCCGTCCTCACCTCCCTCGTTCCGGCCACGATCGAGCAGGGCGCCTCCGGCGTGCCCTTCGCCCTCGCGGGCAGCGGCTTCCTCCCCGGCGCCACGGTGGCCGTGTCGGCCTCGGGCGTCGTCGCCGCCGACGTCCAGGTGGTCTCGGGCTCCCAGCTCACCTTCTCGGCCTCGGCCGCTCTCAGCGCCGCGGCGGGCCCGCGCTCCATCACGGTCACGAATCCGGACGGGCAGACCTCGAACCCGGTCACCCTGTCCGTGACGCCGCCACCCTCGCCGGTGCTGGCGTCGGTGATGCCGGCGAGCATCCTGGAGGGCGCGGCCGGTGTTCCGTTCACGGTTACCGGCGCGAACTTCAGAGAGGGCGCGACGGTCGCCGCCACGCCGCCGGGGCTGTCCATCTCGGCCGTGGAGGTCGTCTCGGCCGCGGAGCTCCGCTTCACCGCGGCGGCGGCGTCCGGCGCCGCCGCCGGGCCCCGGATGCTGAGGGTGACAAACCCCACGGGGCAGACATCGAACCCCGTCACGGTGACGATCACGCCGCGGCCGCCTCTGATCACCCGCGTGACCCCCTCGTCCCTGGCCACCGGCGTGGCCAACGCGGTCGTGACCCTGGAAGGCTCCAACTTCCGGCCCGGGGCGATGGCGGCGAGCTCCGACCCGGCCGTCGCCGTCCACGGCACCACGGTGCTGTCCCCGAGCCTCGCCCGCGTCACTCTCTCGGTCCGGGCCGAGAGCCGCCCCGGGCCGGTCACGCTCACCCTGCGCAACGCCGACGGCGGCGCCTCCGAGCCGCCCGCCACCCTGCTCGTCTACCCGCAGAGCTCGATGGCGGCGCCGTTGTCGATCACGTCCATCGCCATCGTGTACCCCATGCCGGGCACTCTCGTCGCCACCGACGAGGTGGTCCTCCCCCGCGGCCTGCTCGCCACCACCGGGACGGGCACGGTGGTGGGCACGTGGCGCCTCGACGGTGTCCCGTTCGACCGCTTCGTGGTCACCGCCGTGGCGGGCAACCCCGTGGACGTCCGCGCCCTGGTGCCGATTCCGCCGTCGGTGCTCGGCAGCCACACCCTCGACCTCGCCATCGAGACACCCGCCACCGGCGAGGTCGCCTCGATCACCGTGGTCCGCACCGTCGCCCAGGCCTCCAAGCTCCGCCTCTTCGCTCCGGAGGACGGCCTCGTGGTGACGGCGGCGCCGCTGTTCCGGTGGTCCGTGGTCCCCGGAGCCGAGGCCTATGCGGTGGAGATCGTCCGCGAAGCGCCGCTGTGGCCCCTCGTCTTCAGGACGGCCGACACGCACTGGCGGCCGACGCCGGAGCAGCTCGCAGAGCTCGGCCCCGGCGTCCATCGCTGGCGGGTCCGGGCGCTGTTCCCCAACGGCGTGCCCGGCAAGGCGACGGCCGCTCGGCGCCTGGTGGTGCTCCCCGCCTCCGTGGTCCCCGAGCTCGGCCCCACCGGGAGGGACCCCGCGTCGGGCCGCCTCCGCCTGAGCTGGAGCGGCGGCTCTCCCGGACTGCTCTACAGGGTGGAGATCCTCCGCGGGCCCGAGGACACGGTGGTGTTCCAGGCGCTCACCGCGGCCCAGGAGTACCTGGTTCCGGCCCTCGCCGCACTGGGCGAAGGCCCTCTCCGGGTGCGGGTGACCGCCCTCGCTCCCGGCGGCCGGCGGCTCGGCGCCTCGAGCCCGGCTCCGGTGACGGTGAGCGCCGTTCCCCGCGACACCGGGACGGGCCCACGCCTGGCCGCCGCACCTCCCAGCGTGCAGTCGGTGAGCCCCCCCGACGGCGCCAGGGTCACCACCGAGCAGCCGCGCATCGCGGCCCGCTGGAACGGCGACGTCGCCATGGGGACCGCGGTGCTCCTCGTGGACGGCACCGACGTGAGCCAGGTGAGCCGATGGAGGCCGGGCGCGGTGACCTACGACAGCCTCATTCCGCTGGACCCGGGGACGCACACCGTCCGCCTGGTCCTCGGCAAGGACGCCGAGAGTACCTGGACGTTCGCCGTTGAGGCGGCCGCGTCCGCGCCGCCGGCCCCCGCTCCGGCGCCGCCCACCGGCGGAGGCGAACCCGCCGCGGCCCCCGGGAAGCCGTCGCCGCCCGCCGCACCGAAGAGCGCCGACTGGGTCCTCCTCACCCAGGGAACCGTGACCGCGTCCGACGCCGACGCGGGCGGCGGCGACAACGCCACCGCAGAGGTCAGCCTGCAGACCGACGTGGACGGCGGCCGCGCCTTCGTCCGGGCCACGGCCGACGTGGTGGGCAGGCACGAGCTCGACGATCCCCACAGCACGGTGCAGGAGAGCCGCAACTGGCTCGTCGACGCGGGCGCCCGTCAGGGCGACACCAGGGAGGAGCTCACGGTGGGCTTCTCGGTCCCGCGGTTCGCGGAGGGATCCGAGCTGATGACCACCGGAGTCGCGCGGGGCGCGGCCGGCGCGCGGATCAGCTCGCCTCTCGGAGGGCTCTCCGTCTACCACACCTTCACCAGCGCCCCGCCCGGGGTGGTCAGCGGGACCGCCGGCCCCCAGCAGGATCTCAAGGCCGCGGCCATCGAGACCCCGGAGTCCTGGAAGAACGTCCTGCTGAGAGCCGTCGCGATGAAGGTCGAGGACCAGCCGGGAGCCAACTCCACGGGGGGAGACGGCACCCTCTACGGAGCGCTGGGACGCATCCTCGTGTCCTCCGCCCTGCAGATCACCTTCGAGGCGGCCCACGGCCGCTACACGCCCAACCCGGGCTCGGCCATCGGAGAGCGGAGCGGCACCGCGTTCCGCCTCGGCTTCGCCGGCCAGCTCCAGTGGCTGTCCTACGCCCTCAATATCCGACGCACCGACGCGAACTTCGTCAACCCGGCCAATCGCGGCTTCACGGCGGGCGGGGTCAGCGACCGGCAGGGCGCGGACCTTCAGCTCAACGCCGCATTCGGGAGATCGTCCGTCTCGGCCCAGCTCCGCTACGTGGAGGGCGGCAACACCTCCGGCACCACCAACACCAAGGCCGAGGAGAAGGGCGGCGCCGTCCAGTTCACCACCATCCTGGGCTCGAAGGTCATGTTCATGGTGGGAGGCAACACGACGGCCATCTCGGCGGCCGCCGATCCGGCCGCCTCGCTGCCCGGCGCCGACAGCACCTTCAGCGGCGTCAACGCCACGCTGACCGAGACCCTGGGCCGGTTCAGCCTCAACCAGACCCTGAGCTGGCAGGACTTCAGCGACGGCCTCAACCCCACCGCGGACTCGACGACCAAGAACGCGGCCCTGTCCGCCTCGGGCCGGATCTCCGACAGCTTCACCCTGTTCGGCATCGTGTCCGCCACGCGGATGGACTCCACCGCCGCCTCGCGGACCGACCAGACGCTGCTCACGATCCAGCCCACCTGGACGCTCCGCTCCATCGGTCTCGTGGTCCAGCCGCTGGCCACCTACAGCCGGACGGCGACGGACCTCAACGACTCCACCACCGTCACCGAGCAGTACCAGGCGCTGGTGAGCTGGACGCCGCCCGTGATCGGCCGGTTCCTGACCGTCCAGGTGTCCGGGGCGTGGATGCGCAGCCGGATGTCCGGAGCACCCTCGCCCGGCTTCACGCGCCGCCTCGGCGCCGCCCTGAGCTTCCACTGGACCGCGGGGTCGGGGACCGCCGGACCCGCGCCGCAGGTGACGCCTTTCGGGCCGGCGCCCGGGACCGCGCCGGGGGTCCCCATGGCCTGTCTCGCCCCCGACCGCCCCGCTGGTCCGTGGCGGTAGGTGGACCGGTCGGACGAGGATGAGGAGGAAGACGATGCGAGTCCGCTCCCAGGTGCTCTCGGTGCTCCTCGGCCTGCTCGTCGCGGCCGGGGCCTCGGCGACCCTGACGTTGTCGCCGGCCGCCGTATCGCTCCAGGCCGGCACGACCGGCGCACCGGTGACCGTCACGGTGGACATCCCTCACCAGTCGTCCTCCGGGAGCGGCAGGCTGTTCTTCCGCACGCTGCCGCCGGGCCTGACCACGGTGCCGTCGCCGGCCACCTACGCCTACCAGGGCTCGAGCGCCAACGCGCTGATGGTGCTCCCCACCCGGGGAACGGGCTCGTTCCGCATCCAGGCGTCGACGGCGGCGGCGCCGGGCACCTACCGCGTCAACGTGGCGGACGGCACCTTCGCGGCCGGCAACGCGACACTGACCATCGTCGTGGTCGCCGCCGCGCCGGCCTCGTTCCAGGCCCTGATCTCGCCCCTTCCCGTGCAGCTCACCATCGGGGGCCCCGCGGCGCCGGTCACGGTGACCACCACCGCGGATCCCGGGCTGCCGTTCACGCAGCTGACGTACACCTTCCAGGGACTGCCGGGGTTCGTGAGCACGGGCGGCCCCCGCACCGCCTCCAGGACCGGCACGTCCTTCTCCCCGGTGACGTTCCCCTTCACCCTCGGCCCCGGAGCCGTTCCGGGCACCTACCGCGGCGACCTGGAGGGCAGATCGCCCTCCGGCGACCTCAAGAAGCAGTTCCGCGTGCAGGTCGTGGTCAGCGCACCCACCGGAACCGTCGCGGCCCGGTTCGCCCCCTCGCCCCTTCGGGTCTGCGACGGCGGGCCGCCCGTGCAGGGCTCGGTGGTCCTCGAGCCGGAGGCCGGCTTCAGAGGCAGCGTCTCGGCCTCCTGGATCAACGTGCCGGCGGGGCTCTCCGTCGAGCCCTCCCGGTTCCCCGAGACCGCCCTGCCCCCGGCCCGCACGCTGGGCTTCACGGTGCGCGCCCAGGGCGCCGCCCCCGGGACGGCCACGCTGACGCTGCGCGTGGCGGCCTCCGGCGGCGCCGGCTCCCGGACGTTCTCGCTCCCGGTGACCGTCGAGGCCAGCAGCTACACTCCCGCGGTCGCCCCGGCGGCGCTCACCCTCCAGGCCGGCGGTCCCGCCGGCACGCTCTCCGCCTCGCTCACCGCGCCCTCCTGCTTCTCCCCCCGGACGGTCCACGTCCGGGTGGCCGGTGTCCCGGCGAACATCACCGTGGCGCCCGCCGACGCCGAGACGACGCCTCCCGCCTGGGCGCCCGTCCGGTTCACGGTCGCCGCCGGCGCCTCCGCGGCCGCTGGCACCTACCCCCTCGAGGTGATCTTCGAGCCGCTTCCCGGAACCGCGCAGCGGGTCCGCGTCGCGGTCACGGTCACGCGGGTGCCGGGCACCCTCGCCACCACGGTGAGCCCGTCGCCCCTCCGCGTGTGCAACGGCGGCCCGCCGGCCCGCGGCACGCTGACGGTGACGCCCGGAGGTGGCTACTCGGGCACGCCGGCTCTGAGCTGGCGCGCCGTGCCGCCGGGCCTGACGGTGAGCCCCACCGCGATTCCGCGCGCCGTGCTGCCCCCCGCCGAGACGGTGACGTTCTCGGTCTCCGCCGCCGGCGCCGCTCCGGGCCCGACCGCCCTGGCCCTCTCCCTGGCCGACGCCACCGCCGGCATCCAGCGGACCGAGAGCATCCCCGTCATCGTGGCAGACCCCGAGTGGACGCCCTCCCTGTCCCCCTCCACCGTGGTCGTGCAGGCCTCCGGCGCCCGCCGCACCGTCCAGGCGGCCGTCCAGGGGAACGACTGCTTCACCTCTGTTCCCGTGACCGTGTCCGTCGGCGGCGTCCCCGCCGGCGTCACGGTGTCCGGGCAACCGGCGACGATCCAGCCGCCGGCGCTCGCACCGGTCGAGCTCGCCATCGCCGTCGCTCCCGGGGCCCCGCCCGGCTCCTATCCCCTCACGGTCACCTTCAGGCCCTCGACGGGGGTGGCAAGGACCCTCACGCTGACCCTCACCGTCACGGCGGGCCCCGACTTCCAGCTCGACGTGCAGCCGCCCCGCGCCCAGGTCCATGCGGGCGACGGCCTGGACGCCGTGGTTCGGGCGACCGCGCTGAACGGCTTCACGGGCAGCGTCCAGGTCGTGGCCTCCGCGCCCGCCGGCGTGGCCGTCGAGCCCCCGTCCTTCACCCTGACCTCCGGCGCCCCCCGGACGGTGCACGTGTCCACGACGCGCCGGCGCCCGCCAGGCGGCGTCGAGGTGAGCTTCACCGGCACGGCTCGCGGCGTGGCCGCTCCGCGCTCCGCGGCCCTCGCCCTCGTGGTCCTGCCTCCCCGGCCCACCGAGGAGGTCGTCGGCCCTCGGGTGGACCTGGTGTCACCGGGCGAGCTCAGGCCCGGAGCCGAGGCGGAGCTGCAGCTCGTGGGGCGGAACTTCACGCCCGACACCCGCGTCTCCTTCGGCATCGGCGTCACCGCAGTCGGCCCCCTGTACGCGGTGTCTCCGACCCAGGCCCGGTTGCGGATCACCGTCGATCCCGTCGCGCCCATCGGCACGCACCTCGCCGAGGCCTCCAACGCCACCGGCCGCAACCGCGGGCCCGGCGGGCTCCTCGTCCGGCTCTCGCCCCTGGCAGTCGTCCCCAGGCCGAAGATCCAGTGCGCGGAGACCGTGACGCTGACCGAGGCGAAGGGCACCGTGAACCTCCAGCAGCCGGAGTGGGGAAACGTGCGCCAGGGCGACCTCACCACCGTCTATCCCGTGCCACTCCTCGACGACGACACCGCCTTCGAGTGGCGGGAGGCAAACCCCGGCACGGCGGACAGCTACGAGATCCGCTTCTTCAAGCGCGGAAAGACCGATCCGTCGGTGGTCCAGCGCATCGCGCCGGTCTCGCTCATGGGCATGAGCGGCCCGGTGGCCTTCGCGCCAACGTACTTCCGCCCCGACGGCGCCTTCGTCGCCAGGCTCCTCGAGGCCACCCGGGAGCCGCTCCCCACCGTGGCCCGCCCGGGCCAGGCGACGGCGCAGCCCCTGGCCGTTCCCAACCTCGCCGGGGGTGTGGGGCCCGCCGCCCCCAACGGCTACGCCACCACGTCGGCGTCCCTGCCCGGAGCGCTGTTCACGGGCGGCGGCGGGCAGCTGCAGCTTCCCGCCGGCGTCTACGGAACCTCGACACCGGGCGGCCAGGGCGCCGCGGCGAGCCTCAGCCAGGCCGGGCCGGGGAACCTCGTCGCCGGAAGCGCGCGCGCCTTCGACGAGGACTCGATCCTCGACGCGCTCGGCATGGGCGACGCCGACATGTTCTGGCAGGTGATCGGGTTCAAGAGCTGCACTGCGGCGTGCACCGTTCCGGCGCCGGGGCAGACGTTGCCCCCGCCGGGGGCCGACGGAAGGATCCAGGTCGAGGTGGAGCGCTCGGGCAGGTGGCCGCTCCGCCTGCCGTCCCGCCCCCTCGGCACCACGTGCTCGTCCGCGGCCAAGGACGCGCCGTTCCTCGTCGAGACCGGCGCCCACCACAAGGTGCTCCTGCCCGACGGCACCGAGGGGCCCAACGACGATCCCAACCACTACGCCGGGGACCCCTTCGAGATGGTGGGCAACGGGTCGTTCACGCTGGCGAGCTCGCCGTACGCGTCCCATCCCCAGGTGTTCATGCAGTCGAACCTGCCCGAGGGCGTGTACGCCGTCGTCGAGTCCTTCTCGTTCGACAACCTGTTCGTCGACTGGGGTGACGGCACGGTGGAGCCGGTCACCGTCGTCCTTCCCGCCCACGGCGCGGTGGAGTGGAACCGCTCGGTGGAGCTGCGTCTTCCCGACCGCAACGACTGCATCCCAGGCGAGAAGCTCGAAGAGGCCGTCGGAGGGAAGGTCCACTTCGACGACTTCTGCCCGCCCATGCCGAAGCACGTCTTCACCCGCCCCGGGACGTTCACGGTGCGCCTCTTCGTGATGTCCGGCGACGACGCCCAGAAGGTGAACCTGGCCAGTCTCGGCGTCGCCATCGACGGCGCGGACGCCTCGCCCTACCTGGCCGTGGCCACCTCCCAGGCGGGCCCGGGCCCCTCGGCGGCGCCCCGAGGCGGCACCGCCGGAGCCGCGACGGCCGGGGGCAGCCTCACGACCCAGTCCCCCGCCGCGCGTCTGGCGGGCACCACCACCGCGACCGCGAGCGTCCAGTTCTCCGAGGCGTTCCGGCAGGCGCAGGACGTCGCCGCGCGCCTTCATCCCGTCTACTGCACCACCGTCACCATCTCCGAGCGGGTGGACCCCGCCGCGGCGGGTCCGCTCAAGCTGGAGTCCGTCGCCGTCACCGGCTACCCGCCCTACAAGGCCGTCTCGCCGCTGCCCAGCGGCGCCGCCGTGATCGCGCCGCCGCCACCGTACTTCCTGGTGAGCAGCTGCGACGAGGCCGTCGTGGCCCAGGCCGAGCTCACCTTCGTGGGCTCGGGATGGGTCCGGATCACCTGGGTGGTGGACGGCGAACGCTTCACCATGCCCGACCAGTCGGTGGCCTCCGAGCCCCGCAGCCAGGCCGAGCTGACGGGCGACCCCTCCACCTGGCCGCCACCGAGGACGGGCACGGTGCAGCTCACCTCGCCAGTGCTCCCCGTGGCGCCCATCGGCGACCACGTGGTCACCGTCGAGGCGCTGGTGGTGCCCAAGACGACCCAGACGGAGTTCGAGCGCGCCGCCCGGATCATCGCCAGGCACGACGCGGGGGGTTCCGGCGACGCCGACGACCTCGCCTACGCCCAGGCGGTCCTCTCGCTGAGCCCGCAACCCGTCGGACTGCTGGGCGCCACAACGCAGGCCCCGCAGGGGCTCCCCACGGTGAGCTACCTGGGAAGCCTCGGCCAGGACCACGCCGCCCTCGTCCACCTCACGCTGGCGAAGCCCTTCTTCGTGACCTCCTCCGCGTCGCGGTACAAGGTCGCGTCGGCCGACCCCGAGCAGCCGTGCTCCTTTGACTTTCCCACCTCCCAGGGACCGTTCCGGGTGACGGGCCTCCAGGGCAACGTGCAGGCCGACCCTGGGACGGGCCGCTTCTCGGGCCGGGGCAAGGTGCTCCTGAAGTACTGGGCGAGCGCCGACGTCCAGCAGAACCTGGCCCTCGTGATCGTCCCCATCGACGGCTGGAAGGTCGCCGAGCTGGTGACCGTGGAGGAGGGCGAGATCGCCGTCCACGCAGGCCCGGGGGACCTCCCCGTCGCCGCCCACGGTGTCGACGGCCACATCGAGACCCTTCAAGGGCAGGCGGGACCGGCGAACCCGCTCGAGATGACCGCCGCCCTGCAGCCCGTGCGCAACACCCTCCGGCGCTCCGACGGCGGCGGCCCCCCCACCTGGGAGGTCCGGGCGCCGCTGGGCCCGGACGGCGACTGGTACGTGGACGAGGGCGTCGACGGCACGCCGCTGACGCTGCCGGAGAGCACCCTCGGCATCGTGCCCTTCGTCATCTCCTCGGACCACATCGCCGTCGACTGGAGTCCGACGCGGGGTGAGGGCGCGTCGGCAAAGTGCTCGGGCGGCCCCGGCCAGGCCTGGATGGGCGTCCACTTCGGCGCCCTGCACGTCCTGCCGTACACCTTCGACCTGATCGACCCCGGCCAGTTGAAGACGACCTTCGCCGACTGGGGCCTCGACGACTCCGGCGACGTGTGCGGCGCCATCGACATCCCCCACGGGATCGACACCGCGTACAAGGAGGGCCGCATCCGCTGGGACTCCATCACCGGAAGCGCCTCCGGCGGCGCGTTCCACGTGTACTACAACGGCTTCACCGTGCACGACCCCTGGCTCGACGAGGACCTCGTCCCTCCGGGCAACCGGGTCGAGCTGTCGGAGAACGGCCTCGCCATCGCCTTCGGCACCGCGACGGTGACCCGCACCTTCGGCGAGGACCCCGACCGCATCACGATGACGGCCAGGGACATCCGCTTCACCGGCGTGGACGGGATCCCGGGCTGGAGCCTGTTGTCCACCGCCGACTTCGAGCTCAAGGGCGACGGCCGCGACCTCGCCGCCTTCAGCGTCAACGACCTGGTGTTCGACTTCTACGGCCGCGCCGCCTTCCCCGAGAAGCAGAACTCGAAGACCGTCTCCCTGTCGGGCCAGACGGCGCACCTCGGAGACACCCCCGTCGACCTCGACTCGGTGAAGGTCACCGCCTCCGAACAGCGCCGTCTCGACCTGGCCGTCTTCGCCACCGCGCGCCTGTCCGACAAGCTGCCCTCCTCCCCCGTCCAGATCAACTACGACATCGCCTGGTCGGGCAGCGCCTACGAGGGCAGCGGCCCGCACACCTCCGCGTTCGACCTGTCCGTGGAGTTCCCCGAGGGGAACCCCAGCGTCGCCCTGGGCATCCGCCCGTCGTTCTTCCGCAGCCACTCGACGCACTACTCCGGCGAGGTGGACCTGTCCATGTTCGGCGGGCCTCCAGTCAAGGCGGAGTTCCTCCTCGGCTACGACGACAGCGGGCAGGACTACTGGCTCACCCGGGCCACCCTCGACTTCGGCTCGTCCGGCCCGGTGCTGGTGCCCGGCATCCTCCAGCTCATGTCCATCGGCGGTGGCATGGGCTACAACTTCTCCGCCGACGCCCTCAAGAGCCCCGGCCCCATCGCCGGCGTCCAGCCCGACATGAAGGGGGGTCACCTCTTCTCCGCCGAGATGATGGCGGGCTCGGCGGGGGCGCCTCCCGGCTTCGTCTACACGTTCCGGGGCGTGCTGTCGGTACGGACCTCGCCGTTCGAGTCACGCCTCGACTACAACGCCTGGTTCCTCACCAACGACCACGGCGGCGGCGCGCCCCTCAACGGCTACTTCAAGTACGCGGGCGGCACCTTCGACGGTGCGCTGTGGGGCGGCTTCGACGTCATGAACGGCAGCATCGCGTTCGGGCTCGGCACCGAGGCCCAGCCTGCCGTGCGGCTCCACTTCGGCGGCGGCGAGTGGTACATCAAAGCCGGTGACCGCAACGGAGCGCGCATCACGTGCCACTTTTTCATCACGGACGCGGACGGGTACCTCGAGATCGGCAGCCAGGGGCTGTACGTCGGCGCCGGCGTGGGGATCTACATGGGAGGTTCGGCGGGACCGCTGTCGGCCCACATCAGCGGCCGCATCGAGGGCGGCGTCAGTCTCACGGCTGGGCCCCAGGCCGCCGGCTACGCGGAGGGCAGCGTCTCCGCGGAAGCCTGTTGCTGCAAGCTGTGCATCGGCCCCACCATCACGGCGGGCGTCAACATCGCCGCGTGGAACCCGGTCTCGTTCGGGTGCCACGCCTGCTTCGAGTTCGACCTCCTCCTCAAGACGGTGAAGAAGTGCGCCAACTTCCACATCTGAGGCGAGGGACGCCGAAGGGAGCGACCATGGGAGCCACGACTTCGCGAACCGTCCGCGGCCGCCTGCTCGGCGCGCTGCTTCTCACACCGGCCCTGCTGCTCGCCGCGGCGGCGCCGGCCGCCGAGGCGCCGGGCGCCGTGGCCACCTGTCCCGACGGGACCGGCGCCGTCGACCTGTTCTGGATGGCGGAAGGCACCACGTGGCCGGCAGGCGGCTGGCGCGTCGAACGCCTGGCGGCGGGGCGCGCGACGGTGCTGGCGGACGCCGTGCGGCCCGGGTCCGACCAGCAGGCGATGGCGGCCCTCGCCGACGACGCCGCCCAGATCACCGACTTCGCCCGGCAGGTGGCGGCGGGGTCGATGAGCGAGGATGAGCGCTCCGCTGCCGACCTGGTGCTCGGGCTGCGGGCCGCCATCGACCCCACCTTCGGTCTCGCCCTCGGGCTGCGGTGGCACGACGCCGGGGCGGGGACGCAGCGCTGCCGCTACCGGATCACCGCCCTCGGCGCCTCGGGGAAGCCTCTCTTCAGCTTCGAGTCCGAGGAGGTGGATCCCACCGTCGTCCCCCCACCGCCACCTCCACCGCCCGGGATCCGGGCCCGGCCCACCCTGCAGGGCGTCGAGCTGTTCTGGGAGGATCCGCCCCGTGGGACCCCCACCTCGTTCATCGGGTTCACGGTGGAGCGAACCACGCCCGAGGGCAGAATCGGGCTGCGCACCCCGCGGCCCCTCCCCGCGTCGGTGAACCGCGACGCGACCAAGCCTGCCTTCGTGGACCCCCTCGCACCCACAGAGGCCGACGCGGTGTACCGGGTCCGGAGCGTGGACCTGTTCGGCCGCGGCGGCGCCTGGGCCGAGACCAGGCTCTTCGTGCCCGACCTCAAGGCCATGTCCCCGCCGCTGGACCTGCGGGCCGAGGGCACGGTCAACGGCGCGCACCTCACCTGGACGGCCTCCACCAACCCCCACACCAGCGGCTACACGGTCTCCCGCGCCCCCATGGCCGAGGGGCCCTTCACCGTGATCACCGCCAAACCGCTCCCGGCGGGAACGGGGGCCTTCGACGACGACGGCTTGCGCGGCGGCTCCTCCTACTACTACCGCGTCCAGGCGCTGGACCCTCGCGGCGAGTCCGGCCCGCCCTCGGACCCGGCCCGCGCGGTGCCGCTCAACGCCGGCCCTCCGCCCGCCGTGAAGGGGCTCCAGGCGGAGGTGGGCCGCACCCGCGTCCGGCTCACGTGGCCCGCCGTGGCGGCGCCCGTGGCCGGCTACTACGTGGAGAGGATCGCCCCGGGGGACACCCGCTGGAGCCGGCTCAACCAGCAGCTCACGGCGGAGCCGCGGTACGACGACCACCTGGGACGGGGCGATGGCGCCCGTTTCCGCTACCGCGTGGCCGCCGTGGCGTTCGACAGCCAGGTCAGCTCCGCCGGCGACGAGGTGGAGGCGGTGCTGCCCGACCTCGAACCGCCCGACCCGCCCCGGTTCACTTCCGCCAGCGGATCGGACGGCGTCGTCTCGCTGGGCTTCGAACCCGCGGCGCCGCCGGAGGGCACCGACTCGTTCGTCGTCCTGCGGAGCGCCTCGGAGGCCGAGGAGGGGCTGGTGGTGGGTGCGCCCCTCACCGGTGGCGCCCGCTCCTTCACGGACGAGCACGTCATCGCTGGGGAGACCTACTGGTACCGGCTGGTCGCCGTGGACGCCTCCGGTAACCGCTCCGCGGCGTCTGGCCCCGTGACCGTGTCGGTCCTTCCCGCTCCGGTCCCGGCGCCGCCGCAGCCGGAGGCCGCGCTCACTGGCTCGCCCTTCCCCCACGTGCGCGTGCACGTCGGCGAGGTTCCGCCCGGCCTGACCGTGGTGCTGCAGCGCCGCCGGGAGGACGGCAAGACGTGGCTCGTCGTCGCGGGCCCCACACCCTCCACCGACCTCGTCGACATGACACCCCCGGAGAAGGGGCCACTGGTCTACCGGGTCAACTACCGCTCCGCGGACGGCACCGCGGGACCGGCTTCCCCGGTGATCGAGGTCGAGCGGAAGCCCTGACCCCGGCGCAGCGCGGACGTCACGACCCGGACGGGAGGCTGCCGCCCGCGTGGCCCTGCCAGACGCGGTTCGCGAGCCCCTCGGTCCAGGGGTGGTAGTCCCGGCAGAACACGATGCGCTCGGCGAGCGGAGGGTGGGAGTACCGCCAGAAGCGGATGAACGGCGAGGGCTCGGGCATCACCTTGCTGTTCTCGGCCAGCTTGACGAACGCCCGGGCGCCGTCGCGGTTGAGGTGGGTGAGCTCGAGGGCGAAGGTATCCGCCTCGTGCTCGAAGTGGCGGGACACGCCGTTGATGGCCGGCGTCACCAGGAACACACCCACGCTCACGGCGAGCAGCAGGAGCGGGAACGCCGCCGGGTCGTGGGGCACCTCGAACCCCCATGCCCTCCCCCACCGGCGCGTGGCCCACTCGACGCCACGCTGCCCGGCCCAGAACACGGCCAGGAACAGGGCCAGAACGAAGCCAACCTCCTTCCAGACGTGGTGCAGGACGTAGTGGGCCATCTCGTGGGCCATCACGAAGCGGACCTCGTCGCGGGTCATCCCCTTGATGGTGGTGTCCCAGAGCACGATGCGCTTGGTCGGCCCGATGCCGTTGACGTAGGCGTTCATGGTCTTGGTCTGCTTCGACTTGTCGACCTCGTAGACACGACCGCCCTCGATGCCCGCCTGGGCGGCGAGATCGAGGATCTCGGCCTTGAGCACCTGGTCCTTGAGGGGCTCGAACCGGTTGAACACCGGGTCGAGGACAACGGGGCCGACGAGGAGCAGGAACACCGTGATGGGCACCGTCCCCAGCCACAGCGCCAGCCACCAGCGGCGGACCCGCCGGATGCCGGCGAGGGCGAGCGCGACCAGCGGTGCGCCAAGCACGATGCCGAGGATGAGCCCCTTCCCCTGCTCCCACAGCCACGCCCCGAAGGACTGGTTGGACAGGTCGAAGCGGTGGGGTACCACGAAGCCCGAGAGGGCGTCGAAGGGCAGGGTCACCACGGTGAGCACCACCGAGAAGAGGGCGAAGAAGACCATGGCCGCCAGGAACGGCCGGCTGGTGACGCGCAGCGCCGCGTCGCGCAGCCGCCTCGACACCCCGAAGGCCAGGATCCCCAGCAGCGCGAGGAGGCTGTACGCCGTCCCGGCGAAGTAGAGCACGTCGATCCAGCGCTGGTGCTCGCGCATCTCGGGCGTGACCGTCACGGACGGGAAGCCGGTCTCCCCGGCGCCCGCGGCCTGCCCGACCAGCGCCGGCGCGCGCTCAGGCGCGGAAGACGGCGGCGTCTGCGCCGCGGCCCGCGCTCCCATCACGACGAGGGCGAGCCCTCCCAGCGCTGCCAGCGTCAGGACCTTCCCCGCAGTGCTCATGTCTCTCCTCCCGGTACTGCCGCACATGGTAGCGCAGGCGAAGCTGTTCTCGGCGGCCGACCCGCGCCGACCTCAACGCGGTCGCTGGCCGAGGGACGGCCACAGCAGACCCGCGACGTAGTGCCACCGGTAGTGCAGGTCCCACAGCGTCTCGCGCCGCCACCGCCAGGGGAGCAGGGCGAGCAGCAGGGCGGCCTTGGCCGCCGCCACGGGGCGCAGGACGAGAGCCGCTGCCAGGGCGGGATGGCGCCTTGCCGTCGCCCGGGCGGCGGCGCCGGAGGTCAGAGCCCTCGAACGATAGTCGCGTGGCCCTCCGTAATAGTGGTCGTGGAGACAGCGGGCGTCGGGCACGTAGACGGCGGGCCGGCCGCGGCGTTCCTGCCGATAGCCCCACTCCGAGTCCTCCATTGCCATGAAGGGGTGGTCCGGAGCGAAGGGCTCGTCGAGGAGCCACGTCCGCGGCACCGCGAGGTTGGGGCCCCACACGGAACGCCAGTCGATCCTCCCGTGGGGCGGCAGCCGCCGGTAGTTGAACTGGTGGCCGGCGGGCGCCAGCCACGCCATGTAGCGCGTGACCGGACGCCGGGGCTCCCAGTCCACGTGCCCGACGGCGATGCAGTCGCCGTGGCGCTCCTGGGCCCTGGCGTGGGCGAGCAGGCAGCCGGCCGCCGGCCGCGTGTCGTCGTTGAGGAAGAGCAGCAGCCCACCGGACGCGCAGCGCGCCCCCACGTTCTTGGCCGGACCGATGCCGGCGCGGACCTGCTCGCGCACCGTCACCGGGTAGTTCCGCGGACGCCGGGCCACCTCGCCGCTCTCCGTACCCGCCCCGTCCAGGACGACGATGGCCTCGAAGGGCGGCGTTGCGGGATCCAGCGCCTCCATGGCCTCGAGGGTGACCTGCAGCTGGCGGGGCCTCCCCACCGTGACGATCACCACGCTCAGCTCGACTCCGGTCGCCATCGGATCTCCCTGGGGACAGTGTAAGCCCGGCAGGACAGCCGCCCCATCTCAGGAAGAATCATGAAGATCCGCCCGCTTCCTCCCCTCCTCCGGGGCCCTCGCAGCGCACCGCCCCCCGGCGGACCCGGGAGGCGGTCGCGAAGCCCACGGAGAGTCCGAACCGATTGGGCGGCGGCGAACCGGCGCTCACTCCCGCCAGCGGCAGTCGGCGAGACGCAGCCAGTCGTCGTGCCGGATCGCCACGTCTACCCTCGACGAGGCGCCCCAGAAACCCCACCGCACCGTCAGCGGGAGGATCGGCAGGTCTGCGAGCATGCGGCGCTGGGCGTCCTGGAGCAGGCGCAGGCGCCGGACGCCGTCCAGCTCACTGTCGGCGGCCTCGAGGAGGGCGTCCGCCGCGGGGTTCGAGTAGCCCGAGGAGTTCTCGCTCCCGAAGCCGAGCAGGGGATCGCGGGTGTGGCCGAACGTATTGAGGAAGTCCGAGGCGTCCCCGGTGGTGCAGGTCCGCGCGTAGTAGGCGAGGGGCATGGTCCCGGCACGGCAGCGCTCCATGAGCTCCGCGAACGGCATGCTGCGCTGGTGGAGCCGGATGCGCACCGCCGCCAGGTCCCGCACCAGGGAGTGCACGATGTCGGGCACGATGGGGGCGTGCCCGAGCTCCACGTCGAAGCCGTCGGCGAACCCGGCCTGGGCGAGGAGCCTCCGCGCCTCCTGAGGCTCGTACGGAACCGGCGCCAGGGTCGGGTCGTAGCCGTTGACCACCGGGTGGACGTACTCCGAGGCGACGGTCCCATTGCCTCCGAGTGCCGCGCTGACCATTCTCCGCCGGTCGATGGCCAGCAGCATGGCGCGGCGGACACGGGCATCCGCCAGCGCACGCCGGGCCGCACCGGTGGCGGCACCGGGCGCGACCACGAGGATCTGCACGGCCATGCGCGGCAGGGGTTCCAGCCGGCGTCCCTGATGCAACCGCATGTCGGCCGTCTCGGAGTCGGGGATGCCGTTGACGATGTCGGCCCGGCCCTCGGCGAAGAGGCCCACCCGGCGCCCGACGTCCTCGACGAAGGCCATCGTCACCCGGCGGATCGGTGCGGGGCCGTGCCAGCCGTCCCACGCCTCCAGGTGCAGCGTCCCGTCCGGCGAACGCCCCGCCACGCGGTAGGATCCGGTGCCCACCGGTGTGGTGATCTCCTTCACCCCCGCCTCGCTCCTCGGGATGATGAAGAGGAACGCGAGCCTGTTCAGGAGGGTCGGCGCCGGGTGCGCCGTCTCCACGACCACGACGTCGTCGCTCACCGCGGTCACGGAGACGATGCCGAGAAGGTGGTGGCGGATCCTCGAGGCGGGGTCGTTCCGCGCCCGCTCGAAGCTGGCCACGACGTCGGGCGCCCCGAAGGGGGAGCCGTCCTGGAAGCGGACCCCCCGGCGCAGATCGAAGCGCACGTGGGTGGGATCGAGCTGGCGCCAGGACACCGCGAGCGCCGGCTGGAGCCGCATTTCCGGGGAGAACTGGACCAGGGCGTCGTAGACGTTGCACAGCACCGACCAGGTGACCACCTCGTTGTGGTGGTAGGGGTCGAGGGTGCCCGGGACGGTGTCCAGCACGACCCTGAGCTCTCCCGCTCCGCGGTCCCGGACAGACACCCATCCCCCCGCGGCCAGCGCCACGAGGACCGCACCCAGGAGAGCGGCGCGCCAGCGCCACGACCGACCACGCGACGAGCCGGAGCCTTCAATCATGCCGGCGCACTATAGCGCCGGCATGCCGGTGCCGCCAGCCGGCCGGCGGCGCCGGCGCCCTACGCCGCCGGCTCCCTGTCAGCGCCCGCCGGCGCGGCGAAACCGCTCGGCGACGTCGTCCCAGTTGACCAGGTGGTCCATCACCGCGTCCACGAACTCGGCGCGGCGGTTCTGGTACTTCAGGTAATAGGCGTGCTCCCAGACGTCCACGACCAGCAGCGGCGTCCACCCGGCGAGCAGCTGGTTCTGGTGCTTCTCGACCTGGAGGACCACCAGGGCACCGCCCGCATCGCACGCGAGCACGCCCCAGCCGGAGCCCTCGACCGCGTTGGTGGCCGCACGGAAGTGCGCGGCGAACGCCGCGAAGCTGCCGAACTCACGTGCGATGGCGACACCGAGGTCGCCCGAGGGCTCGCCTCCCCCACCCGGCTTCATGTTGGTCCAGAAGATGGAGTGCAGCAGGTGGCCGCCGCCGTGGAACGCCACCTCTCGCTCGAGGTGCTTGACCAGGGAGTACTCCCCCGCCGAGCGGGCCGCCGCCAGCTTCTCGAGCGCGGCGTTGAGGCCGTTGACATAGCCCTGGTGATGCTTGTCGTGGTGGAGCTCCACGGTTTTCGCATCGTAGTAGGGCTCCAGGGCGTCCTTCGCGTACGGCAGGGGGGGAAGCTCGAACTTCGTCATGTCCCGGTCTCCTTTCGAGTGTCACGGGGCCTCGCGGCGACGGGCGGCCGCCGGGGTTTCCCGACGTTTATGGAACGCTCACCCCCCGATTGTAATTTCAACGTCCCGAAACATCCCCGTGTCGCTTTTCCCCACACCGTGTAGGCGAATCCGGCATACGCGCCCCGCCCAGCCGCACCGCGGCTCCGGCGGGAGGCCAGCAACCGGCTGTCCGACAACGACATCGGGACGCGCACGGTTTCTCCGGCCGCGGCACGGATCTTGCTCCTGTTCGGGTGGGATGGACTGCCCGCGGGCCGGCCTCCCGGGGAGGTGGAGCGTGGTGGACCTCAGCGATGCACAGACCTTCTGGCTCAACGTGACCAATATCGCCCTCGGCATCCTGACGGTGGTGTTGTGGGTGGGGGCGGCCACCGCGGTCCTGCTGGAGTGGCGGCGGCGCGCGCACACCGTGTAGAGCGGTTCAGGAACGGCGGCGGATGCCGTACTTCCTGAGCTTGTCGTAGAGCGTCGAGCGGTCGATCCCGAGAAGGTCCGCGGTCGCCTTGACGTTCCCTCCCGTCCTCTCCAGGGTCGCAACGATGGCGCGGCGCTCCAGCTCGCGCAGGGGCAACCCCGCGGGAGCGCCCCACACCGGATCCGTCGCACCGGCGACAAGGAACGCGAAGTCGCCCTCCCCGAGGACGGCCCCCCGCGTCGTGATGACGGCGCGCTCCACGGCGTTCTCCAGCTCGCGCACGTTGCCCGGCCACTCCCGGTCCATGAGCATGCGCAGCGCGCCGTCCTCCACACCGTGGACGTCCTTGCCGAGCTCGAGGGCGTTCCTCTCCACGAAGTGCCTGACCAGGAGCGGGATGTCCTCGCGCCGCTCGCGCAGCGGCGGGACGCGGATGTTGATCACGTTGAGCCGGTAGAAGAGGTCGTCGCGGAAGCGTCCCTGCTGCACCGCCTCGCGCAGGTCCTGGTTCGTGGCGGCGATGACCCGCACGTCCACCGGGATCTCCCTGGTCCCGCCGACCCGGAAGAAGCGACGTTCCTGCAGGACGCGGAGCAGGTCCACCTGGAGCTTCGCGGGGATGTCGCCGATCTCGTCGAGGAACAGCGTGCCGCCGTCCGCCGCCTCGAACTTCCCCTTCCGCGCCGTCTCCGCCCCGGTGAACGCTCCCTTCTCGTACCCGAACAGCTCCGACTCCAGCAGTGTCTCCGCCAGCGCTCCGCAGGACACGCCGACGAATGCGGCGGCACTGCGCTCGCCGGCGTTGTGGACGGCGCGCGCCACCAGCTCCTTGCCCGTCCCGCTCTCGCCCTCGAGCAGCACCGTGCTCCTCAGGCTCGCCACCTGGCGGATGAGCTCGAAGATCTCGTGCATCTTCGGGCTCTTCGAGATGATGTCCTGGAAGCGGACCTGCCGTGACAGCCGGCGGCGCAGCAGCACGTTCTCCCGCTCCAGCGTCTTCACCTTGAGCAGACGGCTGAGGAGCAGCGAGATCTCCTCCGGGTTGCAGGGCTTCACGATGTAGTCCACCGCACCGTCCTTCATGGCCGTGATGGCGGTGTCCACGGTGGCGTACGCGGTGATGATGACGATGGCGGCGTCGGCGCGGAGGCGGCGGATCTCCCGCATGGTCTCGATCCCGTCCATGCCCCCCGGCATCTTGAGGTCGACGAAGTGGGCGCCGTACTCCCGCGCCCGGCACTTCGCCACGGCCTCGGCCCCCGACGACGCCTTGTCCACCGCGTAGCCGTCCTCGGCGAGCCACGCCGCCAGCGACTCCCGCATCACCGGCTCGTCGTCGACCACGAGGATCGGCCAGCGCGCCTTCACCTTCGTCACCTCACGCCTCCCCGCCGGCGGCGGGACCCGGCTCCGGCCGTTCTCCCCCCACCGTCACGAAGGGAAGCCTCACGCGGAACGTCGTGCCGCCGCCCTCGACGCTCTCGACCTCGATGTCCCCGTCGTGCGCGTCCACGATGCCGTAGACCACGGCGAGGCCGAGCCCCACCCCCTTGCCCTCCTCCTTGGTGGTGAAGAACGGGTCGAAGATCCTCGGCAGGTGCTCGGGGGCGATCCCCGTCCCGATGTCGGCGACCTCGAGCACCGCGGTTCCCGTCGCGGAGCAGGAGCGCGTGCGCACGGTCAGAGAGCCGCCCTCGGGCATGGCCTCGATGCCGTTCACCACCAGGTTCGTGACCACCTGCTGCAGCTGGACGGCGTCGCCGCGCACGACCGGGAGCCCCTCGCTGAGATCCTCCCGCAGGGTGACTCCGGCCCGGGCGAAGCGGTGCGCCAGGACGCCGAGGGCGCCGCGCACGACGGCGTTCAGGTCGGCGCGGTCCCCCCGCCGCCTCGACTGCCGCGAGAAGGACAGGAGATCGGAGACGATGCGCCCGACCCGGGAGGTCTCGTTGACCACCTGGGAGAGGTACCCGCGGAACTCGGCGACGCGGGCGGGGGGAATGCCGTCCTCCCTGAGGATCCGCTGCATCAGCATGGAGAAGTTGAGCACCCCGGCCATGGGGTTGTTGATCTCGTGGGCCACGGTCGCGGCGAGCTGCCCCAGGGAGGCCAGCCGCTCGCTCTGCTGCAGCTTCTGCTGGGTCGCCTGCAGCTGCGCCGTGCGCCGCTCCACCTTGGCCTCGAGGCTGCGCGTGAGCTCGTTGAGCTCCGCCATCGCCTCCTTGAGCCGCTCCCTCATCACGTTGAAGGAAGCGGCCAGCTCCGCCAGCTCTCCCGTCGCGCTGGCTCCCACCGGCTGGTCGAGCTCCATGTTGCTCACCGCGCGGGTGCCCTCGATCAGCCCCCGGATGGGCGCGCCTACGAAGCGGCGCGTGAACAGCACGGTGAACAGCCCGATGAGCAGGATCTCGATGCCGACCACCAGAAACGTCCGCTCGCGGATCCCGCTCACCTCCCGGTCCACGAGGTCGAGCCCGAGCCCCACGTCCAGGACGCCCAGCACGTGGCGCTCCGCGGGGTGGACGTGGCACTCGGCCTCGCTGCACGCCGGCTCGTTGTAGATCGGCGTCACCATCCCCAGCGTCCGGCTGCCGTCGCTGCCGCGGAAGATCCTGGCCCGGGACGGCACGTCGACGCGCACCAGCGGCGCCGCCTCGGCGTGGCACATGAAGCAGGCCTCCGCCCGCTTGTCCACCTGCGTGTCCATCTCCGCCGCGGCGGTGGAGAAGGTGACCCTCCCCTCCTTGTTGAAGATGCGGATGCGGTCGATGCCCTGCTTGCGGGCGATGGTCTGCATGACCTCGTAGGCCGAGTCCCGGTGGTCGGCGAGCATGGCGTGCCAGGTGGCGCTGGTGATGCTCCTGGAGAGCTGGTCGGCGCCACGGACCATGTTCTCAAGCAGCTGCCGCTCCTGGATACGCACGTTGATGAAGCCGAACAACCCCTCCACGATGACGACGATCGGCGTGAGCGCGAGGATCAATTTGACGGCGAGGCGATGCGGCACCTTCCACCTCCGCTGGCTCCGCACGACCCGGAGCCGCCGGGCCGGTGCCTCTCCATCGATTATGGCAGATCCGTGACACTCGGGCCCAGCGGCCCGCCCGGCTCAGAACTCGCTCGTCATGATGAAAAGGGGCTTCGACTCGAAGCGCTCGTAGATCGGCCTGAGGCGGTCCACGTTGTAGAACTTGCGCACGTCCACGACCTTCTTCTGGCTCGTCACGACCTCGATGGGAGCGTCGTCGTAACGTCCGTCACGGACGTTGACGAGGCGCCCGGCAACCCCGTCCAGCACAAGGTCCATGGCGAGGTTCCCGAAGGCCATCGGGACGATGGAGTCGACCGCGTCCGGATCACCGCAGCGCACCAGATACCCCAGGCGCTGGTTGATCACGTTGATGCGGCGGCCGTTGTTGAACCTGGGCGAGAGCTCCTTCAGCGACGTGGAGACGAGGTCGCCGATGCCACCGAGCTTCTTGTGGCCGTACGCGTCGGTCTCCCGGTCCTGGAACACCATCTCCTCCATGCCCCGGAAGCGCGCCCCTTCCGACACGAGGACCACGGAGTACTTGCTTGGGTTGGAGTAGCGGTCGGCGCTCAAGAGCTCGCACAGCCGCTCCACGTCGAAGACGTGCTCCGGGATGACGCAGCGATTGGCGGCGCCGGCCATGGTGGGCAGGAGGGCCGTGAACCCCGCGTAGCGGCCGAACACCTCGATGACGAGGAAGCGCTCGTGGCTGCCCGCCGAGGTCCGCAGGGCGTGGGTCATCTCGATGGTCCGCGTGACGCAGGTGGAGAAGCCGATGCAGTAGTCCGTCCCCGGAACGTCGTTGTCCATGGTCTTGGGAATGGCGATGACGCGCACCCCCTCGTGGTGGAGGCGCACCGAGTAGGAGAGCGTGTCGTCGCCGCCGATGGGAATCAGCGTGTCGATGCCGAGCCATTCCAGGTTGGCCAGGATCTCGGGAGTGACGTCGTTGATCTCGCCGGTGTAGGTGTCCTTCAGGTGCGGCGGGATCTGTGCCTGCGGCACGTGCGAGGGGCGGGTGCGCGAGGTGTGGAGGAACGTTCCGCCGGTGCGCCCCACCTTGTTGACGATCTCCTCGGAGAGGTCGATGACCATCTCGCCATGAGGCTTCGCCCGGTCCCGCTCGAGCTCCACCAGGCCGGCCCATCCACGCCGGATCCCGAGCACCCGGTAGCCCTCCCGGAGCGCCCGCACCGTGAGCGCCCGGATCGCCGGGTTGAGGCCCGGAACATCGCCCCCACCGGTGAGGATCGCGATCGTCCCTTTCGACGTCTTGACGTTGGCCACGTTCGTCCCCTCCGCTGGGCGGACCCTCCCGGCGCGGGAGGCTGACCCGGGCCACGACCCCGGCCCGCCCGGCGGGATCGCCGCCCCATGATGGCACGAACACGCGCCGGCCCCTCCGCGTTCCTGCCCGCCCTTGCGCCGGGCCCTCCGGCGGGCGCACGATGCCGCACCGGAGGACGCGTGGACCGGCGTGGAACCGTCGCACTGCTCGAGGGGCTGGCCGCCGTGCTGGTCTGGGGAGCCTCGTTCATCGCCACCAAGGTGGCGGTGGCCGAGGTCGCCCCGGTCACGGTGGTCTGGCTGCGCTTCGCCATGGGGGTGGTCATCCTCGGTGTCGCGGTGGTCTGGCGTCGCGAGCTCCGGCTCGTGCGCGGCCGGGACCTCGCCGTGTTCGCCTTCCTCGGCCTTGAGGGAATCACCTTCCACCAGTGGCTGCAGTCGACCGCCCTCGTCACGTCCCGGGCGAGCACCAGCGGCTGGATCGTCGCTTCCACGCCGATCTTCATCGCCGTGCTGGGCTGGCTGCTCCTCCACGAGCGCTTAGGTGCGGTGCAGGCCGCCGGCGTGGCGCTGGCCGCCGGGGGGGTCGTCCTGGTGGTGACCGGCGGTCATCCCGCCGCGCTCCTCGCCGGGCGGTTCGGCGCTCCCGGCGACATCCTCATCGTCATCAGCGCCCCCAACTGGGCGCTGTTCTCGGTGCTCTCCCGCGGCGTGCTGCGCTCCCACCCGGCGGCCCGCATGATGTTCTACGTGATGACCTTCGGGTGGCTCGCCACCACCGTCCAGCTCCTCGCCGGCCCGGGGATCGCCGACGCCGCCCGGCTGAGCGTCCACGGCTGGATCGCCGTGGCGTTCCTGGGGGTGTTCTGCTCGGGGCTCGCGTACATCTTCTGGGTCGACGCCCTGCAACGCATGCCGGCCTCCCAGGTGGGCGCCCTCCTCTACCTCGAGCCCCTCGTCGCCCAGACCGTGGCCGCCCTGGTCCTGGGCGAGAAGCTCGTGTTCGGGACCCTCGCAGGCGGGGCGGTGGTCCTGCTGGGGGTGTGGCTCGTCAACCGCGGCGCCGTCCCGGCGGACGAGGGTGCGGTCCGCGGCGCCCGGCCGATGGACGCGGCGGCAGAGCCCGCGGCGCCCCGGGCACGGACCCTGCGGCGGCGGGACTGAACCGATGCTCCGGCGGTCCGTATACCAGACCGGGTTCCCGGACCGCGGGCCGTGACGGCGGCCGCGGGAACGCGACGATGATGGGGAAGGTCCGGTACTCCGCGAAGCGGGTCAAGGAGTTCGCCCGCAGCTACACGTCGGGGCTCAAGCCCGGCGACGTGCGGCGCCTGTTCGACCAGGACGCCTCCCGGGTCTACGCCGTCCTGGTCCGTGACCACGCCGGGGAGCCGGAGCCCACGGGCCGCGCCCGCCGCTTCTTCCACCGCGCCCGCATCGTGTTCCTGGGGCTGTCCTACAAGCTCACGCCGGCCCGTCGCATCCTCTTCGCGGTGGCGCTGCTGCTGGCCTTCGTCGGCCTGCTCGAGGTCAACTCGGGAGGACGCGTCGTGGTCGGCCCCGGCAACCCCTTCCTGCTCGGCGGCAGCATCGTCGCGCTCCTCTACCTGCTGGCCCTGGAGCTCGCCGACCGCGTTCTCATCCGCGACGAGCTCGAGGTGGCCCGCCAGCTCCAGCGTGACCTGCTCCCCTCCTGCTCGCCGGAGGTCCCCGGCTACGCGTTCGCCCACTCCTACCGGACCGCCAACGAGGTCGGGGGCGACTACTACGACTTCCCGCTCCTCGCCGACGGGCGCCTCGTCATCGTCGCCGGCGACGCCAGCGGGCACGGCATGGCCGCCGGCCTCGTCATGGCCATCGCCAACGCAACCCTGAACGTGGCCATGGACCTCGACCCCCGTCCGGCGCGGGTCGCCGCCATCCTCAACCGCACGCTGTGGCGCACGGGCACGCGCCGCAACTTCATGAGCCTGTTCTACAGCATCCTGGACCCGGCCACCGGGGCCCTCGAGTACCTGTGCGCCGGGCACCCCTTTCCCCTCCTGCGGCGCGCCGGCGGCGAGGTCCTCGAGCTCGGGAAGGGCGGCTTCCCCATGGGCGTTCGCGAGTCCCTCGAGCCCGCCACTGCGTCGGTGACCCTGTCGCCCGGCGACCGGCTGCTGATCCACAGCGACGGTCTGCCCGAGTCGCGCAACGCGCGGGGCGAGGTGTTCGGCTACGACCGGCTCGCCGGCCTCCTGAGGACCGGTGGCGGCGCCCAGGAGATCCACGACCGCATCCTGAGGGCCCTGGACGGCTTCCGCGGCGAGGAGCCCCTCGTCGACGACGTCAGCCTCGTGGTGGTCGCCCGCGAGGCTGCGGGCGCCGCCGCCCCTCCGCCGCCACCTACCGCCGGCCCAGAAGCTCCGTGACGGTCACCGCGTCGACCAGCCCGTGGCAGCCGAACAGCACCGGCAGCACCCGGGAATCGGGGTGCGTGCGGCGCAGCTCCGCGACCAGCTCGGTGCCCGCCCGGTAGGCGGGCAGGTACATGCGGCCCAGCAGGGGGTGCCGCCCCCAGGCGCCGGCGAGCTTGCCGGCGCGCTCGCGGGAGACCAGGTAGTCGCGGCGCAGCACGGAGGCGACCTCGGCCTCTTCCAGCCCTTCGCGCCAGGTCAGGTAGGAGGCCTGGTTCTTCGCCTCGTCCTGGAGCAGCGCCAGCAGGACGCCGAGCTGCAGGTCGGCGCCGGGCAACGCCTCCACCTCCCTCACCCCGTAGGCCATCAGGATGGCGTTGTTGGCGATTCCCTCGAAGAGCGTGGCGGCCCGCGTGTTCATGGTGAGGACGGACCCCTCGAAGCCCACGACGCCGTCCACGAACTGTTTCTGGAGGTAGGCGAAGGTCGTGACATGCCCCGGCACCACCTCGTGGCTGATGAGCTGCTGGAACTCGGGGATGGAGATCTCGAGGGAGGCGTTGATCTCGTACGTCGCCTCGTACTCCGGCGTGCCGTCGGGTCGCCTCGCCCGCCCGAGGTAGTTCATCGACCCCGAGAACCACGCGTCTTCGATGGGCAGGAAGCGGATGTTGGCCCTGGGCACCTCGCGGAGGCGAGCGGGAAGGTGCGGCAGCACGTGCTGCACGGTGAGGGCGTCCAGCTCGGCGATGAACGCCGAGGCGAGGGCATGGATGGCCCGCGGAGGCACCATCCGCTCGCTCCGCCATGCGTCGACTCCGGCCAGGACCGCGTCCTCGCCGGCCGGGCCGGAGATGTAGCCCCCCGCCCGGAGGAGCTCCACGGCCCCCTCCCGGTGGCGGGCCGGCTCCGAGGGAGCCGGCGCCACCCCGGTGGAGGCCAGGACGCAACGTTCGTAGGGCACCGGCTCGCCCCGGTCGAGGCGCTCCAGGGCCAGCTCCCACATCACCTGGAAACAGGCCGCCAACCCCTCGAGGTAGGCGCCGCGCAGGCCCCCGGCGAGGGGCGCGGCGGCGGCGGTCGCCGCGATCGCCCCGCCCACGTCCACCGCCGCCAGGTATGCGTCGACGGCCCGTCGGTCGACCGAGGGCGCCGACACGCCGCCGAGCTCGCGGACCGCCGCCGCGGCGGGGTGGGTGTACGCCTGGGGAAGCGGCTCGTCGGAGAACCACGAGTCGGCGATGAACCGGCCCATGCCCGAGGGGTTGAGGACGTCCCCGCCCCACAGGGTGTCGATTCCGAGGATGGCGTTGGCGAGGTGGCGGTCCAGGTCGGTCGTCGTGGGCATGCATCCTCCCCGGGGCCCGGAGCGCCGGGCGCCGCCGTGCGGGCGTCGCGGTCCGGCGGCGCTCGCCGGGTCCCTCCCGGTCACCCTAGCAGAATCGCATAGAATCCCGCGGTCCCGGCCCGCCGTCCGGAGCCGGGCGCTGGAGGACCCGGTGGAGCACGCGACGCAGATGCGGGGCGCGGATCCGGAACCCGCCGAGCGGCGGGCCCGGGCGGAGACGGAAGCGGTCGCGGCCGCCGCCGCGGAGCGCTCCGGCCCGCCCGGCGCCGTGGCCCGCGACGAGGGCTTCTGGGAGGTGGTGCGCCGGGCGTACGCCCTCGACCCCACCGTGGTGAACCTCAACACCGGCGGGGTCAACCCCGCGCCGGTCCCGGTGCAGCAGACCATGGCGGAGCTGCTGGAGCTCTCCAACACCGCGCCCGCGCACGTGCTGTGGCGGGTGCTCGAGCCCCGCCTGGAGCCCGTGCGGGAAGACCTCGCGGCGATGCTGGGCTGCGCCGCGGGCGAGGTGGCGATCACCCGCAACACCTCCGAGGGGCTGGTGACCTGTCAGCTCGGGTTCGACCTCGAGCCGGGCGACGAGGTCCTCGCCAGCACCCAGGACTATCCCCGGATGCTCGCCACGTGGGAGCAGCTCGAGCAGCGCCGCGGTGTCGTGTTGCGGCGGTTCCCCCTCCCTGTGCCCGCACCGCCCCCGGAGGCACTCGTTCGGCTCTACGAGAGCCGGATGACCTCCCGCACCCGCCTCGTCCTCGTGCCCCACGTGGCCCACCTCACCGGCCAGGTCTTCCCGGTGCGCGACCTGGTCCGCATGGCGCGGCGCCGGGGAGCCGACGTGCTGGTGGACGGCGCGCACTCCTTCGCCAACCTGCTCTTCTCCCGGGACGACCTGGAGTGCGACTTCTACGCCACCAGCCTCCACAAGTGGCTGGGAGCCCCCCACGGCACCGGGCTCCTCCACGTCCGGCGGGAGCGCATCCGCGAGGTCTGGCCGCTCATCCCCGCTCCCGCCGAGATGGCCGGCGACATCAGGAAGTTCGAGTCCATCGGCACCCACCCCGCGGCCAACGCCCTTTCCGCCGTCCAGGCGATGGCGTTCCACCGCGCCGTCGGACCCGAGCGCAAGCTGGCCCGCCTCTGCCACCTCCGCGACCTCTGGGTGGAGCGGCTCTCGGCGACCGGCCGCGTGGAGCTGCTCACCGACCTGGCGCCCGGCCGCTCCTGCGGGCTGGCTTCCTTCCGCGTCGACGGGATGGACCCCGAGCGCCTCGCCGAGCACCTCTGGACGGAGCACCGGATCCTCGTGGCGGCGCTGACCCACCCCGAGGTGCGGGGCATCCGGGTGAGCGCCGGCATCTACACCACGGCGGCGGAGATCGACCGGTTCTGCGGCGCCGTGGAGGCGGCCCTGCGCCACGGGCCCGGCGGCTCCTGAGGTCGCCGCCGGGACCCGTGGCGCCCCGCGAAGCTGGTATCCTCGCGCCATGCCGGTGAGCCGTCTCAACACCCCTTGTGCGCTCGTGGACCTGGACGTCGTCGAGCGCAACGCTTCCCGCATGCGTGACCGGCTGGCGCGACTCGGCGTCCGGCTCCGGCCCCACGTGAAGACGCACAAGTGCGTGGAGGCCGCCCGCCTCCAGCTCGGCGGCGCTCAGGGGCCGATCACGGTGTCGACGCTGGCCGAAGCACGCTTCTTCGCCGACGCGGGGTTCGCCGACATCACCTACGCCGTGCCGGTGGCGCCGGAGCGCGTCCCCGAGGCGATCGAGCTGGGACGGCGGATCTCCCGGCTGGCGCTCCTCTTCGACCACGAGGCCACCCTGGCGGAGCTGGAGAAGGCGGCCGAGGCCACCGGGACGCGGGTCCCCGCCTACCTGAAGGTCGACTGCGGCTACCACCGGGCCGGCGTGGATCCCTCGAGCGAGGCCGCCGTGGCCCTCGCCGCCCGGGCGGCGTCCTCGCCCTGGGTGGAGCTGGCCGGTGTCCTCACCCATGCGGGCCACGCCTACCACTGCCGCAACCCCCGGGAGATCGCCGGCGTCGCCCGCCAGGAGCGCGACGTCACGGTCCGCTTCGCCGAGACCCTCCGCACCGCGGGGATCGGGGTCCAGGAGGTGAGCATCGGCTCGACGCCGACCATGTCCGTGGCCGAGAAGCTCCCCGGCGTCACCGAGGCGCGCCCCGGGAACTACCTCTTCTTCGACGCGTTCCAGGCGGCGGTCGGGGCCTGCACCCTCGACGACTGCGCCTTCTCGGTGCTGGTCACGGTCATCGGCGTCTACCCGGAGCGCCGCACGCTGCTCGTCAATGCCGGGGCGCTGGCGCTGTCGCGGGACGAGGGCGCCCGGCACCTGGACCCGGACTTCGGCTTCGGCGCCGTCTTCTCACCGGACCGCTCGCGGCACTACTGGGAGCTCAACGTCTTCTCCCTCTCCCAGGAGCACGGTCAGATCGCCGTGTCCACCCCGCGCAGCGTCGCCGAGTTCCCGGTGGGCACCAAGCTGCGCATCGTCCCCAACCACTCCTGCCTTTCCGCCGCCCTCTTCGACCGCTACACGGTGCTCCGCGGCCGGGAGATCGTGGACGAGTGGCGGCCGGTGCGGGGCTGGTAGCGGCACGGCGGCGGTGCCGGACCGCCGGCGCCGTTTGACTGGGGCCCGGGGGCTCGTCGAGAATCGGAGCGCTGACCCGGGGAGGGTGCGATGCGCTCAGTGATCGCAGGAACCGGCATGTACGTGCCGCCCAACGTCGTGGACAACAACCGCATCGCGCAGCTGATGGACACCTCCGACGAGTGGATCCGCCAGCGCACGGGGATCGTCACCCGGCACCTGGCCGACACCGGAGTGGCCACCAGCGACCTGGCCGTGCCGGCCGCCATGGAGGCGGTGGAGAACGCCGGGATGGAGCTGGCGGACATCGACTACGTGGTGTTCGCCACCATGACCCCGGACCACTACTTTCCCGGCTCCGCACCGTTCTTCCAGCGCAAGGTCGGACTGCGCGGGGTCCCCTGCCTGGACATCCGGCAGCAGTGCGCGGGCTTCATCTTCGGCCTCCAGGTCACCGACGCGCTGATCCGCTCCGGCCAGTGCCGGCGCGTCCTCCTCGTCGGCGCGGAGGAGCACGCCTGCCTGATGCCGTGGCGCTCCTGGGAGGCGCTCTTCGGCCGCGAGGAGCCCAACCCCTCCCCCGAGGAGTGGGCGCTCAACACCGCCACGCGGGACCGCACCGTGCTGTTCGGCGACGGCGCGGGGGCTTGCGTCGTCGTAGGCGAGGAGGACGGAGACCGGGGTGTCCTCGACATCCTCCTGCACACCGACGGCGCCTTCGCCGACCGGCTGTGGACCAAGGCGGGGGGCAGCGCCTACCGGCCCTACTTCCACCCCGACATGTTCGAGTCGGGGGACTCCATCCCCGTGGTCGAGGGGCGCGAGGTCTTCCGCCTCGCCGTCACCTACATGCCCGAGGTGGTCCTCGCGGTGCTGAAGCGCAACGGGCTCGCCGTCGACGACCTGGACCTGGTGATCATGCACCAGGCCAACCTGCGCATCAACGAGGCCGTCCAGAAGCGGCTGGGGCTGCCGGACGACAAGGTGTTCAACAACATCCAGCGCTACGGCAACACCACCGCCGCGACCATCCCTATCGCGTTCTACGAGGCTCTGAGGGAGCGTCGCGTCAAGCCCGGCGGCCTGGTCTGCTTCGTGGGCCTGGGCAGCGGCCTCAACTGGGGCGCCATCCTGTACCGCGCCTGAGGGGCCGCGGGGTCAGGGCTCCGGCGTCGGGGTCAGCCGGACCTCGATACGGTCGACCCAGTCCAACGCCCCCGGCACGGCGGCAAGGACCTCCACCACGCCGCCGCCGTAGAGGGGATCGAAAGGGTGTGCCGCGAGGGTGGTGACGAGCCCCCCGTGGCGGTAGGCCGAGATCTGGAACCACACGTCCAGGGGCAAAAACGTCTGCCGGCAGGTGTTCTTCGCCTCGATGGAGACCAGCACCTCGCCGAGGGACACCGGAGAGGGCGACGCCGACCAGCGGAACGTGACGCAGCGCGCCACCGCCGACGCCGGCGTGGCCGCGGGTATCGGGGCGGGCGCGTCAGACGGCTCCGCGGCGGGCGGGGACGGTGGCGGCGCGGGGGGCGGCGCACCGGCGAACGGCAGCGTCACCGAGGCGCTCCGCCGCTCCGGTTCAGCCCGCGCCGCGACGGCCGCCGCTGACGGCGAGGGAGGCGGTGAGAACGGTACCGGCGTGGCGGGCGCCGCCGCGGGGCGCGGCGGGGCGCCGCTCCCGTCCCGCCCCGCCTGGGGCCGCCGGCCGGTGATGACGAGCAGCACCGTCAGCAGCACCGCCGCGGCCACCACCACCCGGGCGGCCACCCGCGGCCCCAGGCGCAGCAGTCCGGTCCACCACCGGGATCGTTGTTTCATCCGACGCCTCTCCGCATCCTCCCTCCCAGCATAGTGAACGCCGCGCCCCGTACAATGGGGCCCGAACGGAGGTCCCACCATGATCGAGCCCGTCATCGCCGCCGCGGACCTGGAGCGCTGGGCGGACATCCTCGTGTCCCACTCCCTGGGCGGCGTGAGCCCGGGCGAGCGGGTCATGATCAAGGGAGAGCGCATCGGCTGGCCGCTCATGGAGGTGCTGGAGCGCCGCGTCGTCGCCGCCGGCGGCTACCCCGACGTCCTCGTCGTCGCGCCCAACAACGACCGCGGCAGGGTGTGGTCGGCGGCCATGGCGCGGCTCGGCTCCGCGGAGCAGCTGGCGGCGGTTCCCGAGTGGCACCGGGCGCGGTACGAGTCCATGGACAAGTACGTCGAAGTGCTCGGAGCCGAGGATCCCGAGGGGTTTCGCCACCTGAGCCCGGACCAGGTGGGCGCCCTGGCGGCGGCCGACCGCCCGTACGCGGCCGCCCGGCTGGCCCGGCGCTGGGTGATCACCCTCTACCCCACCCCCGCCTTCGCCGCCATGGAGGGCCTCTCCCTCGAGGAGTACACCGCGTTCATCGTGCGCGCGTCGACCGTCGACCCGTCCCCCCTGCGGGCCGCGGAGGAGCGCCTCGCACCGCTGCTGCGGGACGGGCGGACCGTCACCGTCGTCACGCAGCACCCTCGCGACGGCCGGGAGCTCACCCTGTCCCTGGACATCGCCCTGTCCGTTCCCGTGCTCTCGTACGGGCTGCGCAACTTCCCCGACGGCGAGATCTTCACCAGCCCCGACGCCCGCTCCGCCGAGGGCGCCCTCCACCTCGACCTGCCGGTCAGCTACGGCGGCAACGACATCCAGGGCATCACCCTGACGTTCTCCGGCGGCCGCATCGTGGACTACCACGCCGAGACCGGCCACGAGCACCTGGCCGCCATCATCGAGACCGACGAGGGCTCGCACCGCCTCGGCGAGGTGGCGCTGGGCATGAACCCCGGGCTCGACCGCGTCCTCAAGCACCCGCTCTTCGTCGAGAAGGTCGGCGGCACCCTCCACGTTGCCATCGGGGCCAGCTACGAGGGCTGCTACGAGGGGGCCGGCGCGCCCGGAGAGGCCGGCAAGGCCCGGGTGGCCGAGCTGGAACGGGAGGGGATCCTCAACCGCTCCGCCCAGCACGTGGACATCGTCACCGACTTCCGTCCCGGCGGCTGCGGCCGGAGCGTGTTCGTGGACGACACCGAGCTGGCGGTGCGCGACGGCGTCTGGGTCCCGGCCTGAAGCCGCCTACGGCTTCGCCTTCACCGGCTCCGCCGCCGTGATCACCGCCACGCCCCGCGAGCGGATCATGGCGTTGAGCGCCGGCAGGTCGGTCTTCCACACGGCGTCCAGGGCCTCGAGCTGCGCGTCGAGCTGCCCCATGAGCAGCTTCTTGACGGCCACCGCCTGATCCGTGGGGCGGTAGTCCCCGGTGGCCACCGACTCCCCCAGCAGCGCCAGCTTGTTGTTGAGCCGGACGGGGAAGTTCAAGGGGTCCTGGGCGCTGCGGTTGCGGGTCTGGTAGAGCACCTTCTCGATGGCGACGACCTTGTCCTCCAGCGCCTTCGCGGCCGCCGCCACGGCGCGGTCGTCCTCTCCCGGACCGAGCCGCTTCTCCAGCTCCCCGATCTGCGCGGCCACCCGCCGGATGGCGCCCACCGCGTCGTTGGCACGGGTCACGCCGTCCCGCACGGAGAGCAGGAAGGCGAGCTGCGCCTCGAGGTCGGCCTGGGTGGCCGAGCTGCGCGGATCGGCCAGGATCCTGAACGGCGCCGACAGGGTCCTCCCCCCCGCCTCGAGGCGGACCGTGTACGTCCCCGGCACGGCGCGCGGGCCGCGCAGGCCGCCACCCCACAGGACCAGGCCCGGGAAGCGGCCGGCGGGCGGGTAGCGCAGGTCCCACACGAAGAGGTTGAGGCCGGCCTTGGCCGGCACCACGGGTTCCTTCGGCCGGCGGCTCCCGGCCTCGTCCTCGGGCTCGGCGTTTTCCGCCGGCGCGGCGGCCGTTGCGCCTCCCGGTTCCGCGGAGGCGGCGGCACCGGAGAAGGAGCGGATGACGGTCCCGTCCGCTGCGAGGAGCTCCAGCTTCACGGCCTCGCCGGGTGCCGGCGCCTGCTTCAGCGAGTAGTAGACCGCCACGCCGTCCGGCGGGTTCTGGCCCTCGCCGGGCACCTTCCGGTCGCCGCCCTCGACGCGGAAGGCGTCAGAGGGTGTGAACAGGTGCACCGGCGCCGCCGCTGCGGCGGGATCGAGCTGCCGCAGCACCGCGAGGTCGTCGAGGATCCAGAACCCCCGCCCCTGGGTCGCGGCCACCAGCTCGGCGCCCTTCACCGCGAGGTCCGTCACCGGCACCAGGGGAAGGTCGAGCTGCAGCGGCCGCCAGTGCCCCCCGTCGTCGAAGGACACGAACACGCCGTGCTCGGTCCCCGCGTACAGCAGGCCCGGCCGTACCGGGTCGGCCCGGACCACCCGGGTGAAGTCGCCGTCGGGGATGCCCGTGCCGATGGCCGTCCAGGTGGCGCCGTAGTCCTTCGTCCGGAACAGGTATGGCCGGTCGTCGTCGAGCTTGTACATGGTGGCGGCGACGTAGAGCCCGCCGGCATTGAAGGGATCGGGATCGATGCTGTTGACCTGGGCCCACCCGGGCATCTGCTTCGGGGTCACGTCCTTCCACGAGCCGCCGCCGTCCCGCGAAACGTGGACGAGGCCGTCGTCGGAGCCCGCCCACAGGAGCCCCTTCGCCAGCGGGGACTCCGCGGCGGTGAAGATCGTGTCGTAGTACTCGACGCTGGTGTTGTCCTTGGTGATCGGCCCTCCCGACGGTCCCTGCTTCGCCTTGTCGTCGCGGGTGAGGTCCGGGGAGATCCGTGTCCAGCTCTGACCGCCGTCGGTGGTCTTGAAGAGCATCTGGGCCGCGGCGTAGAGGGTCCCGGGGTCGTTGGGCGAGAAGAAGAGGGGGAAGTTCCACTGGAAGCGGTACTCGAGGTCCGCGGCGCCCCACCCCATGGGGTTGTCGGGCCAGACGTTGACGTCCCTCGTCTCCCCGGTCTCGTGGTCGGTGCGGATCAGCAGCCCGTCGTAGCTGCCGCCGTACACCACCGCGGGGTTGGCGGGATCAGGCACGACGGCGCCGCTCTCGCCGCCCGCCGTCGGTTCCCAGTCCCGCGCCGAGATGCCCCGCCCGTCCGAGCGCGAGGCGATCCAGAGCGCCGTGTTGTCCTGCTGCGCGCCGTAGATCCGGTACGGGAAGCGGTCGTCCGTGCTCACGCGGTAGATCTGGGCGGTGGGCTGGTTGGCCTGCGTCGACCAGCTCGCCCCGCCGTCGGTGGTGACGTTGGCGCCGCCGTCGTTGCCCTCGATCATGCGCCGGGGGTCCGACGGGTCGATCCACAGGGCGTGGTTGTCGCCGTGGGGCGTGGACACGGTGTTGAAGGTCCGGCCCCCGTCCCGGGAGCGGTGCAGGCGGACGTTGAGCACCCACACCCCCTCCGGGTCCTTCGGATCGGCGACGATGCGGCTGTAGTACCAGGCGCGCTGGCGGAGGCTGCGGTCGTCGTTCACCCTGTGCCAGGTGGCGCCGCCGTCCCGCGAGCGGTACACCCCGCCGTCGGCGGCCTCGACCATGGCGTACAGCGTGTCGTGGTCCGCCGGCGACACCGTGATGCCGATGATGCCCAGGGTGCCGGTGGCGAAGCCCGGGTTGGTGCTGATCTGCTTCCACGTGTCGCCGCCGTCGGTGCTCTTCCACAGCCCCGACCCCTCGCCGCCGCTGGACAGCTCCCACGGGGTCCGGCGCACGCGCCACAGGCTCGCGTACAGGATGCGGGGGTTGACGGGGTCCATGGCCAGGTCCACCGCGCCGGCGTCGTCGTTGACGAACAGCACCCGCTTCCAGGTGGCGCCGCCGTCCCGGGAGCGGTACACCCCGCGCTCGGCGCTGGGCCCCCACAGGTGGCCGAGCACCGCGGCGTAGACCAGGCCGGGGTCCCTCGGGTGGATCAGGAGACGCGGGATGTGGCGGGAGTCGCGAAGGCCCAGGTGGGTCCACGTCGCCCCCGCGTCGGTGGACTTCCACACGCCGTCTCCGGCCGAGACGTTGCCGCGCACGGTGACCTCGCCGCCGCCCACGTAGACGACGTTGGGGTCCCACGCGCTCACCGCCACGGCGCCGATGGAGCCGCCGAAGCTCCCGTCCGAGACGTTCTTCCAGGTGGCGCCCCCGTCGGTGGTCTTCCACACCCCGCCTCCGGTGGCGCCGAAGTAGTACGTTTCGCGGTCCTGCGGAATGCCGGCCACCGCGGCCACCCGGCCGCCGCGGTACGGGCCCACCTCGCGCCAGTGCAGGGCGGACAGCATCGGGTCGGTGGCGCCCGCGGCGCCCAGCGGCAGCGTGAGGGTGCAGACGGCCACGAACGCGGACAGCCGCACGGCGAACGATCGGGTGACGGACATGCCTTCCTCCCTGGAGCACGAGTGCTTCTGCACCCCTTAGCACAGCGGCGGCGGGAGGGAAAATTCCCTCAGGACGAGGCGCGCCGCGGGATCCGCTTGCCGGCGAGCTCCACGCGGTTGCGCCCGCCCCTCTTGGCGGCGAGCAGCGCCCCGTCCGCGGCTGCCAGGACCTCCGCCGGCGCCGCGCCGCTCTCGCCCCGCTCGGCGAGGCCGATGCTCACCGTGACGGTGAGCGTCTTCTTCTCCCTGGCCGTCGAGGCCGGCGACTTCGGCCGCTTGGCCGGCCGCTGCGGGCTCCGGAGGGCGAACGGCTCGTCCGCGACGGCCTGTCTGAGCGCCTCCGCGTGGGGGGCGGCCTGAGCCGCGGACTTGCTGGGAAACAGCACCGCGAACTCCTCGCCGCCGCACCGGTAGCCCCGACCTCCACCGCCCACCTCGTCGATGCGCGCCGCCACCATGCGCAGCACCTGGTCGCCGACGTCGTGGCCGTGGCTGTCGTTGACGGCCTTGAAGTGGTCCACGTCGACCATGGCAATGGCGAACCTCGAGGGCAGGCGCTCCATCGCCTCGTCCATGGCGCGCCGGCCGGGAAGACCGGTGAGCGGGTCCCGAAACGCCATCGCGAAGGAGGTCTCCAGGGTGGCCGCCACCATCGCCAGCGCGCCGGCGGCGAGGTAGACGAGGGCTCCGCCCGCTCCCTTCGCGCCGAACGCCAGGAAGGAGGCCGCCAGGGCCCACAGCAGCCCCCGTTCCAGGGGACTCCGGTTCCGGATCGCCGCCACGGTCACCGCGACGGCGGCGAGCCCGAACGCCACCAGCGCCGCGTCGGGAAGGGCGCTCCACGCCATCCGCGCCGCCACCGCGCCCCGCTGCTGCACGAGCCGGATCGCGCCGAGCTGGAACGAGACCCAGAGGAACGCCGCCACGGCGGGCTGTGCGGCGATGAGAACGAGCCTGGTCATGCCCGTGGCCGTGAGGACGCCCCGCTCCCTCATCAGGGCGACGATCCCGAGATCGAGGGGAAGCAGCAGTGCCGTGACGTCGAGGACGTAGCGCGCGAGGGCCGCGTCCCTGGGCTGCGCGGCCACGAACCGGATCAGCGCCCACCCGGCCAGGGCGAGAGCCGCCAGGGCGAAGAGCGCGCGGGAGCGCCGAAAGACGAGGGCGAGCAGGCAGCCCGCCGCAGCTCCGGCGAGGAGGAGGCGCGGATCCGTGGCGGCGAAGGCCGCCGCCACCTCCGGCAGGCGCGCGGCCACGGCGGCGGCGCCCACGATCAGCCCTCCAGGGAACAGCAGCCTGGCCACGAACCTCACCGGCTCACCACCCTACGCCCCACGCAGCCCTCCACCGCCTCGGCACGTCGGCTCCGCCGCCATGATACGGGAGCATCCCGGGGCCGCGCACGCCGCGGTTGACCGGGGTCAAGGCGCTGGGGCCGGGAGTCCGGCAGGATGAATCCGAGGAGGGATTCCCTCATGCCCACGGTCACGATCCACATCGACGAGGAGCTCTGCGACGGCTGCGGCGCCTGCATCCCGGCCTGCGAGGAGGGCGCCCTCGCCCTCGTGGACGGCAAGGCCCGCGTGGTGAACGCCGCCGCCTGCGACGGCGCCGGCGCCTGCCTGGGCGAGTGCCCCCGCGGCGCGCTCACCCTCGTCCCGGAGGCCGCCCCGGCGGCGCTGCCCTCCGTGCCCGCGGCCGGCCACGCGCCGCACGCGTGCCCGGGCTCCCGCCCGGCCGCCTGGACCGCTCCCGCTCCCGTCCCGGGCGCCGGCGCGCCCTCGGCGCTGCGCCAGTGGCCGGTGCAGCTCCGTCTCCTCCACCCCCGGGCGCCGTTCCTGCGCGGCGCGGACCTGCTGCTGGCCGCCGACTGCGTCCCCCTCGCCTGCCACGACTTCCACGCCTCCTGGGTGTCCGGGCGCGCGGTGGCCATCGCGTGCCCGAAGCTGGATCACGGGCTCGAGGGCGACATGGCGAAGATCACCGCCATGATCGACGAGGCCGGCGTCCGCAGCCTCACGGTGCTGACCATGGAGGTCCCGTGCTGCAGCGGGCTCGTGACGCTGGCCCGCCGGGCCGTCGCCGCGGCGCGCCGCCCCGTGCCGGTGCGTGCCGTCGTCGTCGGCGTGCACGGCGACGTCCTCGCGGACGGCACCGCCCCGGCGGTTCCCGGGGCGCCGCCGCCGCTGTTCTCCATCGGCGGCTGACCCTCCTCCCGCCCGGGCTACACTGAGGGCAGTCACGTCCCCGGTGGGGCTGGCAGCCGACGGTCCCGCCCGCGTGACGAGGAGGCCCCGCCATGACCCCGGCAACGACTTCGCACCGCCTTCACCGGCTCCTGCCGGTCGTCACCGTCCTCGCGCTGGTGAGCTGCTCGTCCATGCTCTCGACGAGCATCGCCAAGATCCTGAAGCATCCCCGGGAGTACGACGGCAAGACCGTCACCGTCTCGGGAACGGTCAAGCAGGCGGTCAACCTCCTGTTCATCAAGTACTACGTGGTCGACGACGGGAGCGGATCGATCCCGGTGGTGACCAAACGGGCGGTGCCCTCGACCGGCGAGAAGGTGAGCGTGACCGGCCGCGTCGACCAGGCGTTCGCCCTCGGCGACAAGAGCCTGCTGGTGATCGTCGAGGAGCCGCGAGGCACGAAGGACTGACCCCCGCCGCCGCACACGGCCGGTCAGAGCATGCGGTCGAGGAAGGTGGCGCGGGCCATGCGGCGCAGCAGCCGGGCGACGCGCTGCCGGTATACCCTCGAGTCGCTGCCCGGGTGCCACCGGGACGGCTTCGGCAGCCCCGCCGCCAGCTCGGCCGCCTGCTCGTCGTCGAGGGCCGCCGCGGGGACGCCGAAGTAGGCCTCGGCCGCGGCCCCGGCGCCGTAGATGCCGGGGCCGAACTCCACCACGTTGAGGTAGAGCTCCAGGATGCGGTGCTTGGACAGGTCCCGCTCCAGCTGCCAGGTGAGCACGGCCTCCTCGAGCTTGCGCAGGGGGTTGCGGGCCGGCGACAGCCACAGGTTCTTGGCGAGCTGCTGGGTGATCGTCGAGGCGCCCCGGGGCCGCTCCCCCTCCTCGATGGCCTGGCGCAGGGCGTCGCGCATCTCCCCGGTGTCGAAGCCGTGGTGCGAGAAGAAGTTGATGTCCTCGGACACGAGCACCGCGCGCTTCAGCGAGGCGGCGATGGCGTCGTAGGGCACCCATCGCCAGTGGACGTCCGGCGGCAGGCCCTTCGCCCGCCGCGCGGCCACGTAGCGCTCGATGAACGCCGTGGTCGAGGGGTTGCGGGTCTTCAGGGCGGCCACGTCGGGCCACGTCGCCGCCTCGTACCCCGCCCACCCCGCCGCCACGAGCAGCGGCAGCGCCACCGCGAGCCCCGCCCAGCGCAGCCGGCGCCACCTTCTCGACTCGCCGCTTCGTGCGCTCTTCGTCCGTCGCGTGCCCGGTCTCACCCCGAGTCTCCCCTCTCCTGGCTCCAACGATACGCCGTCTCCTGCCATCCAAGCCCGCGCGACCCGTCCCGGCTCCGCGAACCAGCTCGCCGGACGCGGCGGAGGGCGGCCGGGGGGCCGCCGTACCCCCCCGAACCGGCTCAACTCCCGTCGCCCCAAAGCTCCGGGGGATGCCGGGCCGGGCGGCGGGGGGCCGGAGGCGAGATCAGCGGCCGGGAATTCACTTCCCGGCCGCGTGGGGGCTCGGGGGGCGAGGACGCGGAGGGCTGGGCGGAGCGCGGCCGGCCCCCCGCAACAGGAAGTTGACACTCGTGTCGGTGAAAAGTAACGTGACCGCCACGATGCCTGTGCCCCACAGAGGCCCCGCCGGGCCGCTCCCCGTCCAAGACACGGAGGCTTGATGAACGCGTTCCTCGACGTCGTGCTCCACTACGTGAGCATCATCCGCGACGCCATGTGGGCGAACTGGATGATCGCCCTTTTGGTCGGCACCGCCATCGTCCTCACCGTCGCCACCCGCGGCCTGCAGGTCCGGCGGCTCTACGAGGCACTGGCGCTGATCTTCCGCAAGGACAGCCACTCCAGCGAGGGCGAGGGCGACATCAGCCCCTTCGCGGCGCTGATGACGGCGCTGGCGGCCACGGTGGGCAACGGCAACATCGCGGGCGTCGCCACCGCCATCGCCACGGGCGGTCCGGGAGCACCGTTCTGGATGTGGGTCTCCGGGTTCTTCGGCATGGCCACCAAGTACGCGGAAGGGTTCCTGGGCGTCCGCTTCCGCCGCGTGGCCCCCGACGGCACCATGCTCGGCGGCCCCATGTACTACGCCCGCGACGCCGTGAAGTGGCCCAAGGTCGGCGCGTTCCTCGGCGGGTTCTTCGCCGTCGCCGGCGCGGTCACCGCGCTGTTCGGCACCGGCAACATGGCGCAGTCGAACTCCATGGCGCTGGCGTTCAAGGACCAGTTCCACATCCCGTTCCTGGCCTCCGCCGTCGTGCTCACGTTCCTCGTGGGCCTGGTCATCATCGGAGGTATCAAGCGCATCGGCGACGTGAGCGAGAAGCTGGTGCCCACGATGATCTTCCTCTACTTCGCCGGCGCGATGATCATCCTCATCGCGCGCATCGACGCCATCCCGGAGGCGTTCCGGATCATCGTCGAGTCCGCCTTCGGGGTCCGGGCGGTGGCCGGCGGCCTGATCGGCACCTCGGTGCAGCGCGCCATCTCCCTGGGCGTCAGCCGGGGCGTGCTGTCCAACGAGTCGGGGCTCGGCTCCGCCGCCATCGCCCAGGCCGCGTCCTCCAGCAGCGACCCGGCCAAGAACGGCCTGCTGGCCATGACGGGGACGTTCATCGACACGCTGGTGGTGAACACCCTCACCACGCTGACCATCGTGGTCACCGGCGCGTACCAGCTCACCGACGCCTGGCGCGGCGCCCAGACCGGTAACCTCACGTCCACGGCGCTCACGGCGCAGGCGTTCGACTCGGTGCTCCCCTACGGCGGCTACATCATCGCGGTGGCGTCGTTCCTGTTCGGCTACTCCACCCTGCTGGCGTGGTGCTACTACGGCGAGCAGTGCCTGAAGTACCTGTGGGGCGTGAAGGTGACGACCTGGTACCGGTGGGTGTTCCTGGCGCTGCTGTTCATCGGGGCGCTCATCCAGGGCGAGCACCTCAACATCGTGTGGTACGTGGGCGATACCTTCAACGCGTTCATGGCGCTGCCAAACCTGCTCGCCATCCTGCTCCTCGCGGGGTACGTGGCCAAGTTCAGCAACGACTACTTCAAGGACCGCGAGGGCGCTCTCGAGAAGCTGCGCACCGGCGGCTACCTGCGCGAGCACAAGGGCGGGAAGTAGCGGCCTGACGGCCCCGCGGACGAGGCGGCGGCAGGAGCGCGGAGGCTGGCCTCCGCTTGCGCAGGAGCAGACAGGGATTCTGCCCGCCGGGCTTGGGGGGGATGACCTTCGAGGAGGTCTTGCCAGTGCGAACCTCTCTCCTGCTGTCCGCAGCCCTGGAGCCCCAGGGCTCAAGCCCTGGGCTACATTTGTTTATGCAGAGCTGTCACAGCCATGCGGTCGGTGGTCCGCAGGCGGCGGCGCCGTGGCGCTGGTCGACCCGATGGAGCCAGGCCCTTCCGCCTCGCGGAGGCCGGGCGGGTGGCGAGACGCGGCCTGAAGGGCGCGGCCACGCGGCCCTGCAGGCTGGGCTTTCCGAGCATCGCAGCCCCATCCAGGTCCGCGGGCGGCCGGGCATTGGGCGTCCCGGATTGCAGCCCCAGGGCTCAAGCCCTGGGCTACATTCGTTTATGCAGAGCTGTCACAGCCATGCGGTCGGTGGTCCGCAGGCGGCGGCGCCGCCGCGCCGAGACGACCCGATGGAGCCAGGCCCTTCCGCCTCGCGGAGGCCGGGCGGGTGGCGAGACGCGGCCTGAAGGGCGCGGCCACGCGGCCCTGCAGGCTGGGCTTTCCGAGCATCACAGCCCCATCCAGGTCCGCGGGCGGCCGGGCATCGGGCGTCCCGGATTGCAGCCCCATGGCTCAAGCCCTGGGCTACATTCGTTTATGCAGAGCTGTCACAGCCACGCGGTCAGTGTCCCAAGGGCGGCGGCGGGGCGGGGGCGGGTCAGGCGACCTCGAGGACGATCTTGCCGAAGTGGCCGCTGGCGGCCATGAGGCGGTGGGCGTCGGCGGCCCGGGCGAGGGGGAGGACGCGGTCGACGACCGGCGCCACCCGGCCGTCGGCCAGGTGGGCGCCGAAGCGGGCGAGGAACGCCGCGACCAACGCCGCCTTCTCCTCCACCGGCCGGCTGCGCAGGGTCGAGCCGATGACGGTGGCCCGCTTGCGCATGAGCGTGCCGATGTCCAGCTCGGTCCTGGTCCCGCCCATGGAGCCGATGAGGACGAGCCGCCCGCCCGTCGCCAGCGCCTCCAGGTTGCGCTGGAAGTACGGCGCGCCGACGGCGTCGAGGACGATGTCGGCGCCACCGCCGGTGAAGGCGCGGACCTCTTCCACGAAGTCGGCGGTGCGGTAGTTGACCGCCCGCGCGGCGCCCAGCTCCTCGCAGCGCCGGCACTTCTCGTCGCTGCCCGCGGTGACCACCACGGTACCCCCCGCCGCCCGGACGAGGCTGATGAGCGCCGTGCCGATGCCGCTCCCGCCCCCGTGGACGAGGACGGTCTCGCCCTCCCGGAAGGCGGCGAGCTGGAAGACCGTGAGGAACACGGTGAGGAAGACCTCGGGGACCGCCGCCGCGGCGGTGAGGGAGAGGGCTCCCTTCACCGGCATGACGCACCCGGCGGCGACCGTCACCTGCTCGGCGTACCCGCCGCCCGGCAACAGCGCCATCACGGCGTCGCCCGGGGCGAAGCCGGTCACCCCCTCGCCCACCGCGGCCACGGTGCCCGAGCACTCGAGACCGAGGAGCGGCGAGGCGCCCGCTGGCGGCGGATAGAGCCCCCGGCGCTGCAGCAGGTCGGCCCGGTTCACGGCGGTGGCCGCGACCCGGATGAGGAGCTCGCCGGGTCCGGCGGCGGGCGCCGGGACCTCGGCCAGGTGCATGACGTTCTCGTCCCCCGGCTGGTCGATGACGATGGCTCGCATGCGCTCAGCGTACCAGCCCCGGCGCTCTCCCGCGCCCGGCCGGGCCCCCGGCCTCAGCGACCCGGCATGATCCGCGCGACGGGCAGCGTCCCGTCCGCATCCACGAGCGCCCGGAACGCCTCGTACTGGTAGAGGCCGTAGAGCATCGACGGCTCGAGCAGGAGCACGGCCCTGACCCTCGCCTCCTGGTCCAGGGGCACCACGAGGGTGCCGGCATCGAGGGAGACGTCCGCGGCGTTCGCGCAGGAGACGATCTGCCGGCCGCCGTAGCGGCCGTAGACCTCGTCGGTCTTCTCCTCCACCCGCAGGAGCGTGCAGCGCTCCGCGTTCTCCGTGCGAGGCTTCTCCACCACGTCGTAGGTGATGCCCTGGCGGTCGAGCACCGTCCTGAAGGCGGCTGCGGCGGCGGGGAGGATGGCGTACGCCTCCGGGGTGGCGACGCTCCGCTTGACCACGACGTCGTGCATGAGGTTCGCGGTGGCGATCTCCTCCGTGCGCCCGCTGGCGAGGTCGACGACCTTGACCCTGCTCACACGCGGACCGGCGTTGCCCCAGAAGGAGTTGACCGGGATGAACGGGGGCAGCGGCCTCTCGCGGAACGCCTCGATGGCGGCGCGCTCGGCGGGCCGCGCCGAGGTATCGGTGACGAAGGGCCACAGCAGGGTGAGGTAGGCGTCCACGCGGCGCCCCAGGTCCGCCTCCGGGTCGGGCGCGGAGCGCTTCACCCCTGCCTCGACGATGAACGCCATGTGGCCGTCCATGGCGAGGCCGTTGCGGGCGTCGTCGGCTTCGAGGGTGGACGGGCGCTGCTCGTCGCCGGGGGGAACGCCTCCCACGGTGTAGCGGACGTAGGCGTGGCCGGCCAGGTGCATGCGGGAGCGGGCCGCCTCGACGCGGGCCAGCCCCAGGTCGTAGAGCGCCTTCGAGAACAGCGGGTTGTTCGCCGTGTCCATCATGATCTCGGGCCACTCGCCCCAACCGCGCTCCCGGTAGTCTCGGGAGTCCCGCGTGAACTCGTGGCAGTCCACGGAGATGTCCGGGCGGATGCGGCGGTCCACGCGGTGGAGCGCCAGGGTCTCCGGCTGCGAGAGCAGAAGGTGGTCCCGGTTGAGGTCGGCGCCGGCCGCGTTGCGGCGCTGGTCCGCCGCCGCCCCGTCCGGATTGACCTGCGGCATGATCCACAGGTCGACGTCCTCCGGGAGCCGCTCCGGGCGCTCCATGATCTCGCGGATCATGTACAGGAGCGCGTCCTTGCCCGAGACCTCGTTGCCGTGCTGCTGCGCGAAGAGGAACACGCGCCAGGGGCGGGGCGCCGTGCCGCGGCGGAGGTGGACCAGGAACAGCGACCGGCCCTGGAGGGTCCGGCCCTCCTCCGTGACGGTGATGAAGTCCCGCCGCCCCGCGCCGGCGAGGAACGCCGCCATGGCCTCGTACCCGATGGTGTGCTTCAGCTCCCTGTGGTCCGCGGGAAACGGCGAGACCGCCTCATCCGCCGCCGCCGCCCCGGCAAGGACCACCGCGGCCAGGATCGCCGCCGTCCACCTCGCCACCCCCCGTGAAAGCCCCGCCTCGTCCGCCGCCGTCCTTCTCACACGCACCTCCGCCGGGATTGTAGGACGCCTCCGCGGCGACCCGGATACACTTGGCCTCGAGCACCGCCGGAGCTCGGGGAGGACCCGTCCATGAACCTGATCTCGCGCTGGATCATCTCGGTCATGGCCCTGCTGGCCGCCGCGTGGATGGTCCCCGGCATCCACGTGGAGGGCCGGGCCTGGGTCGTCTACGTCGTCTTCGCCGTCATCCTCGGCCTGGTCAACGCCGTCGTCCGGCCGGTCCTGAAGCTCCTCACCTGCCCGCTCATCGTCCTGACGCTGGGCCTCTTCGTCCTCGTGATCAACGGCGTCACGCTGCTCCTCGCCTCGCGCCTCGCCGAGGCGATGGGCGTCGACTTCGTGGTGGGCGGCTTCTGGGCGGCGTTCTGGGGCGCCCTGGTGGTGAGCATCGTGACGGTGGGGCTGTCCCTCGTCGTCCACGAACCGCAGTGAGCGCCCTCAGAGCTTGGCCGTCACCGCCACGACACCGGTGAGGTCGGTGCGCCGCCCGACGATGGGGCTGTCCGTCGCGCCGCTCCCCAGCACCCGCACGCGGGCGAGGGCGAAGAAGCTCCACCGCCCCCACAGCGGACGCACCGCCAGCAGGCTGCCGTACGTGTCCACCGTCGAGGTACCCCTGTACGCCGGGCGCCAGGGACGCGCCTCGGAGGGGCGCACGCCGTAGTAGTAGTCGACGAGGGAGGCGCTCTCCCAGGAGAGCCCGGCGCCGGGACGCAGGTGCCACGCTCCGGCCCGGAAGAGCAGGTCGAGGCCGGCCGAGGCCACGGTACCGCCGGAACGCCCCAGCACGTCGTGCAGCAGCGAGGCCCGCCCGCCGAGCCTCCGGCCCTGCCAGGAAAGGGCGACGCCCGCGTCGACGGACCACCGGCGCGGGCTCATGCCGGCCAGGAAGGAGGAGTCCTCGGGATCGTAGCCGGACAGGCTGGGACGCGCCACGAGGTCCACCGAGAGCCTGCGGTCGCCGGCGAGGCGGTAGCCCAGCATGAGGCCCTGGAACGAGAAGCGCCGGGAGCGGTAGTTGACCAGGGGGATCGGCGTGACGCGCGTGCTCGTCCCCACGTAGGGCCGCGGCGACGCCACCACGCCGAGCCCCGCCGACCACCCCAGACCGCTCCCGGGCATCCCCTGCGCCCCGGTCCGGCCAGGCAGCAGGAGAAGCCCCCCCGCCAGCGCCACCGCCCACAGCATCCTCTCGAGCCTCACGCCGCCTCCGCGCCGGGCCACCCCGGCGACACTGGATTTCCACCGACTCTAGCAGAGCCGCCCACCCTGCGGCCGCGCCGCGGAGCGTTCATGCTGGGCTATCCTCCCCTGGATGACGGGCGACATCCTCCGCCACCGGGCCATGGTCGTCTCCGGCACCGTCGACCGGGCCATCTTCCACCTCGGCCTCCCCGCCGCCCTGGCCGCGCTGCTCCAGGCCGGGTTCCTGATCGTGGACACGTTCTGGCTCGGCCGCGTGGGCGCCGTGGCCATCGCGGCGGCCTCCACCGCGGGGTTCGTCATGTGGCTCGCCCAGACCCTCGGGGAGGGGCTCGCCACGGGATCATCCGCGGTGCTGGCCACGGCCGTCGGCGCCGCGGACACCCAGAGCGCCGGCCGGGCCGCGGCGGCCGGCCTCGCCCTCGCGGTGTGGGGCTCCCTCGCGGTCTCCGCTCTCGGCCTCGCGCTGGTGGGCACCGTCTTCCGGTTCATGGAGACCTCCCCCGCCGTCTCCGCCGCCGGCGGCCTCTATCTGCGGGTGATCCTCGCCGGGATGCCCGCCTACTTCCTGTTCGCGTGGATCGCGGCGGCGTTCCGGGCCATGGGCGACGCGCGCACGCCGGTGCGGCTGCTGGCGATGTCCGCGGCGGTCAACCTGACCGCGGACCCGGTGCTCATCTTCGGCCTCGGCCCCTTCCCGGCCATGGGCGTCCTCGGCGCCGCCGTCGCGACGGTGGCGGCGTGGGCGACCGCCGCCGTGGCCGGATGGATCCTGCTGCGCCGCGCCGGGCTCGGCCAGCGGCTGCGCGACGCCTTCGCCGCTCCTGCCCGCGAGGCGCTCAAGGCCTTGCGGGTGGGTCTGCCGCTCTCCGCCGAGGGGGCGCTGTTCTCCCTGATCTACATCGGCCTCACACGCATCATCACGGCGTTCGGGACGCCGGCGGTGGCCGCCCTCGGTGTGGGCCACAAGCTGGAGGTCTTCAACTACTTCGTGTGCGCCGGCATGGGGGCCGCGGCGACGACTCTGGTCGGGCAGAACCTGGGCGCCGGCAACCCGGGCCGCGCGGCGCGCGCGGCCTGGCGGACGCTGTTCCTCACCATCCTCGCGGTCGGGCTCGTCACCGTGCTCCTGGTGGCCTTCCCGGCAACGGCGGTGGCGATCTTCATCCCCGCGCCCGACGTGGTGGCGGCGGGGATGCTGTACGTGCTCCTGGTGGGGATGTCGCAGCCGTTCATGGCGCTGGAGGTGGTCCTGGTGGGCGCCTTCGCCGGAGCGCACCGCACCGCGGTCCCGGCCGCGGTCGAGATCTCGCTGACGACGGCCCGGATTCCGCTGGCCGCCGTGCTGGTCGCCTCAGGATGGGGTTTGGCCGGAGTGTGGCTCGCCATCGCCGGGACCACGGTGGCGAAGGGCCTGATCCAGGCGGGGCTGTTCGTCGTCTGGCAGAGGCGCGCGGTGCGGCCGGTCGCGATCGCTTCCTGAGCCCCCTCACCCCTCCAGGGACATCCGGATCACACGCATGAGGTCGCGGTCGGCGACGCCCAGCCCCAGGGCGGCCGCGATCTCCATGTACTCGCGTCCCCGGGGGCTCAAGCTCTTGACCACGCCGCGGCGCAGCCGCTCGGCGCCGATGACGTCCAGCGCCACGGCGTCCACCGCCACCGGATCCGTCCCGAACAGCATCAGGTTGGCGTCCCAGATGAACTCGGGGTTGGCCCCGGGGCCACCGTCGTAGCACGCCAGCAGCCCGTCCACGATGTTCAGCGCCACCTTGTCCCGCAGACAGGGGAAGGCGCACGGCTCGGCCACGGACCGGGCCCAGAGCTTGTGGAGCCTGCCCGTGTTGGAGAGCGAGCCGTAGGAGAGGTTCTTCAGACAGGCCGACACCGAGTCCCGGGTGTTCTTCAGCACCGGGACGTTGACGATCTTCGTGCACCGTCGCGTGACGAGCTTCGTGAAGTACGATTCGCGCCCCTCGTTGATCATGTAGGGCAGCGTCTCGCGGCCGTAGCTCATCTCCACGTCGGCCACGTACGCCGGGTGCTCCCGGTCGATGTTGTCGCGCGCCCACAGCCGCCCCTCGCCGTCGTAGAAGTCGCCGTTGGGCCCCTTCACCTCCGTCCCGGCGATGGTCACGCCGGGGAACCGCGACGCCGTGAACCCGGCCTCGGCGAGCTGGAACTCCCGGCGGTCCCAGATCACGATCCGCGAGCGCTCCACCCCCGCGGCCGCGAGCCCCGCGATGACGGCGTCCACCACCTCTGGCCGGGTGGACAGGAGGGCGCCGCCGATGGGATTGACCTTGATCCCCACGACGTCCTCGGGGCCCACGAAGGAGCGCCAGGCCGCCGCCACGTCCGTCGCGCCGGTAAGCGCCAGCATCCCCTGCTCCACGGCACGGTGCACCGCGGCGGGCTTCACGGCGCCGTTGGCGGCCGCGTCGCCCGTCGACAGGGCAACCACCTTCCCGGGGTGTCGCCCCGGCATCGAGGAGGCGGTGCGGGGGGTGCCGCTCACCGTGGCGACGTTGGTCGCGATGGGGCGGGGCTTCTCGGGCTCCTGGCCCGCGGCCAGGGGCCCGCCCAGCGCCATCCCCGCGGCGCCCGCCGCCGAGACGCGGAAGAAGCAGCGCCGGTCGAGGGTGGGCACGAAGTCCAGGGAGGGGGCGGAAGGTGGTCCGGGCGCGTTCGTCTTCTTCCTCAAGGGGGCCTCCGGCGCGGTCGATGCCGCTGCCCTGATGGTACGACAGACCGTGGCCGGGGTTCCGCCCCGCCGGCGCCGCCGCCCGCGACGGTACAATCGGAACGAGGCCGCGAGCGAAGCCCAACCGTCCCGATGTCCGGACGCCGAGAGCAGGGAGGGCCATGAACGCCACGACCAGAACGAAGGCGCTCCACCGGGGGCTCACGCTTCCCTACGCCTACGCCATCGCGACGGGCGCGACGCTGAGCTCGGGCTTCTTCCTCCTGCCCGGCATCGCCTTCGCCCAGGCCGGCCCCGCGATGATCCTCGCCTACACCCTCGCCGCGGTCCCCCTCATCCCCGGGGTCCTCTCCAAGGCGGAGCTGGCCACGGCGATGCCCCGGGCCGGCGGCGAATACTTCTTCCTCGACCGCAGCATGGGGCCGTTGTTCGGCACAGTTGCCGGCGTCGGCACCTGGTTCGCCCTGGTGCTCAAGACGGCGTTCGCCCTCGTGGGCATGGGCGCGTACGTGGGGATCTTCGTCGCCGAGCTGCCCCTGGTGGAGATCACGGTGGCGCTGGCCGTGGCACTGGGGGTGGTGAACTGGCTCGGGGTGAGCAGGACCGGCGCCATCCAGGCGGGTCTCGTCCTCGTTCTCTTCGTCGTCCTCGCCTGGTTCCTCTGGCGGGGGGCGGGCCACCTGGAACCGGCGCGCTTCGCGGGCTTCATGGACAAGGGGTGGGACGCCGTGATCGCGACCTCGGGGATGGTCTGCGTGGGCTACGTCGGCCTCTCCAAGATCGCCAGCGTCTCCGAGGAGATCCGCCACCCCGAGCGGACGATCCCGCTGAGCATGTTTCTCGCCCTGGTGACCGCGGTGGTGGTCTACCTCCTCGGCACCACGGTGATGGTCGGCGTGCTGCCCGCCGCGGAGCTCCGGGGCAGCCTGACCCCGGTGGCGGACACCGCCGCGCACCTGGGGGGCCGGGCCGGCGCGCTGGTCCTCTCCGTCGCGGCGGTGCTCGCGTTCACGGCGGTGGCCAACGCGGGCATCCTGAGCGCCTCACGCTACCCCTTGGCGATGAGCCGGGATCACCTCGTCCCCCGCGCCTTCCGGCTGCTCTCCCGGCACCGCACGCCCTCCGTCTCCATCGCGGTGACCGTGGCCGCCGTGCTGTTCTGCGTCGTCGTCTTCGACCCCACGCGCATCGCCAAGCTGGCGAGCTCCTTCCAGCTCCTCCTCTTCGCGGGCAACTGCCTGGGCGTCCTCATCATGCGGGAGAGCCGCATCGAGTCCTACGACCCCGGCTACCGTTCCCCCCTCTACCCCTGGCTCCACCTCGCCGGCGTCGCCGCGCCCCTGTGGCTCGTGTCGCGGCTGGGCGGCGTGTCCATCCTGTTCTGCGCCGCCGTGGTGCTTGCCGGCGTGGCCTGGTACTTCCACTACGGCCGCCCCCGCGTCGCCCGCAGCGGCGCCATGTACCACGTGTTCGAGCGCTGGGGGCGGCAGCGGGACGCGGGGCTGGACACCGAGCTGCGTGTCATCATGAAGGAGAAGGGGTCCCGCGTGGAGGATCCGTTCGACGAGGTCGTGGCCCGGGCGGATGTCGTGGACCTTGGCGCCGCCGGCTTCGATGAGGTGGTGGGCGCTGCCGCGCAGCGCCTCGCCGGCCGTCTCCCCCTGGACGCTGCAACCTTCGCGCGGGGCTTTCTGGAGGGCACCCGGGTGGGCGCCACCCCCGTGGAGCACGGCGTGGCGATCCCGCACCTGCGCCTGGCCGGCGTCACCGAGCCCCGCATGGTCATGGTGCGGTGCACCGCGGGAGTGGGCGTGCCCCGCGGCGAGGAGCCGCTGGGAGGACACGACCCCGACACCCCCGTCTATGCCTTCTTCTTCGTGGTCAGCCCCGAGGAGAACCCGACGCAGCACCTGCGTCTCCTCGCCCACCTCGCGGCGCGCGCCGACGACGAGCGCTTCATCGACGAGTGGCTCGCCGCCGCCTCGGAGGAGCGGATGCGGGAGGTGATGCTGCGCGAGGAGTGCTTCCTGTCGTTGCTGCTGCGCCCGGGGACGCGCAGCGGCCGCCTCGCCGGCCGCGCCGTCGGCGAGCTGGAGCTCCCGGGCGAGTGCCTGGTGGCCGTCGTGCACCGCCACGGCGTCCTCGTCTTTCCCGACGCCTCCACCGTCCTCGAGGACCACGACCGGGTCACCGTCATCGGCCAGCCCGCGGGCATCCGCGTGCTGAAGAGGACCTACGCCGAGGACGAGGGGACCGGAGCCGGGCTGCCTAGCCGATCGTGATGACGCCCCGCTCAACGAGCCGGGCGAAGATGCGGAGCGCCTCCGCCTCCGCGACGGGGCACAGCTTGAGGATCGCGCGCACCGTCCAGCTCCCGTTGATCCGCGAGATCACGAACCCCTCCAGCGGCTCGAAGCGCTCGCCGGTGAGGGCCTGGAGGTCGCGGGCGAGACGGGGCACGCCGTCCAGGGGAACGGCGGAACGCTCGGCCGGACGCCGCCGCGCCTCGGCCACCGACAGCAGACCCTTCTTCGCATCCTGATCGAGGGGGCTCACGAGCAGTACGGCCTCGAAGCAGCGCACGGCGTCGTCGAAGCGGCGCTCCCGCTGTGCCCGCCGCGCCTGGGCGAGGAGGTTCCTGAGAGTGACCACCGGATCGGTGCGGAGGTCCTCCGTGTCCGGCTCCAGCACCGCCAGTACGCCCCGCCCAACGAGCTCGTGGAGCAGGACCCCGGTGGAGAACTCCGACCGGTGCAGCTCGAGGGCCATGGCGGCCATGGTCTTCCCCGCGGCCGCAAGCTCCACCGCCGCCTGCTCCACCTCGTCCCCCACCCCGCGCCCCGTGGCCTTGAAGGTGGCGCGGCTCGAGGGAATGACCTTCCTGATGCGCCGCCACTCGTCGGCGCGGCGCGCGCCCTCGAAGATCACGCCGGTGACGTCGGCGTCCAGGTGCACCGCCATCCGCCCCGGCACCTCGCCGTCGCGGAACTCGAAGCGGCCGTCCTCCCAGAGGAACAGGTCGTAGACGGACTCGACCACCTTGGCCGCCAGGGCCCGCCGCAGGTCCCCCTCGCCGAGGACGCCCTCTTCCACGAGGATCGCCCCCAGGGGGCTGCCCTCCTCCTCCTGGCGCAGCAGGGCGGAGAACAGCTGCTCCTCGGTGACGAGGCGTTCGCGGACCAGGAGCTGGCCGAGGTGCTCCCGGGGGTCGTTGGAGGCGCTGGAGTAGAACCGCCCCCCCTTGAACACGATCTGCTTCCGCACGGAGCCGCTCTCGATCTCGAGGGTGCCGGTGAGCTGACCTCGTTCGATCCACTGCAGGATCTCGGGGAGCTCCATCGTGCGAAGGGTGCCACTGAGTCCCATGACGGCGTCTTCTCCGGAGCGACGGACACCGGGCGCGCCATCCGGAGGGGAAGGTGCGCGGTCGGTTGCATGGTGAGACTACCACGGGTGCGCGGCCGTCGGGGCGGTGACGCGAGCCGGAGACGCGGTCCACGGGGGACGGGGGACGTACCCGTGGGCGGCTGCGGTCTGTGACGGGAGGACAGCGGGGAGGTGGAGGCGACGGGCGGATTCGAACCGCCGAGTGAGGGCTTTGCAGGCCCCTGCCTTACCACTTGGCTACGTCGCCGCGTTGCGGAGTGTAGCCGCGAGCCCGAGGGGGTGTCAAACCGCGCCGCCGGTGAGGGGACCGGGCGAAACGCAACGCGGGGCCGTTGGGCCCCGCCGTGGGTCGTCTGGTTTTGGAGCGGGAAACGGGATTTGAACCCGCGACTTCGACCTTGGCAAGGTCGCACTCTACCACTGAGTTATTCCCGCTCAGCGCCCGCGCTGCGAGCGGAAGGGAATGTACCAATCACCACCGCCGACGTCAAGCGCCCCCGCGGGGAGCGCCGCCGGGAGGGCCCGGGCGCGGCGTCCCCGCGTACACTAAGGACAATGGACAACCACCAGCGCCGCCCCGGCGACGACGACTCGCTCGGCCTGCCCCTCATGCGCCCGGAGCCCGGCAAGAAGCAGACCGCCGTCGGCTACCTGCGCAGCCGCTTCCTGACCGGGCTGCTCATCGGCTTCCCCCTTGTGGTCACGGTGTTCTTCGCCCGCTTCCTCTTCAACCTGCTGGACCGCTGGTCCTACCCCATCACGACCAGGCTGGTGGGCTACCCCCTGCGCGGGGTGGGCGCGGCCCTCGCGGTGGTGCTCCTCTTCCTCCTCGGCATGCTCGCTCACAACGTCATCGGCCGGCGCATCCTCCGCTTCGCGGAGCACCTCATCGAGAGGGTGCCGGTGCTCCGGTCGATCTACGTCGGCACCCGCGAGGTCACCCGGGCGTTCGGCTCGGACCGCGCCCGCAGCTTCCGCCGGGTCGTGCTCATCCCCTATCCCCTGGACGGGGCGTGGTGCCTCGCGTTCGTGACCTCCGAGTTCGACCAGGAGACGCCCCGGGGGCCGCGGCGGATGATCTCGGTGTTCATGCCCTCGACCCCCAACCCCACCACGGGCTTCTACCTCATCTACCCGTGGGACCGGGTGAGGTCCACCAACCTGACCATCGAGGAGGCGGCGCGGCTGGTCATCTCAGGCGGCATCCTGGCGCCGCACCCGAGCCGGATCGTGCCCCCCGAGAGCTCCTGAGGAGGCCGCCATGAAGGAACCCACGGCCAAGCGCCGGCAGCGCGCGGCAGCCATCGACGAGGCCCTCGCCTCGGCATACCCCGCCGCGAACACCGAGCTCGACCACTCCAACGCCTTCGAGCTGCTCGTGGCGACGATCCTCTCCGCCCAGTGCACCGACGCCCGGGTCAACCAGGTGACCCCGGAGCTCTTCCGCCGCTACCCCGACGCCTCTGCCCTGGCGCAGGCCGGCCCCGGGGAGCTGGAGGAGGTGATCCGGTCGACGGGCTTCTTCCACTCCAAGGCCGCCTCGCTGCTGGGCATGGCGCAGGGGCTCGTGGAGCGCCACGGGGGCGACGTACCGGCCGACATGGACGCGCTGACCGCGCTGCCCGGGATCGGCCGCAAGACCGCCAACGTGGTGCTCGGCACGGCGTTCGGCCAGGCCTCCGGGATCGTGGTGGACACCCACGTGGCGCGCGTGTCGCGCCGTCTGGCGCTGACCGTGGAGAAGGATCCCGAGCGCATCGAGCGGGACCTCATGGACCTGCTGCCCCGCACCTCGTGGGTGCCCTTCGCGCACCGCCTCATCCTCCACGGACGGCGGGTCTGCACCGCGCGCAAGCCCGACTGCGCCCGCTGCCCCCTGGACCCCCTCTGCCCCAAGACCGGGGTTTGACCCGGCGGGGGTCGGGTGGGCGGCCGGGCGCGGCCTGAAGCCCCAGCGAGAGAAGCAGCGGCGTGGCCGGGCGGAGGCTGGCCTCAGCCACCGCAGAAGCACCCCGGGATTCAGCCCGCCGAAGCCCGTCGCAGGCCACCACCCATCCAACCCACCACCCCGCGCCCTGAAGGGCGCGGCTCCGTGGCCCTGCAGGCTGGGCTTTCCGAGCGTGACAGCCCCATCCAGATCCGCGGGTGGTCGAGCAGCAGCCCTCTCGCGCTGCAGACCCAGGGCTAAAGCCCTGGTCTACATTCGGTTATGCAGACCTGTCACGACCACGCGGTCAGTGATCCGCGGGTGGCAGCGCGGCGGCGCCGATACACCTGATGTAGCCTCCTCGCGGAGGTGCGGGCGGGCGGAGGCTGGCCTCAGCCGCCGCAGAAGCACCCCGGGATTCAGCCCGCCGAAGCCCGTCGCAGGCCACCACCCATCCAACCCACCACCCCGCGCCCTGAAGGGCGCGGCTCCGTGGCCCTGCAGGCTGGGCTTTCCGAGCGTGACAGCCCCATCCAGATCCGCGGGTGGTCGAGCAGCAGCCCTCTCGCGCTGCAGACCCAGGGCTAAAGCACTGGTCTACATTCGGTTATGCAGACCTGTCACGACCACGCGGTCAGTGATCCGCGGGTGGCAGCGCGGTGGCGCCTGCAGGCCGGATGTAGCCAAGCCCTTCCTCCTCGCGGAGGCGAAGGTGGTTGGCGAGAAGCGGCCTGAGGTTTCGTCGAATCGGCACCGGGCGGGAGGTCGGAGGCTGGCCTCAGCCAACGCAGGAGCAGCCCGGGATTCAGCCCGCCGGGCTTGGGGGCGGGGGACTTTCCGAACGTGGGCGAACCATCCGGGCACGCGGGCGGCCGGGCGGTGGGCGTCTCGCACCGCAAACCCAGGACTGCCTCGCGGAGGTGCGGGCGGGCGGCGAGACGCGGCCTGGGATCCCGCCGGACCGGCAGCGGGCGGGGGCTGTTCGAACCCCTGCGCACCCCTGCGCCGGGTCTGCAGCCGGCTCGGCCCGGGAAGGCGGTAGAATGCCGCACCTGCCACGGCGACGGAGGACGGGATGCGAGCACAGGCAGCGCGTGGGGACGGGACCGGAACATGCTGACGCGGAACCCCTGGGGGGGATGGATCGAGATCGTCACCGGCTGTATGTTCTCGGGCAAGTCCGAGGAGCTCATCCGGCGCCTGCGCCGCGCCATCATCGCCCGCCAGCGGGTCCAGGTGTTCAAGCCTGCCATCGACAGCCGCTACAACGGGGCGCAGGTTGTGTCCCACTCGCGGTGGCGGCTGGAGGCCGACCGGGTGGCCGCCGCGGCGGAGATCCTGGACCGCCTCGATCCCCGCACCGACGTGGTGGGCATCGACGAGGCGCAGTTCTTCGACGCCGACATCACCCGGGTGTGCAGCCACCTGGCGGATCTGGGAAAGCGCGTCATCGTCGCCGGGCTGGACATGGACTTCCGCGGCGAGCCCTTCGGCCCCATGCCGGGCCTCCTCGCCATCGCCGAGGAGGTGGAGAAGATGCACGCGATCTGCTCGCGCTGCGCCGCACCGGCGTCCTACACCCAGCGCCTCACGTCGGCCCAGGAGCAGGTGGTGGTGGGCGCCGCCGACGTCTACGAGGCGCGGTGCCGGCGCTGCTTCGAGCCCGGCGGCCCCGGCGAGACGCCGGAGCTGTTCCCCCCCGACGACGAGGACCTGGAGATCTGAGCCGTCACTGCCGGCCCGCTTCCGGGTGCGCCCGGCAGGGCTCGTCGAGAAGCGCCGCCGCCTCCGCACCGGGACGCACCGTCTCCACCGTCCCGCCCCCGCCTCCCGCCGGCGGCGCGCCCCGCCGGCTCACGTCTTGTAGATCTGCTGGTCGCGCAGCTCCTTGATGCGGTCGCGCAACCGTGCCGCCTCCTCGAACTCCAGGCTCTTCGCGGCCGTCTTCATCTGCTTCTCCAGGGCGGCGATGACCGAGTGCAGGGAAGCGGTGTCCGTGATCTCCTGCTCGCCGAGCCTCGGCGGTGCGAAGGAGGCGTCGTAGTAGTCGAGGTTCGCCAGCGCCACCAGCGGATTAGAGACGTCCTTGACGATGCTGCGGGGCTCGATGCCGTGCTCCTCGTTGTACGCCTCCTGCACCTCGCGGCGCCGCGCGGTCTCGTCGATGGCCGCGCCGCATGGAGTCGGTGATCCTGTCGGCGTAGAGGATCACGCGTGCCGTTCACGTGGCGCGCCGCCGCGGCCGATGGTCTGGATCAGCGCGGTCGGCGGAGCGCAGGAACCCCTCCTTGTCGGCGTCCAGGATCGCCACGAGCGAGACCTCGGGCAGGTCGAGCCCCTCGCGCAGGAGGTTGATGCCCACCAGCACGTCGAACGCCCCGCGGCGCAGGTCGCGCAGGATCTCGATGCGCTCCAGGGTCTCGATGTCGCGAGTGCAGGTAGCGCACCCGCACGCCCAGCTCGGCCAGGTACTGGGTGAGGTCCTCGGCCATGCGCTTGGTCAGCGTCGTCACCAGCACCCGCTCGCCGCGCTCCACCGCGCGCGCGGATCTCGCCCGACGCAGGTCGTCGACCTGGCCCCGGGCCGGCCGCACCTCGACCACCGGGTCGAGAAGGCCGGTGGGGCGGATGAGCTGCTCCACGACCTCGCCGCCGCGCGTCTGCGAGCTCGTAGGGTGCCGGGCGTCGCCGAGACGAACATCACCTGGTCGACGACGCGCCCTCGAACTCCTCGAAGGTCAGCGGCCGGTTGTCGAGCGCCGAAGGGCAGGCGGAACCCGTACTCGACCAGCGTCTCCTTGCGCGAGCGGTCGCCGTAGTACATGCCGCGCACCTGCGGCACTGTCTGCGTGGGACTCGTCCACGATCAGCAGCCAGTCCTCCGGGAAGTAGTCCAGCAGGGTCGGCGGCGGCTGCCCCGGCCGCCGGCGGGTGAGGTGCCGGGAGTAGTTCTCGATGCCGGGGCAGTACCCCAGCTCCTGGAGCATCTCCAGGTCGAACCGGGTGCGCTGCTCCAGGCGCTGGGCCTCGAGGAGCTTGCCGGACTTGCGAAGCCCGTCCAGACGGTCGTCGAGCTCGACCTTGATGTCCTCCACGGCGAGCTTGATGATCTCCCGGCTGGTCACGTAGTGGGACTTGGGGTAGATGGGCAGACGGCCGCTGTCGACCTCCTCCAGGACCGTCCCCCGGAGCGGGTCGATCCGGCGGATGCGCTCCATCGTGCGGTCCCAGAACTCCACGCGGACGGCGTGGTCCTCGTAGGGGGGAAAGACCTCCAGCACGTCGCCGCGGACCCGGAACGCGCCGGGCACGAGGTCGAGCTGCGTGCGCTCGTACTGCATCGCCACGAGCTGACGGAGCACCGCGTCCATGCCCGGCGAGGTGCCGGGCTCGAGGAGCAGGAGCATGCCGTAGTAGGCGTCGGGGTCGACCGAGCCCGTAGATGCACGACACCGATGCGATGATGATCACGTCACGCCGCTCGAACAGGGCCCGCGTGGCGGACAGGCGCAGGCGGTCGATCTCCTCGTTGATCGACGTCTCCTTCTCGATGTAGGTGTCCGAGGACGGGACGTAGGCCTCCGGCTGGTAGTAGTCGTAGTAGGAGACGAAGTACTCCACTGCGTTCTCGGGGAAGAACGCCCTGAACTCCTGGAACAGCTGGGCGGCCAGCGTCTTGTTGTGCGAGAGCACCAGGGTCGGCCTGCCCAGGTCCGCGATGGTGCGGGCCATGGTGAACGTCTTGCCCGACCCGGTGACGCCGAGCAGGGTCTGCGCGTACAGCCCCTCCTTGAAGCCCCTGACCAGCCTCGTGATGGCGACCCGCTGGTCCCCCGCGGGCTCGAAGGGCGCCGCGAGGGTGAAGGTCCGCGCCACGGTCAGACCCCGCCGCCGGCGGAGCGCCGGCACAGTTCCTCGCCCGCCTCGGCGAGGGCGCGGACCTCGTCCAGGTCCACCCGTCCGTCCGCGAGCGCGAGGCGGCAGGCCTTCGCGAAGGCGCCCAGGCGCGCCTCGCTCACCGCGTGGCTGCCGGCCCCGGCGATCACGCAGGCGAACGCCCGGTGGAGCCGGTTGCGGTCGGCGGGAGGCGTGCCCTCGGGCAGCGCCCGCATGACCCCGTCCCGGAGGCTCATGAACCCGGCGGTGAGGAACTCGTCGGTGGACAGCCCACCTCCGAGGAGCACGAGGAGCAGGGCGAGCACCGCGACGACGCCGCCGATGACGACCAGTCGGCTGTCCTTCGCCCGCCCTCTGCCGGAAGATGTGTCCACGCGCACCGCGGCTCCCACGATCGGCTCAGGCTAGCACAGGAGACTCTCTCCACCGCGCCGCCCCGGGGGGCACCACCCGCGCCGGAGCGCACCCCTCCCGACCCGCCCTCGGCCGGACGCTCGCCTGAGCGCAACTTGACAGGAACGCGGAGGGGAGAGGAACCTAACGCGATGCTGAAGGGCGTGCTTCGCTGGCTGATCGTCGGAATCCTCGTAGGAGTGGCGCTGGGTGCCGTCACGGGCCTGGTGCTTTCCCGTTTCGTGCAGCTCCCCGCAGTGGAGGCGCTGACCACCTACCGCCCGTCCGCCGCGACCCAGGTACTCGCGGACGACGGCTCCGTCATCGCCACCTTCGCCAACGAGCGCCGCATCCCGCTGCCTCCCGACCAGGTCCCCCAGCTGTTCAAGAACGCCGTGGTGGCCGCGGAGGACGCGGACTTCTACCACCACCTCGGCGTGGACCCCCGCGGCATGGCCCGCGCCGCCCTCCGCAACCTCTTCCGGCTGCGCTGGTCCCAGGGCGCGTCCACGCTGACCCAGCAGCTCGCCCGGACGCTGTTCCTCACTCCCGAGAAGAAGCTCATCCGCAAGCTCAAGGAGATGCTCCTCGCGGTGGAGATCGAGCAGCGCTTCTCCAAGGACCAGATCCTCACCCTCTACGTGAACCAGGTCTACTTCGGCCACGGCGTCTACGGCGTGGAGGCCGCCTCGCGCTTCTTCTTCGGCAAGCCGGCCGCGCAGCTCACCCTGCCCGAGGCCGCCATGCTCGCCGGGATCATCCAGCGCAACGTCCAGCAGTCGCCGCTCCGCTACCCCGACCGCGCCCTGGCCCGCCGGAACTACGTGCTCAACCGGATGCTCGAAGAGCACATGATCGACGAGGCAGCCTACCGCAGCGCCCTGGCCGCGCCCCTGGACGCCAAGGCGCACTACGACCGCAACCCGACGGCGGCGTACTTCGTGGAGGAGGTGCGGCGCTCGGTGGAGGACACGTACGGCACGCGGGAGATCCTCGAGGGGGGCCTGACGGTCAAGACCACCGTCGATCCGGCGCTGCAGTCCGCGGCCGAGAACGCGCTGCGCGAGGGCCTCGTCGCCCTCCAGCGGCGGCTCGGCTGGCCCGGCGCCCGGGTCAACGTCCTTGCCGAGAGCAACGAGAGCATCGACCACTGGACCCACGACAGCTGGCCCTTCCTCCACTGGACCAGGGGCGAGCTGGCGTACGCCCTGGTGGAGGACGTCTCCCCGCACGAGGCCACGCTCCGGATCGCCCGGCGGACGGCGCAGCTCCCGGTCTCCGGCGCGTCGTGGACGGGACGCACCAACCTCACCAGGCTGATCCGGCGCGGTGACGTGATCCTCGTCCGACTGGAGGACATCCCCGACGCCGCGGACAGGCCCGTCACCGTCGGCCTCGAGCCCGAGCCCACCATGGAGGGCGCCCTGGTCGCCGTGGACAACCGCACCGGGGCGGTGCTGGCCCTGGTGGGCGGCTTCGACTTCGACCGCTCGCAGTGGGACCGCGCCATCCAGGCGAAGCGGCAGTGCGGCTCGGCGTTCAAACCCTTCGTGTACACGGCGGCCTTCGAGCGCGGCTTCTCCCCGGCCGACACGATCTTCGACGGGCCCGTGCTTCTCCCCGACAACTCGGGACAGCCCACCTACTGCCCCCTCAACTACTACCGCCGCTACTTCGGCATCGTCACTCTCCGTTACGCCGTGGAGCACTCCCTCAACGCCTCGGCGGTGAAGCTGCAGCAGATGGTCACTGGCCCGGCGGTGATCGACGTGGCGCGGAGCCTGGGAATCAGGGACGAGCTCCACCCCTACCCCACCCTCGCCCTGGGCTCGTTCGAGCTCCCCCTCCTGGACATCACCGCGGCGTACGCGGGCATCGCCAACCGCGGCCAGTTCGCCGAGCCGTACACGATCGCCGAGGTGCGGAACTGGGACGGCAAGGTGCTGCGCGCCCACCGTCTCCAGGTCCGCCAGGCGGTGCCGGAGGCGGCCGCCTATCTGATGACCAGCGTCCTCGAGGGGGTGGTCCAGCGCGGCACCGGCGCGGCTGCCCGGAACCTCCCCGCCCACCTGGCGGGTAAGACCGGGACCACCGACAGCTACACGGACGCCTGGTTCATCGGCTACTCGCCCCGGATCACCTGCGGCGTGTGGGTCGGGCGCGACGTCAAGGAGCCCCTCGGGCGCGGCATGACCGGCGCCGAGGCGGCGTTGCCCACGTGGATCCGCTTCATGAAGAGCTACCTCGACGGCCAGAGCGAGCGCGTCCGCCAGGAGGACTTCCCGGTGCCGGCCGGCGTCGTGATGGTCACGGCCGACGCCCAGTCGGGCCTGCGCTCCACGCCGCAGTGCGGGAGCGACGACGTCATCCTCGAGGCGGTGCCCGAGGGCCACGAGCCCCCCGACTGCACCTCCACGCAGCTCGCCGTCCTCTCCCTGCCCTGGGAGCAGCAGCTGTCGTACTACGCGTACAAGCCCGGGGAGCCTCCCACCACTCCGGAGGCGATGGCGGCCGCCGTCATCAAGATGGCCGAGAAGTCGGGCAGCCGTCACGCCGCCAACTGATCCGGGGGCCGCTCCGCAGTGAGCCCCTGCGCCCCCGGGGCAGGCTCAGATGGTGATCACGAGCTCGTGGATCGCCCACCAGACGCCGGCACCCACCAGAGCGGTGGTGGGCAGGGTGAGGACCCAGGCCCAGACGATCCGGCTGGCGACACCCCAGCGCACCGCGGAGACCCGGGTGGTCGAGCCGACGCCGGCGATGGAGCCCGCGATGGTGTGGGTGGTGGACACGGGGATGCCGGCGAAAGAGGCGATGAACAGCGAGATGGCACCCGCGGTCTCGGCGCAGAACCCGTTGACGGGGCGGAGCTTGGTCAGCCGCACGCCCATCGTGTGCACGACCCTCCAGCCGCCGGTCAGCGTGCCCAGCGAGATGACCGTGTAGCACGCGAGGATCACCCAGATCGGCACGTGGAACTCGCCCTTGAGGTAGCCGCTGGAGAACAGGAGAACGGTGATGACGCCCATGGTCTTCTGGGCGTCGTTGAGCCCGTGGCCCAGGGAGTAGGCGCCGGAGGAGACCAGCTGGCCGATGCGGAACATCCTGTCCACGCTCTGCACCCGGGTCCTCTGGAAGATCCAGTACACGGCCACCATGAGCACGAAGCCCAGCACCATGCCGATGAGGGGCGACAGCACGATGAACACGGCCACCTTGACGACGCCGGGTACCACCAGCGCGCTCCAACCCGCCTTGGCCACCCCGGCGCCGGCGAGCCCTCCGATGAGAGCGTGGGAGACGCTGATGGGCAGCCCCATCCGGGTACAGAGATGGGTCCACGCCACCGCCCCCACCAGCGCCGCCAGGATCAGCCAGGGATCGACGATGTCGATGTGGACGATGCCCTTCCCCACGGTGGTCGCGACCTTGACGCCGAAGCCGAAGGCGGCGATGAAGTTGAACATGGCGGCCCACGCGACCGCCAGCTTGGGCGAGAGCACGCCGGTGGAGACGACGGTGGCGATGGAGTTCGCAGCGTCGTTCATCCCGTTGAGGAAGTCGAACAGCAGCGCAAGCGCGATGACGGCGATGACCAGGGTCAGCAAGGCCTCTCCTCCCTCCGGGACGCTGGCGCGGACGTGCAGCGACGAGCCACGCCAACCCGCCTCAGGAGCTCTTGATGATGATGCTCTCGATCACGTTGGCCACGTCCTCGCAGCGGTCGGTGGCTTCTTCGAGGATGGTGTAGAGCTCCTTCAGCTTGATGAGGAGCACGGGCTCGAGGCCGTTGTTGAACAGCTCGCCCAGCGCCTCGCGGTGCACCGCGTCGGCTTCGTTCTCGAGACGGTTGATCTCGACACAGGAGGCCAGCGCCTCCTTGTGCCGCTTGCGGTCGTGCAGGGCGACCACCGCCTTGCGGACCTCCGCCGCCTGGGTGGCGAGCAGATCGGAGAGGGTCGCCACCCGGGGCGGGACCTCGGTGATGCGGTAGATCAGGAGGCGGTGGGCGGCGGCGTCCACGGCGTCGAGGATGTCGTCCATCCGCGTGATGAGCGCGTGGATGTCCTCCCGGTCGAAGGGCGTGATGAAGCTGGTGTTCAGCTTGGCCAGCGTGCGGTGCGTGATGCGGTCGCCCTCGTGCTCCACCTCCTTGAGGTTCTCGACCTTGGCCTTGAGGTTCGAGCCGTCCGCCACGAGCTCGCGAAACATGGCGACGCCGGTGACGATGTTCTCCGACGCCTGGTCGAAGAGATTGAGGAAATCGACGTTCTTCGGAAGGAACCAACGCACCTTCGACCCCCGCGTGCCGGGTTGGCACGCGGGGAGTATACACGCGCCTTCACGCCCCCGTCACAGCCGTTTACACGGTCTCAGGCACGCTGGAGGATGTCCTGCAGCGCCGCGAGGAACTGCCCCGGCGGCAGATAGCCGGGAATGCGCCCGACCTCGGCACCCTGGGCGTTGAGGAACAGCACCGTGGGGTAGCCGTCGACCCGGTACTTCGTGGCCTCGGACCGGCCGTCCTTCTCGGCGTTGAGCTTGACCAGCACCACGCCCTGGAGCGCGCTCTGGACCCCGGCGTCGGCGTAGGTCGTCTCATCCAGCCGGCGGCACCACGTGCACCAGTCCGTGTAGAAGTCCACCATCACGAGCTTGTTCTGACTTCCCGCCCGGGTCATCGCCGTGGTGAGGTCGTGGCTCCAGGGAAGCGCGTCCGCCTTCGCGGAGGCTCCGGGCTCCGGCGCGCGGTTGCACGCGGCCAGACATCCCAGCGTCACCAGACCAGCCACCAGAAGCACTCTCGACACGGTTGTCGCCTTCATCGATGATCATCCCCCCAGGGCTCAGCTATGCCTGGCCCCGGCACATCGTAACACCACATGGCCATAGATATGCCCTCTGCCCAACAACGCCGTGCGCGGCGTCACCAGGGCAGCGGAGCGTCGGGATCCGGAGCGTACCAGACCCGGGCCACCGCAACGCCCAGCGCCCGCGCGTCGCCGCCGCCGGGGCTGTAGGTGGTGCTGCGGATCACCAGCACTCCCCGCCCGGCCCGCGCCTCCCCGGCGGGCACGGGCAGCACCACGCGCGCCGTCCCCGCCCCGACCCGGAGGCGGGCGCTGGCGCTCCCCAGGGAGACCTCCACCTCCGCCGGCTGCGGCCGCGGAGCGATGAGCTCCACTCCGACCGCGCCGGCCCCCAGGGGCATCTCCAGCCTCGCCTCGGCGCCGGTCCAGGTCGCCGGGCGGGGCGGCTGGCCGATCACCTCCGCCGAATAGACCCCCTCGCCGCGTGCGAACGCGGAGAACATGGAGCCCGCCTCGGGGAAGAACGCGTACGGAACCGGCGTGAACGGAGGCGCCTCCAGGGACGCTCCGAAGAGCCGGATCGACAGCGGCCTGAGGTCCCCCATCAGGCGGATCTCACGATCCGTGTCGAGGGTCACCGAGACCACCTGGTTCAGCGTGTTGCGCCGCGGCAGCGCGGGGATGGGAACCCGGACCAGCTGCCGTCCCACCACACGGGTGCGCAGCGTCTCGCGCCCCTCCACGAACGCCGTCAGACCGACCTCTCCGAGCCGGTCCTGGACCTCCACCGCGAAGGTGACCGCGCCCGCGCCGGCCAGCGCCGGCAGCAGGAGCTCCGTGTGACGGCCACACCAGACGAAGGGTCGGGTCCCGTCGAGCTCCATCGGGCCGCCTCCCTGCCAGACGAGGACCGGATTCCGCACCAGCCTGGCGTCCAGGAAACGGTCCTGCGAGAGCTGGCGGACGCGGCGCTCCGGGGTGACGGCGCGGACCACCAGCGAGGAGGGGGACGGCAGGTCGCGCCCGTCCTCCTCGGTGAGGAACCAGATGGGCCTGCCGGCCAGCTCCAGGCGGCGCGGCTGGATCTCGCCCAGGCGCGTGGACGGGATCGTGAGCCACCCCTCCCGCACAGCCAGGTTGCGGAAGGAGAAGAAGTCGTCCTGGAACACGAGCAGGCCGCGGCCCTCCGCGGCCACCTCGTGGAGAGCGGCCCACGGCGGCAGCATGTGCGAGTGCACGTAGGCCACCGCGGGAAGCGTCCAGCCGGCGGCTGCCAGCGCCGCGGCGGTGCCGGCGACGGCCGCCGCCGTGCGGGAGCGCAGCACCGCGGCGACCCCCCTCACCGCCGGCGTGGCCATGAGCATCCACGCCAGCACCCAGTACCGGGGGTAGTCGCGGTTGTGGAGGAAGAGCAGGAGGTACGCCAGCCACACGAACGCCACCCCTCCCGCCCACCAGCGCCACCCCAGGCGGCGGCGCAGGGCGAACCAGCCCACCGCCGCCAGGGCCAGGAAGACGGCCGCCGCCCACGGCGCGCCGAGACCGCGGACGAAGCCGATCCCGGCCAGGCCCGCCGGTTGCCCTCCGAGGAGGAACAGGTGCTCGCCCGCGTGGGTCACCCCGGCCTGCCAGAACGCCTGGAGGCCGCCGGCCGCGAGCACCGCCGGAACCATGACGACGACGAGCAGCGACAGCGACACCGCGGCGCCCCGGACGAGCAGCCGGTGCCGCCCCGCCACGCGCCACGCGGCGAGGAGCACCGCGAGGGCGAAGAACGGCGCGAGGGGAGGCCTCACCAGAGCCGCCGCGGTCATCGCCGCGACGCCGGGCACGAAGCCCCGATCGCCGCCCCGCACCCACAGGGCGAGGGCCACGATGGCCAGGGCGGCCGACGGAGTCGCGGAGAACCCCCGGGCGGCGTGGTACCAGACGCCCGGAAGGAACGCCGCCAGGAGCGCCCCCGTCAGGGCGACGCGCCGGCCCACGGCGGCGTCCCACAGGCCGATGAGGGCCCAGAAGCCCGCCACGGACAGCACCGCGCTGGCCAGCTGGAGCGCCACGAGGGGATCCGCGGCGCCCAGGAAGCGGACCACACGGCCGAGGAAGATCCACAGGGGAAAGCCCGGCGGCAGGGGCATGTGGTTGATGGGGTCGAAGTCGAGGACGCCGCTCGCGAGGAGCGCCTCATCCTGCTCCCACGGTCCGTGCGGCAGCAGCAGGAGCCGGGAGAGGAGCACGGCGAGCAGCAGCCCCGAGCTGACCAGCCCGGCGGCGAGGGGGCCGCGGAGCTCTACCAGGGGCCACGGAAAGACACGCCGTGCCAGCCCGGCCACGCCTCGCTGCCCTCCAGCCATCGGCGGAGTCTAGCACGCGGCTGCGCCGCGCCGCGGATCACATTGGCGCTGAAGCGGAAATGGTATCCTTCGGCTCCATGGCGGGGATCACGGTGACGTTCGAGCGCGTCGGGAAGCGCTTCGGGAACCGGCGGGTTCTGAGCGGTGTGAGCGGCACCCTCGAGCCCGGCCGCGTCCTCGTCGTGACCGGCCCCAACGGTTCCGGCAAGTCGACTCTGCTCAACATCATCGCCGGAGTGCTCCGGCCCTCGCACGGCGAGGTCTCCTACACCAACGGGACCGGCCCGCTCCCCCGCCACCGGTGGTTCGACCACCTGGGCGTCGCGGCTCCCGACATGGCGGTCTACGAGGAGCTCTCGGCGGTGGAGAACCTCCAGTTCTTCGCCAGCCTCAGGGGCCGCCCCGCCGACGTCGCCACGGTCCGCTCGCTGCTGTCCTCGCTGGGCCTCGCGGAGCGGGACCAGGCCCGGCCGGTGGGCACCTACTCCTCGGGCATGAAGCAGAGGGTCAAGCTGGCGCAGGCCGTCATCCACGAGCCGCCTGTGCTGCTCCTCGACGAGCCTTCCTCCAACCTGGACACCGCGGGCCACGAGATGGTGGCGGCGCTGGTCGACCGATTCCGCGGGAAGGCCACCGTCGCCGTGGCCACCAACGATCCGCGAGAGATGGCTTGGGGTGATGCGCAGATCGACCTTGGCGTCTGAGACCGCGGCCGTCCTGCGCAAGGAGGTCATCTCCGAGATGCGCAGCCGCGTGGCCCTCAACGCGGTGGGCCTGTTCGCCCTCACGACGCTGGTGGCGGTCGCCTATCAGATCGGTCCCTACCGCATCCAGGAGCAGGACCGTCCGTTCGTGCTCGCCGCGCTGCTCTGGATCATCCTGTTCTTCGCGGCCACGGCGGGGCTCTCGCGCGTGTTCGTGAAGGAGGAGGACTCCCACACGGCCAAGACGCTGCGCCTGGCCGCGCGTCCCATCGCCGTGTTCGGGGGCAAGCTGTTGTTCAACCTGATGCTGCTCCTCGCCCTCGAAGCGGTCATCGTCCCTCTCTACTGCGCCCTCATGGGGTACGTGGTGCGGGGCGTGCCGTCGCTGCTTCTGGTCATGGTCTCCGGCGCCCTGGCGCTGGCCGCCTCGACCACGATGGTGGCGGCGATCATCGCCAAGGCCTCCGGCTCGGGCACGCTCTTCTCGGTGCTCACGGTGCCCCTGGTGCTCCCTCTCCTCGTGGTGCTCATCCAGGGCACCCGGGCCGCCGCGTCGTCCGCGGTCCTCGCCGACGTCTTCCCCGCCCTGCGGGCGACGCTGTCGCTCGCGGGGGTAACCCTTGTGGTGGCTCTCTACCTCTTCCCGGTGGTGTGGCATGACTAGATCAGCGTTGAGATCCTACTGGCACTGGATTCTGGGGGCCTGGTTCGTGGTCGTCATCTGGGCCGCGTTCTTCTACGCTCCCCACGCCCAGGGCTTCAAGGGCGAGTCCGCCCGGATCGTCTTCTTCCACGTGCCCCAGGCGTGGGTGGCGGTGCTCGCCTTCTGCGTCAACCTGGTGGCCTCGTTCCGCTACCTGCGCCATCGCAACCCCCTGGACGACGCCCGCGCCGCGGCCACCGCCAGGCTGGGGCTGATCTTCTCGCTGCTGGCGACGGTGACGGGGTCACTGTTCGCCAAGGTGATGTGGGGCTCGTTCTGGAACTGGGACCCGCGGGAGGTCTCCATCGCCATCCTCCTGCTCGTCTACGCCGCCTACTTCGCCCTGCGCGAGGCGGTGCCCGACGAGGAGAGGCGGGCCAGCCTGTCCGCCGCCTACGCCATCCTGGCCTTCGTCACCATGCCGTTCCTGGTCTTCGTGGTGCCCCGGATCTACTGGTCTCTGCACCCCGACACCATCATCAACGCCCGGGGTTCCATCGACATGGAGTCCCGCATGGTGCAGGTGCTGCTGGGATCGTTAGTGGGATTTACCGCTCTGTTCGTTTGGTTGTACAATCTCGACGTACGGCTGGCGCGGGTGTCGCTCGCCCGCCGGCAGCGAGAGGAGGCGTGAGAAATGCCATCCCCTGAGAGCTTGTTCTGGGTCGCTGCCGTGACGACCGTGATCTGGCTGGGGCTGTTCGCCTACTGTGTCGCCCTCGACCGACGCGTGCGCCGGCTGGAGGAGGACCAATGAACCGGAGAACCGTCTGGACCATCTTCGGTGTGGTGATCATCGCCGGCTTCGTCGCGTTCGGCGCCGGCGCGTTCAAGTCCAACCTGACGCCGTACGTGAGCTTCCAGCAGGCGCGGTCGGCCTCGTCCGCCGTCCAGGTGGCCGGCAAGCTGGTCCCCGGCTCGGACCGTTTCGATGAGGCGACGTCCCGGCTTCTCTTCACCCTCGAGAACGACAAGGGCGACACCATCCACGTGGCGTACAAGGGCCTCAAGCCCGGGAACTTCAACGAGGCCAAGGAGGTCGTCGCCATCGGGCGCTACAACGGGAAGGAGCTCGACGCCGAGCAGCTGCTCGTGAAGTGCCCGTCCAAGTACCAGGGACTCGAGGACAAGGGGAGCTCCTCCGCATCCTCGTGAGGGAAGCCGCTGAGCGGGCAGTGGTCTTGACTGGGGGGGAAGTATGTTCATTCCTGGCGCTCTGACGCTCTGGGTGGCGTTCGTCGCCCTGGCGTTCTCAACGTTCTTCTACGTCCAGGCGGTGCGCGGCAAGGAACGCGCGCAGTCGTGGGCGCGACAGCTCTACGGGCTGGGAACCGTCGCCGTCGTGCTGGCCGCGGCCGCCCTGCTCTACCTCATCCTGACCCACGACTTCCGCATCCACTACGTCTTCTCCTACTCCGACCGCTCGCTGCCGCTCGGCTACCTCGTCTCCACCTTCTGGGCCGGCCAGGAGGGGAGCTTCCTGCTCTGGGTGCTGTGGGGCGTCATCGTCGGACTGCCGCTGATCCGCTACGCGCGCCACTACGAGAACCGCACGCTCATCGTCTACAACCTCACCCTGCTCACGCTGATCGCCATCCTCATCCGCCAGTCGCCGTTCCGCTTCCTGGAAGGCCTGCCGCCCGGCCAGGTCCCCTTCGACGGCCAGGGCCTCAACCCGCTGCTGCAGAACCCCTGGATGACCATCCACCCGCCGATCATGTTCCTGGGGTACGCCGCCACTGCGGTGCCCTTCGCCTTCGCCGTCGCGGCCCTGTGGGAGCGCCGCTACGACCAGTGGGTGAAGGCCTCCCTGCCCTGGGCGCTGGTGACCGTCGTCACCCTGGGCGGCGCCATCCTCCTCGGCGGCTACTGGGCCTACGTCACCCTGGGCTGGGGCGGCTACTGGGGCTGGGACCCGGTCGAGAACTCCTCCCTGGTGCCCTGGCTGGCGTCCGTGGCGCTGGTGCACGGGATGCTGCTCCAGCGCGCCCGAGGCCGCTTCCGGAAGATGAACTTCTCCCTGGCGATCCTCTCCTACGTTCTGGTCGTCTACGCCACGTTCCTCACGCGGTCGGGGGTGCTCGCCGACTTCTCCGTCCACTCCTTCGTGGACCTCGGCATCACCGGGTGGCTGGTCTTCAACCTGGGGTTCTTCCTGCTCGTCGGCTTCGGCGCGCTGCTGTGGCGCTGGCGCGAGATCCCGACCCAGCCGGGCGACGAGCCGTTCCTGTCGCGCACGGTGTTCTCGGTGCTGGCCATCGCCGCGCTCCTCGGGACCGGCGCCATGGTGCTGCTCGGTACGTCCTCGCCGCTCATCACCCGGCTGTTCACCAAGCCGGCGCAGGTGGGACCGGCGTTCTACAACCGGGTCACGCTGCCCATCGGCATCATCCTCGCCGCCCTCCTTGCCGTCGTGCCCTACCTGGGATGGCGCGGCACCAGCGAGGAGTTCCGCCGGCGGATGCTGACGGCGGGGGCGCTCTCCGTCGCAGTCACCGGGCTCGCCGTCTTCCTCGGGGCGTTCGGCGTGCTCTACCTGGCGTTCCTGCTCTTCTCCACGTTTGCGCTCCTGTCGAACCTCTTCAAGACCGTGGAGGAGATCCGGCAGCACCGGCTGCGGACCGCGGGCGGGTACCTCTCCCACGTGGGACTGGGGTTGATGCTCGTGGGCATCATCACGTCCTCCGCCTACGACCGCACCACGAAGGTCGTCCTCCCCCTCGGCCAGGCCCGGCAGGCCCTCGGCTACACGCTGACCTTCAAGGGCGTCGAGCAGTCCACGCCGACGGCCCGGCAAGCCATGATCGTCGAGGTGAAGAGCCCGGGGGGCGGGACCTACGAGGCCCACCCGCACCTGTTCCGCAACGAGAAGACCAAGCAGCTCGTGGCCAACCCCGACGTCCGCGTCCACCTCACCCGGGACCTCTACATCTCACCCATCGAGTTCGATCCCGGGCGCCAGCCGGACAACGGGCTCTCGCTCCAGCTCGGCAAGGGCGAGTCCGGGACCGCCGGCCCGTTCACCCTCACGTTCCAGGGCTTCGACATGAGCGGCGGCCACATGGGTTCCGGCACCGTCTCGATCGGTGCCAGGCTCCTCGTCCGCAACGGTTCGGAGACGGCCACGGTCACTCCCACCCTCACCCAGGACACCTCCGGACTCAAGTCCGCGCCCGCGGCGCTGCCCGGCGCCGCCGGCACCAGCGTCAGCCTCCTCGGCGTGGACGCCAACACCGGCCGCGTCTTCGTCCAGGTCGCCGGAGTGCCGGCGCTCGGCGTGGGCACGCGCGCCGTCCTCCACAAGGGCGCCAGCCTCGACTACCGCGGCGTGAAGCTCACGTTCGAGGACTTCGACCTCTCCGACTTCGACCCCCAGGCCGGCAAGATCCACATCGGCGCCACCTTCTCGGTGGCGGAGGCCGGCGGCGCGAAGGCGGAGATCACCCCCGCCGTGCGCAACGGCGCCGCCGGAGAGGAGTACGAGAACGCTGCCATCCCCGGCCTGACCGGCGCGATGCTCCGGGTCGGGCGCATGAACCCCGACGCCGAGACCGTGGAGGCCATCGTCCTCGACCCCAACGCGCCTCCGGACCCCGGGGAGCCCATGCGCTTCTCCGTGGACTTCACGGTCAAGCCGTTGATCCAGCTGTTGTGGGCCGGCCTCGTCGTCATGCTCATCGGCGGCGTGATGTCGGTGGTCCGCCGCCGGGAGGAGTTCCTCGCGGGGCCGCCGAACGGCAGCAACGGCGCCTGATCCGCCCCGCCTCCTCGTACTCGCCTCGCTTCCGGGGCCCGGACCACACGTCCGGGCCCTCTCGCGTCGGCCGCACGGGGCGCTTATACTGGTGGCCCATGCAGGATGCTCTCGTGCTTCCCCTCGTGCCTCTGGAGGGTGCAGTGCTGTTGCCCGGCGGGACGCTCCGTGTGTCCACCCGGGAAGCAACCGGCGAGGACGCGATCACCGCAGCCAGCCGTTTCGGCGACGAGGTGGTGGCGGCCTACGCCGAGGGGGACTCCGTGCACGGCGTCGGCGTCACCGCGACCGTGGAGGCGCTCGACGAGGGGAGCGCGACGATCAGCGGGCTCGCCCGGTGCAAGCTCCTGGGCCTCGTGCCCGGAGAGGTCGCGCTGGTCGAGGTCGAGCTCTTCCCTGAGGACGGCGGCCCCGGCGGCCGCCCGACCCGCCCGCTGGCCTCCCTGCTCCTGCGCCGCTATGGACGGCTCTGCCGGCGGCTGGGCTGGCCCGTCCCGACGCCCTCGCTCCGCGCCGACCTCAGCGCCCTGACCTGGCAGGTGGCTGCGCGGGTCGGAGTCTCCGCCGAGGAGCGACAGGGCTTCCTCAACGTCCCCGACCCGGTGACCCGCGCCAAGCTCCTCCTCCTCGCCGTGCGCGAGGTGGAGCGGCGCGAGCGCCTCCTCCGCCCCTTCGCGCACCTGCGCACCGACGCAACAGTCAACTAGGACGGTCCATGGGAAAGCTCACGACCAACATCGAGACCTATCGCGTGCTCGGCGAGACGCTCCAGCACCTCCGCGGGATCATCCGCGACACCCTCCAGGAGATCTACAAGGACCAGTGGGAGAGCCGCGGCATCCCCGACGACATCCGCACCAACCTGGGCAAGCGACGGACGCGGGAGCGCAGCATCCAGTGGCACCTCCCGGACCGCTCCGACCTGCTGGAGTTCGCGGGCTTCGCCAACCTCGATGAGATCATCGCCGCCAACCAGGCCCTCGGTGAGCTGTTCTCCGCCCTCGCCGCCGACGCCGTGATGCGCCACACCCGCTTCGTCGAGCTCGACACGATCCTCAACCGCGTCAGCTTCATGCGCCCGGTCACCGAGAACGAGCTGGAGTTCGCGGTCACCTTCCAGGAGCGGATCCGGCAGGTCCCGGAGGACGCCCCGCGCAACGCCGCCCAGGCGTTCCCCGCCCCCGCCGCGCCACCGGCCGCCGACCCCGGCCCGGCCCCCGCCGACGTACCTGCCGCGATCGAGGTGGACGACGAGGAGATCGGCCCGGCCCCCGCCCCGGCCCCGGAACCGCAGCCCGCGACGGCGGCGCCGTCCGCCGACGGCAAGCCCCAGCTGCCGGCCCGCGTCACCACCGACGAGCTCCGGCAGGCCCTCGACAATGGCAACGACACTCGGGTGCTCGAGGCCGTCTACCACGAGATCACGACCCTCGCCGAGTCCCTCTGGACGCAGGCCTCGGCGCCGCAGCCCTGGGTCTGGATGGCCGTGCGCGAATCCCCCTGGTACACGAAGCGCTTCTCGCCCCTCGGGCTCAAGCCGATCTCGGACTTCTACGCGCTCTACGACGCCGCTCGCGAGGAGCTGGAGAAGGGCGCCTCGCGCACCGATCTCCAGGAGATGCTGCAGCAGAGGAAGTTCGGCGAGGTCGTGCTCGCACTGCGCGAGCTGTTTCACGCCAAGCTGGTGAGCTGAGCCGCGGACCCCGCGTCAGCCGCGGGGACCGGCGCGCCGCGCCAGGAGCACGAAGTCCCGCGGTCCCGAGAGCCACGCGTCCAGACGCTCCGCCACGGCGCGGAGCTCCGCGCTCTGCTCCACCCCTGCGAGAGCCTGCTCCGGCGGGAACGGACGCCGATAGCGAATCTCCTGGGCCGCGAACCCCACCGCCCGGGCGACGAAGCTCAGCGCCTCGGGGTGCACCGGGGCCCGGTGAGTCGGGTCGGTCCAGAACAGGTCGGCGCCCACCCGCAGCGAGCCGGGGTTGGGGCACTCGGCGACGAGGAGCCCGCCAGGACGGAGGGCGCGGGCCGCCGCCTCGACGAGGGACATCCAGACCGCGGCCGGAAGGTGCTCCAGGAGATGGATTGCGGTCACGGCTCCCAGGCTTCCCGCCGGGCGCGCCCGTAGGACCTCGAGGACGTCCCCCTGCGTCACCTCGACCCCCCGGCGCCGGCAAGCCTCCACCATGGCCGGATCGGCATCGACGCCCTCGGCGGGCACGCCGGCGTCGAGCAGCGCGGTGAGCAGCTCGCCGCGGCCGCAGCCCAGGTCGAGGACGGGACCGCAGACGGCCAGCTCGGGCACGTACTCGGAGACGCGCCCGGCGATCTCCTCCTCGCTCCCGCGAAAGGCCGCCAGGAACTCGACGGTGGCGCGCCGGACCGCTTCCGGGATGGCGGCCTCGACCTGCGGCGCCACCGCCACCGAGAGGGGCCGTGCCGCCACCATGCGATCCACCAGCCCTCCGACCGCCGAGAGCTCCTCGTGGAGCCGGCCGACCAGGGCGTCGGTCCGCGCAGCCAGGGCCGGCAGCCGGCGGTCGCGGATCTCCTCGCCCAGCCGCTGGATCTCCGCGGCGGCCGCCTGCAGCGAGCCCAGATCGCGCTCGAGGCCGGTCATGCGCACGTCGCGGACGTCCTCCAGCTGGCGGGCCAGCTCGTCGAAGGCGCCCTGAAGCTCCCGGGCGGTGCCCTCGATCCGTCCCAACCGGGCGTCCCGGACGTCTTCGAGCTCGCCCTGGAGCACGCCGATCAGCCGGTGCGCCTCTCCGATGGCCGCCTCCGACCGCGGCATCCGTCCGTCCCTGAGGCCCTCCAGCTCACGCTGGAGCGGAGCCACGGCGTCCTCGGCGACCCGGGTGACCCGCTCGTCGAGCTCGGGAACCCTGCGGTCCCGCACGTCCTCGAACTCGCCCCTGGTGGCCAGGAAGCCGCTCCGGAGGTCGCGCAGCTCGCCGTCCCGGGCATCCAGGGCGCCGCGCAGCCTACCGACCTCCTCCGCGAGGCTCTCCAGACGGCGCAGCTCGGGAGACAGAACACCCAGAATCCTGCGCCGCAGCCACCCCCCCCGCCGCACACCCGCGTCCTCTGTGCGGAGCGGCGATCCGTCGGAGGGGGTGGGGTCGCCCACGGGACGCTACTCCTCGCTGGAGTCGGTGTCCTGGTCCGCCGCTCTGGCCGGCGCCACGGGCTCCGGCTCGCCACCCTCACGCTCCACGTGCAGCGTGATGGGCACGCGGACCTCGCGGTGGAGATGGACCTCGGCGTTGAAGGTGCCCAGCCGCTTGATGTGCTGGTCGAGGACGATCTTGCGGCGGTCGATCTCGAACCCGCGCTCGGCCAGCGCCTCGGCCACGTCGGATGCCGTCACGGAGCCGTACAGGGCATCGCCGTCGCCGGCGCGCCGCTGGAAGGAGAGCTCGATCCCCGCGAACCCGGCGGCGACGGACTGCGCGCTCGCCTTCTCGCGGGCCTGCTGCTCCTCCCACCGCTTCTGCTCCTGGTGGAACCGGGCCATGTTCGCCGTCGTCGCCTCGTAGGCCAGTCCCTTCGGGATGAGGAAGTTGCGGGCGTAGCCCCGCTTCACCTCGCACTCCGTACCCCGCTCGCCGAGATTGGCCACATCTTCGTTCAGAATGATCCTCATGCTTCCTTACCTCCGTCTTGCGAAGCGCCCCGGCGCAGGCTGAAAAACGTGTCCGTCAACCCCGCCGCCGTCAGGACGAACGCGAATGGCAGCTGCAGCGCAAAGAACGCCAGCGCCAGGCGAATCCACCTGTTACCCGCAAGTCGGTGACCCAGGTAGTAGTGGATGATAGCCAGCCCGTCCAGGAAATACAAGCCGAGAACGACTACGAACAGGTTTGCTGCGAACCACTTAGCGAGACCGCTGGCGAACACCCAGCCGAGACCGCCGAGGGCGAAGCCAACCGGGAGCCACTCCTCCGAGGTGAAGGCGGCGAACGGCTCCGCGCCGCGCGCCAGCCCCAGCATCGGGAGCCGGGGCCGCAGCCACAGCACGCACGCGACCACGTACAGCGCCGCCAGCCCGGGAGCCAGGAAGGCCGTGACCTGCAACGCCGAGGTCATCATCGCGCCCGCCCGGGCGGGGTCGTTGGCGAGCAGGCCCATCATCCAGGGCGCGCCGGTCGAGGCCTTCCCGAGGAGGGTGGCGAGCGCACCGGCCGGCGCTGCGGGGTAGAAGAAGCCGGTCAGGAACGCCGACACCATCACCAGGGCGGCCCCGGCCACGAGGGCGACCCACCGTCCCGCGCTCCAGGACCTCCGCAGCCACGCCTCCACCGAAAGAGCGGGGAAGGCGGCTACCAGGAGGTACCCGAAGCTCGCCACGACGACCCAGCCGTGGCCGGTGACCAGGGCGGCGCCGATCAGGACGACGCCGACCCAGCCCCATCCCGTGAACGAGGAACGGCCGGACGCCACCAGGTGTACGAGGGGCAGCGCCGCGAGGAGACCCAGGAAGATCCCGAACAGCGGCACCAGCGCCACGCTGGCGACGACCAGCAGCGAGAACAGCCCCGCCACCCCCGGCCCGACCAGGCGCTGGGGCGCGGATCCCCGAAAGGCCATCTCGGGCTCCATCGAGGCCCGGAGGTCAGTCCCCCACGAAGGGAAGCAGCGCCATGTGCCTGGCGCGCTTGATCGCGCGGGTCAACTTGCGCTGATAGACGGGGTTGGTGCCGGTCACGCGCCGGGGCATGATCTTGCCGGCTACGGGGACGTACTGCTGCAGCAGGTCGACGTCCTTGTAGTCGATGTACTCGATGCCCTCGGCGGTGAACTTGCAGACCTTCTTGCGCTTGGTGTAGTACTTCTTCTTTCCGGCCATCTCACACCTCCTCGACGGCCGCCGCCGGCGCCTGCTGCTCCGCCGCCGCCTCGCGCTCCGCCGCCGCCGCGGCCTTGGCGGCCTTCTTCGCGGCCTTGAGACGCTCGGCCTTGCGGGCGCGCCGCATCTCGCGGTCCAGGTTGAGCGTCATGTAGCGCATCACCTGGTCGGAGAGCCGCAGCTTGTACTCGAGAGGGTTGATGAGGGTGCCCTCGCTCTCGATCTGCCAGAACAGGTAGTACCCCTCGCGCTTGTGATCGATGACGTAGGCCAGCTTGCGCTTGCCCCAGACGTCTTCCTTGACGATCTCGCCGCCTTCGCCGGTCACGAGCTCGCGGATCTCGGACAGAAAAGCGGTGCGCTCGTCGTCGCCGAGATCGGCGCTCAGCACCAGGCCAACTTCGTACAGTGCCATTCTTCCTCCTTGTGGCCTTCGGCCCCCGTCCTGCGGGCGGGAGCAAGGATCTCCGCCCTCTCGGGCGGGGGACGAGTGTAGCGCATGTCCAGGAAAATGCAACGGCTACGGCGTTCGGGCGCTCACGCCTCCGTTGCGGCCGGGCCGTTGAAGGCGCCGGCGGCCCGCCCGATCCCCTCCGCCAGCGCGGCCTCCACGCAGGCGGCGGCGCGCCGGATCATCGCCGCAGCCACCTCGGCCTCGCCGGGAAGGAAGGGCGCGAGGACGTAATCCGCGAGGTCGCCGAAGGGCTCGCCGCCGCGGATACCCAGGCGGAGCCTCGGAAACTCCTCCCCCACGGCCGCGGTCACCGAGCGCAGCCCGTTGTGCGTACCGCTGCCGCCCCGGGCCCGCAGCCGCAGGACGCCCAGCGGCAGCTCCACGTCGTCGACGACTACGAGGCAGCGGTCGGGTCCGACGCCCTCCCCGGCGCAGACCGCGGACACGGCGAGCCCCGACAGGTTCATGAAGGTGCGCGGCTTGACCAGAAGCACAGCCGGCTCCCCGCCCGTCGCGATCACCTCCGACCGGTAGCGTGAACGCCACTGGCCGGCCGCGAGGCGGCCGGCCAGCTCATCAACGACCAGGAAACCGACGTTATGACGCGTCGCGGCGTACTCCGCACCCGGGTTCCCGAGGCCGATCACCGCCGCGATGGTCATGCCGGCGGCTACTCTGCCTCTGCTTCTTCCTCGCCGCGGCCCTTGCGGATCACCTCGGGCTCGGCACCCTCGGCGGCGCCCTCGACGGCGGCCTCGGCCTCGGCGGCCTCCTCCTCGGAGCTCTTCATGCCGTGCGCCTCGATGGTGACGATCACCGTGCCGGGATCGGCCAGCAGCTTGACGCCTTCGGGAAGGCCCAGGCTGTCCGCCGTCACGTGCTCACCGATCTCGAGGCTGGAGATGTCCACCACCACCGACGGCGGAATCTTCTCCGCCTCGCATTCGACGTGGAGGAAACGGTGCACGAAGTCCAGGAAACCGCCCAGCTTGACGCCCGGGGCCTCGCCTTCCAGCACCACCGGCACCTCGACCCTGACCTGCTGCCCCTTGAGGACGCGGATGAAGTCCAGGTGCACGTACTGGCCGGTCAGAGGGTCGATCTGCGAGTCGATGAGGAGTGCGTTGCGCTCCTGCTTGGTTCCCTTCATCTTGAGAAGGAACACAGAATGGCGTCCCCCCTTCTGGCGGAAAAGCTCCGTGACCGCGCGGCGGTCGACGACGACCGGGACGGACTCCTTGCCGCCGCCGTAGACCACGGCCGGGATCAGCCCCTCGCGCCGCAGCCTGCGATTCGCGCCCTTTCCGGTCGAGGTCCGCCGCTCCACCTCAATGACGAGCTCCTCCATGGATCTGCCTCCTCACTCCCCGCGGCTCGGCCGCGAGGCTCGGAACTTTAACATAAAGCGACTCAGACGAAAAGGCTCGACACCGACTTCGCCTCGTGGATCCGGCGGATCGCTTCGCCGAGCAGCTCGGCGACGGACAGCTGCCGGATCTTCTCGCAGGCGGCCGCCCGCTCTCCCAGGGGTGTGGTGTCGGTGACGATCACCTGCTCCACCACCGAGGAGGTCAGACGGTCGACGGCGGGCCCGGACAGCACCGGGTGAACACCGGCGGCGAGCACCTTGGCCGCACCCCTGGCGTGCAGGACCTCCGCCGTCTTCACCAGGGTGCCGGCAGTGTCGATGATGTCGTCCACGATCACGCAGGTCTTCCCCTCCACCTCGCCGATCACGTGCATGACCTCGGCGTGGTTCGGGCTGGTGCGGCGCTTGTCGACGATGGCGAGGCCAGCGTGGAGCCGCTTGGCGAAGGCCCGGGCGCGCTCCACGCCGCCGGCGTCCGGAGACACCATCACCAGCTCCGGCAAAGCGAGCTCCCTGAGCTCGTCGATGAGCACGGGGGCGGCGAAGAGGTGATCGACGGGGATGTTGAAGAAGCCCTGGATCTGCGCCGCGTGCAGGTCCATGGTCAGGAGCCGGGACGCACCCGAGGAGGTGACCAGGTCCGAGACCAGCTTCGCCGTGATCGGCACGCGCGGGCGGTCCTTGCGGTCCTGCCGTGCGTAGCCGAAGTACGGGATCACCGCGGTGATGCGGTTGGCCGAGGAGCGCCGGCACGCGTCCAGCATGATCAGCAGCTCCATGAGGTTGTCGTTGACCGGCGGGCACGTGGACTGCACGACGAAGACGTCGCCGCCCCGCACGTTCTCCTCGATCTGACAGCCGTTCTCGCCGTCCGAGAAGTTGTACAGGCGCACCTTCCCCTGCGGGATCTGCAGGTAGTCGCAGATGCGCTCGGTGAGGCGCGGGTGGGCGCGCCCGGACAGGATCACCAGCGGAAGCTGTTCGTGCATCATCCCCTCGTCGAAGCGGTCTGGCTGGGGCGGCAGGACTCGAACCTGCAAATGCGGGAGCCAAAGTCCCGTGGCTTACCAGTTTGCCGACGCCCCAGTCGGGCTTGAAGTTTAGTCTGCGCCCGAGAGCGTGTCCACCTCAGTCGTCGTCGGCTTCTGAGTTGGTCCAGAACTGGTCCGCCAGCAGCCGGCTGGTGATCTGCTGCGCCCGGCTCGAGCCCCCGTCGCCGTCGTTGGGGTCGCCCTGCTCGTCCAGCACGCGCTGGTACTCGCGGAGCACGGCCTCGTCGAAGAGCCGGCGGGTCTCCGTGTTGAGAGGGTGCGCGATGTCGCGATAGGACCCGTTGCGCAGCCGCCGCGATGGCATGGCCACCGTCACCGTTCCCTCCTTGCCCTCCAGGATCCTGATGTCTCCCAGCAGAAAGCAGCCGTCGAGAACCACCTGGGCGAAGGCCTTCACCTTACCGCCCTTGTTCAGGTTCACTCGGACCTCCGTGATGTCCATGTCTCCTCCCGCTCCGGCGGGCGGACGACGGATGTCTCCCGGGTCAGCAACGGCGCCACGACGGGGTGCCACGCCTTGAGCGCGCGCGCGGCGCGCGACGCCGCGACCTCGTCGGCAAAGAGTCCGAAAACGGTCCCGCCGCTTCCCGAGACCCGCGCCAGCAGCGCATCCGTAGCCTGCATGGCGCCCAGCCGCCGGCCGACCTCGGGCCATCCTTCGACCACCACCGGTTCCAGATCGTTCCGACAGGCGGACAGCGGCAGCCGCCCTCCCGTCGCCACCCACCGGTATACCTCAGGCACCGGACCCGCGTCTACACCGCCGGCGTCCAGGCGCCGGTACACCTCCGCCGTCGGCACGGGCTCGCGTCCGGGCAGCAGCACCGCCCACCAGGGGTCCAGGTCGGGCAGCGGGGTCACCTCGTCCCCCCGTCCCACGCCCCAGGCCGCGCCGCCCATGAGGAAGAACGGCACGTCCGCACCGAGCGCCGCCGCGTCGGCGTGGAGGGCGGCGAAGCCGGCGTCGAGCCCCCACAGCGTCGCGAGCGCCACCAGCGCCGCCGCGGCGTCCGAGGATCCCCCCCCCAGGCCGCCCGCGACCGGGATCCGCTTGCGCAGGACCATCGACGCGCCCGGCGCGCCGCGGGTCCGCCGCCGCAGGACCTCGGCCGCGCGGAGCACCAGGTTGTCCGCCCCGGCACCCACGATCCCCTCGGGCAGCACCTCCAGCGAGAGCAGGCCGTCCGGCGAGGGGCTCACCTCGAGCTCGTCCCACACGCCCACCGCGGCGAACACGGTGCGCAGCTCGTGGTAGCCGTCGCCCCGCCGCCCGAGCACCTGCAGGTGCAGGTTGACCTTGGCCGGACAGCGCACGGTCAGCGGCGTCACGGTCCCTCCCCGCAGACCGCCCGAGCCATCCACGCGGGCGCCTCCGGCGCGGACGCGGCGTGCCACGAGACGAGGGCGAGCTCCGCGTGCTCCCGCCCCGTATCGATGACGATGGCCCCGGGCATTCCATCCTCCCGGAACCTGGACAGCCCGGCCTCGAGAATCGTGCGTCCGCCGCGGCTCACGGTCACGCGCGTGCAGCGCAGGGGACCGCCTTCGACGCGGGCGCGCCACACCAGCGGCCCCACCACCGCCTCCACCCACCCGGCGAGCCCGGCCACGGGCCGGGCCCCCGCCGGGAGGCGTCCGGTGAGGAGCAGCGCCGCCAGGGGCGCGTCGAGGGGCAGGGTAACCCCCCCGGAGAGAGGCAGCCGTCCATGCTCCAGAGGCTCCCGGCACCCCGACTTCTCGTCCACCAGCCAGCCCTCGCCGCGCTCCAGCCACGCCTGGAGAACGGTGCCGGCCGGCTGCATCACGACCTTGAGATCCAGGGCGTCTCCGCCCGAGCGCACGGTGGCGAGGAGCCCCGTGCGGCTGCAGCAGGAGAAGCGGTACAGAGCGGCAAACGCCGCTGGGGGGGCGCTCAGCTCGGGCCAGTCCAGGGGCAGCGGCGCCGGCGGCGCGGCGTGGCGGCAGCCCGCTGCGAGCCCGAGCACCGCCAGCACTCCGGCGGCCAGGCTACTCCTTCGCATGGCCGCCGAGAGCCGCGAGCTTCTCCTCGATCCGCTGGCGCTGGGCGTCGTCCTCCACCTCCATCGTCAGGGCCTGCCGGTACGCCTCGACGGCTCGGGCGCCCTGTCCCCGCGAGCGGTACAGGTCGCCGAGGTGCTCGTGCACGGTGGCGTCGTGGGGCTCCAGCTGCGCGCCCTCCGTGAGGTACTTCTCGGCGCGGTCGAGCTCCCCCATGCGGAAGTAGACCCAGCCGAGAGAGTCGAGGTAGGCGCCGGAGTTCGGCTCCAGGTCGACGGCCTTGCGCACCATGGACAGGGCGTCCTCGAGCTGGACGTCGTGGTCGGCCAACATGTAACCCAGGTAGTTGAGGGCCGCGGCGTTGTCGGGCGCCTCCTGGATGAGCGCGCGGAACTCCTTCACCGCCTCGTCCCACCGCCCGGCGCGCTCCAGCGACGCCGCGAGCGCGAAGTGGAGGTCCGGCGAGGCGCCCAGGCGGGCCAGGGCCGTGCGGGCGGCGGCGGCCGCCTGGTCGAAACGCTTGGCGCGCTGCAGCGCGCCGATTGCCATGAGCGCCCTGTCCTCGTCGCCGGCCAGCAGCGGGTCCAGCACCTTCGCGGCCCCGGCGTCGTCGCCGGTCATGAGCCTGAACTCCCCCACCAGGGAGTCGCGAAGGTCGGACACGTCGGCGCCGTCGACCAGCTTCGCCGCGTCAAACCACCCGATCCCCTCCCCGAACGCCTTGCGCTGGCGGAAGTACTCGCCCCACAGCGCCACCGACCGGCGGTCCAGGGGCCCGGCGCCCAGGCGGTCGAGCCACACCCTGGCGGCGTCCGGATGCTGATCCACCAGCTCCAGGGTCGCCGCTTCCTGGGCGACGGTAGCGGCGGCGTCCGGGTTGGAGTCCGCAGCGGAGGGCTCCACCTTCTCCCACAGGCCAGCCAGGAGGCTCCTCGCCTCCGGGAGCTGCCGCCGCTCGACGAGGACGCGGGCCAGCCCCAGGGCGGCGTCCGGATCCTTCGGATCCAGCGCCAGCGCCTTGCGGTAGAGCTGCTCGGCAGGCTCGAGGTGGCCGTCGGAGGCCTCGAACAGCGCCTTGAGCAGGAGCGCGTCCCGGAAGTTGGGGTCCTTGGCCAGGATGTCGTCCAGCACCGCCCGGGCCTTGTCCTTCTCCCCCGCGCGGGCGAGCAGCGTCGCGTACCGCGCGAGCCCCGCGAGGGTGGGGCCATCGGTCTTGAGGATCCCGCCCAGCAGGTCCGCGGCCTCGCCGTAGCGCCGCGCCGCGGCCAGCGTCTCCACCAGCTCCAGGGTGGCCGCCTGGCGCGTGTCGTTCGACTCCCTCGCCTGCTCCAGAAACTTGATGGCCTCGTCCAGGCGCCCCGCCTGGTGGAGGGCCTGCCCCGCGAGGAGCGCCACCCGGGGATCGTCTCCGCGGTCCTTCAGCAGCGGCTCCAGTGCCTTCCACGCCTCCTCGCCGCGCCCCAGCCTTGTGAGGGCGCGGGCCAGGACCAGCCGGGCGTGCGGGCCCTCGGGCTCGGCGTCCACACCCTTCTGGAGGTGCGCGATGGCCTTGTCCAGGTCCGCCCCCGTCTGCGCCGACTGCGCGAGCAGCAGGCCGAGGGTGGCTTCTCCGGAGGGGGACAGGGAGGCCGCACGTCCGAGCTGCGCCAGGGCCTCGTCGGTGAGGCCGATCTTCGCCATGGCCATGCCGAACTCCTCGGCCAGCGCGCTGCTGCCGGGGTCGGCCGCGACGGCGCGCCGGAAGAGCTTGATGCCCTCCTCGATGTCGCCCCGCTCCAGGTGGAGCTGGGCCTGCGCCACCGCCGCCAGCGCCGCCGGCGGCGGTCCTTCCGGCCCCGGGGACGCCGCTGCCGGCGTTCCCGACCGCACCGTGGACGCACATCCGGCCAGGATTCCCACCACCAGCATCGTGAGGAGCTTCCGCACCTTCACCTCCATGCGCATTCTACCTTCCCGGGGGCCACGCCTGGTGTACCCTTCCCCCGTGCGTGACGGTTCGCGTCGTCCGGTCTACTCCACCGAACGGGGGCGGCTGTGCCCCCGCTGCGGCTGGCCGCTGGAAGACTGCCGCTGCTCGACGGCCGCGGAGGAGCCGGTGCCCGCGAAGCCGCAGGCTCTCCTGCGGCTGGAACGCAAGGGGCGCGGGGGCAGGAGCGTGACGGTGGTGGACGGCCTGCCCCGCAACAGGGCCTTCGTGGCCGCCCTCGCCCGCGACCTCAGGAAGGCCTGCGGAAGCGGCGGCACCGTGCTGGAGAGCGCCATCGAGATCCAGGGCGACCAGCGCGAGCGGTTGCGCGCGCTCCTCGCCGCGAAGGGCTTTTCGGTCAAGGGCTGAACGTAACGGGCGGGCCGGCCCGGCCCGCCCGTGTTGCTTCGATCTCCGCGCGCGCGGCGCCCCGCGGCTCAGGATGCGAGCCCGAGGAGCTGCTGCAGCTTCGCATGGGACCCCTTCTCCACCTCCGCGTGGAGCGAGTTCCCGTGGGCGTCCATGGATACCACCACGGGGAAGTTCTCCACCCGGATGGCCCAGAGTGCTTCGGGCACCCCGAACTCGGCGAGCTGGAACACCTGCTCCACCTCGATCACCGCCCGGGCCAGCACCTGGGCCGTGCCGCCGACGGCGTGCAGGTAGACCGCACCGTGCTCCTGCAGGCCCTTGAGCGTCTTCGGGCCCATCCCGCCCTTGCCGATCACGCCCCGCAGGCCGTATCTGCCGATGACGTCGGCCTGGAAGGGCTCCTCACGGGCGGAGGTGGTGGGGCCGGCAGCCACGAACGAGAAGTGGCCGTCGTCGTGCTTCTTCACCACCGGGCCGCAGTGGTAGATCACTGAGTCCTTCATGAACGGCGCCACGCTCTCCTGGAAGCGCTCGAGAAGCCAGTGGTGGGCCGCGTCGCGGCCGGTGATCATGCGGCCGGTGAGCTCGAGGAAGTCGCCGACCTCGAGGTCGCGGACCGTCTTCTCGTCGCAAGGAAGATTCAGTCGAGCCATGTGACCTCCCCGGCGGAGCTGATGCGGGCTCCGGCGCGCCGGTTCGCCCAGCACATGTAGGAGAAGGAGACGAAGTACGAGGCGGGCAGCCGGCCGAGGTAGCCGATCTTGACCCCGAGCACGGTGGTTCTGCCGCCGAAGCCCATGGGGCCGATCCCCAGGGAGTTCGCCTCCTCGAGGACCCGCTGTTCCAGGGCGTCGAGCTCCGGCACGGGGTTGCGGTCGCCCAGCGGACGGAGCAGCTGGCGCTTGGACTCCAGGAAGCTCGAGCCGCGGTCCCCGCCGAAGCAGGCGCCGATGATCCCGGGCGCGCAGCCCTTACCCTGCGCCTTCTGGATGGCGTCGAGGAGGCAACGGCGCACCCCGTCGAGGTTGCGGTCGGCCTTGAGGCCCGGCTGGGGGAGCGTGTACTGCGCGCCCACGTTCTCGCAGCCCCCGCCCTTGAGGAGCATGCGAACCTCGACGTCGGGCGAGTCCCACTCCTCGCAGTGCACCGTGGGGATGCCCGGCGCCTGTCCCGTGCCCGTGTTCTTGTCGACCAGTGGATCCACGGCGTTGGGCCGGAGGAGCTGCTTGGCGGTGGCCCGCCGCACGGCCTCCTCGAAGGCCGCGGTGAACATCCGCGTGGACATTCCCTCGGGGTGGTGGATCCACACCAGCGGCGTGCCGGTGTCCTGGCAGATGGGCTGCCACGCATCCTTGGCAAGGTTGATGTTGGTGACGATGGTATCCAGGGCCTTGGCGGCGAGGGAGCCACCCTCCTCGGCCTCGCGGCCGCGCTGGAGCGCCGCCACGACGTCGGGGGGAAGCTGGGTCGATGCCCGCGCGATCAGGTCAACGAACGTCTCGGTCCACTGCTGGGCGGACGGCATCCTGTGCTCTCCTTTCGTCACGGATGGAAGCGCTGCTGGAGCTCCGCGATGGTCGGCTCCTGCGGCACGCGGGCCTGCGCCTGTTGGCGGACGTGGGCGACGTTGTCGAGCATCGACGGCTGCTCGACGCGGTACAGCACGCCGGTGGTCAGCCGCCCCTCCTCGCGCATGAAGCGCATCGCCGCCACGCGGTCCGTCACGTCGTGGTCCTCGGGCACCGGCTGCTGCAGGGGCTTGAGGATCTTGTACTGCTGGTCGCCCCGGAAAGTGACGCAGGGGGAGATGACGCAGACGAAGGCGAAGCCGCGGTGCTGCATGGCCTGCGTCAGCAGCGGCACGAGGCCCTTGAGGTCGCCGGAGAAGCCCCGCGCCACGAAGGTGGCACCGAAGGAGATCGCCATCTCGCAGGGATCGATGGGGCGGTCGGGGTTGCCGTAGGGGCTCGACTTCGTCTTGTCGCCCTGGGGGGTGGTGGGCGCCGCCTGGCCCTTGGTCAGCCCGTAGATCTCGTTGTCCATCATGATGTACGCGAAGTCGGCGTTGCGCCGGGCGGCGTGGAAGAAGTGCCCGGGGCCGATGGACAGTCCGTCGCCGTCGCCGCCCACCGCGATGACGTGGGTCTGCGGGCGGGCGGCCTTGATGCCCAGGGCCACCGGCAGCGCCCGGCCGTGCAGGCCGTTGAAGCCATAGGCGGACACGTAGCCGGGAAGGCGCGAGGAGCAGCCGATCCCCGACACCACCGCGGTCTCCCAAGGGGGCAGCTGGAGCTCGGCCAGGGCACGGTACACGGCATTGAGCACGGCGTAGTCGCCGCAGCCCGCGCACCAGATCGGCGTCACGCCGCTCTTGTAGTCCCCAGGCTTGAGGGGGGTTCCGACCGTTGCAGTGGCGCTCATGAGTTCGCCTCCCGGATGGCGTCCAGAACCTCGGAGGTGCGCAGGTGCGCGCCGCCCGAGCGCTTGAGCAGCACCCGGTCGTCCGGCAGCGGGTGCTGGGTCCGCAGGAACTGGTCGAACTGGGCCGCGAAGGCGAGCTCGACCACCACGAGCCGGTCCACCGACTCGAGGAACGCCGCGAAGTCCTCCTGCGGGAAGGGACTCAGTAGCCTGGGGATGAAGGCGTTCGCGCTGATGCCCTCCCCGGCGGCCGCGTCCAGCGCGCTGCGAACCGCGCCGTACGAAGACCCCCAGGCAACCACACCGACTCTGGCCTTGTCGGGCCCCATGCGGACCACGCTCTTGTACCTGGCGGCGACGCCCTGCAGCTTGGCGTACCGCTTGGCGTTCATCTTCTCGTGGAGCACGTACATCGAGGTGGGGTGGCCGTACTCGTCGTGCTCGATGCCGGCGGTCTGGTACTCCCCGCCGCGCATGCCCACCACCGACATCGGCGAGATGCCGTTCTCGCTGTCGCCGTAGCGCTTGAAGTCGCCGGCGAGCTGCTCCTCGGTGGGGAGCAGCCGGTTCACCACCGGATGGTCCGTGGGGAAGGGCTTCGTGGCGTCCTTGCGCTGGCCGATGAACTGGTCGGTGAGCAGCACCACCGGGATCTGGAACTCTTCGGCGATGTTGAACGCCTCGGTGGCCGCCGTGAAGCAGTCGGCCACGTCGGTGGCCGCCAGCACCACGCGGGGCAGGTCGCCGTGGCCGCCGAACACCGCGTGGAAGAGGTCGGACTGCTCGCTCTTGGTGGGGATCCCGGTGGCCGGGCCGCCCCGCTGCACGTCGACGATCACCGACGGGACCTCGGACATGGAGGCCAGCCCCATCATCTCGCTCATCAGCGACAGACCCGGTCCGGAGGTGGCGGTCATGGACTTCGCCCCGGCCAGCGAGGCGCCGATCACGAGCCCCATGGCGGCCAGCTCGTCCTCGGCCTGCACGAACGCGCCGCCGTAGACCGGCAGCCACTGGGACATGAACTGCAGGATCTCCGAAGACGGCGTGATGGGGTACCCGGCGAAGAACCGGCACCCCGCCGACAGCGAGCCCAGCGCCGCCGCCTCGTTGCCCGAGATGAGCAGCAGGGGATCGCCCTTGGCGTAGGTGAAGACCTTCACCGGCAGCTGCCCGTCCATGGCGCGGGCGTACGCTGCGCCGGCGTCGAAGCCCTTCAGGTTTGCCTCCCGGGCGGCCTCCTTGCGGGCGAAGCGCTTCTCGACCACGGACCGCATCGCGGCCAGCGGCAGGCCCATGACCTGTCCGAGGAAGCCCAGCGTGACCATGTTCCTCGCCAGCGGCGTCCCCGCCTCCTCCTTCGCGATGCGCGCGAACGGGACCCGGAAGAAGGACAGGCCGTCACGGTTGGCCACGGGCTCCTCGCCCTCGGTCACCGCGTCGTCCGTGTCGGAGAAGACGACGCCCCCGGGACGTACTCCGATCTCCGCCCTGAACCGGCGGAAGTCATCCCACGACAGGACCACCAGCGCGTCCACCGTGTCGCCCTGGACGTACACCGGACCGTCCGAGCGGAAGCTCACGGTGCACGAGGTCTCGCCACCGCGAATCTGGGGGCCGAAAGCCGAGATCATCAGGCAGTGAACACCCTCGCGGGCCGCCCCGCCGGCAAGAACCTCGCCGGCCGTGACGACGCCGTCACCACCCGACCCAACCACGCCCAGCGTCAGTTCCGATGCCGCCATGATCCTGAAACCTCCCTCCAAGCCGTTCCGCCTGTCGTCTAAGCTGAACGGAAGCCGGTGGGACCGGCTTCTTCGGCGTGCAACTATAGTCCCGTCTCGAGGTCGATGCAAATTGAGATGAAATCTCTGACTCTTTGTAAACAAAGGCCTTGCGGGTGCGTCGGCGCCCCCCGGGCGACCCGGCTCAGGGCTCCTCGTCGACCGCGGCCTCGAGCTCCCGGATCCTCTGCCGCACGATCATCTCGGCCATGTCCGGGACGACCTCCCAGGTGATCCTCTCGAGCAGCGGTCCGGCCAGCTCCACCACCCGCCTGGCGATCCGCTCGATCTCCTCGTCGGAGAGCTGCCGCGGACCGGCCGGCGCGGCGACGTCGTCGGCGCCCGGCGTCGCGACAGGCGCCGCCGCCAGGCTCTCCGCGGCGGAGTGCGCCGGAGGGGCGTCGGGAACCGGCTCTTCCGTCTCCGGTCCGTCGTCCCCGGGCGCCGCAACGGCGGCCTCGGGCTCCGGCTCGACGGCCTCGAGCTCCGTCCTGTCCGCCTCCGGTTCCGGCGCATCGGCCACCGTCTCCGGCTCGTAGGGCTCGGCTTCCAGCTCGTAGGCCTCGACCTCCGGCTCACCGGCCCCGGGCTCCGGCTCTCCGGTCCCCGCCACGGCTCCGCCGTCGTCCGGCCACACCCCGGCCTCGTCCACCCCGACGAGCGCGGGGGCGGGCTGCGCCACCGCCTCGTCGCCGGCCTCGGCCGCGTCACCCGCGGCCGGGCTCTCGTCCTGTCCGAACGGGGCGTCCTCTCCGGCGGCGGCTGCGGCCGGCGTCACCGAGCCCGCCGGCATGTCCCAGGGGCCCTCGAGGTCCACCTCCGCCGCGTCGGCCGCGGTCTCCTCGGCCAGCATCGCCGCGGCGGGCGCCTCCGGCTCGGGAGCGAACGGCGCGTTGACGTAGCTGTCGGACAGCTCGATGCCGTCCTCGGGGACGGCGAGCACCTCGTCCGCGGGGGCGACCATGTCGTCGAACCCCGTGCGCGTGAAGTCGAGGGCCGGAACATCCACCGTCTCCATGGACTCGCCGAACGGAGCGGCCACCTCCTGCGCGGCGAGCTGCCGGGCGGTCAGGCTGCGCTCCATGAGCTCTCCCACGACGGAAACGAGGTCACGGGACTCGAAGGGCTTGGTGACGATGCTGTCGCACCCGGCAGCCATGGCGCGGTCGCGGTCGAAGGGCTCGAACGTCCCGGTGAGGAGCACGACCGGGATGTGCAGGGTGGCCGGATCGCTCTTGATGCGCTCGCACACCTCGTACCCGTTCATGTCGGGCATGACCACGTCGCACAGCACCACGTCGGGATCGAGGTCGGGAAGCCGGTCGAGCAGCTCCCTGCCGCCGCCGACCGCGACAACCTCGTGGTCCGTGCTCGCAAAGGTCAGCTCGACCACCTTCTGGATCGTGATGCTGTCGTCGGCCAGCAGAATCGTCCCGCCCATAGGCACCTCTCCTCCAACGTGCTAGCACGCCTTTGGTACCACGAACAAACTCACACTGTCAACGAACTTCACGGCCCGTGTCCTTCTTCGGTGCACCACCGGCCGTCGTCCTCGACCCACACGATGGTCCCGGTCTCCATCCAGCCCGGCACCACCTCCGCCTCGTGCCCGTCCTCGACCAGCCTCCACTCGCGGTGGAAGTGGCCCCAGAACACCACGTCCACGCCCGCGGCGAAGTGACGCCGGGCCGCCTGGGTGAGGTCCGCTTCCGGGAGCTCGCGCCGGTAGGAGAAGTTGGTCTGGGACAGCCTCGACTCGGTGCCATGAACGATGCGCTTCGCCAGGGACCCGGGGAGCAGCCGAGCCCACAGGCGCGCCGTGGAGCTCTTGGAGAGCCGGCGCCAGAAGCGGTACTGGCGGTCCCGCGTGTTGACCAGGTCGCCGTGCTCGAGGAGGAACCGGCGTCCGCCGGCGCTGAACGAGTGGGCCTGGACCGCGACGTCCCGGAACGGATCCAGCTCCGCCGCGTCGAGGAAGAAGTCCCGGTTGCCCTCGATGAGAACCACGCGGATGCCGTGCCGGCGCAGCCCGGCGAGCTCCTCGAGCCCGGCCAGGACGCCGGCGTCCCAGTAGCGCCGGAACCCCACGAGGGTCCGAAACAGGTCGCCGAGAAAGACAACCTCCCCCACGGCCCGCGACCTCACCCTGGCCAGAGCGGCCGAGAACCGCTCCATGTCGCCCGAAACCTGCCCGAGGTGGAGGTCCGCCAGGACCGCGCGGAGCATGAGAGCATGCTACCATCCGCCCGGCTCGGGACGGGACATGCCGGATCACCCCTCGACATCCAGACCTCGAAGGAGCACAGCGCGCCCTGCCGCGCCGGGAGAGGCGTCGGCTTCCGGAGGTGTCCTGGTCACCGGCGCCGACACGCCCGTCGGGCGGGGCGTCGTCGAGCGCCTCCTCGCCGCCGGAACCCGCGTCGTTGCGGTCTCCCCCGGGCTCGCGCCGGCCGCGGTCCCCGGCCTCGTCCAGATCGACGCGGAGGTGGCGGGGGACGCCTGGGAACGGTGGTGCGAGGGCTGCGAGGCGGCCGTCCACCTCCCCGACACGCGCCGGGCGCCCCGCTCCGCCGCCCCGGATCCGGTCCAGCGCCGGGAGACCGCACGGGTGGTCCGGACCTGCTCGGCGCTCGGCATTCGCCGGCTCGTCGCCGTCTCCGCCCTCGCCGCCGGCCCCGCCGCCCCCACGCGAGTCCTGCGCGGCCTCGCCGCCGCCGAGGACGAGGTCCGCGGCTCGGGATTGCGCTGGACCCTCCTCCGGCCCGCCGACGTCTTCGGGCCGGGCACGCCGTTCAGCACCGTCCTCGAGCGTCTCGTCCGGCCGTTCCCCCTCGTCGTGCTCGCCGGGCCCGGCACCTCGCTCCTGCAACCCATCGCCTCCGAAGACGTCGCCCGTGCCGTCGTCGCCGCGGTGGGCCTGGAGGACGCGACGGGGCTCACCATCCCCCTGGGAGGCCCCGAGCGGCTCACGCTGAACGAGCTTCTCCGGCGCACCGCCGCGGCGCTCGGGCTGCGTCGCACGCTCGTCCATCTCCCTGTGGGAGCGGGGCGGGCGCTCGTGCGGCTCCGGGAGCGACTCGCCGACCCGCCGCTCACGGACGAGGAGCTCACCGCCCTGCTCGCCGGCGCGACGTGCGACGGGGACGCCGCGGCCGCCCGCCTCGCCGAGCCCGCCATCCGCTACGGCGGCCCCGCGCCGGCCTGATCAGGTCCGCTCCGGGGCGGCGCGCCCCGGCGCTCAGCGCTCCCGGGACCCGCTCCTGCCGCCGAGCCTCGGGGCGGCAGCCCGGGCGGCGTCGACGATCCGCGCCAGCGGCACGCCGGCGCCCTGCGCCGCCGCCGCGCAGGCGTCGTGCTCGGGTTTGGCCGACACCACGGTGCCGCGGAACACGCCCACCTTGACGGGGATCTCGCCGAACGGGGTCGACACGGACACGGTGTGCCGCTCCAGCTCGGGGCGCCGGCAAGGCACGGTGCGCACGCCCAGCGTCGCACCCTCGGCGAAGAGCGCCGCCACCACGCCCTCGGCGGCGCCGGTCTCGCACAGCGCCCGCACCTCCGCCACCGGACGCCCCTTGCGCCCCGTGCCGGCGAGGGCCCACGCGTCCACCGCCCCCGCCTCGAGCAGACGGGGGATCAGCCACCCGAGCCCCTCCCCCGTGAGGTCGTCCACGGTGCACTCGACCACGGTCATGAGACGGCCACCGCCCGGACCCCCCTCCTCGGCCCCCTCCAGGAGGAACGCCCGCAGCACGTTGGGCATCCCCTCGAAGCGGCGGGTGCCCAGGCCCACGCCGGTGGCGGCGATGCGGCCCGCGGGCAGCGGGCCGAACGACCCCGCCAGGGTGGTGATCAGCGTGGCCCCGGTGGGGGTGGTCATCTCGCCGTCCGCCGCGTGTCCCGCCAACGGCACTCCCTCGAGCAGCCGCGCCACGGCCGGCGGCGGTACCGGCAGCAGTCCGTGCGCGGTCTGCACCGAGCCCCGTCCCACCGGCACCGGGCCCGCGATCACCTCGTCCACCGCGAGCAGCTCCACCGCGGCGCAGGTGCCGACGATGTCCACCACGGCGTCGACGGCGGCGATCTCGTGGAGGTGCGCCTCGGCGATGTCGACGCCGTGGACCGCGGCCTCGGCGGCGAAGAGCCTGCGGAACGCGGCGAGGGCCCGGCCGCGCACCGCGTCGGGAAGCCGTGCCCCGCCCAGGAGCGTCTCCACGTCCCTCAGGCGCCGCGCGGGGTGCGAGGCCTCGTCGATCTCCACCGTCACCCGGGTGCCCGCGAACCCCTGGTGACGGTCCCGGCGCACGGCGAGGCGCCACCCGGGAAGTTCCAGGCCGGCGAGGACACCCTCGAGGTCCGCCTGTGCCACGCCGAGGTCCAGGAGGGCGCCCAGCAGCATGTCCCCGGCGACGCCCCCGAAGGGGTCCAGATACAGCGTCCGCCTGCTCATCCAGCACCCCCGCCGCGCCGGCAGGCCCAGCGGTGGACGGGCCGGCTCTCCTTCTCGTACTTGACCTCGAAGCTCGTGGGAGGTACCTCCGCGAAGGCGCCCTCACCGTCCACCGGTTCCAGCAGGGTCTCCGCCGCGAGCACCCCGGCGATCGCCTCCGCGTACTCCGCGTGGTCGGTCTTGATGCGCAGCAGCCCTCCGGGAACCAGCACCTCGGCCATCCGCCGCACGTTCGCGGGGTTGAGGAACCGCCGCTTGTGATGGCGCTTCTTGGGCCACGGATCCGGGAAGTACACGTGGATCCCCGCCACGGTCCCGGCCGCGAGGCACCGGAAGAGCATGTCCTCGGCCGTGGTGTGGACGAACCGCACGTTGCCGAGCCCCCGGCGTACCGCCCGGGCCGCAGCGAGCAGGAGGTACTTGCGCGCCCGCTCCACCGCCAGGAAACCCCTCTCCGGGTGCGCCTGCGCCCACTCCAGCAGGAACCGGCCCCTGCCGGCGCCGAGCTCCACCTCCAGCGGGCAGGACCGTCCGAACACCGCCTCGCCGTCGAGGGGCAGCCTCACGGCTCCGAGGTCCAGGAGCACCCCGTCCACGACGGCCGGATCCGCGGCCACTACCCCTCCGAGCGGGCCACTTCGGCCGGATCTTCGTCGCCGAAGACCACGCCGATGGAGCGGGCGGTGCGGACGTGCTGGCCGCCGGGGTCGACCCGCTTGAGCCGGCCGATCGCCTCGACGAGCGGGACCGAAACGACCTCGCCGCAGCGCAGGGCGACCATCTGTCCGTAGACCCCCTCCACCGCCAGCCTGGCCGCCTCGACGCCGAACCGCGTCGCCAGGATGCGGTCGGTGGGCACCGGCGTGCCGCCGCGCTGGATGTGGCCGAGGACCGTGGTCCGCACCTCGTACCCCGCGCGCCGCTCCACCTCCTTGGCGATGGAGTACGACACGCCGCCCAGCCGCTTCCAGCCGGTCAGCTCGTCTTCGGCCTGGAACACCTGCTCGCCCCCCTCCGGCGCCGCCCCCTCGGCGACGACCACCAGGGAGAACGGCCGGCCTCGCCGCTCCCGAGCGCTGAACTTGGCGATCACCGGCTCGAACCGGAACGGGATCTCCGGCACGAGGATCACGTCCGCTCCCCCGGCGAGCCCGGCGTGAAGGGCGATCCAGCCGGCCTCGCGCCCCATCACCTCGAGGAACATGACGCGGTGGTGGCTCTCCGCCGTCGTGTGCAGGCGGTCGAGGGCGGAGGTCGCCGACTCCAGGGCGGTGGCGAAACCGAACGTCACCTCGGTGGCCGAGATGTCGTTGTCGATGGTCTTGGGCACGCCGACGGTGGGGATGCCCATCTCCCGGTAGAGCCGCTCCGCGATGGTCAGGGAGCCGTCTCCGCCGATGACGACGAGGGCGTCCAGCCCCAGCCGCTCGACGTTGGTCTTGACCATGCCGGACGCGTCGAGGATCTCCTCCACGCCGTCGGGGCGCCGGTACACGTAGCGGAAGGGGTTGCCCCGGTTCGTAGTGCCCAGGATCGTGCCGCCGCGGGGCAGGATGCCCCAGATGTCGTCGAGATCCAGCTCGCGGACGCGCGTCTCCACCAGACCCGTGAACCCGTCGTGGATGCCCACCACGGTCACGTTGTAGGTGAACTTGCACGCCTTCACCACCGCCCGGATCACGGCGTTGAGGCCGGGGGCGTCGCCACCGCCGGTGAGCACGCCGATTCGTCGCACCGCTCGCATCATCAAGCCTCCAACCCCAGGTCCACCAGCTCGATCCCGGCCTCCCGGGCGAACGTGACGATCCGGTCGTCGCGGTAGAAGTCGCCGTAGTACACCCGCCGGATCCCCGCGTTGGCGATGAGCTTGAAGCAGTTCCAGCACGGCGAGGCAGTGACGTAGATGTCGGCCCCCTCGATGCCGATGCCGTTCCTCGCGGCCTGGAGGATCGCGTTGGCCTCGGCGTGCACCGTGCGCACGCAGTGGCCGTTCTCCATGAGGCACCCCACGTCCGTGCAGTGGGCGAGCCCCCGGAGCGAGCCATTGTACCCGGTGGCGAGCACCGCCTTGTCACGGACGACGACCGCCCCCACAGCCTTGCGCGGGCAGGTGGACCGGGCGGCGGCCTGCACCGCCAGGTTCATGAAGTACCGTTCCCAGGACACCCTCTCCACCGCGCCAGTCTAGCGTGCTTGTCGGCGGAATGCCGCCCGGATAGCATGGGAGGCACTCCCGGACCGATGAGAGCCAACGGACCGACGAGCGGGAGCCGACGGACGACCCGATGAAGCGCATCTTCCGCAACGCCGCCCCCCTGCTGGGGATCCTCCTGTTCTCGGTCGCCCTCTTCGCCCTTCACGGCGAGCTCGAGAGGTTCACCTATCACGACGTCGTCCGCAGCCTCGCGGCGATCCCTCTCGGCGACCGGCTCCTCGCGGGCCTGCTCACGGCGCTGGCGTACGCGGTCCTCACCGGCTACGACGCCCTCGCCATGCGCTTCGTGGGTGCCAGGATGGCCTACCGGCGCATCGCCTTCGCCTCGTTCATCGGGCAGGCGTTCAGCAACAACCTCGGCTTCGCCGTGCTCAGCGGCGGGCCGGTCCGCTACCGGCTCTACTCGGCCTGGGGGCTGTCCACCGTGGACATCGCCAAGGTCGTCGCCTTCACGTCGTTCACCCTGTGGCTGGGCTTCCTCACCGTAGCGGGCGCCGCGTTCTCCATCGCGCCGCCGCCACTGCCGGCGGGACTCCACCTGCCCACTGGTTCGTCCCGCACGCTCGGCCTCCTGTTCCTCGCCGCCGTGGCCGCGTACCTGGCGTGGACCGCGCTGCGCCGGCTTCCCCTCACCGTGCGGGGATGGGAGCTCGCCCTGCCCGGACCCGGCCTGGCGCTGGGCCAGGTGGCGGTGGCGTCCCTGGACTGGTCGCTGGCCGGAGCCGTGCTGTACGCGCTGTTGCCGCACACGGTGGCGCTGGGGTTCACGACGTTCCTGGCCATCTTCCTCCTCGCCCAGATCGCCGGGGTTGCCAGCCAGGTGCCCGGCGGCCTCGGCGTGTTCGAGAGCGTCATCCTCGTCCTCCTCTCCCCGACGGTTCCGACCGGCGCCGTGCTCGGCGCACTGGTCGCCTTCCGCGGCCTCTACTACATCGTCCCTCTCGTCACGGCCGCCGTGCTCCTGGGCCTGCGCGAGGGCTTCGAGCACCGCGCCGGCGTCGGCAGGGTCGCCCACACCCTCGGCCAGTGGGTGCCCTGGCTCGTGCCCAACGTGCTGGCGTTCACCACGTTCCTCGGCGGCGCGATCCTCCTCGTCTCAGGCTCGACGCCAGCGGTCCACGGGAGGCTCTCGTGGCTCCACGAGTTCCTGCCCCTCCCGGTCCTCGAGCTGTCCCACTTCCTGGGCAGCCTCGCGGGTGCCGGCCTGCTGATCCTCGCTCGCGGGCTCCAGCGCCGTCTCGACGCCGCCTACGTGCTCACCTCGGCGCTCCTCGCCGCCGGGGCCGTGTTCTCCCTCCTGAAGGGCCTCGACTACGAGGAGGCGGCCGTGCTGACGGCGATGCTGCTGGCGCTGCTGCCGAGCCGCCGGCACTTCTACCGGCGTGCCTCCATCGTGGGGGAGCGCATCGGCGTGGGGTGGGCCGCCGCGGTGGCGCTGGTGGTGATCGGCACCACGTGGCTGGGGTTCTTCTCCCACAAGCACGTGGAGTACTCCAGCGAGCTGTGGTGGCGGTTCGCCCTCTACAGCGACGCCCCCCGCTTCCTGCGCGCCTCGGTCGCCGTCTTCTCCGTGCTGCTCGTCTACGGCCTCGCCCGGCTGCTGCGGCCGGCGCGGTCCGCGGGCACCGCCGCCCGCGACGTCGAGCTCGACCGGGTCGGCGCCATCGTGGAGGCCTCCAGCGACACCGCCGCGAACCTCGCCCTGCTCGGGGACAAGTCGTTCCTCTTCAGCGAGAGCGGCGACGCCTTCATCATGTACGGCGTCGAGGGGCGGAGCTGGGTGGCCATGGGCGACCCCGTCGGCGGCGACGCCGCCGCCCGCTCGGAGCTGGCCTGGAGGTTCCGCGACCTCTCCGACCGCCACGGCGGCTGGACCGTCTTCTACGAGGTCGGCCCCGACAACGTCCCCCTCTACATCGACCTCGGCCTCACGCTGCTCAAGCTCGGGGAGGAGGCGCGCGTCCCCCTCGACGGCTTCTCGCTGGAGGGGCACGCGCGAAAGAACCTCCGCCACGCCCACCGCAAGCTCCTCGGCGAGGGGTGGTCGCTCTCCATCGTGCCCGCTTCCGGAGTGCCGGCGCTCCTCGGCGACCTCAGGAGCGTCTCGGACGTCTGGCTGGAGCAGAAGAGCACGCGGGAGAAGGGGTTCTCCCTCGGCTTCTTCGACGAGGCCTACCTGCGCCGGTTCGCGCTGGCGGTGGTGCGGCGGGAGGACCGCCTGGTCGCCTTCGCCAACCTGTGGTCCGGGGCCGGCCGGGAGGAGCTCTCGGTGGACCTCATGCGCCACACCCCCGAGGCCCCCAACGGGATCATGGAGTTCCTCTTCGTCGCGCTCATGCTGTGGGGAAGAGAGCAGGGCTACCACTGGTTCAATCTGGGCATGGCGCCCCTCGCCGGCCTCGAGAACCGGGCCCACGCCCCCCTGTGGAACCGCATCGGCGCCCTCGTGTTCGGCCGCGGCCGCGCCATCTACAACTTCCAGGGGCTGCGCAACTTCAAGGCGAAGTTCGACCCCGTCTGGCGACCGCGCTACCTGGCCTCCCCGGGCGGTCTCGCGCTGCCGGTGATCCTGACCAACATCGCCTCTCTCGTCTCCGGGGGCGCGAAGGGAGTGCTCGCGAAATGAAGAGCGCGCTGGTCTTCCTGCTCGGCCTCGTGGCGGCGGTGCCCTCGTGGCCGGACGTCACCACCGGCACGGTCCACTTCCGGCGATTCGGGGACGTGACCCTCTACCGCAGCGCGGCGCCGCCCGAGTCGGTGGCGCTGTTCGTCTCCGGAGACGGCGGCTGGAACCGCGGAGTCGTGGACATGGCACGCTCCCTCGCGGCCATGAACGCCCTGGTGGTGGGTATCGACCTGCCACGCTACCTGAAGAACCTCGAGGCGGCCGAGGAAACGTGCTCCTACCCGGCGGCGGACCTCGAGGCGCTGAGCCAGTTCGTGCAGCAGCGGGAGGGGCTCCCCGCGTACCACGTCCCGGTCCTCGTCGGGTACTCCTCCGGCGCCACCCTGGTCTACGCCGTCCTCGTACAGGCGCCTCCCAACACCTTCGCGGGGGCCATCAGCATGGGCTTCTGCCCCGACCTTCCCCTCTCCCGCCCCTTCTGCCGCGGCAGCGGTCTGCGCTGGGAGCCGGGCCCCCGCGGCAAGGGCGCCAGCTTCCTTCCCGCCGCGCAGCTCCCGGCGCCGTGGGTCGTGCTCGAGGGGGACATCGACCAGGTCTGCGGCCGCGCCCAGGCGGCGGCGTTCGTCGAGCAGGTGCCAGGGGCGCGGCTGGTCGCCCTGCCCCACGTGGGGCACGGCTTCGCGGTGCAGCGCAACTGGCTTCCCCAGTTCCGGGACGCCTTCCGCGACATCGTGCTCCAGCGCAGACGCGCCGAGGAGGCGGAGGGAGCCGGAGACGGACCCTCCGCCGCCGCCACCGCCGCCCCCACCCCCGGCGGGGCTGTGGCACCGCCGGAGACGCCCGCCGCTGCCCCGCCTGCCGTTCCCGGCGTGTCGGACCTACCCCTCGTCGTCGTTCCCGCCCGGGGCACGCCGCGCCGCGTGTTCGCGGTCATCCTGTCCGGCGACGGCGGCTGGGCGGGAATCGACCGGGAGATCGGCGGCGTGCTCGCGGCGGACGGCGTGCCCGTGGTCGGCCTCGATTCCCTCAAGTACTTCTGGAACAAGCGCACCCCCGACGGCGCCGCCGCCGACCTGGTCCGCATCATCCGCCACTTTCGCGCCCGCTGGCAGGCCGAGGGAGTGATCCTCGTCGGCTACTCCTTCGGGGCCGACGCGCTCCCCTTCCTCGCCAACCGGCTGCCAGCGGACCTCCGCGCGGAGGTCCGGCTCGTGGCGCTGCTGAGCCCCAGCCACGGCGCATCCTTCGAGTTCCACGTCGCCGAGTGGCTGGGCGCGAGGGGCGCCGAGCTCCCCACCCTCCCCGAGATCGGCGAGCTCAGGGGCGAGAAGATCCTGTGCGTCTACGGCCAGGAGGAGAAGGACACGGTGTGCCGGGACCTGCGGCCGCCGCAGGCCACGGTGCTCGAGCTGACCGGCGCGCACCACTACGGCGGCGCCTACGACCGCATCGCCCGCGCGATCCTCGCCCAGGCGGACCTGGCTCCGCCCGCCCCGGAGCCTGCGCCGCGCCGCTGACGGCGGCCCGCTGCGGGCTCTCCCGACGCGACGGAGCCGCGGCTCGCGCCGCGGCTCCCCGCGTTTCCCCAGCTCCCGCTCCGGCCTGCGTCAGCGCTTCTGCAGGCTCACCGGCCCGCTGAACGTCTCCACGGAGATGCGCCCGCCGCCACCCCCGGTGGAGAACGCCAGCTCGGTCCCCGGCACCACGCCCCGGCTGAGCTCCGCGGCCGGGCCGAAGGCGTTCTCGACGGTACCGCTGAACGTCGCCACGTGGAAGTCCGCGGCGATACCCGGCGGCAGCGCCAGCGTGACCGCTCCGGTGACCGTCTCGACGTCGATCCGCCCCTGGGGCGCCACCCCCGCTTCCACGCGGACCGCTCCCGCGACGGTGCCGAAGGAGCCGCGCTCGAGATCCCCGGCGTGCACCTCCAGCCGCCCGCTGACCGTGGAGGCGTGGAGCGAGGCCGCTTGCGAGCGCAGCGTGATCCTGCCGCTCACGGACCGGGCGTCGACGGCGTTCCGGCCCGTGTCGAGGTCCAGCGCTCCGCTGACGCTCTCCGCCCTGAGGTCGGAGGGACTCCCGGAGACGCGGATCCCGCCGCTGACGGTGTGCGCGTCGAGCGCCCCGCTCAAGCCCGAGGCGTCGATGCCGGCGCTCACCGTCTTGACCTCCACGCGGCTGCCCGCCGGCACCTGGATCACCAGGTCCGCCTCGCAGCGGCGGCAGTTGTCCGGGAGGACCGTCTCGATCCGGGTGCGCCGCCCGGCGGCGGAGATCTCCAGACGCTCGACGCCCTGCTCCAGGGTGCCTGTCACGTGAATCTCGTCCCGGGTCCACCCCTCCACCTTCACCGACCCCGCCAGGATGGAGATGGTGACCACGCCGTCGCGGGCTGCCGGGCGGGTCTCGTCGACGTTCTGCCCGGCGGCGGCGGGCACCACCACCGCCAGGGCCAGAACGATGCTCGTGAGTGTCTTCATGGCTCGTAGCTCCTCTCCCCGCTTCGAGGCTGGGTCAGCCCCGCCGCGGGATCTCCGTCGCGGTCCGCAGCACCTCGATCTCCTGTTGATAGGTGGCCACCAGGAGCGTTCTCAGCTCGCGGTTGCGGGGCTGCTTCGCCAGCGCCGCCTCGATGCGGCCGATGGCGTCCCCGATGACGCGCAGGTTGTCGTCGACGACGGCCCTGGTGTCGGGGGACAGCTGCTGGCGGCGCTGCTCCACTACGGCCCGCAGGGACGCCGCGGCCCGCCTGTACTCCTCGAGCCCCGAGGCCATCGGGTCGTCCGGCGCCACCGCCAGGCGCGCCGCGGACACGGTCCCCGTGGCGGCCGCCCTCTCCGCGCCGCCCCGCCCCACCACCGCCGTCGTGATCACGGCCGTCGCCGCCACCAGCACGGCGGCGGCGGCGGCGAGCAGCCCCCAGGCGGCGGGAGGCCGCGCCGGCCGGCGGAACGGCGCCACCCGTCCGGCCGCGATCCGCCTGGCGATGCCGGGCCACAGGTCCCGTCCCGGCGCCGCCTCCGGCGGGAGCGCCCCGGCGCCGTCCACGACGGCGCGCAGGCGGCCGAACGCCTCCCGGCACCCGGCGCACGCCGCCAGGTGCTCGTCGAGGCGAGCCGCTGCAGCCGCGCCCAGCTCGCCGTCGAGCCGGTCGTCCATGAGCCTGTCGGCCTCGTGACAGTCGATCATCCCAGTACCTCCCTGATGAGCCGGCGGGCCCGGTGCAGCTGGGCCTTGGAGGTTCCCACGGCGATCCCCGCGATGCGGGCGATCTCGTGGTGCCGGTAGCCCTCCACGTCGTGAAGCACGAACACCTCCCGCGCACGCTGCGGCAGGGCGGCCACCGCCTTCTCCAGGTCCACGGCGTCGTCCGGGGTCGCCGCCAACGCCGGGTGGTCCTCGAGCAGGCCGTCGTCGCCGGACACCTCGCGGCCCCGCCGCCGGCCCCTGCCGCGGCGGTAGGAGAGCACGACGTTGACGGTGAGCCGGAACAGCCAGGTCGTGAACGAGCTGTCGCCCCGGAAGGAGGACAGCTTCTGCCACGCCCTCACGAACGCCTCCTGGGTGAGCTCCTCCGCCAGCGTGGCGTCGCCGCACATGCGCAGGCACAGGCCGTGGATGCGGCCCACGCTGGACCGGTACAGCGTCTCGAACGCCGCCGTATCGCCCTCCTGGGCGCGGTGGACCAGGGGCAGATCGGCCAGCTCGTCGGGGGGCGACGCGCTCATCGTCACGGTCACTGTACCGGAAGGGGCCACGCCTGGGATCTGGATCGCGCTCACACCCCCTTGGACGCCGGCGCCGCCCGGATGGTTTGAGCCGTCCCGGGCCGCCGGCCGCCGGGGTGTAGACTTTCGCGAGGGAAACCACCGGAGTGATCACGACCCTCATCGTCGTCGCCGTCGCGCTGCTCGCGCTGGGCTACGTCACCTACGGCCGGTTCGTGGCCAAAAGGCTCGGCGTCGACCCCGGCCGGGCCACACCCGCGACGACCATGGGTGACGGCATCGACTACGTGCCCGCGCGGCCGGCGGTGCTCTTCGGCCACCACTTCAGCTCCATCGCCGGGGCGGGCCCCATCGTGGGCCCGGTCATCGCCACGGCCGCCTTCGGCTGGCTCCCCGCCATCGTCTGGGTGGTGCTCGGCGCCGTCCTGGTGGGCGGGGTGCAGGACTTCGCGTCCCTCGTCGCCTCGATCCGCCACCGGGCCCGCTCGGTCGCCGACATCGCCCGCCAGAACATCTCCCCCCTCGCCCACAGGCTCTTCCTCCTGTTCGTGTGGTTCGCGCTGGTCTACGTCATCGTGGTCTTCGTCGACCTCACGGCGTCGACGTTCGTGGCCGACGGGGGCGTGGCCTCCTCGTCCCTCATCTACATCGCGCTGGCGGTCGCCTTCGGCGTCCTCGTCTACCGGCGCGGCACCGGCGTCGCCCGCGCCTCCGTCGTCTTCGTCCCCCTCGTCTTCCTCGGCATCTGGGCCGGGCAGCGGGCGCCGCTCGTCCTCGCCGGACCCGGAGCCGGCCGGGCGTGGTCGGTCATCCTCCTCGCCTACTGCCTCGTCGCCTCGGTGCTGCCCGTGTGGTTCCTCCTCCAGCCCCGGGACTACCTGTCGTCGTACCTGCTCTACGCGTGCCTGGCGGGGGGCGCCGTCGGCGTCGCCGCGGGAGGCGCCGCCCTCGCTCCAGGGGCCGTTCCCGTCCCCGCCCTCATCACCCTCGACGACCCCGCCCTCGGATTCGTCTTCCCCGCCATGTTCATCACCATCGCGTGCGGCGCGGCCTCCGGGTTCCACGCCATCGTGGCCTCGGGCACCACCGCCAAGCAGCTGGCCAGCGAACGCCAGGCGCGCCCCATCGCCTACGGCGGCATGCTCCTGGAGGGGGTGCTGGCCACCCTCGCCATCGCAGCCACGCTGATGGTGGGCGGCGCGGCGGCCCGGCACCAGGCGCCGACGGTCGTCTTCGCCACCGGCATCGGCCACCTCCTCTCCGCGGTCGGGATCCCGGCGGCGCTGGGCGCCCACTTCGGCGCCCTGGCGATCTCCACCTTCCTGCTCACCACCCTCGACACCTGCACGCGGCTGGCGCGCTACGTGCTCGAGGAGCTTTTCGCGTTCCGGCGCCGGGGCTCGGCCGCGGTCGTCCTCGCCACCGCCGCGACCCTCCTGCTGCCCCTGGCCATGACCCAGATGACCCTCCACCTCCCCGACGGGACGCCGGCGCCGGCATGGAAGGTCATCTGGCCCGTGTTCGGCGCCACGAACCAGCTCCTCGGCGCCCTCGCCCTCCTCGTCGTCACGGCCTGGCTGCGCAACCGCGGGAGCCGCTACGCCTTCGTGGCCGTCCCGATGGTCTTCATGTTCGCCGTCACCCTGTCCGCGCTGGCCCAGCTGGTCTGGCGCTACGCCCCCACCTCCCTGGTGGGAGGCATCGCCACGCTGCTGCTGGGCCTCGCCGTGATCCTGGTCGTCGAGGCGGTGCGCCGCGTGTTCCTCCGTCCTCCCGGCTCCGCCGTGGGCGCGGAGGAGCTGGCCGCGTCCAGCTGAACGGCCACCATGGGAGCCCGCATGATCCGCCGCCGTCTTCTCGCCGCTCTGGCCGTCACGACCCTCCTCGCCGCGTGCGGCGGCCGGGACCACGACGCGGAGCGCGCCGCCCTGATCCGCACCGACACCGCGTTCGCCCAGGCCTCCGCCGCCCGCGGCCTCGACGGCTGGCTGGCGTTCTTCGCCGAGGACGCCACGATCTTCCCGCCCGACGGCACCGTCGTCTCCGGCCTGGAGGCGATCCGCGCCCACTACCGGGCCACTGGGTTCACCCCGGCCGGCCTCGCCTGGCGCCCCCTGGGCGCCGAGGTGGCGGCGGCCGGCGACCTCGGCTACACCTTCGGGACCTGGACCCTGACCGGCGCTGCCGGTGGCGCCGTCGTCCGGAAGGGCTCGTACGTCACCGTGTGGCGGCGCGGGGGGGACGGCGGCTGGAAGGTGGTGGCGGACATCGGGAGCAGCGCCCCGGCGCGCCCGTGAGCCCGCGCCGGCCTTGCCCGGGCGGGGTTTCCACGGTACCGTGACCGCCGGGAGACTCATGTCCGTGAGAGGCATCAGACCCTGGCACCTGCTCCTCCTCGTACCCCTGGCGGCCACCGTGGCCTGGGTGGCCCACCGGGGCCGGGACGTCAGGGAGGATCCGACGGCCGTCCTCGCGGCGCTGCGGGCCGGCGCGGGACCGGTGCTGCCCGAGGCTGCGGCGGCGGGTGCGGCCGGCCGCTCGGAGGTGTCGAGCTACGATCCGGACACCCTGTACGAGTTCATCGACGGCGCCGCGGAGGGCTACCTGTCCCGCGGCTTCGAGCGCTGTGCCACCGCCGACTACACCTTCGCGAGCGAAGGGGGTGAAGCCGTCGAGGTGACCGCCGAGGTGTACCGGTTCGGGACCCCGGAGGGGGCCCTCGGCCAGCTCGCGGCCGAGAAGCCCGCGGCCGCCGCACCGGTCGCCTCCGACCCCTCCGCCGTCACCGACGGCATGGTGCTCCTCGCCGTCTCCGGGCGCGACTACCTCAAGCTCACGGTGTTCGGCCCCCCGGCCGGGGCCCCGGCCGCCCTCCGCGCGGTGGCGTCGGCGTGGCGGAAGGGAGCGTCCTCGTGAGCGGCGACCCCTACCGGGAACGGCTGTCGCGCCGCGACGCGGTGCTCCGCCTGGCCTCCGCCGGCGCGGCGGCCGCGGCGGTGGGAGCGGGCGCCCTGCTCTTTCACGACCGGCGCGCCGTCAGCGGCGCGGCCGAGGCGGTCCCCGACTGGCGCGCGGCCGCCGACGGGGCGCACCCCGCCGCCGCGGCAGCCCGCGGACCCGACGCCGCCGCCAACGTCCGGCGCGCCGTGGCCGCCATGGGCGGCATGGAGCGCTACGTGGGCCGCGGCGAGACCGTGCTGCTCAAGCCCAACATCGGCTGGGACCGCCTGCCCGAGCAGGCGGCCAACACGGACCCCACCGTGGTCGCCGAGCTGGTTCGGCTGTGCCTGGCGGCGGGAGCCGCGAAGGTGCTGGTCACCGACATCTCCTGCAACGACCCGCGCCGCTGCTTCGCCCGTTCCGGCATCGCGCAGGCCGCGGCCGTGGCGGGCGCCGACGTCATCCCCTCCGCGTCGCTCACCCTCGTCCCTGCCGCCCTGACCGGGCTCACGGCGGGACTCGAGGTGATCCAGGAGCTCCTGCGCGCGGACCGCGTCATCAATGTGCCGGTGGTCAAGCACCACGCCCTGGCGCGGGCGACGCTGGGGATGAAGAACTGGTTCGGCGTCCTGGGGCGTGGCCGCAACCGCCTCCACCAGAGCATCGACCGCGCCGTCGCCGAGCTCGGCGCGACCTTCCGGCCCACCCTCACGGTGGTGGACGCCACCCGCGTCCTCGCGGCCAACGGCCCCCAGGGTGGCAGCCTCGGCGACGTGAGGGCGGTGGGCGCCGTTGCGGTGGGCACGGACCCGGTCCTGTGCGACGCCTGGGGCGCCGTGCAGCTCGGCCTCGAACCCCGGCAGCTCGGCTCGGTGCTCGAGGCGGAACGGCGCGGCCTGGGCTCCGCCAACGGGGCCGACGTGAAGGAGCTGGGCACGGCATGACCTGGACGCGACGCATCAGGATCCTCTACCAGACGGTGTTCCTGGCCCTGTTCCTCTTCCTGCTGGCGCGGCTGGCGTCGGGTGACCTCCACGACCTCCCGTTCACCGTCTTCCACCACGCGGACCCGCTCTCGGCGGTGGGGGTCGTCCTGACCTCTGGCACCCTGCCCGGGGCGCTGGTGTGGGCGGTGGGCCTGCTGGTCCTGACGATCGTGTTCGGCCGCGTGTTCTGCGGGTGGATCTGCCCCCTCGGAACGCTCCAGCAGCTCTCCAGCCGGCTGCTCTCGCCGCGCAGCCGCCGGGAGAGCCTGAAGGTCAACCGCTACCGGCGCTGGTACGCCCTCAAGTACTTCATCCTCGCCGCGCTCCTCGCCGGCGCCCTGGCGGGAACGCTGCAGACCGGTCTCCTCGACCCCCTGTCCCTGCTGGCCCGCGGCCTGGCCTCGGCCTGGTCCGCCCTGCCCCACGGGCGCCCCGTACCCGGCGGCTGGCTCGCGGTGCTGCTCCTCCTCGCCATCCTGGTGGCGAGCCGGTGGATCCCCCGGGTGTTCTGCCGCGGCTTCTGCCCCCTCGGGGCGCTGCTGGGGGTGTTCAGCCGCTTCTCCATCTTCCGCATCCACCGCCGCGACGGGGCGTGCTCCTCGTGCACCCTGTGCGCCTTCGCCTGCCAGGGCGCGGACGAGCCCCTGGCCGAGCACCGCCCCGGAGAGTGTCTCGTCTGCCTCAACTGCGTCCCGGCGTGCCCGGAGGGGGCGGTGAGCTACCGTCCCCTGGCGCCGCCGGCGCCGCTACCGGCCCGTCCGGACCTCTCCCGGCGGTACCTGGTCGGCAGCGTGCTCGGCAGCTTCGCCCTCGCCCCCGTGCTGCGCGCCACCGGCGGCGGCCGGGAAGCCGCCCGCTCCAGCCTGCTCAGGCCACCGGGCGCCTTGTCCGAACCCGACTTCCTGGCGCGCTGCGTCAAGTGCTCCCTGTGCCAGCAGGCGTGTCCCACCAACGCGCTGCACCCGGCCATCTCCCAGGCCGGCGTCGAGGGGTTCTGGACGCCGGTGGTGGTGCCGCGCCGGGGCTGGTGCGAGTTCGCCTGCACCCGCTGCGGCGAGGTGTGCCCCACGGGGGCGATCGGGCGTCTCACCGCGGAACGGAAGACCGGCTACGACGGCGCCCCGCCCGTTTGCATCGGCACGGCGTTCGTGGACCGGGGGCGGTGCCTGCCGTGGGGCATGCACACGCCCTGCATCGTCTGCGAGGAGATGTGCCCGACCGACCCCAAGGCCATCTGGCTCGAGCACGTGGAGGAGCCGGGCCGCAACGGCGCCGTCCTCGTCCTGCAGCGTCCCCGCGTCGAGCCGGACAAGTGCGTCGGGTGCGGCATCTGCGAGCACAACTGCCCGGTGGGCGAACGTGCGGCGATCCGCGTGTCCTCCGTGGGGGAGACCCGGGACCCCCTGAACCGCATGGTGCTGGACGTGACGCGCCGATGACGCGACATTGTGAACGGGGCCCGATCATGCGCGGAGCCCTGGTCATGGGGGCCATCATGCTGTCAGCGACTGTGAGCGCCGAGGTCCGGCGGCCCGCGGTGGCGGGGGCTTTCTACCCCGGCGGGACCGTCGAGCTGCGGGAGGAGGTCCGTTCCCTCCTGCCGCGCGAAACGGAGGCCGGGGAACCGGTCCGGGCCCTCATCGTGCCCCACGCCGGCTACGTGTTCTCCGGGTCCACCGCCGCAAAGGCCTTCGCCGGCGTGGCCGGCGCGGACCTCCACCGCGTCGTCCTGCTGGGACCCTCCCACCACGCCGGGTTCTCGGGCGCGGCGCTTCCCCGGCCCGGCGTGACGGCTTTCGCCACGCCGCTGGGCGAGGTGCCCGTGGACCGCGACGCGGTGGAGCGCCTGCGACGGCTGCCCGGCTTCGACGGGCCGGCGGGCGCCCACGGCCCCGAGCACTGCCTCGAGGTCGAGCTACCCTTCCTCCAGGCGACCGCCGGCGCCGTCCCCATCGTGCCGGTCCTCATCGGCCACGCCACCGATCAGGCCACCATCGCTGGGATCGCCCGCGGCCTCGCCTCGCTTCTCGACGACCACACCCTGGTGGTGGTGTCCTCGGACTTCACCCACCACGGCGCGGCCTACGGCTACGCGCCGTTCCCCGCCGACGCCCGCGCCGGCGACGCGCTGCGCCGCCTGGCCACGGCGACCGCCGGGCTCGCCGCGGCGGGGGACGCCCGCGGCTTCCGCCACCAGATCGAGGCCAGCGGCGACACGGTCTGCGGCGAGCGTCCCATCCGGGTCCTTCTCGAGGTCGTCGGCCACGCCTTCGAGGGCGCCGGCCGCGTCGTCGGGGTGTCCACCTCCGGCGACGTGAGGCACGACTGGAGCCAGGTGGTGGCGTACGCGGCGGTGAGCTTCCGCGGCCGCTGGACGCCGTGGCGGGAGGACGGCGCGGCGGCCTCGCCCGCGCCCCTCGACGAGGAGCAGCAGGGGGCCGTCACGGCCCTCGCCCGTGCCGCCCTCGCCACCCACGTCACCCACCGCGGCCAGCTCGCGGACTGGTTCTCCGCCCACCGGGTCGAGGGCGCACTCGCGGCCCCCGCCGGGGTCTTCGTCACCGTCAACAACCGCCCGGCGCGGGCCGCCCGGCTGGGCCGCCTGCGCGGGTGCATCGGCACCCTGGAGGCCAGGGAGCCCCTCGTGGACGCCGTCGTGCGCGCCGCGGTCTCGGCCGCCCACGATCCCCGCTTCCCCACCCTCGCCCCGGACGAGCTCGACGGCGTTTCGGTGGAGGTCTCCGTGCTGTCGCCCATGCGGCCGGTGCCGGGCCCCGAGGCCATCGTGCTGGGGACCCACGGCGTGCTGCTCTCCAAGGGGGGGCGGCAGGCCGTGTTCCTGCCCCAGGTGGCCACCGAGACCGGCTGGGACGTGGCGACGTTCCTCTCTCAGCTGGCGCGGAAGGCCGGGCTGTCGCCCGACGCCTGGCGCCGCGGCGCGACGCTGGAGGTGTTCACCGCGCAGGTCTTCGGAGAGGGGGAGTGACCCGAGGGCTGACGCGGCGGGAGCTCGGCGCCCTCGCGGGCCTGGGGCTCCTGGCGGGCCACCGGACCACCGGCGAGGCGCCCTCTCGCGCGGCGGGGCGCGTCGGCCTGGCGAAGGCGCCGCCTCCTTTCCCGGCGGGGCCGTTGTCCGCCGCGGCCGCCCGGCGCGCCGTTGAGGGCGCCATCGTCGCCGCCACCGGAGCGCCCTCGGCCCGGGACGCGCTGGCCGCTCTGTTCGGCCCCGCGGACACCGTCGGGATCAAGGTGAACTGCCTGGCGGGCCCGCGCCTGTCGCCGCGCCCCGAGCTGGTCGGGGCGTTCGCCCGCTGCCTGGCCGGCTGCGGCGTCACACCGGAGAGGATCGTCGTCTTCGAGCGGTCCTCCCGTGAGCTGCGCCGCGCGGGGTTTTGCCCCGGCGCTCCGGGAGCGGCCTTCTCCTGCCGAGGCATCGACAACGACTACGACGCGGTGGTCTCCACCTCGGGCGCCGTGGGCGCCTGCTACGCCCGCCTCGTCTCCACGACCTGCACCGCCCTGGTCGGCTTCGGCGTCGTCAAGGACCACGACCTGTGCGGCGTGTCCGCCAGCCTGAAGAACTGGTACGGCGTCATCCACAACCCCAACAAGTACCACGACGACAACTGCGATCCGTACGTGGCCGACGTGTTCAACCACCCGTTCCTGCGCTCCCGGGTGCGGCTCACGCTGCTCGACGGGATCGAGGCCCAGTGTCACGGCGGGCCGGCGTTCCGCCCCGACGGGATCTTCCCCCTGGGGCTCGTGGCCGCTTCCACCGATCCGGTGGCCGCCGACGCGTGGGCCTGGCGGGTCATCGAGGCCGAGCGGCGCCGCCGTGGCCTCCCCTCGCTCGAGGCGGCGGGCCGCCCTCCCCGCTTCCTGGTCACCGCCGCCCGGTACGGCCTGGGGGTCGGCGACCCGGCGCGGATCACCGAGGTGACCGCGTGAGCCCGGCCCTCACGCGCCGCCGTTCCCTCGCCCTCGGCGCCCTGGGGGTGGCGGGGCTCGCCCTGCCCCGCCCCGCGCCCGGCCGGGTGCCGCCGCGCCCGGGGGAGCCTCTCCCCGATGACGAGATCCCCTCCCGCGAGGCCTCCTGGTATCGGAAGCTCGACGAGGGAAGGGTCGAATGCCAGCTGTGCCCGCGAGGCTGCCGCGTGGCCCCCGCCGAGCGGGGCGCGTGCGGCGTCCGGGAGAACAGGGCAGGCATCTACCACACCCTGGTCCACTCCCTGGCCAGCGCCGTCCACGTCGACCCCGTCGAGAAGAAGCCCTTCTTCCACGTGCTCCCGGGCGCCCGGGCGCTGTCCTTCGCGGCGGCGGGGTGCAACGTGGAGTGCCGGTTCTGCCAGAACTGGGAGATCTCCCAGTTCCGCCCGGAGCAGGTCCGCGGCGTCTGGCTCCCGCCGCAGGCCCTCGCCGCCGCGGCCCGCCGGGCCGGCGCGCCGCTGCTGGCGGCGACCTACTCAGAGCCGGTGGTCTTCTGGGAGTACGTGCGGGACGCCGCCGACGCCGCGCGGGAGGTGGGCGTGCGCAGCGTCGTGGTCAGCAACGGGTACATCCAGGAGCGCCCCCTGCGGGAAGTGCTGCCGCGCCTCGCCGCCGTGAAGATCGACCTCAAGGCGTTCAGTGAGCGATTCTACCGCGACGTGGTGCGGGGCGAGCTCAAGCCGGTGCTGGAGACCCTGGAGAGGATCCGGGGCGCGGGCGTGTGGCTGGAAATCGTCGTGCTCCTCGTGCCCGGCCTCAACGACTCCGAGGCCGAGATCCACGCCATGGCGCGGTGGGTGAGGAGAACGCTGGGGCAGGACGTCCCCGTCCACTTCTCCCGCTTCCACCCGACCTACCGTCTCACCAACCTGCCCCCCACGCCCCTCGAAACCCTGGAGAGGGCGGTCGCGGCCGCCCGCGCCGAGGGACTCCACTACGTCTACCTGGGCAACGTCCCCGGACACGCCGACGAGAGCACCCGCTGCCACGCCTGCGGCGAGGTGGTGATCAGGCGCGTCGGCTTCACCGTGGCGTCCAACAACCTCCTCGACGGCCGCTGTCCCGGCTGCCGGACGGCCGTCCCCGGGGTGTGGTCCTGACCCGGGCCGGGGCGGCGCCGGCTCCTGCGCTCAGGGCGCGATGTTGACGAAGACGCGGACCGCGCCCACGTGCTGGCTGCCCACCGCCACCGGGGCGTCCACCTCCACCTCTCCGGGCGCGAGGTTCTCCGGCACCAGGGTCACGTCCGGCGCGGCCGCGGCGTGCCGGTTGCCCTCCTCCTCCGCGCCCTGGCCGACGTAGCGGCGATCGGTCGTGGCCACCACCTTGCCGCTGGAGTCGAGGACGATGATGCGCACCACGCGGTTGCCGCGGACCATGGCGTCGACCTCGTTCTGCAGCGCGCCGTACTCACCGCGGGCGAGGTCGCCGGAGACCGCCGCGGCGAGCACTCGGGTGAGGTCCTCCGCGAGCTGCTGGGTGGCGCTCCGCGCGCTGGACTCGACCTGCTGGACCTTGTCCTGCGCGGCCTGCTCCTGGGTGGCCAGCTTGGACCGCTCCCGGTAGGTCAGGGTGAAGTAGCCCGCCACTCCGGCGAGAAGGAGGATGACGACGAGAATCCCCAGGAACCTCTGCATGTTGGCCTCCGCGGGTGTCGAACCCAGGTTACCACCACAGCGGCGCGGTCGCGTCCAGGAGCCGCTGCACCAGCTGCCGGTTGTGCCCCTCGATCTCCGCCCGGCGGGGGATGGGGTCGAAGGGCGTCTCGGGGTCGTGGAGCGCCGGCGGGATCGTGATCCCCAGCCGCTCCTGCCAGCGTTGCCGCCACTCCTCGGGCACCCTCTCGGGCAGCTCGGCGCCCAGAAGCACCAGCGCCAGGATCGTCCACACCCGGGGAGTCGATGCCAGGGCGTACCCGCCCCCGAGCGTGAAGAGCACCCGTCCGTGGGCGTACCGCCGCGCCAGATCCAGGAGGAGACGGTACGCCCGCTCGTAGTCCCTCGTGGTGAGCATGAGGTCCGCCAGAGGATCGAGGTAGTGCCCGTCGGCGCCGGCCTGGACCACCATCACGTCGGGGCGGAAGAACTCCAGCGCCGCCCCCGCGACCTCCTCCAGCACCGCCAGGAAGCTCGCCCCCTCGGTGAACGGCTCCAGCGGGAGGTTGAGCTTGAGCCCGCGCCCCATGCTGTAGCCCAGCTCGTGCAGCCAGCCGCTGCCCGGGAACAGGTACTCGCCGGACTCGTGCAGCGACAGCGTCATCACGTTCTCGTCGCCGTACAGGATGTCCTGGACACCGTCCCCGTGGTGGACGTCGATGTCCACGTAGGCCACGCGGAGCCGGCGCCGGGTCAGGGTACGGATGGCCAGCGCCAGGTCGTTGTAGAGGCAGAAGCCGGAAGCCAGCCGGCCGTGGGCGTGGTGGAACCCGCCGCCAAGCTGCAGCATCGTGGCGCTCCCGCCCTCGCCGCTCTCGGCGTCCGCGACCAGGCTCGCCCCGAGCACCGTGCCGCCGACGATCCACCGGGCCGCCTCGGCCATGCCCGGCACGATGGGGTTGTCCGGGGTGCCCAGGCCGAAGTCGGTGGCGCCGGGGACGTCCTCGCCCGCGCCCGCCGCCTCGACGGCGCGCACGTAGTCCTCGTCGTGGACCTCGAAGAGATCCTCGGGGGACACGGGCTCCGGTGCGACGAGGTCGAGCTCCACCCCGAGGGCGGCCAGCAGGTCCAGGACCATCTCCACCCGGACGGGGCTGAACGGGTGCCCCGGGCCGAGGTCGTAGCCGCCGTAGCGGGGGTGATAGATCACTCGTGTCATGGCCTGTCGGGGGGCCACAGGGTCTCGAAGCCGGCCTCGCGCAGCGCGGCGGCGAGGGTGCGGATCTCCATGGTGGCCACGCGCAGGATGATGCGCCCGCGCTTCTCGTCGTCAGGGTAGGAGAGGATGGAGTGGATGTCGACGCCCCGGTCGGCGAGGAAGCGGGTGAGCTTCGCCAGCTCGCCGGGCCGCGACGCCAGCCGGATCTCCAGCCGGCCAGCGGGCCTCCCCACCCCGGTGAGCTTGAGAAGGGCGTCGAGGATGTCGATGCCGGTGACGATGCCGAGCAGCTCGCCCCCCTCCACCACCGGCAGGCAGCCGATCTTCAGCTCCCGCATGGTGCGCGCCGCGGTCTCGATGGGATCGAGCGGCTGCGCCGTGTGCACCGGCTTCGTCATCACCTCGCGCACCTGCGTCTCCGGCGGGAACGGGCGCTCTGCCAGCCGGCTCGTCGCCAGCCGCAGGTCGCGGTCCGTGACGACGCCCACCAGGCGCCCCTCCTCGAGCACCGGGAGGTGCCGGATGTGGCGCTCGCGCATCAGCGCGTAGGCCTGGTCCAGCGTCCTCGTCGGCGTGACGATGATGGGATTGGGATGCATGATCTCCCGTACCAGCATGACACCCTCCTAACCGCGCTGAGCCAGGCTCGACGCGGGCTCCGCCCGCCGCACCGTGACTGCGGCGCCGGCGCCTACCGCGGGCCCGTCGCCCAGACGCGCGCTGCCTTCCATCGACCACACCCAGGGCAGCTCCTCCACCAGCTGCGAGAGGCGCCCGAGCGCCTCGCCCAGACCCGCCTCGCGGGCGAGGCCCGCCTCCCCAAGCAGCTGCCCGATGTCCCGGTCGGTGAGCGGCGTGATCCGCTCCACGGCCCGGCCGGCCGCCTCGAGCTCCAGGAGCGGACCGAAGAGCGGATCCGGGCGGACCCGGAACCTCACCGCCGGTCCCTTCCCGGTCACGACCTTCAGCCCGAAGCAGGCCAGGACCTTCTCGCCGGCCTCCGCCCCGAGCGGCAGGGGGCCGTGCCCTCCCGCCGCCACTGCGTCCAGCACCACCCGCCGGGCCTCCGCCGCGTCGGCGTCGTCGTACCAGGCGAGCTTACCGGGAGGCTGTGCCCGGAACTCGGCGTAGCGCAGCGCCCTCGCCAGAGCCCGCGGCGCCGACTCGGGGAACCGGTAGGCCGGGAAGACCCTTCCCCCGCCGCCCGCCGCCGACACCGTCCCCGCGGCCCCCATGATGCAGACCATCACCGGCTTGTCCCCGCACGAGGACGCGCCGGCCGCGTCCACGGCCCGGCCGATGGCCGCCGTCACCGAGGCGGGATCGCAGCTGCCCACGCACGCGTAGGCCACGAAGACCGCGTCCACGCGGTCGTCCGCCAGGGCGCCGAGCACCGCCTCCCGGTACCGGTCCGGCGTCGTGAAGGCCCCGAGGTTGACGAGGCCCCGCCCACCCAGCTCGAGGCCGCTCGCCTCGGCGGCGTCGGCGAACAGGGTCGTCACCCCCGCGGAGTTCGCCACCACCGCCACGCGGTTCCCGCGGGGGAGCGGCTGGTGGGCGAGGAGAACGGCGACGTCGAACAGCTCCTCCATGGTGTCGGCGCGGATGATGCCGGTCTGGTAGAACAGCGCCTCCACCTCCGCCTCCCTCGCGCCGGGCTGGCCGCTGCGCGCCTCCGCCGCCCGGCGGCCGGCGCTGCTGCGGGCTCCCTTGACGCACAGGATCGGCTTGCGCGCGGACAGCCTGCGCGCGATCCGCGTGAAGCGGCGGGGGTTGCCGAACGTCTCCAGGTAGAGCAGCGCCATGTCCGTGTCGGGGTCCTCCTCCCAGTACTGGAGAAGGTCGTTGCCCGAGACGTCGGCCCGATTCCCCGCGCACACGAACGTGGAGAAGCCGATGCCTCGCTTGGCGGCGTGGTCGAGGGTGACCAGCCCGAGCGCCGCGGAGTGGGAGAAGAAGCCGACCCTGCCCCGAGGGCCCGGGTCGGGCGCCAGGGTGGCGTTGAGCCGCACGGCGGGGTCGGTGTTGAGGAGCCCCAGGCAGCTCGGGCCGATCAGCCGCGCGCCGCGGCCCCGCACCAGCTCCACGAGGCGCCGCTGGCGTTCGGCGCCTTCCTCGCCCTCCTCGGCAAACCCCGCCGCCACCACCACGAGCCCCCGCGCACCGGCGTCCAGGGCGTTCTCCGCCACCTCCTGGACGGCCTCGGCGGGGACGGCGATCACGGCCAGGTCGACCCGCTCGGGAAGGTCCGTCAGAAAGGGGTAGGCGCGCACTCCGCGCACCGAGGTGGCCTGCGGGTTGACCGGGTACACCGTGCCGGTGAACCGGGACCCGAGGATGTGGCGGAAGAGCATGTTCCCCGCCGCGGACTCGTCCCGCGAGGCTCCGGCCACCGCCACCACCCGCGGCCGCAGCAGCGGCACCAGGGAGTTGGCGACGGCGATGCGCTCCCGCAGCTCGACCCTCTCGCGCAGCGCCGCCGGACCGCCGACCGGCAGCTCCACGTGGACGGTGTCGCCGCCCCAGACGCGGTGCACCTCGAAACCGGAACCGGTGAGGACGTTCAGCATGGGCTGGTTGTCCGGAAGCACCTCGGCCTCGAGATGCACGTAGCCGTTGGCGGCGGCGAGCCCCGCCAGGCGCTCGAGGAGGAGCGTGCTGATGCCGCGCCCCTGGAAGGCGTCCTCGACGAGGAACGCCAGCTCCGCGCTGCGCCCCCCGGGCATCCCCACGTAGTTGCCGACACCGGCGACGAGCGCCTCGGCACCCTCTCCCACCATTGCCAGCAGGCACCCCCGCTCCGCGAAGTCACCGCCGCACAGCCCGCTCACCGTGGCGTCGGAGACCTCCGCCACCGCCGCCATGAACCGCATCCGCAGGCTCTCGGGGGAGACGCGCCCCATGAAAGCCGTGACAAGGGGCCGGTCGGCCGGCGTGGCCGGACGCAGCAACAGCCCGAGCCCGTCCTTGAGCAGCACGTGCTCGCGAAAGGCTGCACCCTCCCCGATGATCCTGAACATGCTCGATTTCCACGGTAGCACCACTGGAGCCCGGTGGCGCGGACGGCCCCGGGACACGGGGAGCGGCCCCCGGCGGAGTGCGCCGGGGGCCGTCCTCGGATCACGACATGTCGCGGATCTTCTGCACCACCTCGGGGTTGGCCAGGGTCGTGACGTCGCCCGGGTCCAGCCCCTGCGCGATCGCTGCCAGCACCCTCCGCATGATCTTGCCGGAACGGGTCTTGGGCATGTCCGGCACGATCCACACGCGGCCCGGCTTGGCGATGGGGCCGATCTCCCTCGCCAGCGTGTCGGAGATCTTCTTGCCCAGGGCCTCCGTGGCCTCCACCCCTGGCTTCAGGGAGACGAACATGTGGGGGACCCGCCCCTTGACGGGATCGGGGACCGGGACCACCGCGGCCTCGCCGACCTCCGGGACGAGCAGCGCCGCCGACTCCAGCTCCTTGGTGCCGAGACGGTGGCCGGACACGTTGATGACGTCGTCGATGCGGCCCAGGATGCGGAAGTAGCCGTCCGGCGCCTCCACGGCCCCGTCACCGGCGAAGTACGGCCAGTCGTGCCAGTTCTTGGAGCTCGTGTTCTTGCAGTAGCGCGCGTAGTACTGGCGGACGAACCGCTCGTCGTCGCCCCAGATCGTGAGCATGCGGCCGGGCCAGGGGTTGCGAATGCAGATGTTGCCGGCCTTCCCGCAGCCCGCGGGCAGCACGTTGGCCTCGTCGTCGAAGATCACCGGGTAGATCCCGGGCACGCCGGGCCCGGCGCTTCCGGCCTTCATGCCGTGGAGGGCGGGGATCGTCGAGCACAGGAAGCCGCCGGTCTCCGTCTGCCACCAGGTGTCGACGATGACCGCCTTCTTCTTGCCCACGAACTCCCAGTACCACTTCCACACCTCGGGCTCGATGGGCTCGCCGACCGTGGTCATGTGCTTGAACTGGTGCTTGTACTCCAGAGGCAGCTCCGGGGCCGCGCGGCGCAAGGCCCGGATGGCGGTGGGCGACGTGTGGAAGATGTTGACGCCGAGCTCCTCCGCCACCCGCCACGGACGCCCGGCGTCGGGGTGGGTGGGGACGCCCTCGTAGATGACGCTGGACGCCGCCAGGGCCAGGGGACCGTAGACGATGTAGGAGTGGCCGGTGATCCAGCCGATGTCGGCCATGCACCAGTACACGTCCTCGGGGTGGATGTCCTGGATGAACTTGGACGTGCCGGTGGTGTAGGCGAGGTAGCCGCCGATGGAGTGCTGGGCGCCCTTCGGCTTGCCCGTGGTGCCCGAGGTGTACATGAGGAACAGCGTGCCGTCGGCGGGCAGCCGCTCGGGCTCGACCCGGACGCCGCGGTACTTCTTCACAACGTCGTTGACGATGTAGTCGCGGCCCTCGACCAGCGGCGTGGCCGCCGAGTACTTGCCCGGGTAGCGCTGCCAGATCAGGACCTTGTCGACCTTCTGGCCCTCCTTCGCGGCCTCCTCCACCGCCGTGTCGGCCTTCTCCTTGTGATCGATGAGCTTGCCTGCGCGATAGTACGAGTCCGAGGTGATCAGCACCTTGCTCTTCGCGTCGACGACGCGGTCGGCGCAGGCCTTGCCCGAAAACCCCGAGAACACCTGGGAGTGGATCACTCCCAGTCGGGCGCAGGCCAGCATGGTGATGGGCAGCTCAGGCACCATGGGCATGTGGAGGGTGACGGTGTCGCCGGCCTTCAGACCGCAGAAGTCCCGCAGCACCGCGGCGAACTCGTTGACCTTGACCCACAGCTCCTGGAACGTCATGTGCTGGATCGCCTCGTCCTCCGGCTCGGGGACGAAGTGCAGGGCCGCCTTGTTGCGGTACTTCGGCAGGTGGCGGTCGACGCAGTTGTAGCACGCGTTGATCTTCCCGCCGACGAACCACTTCCAGAACGGCGGGTTGGACTCGTCCAGGATCGTGTGCCAGTACTCGTACCAGTCGAGGAGGTCCGCGTACTCCTTGTAGCAGTTCGGGAAGTTGGCCTCGCCGAACCGCTCCAGGACGTTCTCGTCCGTCATGTTGGCCTGCGCGATGAAGCTGGCAGGCGGGTTGATGAGCGGCTCTTCCTTCCAGTGGACGGCGATCTCGGCCTCGCTCACGCCCCCGGTGCGTTTCTCTTCTGCCATGGTTCCCCCCCTTTGTCTTGATCTTCCAGCTCTTCTCAACAACCACGCACCGTACCGGCCAATTTCCCGTGTCACCGCGGATGCGGCGGGCGGAACCTGCCGGCGGCGGCCCGTGCGCCGCGCCACCCGCGCGGGGCAGGTGACCGGGCGGTCCCGTCACGCTCCGACGCGGCGTTCAGTCTGCCGGACGGCGACGGGGCGGACCGCCCACACGCGAAAAGAGCCGGCTGCCGGCCGCGGTCAGATCGGCCAGACCGTCCTGGCGTAAGTCTCGTTGAGCACCTGCGCCAACCCGACGTAGACCGCCGAGAGCCCGCACACGATCCCCTCGTAGCCCGCGAAGCGGGTGATCCCGGTGATTCCGGTGGCATCGCCCAGGGCGAGCAGCCAGAACAGGACCCACAAGGTGAAGAAGACGAACTGGAGGCCCCTGCCGTGCTTGAGGGTCGCGATCCACATGACGAAGGTGAACAGCCCCCACAGGAACAGGTAGGACACCATCGCGCTCTTGGCCGACGGATCCGCCCACCCGATCTTCGGCAGCACGAGGATGAAGACCAGCGACTCCCAGAACAGCCCGTACGACAGGAACGCCGTCGTGCCGAACGTGTTGCCCTTCTTCCACTCCATCCAGCCGGCGAAGATCTGCGCCATGCCGCCGTAGAACAGGCCCATGGCCAGGATCGAGCTACCCAGCGGGTAGACGCCCGAGTTGTGCAGGTTGAGAAGCACCGTGGTGATGCCGAATCCGAGGAGTCCCAGAGGGGCCGGATTCGCCGTGGTGTCCGTGATGTTGACTTGCGCCCTGTCTGCCATCTCTCCTACCTCCCGTGTCGACTTCTGGTCCGTGCCGCCTCAGGGAAGGCCGGGCGGCGCGGCACCTCACCGCCTCGCCCTTGTGGATCCACCGACTGTCAGATGAAGCCGGAGCGCGCGCCCGTGTCGCCCGGAAGACCACTCCCGGAGACGGCCCAACCACTCACCAGCAGCTCCCCTTCCGCCCGAACCCGGGCCTCCCCACGTGACGAACCGGCCAACGCCTCCGCCACGCGCCACCGCGGCCTCACAGCGCCAAATGACAGCCGAAACGACTCATCTGAAACTTGAACCTGATGGTCAAATTACGCCGCGCATCTTGTCATGTCAAGCGGGGAACGCGGCACAGGCTGCGAACTCAACATCAATGGACGCAACAGGTTATTGATACGGCGGATTGGTGTTCTTGTGAGAACAAATTCAATCGGAATGTCAGAGTATTTTCATGAACTGGCCAGCAGCAAGAACAAGGTTCCAATCCGGATTCGCGCCACCGATCTGCACAGAAGAGGGCGCCGGCCGGGACCCGCCCCGGCCGGCGCCCGCGAAACGCCCCGAGGTCTGCTACCCCGCGGCCGGAGCCCCGGCGGGGGCCGTGGCGCGGGCTCCAAGCGGCCGCAGCCTCGTCATCAGGCCCGCCACCAGCACCAGCGCCACGCCCGAGATCATGAACGCCGGCATCCAGGCCGCCGCGCCGCCGCCCTGCCCCATGTCCTTGAAGATCCCCGCCATCACCGGGCCCAGGACGCCGCCCACGCCGTACGCGGTGAACACCCACCCGTAATTGCGGCCTACCGTCGCCGAGCCGAACAGGTCCGCCGTGAGCGCCGGGAACAGCGCGAAGTTGCCGCCGAAGTTGAAGCCGATGAGAGCGGCGCCGAGATAGAGCAGCACCTCGGACGAGCCCAGGAAGTAGAACGCCATCATCATCACGCCCTGCAAGGCGCACATGATCACGATGGAGCGCTGGCGGCCCAGCGCGTCGGACAGGGAGCCCCACACGATGCGGCCGAGGCCGTTGAAGATCGCGTAGAACACGCCCATGGCGGTCCCGGTGATGGCCGAGGCCTCGGCCACGCTCACCCCCGCCCCGGTCAGCGCGTCCATGCCGAAGAGCTTGATGACGCCGATGACCATGAGCCCCGCCATCGCGCTGACGATGAACGTCACCCACACCAGGTAGAACTGCGGCGTCCGCAGCATCTCGGCGGGCACCATGCCGCGCGCCGCCGGAGCCCCCGCCGACGCCCCCGAGGCCGCCGCCTTCGGGTAGACCATCGCGAGCGAGCCGAGCACGATGCCCACGAGGAAGATGATCCCGTACACGCGGTAGGTTCCGAGAACGCCGAAGCGATCGAGCAGGTGCCCCCAGTTGCCCGCCAGCTTCACCCAGATCATGGCGCCGAAGCCGAAGCCGGCCACCGCCACGCCGGTGATCAGCCCCTTGCGCTCGGGGAACCACCGGATCCCCACCGCGATGGGGCACACGTACGCGAGGCCGATGCCCGCGCCGGCCACGACCCCGATCCAGAAGAGCTGCGCGGCGAAGGTCGTTCCCGTCAAGGAGGCGCCCAGGTACCCCACGCCCACCAGGACGCCCCCCAGCATCGCCACCCGCCGCGGACCCACCGCCGCCTGCCACCGTCCCGCCACCACCATGACGATGGCGAAGGTGACGAGGCCCACCGAGAAGATCACCTGGCTCTGCGTGGCGGTGAAGCCGAAGCTGCCCCCCTTCGCCAGCGGCAGCGTGAGCGCACCCGTGAACGCGGACCACGCGTAGATCGCCCCCAGACACAGCTGGATCACCAGAGCTGCCAGGACCACGACCCAACGATTCATCACTCCTCCTCTCAGGCAAGGCACCACCGACCGGCACCGTCCGGCCCCGACATCGTCCCCGCCCGGAGACCGAGAGAGATCCCACTCCGGACTCGCACCCGGCCTCCGAGCCAACCTCGTTGACGACCCGGCTCCCCCCCGGGACGTGACAGAACACCCTGAGTTTCTGGAGCCTGTATAACCCGAGGGAGACACCGAGTCAACGGGGTAGCGGGGCGCAACCCCATGTCTCAGTGATACTTGCCTGAACTTTCACAAAGCGGGCCCGGCGCCGGTCCCTGGCGCGCCTCGGGCGCCGGCGCCGGCTCAGCCGGTGATCACCGACACGATCCCCTCGAGCCCCTCGCGGTCCACGTCGTCGAAGGCGGCCGGCGACTCGGCGTCCACGTCGAGCACGCCAATCAGCGCTCCGCCGGCGTCGCGCAGGGGCACGACCACCTCGGAGCGCGACCTCGAGTCGCAGGCGATGTGGCCGGGAAACGCGTGGACGTCGTCCACCAGCACCGTCTTCCCGCCGTCCACGGCGGCCCAGCACACCCCGGTGTGCGCCTTGAGCACCAGGCACGCCAGGCTCCCCTGGTAGGGTCCCACCGTCAGCTCGCCGCCCCTGAGCAGGTAGAAGCCGGTCCAGAAGAAGTGTGGCATCTTGGCGTGCAGCACCGCCGCCGCGGTCGCCATCCGCGCCGTGGGATCCGCGGTCTTCTCGAACAGGCCGGCGAGCTGGCGCCGGATCCGTGCGTACCTCTCGCGCTTGTGCACAACGTCCATCACGCCTCCATCGGGCCGCGCCCGCCCCCCAGGGCCACCGCGGCCGCCGCCGCCAGGCCAAGCCCGGCCAGCCCCAGCGCCGTGAGCGTCATGCCGACCCAGGGAACGGCCACGAGCCCCACCACGACCGCGGCCGCCGCGCCACCGGCCTCGTCCGCCCCGAAGCTCCGGCCCGCCCTCTTGACCGCCGGCACCCCCGCCGCCAGGGCGGCCACCAGGGGGAAGGCGGCGCCGGTCACGATCCCGGCGCCGAGAAGCATGGGCAGCACCGCCGCGCGCGGCCAGCGCCAGGGTACCCCCGAGGCGGTCAGGAGGGAAAGCCCCACCCCGGCGAGCAGCACGACGGCGAGCCGGAGCCGCGGCCTCCCCTGCCCGCCCCGCGACGCTCCCGCCCCAACCACCAGCCCGCCCATGAACGCCGCGGCGAGGCCCCCCACCTCGGCGTACACCGAGCCCACGGTGGACTGCCACGCATCCAGCAGGAGCAGCCACCACCCGAGGGACGTAAAGCCCACCACGGCGGCGGTGACGACCCCGGGGCGCGCACGCCGCCACCCGGTGACGAGGAGGACGGCCATCAGCGTGACAACGGCCACGGCGAACACCGGCCAGGGCTGGGCCGCCAGCCGCCGCACACCGACCAGCAGCCGCGGAGCGCCGCGTCCCTCCGAGAGCGCCGCCGCCAGCATCACGGCGCGCGGCCTGGCGACGGTGTTCACCGGGGCGCCGCGCCGCAGCCGCATCTCCAGCGCGCCGCGCCGCTCCGCCTCGAGGCGCGGCGCCAGCACGGCCGGGAGCACGCCGTCGTCCAGACCACGGCGCCGGATCCTCTCGAGCAGCTCCGCGGCCCCGGGTACCACCGCGCCCCTGTCCTCCCCGCCCACCAGGAGCACCTCGTCCCCCGGCACCGCCTCCACCACTGGGAACACCCCGCGGAGCGTCGCCGACAGGCAGGCGAGGAGGGCGCCGCCGCCGCCCTCCACGAAGGTGTCCGACACGCCGGTGCCCACCACCACCCTGCCGCCGGGCGCCAGGTGGCCCGCGCACGCCCTGAAGAACTCCGCGGTCCGGGTCCGGTTACGCCGCAGCGTCGAGGGATCGGGGTCGAGGAGCAGGATGAGGTCCCACTCGCCGGACCCTCGAACGGCACGAAGCGGGTCGCCCCCGCGTGCCTCCACCCGCGGGTCGCTCAGCGCCGCCGCCGTGGCGCCCCCGTACCACTCCGGCAGCAGGCCGAGCAGCGCGGCGTCCTCCTCCACCGCCTCGACGCGGCGCACGGGGTGCTCGAGGATCGCCGGCAGCGCGCCCCGCGCGGCGACGCTCACGGCCAGCACCCGCGCCGGGCGCGGATGAAGCAGCATCGCCAGGTGAGCGAGCTGTTCGGTGCGGTACGGATCAGGGACGGTGGCCACGAGCTGCCCGTCCGCGTACAGGCTGCGTGCCGGGCCGCCGCCGAGCTCGAGCCGCTGCTCCCTCGTCTCGCGCCAGGCCACCAGGGGCGCTCCCCGTCCCGCCAGCCGCCACGAGAGCTCCTGCACACCGAGGGAGAGCGGGCGCGCCGCGGCCGCTACGGCCAACAGCGCCACCACCGCCAGCCGGGCCCGGCCGGCCAGCGCGAGCCAGGCGGCGAGGGCCGCCGCGAGGCCCACCACCGCCGCCGCCACCGAGCCCAACGGCGCCAGCAGGAAGGTGAAGGCGACGCCGCCCGCCAGCGCTCCGGCCGCCTCCAGCGCGTAGGCGTTGCCGGCGAGCCGCGGCCCCGCCAGGCCCGCCGCCATCGCAGGGAAACCCAGCCCCGCCGCCACCGCGGGCGGGAGCACGGCGAGGGCCGCGAGCCAGAGGACCGGCCCCGCCAGGGGCGTCTCACCGGGGATGCGACCGGCCAGCCACGGCGCGAGGCGGAGCAGCGTGACTCCCGCCAACGCCAGCGCGGCGGCGGCGACGGGGGCCGCCGCGGGGGACACCCGGAACCGCCCGCCCGCCCCCACCCACGCGCCCGCGCCGAGGCCCGCCAGCCACAGTGCCAGGACCGCGCCCCACGCCAGCTCCGAGCCGCCCACCGCGGCCATGGACTCCCGCAGCAGCGCCGCCTGGGCCACCGCGGTCGTGAAGCCGAGAACGGCCAGGGCGACCGCCGCTCCCGCGCGGGTCAGGGGCCGGGTCACGTTTCCATTATCGCCGCCGCCGGAACCACCGCCCGGCGGGCGGCCGTTCTCATGGCGACTGCGGCGCTGTCGTGAATGATCCACGCTAGAATGAGGCTCCGCTCAGCGCGGTTGTCGGAGGCGAGGAAGGAGACGTGTCCATGGAAGGTTCCAAGCACGACCTTGTCATCATCGGCGGCGGTCCCGGAGGCTACGTGGCGGCGATCCGCGCCGGCCAGCTCGGCCTCGACGTGGTGGTGGTGGAGAAGGACAGCTCCCTGGGCGGGACCTGCCTGCTGCGGGGCTGCATCCCCACCAAGGCGCTCCTGCACACCGCCGACCTCCTCCAGCAGGCGCGGGAGGGCGGCAAGGTCGGCGTGGCATGCGGCGACGTCAGGCTGGACCTCGAGGCCGCCAACGCCCACAAGCGCAAGGTGGTGACCAAGAACTCCAAGGGCGTCGAGTTCCTCTTCCGCAAGAACAAGGTGGCCTGGGTCCGCGGCACGGGGCGGCTCGCGGGCGGCGGCGCCGTCGAGGTGACGAAGGAGGACGGCGCCAAGGAGCGCCTCGAGGCCCGCCACATCATCCTGGCCACGGGTTCGAAGTGCGGCGACCTCCCCCACGTCAAGGCGGACGGCGACCGCATCATCAACTCCGACCACGCGCTGGAGATGGACGAGGTCCCCGGATCCCTGCTGGTCCTCGGCGCCGGCGCCGTCGGCATGGAGTTCGCCTCGGTCTACTCGAGGTTCGGGGCCAAGGTCACCATCGTGGAGCTCCTCGACCGCGTGCTCCCCCTCGAGGACCCCGACGTGTCCAAGGAGGTCGACCGCCAGTTCCGCCGCCAGGGCATGGAGCTCCACACCGGCTCCCGCATCGACGAGGTCCAGGTCGAGGACGGCAAGGTCCGCTGCAAGGGCACCTCCTCCAAGGGGGACGCGCTCTCCTTCGAGGCCGACCGCCTGCTCCTCGGGGTGGGCCGCGTGGCCGTGTTCAAGGACATCGGCCTCGAGAGCACGAAAGTGCAGATCGAGCGGGGCCGCGTGGTCGTCGACGAGTACTGCCGCACCCACGAGGAGGGCGTCTACGCCATCGGCGACCTCATCGCCACGCCCTGGCTCGCCCACGTCGCCCAGATGGAGGGTGTCCTGGCGGTGGAGCACATCGCCGGCAAGAACCCCCCGCCCATCAACTACGGCCAGGTCCCCTCGTGCACGTACTGCTGGCCCGAGGTCGGCTCCATCGGGCTCACCGAGCCCCAGGCACGCGAGCAGGGATACGACGTGCGCGTCGGCACCTTCCCCTTCTCCGCCATCGGCAAGGCCAGCATCATCAACGAGACCGGCGGCTTCGTGAAGATCATCGGCGAGGCGAAGTACGACGAGATCCTCGGGGTGCACATCGTCGGCCCCCACGCCACCGAGCTCATCGCCGAGGCCGAGACGGCCCTGCGCGGCGAGCTCACGGTGGAGGAGCTGGTCCACACCATCCACGCGCACCCCACCCTCCACGAGGCGGTCCACGAGGCGGCGGAGGCGGTGAACGGGAAGGCGATCCACATCTGAGGGCCGGGGAATGAAGCCGGGCGCCGTGACCCTTACCTGACACGGATGCAGGAAGCGAGGAGCGTATGCCGACCAAGGTCGTGATGCCGCAGATGGGGGAATCCATCACCGAGGGGACCATCGTCCGCTGGTTCAAGGAGGTGGGCGACACCGTCAAGAAGGACGAGCCCCTGCTCGAGATCTCCACCGACAAGGTGGACGCCGAGGTGCCTTCCCCGGCGGAGGGCACCGTCATCAAGATCCTCCACGGCCCCGGCGACACGGTGGCAGTCGAGGAGCCCATCGCCATCATCGCCGCCGCGGGCGAGGAGGGTGCGGAGGCCGGGGCCACCCCCGCCGCCGAAGAAACCCCTGCCGCCGAGGAGGCGCCTGCCGCTGCCGAACCCGAGAAGAAGGTGGAGGAGAAGGACGCGCACGAGCCGGCAGAGGTGCCTGCCCCCGCCGGGAAGCCCGAGCCGCAGCCGCCGGCCGAGGCGCCGGAGACCGATGAGGAGTCCGAGGCCGTGCGCCGGCGCTCGTCGCCGCTGGTGCGCCGCATCGCCGCCGAGCACGGCGTCGACCTCGCCGCCATCCAGGGCACCGGCATCCACGGCCGCGTCACCAAGGAGGACATCCTGGCCTACGTCGAGGAGGGCGCTCCGGCCCCCGGGAAGGCCGCGGCCGCCCCCGCTCCGCGAGCGCCCGCCGAGCGCCCCGGCCCCGCGGAGTCGAGACCAGCGGCCCCCGCGGCGGCGCCCGCCGCCCCGCCCGCCCCGGCGACGGCGGCGCCAGCGCAGCGGAAGATCGCCTTCACCGGCGACGAGTACCGCGAGCGCATGACCGTCATGCGCCAGCGCATCGCGGAGCACATGGTCGCCTCCAAGCGGACCTCGCCCCACGTGCAGACGGTGTTCGAGGTGGACATGTCCCGGGTGGTCGGAGTGCGGGAGCGCTCCAAGGCCGCCTTCGAGGCCCAGTACGGCCTGCGCCTCACCTACACCCCGTTCATCATGGCGGCGGCGGTGGCGGCGCTGCACGAGTTCCCCGTCCTCAACGCCTCGCTGGACGGGGACGAGATCGTCTACTACCGCCACATGAACATCGGCGTCGCCGTCGCCCTCGACAACGGGCTCATCGTGCCGGTGGTGCGCAACGCCGAGGAGCGCTCCATCGTCGGCCTCCAGCGCGCCATCACCGACCTCGCCGGCCGGGCGCGCAGCAAGCAGCTCAAGCCCGACGAGGTGCAGGGCTCCACGTTCTCCATCACCAACCCGGGCCCGTTCGGGGGGCTGTTCGGGCTGCCGGTCATCAACCAGCCCAACGTCGCCATCCTGCACGTGGGCAACATCCACCGTCGGCCCCTGGTGGTCACCGACGAGGACGGCCGCGAGGCCATCGCCATCCGCGACGTGGCCTACCTCGCCCTCTCCTTCGACCACCGCATCATCGACGGCGCGGTGGCGGACCAGTTCATGGCCCGGCTGAAGACGATCCTGGAGGAGGGTCGCTTCGAGGTGCGGTGAGAATTGCCACCCCAGAGCACCCCGCTCCCGGCCCCCGCGGCGCCTGCCGCGGGGGCCGTATTTCAAGATGTTACGGGGGGCCCAGCGGCCCCCCGCCCTGTCCTCCGCCGCTGGGAAGGGCGGCATTCCGAAGTGCTCCAGTGAATGCGCTTGACCGGGCCTCGGACGCCCACTACCGTGCCCGAAAGTGAGAAGAGAAGCTCCGACCGCATCGAATGGACCGAGGTGAAGACCATGTGGCACTGGCTTCGCGATCGCCGCCGGCAGAAGATCCTCGAGACTCCCTTTCCCCCGGAATGGGAGGCGGTTCTTCGAGACAACGTCGCCCACTACCGGCGCCTCGGGGACGAGGAACGCCGGCATCTGCGGGACCTCGTCCAGGTGTTCGTCGCCGACAAGCACTGGGAAGGGTGCGGCGGACTGACGCTGACCGACGAGATCCGCGTCACCATCGCCGCCGAAGCCTGTCTCATGATCCTGGCGCTTCCCCACGACCTCTATCGGAACGTCGAGTCCATCCTGGTCTATCCGTCCACCGTCGTGGCCCCCGAGCGCCGGCCCGGCGTCTTCGAGGTCGCCACCGAGCCCGTCTCGGCTCCGATGCCGATCCTGGGGCAGGCGCACCTTCGCGGCCCGGTCATCCTCGTCTGGGACTCCGTCAGGCAGAACGCGCGCCACCCCGAGCGCGGGCACAACGTCGTCTATCACGAGTTCGCCCACACGCTCGACATGCTCGACGGCGAGGCGAACGGCACGCCGCCCCTGGGCAGCCGGGAGCAGTACGCGCGGTGGGTGGAGGTCTGCACCAGGGAGTTCCTGCGCCTTCGCGCGGAGGCGGACGCGGGCCGCGACACGTTCCTGGACGCCTACGGCGCGACCAACGAGGCCGAGTTCTTCGCCGTGATCACCGAGGAGTTCTTCGACCGTCCGGCCGCGCTGCTGGAGCACCACCCCGACCTGTACCGCGTCCTGCAGGAGTTCTACCGCCAGGATCCCGCGGCGGCGGCCGGAGACCCGCCGCCGTCGGCCGCGCGCTGACGCCCGGCACCGGTCCCTGAAGCCGGTCGGCCCGTCGTCGTGCGCGGCAGTACGCGAGAGGCTCGCCCCGATGATACGCGACCGCCGGTCCCGCCCGCATGGGCGGGGAAGCCGGGCGGGGCGGCGCCGGTTAGCCCCGGTGGAGGGCACGTCATGGCTTCGAACGATCCCGACCTGTCGCAGATCGAGGTGCTGGACCTCGAGTTCGGCTCGCTGCCGACCATCGCGTCGTTCCTGATTCCGTCGGCGGACGGCCCGGTGCTGGTGGAGAGCGGCCCCGCGTCGACGCTGGGCGCCCTCGAGGTCGCCCTGTCCGCCCGCGGCATGGCGCTCGCCGACGTGCGCAACGTCCTCCTCACCCACATCCACCTCGACCACGCCGGCGCGGCGTGGAAGCTGGCCGAGGGCGGCGCCACCGTCTGGGTCCATCCCGTGGGCGCGCCGCACCTCGCCGACCCCTCCAAGCTGCTCGCCTCGGCGACGGCCATCTACGGCGACGCCATGGACTCTCTCTGGGGTCCGGTCAAGCCCATCCCCGCCGATCGCATCCGCACGGTGGACCACCGCGAGATGATCCGCATCGGCGGGCTGTCCTTCGAGGCCCTCCACACCCCGGGCCACGCCCGGCACCACATCGCCTACCGGTTCGGCGACGCGGTGTTCACCGGGGACGTGGGCGGCGTGCGCATGCCCACCGGCCCGGTGGTGCCGCCCTGCCCGCCCCCCGACATCGACATGGAGGCGTGGCGCGCCTCGCTGGCGATCCTCCGCGATGCCCGGGCGGGCGTCCTCTACCTCACCCACTTCGGCGCCTTCACCGACGTCCGCGAGCACCTCGACCGGCTGGAAGCCTCGCTGGAGCGGTTCGCCTCCTTCGTCCGCGACCGCCTGCGCGAGGGCCTCGACGAGGGTGCCATGCTGCCCCTGTTCGAGGCGTACACGCGGGGGTTCGTGGACAGCGCGGGGCCCGGCGAGCGCGAGAGCGAGTGCTACTCGCTGGCGAACCCGGCGTTCATGAGCGTGTGGGGCCTGGCCCGGTACTGGCGCAAGCGCGGCGAGCCGCCCGCCGAGGCGAGGCAGAGCGCGTAGCTGCGGCGGAAGTCCCCGAGGCGGGGTACCATACGGGTATCCGGTCACGAAGGGGGAGCCACCGTGTTCAGCGTGATCACCGACGTCAAGGACTACCGCGAGTACGTCTTCCTGCGCGACGGCCAGCGGGTCCTCATGCGTCTCGCCACCCACGCCGACATCCCGGCCCTCGAGACCCTCATGGCCCGCGTCTCGCGGCAGAGCCTTCAGATGCGGTTCATGGCCGCGGTGTCCCAGGTCCCCCGCGGCTTCCTCGCCGAGCTGTGCGGCGACGATCCCCGGGACCGTGCCTGCCTGCTGGCGGTGATCGGCGAGGAGCCCGACATCCGCGTGATCGGCTTCGGCAACTACGCCAGCCTACCCGCTCGCAACACCGCCGACGTGGCGTTCCTCGTCGACGACGAGTACCAGGGACGCGGCGTCAGCACGCTGCTCCTCGAGCGCCTGGCCGGCATCGCTGCCGGCGTCGGGCTGGTCGGCTTCGAGGCCGACGTGCTGTTCGAGAACCAGCCCATGATCAAGGTCTTCCGCGACTCCGGCTTCGAGTCCCGCCAGGTCCTCGACGGCGGCAGCTTCCACGTCGAGTTCCCCGTGCGCGGCGCCGCCGTCGTGCGCGAGCGGGGAGAGCTGCGGGAGCGCACGGCGACCGCCAACTCCATCGCTCCCCTGCTCCGCCCCCGGGTGGTGGCGGTGGTGGGGGCGTCCCGGCAGCGCACCAGCGTGGGCAGCCTGATCTTCCAGCACATCCTCACCAGCAACTTCACCGGCACGGTCTACCCCGTCAACAATCAGGCCGCGGCGGTCCACGGCGTGCGCGCCTATCCGTCGGTGGCGGAGCTTCCCGAGACCCCCGAGCTGGTCATCGTCGCGGTGCCCGCCGAGCGCGTCGTGGACGTCGCCGAGCGGTCCCTGCGCGCCGGCGCCAAGGGCCTCATCGTCGTCACCTCGGGATTCGCCGAGAGCGGACCCGAGGGGCGCGCACGGCAGGACCGCCTCCTGGACACGGTCCGCTCCCTGGGCGGACGCCTGGTCGGCCCGAACTGCCTCGGCCTCCTCAACACCGACCCCGCCGTCCGCCTCAACGCGAGCCTGGCGCCGGCGCTGCCGCCCACCGGCCGGGTGGGCTTCTTCTCCCACTCGGCCGCCCTGGGCACGGTCATCCTGCAGTACGCCGCCGAGCGCGGCCTCGGCTTCTCGACCTTCGTGTCGGCGGGCAACCGCGCCGACGTCTCCGGCAACGACCTGCTCCAGTACTGGGAGGAGGACCCCGCCACCGACATCGCAATGCTGTACCTGGAGGCGTTCGGCAACCCGCGGCGCTTCGCCCGCGTGGCCCGGCGGCTCAGCGCCCGCAAGCCGGTGCTGTGCGTCAAGAGCGCCCGCAGCCGTGCGGGCCGCAGCGCCGCCCGCGCCCACATCGCGGCGGCACCGCTGTCGGACGTCGAGGTGGACGTCCTGTTCCAGCAGGCCGGCGTGATCCGCGTTGACACCCTGGAGGAGCTCTTCGACGTCGCCGTCCTCCTCGCCCACCAGCCGCTGCCGAGGGGCCACCGGGTGGCCATCGTGGCCAACTCCGGGGGCGTCGCCACCATCACGGCCGACGCCTGCGAGGCCAACGGCCTGGAGGTGAGCGGGCCGGGACTGGTGGACCTGGGGCCCCTGGCCAGCCCCGAGGCCTACAGGCACGCCGTGCGCCAGGCCCTGGAGAGCCCCGACGTGGACGCCGCCATCGTCATCTTCCTCTGCGTCGGCGATTGTGAGCCGGAGCAGGTCGGCCGGGCCATCCGCAGGGGCGTGGTCGGGGCGGAGAACCAGACCGGCGTGGCCAAGCCGGTGCTGCTGTGCCTCATGGGCGCCGCCGGCATCCTGGACCTCACCGTGCACGGCGGCCGCTCGGCCGGCCGCGCCGCCGTGTTCCCCGCCTACCGGTTCCCGGAGTCGGCGGCGCGCGCCCTGGGCAGGGTCGCACGGTACGGGACGTACCTGCGCCAGCCGCCCGGCCGGCTGCTGTGGGTCGACGACACCGACGCCTCCGGCGCCCGTGCCCGCCTGGAGGCCGCCTTCGAGGCGCACGGCGTCACCGAGGGGCACCTGCGGCTGGATACCGTGGAGGCGGAGGAGGTCCTCGCCGCCTTCGGCATCTCCGTCGCGAAGCGCGAGGCGAACGGCCGGCGCGGCCGGCGCGTGGACATCGCCGTGCGCTCCCACCCCGTGTTCGGCCCGCTGCTGGTGCTCAGGCGCCGCGGCCGGACCGGCATGGAGCGGATCACGCCGCTCACCGAGCGCGACGCCGTCGAGCTCCTCGAGGAGCTCTCCCTGCCCAGGGACGAGGCCACCGTGGAGCTGCTCGGCCGCATGTCCCAGCTCATCGAGGAGCTGCCCTGGCTCGTCGAGCTCCACGCCTCGCTGGTGACCGGTCCAGGGAAGGCGGAGCTGGGCGCCGATCTCCGCGTGGTCTTCACACGGCCGGCCTGATCCGGCGGCTCATCCCTGAGGAGCGCGCAGCTCGGGGAAGTCCTCCTCGCGGAACTCCCCCTCGGGGCGTCCGCCGCTGGCGGCGTGGCGGCGCAGCTCCACGCGGCGGATCTTTCCCGAGATGGTCTTGGGCAGCTCGGCGAACTCGAGCCGGCGAATGCGCTTGTACGGGGCCAGCCGGCCGCGGACGAAGGCGAGGATGGACAGGGCGGTGGCGGCGTCGGGGGCGAACCCCGCGCGCAGCACCACGTACGCCTTGGGCACGCTGAGCCGCAGCGGGTCGGGGCTGGGCACCACCGCCGCCTCCGCAACCGCCTCGTGCTCGATGAGGACGGACTCCAGCTCGAACGGGCTGATGCGGTAGTCCGAGCTCTTGAACACGTCGTCGGCGCGCCCCACGTACCAGTAGTAGCCGTCCCCGTCCCGCCGGGCCACGTCCCCGGTACGGTAGGCGCCGTCGCGCATCACGGCACCGAGGCGCTCCGGGTCGTCCCGGTAGCCCTGCATGAGCCCCAGAGGACGCGGCTCGAGGCGCACCGCCACCTCGCCCTCGTCGGTCTCGCACCCCTCGGCGTCGAGGAGGGTGGTGGCGTAGCCCGGCAGCGGCCGCCCCATGGAGCCGGGCTTGACCGGCTGTCCCGGCGGGTTGGCGATCATGGCGGTGGTCTCGGTCTGGCCGTAGCCGTCGCGGATGGTCAGCCCCCAGGCCCGTTCGACCCGGGCGATGACCTCGGGGTTGAGGGGCTCGCCGGCGCCGACCAGCTCGCGCAGCTTCACGGGAACCGCGGCCAGGTCCTCCTGGATGAACAGCCGCCACACCGTCGGTGGTGCGCACAGGGTCGTCACGCCGCACGACGCGATCAGATCGAGCACCGTCTTCGCGTTGAACCTCTCCGCGTGGTGGACGAGCACGGTGGCGCCGGCGTTCCAGGGCGCGAAGAAGCTGCTCCAGGCGTGCTTGGCCCACCCCGGCGAGGAGATGTTCAGGTGCACGTCGTCCTCGCGCAGCCCGATCCAGTACATGGTCGACAGGTGCCCCACCGGGTAGCTCTGGTGGGTGTGGAGGACCAGCTTGGGCTGCGCCGTGGTGCCCGAGGTGAAGTAGAGCAGGAACGGGTCGCCGGCGGAGGTGGTGCCGTCGGGAGTGAACGCCGCCGGGCCCCGGTAGGCGTCCTCGTAGGACAGCCACCCCGGGGGGCTGCCGCCCACCGCGACCCGGTTGAGGTCCTCGCCGAGGTCGCCGAACTTCTCCGCGTGGCGCGCGCCGGCGATGATGTGACGCACCCCACCCCGCTCCAGGCGGTCCGCCAGGTCGCGCCGGGTCAGCAGGGTCGTGGCCGGCGTCACCACCGCCCCCAGCTTCATGGCGGCCAGCACGCTCTCCCACAGCGCCGCCTCGTTCTCCAGCATGACCAGCACGCCGTCACCGCGCCGCGCCCCGTGGGCGCGCAGGAAGTTGGCCACCTGGTTCGAGCGGTCTCGCATCTCGGCGAAGGACAACCGCACGTCCTCGCCGTCCTCCTCGACCACCCACAGCGCGGTCCGCGCGTTGTCCTTCGCCATCACGTCGAAGTAGTCCAGCGCCCAGTTGAACGCGTCGAGGTGCGGCCAGCTGAACCCCGCCGCCGCCCCGTCCAGGTCGTCACGGTGGGCGAGGAGAAAATCCCTCGCCTGGAGAAACGCCTCCCTCGATCCCATCGTCGTCCCCCCCGGGCCGTCTTCGAGCTCCCCCAGGGGAACGCGGCCTCCGCGGGGTTCCTTCCTCGTTCCGTCCTCCCCCGCGCGGCGTGGCGCCGCCACTGGGGTGCCGCGCCTCTTCCCGGCCGCCGCCGGCCGCCGCGTATACTGAACAAAACGAGAGGCTCCGGTCGGTGGAGGTGGCAACATGCTCGTCCGCGACATCATGAGCAGCCCCGTCGTGAGCGTGCCCGGCGGCGCGACCCTCGAGGAGGCCTGCCTGCTCATGCGCGAGCGGGGCATCCGCCACCTGCCCGTCCTCGAGGGCGGCCGCCTGGCCGGCGTGGTCACCGATCGCGACGTGCACGGGGCCACCAGCATCCTGTGCACCCGGCCCGCGGGGATGCAGAGCCTGGTCCGCGGCGCCATGACCCGCCCCGCCCGCACCGCCGTCCCCCACGATCCCGTGGAGGAGGCCGCCCGCACCATGCGCGGCCTCAAGATCGGCTGCCTCCCCGTGGTGGAGGACGACGACGTGGTAGGGATCGTCACGGGGCTCGACCTGCTCGATGCTCTGCTCCGCCTCACCGGCGTCACCTCGCCCAGCACCCGCCTCGAGGTCGCGCTGCCGCCCGGGCCCGGCGAGCTGACCCGGCTCACGACGCTGCTCAACGAGCGGTGTGTGGGGGTCCGCTCCGTCCTCACCTGCCCCGCGGAGGGGACCGGCACGCGGACCGTGCTGCGCGTGGACGCGCCGGACAGCCGACCGCTGGCCCGTCTGCTGCGGTCGGCGGGCTTCGCCGTGCTCTGGCCGCCGGACCGGCCCTGGTCCGCCTGAGCCCGGCCGCCGGGAGGGAAGGAGGTCCGCGCCTCAGGACGTCGGAAGCGGGACCACGTACCAGCCGTCCGGACCCTGCAGCAGCACGGCGGGACCCACCGGCGTCGCCACCGGCCAGACCTCGCCGAGATCGCCGTCCTCGGCGGCCCAGCGTCCGCGCATCATGGCGGCGTCCGGGCCGGGCGGCAGGACGTCGCCCAGGAGCTGCCCGCCCGCCGGAGCGAGAGCGGCGAGCCGGCTGACGTCACCGGTCCTCAGCAGCAACAGCACTTCGCCGCCGGGCACCAACCGGGCATCGCGCAGCATCCCGGAGGCCGCGACGGCCTTGCCCTCCTCGCCCTTCCACTGCCACGCCACCGCCCCGCTCGCCAGGTCGACGCCCAGCAGGACGCCGTCGCCCCGGAGGACGAGGGCACGTCTGACCGCCGGGTCCACGTCGAGAATGCGCACCGGCGTGCCCTGCCCCTTCGTGGTCCACTCCCTGCCCTTGGGCCCGTACCGCATGAGCCCACCGTCGCGCAGCGTGAGCAGCGTGTCGTCGGGGGAGAGCGCGACCCCGTCCCTGAAGTCCGTGGAGGCCCGCGCCAGCATGGTCTCCTTCACGAAGCGGTAGGTGGCCATCACCCGGGCGCCGTCGGGGGTGGACTGAGGGATGCCGAAGAACGCCCGCACCTCCGGCGTCAGGGTCAGCATCCCGTAGAGCCCCCTGCCGTCCAGGGTGAGCCGGGCCGGCTGGTCGGGGAACACCTCCCCGAGGCCCTCGTTGGGCCAGGTCAGCAGGTCCACATCGGACAGGTCCATCGCCACGTGGACGGGCGCCGCCCGGTGGGGCAGCGTGGTCGCGTAGGTCACGGTGTTGCCGTGGAACTCCTCGAGCCTGCCGTCCTCCACCGGGAGCGTGAGGGTGAGAGCGGGCTTGGCCGCGTCGACGGCGTCGAAGATCTCGAGGCGGCTGCCCCGGAGCACGGCGACCCGCGCTCCCCCGCCCGACACCGCCACCGTGGTGGCCTTCCCCTCGAACCGCGGAAACGGCAGCTCGGCACCGGCGGAGGCCCCCAGCAGAATCGCTCCAACCACAGCGGCGGCGGCACGATACGTTGGCGTCTTCATGACCGCCACACTACCACGGCGCGCTCCCGGCCCGGTTCGCTCAGGGCAGCGTCACGGGGCGCGCCCCGGCCAGGTAGAGGGCGTTGAAGAAGACCTTGAACGTCCCGGCCGTCTGCGCCCGCAGCTGCGGGCGGAAGCCGATCATGACGAGGCGCCCCTTGCCGTACCCCACCGACAGGAGCGCCGCCTTGCCGGCGAGGCGCTCGCCGCCCACCAGCCAGCCGCTGCGCAGGATGTCCTCCCGCGGATAGGACGCCACCACGTCGATGCGGTCGGCGAAGGACGTGCCCGTCAGCTCGAACGCGGGGCTCTCCCAGTTCACCGCCAGCGCCCGCCGCGGCATGCCGTAGGCGAGGGGGTGAGAGGTGTCGAGGTCGAGCCACACCGTGGAGCCGGGGCAGGTGAACGCCGCCCGGGACAGGCCCGCCACCGCGTCCTTCACGGGGACGCCGAAGCGGTCGATGACCAGGCGGGAGGCGGTGTCCAGGGTGACCAGCGTGCCGCCGGCGCGCACGAAGGCCCGGAGCGCCTCGACGCCGGGCTCGCCCAGCCCACGCCTGTCCTTCTCGGGGAGCAGCTCCTCCGGGTACTCCTCGTCGGCGGCGGCGGCCGTCTCGCCGCCGCGCCCCTTTTCCGTCGGCCCCAGGAGCCGCTCGGGGGTGTCGTCGGGCAGCACGATGACGTCGAAACGCTCCACGAGACCGCCACTTCGGACGGCGTCGGCGTCGAGGCGCTCGTAAGGGAACCCCCAGGTGTCGAACAGGTAGCGGGTCCACCCCTCGTCCGCGTTGCCGCCCCGGCCCCGGTGGTACAGACCGCAGCGCAGGGGGCGCAGAGCCAGCGCGGCGCCCCGCGGGGGCGCCTCGAGGCCGACGAGGGTGACACCGGTCTCGCGGGCCAACGCGGCGGCCGCTTCGGCCGTGGTCCCCTCCCCCTTCTCCGCCGCCGGGAGCCACAGCGTGCCCGGTCCCCACTCGCGCCCCGCAGCGCGCAGGGGTTTCTCCAGCCACCTCACCCGCCCCCCCGCCGCCAGGACCCGGTTGGTGGCGCGAAACGCCGCGTTGACCTCGTGGGAGACCAGCCAGCCGGCCGCTTCCCCCGCGGCGGGGGCGACCACCCTGCCCTGCGGCTCGGGCGGCGCCTCCAGGGGCGACAAGGCGTCGGCCGGCAGCGAGGCCACCGGTACGACCTCCACGCCCATGTGCTCGGCGAGGGTGGACGCGGCCAGGTCGTAGGGGCGCAGCGGCGCGCCCTGCTGGTCCCGGGTCCAGGCGTTGTCCGGGTACGAGATCCTCTCGAGCAGCGACTTCACGTAGGCGCGCAGCGGCTGCGCCAGGGGAATCGCGTAATCTCCCGCGGCCACGGCGCGGCCGTCGACCACGAGGTCCCGGGTCACGCGGTCCACGTGCACGCCGGCCCTCATCAGCCGCCGCAGCAGGTCGAGGGTGGTGAGGGGATCGTGCTGACTCGCGGGAACGACGTAGGCGGCGGGCGCCTCCGTGCGGCCGCGCTCGATGTTGCGCCCGGCCTTGAGGGCCATGTCCCGCAGCCACATCCCGCGGTAGCGGGCGGCGTTGTCCAGCAGGGCGAAGGTGCTCACCTCCTGCTGGTGCACCAGGTCCGCCAGACGCCACCAACCGCCCTCCCAGGGGTGAGCGAAGAAACGCTGCGGGCCGTAGAACGGGAGCCCCCGGTCCGCGCCGTCGAGCTGCTGGCGGTGCACGAGCATCGGGGACGCCAGCCGGCAGCTGGCGCTCTCGGTGAGCATGCCGGCGATGTTGTGGTAGTTGGTGATCATGTGGAACGAGCCCATCCACCAGCCGGTGTATGGCGCACCGGACTCCACGCCGGTCACCCCCGCGCGCTCCAGGGCCACCGCCATGCTCCCGCCCACGAAGAGGTGCTCCCACCACACCATGGGGTCCACGTTGGGGTGGATGGGGTCGAGGTACGGCGGGATGTAGAGGCGGGGGCCGTAGGGCCCCATCTGGTGCACGTCCAGGTACGCCTGCGGGTACCACTCGTGGTAGAGCACGTCGGAGAACATCCGCGACTCGGCCAGGTTGAAGAAGTAGCCGTCGCGGTTGTTGTCGTGGCCGGCGTAGTGGTGGTAGAGGTCGGGGTACGGCGCGCCCTGCAGGCGGGTCCCCCGGGTCTCGTCGTTCCACGCCGCCACCATCTCGAGCCCGTCCGGGTTGAAGCTGGGGAACAGCAGCAGCACCACGTTGTCGAGCACCCTCAGGGTGTCCTCGTCGTTCGCGGTGGCGAGCCGGTAGACCAGCCGCGGCCCCATCTGCGCCGCCGCCACCTCGGTGGCGTGCAGCCCGAGGGAGACCGCCACGGTGGCCACGCCCTCGCGGGCAAGCTCGTCCACCCGCCCGGCGGGGAGCGGTGCATCGCCCGGGTCGGCCAGGGCGTGGTTGATCTCCCTGAGGCGCGCCGCCCGCGCGAGGTTGGCGGGCGAGGACACGGTCACCAGGACGAAGCGGTTGCCCAGCGTGGTGGGACCCAGGTCGCGGACCTCCACCCGGTCCGAGGCCGCTGCGACCTTCTCGTAGTAGGCGACGAGAGCGCTCCACGAGGCGAGGCGCCCGTCGGCGCCGGGCTCGAAGCCGAAGTGGGAGGCCGGCGTCGGCACGGCGGCCGCAGCCGGTGCCGCCGCCACGGCCAGCAGGAGCAGCGGGACGAGGCAACCGAGGACGGAGGAGATGCGGGAACGCGGGGATCGTGCGCGGCGGGTGCAGGCCATGGAACCTCCCTGGTTCGTGTCCGCGGACCGGGACGGCTCGCGGACCCTGGTGGATGCTGGCGTCGAGGGTACCGGGCCTCGCGGTCGAGTCAAGAGCGCCCCCGTCGTCCCCGCGCCGGGGGCCCGGCCTCAGCGGGGCGCGGCCCGGGGCGCCAGCCGCGGATCGTCGCGCCACCCGCCGGGGATCGCCGTGGGCGCCTGCGGGCGCGGGTGAAGGACGCCTCGCGCGTCGCGGTGGCAGGAGAAGCAGTCGTCGCGCAGGGGGTGGTCCGCCGGCCGCGGGTGGCTGCGCCCGTACCCGTGGCAGCTCAGGCAGTGCCCCTCGGTCTGGTCCAGCGAGTGGTCCGCGTCCGCCGGCATCCGTGGAGGCCGGTCGGAGGCCGTCCAGACGACCAGGGCCGCCACCGCCAGGATACCTCCCGCCAACCACAGACGCCGCCTGCTCGCCGCTGTCATCAGGCTATGCTACCCTCTCGGGCCGTGACCAGAAAGCTGGCTTTCGACGCCGCTCTCTTTCTCGCCGTAGCCCTCGTGCTGGGCACCGTCGCCAACCTCGTCCCGACGCGGCACCTGGCGTGGTGGGGCAAGGGAACCGAGCCGCCCGCCGAGGGCACCGATTTTCTCCTCATCGATCCGTCCTCCGCCGAGATGCTGCGCGAGTCGCTGCCCGACATCGTCTTCCTCGACGACCGCTCCGTCCGGGAGTACACGGCCGCCCGCGTTCCAGGCGCCGTGAGGGTCAACTACACGAACCTGGCCGCTTCGCTCACGCCCGGCCTCATGGAGCGGCTGCGGCGAGCCAGCGCCGTGGTCGTCTACGGCGCCGCCGAGGAAACCGACGTGGAGCAGCTCCTGGCCCAGGAGCTCCGGCACCGCGGGCTGGCTCCACCCCAGGTCATGCTGAACGGCTTCCCCGGGTGGCAGGCCGCGGGATTGCCGGTCGAGGGCGGCGGAGGTGACGCGTGAGCTGGATCCGCAACGTCTGGCTGCATCGCATCGTGGGCGTCGTCCTTGGCGGCGTCTTTCTCTACGCCGCCTTCCCGAAGCTGGCCGATCCTCGCCCCCTCATCGGCATCATCTGGGGCTACCGCATCCTGCCCCCGGGGCCCATCAACCTGATGGCCGTGTACATGCCCTGGATGGAGATCCTGGTCGGCCTGGCCCTGGTCACCGGCTTCAAGCGGCGCGCCGCATCGTTGTGGGCGCTGGCGCTACTGACAATGTTCATCGCCGCCCTGCTGATCAACGCCCTCCGCGGCGTCAACGTGGCGTGCGGCTGCTTCTCGACGTCCGCCGAGGACGTGCACAACGCGTGGCTGCTGGTCCTCCGCGACCTGCCCATGTGGCTCGGCGCCGTCGTGCTCCTCGTCTTCACCCCGCGCCGCGCCGCCGCCCGGCCGTAGCCTCACTCCGGCTGGATCCGCCGCTCCCCGCCCGCCTCCCTCGCCAGCCGCGGCTTCAGGTCGTCGAGCTCCACCGTGGCCCACGCCACCCGGGCCAGCTCGGCGCCGGTGGCCCGCCACACGGCGTTGACCACCTTGACCCCGCGACGCTGCAGGCTCTGCACCGGGAACGTGTAGTCGCCGTCGGAGGAGACCAGCACCGCCACGTCCATGGCGCCGGCCGCAGCAAGGTCGAAGAGGTCGGTGATGAGCGCCGCCTCCACCCCCTTCTCGGGAGCCGACACGAGGGGCTGCCCGCACGCCGGGCACGTCGCCGTCTCGTAGCCGCAGGAGCGGCAGCGGACGTGGTCGAGGCGGCGGCGCCGATCGAGCAGCACGACACTGGTGCCGGGCTGCCGTTCGACGAAGTTCTCCAGCCACCGGCGCAGGTTCTCGTCGTCGGGCTCGCACGACGCGTAGACGCGCATCCCCTGGAAGTCGAGCTCACCCGACAGCGGCAGGGCGGCCGCCGCCTCGCACAGGACGCTGGCGAGCTGTGCCCAGTCGCAGCGCGCCTCCCCCGCCCGCTCGTTCCAGCGCAGCTGGAAGTTCCAGTAGTCCACGAAGACGTGGAGCCGCTGCATGGTCCCCCCTCCCGCCGTCAGCCGGGCGGTGCCGTCGCGCGGGCTCAGTCGCCGCCGCGCCGCCAGCGCAGCACGGGCTGCCGTGCGGCGCGGACCTCGTCGAGGCGCCCCACGGGCGTGGTGTAGGGGGCGCCCTTGACCAGCTCGGGCGTCTCCCGCGCCTCCCGGGCGATGGCCCGCATCGCCGCGATGAACGCGTCCAGCTCCTCGATACCCTCGCTCTCGGTGGGCTCGATCATGAGCGCGCCGTGGACGATCAGGGGGAAGGACATGGTCGGCGGGTGGAAGCCATAGTCCAGGAGACGCTTGGCGATGTCCACGTTGCGAACGCCCTGGGGCGTCTGCCGGCTGTCGTCGAAGACCACCTCGTGCAGGCTCGCGCCCGCGTAGGGCAGGGCGTAGTCGGCCTCCAGCTCCTTGCGGACGTAGTTGGCGTTGAGGACGGCGCCCTCGGCCATGGCGCGCAGGCCGTCGGCGCCGAGGGAGCGGATGTACGCCAGCGCCCGCACCAGCATGGAGAAATTGCCGTAAAAGCCGCGCACCTTGCCGATGCTCCCCGGCCGGTCCATGGACAGCGTGAACCGGTCCCCGGTCCGCTCCACCGTCGGCACCGGCAGGAACGGCACCAGGGCCTCGGAGACGGCCACCGGTCCAGCGCCGGGCCCGCCGCCCCCGTGGGGCGTCGAGAACGTCTTGTGCAGGTTGATGTGCAGCGCGTCGGCGCCCATGCGGCCGGGCTGGGCGATGCCCACGAAGGCGTTCAGGTTGGCCCCGTCCACGTAGAGGTACGCGCCGCGCTCGTGCAGCATGGCCGCCACCCGGGCGATCTCGGGCTCGAAGACGCCCAGCGTGTTGGGCACCGTCGCCATGAGCGCGGCCACCTCGCCGCCCTCCAGGTGGCGGCGCACCGCATCCACGTCCAGCGTGCCCTGCTCAGTCGAGGGGATCTCCGCCACCTCGAAGCCGGCGAACACCGCGGAGGCGGGGTTGGTGCCGTGCGCCGAGTCCGGGATCAGCACCACCCGGCGGTTGTCCCCGCGCCCTGCGAGCGCCTTGCGGATCATCAGCATGCCGGTGAGCTCGCCGTGGGCGCCCGCCGCGGGCTGCAGCGTCACCCGGGCCATGCCGGTGACGGCGATGAGCGCCTGCTCCAGCTCCCACATGAGGGCGAGGGCGCCCTGGACCTGGTCCTCGGGCTGCAGAGGGTGGATCTGCGCCAGCCCCGGCAGGCGCGCCAGCTCCTCGTTGATGCGCGGGTTGTACTTCATCGTGCACGAGCCCAGCGGGTAGAGCCCCTCGTCCACGCTGTAGTTCCACCGCGACAGCCTGGTGTAGTGGCGGACGACGTTCACCTCGCTGACCTCGGGGAGGCCGTCGATCTCGCCGCGCAGGAGCCTGGGCGGAACGCTGGTCGCCGGGTCCGGCGCGGGCACCTCGAGCGCGGGAAGCTGGTAGCCGACCCGCCCCGCCGACGAACGCTCGAAGATCAGCCCCTCGCGCCCCCGCAACGATTCCTTCCCGCTCATGCCAGCCTCCCCAGCGCGTCGGCCAGACGGTCGCACTCCCCTCGGGTGTTCTGTTCCGTGGCGGCGACGAGGATCCCCGACGGGAAGCCGTCGCCCCCTCCACCCGCACGCCGCCGAGGATCCCCTCGCCGGCGAGCCGCCGCAGCAGCCCCTCCGGATCGTCGTGGAGCACGAGGAACTCGTCGTACAGCGGCGCCTCGGGGAATGCGATCCGCACGCCGCCGAGGGCGGCGATGCGCCCGCGCAGGTACGCCGCCGTGGCGTGGGAGTTGAGGGCCACCTCCCGCACGCCGCGCTTCCCCAGCAGCGACAGCGTGATGGTCGCCGCGAGGGCCATGAGGCCGTGGTTGGTGCAGATGTTCGAGGTGGCCCTGGCCCGGCGGATGTGCTGCTCCCGGGTGGAGAGCGTCAGCACGTAGCCGCGCCGGCCGTCGCCGTCGACGGTCTCGCCCACCAGTCGGCCGGGCATCTGCCGCAGGTACGCCTGCCGTGCGGCGAAGAAGCCCAGGTGCGGCCCGCCGAACGCGGGCGGGAGCCCGAACGCCTGGAGCTCGCCGCAGACGACGTCGAACCCGAACGCCCCGCCGGGCTGGAGCAGCCCGAGGGACGTGGCTTCCATGACCACCTGGACCGACAGCGCGCCGGCGCCGGCGGCGGCCTCGGCCACCACGGGGAGATCCTCGACGACACCGAGGAAGTTCGGCGACTGCACGAGCACCGCGCAGACGTCGTCCCCGCACGTCGCCTTCAGGGCCGCCGCGTCCACGCCGCCGCCCGCGTCCCACCCCACCTGCTCCAGGGCCAGGCCCTGGGGCTCGGCGTAGGTGGCCAGCACCCGCCTCACCTCGGGGTGGACGGCGCCGCACAGGAGCACCCGCGAACGTCCGGGCCTGGCCCGGGACGCCATCAGCACCGCCTCGACGGCGGCGGTGGCGCCGTCGTAGAGGGAGGCGTTGCTGACGTCCTCGCCGGTGAGCTCGCACACGTAGGTCTGGAACTCGAAGATGGCCTGAAGCGTGCCCTGGCTGACCTCCGGCTGGTACGGCGTGTACGCCGTGAAGAACTCGCCGCGCTGCAGCATGGCGTCCACCGCGGCCGGCACCACGTGCCGGTACACGCCGGCGCCGAGGAAGCTCGCGAAGCAGTCCAGGGCCGAGTTCTTGACCGCGTAGCCCCAGAACTCCCGCCGCACCTCGTCCTCGCTGCGCGCGGAGGGCAGGGCCAGCGGCCCGCAGCGCACCTCGGCGGGAATCGAGCGGAACAGGTCCTCCACCGACGCCGCGCCCACCGCGGCCAACATCGCGCGGCGGTCCTCGTCACCCCCGTGGTAGCGGTGCATCAGTGGGCCCCTTCCTCCGCGAGGAAGGCGTCGTAGGCGGCGGCGTCCATGAGCCCGTCGCCGGCGCCGCCGGCCACGGTGAGGCGGAGCAGCCAGCCCTCGCCGTAGGGTTCCTGGTTGATGAGCTCGGGACGGCTCTCGAGCTCGCCGTTCGCCGCGGCGACCTGGCCCGCGACGGGCGAGAAGATCTCGGAGACGGCCTTCACCGACTCGATGTTGCCGATGGATTCGCCGGCCTTGACGCTCTTGCCCGCCTCCGCGAGCTCGACGAACACCACGTCCCCGAGCTGCTCCTGGGCGAACCGGGTGATCCCCATGGTCGCCGTGGTGCCGTCGATCTTCACCCACTCGTGGGTCTTCGAGTACAGCCGATCGTTGGGTTCAGCCATGGTCTGCTCCTTCTCCCTCGCGACTTTCCAGGGCGCCCCTAGCGGGGACGCCGGTAGAACGGCGTTTCCACCACCTCCGCCGCCACCCGCTGGCCGCGGATCTCCACCTCGATCTCGGATCCGGGCTCCGCGTACGCGACGGGCACGTAGCCCATGCCCAGCGCCTTGCCGAAGGTCGGCGAGTGGGTCCCGGAGGTCACCACCCCGGTCCTGTTCCCGGCCGCCCACAACGGGTAGCCGTGCCGGCCGATCCCGCGCCCCCGCATCTCGAACCCAACGAGCTTGCGGGCGATACCGGCGGCCTTCTGCCGGCTCAGCGCTTCGCGACCCAGGAACGCCTGCTTGTCCAGCTTCACGATCCAGTCCAGGCCCGCCTCGAGGGGCGTCGTCGTGTCGTCGATGTCGTTGCCGTAGAGCGGCATCGAGGCCTCGAAACGGAGCGTGTCGCGGGCGCCCAGGCCACAGGGCACGATGCCCTCGCCGGCCCCGGCATCGAGCAGTGCGCGCCACAGCCCGGGAGCCGCCTCCGGGGCCAGGTAGACCTCGAAGCCGTCCTCCCCCGTGTAGCCGGTGCGGGCGACGATGGCGGCGCTGCCGCCGACCTTGCCCTCGACGAAGCGGTAGTAGCGGATCGACGCCAGATCGACCTCGGTCAGCCTCTGCAGGACGTCGAGGGCCCTCGGCCCCTGCACCGCGAGCTGCGCGAAGTCGGCGGAGCGGTCGGTCACGTCCACGTGCTCGAACGCCGCCACCTGCGCGCACAGGTACGCGTAGTCCTTGTCCTTGTTGGCGGCGTTGACCACCAGAAGGTAGTGCTCGTCGTCGATCTTGTGGACCAGGAGGTCGTCCACGAAGGTGCCGCGGGGCGTCATCAGCCCCGTGTACTGCGCCCGGCCCGCCGTCAGCTTCGAGGCGTCGTTGCAGGTGACGTACTGGATGAACTCCAGCGCCCGCCGCCCGAGCACCTCGATCTCGCCCATGTGCGACACGTCGAACAGCCCCACCGACGAGCGCACGGCCTTGTGCTCCTCCATCACGCCGGAGTACTGCACCGGCATCTCCCAGCCGGCGAAGGGGACCATGCGGCCGGCGGCCTCGAGGTGACACTCGTACAGCGGGGTTCGCTTGATCTCTCTATCGGGCATGCCGACCTCCCGGTGCCACCGGCACCGCTCGTGAAGGCTATCACTCCCTCTTGTGCCCGGCAACAACGCCGTCACGGGCCCGCTTCCCCCGGGACGGAGCGGCCTCAGCGGACGCCGGGCAGGTGCGACAGCGCGGCAAAATCGTCGGGGAGCGACGCCACGGGGTCGGCCAGGCGGGCGGACGCGTCCTCCACGGGCAGCGCCAGGTCGAAGATGGCCGGGTCCACCGGCTTGACGCTCCCGCCCACCGGCCAGCGCACCTCGTAGTAGAGGGCGGGCACGCGGGTCCACCCCGTCCGCCCCACCGTCCCGATGTGGTCGCCGCGGGCGACCCGCTGGCCGCGGCGCACCGACGTCCCGTCCAGGTGCCCGAAGACCGTCACCACCCCGCCCCCGTGATCGAGGACGACGACGGTGCCCAGGCGCGTCCACTCGTTGGAGCGCCGCTCGCGCAACGTCCCGGCGAACAGCACCCGTCCCGCGCCCGGCGCCAGCACCGGCTCCCCCACGGGGGCCGCCAGCGTCACGCCGTGGTGCGCCTCGCGCTTGCCGGTGAACGGCGAGACGCGCCAGCCGAACAGCGCCACCGGGACGGCGCGGGTCATGTCGACGACGCTCCCCGTCGGCAGCGACGCCACCGGGCGCGCGGTCGAGGCCGCGAGGCCCTCCAGGCGGGACCCGAGGTCGTCGAGCCGCGGCCCCTGGGCGTCGAGCCACGCCACCAAGGGCTGCCCGCCGCCGGACGCCGGAGGCGGGACCGGCACTCCCGCCCGCCACACCTCCTCCGCCGCCCCGAGCACCCAGGCCAGGCGCAGCGCCCTCTGCAGGCGCACCCGCGTCCCCATGGCCAGCATGAACGCGCGCTCCTGGTAGGCGTCCTGCTGCGACCGCAGGGCGGCGTTCTCGCGCTGGACCGCCTCCAGCGTGAACCGCGCGAGGAGCGTTCTCAGCCCGATGGGCAGGATGCCCAACAGCCCGAGCACGAGCACCAGCACGAGCCCGCTGCCCACCAGCAGGTTGCGCAGACGCCGGGGGGTGAGGACGAGGCGGCGGACCGTGCCGCCCCGCGCGGGGTGCCACTGGATCTCCCACGCCCGGTCCTCCCTCAGACCCACCGCAGCACCTCAACCGGGTCCCGGGAGGCCGCCCGGCGCGCCGGGATCAGCGCCGCCAGCACCACCTCGACCAGGCCGAGCGCCGCCACGGTGAGCAGGTCCGACGCCTCCAGCCGCAGCGGGATGCGGTCCACCATGTAGATGGAGGCGATGTCCGGCGGGAAGTGGGGGATCCCCGCGGCGCCGAGCACCGCGACCACCCCGATGCCCAGCAGGAGCCCGGCAACCACTCCGGCGCCGCCGAGACCGCCGCCGGCGAGCACCAGCGTGCGGCGCAGCAGCCGGGGGCGGCCGCCGAGGGCGAGGAGCACGCCCAGTTCCCGCCGCTTCTCGGTGACCAGCACCACCAGCGCCGAGGCCACCTCGAACGCCCCCACGCCGAGCACCAGCGAGAGCACCACGCCGAGTGAGATCTTCTGCCACCGCAGGGCGGCGAAGAGGTTCCGGTTGTTCTCCTCCCAGGTCGTTACCAGCGCCCCGTCCCCCACCGCCTCCTGCACCGGCGTCGCCATGGCATCAGCCCGGTCCGGGTCGTCGAGCCACACCTCGATGCTGTTCGTCTCCAGCCCCGGGACGCGGGCGGCCAGCGCCGGCAGCGGCGTCACCAGCCAGGAGTCGTCGAGCTCGGCGAAGCCGGTGTGGAAGACCTGGTCCACCACCACCGGCAGGGCCCGCGGCAGGGAGCCCCCGGTCACGACCTCGAGGGTGAGCACCGCCCCCTTCTCGACGGCGAGCAGCCGCGCCAGCCCGCTGCCCACCGCGACCGGAACCGGCCCCGGACCGGCCGTCGCGGCGAGGCGCACGAACGGCGGCAGGCGCTGCGGCGCCTTGACGGTGGCCGCCTGGGCCTCGCCCCCGCCCGGCCGCACCAGCAGGCCGGGCAGGTACACCACCTGTCCCGCCCCGCTCACCCCGGGCAGCGCGGCGACGCGGGCCTCGGCGTCCCTGGCGCCGGCGGCGCTCAGGCCCGACGGCACCATGGCGACCAGGTGGCCGCCGGCGGCGAGGATCCCCTGGCGCAGCACGGACCGGTAGCCGCTCATGAGAGCCAGGGTCACCACGAGCGACGCCACGCCCAGGCCCACGGCCACCAGCGCGGCCACCGCGCTGGTGCGCAGCAGCACGGTGCCGCGCCGCCGCAGGAGCCTCGTGGCAAGGAACCAGGCTAGTTGCACGAGGAGATTGTAGCGGTATCGGCGCCGGAACCCCCGCCGCCGCTCAGGGCGCAGGAACGGAGACCGGCGTTTCGCGCCGCACCACCAGCCAGGCCACCAGCCCCACGCCCACGAGCAGCAGCGCCAGGGCGTCCCGCAGCACCGAGGTCCACGCGCAGCTCACGAAGGCGCCCCCCGCCAGCCAGCCCAGCAGCACCAGCCCGCCCATCCAGGTCCCCTGTCCCCGCTCCACCGCCGCGGCGGCCAGGACCGCGACCAGGACACCGGTGTACTCGCCGGCCGCCGCCACCGCCCCGACCGCGGCGACGAGCAGGAGCCACCGCCGCCAGCGGCTCGTCCCGCCGAGCAGCTGCCGGAGCCCGTCCCCGGCGAGGGCCGCGAGCCAGCCCCCCACCACGATGGCGCCCGCCCAGACCACGACCCGGTCGTTGAGCCCCCCCACCTCCGCGATCACCGTCCCGGGCGCCAGCCGGCCGGCGAGCAGGCCGGCCGGCAGGGCGACCGCGAGCATCGCGGCCTCGGCCCTCGCCACCGCCGCCGGGAAGCTGATCACCGCCATGAGCACCGCGCCCAGCACCAGCGCCGCCACCGTCATCGCCACCATCTCGGTCACCCAGGGGCGCACGCCGACCCTGAACACCGACGCGGCCAGGGCCGTGTCCCACGGTAGGGTCACCGCCAACGCAACCACCACGGCCGCCACCGTGTAGCGGGCCAGCCGCCGGGGGACGGCGGGAAAGACCACCCGGGCCACCGTTCCCGCGAGGAGCAGGCCGGCGATCACCGCCGTCCACCACCAGCCGGTCCGGGGCGCCGCAAGAGGCAGGGACGTGCCGGCCGGTAGCGCGCCGAGCAGCCGGTCCGTGCCGATCCTCCAGTCGCGCCGGCCCAGCCGGTCCTCCCGCACCGCCGGCGTGGCGCTTGTGTCCAGCAGCGCGCCGGCCGCCCGTCTCGTCAGCCGGGAGCCGGGCAGCCACGGCGCGGCCTCGAGCCGCCACTCCGGCTCGCCGGGCCCGTCGCCGGTCCAGGTGCGAACCAACCACGCGCCGTGGGCCGGCTGCCAGACCAGCTCCCACCCGTCCTCCACCCGGGACCATCCCCGCAGGCGGCCCCACACCAGCCCCACCGGTGCGATGGTGTCCTCGGTCCTGAACGCAGCCTCCACCGGCGACCACGGCACCGGCGGGGCCGCCGCGGGGACGGGGGCAAGCAGCGCCCCGGCCACGAGAGCGGTGAACAACACCGCGGCGAGCAGCCGGTTCAGCGCTGCCTCCGCGGCCACAGGAGGAAGGCGGCCCCGCACAGCACCACACCCATGGCCGCCGCGTCCCACGGCTGGCCTCCCGGGTAGGCGGAGCGGCGCAGCAGGACCTCGGCGGTCCCCCTGGCGAGCACCGCCGCGCTGACCCCCGCCGCCCGGGCGAGCAGGATCAGGCCCACCTGGAGGACCATCTCCACCGCCAGCGACGCGACCAGCGGGACCGCGGGGACCCCGTGGAGGAGGGTCCCCAGCACCCCGCCGGCCAGCGCCCCGCCCCACCACCCCACCAGGGGCTGTACCAGGCCGGGCAGCGCCCCGCGCAGCAGCGGCTCCTCCACCAGCGCCGGCAACCACGCCGTCGAGATCATGTGGAGCGGAGAGGTGTTGGCGGCCAGCACCGGGCTCGCCGGCATCCACCCTCCCAGCGCGGCCACCACGGTGGGACCGGTGGCGACCAGCATGGCGAGCGGCACCCCGGCCACCGCGCCCCAGCGCCGCGGCGCCGGCGGCTGCTGCCGCCACAGCGGCACCACCGTGACCACGGCGGCGGCGGTGAGGGAGGTGACAAGCTGGTCCCCGGGCGACACCCCGGCCACCCATCCGAGCAGCGCCACCAGCGCGCCCATGGCGAGGCCCCGGCCGGGGGCGAGCCGCGTGTGGTACGCCCACCCTTCGGCGCCCGCCACCAGCACGGCCGCGAGCACGATGGCCATGCCCACCAGGGCGGGGAGCCGGAGGAGGTCGAGCTCGCGCACGCGCCCCATCACCACGCCCATGTCCGTCCCCAGGGGCTGCACGGCGCGGCGGAGGGTCACGATGGTCGACCCCACCATCTCCACGTCCAGCTCGCGGCGCCACCCGGGGGGCAGGCCGCCCGGGCCGCCGACGTAGCGGGTGCGGTGCCAGATGTGCGCGCCCTCCCGCCAGCTCTGACGGCGGATCGCCTGCCAGCTGGCGGAGTCGGAGACGAGGTGGCGCAGCGCCTGCCGCAGGTAGGCCTGTGCGAAGGCCGGGTAGAGGTTGGGCCCGGTGTCCGTGGGCACCGGACGCCGCGTGCTCCAGAGCATGCCGCCGGCGGTGACGGCGGCCTCTCCGCCACCCGCGAAGCGGACCCGCCAGCGCACCGCCCCCCCCCGGCCCCGGGCCAGCGCCACGCCTCCGGGACCCGGCAGCGACCGCTCCAGGGCCCAGATCAGCGGCTGGTCGTCCTCGAACACCACCTCGGGCCTGCCCACGGGCTCGTAGCCGAGGACCCGGAGCCCGTCCCGCGCCTCGACCACCGCGTCGCTCCTGCCCGGCACGCCCCGGCCGGCAACGAAGGCCGCCGCTCCGGCGACCACGACCGCCGCCGTGATCACCGCCGGCAGTTGGCGGAGACGAGACACCAGAGCAGTCTACCCCACGGCCGTGCCGGTCCCCGGCCCCCTGCCGGCGCCGGTGGGGCGCCAGCAGGGTTCCGGCTACACTCGGAGCCATGGCAGCAGTCCGCTTCCGCCAGCTCCCCCACACCGCGGACATCCGGCTCGCCGTGTGGGGCGACGACGAGGACGAGCTCGTGCGCAACGCGGTGGCCGGCGTCACCCGCGCTGCCCTGGGCGATGGAGGCGGTGGAGGTCCCGCCCGCTCGTGGGCCGGCCTCGGGCCCTGGGACGGCGACCTGTCCTGGCGGCTGGTCCGCGCCGCCAACGAGGCCGTCTTCCAGCTCTTCGCGCGCAGGATGCGGGTCGTAGGTTTCCGGCGGACGGCCGCGGGCGCCGAGCTCGGGCTGACCCCGCTGGCCCCGGGCCGCCTCCCCCGGATCGAGATCAAGGCCGTGACCTTCCACGACCTGCACCCGCGGCGGACGTCCGGGCGGCTCCGGGCCGTGCTCACGCTGGACGTGTGACGTGCCCGCACCCCCGGACCCCGGACCGATGAGGCTGCTGGCTCTCGCCGCGGTGGCGGGCCTCGCCGTGGCCGGGCTCGTCGCCTCGGGCGTCCCCGCGCTGTGGGAGCTTCCTCTGCGGGACGCCGCGCTGCGGCGCTTCCACGCCCACCGCGCCACCCACGTCGCCGTCGTGGCGGTCGACGAGGCCGCCCTCGACGCACGGGGCCCGTGGCCCTGGCCCAGGGCCCTCCTCGCCCGGCTCGTCCTCGACGTCCACCGGGCCGGCGCCCGGGCCGTGGCCGTCGACCTGCTCCTCACCGAGGAGAGGCCGGGCGACGCCGAGCTGGCCGCCGCCCTCGGCTCTCTCCCCTCGCTGCTCGCCGCCGCCCTCGACGACAGCGGCACCCGATGGGTGCTCCCCGCGCCCTCGCTGCGCCGCGCTTCCCGCCTCTCCCACGCCAGCCTCGAGCTCGACCAGGACGGCGTCCTGCGCCGCCTCTCCTCCACCAAGCAGGCCGAGGGCGTGGCGCTTCCCGCCCTTGCGCCGGCGGCGGCGGCCCTGGCCACGGGACGGCCGGTGAGCGTGGCCCGGGAGGTGAGGCCCGCCTTCGCAGTGCGCCCCACGGACGTCCCCACCGTGGGCGCCGCGGCGCTCCTGGACGGCTCCGCCGACCTCGCGTTGCTGCGGGGGCGCGTCGTGTTCATCGGCGCCACCGCGCTGGGTATCGGCGACCGCGCCGTCACGCCGACCTCGAGCCGCCGGCGCCCCGTGCCGGGCGTCCTCGTCCAGGCCGCCGTGTGCGAGGACCTCATCGCGGGCCGGACGCTGCACGCCGTCCCCGCAGCGGTGGCCGGCCTGGCCGCGGCCGTCCTCGTGGGACTCGCCGGGCTGCTCCCGCACACCGGCGGCGGCCGCCGGGCGGCGGCGGGAGCGCTGCTGGCCACCTCCCCCGCCGCGGCAGGCCTGCTCGCCCTGCGCTGGGCCCACCTCGAGGCCCCGTTCGCGACCCTCACCGCCGTCGCCGTCCTCGGCGTGCTCGCCGTGGAGACGCGCCTGGCGTGGCTCACCCACCGCGGCGCCGGGGCCGCCGCGGACCTCCTGGGCCGGGGCCTGGGGGGGCCGTCGGGCGTTCCATCCTCGCCGGAGGAGCGTCTCCGCCGTCTCGAGGAGACGGCCCGCAGCTTCGACACGCGGCGCACCGTGGAGCGGGACGCCCGCCGCGTCATGGCCCACGAGCTCAAGACCCCCCTGACCTCCGTGCGGGGGCTCACGCAGCTGCTGGCCGGCTTCGAGCTCTCGCCGGAGGAGACCCGGCGGGTGGTCGCCATGGTGGGCCGGGAGACCGAGCGCCTGCGCGTCATGATCGACGGTCTCCTCGACATCGAGCGCGTGGCGGCGCGCCGCTTCGACGACGACGCGCGCCCCGTCGACCTGTCCGGGCTCACCGCCTCCAGGTGCGCGCCGCTGGCGGCGGGCACGGGACGGACCATCGGGCAGGACCTCGCCCCCGGCGTCATGGTCGCCGGCGACCCCGCCCTCCTGGAGCGGGTGGTGGACAACCTCGTGGGCAACGCCCTCAAGCACGGCGGGCCGGGCGCCGCCGTGACGGTGTCGGTGCGGGGCCGCGGCGGCGAGGCGGTGCTGGAGGTGACCGACGACGGCCCGGGCATCCCGGCGGAGGAGCAGCGGTCGGTCTTCGCCCGCTTCTCGCGGGGCGCTGCCGCCTCCGGACGCGAGGGGCTCGGCCTGGGGCTCGCCCTCGTCGACGAGGTGGTAACGTGGCATGAAGGGCGGGTCGAGCTGGACAGCGTTCCCGGTCGCGGCTGCGTCTTCCGGGTCGTGCTGCCGCTGCTGGCCGCCCCGTCCCGGGGAGGTCCGTGACATGGCGCGCGTTCTGGTCGTGGACGACGACCCCGCCATCCGGGAGATGGCGGCGCTGGCCCTCGAGAAGGCCGGGCACCGGGTGGACCGGGCCGGGGGCGCCGGCGAGGCGCGCCGGCGCCTCGAGACCGCCGACGTCGACCTCGTCATCTGCGACATCTACATGCCCGGCGGGGACGGCATCGAGCTCCTGCGGGAGGTGCGGACGCGCCGTCCGGGCCTGCCGGTCATCCTCATGACCGCGCGCGGCACCGTGGAGACCGCCTCGGTGGCCGCGCGCGTCGGCGCCTTCGACTACCTGGCCAAGCCCTTCGACCTGTCGCTGCTCCTGGAGAGGGCGGCGGCGGCCCTGCGCCCGCCGGGCCCCGCCGGAGCGCCGGTGGAGGCTGGCCCCGAGAGCATGATCGTCGGCTCGCACCCGGCCATCGTCGAGGTCTACAAGGCCGTGGCGCGCGTGGCGCCCCTCCCGGTCCCTGTCCTCATCCTGGGCGAGACCGGGAGCGGCAAGGAGCTGGTGGCGCGGGCGCTCCACCGCTTCGGTGCGGCCCCGGAGGCACCCTTCGTTCCGGTGAACTGCGGGGCGATCCCCGACACCCTGCTGGAGAGCGAGCTCTTCGGGCACGTCCGCGGCGCCTTCACCGACGCCCGCCGCGACCGCACCGGCGCCCTGGCCGAAGCCGACGGAGGGACCGTCTTCCTGGACGAGATCGGCGACGTCTCCCCCGCCTTCCAGGTCAAGCTGCTGCGCTTCCTGCAGGACGGCGTGGTGCGGCCCCTGGGTGCCGACGCGGGCCGCGCGGTGCGCGTGCGCACCGTGGCGGCCACGCACCGCGACCTCGCAACCCTGGTGGGAGCGGGGGCGTTCCGCCAGGACCTCTTCTTCCGCCTGGCCGGCTACGAGATCCGCCTGCCGCCGCTGCGCGAGCGCACCTCCGACCTGCCGCTCCTGGTGGAGCACCTGCGCGGCAGAATCGCGAGGGAGCTCCGCCTGGCGGCGCCGCCGCCCCCCCACCCGCCGTGCTCCGGCTCCTCGAGGGACACGCCTGGCCGGGCAACGTGCGCGAGCTCGAGCAGGTGGTGCGTCGCATGCTCATCGACACCGGCGCCCTCGCCGACGCCGCGGCCGTCCGGCGGATCCTCGACGAGGTCGCCGCCCCCCTCGACCGCGCACCCGCTCCGGTGGGCCCCAGGACGGCCACGCTGGCCACCCTGGAGGACGCCGAGCGGCGCCACATCCTCGCCGTGCTCGAGGCCACAGGGGGCAACCGCACGGCCGCTGCCCGGATCCTCGGGATCGAGAGGAAGACGCTGTCGCGGAAGCTCAAGCGGCCTGGCACCGATCTTGAAGACGAGGAGACTGGGAGGGACGACCCATGAGAGCGGTCACGCTCGGTCTGGTGCTGCTGCTGCTCGGCGCCGGCGGCGGCGAAGCGCCCCTCGTGTACCGGTTCGAGGCGGTGAAGAGCAAGGTGCTGCTGACCCGTCCCGACGGCGAACGCCGTGTCGAGGTGGGCGACGAGGGGGCGGGGGGCGACGCCGTCCGCACCGGCTGGCGCGGCCGCACCACGGTGGCGGTGCCCGGGCGGGCCGCCCGCTTCGAGATCTTTCCTTCCACTCGAGCGCGCCTCGCGGGCACGGTGCCCGGCGTGCTCATCGAGCTCGAGCGCGGCCGTCTCGGCGCCATCTTCGACACGTTCCTGGGCCGCATGGAGCGCCTTGTGGCCACTCCGGGCGCCGTCCTCGCCGTGCGCGGCACCCGCTACGGCGTTGAGGTCAACCGCAAGGGCGAGGCGGTGCTGGCGGTCTTCGAGGGCACCGTGGAGGTCCGGTCCCGCATCCGGGCCGAGCACGCCGTCCAGGTGCGCGCCGGACAGATGTGCACCTTCGGGCCGCGCCGCGCGCCCACCACCGCCCCCCTGCCGCCGGGCGTCAACGAGAAGTCCTGGGAGCAGCGCGGGGCCCGCCTCGACGCCCCCGGGGTGCAGCAGCCGGGAACCAGACCGGGGACCGGCGGTGCGCCGGGCACCGGGCCGGGCTCCTCGTCGCCGCCCCGGCCACCGGGCGGCACGGGCCGGCCCGGCGGCGGGCACGGGTAGCGCTCTCCGGGTGATCGCGCCGGGTCGCCCCGACCCGGCACGGGGTCGAACCGACCCGGTCCCGGTCAGCCGATGCGCGCCGCGGCCTGCCGCAGGTCGTCCACGTGGTGGAGGTTCTCCCACGTGAACTCCGGCTCCGTGCGGCCGAAGTGGCCGTAGGAGGCCGTGGCCCGGTAGATGGGACGGAGCAGGTCGAGCTCCTGGATGATTCCCCGGGGCGTCAGCGGGAAGATCTCGCGGACGAGGGTCGTCAGCTGCTCGTCGGGGACCGTGCCGCTCCCGAAGGTATCCACCATCACGGACACCGGATCGGCGACGCCGATCGCGTAGGCGAGCTGCACCTGGGCCTGCCGCGCCAGCCCCGCGGCCACCAGGTTCTTGGCGATGTGGCGGGCCATGTAGCGTGGCGGAGCGGTCCACCTTCGTGGGGTCCTTGCCGCGAGAACGCGCCGCCGCCGTGGGGCGCCGCAGCCGCCGTAGGTGTCCACGATGATCTTCCGGCCGGTCATGCCGGTGTCGCCGACTGGGGCCCGCCGATGACGAACCGGCCCGTCGGATTGACGTGGAACCTGCGTCCTGCTCGTCGACCAGGTCTGGCAGGCAGGACCGGCATCGACGACCTTCTCCATGATCTCGTCGCGCGACGCGGCGGTGATCTGCTCTCCCCGGGCTCGAGGATGCCTCGCTGTGCTGGGTCGAGATGCACCACGGTGTCGATGCGCGCAGGCTCGCCGCTCGTGGTACTCCACCGTGACCTGCGACTTGCCGTCGGGGCCGCAGGTAGGGCAGCACGCCGTTCGCGGCGCACCTCGGTCAGCCGCCGGGTGAGGCGCGTGGGCCAGGCTGATGGGCATGCGGCATCAGCGACTCGGTCTCGTCGCAGGCGTAGCCGAACATCAGGCCCTGGTCGCCGGCGCCGCCGGTGTCGACGCCCTGGGCGATGTCCGGCGACTGCTCGCCCGATGGCGTTCAAGATGGCGCAGGTGTCGTGGTTGAACCCGTACTTGACGTCGGTGTAGCCGATGTCCCGGATCGACCGTGCGCACGAGGTCCTGCACCTCCACCCAGCTCGAGGTGGTGATCTCGCCGCCCACGATGACCAGGCCCACCGTGATGAACGTCTCGCAGGCGACCCTCCCGTTGGGGTCGTGGCCAGCACCGCGTCGAGCACGGCGTCGGAGATCTGGTCGCAGACCTTGTCGGGATGACCCTCGGTCACGGACTCGGAGGTAAACACGTGAATACCGTGTGCGTTCATCCTTCCCCCTTGAGCCGGACACGTTACCAGCGTTGGCGCCGGCGGACAACTCGGCTCACCCGTCCTCCCGCTCGGCCGCGCGCCAGTGAGGATCCAGCAGCCGCCGTACCCGGTCGCGAAGCGGCCCCACCGCGAGCCCGGCGAGCCGGGCGCGCCCCGGCGACAGGCACCGCACCCGCTGCTTGCGGAACGCCAGCCGCATCAGCGCCTGCGCCACCACCCGCCGCTCGTCCCCGTCGGGCCACCAGTCCCTCCGAGACCGCCGCCTCAGCCGTGGGATCGTCTCCACCACCCACTGCGGCAGCACACCGAAGACGCGCTCCTCCTCGAGCTGCGCCTCGAGCACCCGCCGCTCCCCGGCCAGGACGCCCCACGCCGCGGCCGCCAGCACCGCGGCGGCCACGCCCGCGACCAGCAGCTCCGCCGCCCACGGACGTACCGGCCACACCGCGCGGCCCGGGGACAGCACGACCGCCCCCGCATCCTGCACCAGGAAGGCCGCCGCCGCCGCCACCACCCACCAAACCGCCGCCACCGGCCCCCGCGCCAGCAGCCGGGCGCCCGCGGCGCCGGCACCGACGAGCGCGCCGCCCGCGGCGGCCAGCAGCGTCTGCGCCGCCGCAGCGGCCGGCGACGGCACGGCGCCGTGGGCCGCCAGCGCCCCGACCTGGGCCAGGGGAGCGAAGACGGCGCCGGCGGTGAGGCCGCAGACCAGCCCGTCGACCAGCCCCTCGATGCCACCCCGCAGCAGGGCCAGGACGAGCGCCGCCGCCTCCGCGGCCACCGCGGCGACGGCCACGAGGAGCACCAGGGAGGCGGGTCCGCCCGCGCCTGCAGCGGGCAGGCCCGCGGTGAGCCAGCCGGACGTGGCGCCGGCCAGCGCGGCCCACGCGGCGACCACGGCCAGGCCCCGCAACGGCGGAGCGAGCTCCCGGTCCGGGTACCACAGGGCGAGGACCGCGAGGGTCAGGAGCAGCAGCGCCACCCCCAGCGACACGAGCGGCGCCGGGGTCATCGCAGCACGAGCTCGCCCTCGGGCAGCCCTCGGGTCGCGAAGTACTGCGCCGCCGCCTCGGAGTCCCTGCGGATCTGCGCGATCAGCGCCATGCTGGAGGGAAACACCATCTCGTCGCGGATCCGGTGCATGAAGTAGAGGCGGACCGGCTCCTGGTAGACGTCGGCGGTGAAGTCCAGGAGGTGGCTCTCCACCGTCACGCGGTAGTTCTCGTACACCGTCGGGCGCACGCCGATGTTGGTCACCGACCGGAACACCTTGCGGAACGATGGCAGGTAGGTGGCCGTCACGTACACGCCGTGCGGCGGGGAGAGCTCGTTGTCCGGCTCCACGTTGATGGTGGGGAACCCGAACGTCCGCCCCATGCGCTCGCCGCTGTACACCGTGCCGTCCACGTAGTAGGGGCGGTCCAGGAGGCGCCACGCCTCCTCCATGTGGCCGTCCGCGATCTCGCGGCGGACGCGGCTGGAGGAGATCGGGGCGCCGTTGTCCATCACCGGCTCGAACCCCACCACGTCGAAGCCCAGCTGCCGCCCCATGAGCTCCAGGAACGCCACGTCGCCCTGGCGCCCGGCGCCGAAGCGGAAGTTGGCGCCGATGCGCACCTCCCGCGGCGCCAAGCGGGTGAACAGGAAGTCCCGCGCGAACGCCTCGGCGGTGGTCGCGGCGAAGCGCCGGTCGAAGCCCACCTCCACCAGCGTCTCGATGCCCAGCCGCTCCAGCAGCTGCGCCTTCTGCGCCCGGGTGCTGAGCAGCCGGAGCCCCGAGTCCGGACGGAGCACCTTCTCCGGGTGGGGCTCGAAGGTGAGCGCCACCGCGGGCGCACCGAGCTCGTGTGCCCGTGCCACCGCCCCGCGGAGGAGCATCTCGTGGCCCCGGTGCACGCCGTCGAAGTTGCCGATGGTGACGACGCACCCCCGCGGCAGGTCGGCGGAGGGCGTCGGATCGCGCAGGATCTCCACGAGTCTCAGGCCCCCGCCGTCCGCGGCGCCGCCGTGGGCAGAACCGGCACCACCGCCGTCCGCCGCTCCGGAGCCGGGACGACGACCTCGCGGATCGCGCCGACGACGTCGAAGGCGTAGGTCTTCTCCACCCGCACGCGGACGATGTCGCCGGGGCGCGCCGTGCCGTCGGAGAAGAGCACCCGCCCGTCCACCTCGGGCGCCTGGCTGGTCAGCCGCCCCTGCAGGAGCAGCTCGGACTCCGGGCTCGGCCCCTCCACCACCGCCATCACCTCCGAGCCGCGCAGCGCGCGGTGGCGCTCCCGGCTGATCCTCTCCTGCAGCTTCATGAGCCGCCGCCGGCGTGCCGCCTTGTCCCTGCGGGCCACCGGGTCGCCGAGGGCGGCGCCGGGGTTCTCCGCCTGGTGGGAGTAGGCGAACACCCCGACGTGGTCGAAGCGCACCTCCTCCATGAACGCGGCGAGCTCCTCGATCTCGGCCTCGCCCTCCCCGGGGAAGCCGACGATGAACGTCGTGCGCACGGTCAGCCCGGGCACGGCCGCCCTCGCTCCCTCGATGAGCCGCCGGTAGCTGCGCGCGTCGCCGCCCCGGCGCATCGCCTTGAGGACGACCCGGGAGGCGTGCTGCAGCGGAATGTCCAGGTACGGCAGCAGGCGGGGCTCGCGCGCCATGAGCGGGAAGATCCCCTCGTCGAGCGTGGCCGGGTAGGCGTACAGGAACCGGATCCACGGCAGCGTGGTGCCCGCGAGGAGCTCCTCGAGCAGCCGCCGCAGCCCGCGCCGTCCCAGCCCCAGGTCCTCGCCGTACCGCGTGGTGTCCTGGGCCACCAGCACCAGCTCTCGCACGCCGGCCGCCTCCAGCCGCCGGGCCTCGGCCACCAGCGACTCCGGCGACCGCGAGCGGAAGCTCCCGCGCATGCGGGGGATGTGACAGAAGGCGCAGGGGTTGTCACATCCCTCCGCGACCTTGAGGTAGGCGAACACCCCCCCGGTCGTCAGCAGCCGCGGCGCCTCGTGGTCGTACAGGCGCACCGCGCCGTGCTGGTCGGGGATGCGCTCGCGGCCCAATCCTCCCAGCACGGCGTCGCCGACCTTCTCGAGCTCGTCGAGCCCGACGAAGGCGTCGATCTCGGGGATCTCGGCGGCCAGCTCGGCGGCGTAGCGCTGCACCATGCACCCGGCCACGACCAGCCGTTGCAGCCCCCCCGCGCCCTTGCGCGCCGCCGTGTCCAGGATGGTCTGGATCGACTCCGCCTTGGCGTCCTCCACGAAGCCGCAGGTGTTCACCACGATCACATCGGCCTCGTCGGGGTCGGCGGTGATCTCCGCGCCCTGCTCCGCGAGGTGGCCGAGCATCACCTCGGCGTCCACCAGGTTCTTGGCGCAGCCCAGGCTGATCATCCCCACCCGGACCGGGCCGCGACGTCGGAGCGTCCCCACCATGAGGGCGAATTCTATCATCGCCCTTGCTGCGACTCAGTTCAGGAACCGGCGACAGGCCTCCACGATCCTCCGCCACCCGCCCGGTCAACCTGCCCCGCCCGCAAGAGCGCGGAGGACGACGGCGGCGGGGGATGGCGGGCCGGGAAGTGTGCGGCAACCACCCCGCTGGCGCGCTACCGGAAGAGCAGGCTCCACAGCAGCCAGGCGGTGGCCGCCGCGACGGACCCGGCCGCGAAGTAGCCGGCCTTCACCGCCCACGGCGTCCGGAGGGTTTCCGGAGAGACCGGGAGCGAGAGCTGCTCGCTGAGGGCGAAGGCGAGATCGTACGCGGTCTGGAAGCGCTCCCGCGGGTCCCGTGCCAGACAACGCCGGACGATCCGCGCGAGCCCCGGCGGCACCGTCGCGACCTGTCCGGTGAGGGGCGGCACGTCGTCGCGGGCGATGGCCGCCAGGGTGGCCCCGACCGAGTCGCGCATGTACGGCGCGCGGCCGGTCAGGACCTCGAACAGCACGCTCCCGAGCGAGAACAGGTCGGTGCGGGCATCCACCGGGTCGCCCGCGACCTGCTCCGGCGTCAGGTAGGCCACCGACCCGGTCAGCACCCGCCCGCTCGCCGGCCCGGTGCCGGAGGGAGTGCCATCGGGCCCCGGCGGGCCCTGCTCCCGCCGCGCCAGCCCGAAGTCCACGACCTTCACGCCACCGCGCCAGAGCACGAAGATGTTCTCGGGCTTCAGGTCGAGGTGGACGACGCCCTCGGCGTGGGCCGCGGCAAGGCCCTTGGCCACCTCGAGGGCGACGGCCGCTGCCATACGCCAGGGCAGCGGCCGCCCCGCCATGCGCTGGCGCAGGTTGACGCCTTCGAGGAGCTCCGTCGCCACCCAGCGCCGGCCCGCGTCCTCGCCCACGTCGAAGATGCCGAGGATGGCGGGGTGCGACAGCGCCGCCAGCAGGCGCGCCTCCCGCTCGAGGTCGGCCAGGCTCGAGCCCGCCTCCCCGGCGCCCTCGGCCAGCACCTTGAGCGCCACCTCGCGCTGGAGGCGCGCGTCCCACGCCCGGTAGACGGTGCCGAGGCCGCCCGAGCCGAGCACGTCCCGGATCTCGTACGGTCCGAGCCGCGACGGCACCGGCGGCGCGGCGGTCGTGTCCGGAGGCGGGGCGTCGGTCATCGGCACAAGGATAGACCTCCGGTCACCCGCGCCCCTCGACGGCGACGATGTTGGCGGCGGCAGCCGCGCGGCGGTGGACCGCGAGGCGCTGGTACTCCGGCGAGCGGTACCAGCGGTCGAGCTCCGCGCGATCGGGGAACTCGATGATGACGGTCCTGGCTCCGGGCCACGCCCCCTCGAGCACGGAGGCCTCGTCGTCCACCGCCAGCACCGTCCCCCGGTAGCGCTCGAAGACCTCGTCGAAGCCGTCGAGGTAGCGCCCGTACCCCTCCGGGTCGCGGATGTCGATCTGGGCCACGAAATAGCAGCTCACGGACCCTCCCCCGTCCCGGCGGCGACAGCTACCCCATCATCTCCAGCGCCACCGCCGTCATCAGCCGGACCCCGGCGGGCAGCACACCCTCGTCGATGTCGAAGCGGGCGTTGTGGTGGGGGTGGGGCCGGCCGTCCCCGATCCCCAGCAGCGCGAACGCCCCCGGGACGTGCTGCAGGTAGTAGGCGAAGTCCTCCCCGCCCATGATGGGCGCGACGGTCTCGACGGCGGCGGCCCCCAGCTCCCGCGCGGCCACGCGCCGCACCAGCTCCACCGACGCGGCGTCGTTGACCAGCGGCGGGTAGCCGTCCGAGTAGGTGAAGCCGGCGGTGGCCCCGAACAGCCGGCACGTGGCCTCGCAGACCTCGCCGAGCCGCTGCTTCACCCTCCGCTGCGTCTCCGCGTCGAACGTCCGCACCGTGCCGGTCATCGTCACCTCGTCCGGGATGATGTTGTGGATCCGCCCGCCGTGGATCGTGGAGAACGACACCACAACCGGCTCCACCGGGCTCGCGAACCGGCTCACGACGGTCTGGGCGGCCACCACCACGTGGGACGCGGTCACCACCGGGTCGACCGTCCGCTCCGGCTGGGACGCGTGGCCTCCCCTGCCCCGGACCACCACCTCGAACTCGTCGGCCTGGGCCATCAGCGGCCCCTCCCGCACCCCCACGACGCCGCTGCGAAGCGGCTGCCACAGGTGCAGGCCGAAGACGGCGTCGACACCCTCGAGGGCGCCCTCCTCGATCATCAGCCGGGCGCCCCCCGGCGGGTTCTCCTCGGAGGGCTGGAACAGGAACACGACGTTTCCCGGCAGCGTGTCGCGCCGGGCGGCAAGGACGCGGGCGGCGCCCATGAGGATCGCCATGTGGCCGTCGTGGCCGCAGGCGTGCATCACGCCGGGGTTCTCGGAGACGTACTCGTGCTCGGCGAGCTCGGCCACCGGCAGCGCGTCCATGTCGGCCCGCAGCGCCACCGTGCGGCCGGGCTTCCCGCCGCGCAGCACGCCGCGCAGACCGGTGCGTCCGCAGGCGGTCACCTCGATTCCCTCGGCCTCCAGGAACGCCCGGATCACCCCGGCCGTGCGCCGCTCCTCGAACGCCAGCTCGGGGTGCCGGTGGAAGTCCCGCCGCCACCCCACCAGCGCGTCCCTGATCGACTCGACTTCCGCTGCCAGGTCGTTCATCGTCCCATCCTCCCGCGAGGGGTGCGTTCAGCGTTGCGTGTCGGCCACGGCCCCGCCCGCCGGCCCCGGAACGTCCAGCCGTGCCATCGCCGTGAGGGTCACCACCGTCGTCACCACGAGCCCCGCGAAACCGGCGTTCACCCCGAGGAACGGGTCGTGGCCGCTGAAGATCAGCCCCACCACCGCCGCCTCGCCGGCCACCAGCCCCAGAATGACGGGACGCGCCGTGGCGCGGGGCACGAAGACGCCGAGCACGATGGCGGGGAACAGCTGCGCCACCCCGTCGTAGCCGAAGATCAGCAGCTTCACCAGCTCGTGGGGCGACCACAGCGCCAGCATCAGCGCCGCGACGGCGATCAGCAGCATGAAGCCGCGCGTGGCGCGCATCAGGTGCTCCTCGCTCACGGGGCTCCGCCGCAGCGGCCGGTAGAGGTTCTTGGCCACCAGCGTCGCCGCCCCGAGCAGCAGCATCGCCGAGGGCACCATCGCCGTCACCGCGCCGGCGCCGCCGATGAAGCCCGCGAACCACCCCGGGTAGCTGCGCGTGACCAGCGCCAGCAGTGCCGTGTCCGGGTTCTCCAGGCCAGGCATCACCAGCAGCGCGGTGAAGCCGACCAGGAAGACGAGGAGGATCGGCAGCTGGTAGAGCGGCATGAAGATGGCGTTGCGGCGCAGGGTGCGGCCGTCCTTGGCGGAGAACGCCGACGCGAACGTGTGCGGCCAGCAGTAGAAGCCGACCCCCGTGAGCAGGATGGTGCTGATCACCCACCCCACCCCCATGGTCGTCGTCCCGCCGGGGAAGGTCAGGTGCGCGGGGTAGCGGCGCATCACCTCGGCGAACATCTTCCCCACCCCGCCGAAGTACATGGCCGGCAGCCCGATCCCGATCACCGCCACGGCGACCAGCATGGCCACGTCCTTGATGATCGCCACCCAGGCGATCCCCTTGATCCCGCTGGTGTAGACGAACACGCAGGTGACCGCGAACGCCGACACGATGGCGACGCTGGACGAGATCGCCCCCGCGCTCGCCACCTCCACGATGAAGCCGAGCCCGGCGAGCTGCAGCTGCAGGTAGGGCACGATGGAGACCACGCCGATGACCACCGCCATGGTGGTGAGCGCCGGGCTGCCGTAGCGCGCCAGGAAGAAGTCCGGCTGGGTGTGCAGGCCGAGGCGTTTCGCCATGCGCCACACCGGCGGCAGCAGGAAGAACGAGATGATGTATCCGATTGTGCCGTAGGCGAGGATGTAGAACGCCGGCGCGCCGCGCGAGTAGGCCCAGCCGCTGGCGCCGAGGAAGGTGAACGTCGTGTAGATCTCGCCGGCCATCAGCAGCCAGACCAGCACGACGCCGAACCGCCGGCCGCCGACGCTCCAGCGCTCGACGTCCATGGTCCCGCGGCCGCGGCCGATCACGCCGACCGCCGCCGACACCAGCACGAACAGGACGATGACGACGAGGGGGGTGGTCACCGCTCCGCTCCCCCCGCCGCGTCGCCCCGCCCCCGCTCGATGATGAGGTAGGACAGGCCGAGGAAGAGCGGCGTGAGGAGGACCCAGCCGAGGATCCAGAAGAGCAGGAACGGCAGGCCCAGGACGACGGGGTGGAGCCGGTTCACGAACGGGAGCCCGGCCACCAGTGCCACGACCGGGACCAGGGCCGGGAGGAGCGCGAGGACGGTGCGTCGGTCGGTCACGCTCCCGATGGTACCTCCGCCCGGAGCCTCCCGCCCCATTACCGGGCGGACTCGCGGAGCAGCTCGATCAGCTCCTGCTTCCAAACCTTCGCGAGGGTGTGGGTGCCGTGGCCGCGCGTCTGCTCCGACATCGGGATCACCACCGCGCGCCCGCGCGGCACGCGCGTGATCTCGCGCTCCAGGACGCCGAGCTCCGGCGGGTTGATGAGGTCGTCGGCGGAGTTCACCGCCAGAAGCGGCGCCCGGATCTTCTCGAGGTCCGGACCGGGGTCGTAGTCCTCCGACGCCGCCACGGCGTAGAGCACGTCGTTGGCGTCGAGCACCTCCATCTCCCTGGCGACGTACGCGTCGAGGACCTCGTCGGACTCCGCCAGCGTCGGCATCGTCCGCTGGCGCAGCACCGGGTTCGAGCCCACGAGGAACAGCATCTCGGCGGCGGTGCGCAGGCTCGGCGGCTCGGTGGCGTACTCGCCGCCCTTCCACGCCGGATCGCCGCGGATCGCGTCGATGACCACCCGGCGCCACACCCGGTTGCGCCCCGAGATCTGCTCCGGCAGGCTGGCCAGCGGCATCAGCGCGTCCATGAAGCCGGGGTGCAGCTCGCCCCACATCCACGTCTGCATGCCCCCCATCGACGTGCCCATGACCAGGCGCAGGTGGCCGACGCCGAGCCCCTCGGTGAGCAGCCGGTACTGCGCCTCCACCATGTCGCGGTAGCCGTAGTGCGGGAAGCGCGCGCGCAGGCCGTCGCTGGGCTTGCTCGACTCCCCGTGCCCGATGCCGTCCGGCAGCACGATGAAGAACCGCGCCGCGTCGAGGGGCTGCCCCGGTCCGAACAGCTCCCCCGCGAACTCGGGGCGGACGAACTGCGCGCCGCTGCCGGTCGTCCCGTGGAGCACGAGCACCGCGTTGTCGACCACCCCGTCCGGACCCCTTCGCGGCGTCCCGTAGGTGCGGTAGTGGATGCGCAGCCCGGGCATCGTCTCGCCGTCCGCGAAGCGGAAGCCCGTGAGCGTCACGTCCCCCTCGGCGGGTGCCGGGACCGCGCCGGCGGGAGCGTCGGCCGCCGGCGCCGGCTGACGCGGGGCCGCCGTGTACGCGAAGGTGTCCTCCGCCGCGTACACGCCGGGCGCGGAGCGGCCCATGAACGACAGCGACACGTGCCTCCCGTCGACCCGACCCAGCACGTAGCCGAACGTCTTCTCGATGTGCTTCACCGGCGTCACGGTCCAGCCCGTGTTGTCCCCTGCGTAGTCCTCTCCGTGGTAGAACGGCGCCCCCGCCGTGCCGACCACGATCTGCTCGAGCGTGTCCCCGGGGTGCGCGGGGTCGGCGACCTGGAGACGGTCGTAGAAGTGGTCGTGCCCCGCGAAGTACACCCTCGCGCCGGAGGCCATGAGCAGTTTTACGAAGGCGTCCCGCAGCCACTCGTTGTTGTCCAGGTTGTCGGCGTGGCGGCCGGAGCGGAACGCCATCTCGTGGCCCACGACGAAGACCAGGGGCTTCGTGTTCGCCTCGAGCCTCTGCTCGAGCCATCCCAGGTTGACGGCGTGCCTGTGCCAGCCGTCCTGATCCACCCCGACGACGAGGGCGTTGGCCTCGGCGGCCGCGAACGTCACGTCCTTCTCCCCCGCGGGACCGTCGCCGGGCAGCGCGTAGGGACCGGAGAAGACCTCGTTCCAGACCTCCCGCGCCGCGGTGCTCGAGGTGTCGTGGTTGCCCCGCAGCGGGTAGACGTGGATGCCGGCCTCGTAGACCGGCTTCATGATCGCGAGCCACGCCTCGAGCTGGCCGCGGAACTCCTGCTCGGTCGTGTAGCCGTGGACCAGGTCCCCGTTGAAGACGACGAACCTCGGATGGATGCGCAGGATCTCCTTCACGAGCTCCCGCAGCACGGTGACGTTGATCCCGTTCTCGTCCATCCCCGCCCGCGGCGGGGTGGCGGAGCGCCCGTCCCCGGTCACCACGAAGGAGTACTGCTGCGCTCCGGCGGCGGCCGCGAGGGCGAGCGCGAGAACGAGGGAGAGCACGATGGGAAGCCGGCGCATGGGATCCTCCTGCCGGGCGGTCCGTCGGCCCCCGGGCCGCCGCAGTGTAGGCGCGCCCGACCCCGCATGGGTACCTGATTCACCATTTCGCCTTCTGCTACGGACAGAATCTCCTGGCCTGGCAGGGCCACCCGGCGACGGCCCAAAATGGTGAAACGGTTATACACGGTACCTATTGGCGCCACCGCCCGCTCAGATCTCGAAGCGCAGCCCCAGGCGGACCTGGCGCGGGGCCTGGTACGCGATGGCCTTTCCGTAATCGGGGTTGTCGGTACCGAAGCTCAGCTGCGTGTTCTGGTCGTACATGACCGGCACCTGGCGGTCGAGCACGTTGAACACGTCCGCGATGACGACGAGCCGCCCGGCGGGAAGCCGGAGGACGTGGTCGGCGTGGAGGTCGAGGGTGACCTCGGCCGGCGTGCGCCGGCGGAAGCCGTCCTCCGTCTGGATCCCCGACCCCCGCGGCGCCTCCGGGATGAACCCCTGGCGGTCGAGCACAGGATCGGTGGCGAACGGCGTCAGCGGCCGGCCCGACACCGCCGAGAACCCCGCGCCCACCGTGGTCCCGGAGCCGAACGTGTAGGCGCCGTAGAGCTTGAGCTGGTGCGGGCGGTCGTTGGGGAGCGGCCCCGCGCCGAGCCGTCCCAGGTAGCGGATGTCACCGCGAAACCCGTAGAGCGGCACGCCGATCTGCGTGTAGGTGGGGTCGTTGGTCGGAAAGTCGTAGAGGGCGCTGTCAGCCGGTTTCGAGGTCCCCATGTCGTTGCTGTAGAACCCCTCGTAGGTCCCCCACAGCCGCGACCACCGGTACGACCCGAGCAGCGTCCAGTTGTCGGAGAAGCGCTTGTTGACGGTGAGCTCCAGGGCCCGGTAGCGGTGGATCGGGTCCTCGAAGGCACCGACGCCGCCGACCGTCGGCGGAGAGCCGTCACGCGGGTTGCCGATGGTGTAGGAGACCGAGCCGACGCCCGACGATGGATCGAAGAAGAGCACCATCGCCGCGTTGCCCAGGTCCTCGAGGACGCGCGGCATGTCGCGGTAGACGAACCGGGCGCCCACGGTGAGCTCCGGCATCGCCTCGACCTCGAAGCCCAGGGTCCCCTCGCGGACGTACGTGACGCCCGTGCCCGGCTCGACCCTCACGGTGCTGCCCTGCTGGAGCAGGAAGTGCGTCGCCGTCCCGCCCGCCCTCACGCCGTCGGGGATGGGCTGGCTGAGCGCGGCGTCGAAGTAGTCGGCGCGCAGCACCCGGCTGCTGCCGCTGAACTCGAGCACCGCGAGGTCGCTGGGAACGGTGGCGTAGAAGATCCCCGCCGACGCGGAGAGCTTCATGCGGCCCGTCCCCGTCGGGTCGTAGGTGACCGCCAGCCGCGGCGCCCAGTCGTGTCCGAAGCTGAAGCCTGCCCGCCTGCCGGCCAGGCGCTGGACCTCGTAGCGCAGGCCGGCCGACACCGTCAGCCTGCCGGACACGGAGATGCGGTCCTGGACGAACACCCCGAGCTGCTCGTGCCGCCCCCACCGGCTGGTCTCCATCTGCGCGCGGGAGGCCCGGTAGATCTGGCCGTAGACCGGGTCCGGAAGGATGTTCACCTGGGCGCCGGTGGCCGTCTGCAGGCCGTCGGGCAGCGTGAACGTCGGCCCCGTGCCGCCGCGGGTGTTGTCGAAGCGGCTCTCCTCCCAGCTTCCGCCGTAGCGGACCTCGTGCTTGCCGAGGTAGTTCGTCGACTTGAGGTGATACTGCATGGTCCGGCTCGCATCGGAGGGGCTGTAGTTCCCCTTGCCCCCCGAGTACGTCCGCGGGACGGCGGTGTCGTCGATCACGGTCCACTCGTCGACCGAGGGACGCTCCCGGAGGGAGGTGGTCGCCCGGCCGACGGAGGCCTCCACCAGCCAGCTCGGTGAGAGCACCCCCTGGTACAGCACCGTCTGGTTGTCGGCGCCGTAGTCGAGGGAGCTGAACGCCGAGGTGTCGCGGTAGAGCATGGCGTCGGGGCTCTGCGGGCCGGTACCGCCGTGGGAGGGGTCGCCGAAGAACGAGGCGTCGAGGCGCTGGTTGCCCCGCGCCAGGAACGTCACCTTCGCAGCGTAGGAAACCACGCTCCGGGTCCGGTCGACCTCGCCCAGGGCGCTCAGCGGGAACCCCTCCGAGGCCACGTAGGTGACGGTGTCCCGCTGCGGGCTGGCCGCCGCGAAGATGAACGCGCGGTCGTGCACGAGCGGTCCGCCCACCGTGAAGCCCGCCTCCTCGCGCTCCTGCCGGGTCACGTCCGCCGCGCCGGCGATCAGCGACACCTGCTTGCGCTCCCCTTCGAGCCCCGACGGGGTCAGGTACGCGAACGCCGTGCCGCGCCACTGGTTGCTGCCGCTCTTGGTGACGAGGCTGACCACGCCGCCGGTCGACTGGGCGAACTCCGCGTCCGCGCCGCTGGTCCGCACCTGGACCTCCTCGACGAAGTCCAGGCTGACGCCGGAGCCCAGGGCGGAGTAGGCGTTGTTGTAGACCCCGAGGCCGCCGTAGCGCGGGTCGTTGACGCTGACGCCGTCCACCAGGTACCGGTTCTCGAGCCCGCTGGCCCCGGAGATCGAGGGGTTGTCGCCACCGCTGCCGCCACCGCTCGACACGCCGGGCGCCAGGGCGAAGCTCCCGCCCAGCGTCCGCGCCACCGGCACCTGGTCGAGGAACGCGCTGTCGATGGTCGCGCCCCCGGCGGCCGACGAGTAGTCGATGAGCGGCGCGGCGCCCTCCACCTCGACGGTCTCCGCGAAGGATCCCGGCGACAGCGTGAGCTCGACCTCGACCCTCTCGCCCGCGCTGACGTCGATGTCGCGCTGCTCGACCGGGCGGAAGCCGGCGAGCTCGGCGCGGATGGCGTACGGCCCGGGCGTGAGGTAGGGCGCCATGAAGCGACCGGAGGCGTCGGTGGCGGCCGACTTCGTTCCCTGGCCGGACGACACCGTCACGGTCGCGCCCGGCAGGGCGCCGCCCTTCTCGTCCCGGACCCGTCCGGCGATGGTCCCCGTGGTGACTGGCTGGGCTCCGGCCGCGGCGGCGAGGGCCGCCAGGCCCAGAATCGCGACGACGGATCGAGCTCCCAACATCATCCTCCCGGCGCGCACGCCGCCGGCGTCACGACGCCGCGCGTGACACTCGCGACGCTCTGTCACGGCACGCGCTCCGCGGAGTGTACAGGATCGCGCCGGCCTCCCGGCGCGGCGACGGGGCCGCGCTGCCCCTCAGTCGAGGGCCAGCGCCGGCCCCCGCCCTCCGACGAGCATCTGCAGGCCGAGGTACACCGTCGTGTCGGGGCCTCCCGACAGCCCCCGGCCGGCCAGAACAGGAGCCCGTAGCGGTCGGTGAGACGGAGCGTGCCGCCGACGTTGAACGCAGTGGCCGACCGCTCGCCCGGCTCGTAGGGCGAGTTGCCGTAGATCTCCGCGGCCAGGGACAGACGGTCGCCGACCTCGCGCTCGAGGACGAGCCCGTGGAACCAGTAGTCGCGGCCCCCTGCCACGGTCTGCACCACACGCCCTACGTTCCCGAACAGCGTCCACCTCCCGAAGCTCCGGCTCACCACCAGGGGCACCACGTAGGCCGGCCGCCCGTCGCCCAGGCCCCGCTCCTCGTCTCCGGTGGGCAGCGTCACCTGGGGGTAGAGGGCCAGTGCCGGCCACCCCCCCTGCTCGTCCAGGAAACGCCACTTGAGCCCCACGGCCATGTCGGCCATGCCGGAAACGGACCGTCCCCGCTCGGGACGCAGGGTGAGGATCCCTCCCTCCACCATCAGCTGCACGTTCGACCGGAGCCCGTAGTTGAGGTCGAACAGGGGCCCCTCGATCTCCGAGTCGCGGCCCTCGTGCTCGACAACGACCGGGAGGTTGATCTCCCAGCCGCCGAGCTCCGGCGTATCGGGGTCGTCCGTCACGAAGGGCGGGCCCGCGGCGCCGGGGACGGCAAAGCCGAAGACCGCCGTCAGCACCACCGCGCTCCACGTCGCGTGCCGCGCAGCGGCCGCTGGGTGAACCGTACGAGAAACCTCTGATCTCGTCATCTCGTGCCTCCTCCCCCCCGTCGTATCCGTGCTGCTGCAATGGATGGAGCGCGACCCGCCCGCCCCGTGGGCGGACGCTCCGGGCAGGTCCCCCTCGCCCGGACGACGAGCCCGGGACCGGCGGACGGCGTCAGCTCGCCGCGGGTTCGAAGACGAACAGCTTCAGTCCGGATGGAACGAAGGCCGCCTCGTGGCGCCCCCAGTCGACGTCCAGGTCGACGGCGGGCACGAACAGCGCGCCGCTCGCCGGGTCCAGCGCCATGGTCCGGCCGGTGGCCCGCGTCTGCACGGAGGCCGCCGCCCGCAGCGGGCCGTCCGCGGCGGCCTCGAAGACGGACACGAAACCCTCAGCGCTGGAGACGAGGACACGGCCCCGGGCGGCGTCGAAGACGACGGCGTCGGCGCCCCGGCCGATGGCCGAACGCCCGAGGAGCCGTCCGGTGTCGGCGTCGACCTCGGCGAGGACGGCGTTGGCGCAGGCGCTGTAGAGCCTCCGCCCGGCCGGATCGACGGCCAGCCCGTGCGGGCCTTCGCACCCCGGCAGCGGGAAACGGGCCGTGATCGCAGCGCGGGCGGCGTCCATGCGCACGATCTCCCCCGTGTCCTCGAGGTTGACGAAGACCGCGCCGCTGCCGTCGGCGACGGCGAACTCCGGCGCGCCGCCGAGCTTCACGGTAGCGACGGCTTCGAGCGAGGCCGCGTCCAGGACGGTGACGTCGGCGCCGCCGGCGTTCCAGACGAACAGGCGCCGCGTGACGGGCTCGAACGTGACGCTGTCGGGGTCCTTCCCCAACGCGGCCTCGCCCGCGGGCTCCAGCGTGGAGAGGCGGAACGCCGTGACCGTGTTGCGATCGCCGTTGGCGACGAAGCCCCGGTCGTCCTCGGGAACCAGGGCGATGCCGTGTGCGCCGGCCAGCCCGGTCACGTGGCCGGCGACGGCCCGGGTGTCGAGGTCCACGACGTCCACGGTGCCCCCGTGGGCCACGTAGAGCCGGCGGTTCGCCGGCGTCCACCCGCAGGTAGTCCCACCGCGCCGTGCCGCCGAGAGGTACCTCCTTCACCAGCATGTACGAGCGGAGGGCGCCGCCGCGCCGAACCCCGCCGCCGGCTCGGCGTCGAGCGCCGCCAGGTACGCACCCGCCGTGGTCGGACCCTTGACGAAGGTGTCAGTGTGCTCGAGGATCAGGCTTGCGGAACTCGGTGAAGAACCGCGGCCCGCTGGGAAGCCCCATGCTCCCGTAGGCCTTCCGACGGCGTCGCCCTTGCCCTCCGGGTACTCCGCATCCTGGATGAGCATGAAGTCCCAGCTCGCGCCGTCGCTCGTGGACGTAGAGCTGGCGCGGCGCCACGCCGCCTCGCCGGTTGGCCTCGTCGAGCTGGGCCATCGGCGCGAAGGAACTCCTCCTGCTTGCCGGGCGCCACGCGGTAGATCTCGACGACCTTGTGCCCGACCGGCGCGACGGGAGGTGCGGGGCTCTGCGCGGGCACGGGGCCCGCCGTGAGCGAGAGCGCGGCGAGGACGAGGGGGGTGACGAGGTGGCGCTTCATTCTCTCCTCCTTGAGGTCTGCAGGCGGGGCCCCGAACGCGGAGCCACCGCGTAACGGCCGCCGCGGCGGCCGGCTCAGGAGCGTTCCGGCCGACTCCAGGGTGGTGCGCGAGCCACGCGGCCGCCTCGGAAAAGGCACGACCCGCGAGCGGCGCGATGGAGACCGCCTCCAGGAACGAGTGCGTCGCTCCCGCGTAGAGCCGGAGCTCCATGGCCACGCCGGCGTCGCGCAGGAGCGCCGCCATGCGCAGGCTCTGCTCGGCGAGCAGGTCGCACTCGGGCACTGCCAGCAAGGTGGAGGGCAGGCCCCGGAGGTCGGCCCGAACCGGGCACACCAGCGGGTCGTCCACGTCCGAACCGTCACGCAGGTAGTTGCTCCAGAACGCGTCCATCTCCTCGCTGGACAGCATCGCTCCATCGCCGCCGAAGCGGCGCCGCGCTTCCGGCGAGGACACGCGGTCGAAGACGCCGTAGTTGAGGAGCAGGGCGCGGACGATCTCCGGCCTCCCCTCGTCGCGCAGCTTCAGCGCCGCGGCGATGGCGAGGTTGGCGCCGGCCGAATCACCGCCGAGGGCGAGGCGGGAGGGGTCGGCGCCGACCGCGCCGCCCTGCTCATCGAGGAAACGGGTGACGGCGCAGACCTGGTCGAGGGCGGCGGGGTACCGGGCCTCGGGAGAGAGGGCGTAGTCGACACCGATGACCGTCATGCCGGTGCGGCCGGCGTACTCGCGCATCACCCGGTCGTGGGTGTCGAGGCTGAAGAGCGTCCATCCGCCACCGTGGAGGTAGACGAGGGCGGGCTTGACCGACGGCGCGCCCGGGTCGTAGCAGCGGATGCGAACGGTCCCGCCCGGCGTGGGGACCTCGTACCCGGTGACCGCCGCCATGCGGGGTCCACCGTGGGTCCAGGGTGCCCGGACCTGCTCCGCAATGCGCCGCGCCTCCTCGTGCGACACCGTGTCCAGCGCGGGATGCCGGGCCCACGCCGTGCTGACAGCGTCCACGAACCGGCGGATGTCCGGATCGAGGTCGCCGGCCATCCCCTTCGCCCTGTCCCCGCGTTCGCTCGTCGTCATCTCCCTCATCCCGAACCGGGCGCCGCGGCCCGTGTCACCCAGACACCGAGGGGGTGCCGCCGGCCCGGCGCGGGACGCGTCGCGCGCGCGGGCCGGCAGCCGCCTCGAAGGCTACAGCCTGTAGCGGAGCGTCGCCATGACCGACCTGGCGAAGCCGTAGTTGCAGTACGACGGAGACGTGCAGACGGCCACGTACGTCTTGTTCAGGAGGTTGGTCGCGCTGACCTGGAGCTCCATCTGGCCGAAAAGGTACCGCGCCGACGCGTCCACGAGGGTGTAGGACGGCACCTCGATGGTGTTGGCGTTGTCACCCGCCCGCGTGCCGACGAAGCGCACGCCGAGGTCGAGGCCGAGGCCCGCCAGCGCTCCCCGGGTCAGGGTGTAGTCGGCCGAGGCCGCCAACAGGTGGTCCGGGGCCAGCGGCGGCCGCTTGCCGAGGGCCGTCGGATCGGTGGTCTTCGTGACCTTCTGATCCAGGTAGGAGTAGGACCCGACCAGGTTGAGACCCTCGGCCACGTGGCCCACGGCCTCGAGCTCGAAGCCTCGCGACCGCACCTCGCCCTGCTGCAGGCTGTTGAGGGGGTTCGTGGGGTCGGGGACGGTCACGTTGGTCTGGGAGATCTGGTAGACCGACGCCGTGATGAAGCTGTCCGAGTACCTGGGCTGGATCTTCACGCCGCCCTCGATCTGCTCGCCCTTGGTGGGCTGGAACGGGCTGCCGTAGAAGTTCACGCCGCTCACCGGCAGGAACGAGGTCGAGTAGCTCACGTAGGGCGCGATTCCCGCCTCGGTCACGTAGCTGAAGCCGACGCGGCCGGTGGTCTCGCCCGGCTCCTGCTTGACCCTTGTGCCGGCGATGCGGTCGGTGGTGGTGAGGTTGGTCCAGTCGTGGCGGACGGCCGCCGTGGCGACGAACCGCTCGCCCACCTTCATGTGGTCCTGGAGGTAGACGCCGGTCTGCTTCAACGGCTGGCTGGTGTCGTAGTAGGTGAACAGCGCCGGGATTGGCGCCCCGTAGACCGGGTGGTAGATGTCGATGGACGGCGCCATCGCGAAGCCGCTGACGATGGTGGACTCGGAGGTGGAGTAGTCGACGCCGACCAGGATGGAATGCGCCACGCTCCCCGTCCGCGCGCGGATGTAGGCGTTGGTGTCGGTGGTGAGGAGGCGGAGGTCCAGCTCGTTGCCGAACGCGAAGCGGTTGAGCGTGCGCAGGTCCTCCTGCAGCCCGCCGCCGAACACGTCCTTGCCGTCGTAGCGGATGCTCGAGTAGCGGATGGTGCTGCGGAGCGCCACGGTCTCGTTGAAGCGGTGCTCGAACAGGCTGCCGATGGACCACTGGTTGCGGTGGAAGTAGTCGTAGCCGGGTTCACCGGTAAAGGTGTCGACGGGGATGCGGCCGTTGGGGTTGCTGCGGAACGTCCCCTCCGAGGGCAGGAACTGGCTCCACCCGGTGGAGTCGTGCTGGTAGTCGGCGAGGAGCGTGAGGGTGGTGGCGCTGGACGGCGACCACGTGATCGCGGGAGCCACGAACCACCGGTCGTCCGGAATGAAGTTCACCTGGGTGTTGCTCTTGCGGTACAGCCCGGTGAAGCGGTACAGCCAGTGCCCGTCCTTGTCGAGGGGGCCGCCGATGTCGGTCTGCACCTGCTTGCGGTCAAAGCTGCCGTAGTTGACCACGAGCTCCTGGAACGCCTGGGCCGTCGGACGCTTGGTCACCAGGTTGACGAGGCCACCCGGCTGGTTCTGCCCGTACAGCACCGAGCTCGGGCCCTTCACCACGTCCACCTCCTGGAGGAGGTAAGGGTCGATCTGGCCGGACACCTGGCCGCTCTGCCACCTCGAGTTGTCGCGGAACAGGCCGTAGGTGGACTGGTCGAACCCCCGGATGTTGATCCAGTCGTAGCGGGGCTCGTTGCCGTAGGTGTCCACGTCGACGCCCGCGGTGTAGCGAATGGCCTCGTTGACGGTCTGGACGTTGCGGGCGTTCATCTGGTCGTGGGTGATCACGGAAACCGACTGCGGGATCTCGATGAGCGGCGCGTCCGTCTTGGTCGCGGTGGTGGAGGACCCCGCCACGAAGCCGCCCGGCGCCGTGACGGTGACGATGCTCGAGAAGGCGCCCATCTGCAGCGTGAAGTCCCGCGTCACCGGCCCCGGACTGGCCAGCTCGACGGTCTCGGCCCAGGGCTGGAAGCCGGGGGCGTCGATGTCGACCTGGTAGGACCCCGCCGCGACGGTGAGGCGGTACGTGCCGTCACCTCCCGTCCGCACGTCCTGCCTGAAGGCCCCGCACTCCAGCGTGACCGTGGCGCCGAGGAGCACGCCGCCGTCAGCGTCCTTGACCGTGCCCTGGAGCACGACGCGGGGAGCGTTCGCGTCATAGCGGCACGTGTCGACGAACGCGCCTCCCTGCGCCGGCGCGCCTCCTCCGGGGTCTGCGCGCCCGCCAGGCTCGGGCCGAGCGCCATGAGGGTGATTGCCAGTGCGAGTCTCATCTCCAGCTCCTTCCCCTGCCGATTCAAGAAAGACCATCGCGTCTCATCGTGCGCCGGGCCCGCCCGGCCGGGACAGCATCTCTAGCCTCGGATGCTCGCGCCCCGTCTGGCATCAGACAAGACCCAGACCTTTACACTTCGATGGTGCCAGAGACGAATCGTCAGGGTTCGTTCGCAAAAGCCTGCCCTCTCGGTACTTGGCTCGCCGTAGCCGCGACCGCTCCGCGCTCCGGAGACCGCTCAGAGTACCACCGGGACGGTGGCCGGCCGGCCCCCGCGGGGCGCCGCCGGGGCCCCGGAGGCGGGGCGGCCAGCGACCCCCGGAAGACCCTTCTCCGGCCCGTTCCCGGTGCCCCGGCCGCAGAGACCGGGGACCCGGAGGCGCCGGCCCCGCGCCGGCCCCGAGACCGCCGCGAGGCCCCGGGCTGGCACCACCCATAGAACCAAAGCTGGGCCTTTACGGGAACCAGGCAGACGGGCACGATGATCTGCGATCTGCGGGACCGGTCCGGGCCGCTGGCGGGCTCTCCCGGAGGGACGACGGTGCCGGACGCGCCGCCCTCGAGCGGATCGGAGCGACCGAAAGCCGATGGAGGCGTCATGTTCGTGAGATCCTGCTGGTCACCCCGCTCGGAAGAGGACGCCTACGACCTCATCGAGGCCAATCCGTGGGCGCTGCTCCTCAGCAACGACGAGCAGGGCCCCCTGGCCACCAACCTCCCGCTCCTGCTCGACCGCTCGCGGGGACGACACGGGGTCCTCGTCGGCCATGTCGCCCGGGCGAACCGTCACAGCCAGGTCCTCCTCCACGCGTCCACGCCGGCGCTCGCAGTGTTCCACGGGCCGGCGGGCTACGTCACACCGAGCTGGTACCCCGGCCGCGACATGCCGGGCACCTACTACTACACGGCGGTCCACTGCTACGGGCGCGTCAGGGCGCACACGGACGGGGAGCTCGAGGCCGCCCTCGAGGGCCTCAACGACCGCATGGAGCGTTCGATCCCCGGCGGCTGGCATATGGACGAGGTTCCCCACTCCGAGATCACCCGCCGGCTGCCGGCGATCCTCGGGTTCGACCTCGAGATCGAGCGGCTCGAGGGCAAGTTCAAGCTGGGCCAGGACGAGCCCAAGAAGGACGCCCTGGCGGTGGCCGCCCGCTTCGCCGCGTCGGAAGACCCCCGCCGCCGCGAGCTGGGGGAGGCCGTCAGGCTCGCCAACCACGACCGCCCCGAGGGAGAGTCGTGACGAGGGCCCCGGAGCGGGGCCCGCGGTGACCGCCGTCGCCGGAACCGCACCGGCCGCCGGGGCCGGAGACGGAGCCGCCACCCTCGTCCGCTCCCTCGGCCTGTGGGACTCGGTCTCGCTGATCCTCGGCATCATGGTGGGGTCGGGCATCTTCCTGATGGCCGGCAGCATCGCCATGCAGCTCGACTCCCTGGCGGCGGTGGTCGGGGTGTGGACGTTCGGGGGGCTTCTCAGCCTCTGCGGCGCGGCGGCGCTCAGCGAGCTCGGCGCGGCGCTCCCCGCCGCCGGCGGTCTCTACGTCTACCTGACCAGGGCCTACGGCCGCGGGGTCGGCTTCGTGTACGGCTGGAGCGCGATGGCGCTGATCCACGCCGGGGGCCTGGCCACGCTGGTCACGGCCATGGGCCTGTACGCCGCGCCGATCCTCGGGCTCACTGAGCCGCAGCGCAAGGTGCTGCAGCTCGCCTGCCTCGCGGCTTTCGTCGTCATCAACTGCCTCGGAGTCGCCGTGGGCAAGTGGGTCCAGAACCTGCTCACCGCCGTCAAGATTGGGGGCATCGCGGTGATGACCGCGTTCCTGTACGCGCACGGGAGCACCTCGATGCTCCGCGCGCACTGGGCGCCCGAGGGTCCGGCGCCACCGTGGTGGGCTTCGGCGTGGCCCTGGTGGCAGTGCTGTGGGCGTACGACGGCTGGCACTTCATCTCCTTCGCGGCGGGCGAGGTCCGCGACGCGACGCGCACCCTGCCGCGCAGCCTGCTGATCGGCACCGGGCTCACCCTCGTCATCTACATCGTGGTGAACCTCGCCTACTACGCGGTGCTCGCGCCGGCGCAGATCCGGGGGACCAGCCGCGTCGCCGCCGACGCGGTGCAGCAAGCCCTCGGACAGGGTGCGGCGGTGCTGATCTCCCTGCTGATCGCCGTCTCCATCCTCGGCACCATCAACGGGATCATCCTCGGCGCGGCCCGGGTCAACTACGCCATGGCGAAGGACGGCCTCTTCTTCCACTCGCTCGCGCGGATCAGTCCGCGCTTCCACACCCCCGTGATCGGCCACCGTGGTCCAGGGGCTGTTCGCGGCCGTGTTCACCATGGTGGGAAGCTTCCAGCAGCTCTTCACGTCATACGTGTTCACCTCGTGGATCTTCTACGGCCTCGCCGTCGCCGGGGTCGTGGTGCTGCGCCGCCGCGAGCCGGCCCTCGCCCGCCCGTACCGCTGCCCCTGGTACCCGGTGACCCCAGTCTTCTTCGTCCTCGCCACAGCCGGCATCGTCGTGAGCTCGTTCGTGGCGACGTTCTGGCAGGCTGTGACGGGGGTGGCCCTGATCCTCGCAGGGGTCCCCCTCTATTTCGTCTTTCGCGCGCTCGACCGGAGGCGGGCGTGCAGGGCCTGACCGGCGGCCCGGCCGGGGCGGCCATCCGCTATGATCCGGGGGGGAGTGGAGATGCGAACGCTCGGAGAACTCCGGCTCGACCGCTCGATCCGCGCAACGCTGCAGGACCAGCTCGCCCGGCAGATCAGGGACCTGATCCAGGGCGGGGCGCTCGCCCCCGGCGACGCCCTCCCTTCCACCCGGGACCTGGCGGCCGCGCTGAAGGTCTCCCGCAACACCGTGGTCTACGCCTACGACCGGCTGACCAGCGAGGGGTTCCTGGAGTCGATCCCGCGGGCCGGCGTCTTCGTCAGCTCCTGGATCACCCTGTCGCAGCACTCCAGGCGCCCGCCCCGCTCCGGTGGCGCGGCCGTGAAGCCCTCCGAGGCGGCGGAGACCCGCCTGTCGCCCCCACGGCCGTTCCGCCCGTGCCAGCCCGACGTCGGTCTCTTCCCCCTGCTGATCTGGAACCGGATGCGCGGCCGTGCCATGCGCCGCGAGGGCCGCAACCTGCTCCACTACCAGGCGTCGTGCGTCGCGGGGCTGCCGGCCCTCAGGCAGAACGTCGCCTCGTACCTGCGCGACCACCGCGGAGTGCACTGCGACTGGCGCCAGGTCGTCATCACCTCGGGGTCGCAGCAGGCGCTCTTCCTGCTGGCGTCGCTGCTGCTGTCGCCGAACGACCGCGCCTACATCGAGGACCCGGGCTACATCGAGGCTCGCCTCGCCTGCCGCAACGCCGGCGCGACCATCGTTCCCGGACCCATCGATGAGCAGGGGCTCCGGGTGCCGGCGGGCAGGAGCGGCAACATCTCGCTCATCTACACCACGCCGTCGCGCCAGTTCCCCACCGGCGTCTCGCTCTCCCTGGCGCGCCGCCTGGCCCTGATCGACTTCGCCGGCCGCACGCGGACCTGGATCATCGAGGACGACTACGACTCGGAGCTGCGCTACGGGGCGCCGCCGCTGCCCAGCCTGCAGAGCCTCGACAGCAGCGGCCGCGTAGTCTACACGGGAACGTTCAGCAAGACTCCTGTTCCCCTCGCTCCGGCTCGGCTACGTCGTCCTGCCGGAGCCGCTGGTGGAGCGGTTCATGGAGGTCAAGCACCTCAACGATGACCACCTGCCCCTCGTCGACCAGGCGACGCTGGCGTTGTTCCTCGAGAGCGGGGCATTCTACTCGCACATCCGGCGCTGCCGCCGGGCGTACGCGGAGCGGCAGGCGCTCTTCCTCGAGCTGTTCCGGGGCGCCGACCTGCCCCTCGCCTTCGAGCACACGGACGGCGGGCATGAACCTCATCGGCTTGCTGCCGGAGGGAGCCGACGACGACGCCTGGTCCCGCCGCCTGCCGATGCGGGCTTCGACGTCCCGTCGCTGTCGCACTACTCGATGAGACCGACCCGCCCCGGGCTCGTCTTCGGCTTCACGGCGTTCACGCCTGAGGTCATCCGGTCCTCGTTCGAGCGCATGCGCGGGCTGCTGCGCGCGGCCGCCGGAGAGCACCGGGTCCACCCCGTCGGCGGCGGGCGGCCGTAGCGGCTGCCGTTCGGACGGCACGGCCCCACCTGACGCCACGCACCGCCGCGGGGCAACGATGGCAGCACCGAAGGGAAGGAAGACCATGACCTCGAACAGGAAGCCTTTCATCCTCCTCGGCTGCGCTGGGCCTCGCGTGCGTCGCCGCCGGCGCCACGGCCGCTCCTGCGCAGGCCGCTGCGGCACCGCGACCGCCGCGGTGGCCCCGCTCCCCGTTCGACCACATCCTGCGCTACGGCGAGATGACCGCGCTGTTGCGCTCCTGGGCGGCTGCGCGCCCCGGCATCCTGGCGCTTGAAAGCCTCGGCGTGACCCCCGAGGGGCGCGCAGATGTGGTTCCTCACCCTGACGAACCACGCCACCGGTCCGGCGCTTCGAGAAGCCGGCCATCGTCGTCGACGGCAACATGCACGCCACCGAGTGGGGCGGCGGCGTCGCCGCCATCCACTTCGTCTGGAAGCTGCTGCCGGAGCTACGGCAGCGACCCCCAGGTCACCCGGCTGCTCGACACCCGGCCGTCTACGTGCTGCCCCGCATGAGCCCCGACGGCGTCGAGGCCACCCTCGACCAGGGCCGCTTCATCCGCTCCGTCGACCGGCCCTACCCCAGCCCCGTCCCCGCCCCCGGCATCCACTCCCGCGACATGGACGGCGACGGCCGCACCGTGTTCATGCGCTCCGCGACCCCAACGGTCCGTGGAAGGTCTACCCGGGCGACCCCCGGCTCCTCGTCGCGCGGGAGCCCGACGAGGTCGGCGGCGACTACTGGCGGGTGCTGCCCGAGGGCGACATCGTCGACTACGACGGCGCCACCATCGCCGACCCGCCGGCCCTCGACGGCCTCGACTTCGGCATGAACTTCCCCGGCGACCACCGCTCCACCCCCGTCAACGCCCAGGCCGGCCCCTACCCGACCTCGGAGCCGGAGATCGCCGCCTACGTCAAGGCCATCGCGGACCGTCCCAACATCGTGGCGCACGTCACCTGCCACACCTTCGGGGGCCTGGTGCTGACGCCCCCCGTCAACCTCGGCGAGCACGTCCCCGCCGCCGACGCGCAGATCTACAAGACACTGTCCGGCGGAGGCCGCCAAGCTCACCGGCTACCGCGCCATGTCGTACCTCGACCTGCGCAGCGACGAGCAGGAGTCGTACATCCCCAGCGCCTTCGGGTGGCTGTACAACCGGCGGGGCATCTTCTCGTTCATCACCGAGTTCTGGAACCCGCTGAAGGCCGCCGGGATCGAGCTCGGCGACACGCCCGAGTCGGCCTGGCTGTTCGGCTTCCACTCCGTGGACGACGAGCTCAAGCTCCTGCACTGGAGCGACACCGAGCTCCACGGCGACGGCTTCGTGCCGTGGCACCCCTTCGACCACCCCCAGCTCGGACCGGTCGAGATCGGCGGCTTCGACCTCATCCGCTCCTGGTACAACATCCCCTTCGACCGCCTCGAGAAGGAGGTCGAGCCGCACTCCGACTGGCTCGTGTACCTCGGCCTGGCGACGCCGCGCCTGGCGGTCCGCTCCTTCACCGCCGAGCCGGCCGGGGAGTCGACGTGGCGGGTCCGGCTGGTGGTCGAGAACACCGGCTGGCTGCCCACCAACGGCTCCCAGGAGGCCATCGACGAGCAGGTCGTCGGCGGCGTCGAGGCCGACCTCGCCCTGCCCGGCGGCGCGCGCCTGGTCGAGGGCTCGGCGCGGCGCTCTCTGGGCCAGCTCCAGGGACGCTCCGGGCAGCGGTCGACGGCGACGTGGTGGGGCTACACCCCGGGCACGCCGGACCGGGCCGTGGCGGACTGGATCGTCTCCGCCCCCGCGGGCACCGCGCTCTCGGTGACGGCGAGCCACCCGCGCGCCGGCACGGTGCGGGCCACCCTCGTTCTGGGCCAGGCGGCGATGGACCGGAGGTAGCCGCCCGCCGCCAGCGGGCCGCGTCCGGCGGCGGAATCGCGGCGGCGCCGGTAGAGTTGGGGTGGGTGGTGACACGCGCATGACCTTCCCCGACGACACCGGAACGCTCCCCGGCGAGCCCTCCCTGGAGGCACCGCAGCTTCCCCCGCTGGGGCCGCCCGCGCCCCCCCGCGCCGTGGTCGGCCGCGAGCTGGGCGTGGTGCTGCTCATCCTCGTGCCCTCGCTGGTGATCTCGCTGTTCGCCCTTCGCACGGCGGTCATGGGCTTCACGACCCTGGCCGTGGGCACCATCTTCCAGGACCTTTCCCTGGTCGCGCTGGTCGCCTACTTCTTCTGGCGTAACGGCGAGGGCGTGGCCGCCCTCGGGTGGCGCGGCCCGGTCTTCCAGGAGGCCGTGGTGGGCGCCGTGCTGTTCGTGCCGACCTACTTCGCCGCCGGAGGCCTCGAGGGCCTGCTCACCCACGGCGGGCTGTCGGCGCCGGCCCACCTGCCGTCGTTCCTCAAGGCCACCGGGCCCGGCGAGATGGTTCTGGCCGCGCTGCTCGTCGTCGTCGTGGGCATCGCGGAGGAGACGATCTTCCGCGGCTACCTGCTCCGCCGCTTCGCCCAGGCGACGTCGAGCACCTTCGCGGCGGTGCTCCTGTCCGCCGTGGTGTTCTCCCTGGGACACGGCTACGAGGGCACCGCCGGCATGGCCGCCGTAGGCTTCCTCGGCCTCGTCTTCGCCCTCGTCTACCTGTGGCGCGGCAGCCTGGTGGCCCCGATCGTCATGCACATGCTCCAGGACATGATCGGCCTGGTGGTGATGCCCCTCCTGCTCGGGAAGTGACGCCCGCCCCGCCTCGGACCGAAACGGCCCGCCGCGCCTCGAGGGCCCGCACCAAGATCGTGAGCGCGCACGCCGGCGACAGCCCTCGCCCGGCCCCCCCGCCGCCACCGCGGCTTGCCCCTCCTACCACCAGTTCGTGGGGTCGCCGGTGACGTTGTCGACCAGGGAGACGTACGCCCAGCTGCGACCCTCGACCTCCGCCGCCGGGTCGTCCAGGGGCAGCACGGTGAGACCGTAGGTGCCCGCCGGGATCGAGCCGTAGGGGACGCCGAGCATGACCTCCAGACCGTCCTGGACGCTGGCCCAGGGCTCCAGGGTGAGCGTGCGCTCCGCGGCGACGGTGCCGTCCGCCGCGTGGAGCGTCAGCCGGTGCGCGATGGCGTGGTCCGGGTCGCCGTTGTACAGGCCCAGGTTGACGCGGGTTCCCGGGGACACCTCGATCCCGGCGAAGTGCTGCACCGGCCAGCCGTGGTAGGGGTAGAGCGGCAGCGTGCTGCCGTAGGTGCCGCCGTCGGCCCGGGTGGTGTAGGTGCGCGACCACGCGCTCATCCACGACCCCGTGTGGATCTCCAGGGCGCCCTTGACGTCGGCGTCCGCCGCGCACGGGGCGAACGCCCGCACCACGTCGCCGGCCACCGGCGGCGCCGCCAGCGACGGCACCGTCAGCTCGGCGCCCGCCGCCACGCCGCCGCACACCGAAGGCGACGACGGGTGGAAGTGCGCCTCGGGCGCGTAGGAGTAGAGGTCCTCCTCGTCCGAGCCGTGGTCGTCGAAGGCACGGTCGTAGTAGACGTCGGTGACCCACTCGGTGCCGTGGCTCCCGTGCGTGTGGGCCACCACCGGGATGGCGGAGCGGATCTCCTCGTCGCCTCGCAGGTAGAGCTGTGTGAACGGCACGAACGACGCGTCGCCGCTGACGTTGTCGACCATGGAGCTCCAGATGATGCACGGGCGCGAGGCCGCCAGCATCACCACCGGCGCGCCGCCGGCCAGCGTCTCGACGTCGACGATCCGCACCGAGTGCGGCGCGACGGTGAACGTCCGCACCTGTCCCGGCGCCGCGTGCCAGAAGTGGACGCCCGCCGTCAGGCTGACCTCGATGGGATCGGCGCTGTCGTTGACGACGCCCACGTTGTGCCGGAACCGCCCGGCCTCGCGCAGGTCGAGCAGGAGCCGCGAGTCGCTGGAAACGCTGGTGAGCCCCTCCTGCGAGACCTCGACCGGCAGGTGGTTGGAGTAGCCCAGCCGTGTGGGGACCGCCGTGACCGCGTGGCCGAGGGTACCGCCGGCGGCGGCCAGGTCCGCCTCCGGGGCCGGCGTCAGCGAGCGGGAGACGGCCACCACCTGCGCGCCCCACCGGTACGGCGAGGTGAGGACCAGGGCGTCGTGGGTGACGCCGTCGCCCTCCGGCCCGCCCCCCGCCCAGGCCAGCGCGTCGGGGATGCGCACCGAGGCGTGGGGCGCGAGGTCGACGGTCTTCTCACCGTCCGGCGCCGCCACCCGGCGAACGGTCACCGTGGTCGCCGTCTCCGACGGGTTGTACAGCCACAGGTCCGAGGTCCAGAACGTGCCCTCCTTGCCCGGAGCGTGGGCCACGATGGGGATGGCCTGCTCGTAGGTTTCGGGCAGCGTGCCGGGCAGGGCGGCGAGGCGGTCGGGCAGCGGCTTCTCCGAGACCGGGTCCGTCGCCAGGTGCTCCGCCACCGTGCGGACGACGTTGAGGTCCTCGTCGAGGGCGAAGAGGTCCTCGTCCCCGAACCCGTAGCCGCCGATCTCGCCCGCCCTGAGGAGGAACTCCCGCCGGGCCGGATGCCAGAAGAACAGCGACGCGTACGCCGGCTTCCCGCCGAAGTCGGGCAGCCCGCCGAAGGTGAACGTCAACGGACCGCCGAGCCCCGTCCCGGTCAGCGCCATGAACCGGGCCGCTCCCTCCTCGCGGAGGGCGAGCCACACACCCTTCGCCTGCGGATCCAGCGTCCACAGCCCGCCGGCGTCCCACGTGCTCATCTGCAGCCCGCACAGGCTGGTCAGGGTGCGGACGCCGCCGTCGTCGGGGCGCGGCCCCCGCCTGACGGCCAGCGGCGCCTGGTCGGTCGCCTCCCCGGTCACCGCGAACGGCGCATCGGGGAACACCACGGGCTCGCACGAGAAGACCCCCCCGGCGCTCGTCACCGACGCCGTGCAGACGGGAAAGCCGACCACGCCCGCCGCGGTCCCCGTCGCCTCGGCCAGGGCATCCGGCACCACCGGGCCCTGGACGGTCCAGGTGGGCCACCGGGTCACGTCCACCGGGGCGTAGCGCCGCTCCAGGCGCAGGGTGACCGCGTCGAGCTCCAGGTACGCCGGAATCGCCTCGAAGACGAGGTGGTCCCCGGCCGCGAACAGCGCGGCGCCGTCGCTCGACCACATCGGTCCGAAATCGGCCCCGAAGGCGTGCCCCCACGTCAGCGGTGCGAGCCGCCGGCGGGAGCCGTCGTCGGGGTCGTAGGCCCAGATCCCCTCCAGGCCGAGGTCGGGGGACTCGCTGGCGCGCGGCAACGGGCCGGGGCTCGAGGAGTACGGCCCCAGCGTCGCGAACGTGCGCTGCAGCATCGCCGCGAAGTCCGGCTGCGCCGCCCCCGCACCGCCGGCGAAGGCCACCGCGAGAAGCAAGCCTCCCGCCATCGCCACAACGCCCTTCCGCACCGCCTGCTCCGCAGCCGGTCGCGCCGTCTTCATCACCGCCTCCTCCTCCGCGTCCACCCGTGCACCGCCCGTTCCGGGACGCGCACCGGGCAGCTGCCGCTTCCGATCATGGGAAAAATAGACATCTACACGACAATCATGTCCCGCTGCGTGCCGGGTGTCAACGAGCCGGGCCCCGGCGGCTACGTCGAGGCGGGGCGGAAGCGGGGCGGAACGGCGGCCCACCCCAACGACCTGCGGGCGAACACTTGAGCCGATCCGGTGATAGAATCGTGACAGTTCACAGACGGAGGGAGGCCGGGAACGCACCGGCCGGCCCGCCCGGGATCCAGGAGGCGGCATGAACCCCACGAACGCTCTGCGGCGCGCACCGGTGCTGCTCGCGGTCCTGCTCCTTGCGGCGGCCACGGCCTCCGCCGGTCCCGGCTGGGTCCGGCTCGGGCCCGAGGGAGGCGCGGTCTCGGTCCTGGCCGCCGACCCGTCACACGCCGGAGTGCTCCTCGCCGGTCTCAACCGGGGCGGCTTCTACCGCTCCGAGGACTTCGGCGCCACCTGGTCGCTCTGGGCCCGGGAGCTGGGCGCCGACGACGTCTGGGGGCTCGCGGTCGCGGCTGACGGGCAGCGGCTCGTCGCCAGGCTCGCCTCGGGCCTGTACCTCTCCGACGACGGGGGAGGCGCGTGGCGCCGCATCACCCTGGCGGACCCTGATCCCCTGTTCGGCTGGAAGCCCTGGCTGGATACCGTCGTCCAGGCCCCTTCGGATCCTCGCGTGCTCTACGCGACGGCGGTGGCGAGCGGCGACACGGGCGCCTCCATCCGCGTCCTCTACCGCAGCCCGGACCGCGGGACGACGTGGCTCAGGCAGCCGCTCTTCCCTCCCCGCGGCGCGTGCTGCGTGACGGTGGGCGCCACCGACCCCGACGAGCTGGTTGCCCGGAGCAGCGAGGGCCTTCACCACAGCCTCGACGGCGGCCTCACCTGGGAGGAGCTTCGGTACCAGGGAGCGTCCATGCCGTCCGCGACGCCCACCTTCAGCCCGTTCCGCGACGGCTGGCTGTACGCGTGGGTGGCACGCGGCCCGCTGCTGCGCAGCACCGACCATGGCGCCACCTGGGAGGCGCTGCCCCTCGACGACGGGCACTCCTACTACGGCATCCGGCTGATCGTCCCGGACCAGGGGGGCGATACCCTTTACGCCGCCTCCCAGGGCGGAGTCCTGCGCATCGCCGGCGGGGAGGCGGTGTGGATCCCCGTGCCGCTGCCCGTCCCGTCCAGCGCCGTCAGCGTCCTCGCCGCGGACCCGTCCGATCGGCGCCGGCTCGTCGCCGCATCGCAGTCCGGGGTCCTCCGCACCGCTGACGGCGGCGTCAGCTGGACGCCCTCGGCCGCGGGGCTCAACGCCACCGCCCTCGAGGTGGTGTTCGCCGACCCCGGGGGATCGGGGCGCCTCTTCGCCGCCGACACCTCCGGCCTCTTCGCCCGGGATCCGGCCGGCGGCTGGACGAGGGCGCTGGAGTTCGACCGTCAGGCGCCCTACGCGCCGGCACAGGCGGCGTCCTCACCCTCGGGCGTGCTCTACCTCGCGGCCCGGGGGACGGTGAGCGTCAGCCGCGACGGCGGCGCCACCTGGGAAGAGCGTTCCGAGGGGCTCCCCACCGGGGACTACCAGTGGTCCGCCGGGCTCGCCGTGAACCCGCGTCAACCGGCCGACGCCTGGGCCGCGACGCAGTCCGGGCTGTTCCGGACCCTCGACGGTGGGCTGCACTGGGATCCGGTCGACACCGGCGAGGAGGCGCGTCCGGTGAGCGTCGCGGTGGATCCGAACGACTTCCGCCACGTGCTCGTGGGCCTCTGGGAGAACCCGCCGCCCTGGGAGCACGCGGTGCCCGTCGTGCTGAGCTCGACCGACGGCGGAGCGACCTGGCAGCGCGGCGGGATCATGTCGTCGGTGGAGGCGGGCTCCTTCGCGTTCCCCCGCGGCAGCTCGGTGGTGCTGGCCGCCACCGCCGCCGGCGTGTTCCGCAGCGGCGACGGCGGCCTCACCTGGGCGCCGTCCTCGGAGGGGATGGACATCCAGTGCGCGTGGACCCCGGGCGGACCCGACAACCCGGGGCAGTACGAGTGCACGGACTCCGCCGGCTCCATCGCGCGGGACCCGGTGCGGGCGGGCACCGTCTACGCCAGCACCGAACGGGGCGTGTGGCGCAGCAGCGACGCCGGGGCATCGTGGACGCTGCTGGAGCCGGTGCTCGGCACCTGGGGGCCCTACGCCATCTCCGTGGCGCCGGACGGCTCGCGGCTCTACGCGGCCACCCAGGGCACCGGGGTGCTCGCCCTGGACCTCGCCGCCTACCAGCCGCCCCCGGAGGACCGGAGCGTGCGCCGGCGGGTGGGGCGGACGCGCTGAAGGCCCGTCAGGGGTAGAGGCGGTTGAGCATGCGCGGGTAGGGAATCGCCTCGCGCAGGTGCTGCAGGCCGCACAGCCACGACACCACGCGCTCGATGCCCATGCCGAAGCCGGAGTGCGGGAAGCCGCCGTACTTCCGCACGTCCAGGTACCACTCGAACGACTCGCGCGGCAGGCCGTGCTCGCGGATGCGCTCCTCGAGCTTCTCGTAGGAGGCGATGCGCTCGCTGCCGCCGATGATCTCGCCGTACCCCTCCGGGGCGATGACGTCCACCGCCAGCGCCCGGGCCGGGTCGTCGGGGTCGGGCTCCATGTAGAACGCCTTGATGGCCGTGGGGAAGCGGGTGATCATCACCGGCCGCCCCGACTCGTCGGCCAGGGCGGTCTCCTCGTCGCCGCCGAAGTCGTCGCCGAAGGCGACGTCGAACCCCTTGCCCTTGAGCTTCTCGACGGCGTCGCCGTAGTCGATGCGCGGGTAGGGGCGGCTCGCCGCGGGCTCGAGCTTGGAGACGTCCCGCTCCAGCCACTCGAGCTCCTGGGTGCAGCGGTCGAGGACGCGGGCCACCAGCGACGAGACGAACTCCTCGGCGAGGTCGAGCAGGCCGTCGAAGCGCAGCCACGCCACCTCGGGCTCCACCATCCAGAACTCCATGAGGTGGCGGCGGGTCTTGGACTTCTCGGCGCGGAACGTGGGCCCGAAGCAGTACACCTTGCCGTGGGCCGCCGCCGCCGGCTCCAGGTAGAGCTGGCCGGACTGCGACAGGTAGGCCTTCTCCCCGAAGTAGTCGGTCTCGAACAGGGTCGAGGTCCCCTCGCACGCGGCCGGCGTGAGGATGGGCGAGTCGATGTTGACGAAGTTGCGCTGGTAGAAGAAGTCCCGGATGCCGAAGACGAGCTCGTTGCGCACCCGCAGGACGGCGTGCTGGCGCCGCGAGCGCAGCCACAGGTGCCGGTTGTTGAGCAGGAAGTCGGGCCCGTGCTCCTTGGGCGTGATGGGGTAGTCGGGGCACAGCTGCACGATGCCGACGGCGGAGACCTGGAGCTCGACGCCGCCGGGGGCGCGGTCGTCCTGCTTGACCTTCCCCTCGACCCACAGCGAGGACTCCTGGGTGGCCCGTCCGGCCTCGTCCCAGACGGCCTCGTCGACCCCCGGCCTGAACACCACCGCCTGGAGGTAGCCCGAGCCGTCCCGGACCACGAGGAAGCGGAGCTTGCCCGAGGAGCGCGCATTGTACAGCCAGCCGTGGATGCGCACGTCCTCGCCGACGAGCCCCGGAAGATCACGAATCTCAGCGTCCCGCATGACGGACCCCCTGAAGTGGGCGATTCTACCGCAGCGCCGCCGCGGGCGCCGGCTACTCGAAGTTGGCGGCCTGCTCGCGCAGCTTCTCCACCGCGGCCTTGGCCTCGACCACCCGCTCGCCCATCCCGGCCTCGCGGCACTTGGAACCCGCGGTGTTGATCTCGCGGAGCAGCTCCTGGATGAGGAAGTCGAGCTTCTTGCCCACCGGGCCGCCCCCCGCGAGCAGCCGGCGCAGGTGGTCGAGGTGGGCGCGGAGGCGCTGGATCTCCTCGGAGACGTCGGCGCGGTCCGCGCCCAGAGCCGCCTCGGTGAGGAGCCGGTCCTCGGGCAGGGTCACGCCCTCGAGGAGCGTGGCCAGTCGCTCCCGCAGCCGCGCCATGAGAACCTGCTGGACCTGGCCGTTGATCCCGTCGAGCCAGTCCGCGAAGCCGTCCAGGATCGCGACCTCCCCCTCCACCTGGGGTAGCAGCGCCGCCGCCTCCTGCTCCCGGACCGCCACCAGCGCGTCGCGGGCCGCGGCGACGAGGGCCAGCAGCGCCTGCTGCTCCGCCTCGTCCAGCGCCACCTCGCCGAGCCCCTCGGCGAAGCCCGGCAGCGACAGCAGGTCGCGCAGCGAGACCGGCGCCAGGTCGAGCCCCGCCGGCGCGTGGTCCAGCTCCGCCAGAAGCGCCTCGGCGACCTCCCAGTGGAAGGCGAGCCCGGTGCCCCCGGCCTGCAGCACCTGCAGCAGCACCAGCACCTGGACGCGCCCGCGCGACATCCTCTCCGCCAGCACCGAGCGCAGCGCCGCCTCGAGGGCGGCGGTGTCGAACCGGGGCTGTGTGCGCACGGAAGGCTCCAGGAACCGCCCGTTCACGGAGGTGAGCCGTACCGACGCGGACAGCCGCGCCGACAGCGCGCCCTCCGCCGCGCCGAACCCCGTCATGCTGCGCAGTGCGTCCGCCATCTCTCCTCCTCTTCCCCGCTCCGCCCCGCCCTAGCTGGTGATGCCCTGGAGGTGGGCGAGCCGCGAGTACAGCCCGCCCCGGGTCAGCAGATCTGCGTGCCGCCCCTCCTCCACGATGCGCCCCTCCTCCATCACCGCGATGTGGTCGGCGTTGCGCACGGTGGCCAGGCGGTGGGCGATGACCAGTGTCGTCCGCCCGTGCATCAGGTTCTCCAGCGCCTTCTGGACCACCGCCTCGGCCTCGGCATCCAGCGCCGAGGTGGCCTCGTCGAGGATCAGGATCGGTGGGTCCTTGTAGAGGGCCCGTGCCACCGCGATGCGCTGGCGCTGCCCCCCCGACAGCCGCAGTCCGGACTCGCCCACCACGGTGTCGTACCCCTGCTGGAACTCCTGGATGAAGTCGTGGGCGAACGCCGCCCGGGCGCAGGCCTCGAGGCGCTCCTGGTCCACCTCGTCGCGGCCGTAGGCGATGTTGGCGCGGATGGTCTCGTTGAACAGCACGGTCTCCTGGGTCACGAGCCCCAGGCAACGGCGCAGGGAGATCAGGTCGATGTCCCTCAGGTCGACGCCATCCACCGTGATCCTGCCGCCGGTGACGTCCCAGAATCGCGGCAGGAGCTGTGCGAAGGTGGACTTGCCTGCGCCCGAGGGCCCCACCAGCGCCACCACCTGGCCGGCGGGAAGCGTGATGTCGAGGTCGCGGAGGACCTGCTTGCCCTCCTCGTACTGGAAGAACACGTGCTCGAACCGGATCGCCCGGCGGACGCCCTCGATGGGGCGGGCGCCGTCGCGGTTCCGGACGGCCACGGGGGCGTCGAGCACGCGAAACACCCGCTCCCCCGCAGCGATGGCCATCTGCATGGCGAGGTTGAGCTTGTTGAGCCGCTTGATGGGGGCGTACATGCTGTACAGCGCGAACAGGAAGGAGGTGAAGATCCCCAGGGTCATGCGGCCGGTGGCGATCAGGTGGGAGGCGTAGCCGATCAGCGCCAGCATCCCGGCCGCCCCCAGCACCTCCATCACCGGTGCGTTGAGCGCCTGGATCTTGCGCGCGCGCAGGTTGGCCTTGAAGTGGCGCCGGGTGGCCTCGTGGAAGCGCCTCGACTCGAACGCCTCCATGCCGAACGCCTGCACCACCCGGTAGCCTTTCAGCACCTCGTCCAGGACGGTGTTCATCTCGCCCAGGCGCTCCTGGCTCTGGTGGGAACGGCTGCGCAGCTTGCGGGCGAAGTGGACGATGGGGAACAGCAGCAGCGGCGCCACCACGAGAGAGGCCAGGGCGAAGCGGAAGTTCAGGGAGAACACGTAGATGAGCAGGCCGAGCACCGTGAACGAGTCCTGGAAGAGGTCACCGAAGCGGTCGGAGATCGCCGCGGTGATCTGCTCCACGTCGTTGGTGACCCGCGACATGAGCACGGCGGAGGGCTGCTGCTGGAAGAAGTGCGGCGACTGCCCGAGCAGGGTGTCCAGGAGGGCGTCACGGATGTCCTTGACGGTCGCGAGCCCGGTCCTGAAGAACGCGTACGACCCGAAGTACGTCAGGGCGTTCTTCAGGAACACGGTGACCATGGCGATCACCACGATGGCCCAGCCCTCGCTGGGGACGACCCGTTGCAGCTGTTGCTTGGCGCCGTCGAACCAGCTCCGGAGCTCGCGCACCACGGGGGCGTCCGGCACCTTCGAGGCGTGCGGCTGCTCCGCCTTCTCCACCTGGGCGGTGCGCTGCCCGAGGACGCTCTCGCCGGCCCCGGCCCCGAGCATCTGGTCGAAGATCGGGTAGATGAGGAAGATCAGGAACACGGTCGTGACCGCCACGCCGGCCATGCCGACCACGGCCGTGGCCGCCCACGCTGCGTGGGGCTTGAGGTACCGGAGCAGCCTGAACAGCGTCCTCATCCGTCGTTCCCCGCCATCTCGCGCACGGCCCGGGCCGCGCGCTCCGAGGCCCCCGTCTCCCCCAGCGCCCCGCGCACCCGCGCCAGCCCGGACCGCTGCCGGTCCCCGCCGTCGCCGAGCAGCGCCTCCGCCTCGGCGGCGAGCCGCCCGGCGCGGAAGTCGTCCTGCACGAGCTCCGGCGCCACCCGCTCCCCGGCCACCAGGTTCACGAGCCCGACGTGGGGCACCCGGACCAGGCGGCGCGCCAGCCAGTAGCTCAGCGCGTGCAGTCGGTACCCTACCACCATGGGGACGTCGAGGAGGGCGCACTCGAGGGTCGCGGTCCCGGAGGCCACCAGCGCCGCGCTGCACTCCGCCAGGGCGCGGTGGCGGTCGGCGGTCACCACCTCGACCCCGGCGTCACCCACCTGCGAGCGCAACCGGGCCGGATCGAGCCCCGGCGCGCCGACCAGCCGCACGGCCAGGCCCGTGCGCCGGCGGCGGAGCTCGGCGACCGCCCCGAGCATCCCCGGGAGCAGCGCCGCCACCTCGTGCCACCGGGAGCCGGGAAGCAGCGCGAGGAGGTCGCGGCGCCGAGCCGGCGGCGCCGCCATGACGGGTGCGAGGGCGTCCACCAGGGGGTGGCCGACGTACTCGGCGGGCACCCCGTGCCGCTCGTAGAAGTCCACCTCGAACGGGAGGATGCACAGCACGCGGCGAACGTCCCGCCGGATGCGCCGGACCCGCCCCGAGCGCCAGGCCCACAGCTGCGGCGAGACGTAGACCGCCACCGGCACCCCGGCGCGGTGCAGGTGCTTCGCCAGGGGCAGGTTGAAGTCGGGGGAGTCCACCAGCACGGCAACGTCGGGGCGCCGCGCCAGCGCTTCCCGGCGCACCCGCCGGGCCAGCCGCAGCAGGCGCGGCAGGTCCCGCGCCACCTCGGCCAGGCCCATCACCGACAGCTCCTCGCTGCGGGCGATGCAGTCGAGCCCCGCCTCGCGGAGACGCTCGCCGCCGACCCCGAACGCCGTCACCTCCCCCCCCGTGCCGCGCAGGGCGCGAAGCAGGTTGGCGGCGTGCAGGTCGCCGCTGGCCTCGCCGGCGACGAGGAGGAGCTTCACGCGCGGCGCCTCCACCCGAACCACACCACCAGCGTCGCCGCGGTGCCCATGGCGTCGGAGCGCAGGTCCCGCCACTCCGCCGTGCGCGGCGGCGTGAACATCTGCAGCACCTCCAGCAGCCCTCCGTGCGCCACGGCGAAGACGGCGCCCGCAGCCGCCGGAGCCGGCGCCGCGAACGCCGCTGCCGTGAGGATGGCGCTCCCGGACAGGAGGGCGTACGCGCCCGCGTGGATGACCGTGTCGGGCACGTCGCGGACCACCTCGGGCATGCGCGGACGCGTCCCCAGCACGAGGTAGGTCACGGCGAGGACGGACGTCGCGGCCAGCAGGAGGAAACGCCTGGAAGGCATCATCCCCCCAGGATAGCCGGTGTGGGGCGCCCGCGTTCTCTCCGGCGCCGGAGACGTGCGGCGGGACGGATCGGCGTCATGGCTGTGCTCGGCGTGCGGCGGCGGCTCAGAACGGGTACATGAGCCAGCCCACGGCGACGGCGCCGAGGACCAGGACGAGGAACACCTTCCAGAAGTAGCGCCAGCGCTCCCGGGCGGTCGGCTTCCACAGGAACGAGAAGAACACCGCGATCAGGAGCGCGTCCAGGACCAGGAGGGAGAAATGATCGACGATCACCAGGTCTTCCTCCCCACCGCGATGTCGTAGGTGTCCAGGACGAGCAGCAGGTTCATCATCCCCGCCGTGAGCAGGAAGGTGTTGCCGTACTCGAACGACACGGCGGTGATGGTCCCCACCCCCAACCCCAGCAGGCGGGCGAGGAAGTAGAGGGCACCGGTGCCCAGGTCGGCGACGGCGGCCAGGTACGAGAGGGGATCGCCGGCCCGAGGCAGGGCGAGCTCCCCCTGCAGCAGAAGCCCGAGCACGAACGCCGCCAGGATGAGCCCCGCGAACACGGCCGCGCGCCGGCGACGGCGAAGCAGGAAGTGGCCCGAGCCCGGCACCAGCCACGCCAGCACGACCAGCACGGTCAGCGGCAGGGGCAGGCGGGGCGGCGCCTCGGGACGCTTGCGGTTATCGGCCACGATCGGCCTCCATCTCCCGGCTCACCTTGGCCCAGGTGGCGGCCAGGTCCTCGGGGATCACCCGCACGTCCGCGTTCACCGTCATGAAGTTGGTGTCGCCGCGCCAGCGGGGCACCACGTGCAGGTGGAGGTGCTCCTCGATCCCCGCACCCGCCGCCTCGCCCAGGTTGAGGCCGAGGTTGAACCCCTGGGGATGGTAGACGCGCCGCAGCGCCTCCACCAGCCGCTGACCCACGGTCATCAGCTCGGCCACCGTCCCGGCGTCGAGACGGGAGAGGTCCCCCACGTGCTCGTACGGTGCCACCATGGCGTGCCCCGACGTGTACGGGTAGCGGTTCAGCAACGCGAACACGCGCGCGCCGCGAAAGACGGTGAGGGTCTCCTCACCGCCGTTCGCAGCGGCGCAGAAGATGCACCCGGTGTCGGGACTGCTCTGGCTCACGTACGCGAAGCGCCAGGGAGCAAAGAGATGCTCCAAGGCGGTCTCACTTTCCGGAGAGGAGCTCGCGGAGCTGCTTCCCCGGCTTGAAATACGGCACGACCTTCGGCGGCACCGCGACCCGCGCGCCGGTGCGGGGGTTGCGGCCCTGCCTGGCCTGGCGGTTGCGGGTGCGGAATGACCCGAAGCCGCGAAGCTCCACCTTCTCGCCGGCGAGGATCGCATCGACGATACCATCCAGCACCACGCCCAGCGTGGACGCCGCCTCTCGCCGGGTGAGCCCCACCTGATCAGCCAAGATCTTCACGATGTCGGCCTTCGTCATCGAATCAAACCTCCTCGGGATCCCCGGCGCTCCGGGGCAGCAAGTCCAGCGTCAGCTCTTGTCCTCGTCGCCGTCCTCGGCCTCCGGCTCGCCGCCGTCGTCCCCCTCGGGCTCGGCCTCGGGTTCGGGTTCGGCAACGGCCTCGGCCTCGGCCTCGGGCTCGGGCTCGGGCTCGGGCTCGGGAGCAGCCTCCGGAGCAGGCTCCGGTTCCGGCTCGGGCGTCGCTTCCGGTGCGGTCTCGACTTCAGGCTCCGGCTCCGGCTCCGGCTCCGCTTCGGCTTCGGCATCAGGCTCGGCTTCAGGCTCGGCTTCAGGCTCGGCTTCAGGCTCGGCTTCAGGTTCGGCTTCAGGTTCGGCCTCGGCTTCAGGCTCTGTCGCGGCCTCGGGCCCGGCGGCCGCTTCGGTCTCCGGGGCGGCCTCCACTGCCGGCTCCGTCTCCGCGGCCTCGGCGGCCGGGGTCTCCGGCTCCTCGGGTTCAGGCTGCGGGATGCCGCGCAGCGAGAGGCCGATCCGCTTCTCGTTCCAGTCCACCCGGATCAGCCTGGTGCGCACGCGCTGGCCGCGATCGAACACGGTGGCCAGCGGCTGCATGCCGACCCGCTCCACCTCGGAGATGTGGCACAGCCCCTCCACACCGGGCGCCAGCTCCACGAAGAGGCCGAAGTCGGTGACGTTGGTGACGAAGCCCTCGACCTCCTCACCGACCTGGTGCGATCCCGCGAACTCGTCCCATTCGTTGGGCATGAGCTCCTTCATGGAGAGCGAGATGCGCTGGTTTGGAATGTCCATGGCGATGATCATCGCGTCGATCTCGTCACCCTTCTGGACCACCTCGGAGGGGTGCGAGATACGGCGGCTCCAGGACATGTCGGAGACGTGGACGAGGCCGTCGATGCCCGGCTCCAGCTCGACGAAGGCGCCGAAGTCGGTGAGGTTGCGCACCGTCCCGGAGACCTTCGAGCCCACGCGGAACCTGGTGGCGAAGTCCTCCCACGGGTTGGGCTCGGCGTGGCGCAGGGACAGCGAGATCCGGCGCTTGTCGATGTCCACCTCGGTGATGACCACCTCGACGTCCTGTCCGGGCTGGAGGATCGTCTTGGGGTTCTTGATCTTCTTGGTCCACGACATCTCGGAGACGTGGATGAGGCCCTCGACGCCCTCCTCGAGCTGCACGAAGGCGCCGTAGTCGACGACGTTGGTCACCTTGCCCTGGACCTTCTTGCCCATGGGGTAGGTGGCCTCGACGTGGGTCCACGGGTCCTCGAAGCGCTGGCGGTAGCCGAGGGACACGCGCTCCTTGTCCCGGTCCACGCGCAGGACGACGACCTTGACCTCCTCGCCGATCTTGAAGTACTCGCTGGGATGGCCGACGCGCCCCCAGGAAATGTCCGTGACGTGGAGCAGGCCGTCGATACCGCCGAGGTCGATGAACACACCGTAGTCGGTGATGTTCTTGACCACTCCGGTGATCATCATCCCCTCCTCGAGGGTGGTCAGCGTCTCGGCCTTCTGGCTCGACAGCTGCTCCTCGAGGATGGCCTTGCGGGACAGCACGACGTTGGCCCGGCGGCGGTCGAAGTTGATGATGCGGGCCTCGATCTCCTCGCCGATGTAGTCCTCGAGACGGCGGGTGGGCCGCAGGTCCACCAGCGAACCGGGGAGGAACGCCCGCACGCCGATGTCCACCGAGAGGCCTCCCTTGACCCGCTCGATGACCCGGCCGCGCACCTGGGCGCCTTCCTTGAAGGCGGTCTCCAGGACCTCCCACACACGCATGCGTGCCGCACGCTCGCGGGAGAGCTTGATGTCTCCCATCATCTCGTCGAAGCGCTCGACAAGGACGTCGACCTCGTCACCTTCCTTGATGCCCAGGTGGCCTTCGCGATCGGCGAACTCCGAGCGGGAGATGATCCCCTCGGACTTGTAGCCGATATCCACCACGACGTTGTCGTCCGTGATGCTGACCACCGTGCCCTTGACGACGTCCCCTTCCCTCAGGTGCTGGAACGACTCCTCGAAAAGCTCGCGCATGTCGTTCTTGCTGAGGTCTTGCTTCGCGTCCTCCTCGGCGTACGCATCGTTGTGTTCGTTGTTCCCCTGGTTGTCGTTACCCACTTGGCCTCCTCGCGACGCCCCGGGCGGAGCGCCTAACTGCTTGTTCCACAAGCGAGAAACTATACGGAGTCCTCTCAGTCGGTGTCAAGGCTCTCGCGGACGAGACCGACGAGCCTCTCCACCACCTGCTCGAGGCTCAGCTCGCTGGTGTCCACCACCACGGCACCTTCAGCCGGCCGCAGCGGGGCACTGGCGCGCGTGGCATCCCTTCGGTCACGCTGCACTTGCTCCCGGAGCACCTCGTCCCACTCGACCGTCACGCCGCGGGCCCGCAGCTCGTCGAAGCGGCGCCGCGCCCTCACCTCAGGGGTCGCCGTCACGAACACCTTGAGCGGCGCGTCGGGAAAGACCACGGTGCCGATGTCGCGTCCCTCGACCACGCCCCCGCCGGCGGCCAGCTCGCGCTGGCGCCGCACCAGCTCCCGGCGCACCCCCGCGAGCGCCGACACCACGGAGGAGAGCTGCGAGATCTCCGGCGTGCGCAGCTCGCCGGTGACGTCCCGCCCGTCCAGAAGGACGCGCTGCGCCGAGGGCTCCCCCTCGAACGCGATCTCCACGGTGCGGGCCAGCGTCTCCACCCGGCGGCGGCCGTCGGCGTCGAGGGGGAACCGCACCCCGGCCTTCACGGCGGCCACCGCCACCGCGCGGTACATGGCGCCCGTGTCCAGGTACGCGACGCCCAGGCGAAGGGCGAGCTCCCGGGCGGCGGCGGACTTGCCCGCCCCGGCCGGACCGTCGATGGCGATCAGCAGCTTCCGTCGCGACACGGCCGTGAGTCTACCGCATGCCGCCGCCTGCCGCGGAGGCCGGGCCGCCTCCCGCCGCGGCGGACGCGGTAGACTCTCCAGGATGCGCGTCTACCTCGCGGCGGCCATGACCAACCCGGGCAGAGACCTGGCGACCATCCGTGCCCTGCTCGAGCACGTCGAGGCGCTCGGGCACGAGGTGCCCACGCGTCACGTGGCGTTTCCCGACGGCCGCGAGCGGGACTCCGTCCTCTCCGACGCCGACCTCGCAAGGCGCGATCTCGCCTGGCTCGCGGCGTGCGACGCCCTCGTCGCCGAGGTGTCCACCCCGTCCCACGGCGTCGGCGTCGAGGTCACCGCGGGGCTCCAGCGGGGCATGCCGGCCCTCCTCCTCTACCGGAAGGAGACGACGGTGTCGCGCCTGCTGCTCGGCCTGCCCGGCTCGGAGACCGTGGCCTACGCCACCGTCGCCGAGGCCACCGCCGCCATCGACCGCTTCCTCCGGCGTGTCCGCACCGCAGCGTCCCGCGGCGTCTCGGCCTGACAGCGCACACCTCCCTCGCCGCCCTTCACACCGTTTTCACACCGTCTGCGCAGCCGTGTCACGGCCGGCTCCTAGTCTCGCCGCGTGCCGGGTCCGACTTTCCGGCGACAGAGAGGAAGGAAGAGAACGATGCGCGACGGCAGAAGCGGCTGGTGGCGGGCGGCGGCCCCGAAGGCTTTGGCGGCGGCGGTGGTCGCTCTCGCGGTGATGAGCGCGGCGGTGGTCTCTGCTCAGGTGCAGGGGCTCTACTACAAGGAGGTGAAGAAGGACGGCACGATCTTCGTCTTCAACACCTACGAGCGCTACGAGGCGTTCGAGAAGAGCGGTGAGATGGGCCAGAACATCACCCTCGTCGGCCACGGGCCTCAAGGCGAGACGGTGGTCGCCGAGAACGCCACGGCGCTGGACCTGTTCAACTTCAAGCACGACCTGCCTTCCTACGACCGGCCCACGCCCAGGCCCGCCTCGGCCAAGAGCGACGCTCTCCCCTTCAAGGTCGGAGTCCTCGGCTACATCTCCTACCAGGACGGCAGGAGCGGCGGCAAGGACTACTCCAAGTTCGTCCTCAAGCGCGGCTACCTCAACGTCGAGTCCGACGTCCTCCCCTTCCTCAGCGTCCGGTGGACGACGGACATCACCCAGGACAGCACCGGTGACGTCAAGCCGCGCATGAAGTACCTGTACGGCCGCTTCAAGGGCCACCAGATGGGGTTCGTCACCGATCCGATGCTCGAGTTCGGCCTCGTCCACATGCCGTGGCTGGACTACGAGGAGGCCATCAACGGCTACCGCATGCAGGACACGATGTTCACGGAGCGCAACGGGCTCTTCAACTCGGCTGACTTCGGCATCACCATCGGCGGCCTGTTCGGCGGGAAGATGCCCGAGGAGTACCAGAAGACCGTTTCCAGCGCCTACCCGGGCCGCTACGGCTCGTTCATGGTCGGCGTGTACAACGGCACCGGCTACCACGCCGCCGAGCACAACACCAACAAGGTGCTCGAGGGACGCGTCAGCATCCGGCCGCTGCCCGACGTGGTCCCCGGCCTGCAGCTCTCCTACTTCGGCATCCACGGCAAGGGCAACACCGCCGCCGAGCCCGACTGGAACCTCAACCTCGGCTGGGTGTCGTACGAGAGCCGGTACTTCGTGATCACGGGCCAGTACCTCAAGGGCAAGGGCAACCAGGCCGGCACCGCCGTGGACTCCATGGGCAAGTCGCTGGACCGCGACGGCTGGTCGGTCTTCGCGGACGGGAAGATCACGCGGCAGTGGAGCGTCATCGCCCGCTACGACCACTTCGACCCCAACACCACGCTCGACAACGACGCCCAGAAGAGGACCATCGGCGGAGTCGCCTACCACCTCGGAAAGGGCAACATCCTGCTCCTCGACTACGAGCAGCTCAAGTTCGACAACGGCTCGCCCACCGACAAGCGCGGCCAGCTCACGCTCCAGGTCAAGTTCTAGCGCCCCGGGCCGCGCGGTCCGGGCGGCGGGAAGAGAAGTCCGGCGAAACCGGTTCTCAAAACACGGAGGCGCTCGACCGCGAGGTCGAAGCCTCCACCGGGGCCAGTCCTCGGTTGGGGCCGCTGCTCGGGGGGGAAGCGGCCCCATTCTTTTTATTGCGGGGGTCCGGCCGGCCCCCGCCCTGGCCTCCCCGGCCTCGACCCCCGAGCCCCCGCGCGAGGCGGAAGTGAATTCCGCCTCGCGTGTTCTCACCTCCAGCCCACCCCCCGACCCTGCCCGGCATCCCCCGGTCCTGCGACGGCCCATGCCTGTCCATCAGGGGCCGGCGGCCCCCCGCCCTGGCCTCCGCCGCTGAGGCGGGCTGAATCCGGAGCTGCCTCTTCGCCGGCGGAGGCCAGCCTCCACCCTTCCCTGCCGCTGCCCCACTCGCCGGTACCCCAGGCCGCTTCTCGCCGCCCACCCGCACCACCGCGAGGAGCGACCCCCGAGCCCCCGCGCGAGGCGGAAGTGAATTCCGCCTCGCTTGTCTTCGCCTCCAGCCCACCCCCCGACCCTGCCCGGCATCCCCCGGTCCTGCGACGGCCCATGCCTGTCCATCAGGGTCCGGCCGGCCCCCCGCCCTGGCCTCCGCCGCTGAGGCGGGCTGAATCCGGAGCTGCCTCTTCGCCGGCGGAGGCCAGCCTCCACCCTTCCCTGCCGCTGCCTCGCTCGCCAAGACTCCAGGCCGCTTCTCGCCGCCCACCCACACCGCCGCGAGGAGCGACCCCCGAGCCCCCGCGCGAGGCGGAAGTGAATTCCGCCTCGCTTGTCTTCGCCTCCAGCCCACCCCCCGACCAAACCAGCATCCCCCGGTTCTGTGATCGGCGGCAGGGGCGGCGTCGCTTCGGCCGCGGCGCGGCCTCGCTCGGCCCGGTCACGAACCTCGCGGACCCCCGGCGCCGACGGTGCGCTGCTCCGCGCCGGCGATCCTCTCGGAACCCGTCCGCCGGGGGCTGGCCGTCTCTCTCCATCCCCACCACCCTGCACGTGGAGCGGCCCGCCGGGCCCCGCCCGGACCGCCATCCCCCGGTTCTGCGATGGCCCATGCCTGTCCATCAGGGGCCGGCGGCCCCCCGCCCTTCCTCCGCCGGGTGCGCGGGCGGTCCGGCGACCGTCGTTGCGACCTGCAGCCCCAGGGCTCGCCTCGCGGAGGACAGGGCCGGGGGCGAGAAGCGGCCTGACGATCCGTCGAACCGGCAGCGGGCGGGAGGTTGGTGGCTGGCCTCCGCCGGCGCAGGAGCAGTGAGGGATTCAGCCCGCCGGCCCTGGTCTACCTACAATTACGCATGGTTGTGGCGGCCACGCGGTCCGTGGTTCGCGGGCGGCAGCGCCGCCGGATGGCAGCACCCTGAAAGGGGCAGGGCGGCGGCTAACGCGGGCGGGCCCACCAGCCGGCGTGGAGCTGAACGGCGGCGAGGGCGGTGACGGCGGCGGTCTCGGCCCGCAGGACCCGCGGGCCGAGACCCAGGGGGAGAAAACCAGCGCGGCGGGCGAGCTCCGACTCCTCGGCGGTGAAGCCGCCTTCGGGGCCAACCAGGACGGTGATGCCGGAGGCGTCGGGACCGAGGGCGGGCGGCGGTCCGGAGGCGTCGAGGTCGGCGAGGACCCGCACTCCTGCGGCGGAGACGACGAGCTCCGGGAGGGGCGTGGGGTCGGTCACGCGGGGCGGGCGCGAGCGCCCGCACTGGGTCACCGCGGCGTCGGCCAGGCGCTGCCAGCGGGCGACCCGCCGGTCGTGCCGCCGGCCCTGGACGCGGCCGGTGAGGACCGGGACGACCGCCGTGGCTCCGAGCTCGCAGGCCTTCTCCACGGCCCAGCCGAAGGCGTCGGTGTGGAGCACCCCCAGCGCCAGGACGAGGGGCCCGGGCGGCTCGCCCCGCTCCCGCTCCACCCGGTCCACCTCGACGACGCACCCCCTCCCCTGCCAGGCGGCCAGCCGGCCGACGCCGACGGCGCCCTCCAGGTCGAGGATCTCCACGGGGTCCCCCGGCGCCACCCGGGTGACGCGGGCGTGGTGCGCGGCCTCGGCGGGCACGAGGACGAGGCCTGGAGCGATGGCGTGGCCGGGGGGCACGACGAGGCGGGTGACGCTCACGACATGCGGCAGACGAGGGCGACCCACTCGCCGAGGTCGACCGCCCGCTCCACCCCGATCCCGTGGCGCGCCAGCTCCGCTTCCACGGCGGTCCGCTGGTCGGCCATGAGCCCCGAGAGGACCAGCCGACCGTCGCGGCCGACGAGGCGGCGCAGGTCGGGCAGGAGCGGTTCGAAATGGTTGGGGATCATGTTCGCGAGGACGAGGCCGAAGCCGGCGCCGGCGCGCACCGCCGTGAGCGGCCCCGCGAAGAGCGCCACGTCGGCATGGCCGGGCTGCTCGGCGACGGTCTGGCGGGCGACGAAGACGGCGTCCTGGTCGATGTCGAATCCCACGGCCCAGCGCGCCCCGAGCGTCATGGCCGCCAGGGCGAGGATGCCGGAGCCCGTCCCCACGTCGAGGACGGACCGGCCTTCCACGGGCAGGTCCTCGAGCACCAGGAGGACCAGCTGCGTGGACTCGTGGCTCCCCGTGCCGAACGCCTGGCGGGGCTCGACGACGAGGTGGAGCCGGCCCGGCGGCGGCGCGGTGGGCGCGGAGGGGTCGGGATCGATCCAGAAGCAGCGGCCGACGGCCCGCGGGGAGACGTAGCGGCGGTACTCCGCGAGCCAGTCCTGCTCCGCGAAGTGCCCGGTCCCCAGCCCGAGCCCCCCCAGGGAGAGGAGCCCCTCGGTGACCGCGGGCACGGCCCCTGCCTGGGCCCCTTCGAGGAAGACCGTGATGGCCACATCGGCCCCGGCGTCCTCCACCTGACAGCCCAGCACGGGCCACCCTTCCATCGCCGCCGCGAGACGCTCCTCCTGGCTCGCCGGCAGGCGGCAGGTGACGGTCAGGTAGTCCGGCATCAGCCGTTTCCTTCCAGGAGGTCCCGGACCTTCCGGAACACGCCCGGCTTCTCCTCCTCGCTGATCAGCTGCTGCAACAGCTCCCGCTGGCGCGCGGAAAGCTTGCGCGGCACCCGGACCCGGAGGTGGACGACGAGGTTGCCGCTCCCGCCGCGGCCGACGCGGGGCAGGCCCTTGCCGCGCAGCACCACGGTGTCGTCAGGTTGCGAGCCGGCGGGCACCGCCACCTTCTCGTTGCCCTCCAGGCTCGGGACCTCCACCTCGGTGCCGAGCGCCGCCCGGAACGCCGAGATCTCCTGGTCGAGATGGAGGTTGGCGCCGTCCCGGACGAAGACCTCGTGGGGCTTCACGGCGACCACGACGTAGAGGTCGCCCTGCGGGCCGCCACGGCGCCCGCCCTCTCCCTGCCCGACCACGCGGAGGCGGGTGCCGTCCTCGATGCCGGCGGGGATCCGCACCTTGACCTGGTGGGTGCGCTCGACCCGGCCGACCCCGTGGCAGCCGGTGCAGGGGTTGGTGATGATCTGCCCGGTGCCACCGCACTGGGGACAGGGCCGGACCATGGTGAAGAACCCCTGGCTGATGCGGGCCTGGCCGCGGCCGCCGCAGGTCCGGCAGGTCTCGGGCTTGGCGCCGGGAGCCAGGCCGGAGCCCCCGCAGGTCTCGCAGTTCTCCTCCCGGGGGATCGACAGCGTGCGCTCCACGCCACGGGCCATGTCGTCGAAGGCGATCGCCACGCCGATGCGCAGGTCCGCGCCCCGCTCGGGGCCGCTGCGCCGCCGCCCGCCGCCGAAGATGCCCTCGAAGCCGAAGAAGTTGCCGAGGATGTCGGCGAAGTCGCCGAAGATCGAGGTGTCGAAGCCGGTGAACGGCTGGTCGCCGACGCCGGCGTGCCCGAACCGGTCGTAGTGGGCGCGATTGTCGGCGTTGGAGAGGACCGCGTAGGCCTCCGCGGCCTCCTTGAAGCGCCCCTCCGCCTCCTTGTCGCCAGGGTTGCGGTCCGGGTGGTACTTCACCGCCAGCTTGCGGTAGGCGGCCTTGATCTCGTCCTGGCCGGCGTCCCGCGCCACGCCCAGGATCTCGTAGTAGTCGCGCTTCTGCGGCATCAACTGCCCTCCGAGTCCTTCTTGTCGCCGCCGAGCCCCATGAGCAGGCTGGCCGGATCGGTGAGCATCACGTGAGCCAGGTGACGCGCCGCCGTGGAGACGTGGTTGATGGCCTCCTGCAGCAGTCCCGGGTCCTCGGACTCCAGGATGCGCTCACCGTAGTCCAGGGCCTCCTGCACCTCCGACCGGGCCTCGGGCTCGAGCAGCGAGCCGAACTCCTTGAACACCCGGCGGTTGGATTCGACCAGACCGTCCAGGCGGTTGCGGTAGAGCTGAACCTCCTTGTGCCGGATGTCCTCCCGGCGGTAACGGTCCGCCTCGGAGATCATCCGGTCGATCTCGTCCTTGTTGAGCCCCCCCGCCGGGTTGACCTCGATGGACTGCTCCCGACCGGTGGCCAGGTCGCGTGCCGACACCTGCACGATGCCGTTGGAGTCGATCGCGAACGTGACCTCCACCTGGGGAACACCCCGGGGCGAGGGGGGAATCCCGACCAGCTCGAACTGACCCAGCGACTTGTTCTCCTTGGCGATCTCGCGCTCGCCCTGGAGCACCTGGATCTCCACCGAGCGCTGGTTGTCCGTCACCGTGGTGAAGATCTGCGACTTGCGGGTGGGGATGGTGGAGTTGCGCTCGATGAGCTTGGTGAACAGGCCGCCGTGGGTCTCCAGGCCCAGCGAGAGCGGGGTCACGTCGAGGAGGACCAGGTCCTTGATCTCGCCCTGGAGGATGCCGGCCTGGATCGCCGCACCCACGGCCACGACCTCGTCGGGGTTGATCTCCCGGCTGGGCTCGCGGCCGAAGAACTCCGCCACGGTCCGGGCCACCAGCGGCATCCGCGTCTGGCCGCCGACCAGGATCACCTCCTCCACGTCGGAGGCCTTCAGACCGGCCGACTCGAGGGCGTCCCGGCACGGCCCCAGCGTGGACGCCACCAGGTCGCCCACGAGACCCTCGAGGTCCGCCCGGGTGAGCGTGCACCCCAGGTGGAGCGGCTGGTTGCCGTCGACGGCGATGAACGGCAAGGTGATGTTCACCGACTCCACGGAGGACAGCTCGCACTTGGCGCTCTCCGACGCCTCCTTGAGGCGCTGCATGGCCATGGAGTCGCTGTGGAGGTCGGTCCCCGTCTCCTTCTCGAACCGCTCCAGGAGGTGGTCGATGACGCGGGCATCGAAGTCCTCGCCGCCCAGAAACGTGTCCCCGGAGGTGGAGAGCACCTCGTAGAGGCCGTCGCCGATCTGCATGATGGAGATGTCGAAGGTGCCGCCGCCGAGGTCGTACACGGCGACGACCTCGTTCTTGGCCCGCCCGAAGCCGTACGCCAGCGAGGCTGCCGTGGGCTCGTTGATGATGCGCAGCACGTCGAGGCCGGCGATGGTGCCGGCGTCCTTGGTGGCCTGCCGCTGCGAGTCGTCGAAGTACGCGGGCACCGTGATGATGGCCTGGGCAATCTCCTCGCCCACGGTGGCTTCGCAGAACTCCTTGATCTCACGCAGGATGAACGCCGAGATCTCCTGCGGCGAGTGGGTGCGCCCCCCGACCTCCACGTAGGCGTCGCCGTTGCTCGCCTCGACGATGCTGTAGGGCACCAGGGTGCGGGCACGCGCGACCTCCGTGGACTGGAACTTCCTTCCGATCAGCCGCTTCACCGCATAGACGGTGTTCATGGGGTTGGTGAGGGCCTGGCGCCGGGCCATCTGGCCGATCAGCATCTCGCCGTCCGCAGCCCGCGCCACCACCGAAGGCGTCGTCCGCGCCCCCTCGCGGTTGGTGACCACCAGGGGCCTCGCGCCTTCGACGACGGCGGCGCAGGAGTTGGTGGTGCCGAGGTCGATCCCGATCACCTTGCCCATCACGAACCTTCCGAGTCCCCGCCACCGCCCGGCGTGTCCTCGGGCACGGCGACCACGACCAGGGCCGGACGGAGGAGCCGCTCGCCCAGGAGGTACCCCTTCTGGAACACCTGCACCACCGTGTTTTCCTCCACGTCGTGGGAGGGCACGCGCTGGATGGCCTCGTGGACCGCGGGGTCGAAGGCCTCGCCCATGGGGCTGACCTCGGTGAGGCCGTGGCGCATGAGCACGTCCTTGAGCTGCCTCAGCACCAGCTCCACCCCCGTGCGGAGGCCGTCGCCGCCGCCGCCGGGAACCTCCAGGGCCCGCTCGAGGTTGTCGACCACCGGGAGCAGGTCGCGCAGGAGGTCGGAGTTGGCGAACCGGCGAAAGTCCGCCATCTCGCGCTCCTGCCGCTTGCGCGAGTTCTCGAACTCGGCGAGCTTGCGCAGGTACAGCTCGCGCAGCCGCTCGACCTCCTCCTGGAGCCGGCCCAGCTCGGCCTGGATCGCGCCGTCGTCGGGGGCCGCCGGCGCGGTGCCCTCGCCGCCCTCCTCGCGGCCCTCGGCCGCCTCGGTGCCGTCCGTATTCGCCAGCTCGTCCTGGCCGGCGGTGTTCTCGTCGCTCATTCGTTGCCCTCCCGCCTACTGGCAGGCTTCCGCCACGTAGTGGCCGACGAAGTCCACGATGGGGATGATCTGAGGATAGTTCATCCGCTTGAGGCCGATGACGCCGATGAGGCCGTTCTCACCCGTGGCCAGCTCGAAGGAGGTCACGATGAGGCCGAGGTCGGCGCCGCCCTCGAGCGACACCTCCGACCCCAGGACGACCAGCGGCCCCGGCGTGGCGAGGTACTCGTTGAGCAGAGTCACCAGCCGGGCCTTGTCGGCGAAGGCCGCGAAGAGGTGCCGCACGGTGTCGAGCTCGGCGGGGCCGATGCGTTCGATGAGGCGCTCGGTCCCCTCGACGAAGACCGCCCCCTGGACGTGGCTCCCGCCCTCCGTGGCACGGCGCGCCAGCTCGAGCACACCGGTCATGAGGGTGTCGCAGCGGGCCCGGTCCTCTCTCATGAGGTCCACGAGCCGGTCGCGGATCTCCACCAGCGACATGCCGACAAAGCTCCGGGTGCAGTAGTTGGAGACGCGCTCGAGCTCGTCGAGGGCGAAGTCGTGGTCCACGTCGAGAAGCCGCGACTCCACCCGGCCGCCCCGGGTCACCACGATGGCGAGGACCCGGTTCGCGGCCACCCGCACGAAGTGGATGGACTGCAGCGCGGCCCGCCGCGCCGCCGGCACCAGGGCGACGCCCACCTGGGCGGTCATCCGGGCGAGCACTCCGCTCACCCGCGGGAGCAGGTCCTCGAGGGCGCCGGAGGGTGCCAGCATCTCCCGCAGACGGAGCTCGTCGCGGGGCGCCAGCACCGCGCGCCCCGCCACGGCGTCGAGGTAGAGACGGAAGCCCTCGTCGGTGGGGACGCGTCCCGAGGAGGTGTGCGGCTGGATCAGCAGGCCCTTGGCCTCCAGCTCCGCCATGACCGCCCGGATGGACGCCGAAGACAGGCCGGTGGCCGGGCTGCGCGCCACCGCGGCGGAAGCCACGGGCTCTCCGGTGGCGAGGTACAGCCTCACGACCTCGACGAGGATCTCACGCTCTCGATCCGTAATGCGCTCCGTCATATCCCTTCGAGAAACCCGGCCGCCCGGCCAACGCCACTACTGTACCATGAGCCCGTGAACACAGGCTGGATCGTGGTTGGCGCGGGACGGTGCGGCCTCCAGCTCGCCCGCTCGATGACGCTTGCCGGAGTGGACGTGACCGCCGTGGTGGTCCGGTCGGACGCGGCGCGGCGCCGGGTCCGACGCGCCCTCCCCGGCGTGGAGGTCCGCGGGGCCGGCGCACCGCTGCCTCCCGCCGGCGGCCTCCTCATCGCCGTCCCGGACCGCGCGGTCGCGGTGTGCGGCGCCGCCCTCGCCGCGGCCCCGCCGGGGCGCCTGCGCACGGTCCTCCACACGTCGGGGCTCCTCCCCGCCGCGGCCCTCGCGCCTCTCGCCGGAGCCGGAGTGCGCCTCGGCGCCCTCCACCCCCTCGTCAGCTTCCCCAGCGCCGGCGGCGCCCTGGTCCCCCTCGGCGGCGTGTTCGCCGCGGTGGAGGGCGAGACGCCGGCCGTGCGCGACGCCGCGGCGCTGGCACGCCGTCTCGGCATGCGGCCCCACCGGATCGAGGCGTCGGCAAAGCCCGCCTACCACGCCGCCGCGGCCGTCGCCGGCAACCTCGCCCACGCCCTCGTGGTGGCAGCCCGGGAGCAGCTGGTCCTCGCGGGCATCCCCGCTTCCGGGGCCGCCGCGGCCCTCGCACCCCTGGTCGAGGGCGCCGCCGCGGCCGCCCTCGCAGGGCCCCCGTGGCACCGCCTCACCGGGCCCGTCGCCCGCGGCGACGCGGCCACCGTCTCGGCCCACCTTGCCGCCCTGCCCCCGGAGCTGGCCGCCGTGTACCGGGAGACCGCGCGGCTCATGGTGACCCGGCTCACCGCGGAAGGGCTCCTGGAAAACTCTTTGGCGGACGACGTCCTCGCCGCATTGACCGCCCCCCGCTAGTGTGTTAGCTTCCGGCTGATGCGTAGAGACAAGGACGCCTGAACCATGGTGTTCTTCAACTGGGCCACGATGCAGATGGCGGCCAAGATCGTCTATTACGGCCCTGGCCTTTGCGGGAAGACCACCAATCTTTCGCACATCTATGCGAAAACTGCTCCGGGATCGCGCGGAGAAATGGTCTCGTTGGAGACCGAGTCGGACCGCACGCTGTTCTTCGACCTGCTGCCCCTCGAGGTCGGCAAGGTCGGCGGCTTCCGCACCCGGTTGCAGCTGTACACCGTGCCCGGACAGGTTTTCTACAACACCACCCGCAAGCTCGTGCTCAAGGGCGTGGACGGTGTCGTCTTCGTCGCCGACTCGCAGCGCCCCATGGCGCAGGCCAACCAGGAGAGCCTTCAGAACCTGGCCGACAACCTGAGCGAGCTGGGCCTGGACCTCGACACCATCCCGGTGGTCCTCCAGTACAACAAGCGTGACCTCAAGAACGTGCTCTCCGTCGAGGAGCTCAACGCCGCTCTCAACGCCGACGACCGCCACGACTTCTACGAGGCCGTCGCAGTGGACGGCGCCGGCGTCTTCGAGACGTTGAAGTCCATTACAAAGCTGACGCTCAAGTCCCTTCGCCGCCGCATGTCCTCCCAGGACAGCGCCCCTGCCGTTGCCGCCCGTGTGGTAGCGGCCACCCCGGCGCCCCGCCCCGCTCCAGCGTTCAGCCCGGTCAAGCTCAGCGCCGCCGCCGAGGAGGGTCTGGCCGGCGAGACGCGCGACCGGACGCCCCGGCCGCGCCCCTCCGCCGAGGCCGCGCCCCCGCCGGAGGATCCCGCGCTTGAGGCAGTGGCGGTGGAGGAGGTCCCCGAGGTCGAAGAGGCCCCGGAGATCGAGGAGCTGCCGCCGGCGGAGGAGGTCGAGGAGCAGCACCTCGAGGGCGGGCCCGCCGAGGAGGCCCTGCCGTCGGCTGAAGAGGTGGAGGAACAGGCCGCGGCGGAGGACGCGACGAGCGCGCTGCCGGCTCCCGACGAGGCCGACGAGGACGCGGCGGTGGAGTTCGACACCAGCGCCGCCGACGAGGCGCCGGCGGCGGCCCCCCCGGTGCGGCACGTGAAGGTGTCATCGTCGCTGGACATCCTCGCGGAGCTCGAGAGCCTCCGCAAGGCGGCCACCACCCACCCGTCGCCCCGCGGGGGCGGCCGGCCCGTGGCCTCGCTGGACATCGACAGCATCCTGCAGAGCTCCCTCAATTCGCGCCAGGAGGTGAAGCGGCGCGTGGACGAGGAGGTCGGCGACGCGCTGCTGAAGGCCACGCGCTGCGTGGTCCGGGTGCAGCTCACCGACGCCGCGGGCGTCCCCATCGCCGAGGTGGATCCCGTGGACGTGGAGCTCAAGAAGGGCGAGGCGCTCCGGCACTTCGCCCTCACGCTCACCGTCCACCTGAAGGGCCAATGAAGCGGGGCGCGGTCATCGGCGCCCTCGCCCTGCTGGCCGCCCTCGCGGCCTGCCGGACGGCCCCCCCCGTGCGGGTGGAGGTCCCGGTGGCCGCCGCCCGGGCGGCGCAGGCCCCGGACGCCTGGCAGCAGCACGTCGACGGGCTGCTCGAGGCGGCCTACGACGCCGCCGCCGGCTCCAGCGCCGAGGACTACAACGCCTGCGAGATCGAGATCCTCGACGCGCTGGAGCAGGCCCGGCGCCAGCCCGGCTTCTCGAAGGAGGACGAGGCGTACGTGGCCCAGGTCCAGGACGAGCTTGAGCGTCTCGGGGACCAGGTGGGCGAGGACGAGACCGAGGCCGACGCCGCCCCTTCGGACCAGGAGGTTCCCCCGGAACCGCTGCCGGTCCCCGAGGAACGGGTCGCCGAGGCCAAGGAGAAGGCCAAGCGCGACGCCTTCGATCTGCCGGTGACGGTCAACAACGAGGTGGCCTCCCTCATCGACTACTACACGGGGCCGTACCACGACAGGCTGGTCATCGCCCTCGAGCGCGGAGCACAGTACATCCCGTTCATCCGTCAGGAGTTCGCCAAGGCCGGCCTGCCCCAGGACCTGGCCTACCTGCCCCTGGTGGAGAGCGCGTTCAACACCCGCGCCCGCTCCCGCGCCCGCGCCCAGGGCATGTGGCAGTTCATGAAGGGGACCGCCCGCCTCTACAACCTGCGCTGTGACGGCCTGGTGGACGAGCGCAACGATCCCTACCTGGCCACCGAGGCGGCCGTGGCGCACCTCGCCGACCTGTACGCGAACTTCAACGACTGGGAGCTCGCCCTGGCCGCCTACAACTCGGGATCCGGCAACGTCAGGCGGGCGCTGCGGCGCGCCCACGGCCAGACCAGCTTCTGGGAGATCAGGCGCTACCTCCCCCGGGAGACGCGCAACTACGTTCCCGCCTTCTGGGCCGCCCTGCTGGTGGCCAAGAACCCCGAGAACTACGGGCTTCCCCCGCCCCGACGTGGAGCCTCCCTGCGTGGCCCGCGTCACCGTGACGGGCGCGCTGGACCTGGACGTGCTGGCGGACCACCTGGACCTCAGCGCCGACGACCTCGCCGCCCTCAACCCGGCGCTGATCCACCGGCTCACGCCCGCGCGGGGCACCTACCGGCTCGCGGTGCCCTGCGGGCAGGAGCAGGTAGTGACCGCCGCGCTGGAGTCGATTCCTCAGGACGAGCGCATCCGGCGCTACCTCCACACCATCCAGCGCGGCGACACGCTGGGGGCGCTGGCGCGCCGCTACGGTTCCAACGTGGACGCCATCATGAGCGCCAACGGAATCCGCAACCCGCGCCACCTCTCCATCGGCAAGACCCTCGTCATCCCGCGGGGCGCCGGGCGCTACGCCTACGCCGCCGCTGCCGTCGGCACCCCTCCCGACGGCCACCACACGGTCCGCCGCGGCGAGACCCTCGGGCTGCTGGCACGGCGGTACGGCACCAGCGTCAGCGCGATCATGGGCGCGAATGGCCTCAGTGACCCCCGGCAGCTGCGCGCCGGCAGGAGCATCGTCATCCCGTCGCGCTCGCACCACCGGGTCGTCGCAGCCCGGACCAGCAGCGGCCCGCCCGACCGCTACGTCGTGCGCCACGGCGACACGCTCTACGCCATCGCGCGCCGGTTCGGCGTCTCCGTCCCCAGCCTCAAGGCCATCAACGCCCTCGACGACGCCACGATCCATCCGGGCGACGTGCTCCGCCTCAGCCAGTAGCCTGCCGAGGGCCGGTGCCGCGCCGGCTCAGGAGCGCGAGGGCCGCGCCACCATCCACAGCCCGGCCAGCACCAGCGCCGCCGGCCACCAGGTGCGCACGGCGATGACCACCTCCGGCGGCAGCAGCGCAAAGCGGCGCGCCAGCCGCACGGCTCCCAGGGCGAGGAGGATCACCCCGACCACCAGCGGCCACCAGTGCGCGCGCATCTGGAGGACGAGGCCGAGCAGCCACACGCCGGCGAACGCCGCCCCCACCGCGAAAAGCAACCACGTGCCGACGGGGAGGCCGGCCACGCCGCGCTCGCCGAGCACAAGGCCCGCCCCGGCGCCCAGGCACGCCATGCCGCCCACCAGCGTCGAGAACGTCCGCCTCAGGATCGCGAGGAGGGCCAGGCCGAGCCCGACACCGAGCAGCCAGGCCGGCGTCGTCTCCAGGGCGACGAAGCGGGTCGCGAGCAGCATCGCACCGGCGGCGATGAGGACGATCCCAAGGGTCAGGCGTGAGTTGGCGGGACGGGCCATCGATCCTCCAGCGGCCGGCTTTGCTGCGGGCCGCGCGTCATCCGAAGCCGAGCACCGCCGCCACAGTGAGGAAGAGCGTCATGGCAATGAGGGAGGCCACGAGCACGACGGCGATGAAGTTGAACGATCGGGTGTTGACGTGCTCCCGCATGAGCTCGGTGCGGTTGGCCAGGATGAGCATGAAGACCAGCACCGCCGGCAGCAGCACGCCGTTGGCCACCTGGGAGAGGTAGAGCACCTTGAGCAGGGGCACCCCCGGCACCAGGATCGCCGCCGCCCCGAGGACGATGAGTGCGGTGTAGATGCCGTAGAACCACGGCGCCTCGCGCAGCCGCATGTCGATGCCGCGCTCCCAGCCCATGCCCTCGCACACCGAGTAGGCAGTGGACAGGGGCAGGATGGCGGCGGCGAACAGGGAGGCGTTGAAGAGGCCGAAGCCGAACAGAAGGCCCGCGTACTTCCCCGCCAGGGGCACCAGCGCCTGAGCGGCGTCGCGCGCGTCGTGGATGGGAATCCCCGCGGTGTGCAGGGTCGCCCCGCACGCCACCACGATGAACCACACCACCACCACGGCCATCACCGTGCCCACCGCCACGTCCAGGCGGGCCTCGCGGAGGTTGCGGGTGGCGACACCCTTCTCGACCACCGCCGCCTGCTGGTAGAACTGCATCCACGGCGCGATGGTCGTGCCCACGATGCCCACCATCATGACCACGAAGGGCATGGAGAACTCGAAGGAGGGGACCACCGTGCTGCGCGCCACCTCGCCCCAGTCGGGACGGGCCATGATCCCGGAGATGACGTAGGTGACGTAGAACGCCGACGCCACCAGGAACGCCTTCTCCACCACACGGTACGTACCCCAGGTGACCAGCCACCACACGAAGGCGGCCCCCAGGGGCACCGAGACCCAGCGTGGGACGTGGACGATCTCCAGCGCGGCGGCGAGGCCGGCGAACTCGGCCATGGTGTTGCCCAGGTTGGTGAGGAGGAGGACCACCATGAGGTAGAACGTCGCCTTGACGCCGAACTCCTCGCGCACCAGGTCCGCGAGCCCCTTGCCGGTGACCACGCCGAGCCGGGACGACATCTCCTGCACGACGAACAGGGCCAGGGCCACCGGGATGATGGTCCACAGCAGGCGATATCCGTAGTTGGCGCCGGCCAGGGAGTAGGTGGTGATGCCGCCGGCGTCGTTGTCGACGTTGGCGGTGATGATCCCCGGGCCCACGATGGCCGCGATGACGGCCAGCCGTTGCCAGCGCGAGCGCAGCCAGCCCTTCACGTCAACCTCCCCTCGCGCTCCTCGCCCTCGCGCAGCCACGCCACCACGTCGTCCACCGTGACCACCCCCTCGAGGTGGTCCTCCCTGTCCACCACTGGCAGCGACAGGAGGTTGAACCGGTCGAACAGCTCCGCGACCTCGTCCATGGGGTCCTCGGGCCCGACGGTGACCGGGTCGGTGTCCATGACCTCATCGACGAGCTGCTCGTTCTCGGCCCGCACCAGCTCGGGCAGCGGGATGACGCCGCGCAGGCGCGTCTCGCCGTCCACCACCAGCACCGCGTGCCCGCTGACCAGCTCCATGGGGCCGCCCCGCATGGTCGTGCGGATCTCCCGGATCGTGGTCCCCGGGCTCACCGTGAACACCTCGGGGTTCATGGCGGAGCCCGCGGTGTCGGGCTTGTGGCTGAGCAGGTCCGAGACCGTCGCCTGGTCGTCCTCCGGCAGCGCCGCCATGAGCCGCTCGCGCATGGCCTCGGGGAGCTCCTCGAGGAGGTCGGCGACCTCGTCGGGGGGCATGGCGCCGAGCAGCTGGGCGGCGCGCCGCACGTCGACGGCCTCCAGGAGCAGGCGCTGCACCTCTGGGGACAGCTCCGCCAGGGTCTGAGCGGCGGTGGTGATGTCCAGCGCCTCCAGCATGGCCGGACCCTCGAAGCGGTCCAGCTCCTCCATGATCTCGGCCAGCTCCGCGGGGTGGAGCTGGGCGAGCTGGTGCTGGCTCACGTTGAGGCGGAGGTCGTGCTTGATGGCGCCGCCGGGGCGCAGGGGCAGCACGTAGCGCCAGGACAGCAGCCGCTCCTCGCCGAGCAGACGGCGCGAGGTCCCGAAGCGCCCGGCCACCGCCCTCAGCGGCCGCTCCCACCCCAGACGGCGCAGGATGCCCCGGAAGCCGATGTCGACGTGAACCACGCGCACGTCGTTGCCCCGCGCCCGCAGCAGGTGGATGTCGTTGACGCGCACCACCCGCGCCCCGTCGGTGTCCACGATCTGCTTGTCCAGGATCTCCCGGCGCAGCAGGATCTCCGAGCTGAGCCGCCGGGAGGACGGCAGCATGTCCTTGTTGGGCAGCGACAGCTGCAGGCTGTCGGCTGGAAGCGTGACGAAGGCGGGGCCGGGGGCGGCCAGCGTGAGCGGCGCCATCCACCCCGGTCGCACGTAGTAGGTCACCACCCGGGGGAAGAGCTCCCCCGCCGAGCAGCCGACGTCGACCAGGCGGCCGACCACGGCGCCGTCACGCGAGATGACGGTCCTGTCCAGGATCTGGGAGAGGTAGAAGAACTCCTCTCGAGCACGGGCAACTTGGACCGCCATCGCCGCCTCCCTCTCCGGAGAGAGCCTCCGCGCCCACGACGAGCTGAATCCGGTTCCCGTGCATCCCCGAAAGCTTATCGCAGACGGCGTGGCCGCGCCACCGGCGCGCCCCGTCCCCGCCCCTCCCTTGCCCGCCACCCCGATGTGCAATAGTCTCGACCGTGCGAGGGTTAGAAGCGGTCGATCGCGACCACGACGCCGAAGCGAGGAAAGCATGACCCACCGTTGCCGACGCCCAGTTCCCGTCCTCTCCGCCGCCCTTCTGGCGGGGGCGGCCCTGCTCGCGGCCGGCCCCGTCGCCGCGGCGGGCCCGGCGGCTCCGCTCCAGCCCGAGACCGCGGGGCCGCGCGGCCCCTGGACCGAGAGGGTGTCCCCGTCCCTGGTGGCGGCCGCGGCCTCGGGCACGGGCGAGGTCAGCTGCCTGGTGGTGCTCCAGGAGTCCGCGTCGGTGCACACCCTGGGGAGGACGTCCCCGGGAGCCCCGGCCCTGCTGCGCTGGATCGCCGACACCGGCGACGCGGTGGGCCGCGACTACGCGCCGTTCGGCGCCGCCGTCACCGAGCGCTTCTCCCACCTCCCCATCGTGGCCATGCGGGTGCCCGCGGCGTTCATCCAGCCCCTCGCCGAGGACCCCAGGGTGGCGAGCATCTCCTCGGTCCACACGGTTCACGCCCTGCGGGCGGAGGCCGAGGCGCTCATCGACGTCCCCGCGGTCCGCGCCGAGGGGTTCGACGGCGCCGGCATCGGCGTCGCCATCCTCGACACCGGCGTGGACTCCACGCACCCGGAGCTGTCCCCCGGCGGCACCGACCCGGCGGTGGACAAGACCATCCTGCTCTACGATGCGATCAACCACCAGACCGACTTCTCCGACCTCGAGGGCCACGGCACCTCGGTGGCGGGCATCGCCGCGGGCTCCTCGGGGGGCGTGGCGCCGGCCGCGAAGATCGTCTCCGTGCGCGTCCTCGACGCCACCGGCAACGGCAACAGCACCCAGATCATCGCCGGCATCAACGCGGTCGTCTCCAGCGTGACCGGCGGCGACCCCTACCACATCAAGGCCGCCAACATGTCCTTCGGCGGCTACGACATCAACGCCTGGCCCCCGGGCACCGGCACCTGCGACGAGCTGGACACCGCGCGTGACCGCGGCGCTGGTCAGCCTCACCAACGCGGGCGTGCTGCCCGTGGTGGCGGCGGGCAACGGCGGCTGCTCGACCGGCGTGGCGTGGCCGGCCTGCGTGTCCGCCTCGGTGGCCGTGGGCGGCGTGTACGACGCCGGCGTCGGCGGCATCACCTGGGGCAACAGCACCGACCCCCTCCAGTGCGGCGGCGACAGCTGCACCGACTCCACCACAGCGGCCGACGTCATCATGTGCGCCAGCGATTCCGGCACCAAGCTCGACGTCTGGGCACCGGGCTACAGGATCTCCACCACCGCCATGCCGGGCAGCTCCATCAACCAGTGCCCGTCCGACGCCGGTCTCTACGACGACTGCTTCGGGGGCACCTCCGCCGCGGCGCCGTTCGTCTCCGGCATGGCGGCCCTCCTCGGCCAGGCCGCGCCGGGGCTCGCGGAGGCGGACCTGCGCTCCCTGGTGCGGGACACCGGCACGCCCATCACGGACTCGCGCAACGGCATCACCCGCAACCGCGTGGACGCCCTCGCCGCGCTGACCCAGCTGCAGCAGACCTGCCCCACCCCCGCCACGCCCACCGGGCTCGCGCCGGACGCCGCCTCGATCTGCGGCCCGCAGGCGTTCACGGTCACGTGGAGCCCGGTGAGCGTCGCCGCCTCCTACACCGTGGAGATCGCGCAGTCCCCCGACTTCGCCGGCGCACAGACGTCCACGGTGACGGGCACCTCCACCAGCTACAGCCCGCCCTCCTCGCCGAACCCGGCGATCTACTACGTGCGGGTCAAGGCGAACTCCACCTGCGGCGTGTCGTCGCCGTTCTCGGCGGCGGTGTCCGTCGGCTACGAGCCGACCTGCACCTCCGTGACCTACACCCACACCTACTACCTCACGGGGATCGCGAGGACCCCGGGCGTGCCCCCCGCCTACTGGTACTCGGACGTGGCGGCGCTCAACCTCGGCCAGGCGGCCGCCGACCTCCGCCTCGCCTACTACGGCGCCGCGGCGACCGCCGTGCGGCTCGTCACGGTCCCGGCGAACCAGCAGGCGACGTGGAGAGACGTGCTGTCCAGCCTCTTCGGCCTCACCGGGACGGGCGTCGGGGCCGTCGTCGTGCAGAGCACGGAACCCGTCGCGGTGCTCGCCCGCACCTACTCGAGGCTCACCTCCGGCAGCACCGCCCTCACCTACGGGCAGTACATCCCGGGCCTGGAGATCACCAGCGCCCTGCACGGCGGCCAGACCGGCTACTTCCCGAGCCTGCGCAGCGACGGCACCTGGCGCACCAACGTGGAGTTCCTCAACGTGGGTGCGGTCCCCGCCGCGGTGTCGGTGCAGTTCTACGACGACCAGGGCAACCCGGTGAACCGGCCCGCGGTCCCCACGGCGCAGCCCAACCAGCGGGTGGCGGTGACCGCCGCCCTCGCCGGAGGCCAGGCCGCGGCCTGGGCCACCGTCACGGTGAGCCCGGCCGCCGCGGAGGTCATCGGCATCGCCTCGGTGATCGACGGCGCCTCCACCGACCCCACCACCATCCCCATGTTCATCCTCCCTTGACGGGGGTCCGGCCGCCCCACGCCCATCCTCCGCGGCCGGCGGGCTGAATCCCGCCACGCGCGATCTGGCGCGGGGGTCCGGCCGCCCCCCGCCACACCCTCCGCGAGGCGGAAGGGCGCGACCGCATCCGCCCTGTCCGGATCAGACCGGCCACGCGGCCGGTGCGCGGCGGCGGGTCTCGCTACCGGGAGAGGAACAGAGCCTCGAACGCCGCGTCGGTCTCGGCCTCGACCTCGGCCACGGTGCGGTCGCCGAGGCGCGCGACTGCCTCGGCAACCAGTGGCACCCAAGCCGGCTCGTTCTGCTTGCCGCGGTGGGGCACCGGGGCCAGGAACGGGCTGTCCGTCTCCACCAGCAGCCGGCCGGCGGGCACGGCCCGGGCCGCCTCGCGGATGTTGTCCCCCGGGGAAAGGTGACCATGCCGGAGATGCCCACGTGGAGCCCCCGGTCCATCATCGCCGCGACCCCCGCGGCGCCCTCGGTGAACGAATGCGCCACGCCGGCCACGCCGGGCACCGCGTCGAGGATGGCGAGGAAGTCGTCCCACGCCTCCCGGTGGTGGAGCACCACGGGCAGGCCGCGCTCCCGCGCGAGCTCGAGCTGCCAGCGCAGGGCGGCGCGCTGGTCCTCGCGGGGCGAGCTGTCGTAGTGGTAGTCGAGGCCGATCTCGCCCACCGCGACGACGCCGTCCTCCTCGAGGGCGCCCTCCAGGCGGCGCTTCCAGCCCGCGTCGAAGGCGGCCGACTCGTGCGGGTGGAACCCCATCGCGGCCACGGTTCGTTCCGGCCGCTCCTGGACCACGCGCCGGACCTCGTCGAAGTCCTCCGGGCCGGTGGCGGGCACCAGCACCAGGCGGACCCCGGCGTCCTCCGCGCGCTGCAGGACGCCACCGCGCTCCTCCCTGGGAAACATCGCCACGTGTGCGTGCGAGTCGATCACCGCGCCTCCGGCGGCCAGTGTAGCCAACCTCCGCGCGCGGGTTGCCCCCGCGGGCCGCGCCGCGTAAGCTCCGCCCCATGACGGAACGCCCCCCTCTCAAGATCGCCGTGGCCGGCGTCGGCCACCTCGGCCGCCATCACGTCCGGCTCTCCCGCTCCCTGCCGGGCTGGGACTCGGTGGGCGCGTGGGACCCCGATCCCGAGCGGCTGGCCGCCGTGTGCGCGGAGCTCGGCGCCACCCCCCTGGCCAGCCTGGAGGAGGCCGTGGAGCGGTGCGAGGCCGCGGTGGTGGCCTCCCCCACCGTGACCCACCGCGAGGTCGCCGGCGCCTTCCTCGCCGCCGGGCGCCACGTCCTGGTCGAGAAGCCCATCGCGTCGTCGGTGGCCGAGGCCGGGGAGCTCATCGCACTGGCGGAGAGCGCCGGCGTCGCTCTGGGCGTGGGCCACGTGGAGTTCTACAACCCGGCCGTCCAGGCCGTCCTGGCCCGCTCCCCCCGCCCGCGCTACCTGGAGGCGCAGCGTCTGTCCCCGTTCACCCGCCGCTCCCTGGACATCGACGTCGTGCTCGACCTCATGGTGCACGACCTCCAGCTCGTCCAGGCTCTCAACGCAGGCTCGCCGATCCGCGAGGTGCGGGCGGTCGGGGTCCCGGTGCTGTCGAACCGGGTGGACCTCGCCAACGTCCGCCTGGAGTTCACCTCCGGATGCGTGGCGACCCTCACGGCCAGCCGGGTGTCCTCGGAGCGGGTGCGCAAGCTCCGCATCTTCGAGCCCGACGCCTACTACTCCATCGACTACGCGGAGCAGAGCGTGTCCTCCTACCGGCTCCACCGCGGCGGGGGCGAGCCGGAGATCGCGCCGGTGGGCGTCGCCATCGAGAAGGGGGAGCCGCTGGCCCTGGAGCACGAGGCGTTCCAGGCCGCGTGCCGGGGGGAGCGCCGCGCCTTCGTCGACGGCCGCGGCGGCGCCGCGGCGCTGGCCGCCGCCCGCGCCGTGGTGGACGAGATCGACCGGATGAGCCGGGGTTGACACCCGCCGTGGGCCGGTCCAGATTGGAAGTACCGGATCCGGTCGCGGGCGTTCGACGAGTCTCGCAGCCGCGTCAACAACTGCAAGGGCTCGGGCGGTTCTCCGCCAAGCCGAAACCCGGACGCGTCCGGGTTTCGCCGTCTCCACCGGAGGTCCGTTGACGGGCTCGGGACACCTTCCTACCATGGGGACAGTCATTCGCCGACGAGGCACATGAGCGAGAGCGTGCACGACCACACCATCCGGCTCCGAATCTATTGGACGACCGTGCTGCTGGCGGCCGTGGCGGCCGGGGGCGCCGCCTCCCTGGTCGATCTCCCGGAGGAACCCCCCCTCGCCCAGGGCGACCACCTCCTGTGGGTGTTCGTGGCCCTCGGAGTGGTCAACCTGGTCACCATCATGCCCGCGTACCGCGCGATGCTGGCGGGGCCCCGCCGCGTCTTCGCGGTGAGCGGCGAGCCCGGGCCCCTCCTCCACGCCCACGGCGTGGCCCACGTGGTGGCCACCCTGCGGGTCGCGCTGCTGGCCGTCTTCGGCGCCGTCCTCCTCGGCCTGGCGGCCCACCGCGACTGGTTCTGGATCTTCGACGCCGTCACCGTTGTCGGGCTGCTGCTCCTGTGGCCCCGGCAGGGCAAGGCGGCCGACCTGGTCCGGCCCGCCGCGGACGAGGGCGGCCTGCCCGCGCCGGGACCGGGCGCCGGGCCGTGACCCGGGTGCCGGGCCGCCTCACTCCTCCGGCGCGCAGGGCGGAGGCGCGGCGCCGTGCCGCCCCAGCCGGGCCCGCATCCGGTCCAGGGCGTCCCGCACCCGGGGGAAGCGCGTCTCGACCCAGCACACCAGCCGCGCGAACAGCGGCACCTCGGGGGCGAGGAGCAGGGCGCCGATGCCGATGAACAGCCACCCCTGCAGGATCGGCAGGAAGAGCCCGGCGATGCCGAGGAGGAGGGCTCCCCAGCCCAGGATGTGCCGCACGACTCTGCGCCTCATGACCAACAATTGTGGACGCGCCGGCCTCCCGCCGCAAGCGCCCCGCCGCGGCCGGAGCCGCGGCGGGGCGCGGGGGTGACGCGGGTCACCCGGGATGGCCCCGCGTGACGCTAGGCTGACGCTGGGAGCTTCTTGCATGGGGAATCGTGTGTCCGTTCGTCTTCTCGCGGCCCTCGCGGCCACGTTGACCGCCTCCGCGGCCCTCGCGTCGTCCATCGTCCCCCCCAGCGATCTCGGCGAGATGGTCCGGACCAGCCGGGCGGTCGTGCTCGCCGAGGCCGGCCCTGCGCAGGTCACCCACCGCCCGCCGTTCATCTTCACGCGGACGGCGTTCACGATCCTGCACACCGTCAGCGGGCCCCTCCAGCCCGGCCGGGAGATCGTCGTCAAGACCCCCGGCGGCCAGGCCGACGGGGAGTACTGGGCCGTGGCCGGCACGCCGCGCTTTACCGAGGGTGGCACCTACCTGCTGTTCCTCGACCCGCGGCCGACGGGGGAGTGGATCCCCCGCGTGCTCTCCTACGGCGTGCTGGAGAGGATCGCCGGCAACGGGGGAGAGGCGCTCCTGGCGCCCCTGCCCGACAGCCGCGACCTGGAGCCGTTCCCCCGCGCCGACGGCGTGCTCCCCGAGCCCGTGGGCGTCTACCACGAGGCACCGCTGCTGGACCTGCTGCAGAAGGTCGCCGGCGGGACCGCGAAGTGGGACGGCCGCGCCGTCCTCGCGGCCCCACAGGAGGTGCCTCTGACGGTCTCCGCGCTGTCGCCGCCCTCCGGCTGCGCGTACATGACCGCGAACCCGCCGTTTCCGCGCTGGCAGAAGCCCGACCTGGGCCAGACCGTGGCCATCTACGGGCAGGCCGCCGGCGACACCACCAGCCCCAACATCACGGGCAACGGGCTCCAGGAGCTGAGCAGCGCGGTGTCGGTCTGGAAGGGGCTGCCCGGGACCAGCCTGACCACCTCCCTGGCCTACGGCGGCACCACCGCCCAGACCATCGACTGCCAGGGCGGCTGCACCAGCCCTCCCGACAACCAGCACGTGCCCTGCTCCAACCAGCCCTGGGTGATCTTCGACGACCCCTGCGGCGAGATCGCCGACCTCACCGGGTGCTCCGGCACCCTGGCGGTGGGCGGGCCGTACTGGGGAAGCCAGCACACCTTCGACGGCATGAGCTGGTACACGATCGTGAACTGGTTCGTGGTGGTCAACAACGGCCTGTGCCTCACCTCGTCGCAGTACACCCTGATGCTGGCGCACGAGATGGGGCACGGCCTCGGGTTCGGGCACACCGCCGACTCCTCCTCGCTCATGTACCCCATCTGCTGCAAACCCCCCGACGCCCTCGACACCTCCTGCGCCGACTACACCTACCCGGGCACCGCCGCCCCACCGGCCGCGCCCGCGGGCGTCAGCGCCACCGACGGCACCTACACCGACCGGGTCCGGGTGACCTGGCTCGCCTCCTCGGGCGCCACCGGCTACCAGGTCTACCGCTCCACCGGCAGCGACCCCGCCGCGGCGGGCCAGGTGGGCGCCCCCTCGACCACGCTCTTCGACGACACCGGCGCCGCCCAGGGGACGACGTACACCTACTGGGTGAAGGCCACGAACACCGCCGGCGCCAGCAGCTTCTCGGCTCCCGACACCGGCTACGCCGCGACCTGCTCCACGCCGTCGGCGCCCGGCCTCTCTGCCCCCGACTCGGCGAACAGCGGCACGACCTACGCGGTGTCGTGGTCGCCGGTCGCGGGCGCCGACAGCTACACCCTCCAGGAGAGCACCGACCCCGCGTTCGCCTCCGCCACGAGCTTCACCGTCGCGTCCACCAGCCGCCTCCTCAACCACACCGTGAGCGCGGACACCACGTACTACTACCGGGTCCGCGCCACGGACAGCTGCGGCGGTTCCACCTACACCTCGGGGTGGTCCGCGACCCGCCAGACCACCGTGACGGTGGCGTGCAGCGCGCCGCCGGCGCCGGGCCTCTCGGCCCCCGCCTCGGCGCCCAGCGCATCGGCGTACACGGTGTCGTGGACGGCGGTCTCCGGCGCCGAGTCCTACACCGTCCAGGAGAGCAGCGACCCGGCGTTCTCGGTGCCCGCCAGCACCACGGTGACCGGCACGTCGGCCGCCTTCTCGCACACGGTGGCGGCGGACACGGCGTTCTACTACCGGGTCCGGGCGGCGGCCACCTGCGGTGGCAGCGTGTACACCTCCTCCTGGTCGGGAACGGCGCAGACCACCGTGACCGCCGCCTGCACCGCCCCCGCGGCCTTCGCGCCGCTCACCCCCGCCAACGGATCGGCGCTGCCGGCGGGCACCTCGGCGGCCACCCTGACGTGGCAGGCCGCGTCCGGCGCCAGCGCCTACGACGTCTACTTCGGCGCCGGCTCGGCGTCCGGGCTCCTGCGCTCGGGGCTGACCGGAACCTCCACCACGGTGAGCGTGACCCCGGGGACGGCCTACGCCTGGCGCGTCGTCGCCCACGCGGCCTGCGACGCCGCCCGCACCACCTCCACGGCCACGGTGTCGTTCTCGGTGGCGGCGGCCGTGACCGCGCCCTCGGCGGCATTCGCGTTCACCCCGGCCGTGGCCGGCGAGCCCGTGCAGTTCACCGACGTCTCCACGGGCGGGCCCACGGCGTGGGCGTGGAGCTTCGGCGACGGCGGGACCTCCACCGTGCGGAACCCCGTGCACACCTTCGCGACGGGCGGCGTCTTCCACGTGACGCTCACCGCCCGCAACGCCGGAGGGAGCTCCTCGGCCACCCGGGACGTCGTCGTCGCCGCGAAGAGCAGCCCCTCCATCGTGGCGGTGGTCGCGCACACCGACGGCGTGGGCGGCTCGGCGTGGCGCTCCGACGCCGCCGTCACCAACCCCTCCTCCGCCCCCCTGCCCGTGACCCTGCGGTACAAGCCCTCGGGCAGCGACGCCACGCTCTCCCGCGGCCTCACCCTGCAGGCGTGGGAGACGGCGTGGCTTCCGGACCTCGTGGCGGACCTGTTCGGCGCCGGCGCCGGGCGGGGCACGCTGGTCGTGGAGCCCTCTGCCACCGGCGCCATGCCCGTGGTGACGTCGCGGACCTACTCCACCGGAGCAGACGGCAACCTCGGGCAGGGCATCCCCGCCGTGCCGCCCCCCGCCGCCGGCGCGGTGGTGCTGACGGGGCTCTTCGACGACACGGCCTACCGGACCAACGTGGGGATCACCGCGGGAAGCGCGGCGGTGCACGTCACGCTGCAGCTCATGCGCGGAACGGACGGACCCGTGGGAGCCCCGGCGACGCGCACGGTGACCGCCTTCGACGAGCAGCAGTGGCCGCTGTCGTCGCTGTTCCCCGCCGCCGCGCGCACCGGCGTCCCCATGAGCGTCCTCGTCACCCTGGACGCGCCCGCTCTGGCCTGGGCGTCCGTGGTGGACCAGGCTTCCCAGGACTCGGTGTTCACGCTCGGGCGCGGGGCCGCGGCCTCCTGGCTCGTCCCCGTGGCGGCCCACAACCCCGGTGACGCAGGGACGTACTGGCGCACCGACGTGTCGCTGTCCAACCCGTCCGGGACGGCGGTGACGGTGGTTCCGGAGTACCTGCCCGAGAAGCGGTCCAACGCCGCCGGCGGCGTCACCGGCGCCGCCATCGTGCTGCCCGCCCACGGCACGCGGGTGCTGCCCGACGTGGCCGGCAGCCTCTTCGCGGTGGCCAACGGCAAGGGTGCCCTGCTCCTCACCACCGCGAACGGCAGCTTCCTGGCCACCTCCCGGACGTACACCACGCGTCCGGACGGCGGCACCCTCGGTCAGGGAGTCCCGGCCGTCCCCACGACGGAGGTCAACGCCCGCGCCCGGGTCCTCACCGGGGTCCGCGTCGTGGACGGGAACCGCACCAACATCGGCCTGGTCTCGTCCACCGCCTCGGGCGCCACCGTCCGGCTGCGGCTGCGCGCCTCCGACGGCACCGAGCTGGGCATGGGCACCGTGGTCGACGTCCCGCCGCGCTCCCTGGTCCAGATCAGCTTCGAGACGGCGTTCCCGGGCGTCTCGGCGCCGGGGCCCAGCGCGTCCGTGGAGGTTGTCACCGGAGCGCCGGTGGTCGCCTACCTCTCCGTGGTGGACGGCTCGAGCAGCGACCCCGTCCTCGTCCTGGGACCGTGAGGGAGCCCCGACTCACGGCGCGATGAGCGCCTCGGATGCGTGCCGCTGCACGATGGCGAGCAGCTCCCGGTGCACCGCGGGCGGGGCGGCGACGACGTTGCCGTGAGCGAAGACGTCGTCGCCTCCGTCGAGGTTGGTCACCCGGCCTCCTGCCTCCTCCACGAGCAGGATCCCCGCGGCGAGGTCCCAGGGCGACAGGCAGAACTCGAAGAAACCGTCGAAGATGCCCGCCGCCGTGTGCGCGAGGTCCAGTGCCGCCGCCCCCGGCCGGCGGATGGCGCCGGCGTGGAGGAAGACATCGTGGAACACCTCCAGGTAGGCGTCCAGGAAGCGGTGCACCCGGAAGGGGAAGCCCGTCGTCAGCAACGCCCCGGCCAGGCCCTCCCTCCCGGTCACCCGGACCGGAGCTCCGTTGCGGGTCGCGCCGCCGCCGCGGGAGGCGGCGAACATCTCGTCGCGCATCGGGTCGTAGACCGCGCCCACCTCCGGGCGGCCGTCCACGACGAGCGCCACCGAGACCGCGTAGTGGGGGAAGCGCCGGACGAAGTTGGTGGTCCCGTCCAGGGGGTCGACCACCCAGCGGGCCCCCGTCCCGCCGGAGGCGCCGGACTCCTCCGCCAGGATCCCGTACTCCGGCGTGGCCTGGAGAAGGTACTCCCGGATCACCAGCTCGCTGGCGCGGTCCGCCGCCGACACCCAGTCGTTCTCGCCCTTCTCGTCGACGTCTCCGGGCCTGAGCTCGCCGAAGGAGCGCCGCAGCACCTCGCCGCCGCGCTGGGCCGCCGTGACGGCCACGGCCAGACGGTCTCGCTGGATCATGGGATCATCCCTCCTCCCGTGCCGGAGAACGTCCCGGCACGAGCCGGCATTCGGGCCAGCGGTGGCCGGGAAATGCGCCCCGCACGGCCCTTGTTAAGGATTGATTGATGGCGAACGTGAACGACGAGGGGCTCCGTGAAGAGCAACGGCGGATCCGCCAGCTCCGCCTGCTGGTGGACGTCACGGCGCAGGTCCTCGCCGAGGACGAGCACCTGAGCTTCTGCGAGGCCCTCCGCCTGGTGGATGCGGCGCGCACCGCCGCCCGCAGGCTCTTCCCGGACAGGGAGGACACCTTCGACCTCGTCGTCCGTCCCCGCCTCGAGCGCATCGTGCTCGAGCGCTTCAAGATCCCCTCCGTCGATCCCGTCAACTGACTGCGCGCCGCGGGGACGGGCGCGGCCTCAGCGTTCGGAGAACTCGGGGAACTGCGAGCGCACCTCCGGAGGCGGCGCGTTTTCGAGCTCCAGCGTCACGGAGTCGCCGGGCTTGACCTCCACGCCGGGGACCACCGCGGAAATCTGCGACGTGACCCCGGGGACCAGGTCCGCCACGTCGATGGTGAAGCGCTCGTGCTGTAGCTCCTTGCCGCCGGGGCCCAGCACCCGGACCATGAGGGTGAGGTGCTTGAGGCCCTTCTGGCCGGTGTTGCGCACGAGCATGTCGAGGATCAGCTCGGGCCGGCCGTCGGGCCCCGTGCGGGGCTGGTAGCCATTGGGCTGGACGTCGTACTGCTGCCGCAGCCGGTCGACCCTCTGCTCCGGCGTCTCCCGCGGCCCGCACGCCGCCGCCGCCACTGCCAGCACCGCGACGGTGACGCAAACGATGCGTCCTCTCACAGTCCCACCCCCAGTCCGATGAAGTAGCCCACCTCGGCGCCTCGGCGCGCCTCGGCCACGACGCGGAACAGCGGCAGCCCGAGACGGACGCCCACCGCCGCGGTGGCGCGGTCCTCCGTCGCGCTGTGCCGCACCGCCACGGGGTCGCCGAAGGTGGCGTGCCCCTCGCCGCGGCGGTAGCCGACGGCGGCATAGGGCGTCAGCATGGCGAACCCTTTGGAGAGCACGAGCTGCACCTCGCTCACCGTGAGGTCGAGGGGACCGTCGAGGTGCGAGCGGCTGGCGCGAAGCGCCATCGCGGGCGAGACCACGCCGCCCTCGAGCAGCGCCCAGCGGCCCTCCACGCCCCAGAACCGCTCGCCCAGGACGCGACCCACCTGCGCACCGACGTCGAAGCGCAGCGGCAGCCCCTTGCGGGCGATGACCCTGGTGCCGTTCAGCAGCCCCGCCGTCGTGTCGCCCGAGGTCCCCTCCGTCCACCAGCGGGTGCCGGTGTCCACCCGGGGCCCGCCGGAGGCGGCCAGGACCTCGAAGCCGACGATACCGGTGGGCTCCGCCGGGCCCAGGTTGGGGAAGACCACCGCGTCGGAGACGGTGTCGACCATGCGGCCCAGGTCGGAGGGCGTGAACCCCGGCGCGAAGCCGATGTCCCCGGCCCGGGCCCCCGCCGCGGTCATCGCCATCGCCGCCACCACCATCGCCACCCGCGCTCCACGCCTCACGGTCACCTCCCGCACGAGTCTACCGCAGCGTCCTCCCCGGTTCACCAGAGCTCCGCAAGGAGCTCGTTGGAGACCAGCCATCCGCGCGGCGTGAGCCGGACGCGGCCGCGCACCCGCCGCGCCAGGTCCAGCCGAACGAAGTCGTCCAGCCTCTCCCCGAACGACGGTGCCGCCTCGCGGGCGGCCAGGACCCTCGCCTCGGGCACGCCCCGCGCCAGGCGCAGGCCCACCATGACGCCTTCCTTGAGGCGCTCCGTGCCGTCCAGGCGGCGGCTCCACGCCCGCGGCGTCCGCCCCGCCTCGATGGCGGCCAGGTAGACGGGCAGCTCCGCCACGTTGGCCCAGCGGCGGGAACCGCTCTGGCCGTGGGCGGAGGGACCCGCCGCCAGCACCGGCAGACCCCGCCAGTAGCGCAGGTTGTGTCGTGCCGGGAAGCCCGGGAGGGCGAAGTTGGAGACCTCGTAGGAGCGGTACCCGCCGGCGGTCAGCAGCCGCGCCGCCGCCAGGTACTGCGCCGCCGCCGCGTCCTCGTCGGGGAAGAGGTCGGGGCGACGTCCCGCCAGACGCCCCAGGGCGTGGGGCTTGTCCATCTCCAGCAGGTACACGGACACGTGGTGGGGACGGAGTGCGAGGACCCGCGCCACGTTGTCCCCGAGCTCGGCGCGGGACAGCCCGGGCAGGCCCAGCATGAGGTCGAGGGAGACCGTGAACCCGGCGTCGAGGAGGAGGCGGGCCGCCTCCTCGGCCTGCGCCGCCGAGTGACGCCGGTTGAGGAAGCTCAGGATGCCGTCCTGGAAAGCCTGCACACCGAGCGAGACCCGGTTGACGCCCAGCTCCCGCCACGTCTCCGCACGCTCCGGGGTGACGTCGTCGGGGTTCGCCTCCAGGCTGACCTCGGCGCCGGGCAGCGGGGCGAAGCCCCGGCGCACCGCCTCGAAGAGCCGTGCCAGCTGGTCCGCCTCCAGCAGCGACGGGGTGCCGCCGCCGAAGTAGAGAGTGGCCAGCGGCCGCGGCCCCCGCCCGGCCATGGCCTCGAGCTCCCGGGCGATGGCGGCCACCGTGCGCGGCATCAGGGCCGACTCCGTGGACGCCACGAAGGTGCAGTACGCGCACCGCGAGACGCAGAAGGGGACGTGGACGTACAGACCCACCGCCCGCCGCGGCGGGCTCACAGCGCGACCCAGCGCTCGAGGTACTCCTGGAAGGGCTCCCCCGCGCCCCGCCACAGCGAGCGCGCGAAAGCCTCGACCCAGGGAGTGAAGCCGGGCACGATGCGGAGGTTGTCCTCGTCGACCAGCTCCGAGGGGGAGCGGCCCGACGCGACGAGGGCGTGGGCCGCCCGTCGCAGCTTCCACCCGAAGGAGCTGACGCCGTCGAGGAGGTCCAGGCGCCGCGCCCACAGCAGCATGCTCGCCCCCGCCGCGAAGGTCTCTCGCCCAACCAGTGCGGTGGCGGGCCCGGGCAGGCCCTCGTGGACCCCGTACCGGCGGCACGCCCGCGTCGCCTCCCGCTCCAGCTCCAGCGTGAGCTGACCCTGGTCGGTGTGGAACAGGAGGTTCTCCAGAGCCTCGTCGCCGTCGTCGCCGGCGAGGCCGTCGTAGAGGCGGTGCCGGTCCTCCGGCGGCAGCACGAGCGGCATCGGCACCACGAACTCGGCCCCCCGCTCCCGGGCCCGGCGCACCGCGCGATCCACGCCCGGCAGGGCGTCGGGCTCCGGCGCCAGGCCGAGGAGCACACCGGCCGGGACCTGCCGGGAGTGCCACGGAGTGAGGTCGGGAATCTCGCCGCCGCCCCACAGCGCCGGAAAGTGGGGGGCCATCGCCACCGTCTGGCCGGGAAACACCGGCTGCGGGACCAGCGAGACATCCACGAAGTCGTCGAGCACGACGAGGACGCCGTACCCCCCGCCCAGCAGCCGGGTCAGGTGCGCCCGCTCCTCGACGGCGAGCACCGCATGCACGAGGAGCCGGGCGGTCTTCCGCGGCACCGACCGGTCGCCTTCCCGGGACTGGCGGAGGGGCGTCTCCCACAGCAGCCGCATCTCGACGGGGTCGAGGCGGCAGCACCGGTCCACCGGCGGCACGGGCCCGAGCCGCAGACCGATGGGCAGGAGGTCCGGAAACGCCGGCTCAACCCGCCGCATCGCCCAGCCCCTCGAGCAGCGAGGAGAGAGAGCGGCTCTCGCCCGCCACCGCCCTCCGCACGTACTTGGCGATGACGTCGGTCTCGAGGTTCACCGTCGCGCCGGCGCGCAGCCCCCCCAGCGTGGTGGCCTCCAGCGTCGCCGGGATGACGGCGGTCTCGAACCACCCCTCTCCCACCGCCGCGACGGTAAGCGAGACACCGTCCACCGCGACCGACCCCTTCTCCGCGACCTCCGGCGCCTGGGCGCCGGGCAGCGAGAAGCGGAGGACGCGGAACGCACTTTCCCCGCGGACCGCCACCACGCGAGCCGTGGCGTCCACGTGCCCCATGACAAGGTGCCCTCCCAGGCGGTCCGACAGGCGCAGTGAGCGCTCGAGGTTGACGGCGGTGCCGGGGCCGAACGCGCCCAGGGTCGTGCGCCGCAGCGTCTCCGGGGAGATGTCCGCCGCGAACCCGTCACCGGTCACCTCGGCCACCGTCAGGCAGGGTCCGCTGACCGCGATGCTCTCGCCCCCGGTCAGGGGCCCGCCACCCAGGGCGCAGGCGACCTCCAGCCGGGCGCCGGCGCTCCGCCGGCGGACGGCGCGCACCGTGCCGACCGCGCCGACAAGCCCGCTAAACATCGGCGACGTCCGCCACGATCACGAGATCGTCCCCGATCCTGCCGACCTCGGTGAAGCGCAACCGCACACCCTCCTGGGGCGAACCGAACCCGGTACCTCCGACCGCGGACACCGCCTCCCGCCCACCGAGCAGGAGAGGCGCCACGAAGGCGTGGACGCGGTGCGCCAGCCCCTCCTTGAGGAAGGACCAGTGTACCTCTCCGCCTCCCTCGACGAGCAGCGACGAGACCTCGTGACCGCCCAGCCAGCGCAGCACCTGGCGCAGGTCGCAGCGCCCGTGCTCGTCTTCCCCCACCTCCACCACGGTGGCGCCCGCCCCCGCCAGCTCCCTCCGGCGGTCGGCCGGCGCGTCCTCCAGGCAGAAGAGCACCACGTCCTCCGGCGCGTGCGCCAGGAGGGTGGCACCGGCCGGCGTGCGCAGGTGCGAGTCGAGCACGACCCGCCGCAGGTGGGGGTCGGGGTTGAGACCGAGGTGGCGCAGCAGCCGCGGGTCGTCGGCCTGGACGGTCCCCACCCCGACGAGCAGGGCGTCGTGCTCCTCCCGGAGAGCGTACCCCTCCCGCCGGGCGGCCTCCGACGTGATCCAGCGCGAGCGTCCGCCCCGCGCCGCCAGCTTGCCGTCCAGGGTGATGGCCATCTTGAGGGTGACCAGCGGCCGGCCGGTCTCGACCCAGTGGATGAACGAGCGCGCCAGGCGCCGGCACGCCTCCTCCTCGACCCCCTCGACGACCTCCACGCCGGCGCTGCGCAGCGCGGCGACCCCCTTGCCGTTGACGGCGGGGTTGGGGTCCCGGGTCCCGACCACCACGCGGGCGATACCGGCGGCCAGGACGGCGTCCACACAGGGAGGCGTGCGGCCCTGGTGCACGCAGGGCTCCAGGGTGACGACCAGGGTGCCGCCCACGGCCGCGCTCCCGGCCTCCTGCAGCGCCGCCACCTCGGCGTGGCTGCCGCCGCACCGCAGGTGGGCCCCGCGGCCGGCCACCGCACCGGAGGCGTCGAGGACCACGGCGCCCACGCGCGGGTTGGGGCTCGCCCCGTAGCGCCCCCCCTCTCCGAGAGCGACGGCCTCCAGCATCAGCTTCGCGAAACGCCCGTCCCCGCTCACGCCAGGCCCTCCAGAAGCGCGGTGGTGAAGGCATCCGCGTCGAAGGGGAGGAGATCCTCCGCCCCCTCCCCGATCCCCACCCAGAGCACCGGGACGTCGAGCTCCTTCACCACGGCCAGGGCGACGCCGCCCTTCGCCGTGCCGTCGAGCTTGGTCAGGGCGACGCCGGTGACGCCGGCGTGGGCCAGGAACTCCCGGGCCTGCGCCAGGCCGTTGGTCCCGGTGCCGGCGTCGAGCACCAGCACGACCTCGTGGGGCGCCCCGGGTACGGCGCGCCCGCACACGCGGCACACCTTGTCGAGCTCGGCCATGAGGTTGTGCTTGGTGTGGAGGCGCCCGGCGGTGTCGATGATCACCTCCTCCATGCCGCGGGCCTTGGCCGCCTCCAGGGCGTCGAACACCACCGCCGCGGGGTCCGCCCCCGGACGCTGGGCCACCACCGGCACCTCGAGCCGCCGCCCCCACTGCTGCAGCTGCTCGATGGCGGCGGCGCGGAATGTGTCGGCCGCGACCAGCATGACGCGCCGCCCGGCGCCTCGCGCCACGCCGGCCAGCTTGGCCGCCGTGGTGGTCTTGCCGGTCCCGTTGACACCGACGACGAGCGTGACGCGAGCTCCCTGCGGCCGCGGCCGCTGCGGCCCCGGCGCCAGCAGCTCGCGGAACCGGCTCCGCAGCCACGACATCTCCCCCCCGGGACCGAGCCGGCCCCGGCGGCGGGCCTGGCCCAGCTCGGAGGCGAGGGTCTCGGCGAGGTCCACGCCCACGTCGGCCGACAGCAACGCCTCCTCCAGCGACTCCGGAGTGATCTCCCCACCTTCGGCTTGCAGCGTCTCCGCGAACACCGAACGCGTCGCCCGCAGACCCTGACGCAATCGATCCAGCAGTGCCAGCTCACACCTCCTCGACGGTCCCGTCGGTCCGGCCGGCCCGCGGAGAGGAGCAGCGGAACCCCGCGGACCTCCCGGACTAGGGAATCTCCCGGTCGAGGACGACGGCGGCGCGATCGAGGGCCGCTTCGGCCAGGCTGACCGGGGCCCCGACATCCAGGACCACCACCAGATAATACCCTTCCCGCAGCGCGCGGCTCACCACTTTCATCTTGCTTCCGGCGATGAGGAGGTGCTGCAGGGATCCGGTGGTCAGAAGCGCACCGAGCTCGGCGGCCCGGCGCAGGAAGATCCCGTGGTAGGCGCCCTCCAGCTTCAGCTCGAACGGCGTGGCGCCGCGGCTGACGAACGCCACGGCCTCCCCCTCGCCGTCCAGGAAGATGGCGCCCTGAGCACCCGGGATGTCGACCAGGAGGTTCGTGAGGAGGTACTGGAACGGCATGTCAGCGCCTCAAGTGCGCCCGTGCCTCCTGCGCCTCTTTCGACCCGGGCGCCAGGGAGATCACCTGCTCGAAGAGCTTTCGCGCCTCCCCGGTCCGCCCCGCTTTCTCCAGCATGACGCCGAGGGCGAGCGGCACGTCGGCCCGCTCCGGCGCCCGCCGCATGGCCTCCCGGTACGCGTTCTCGGCCAGCTCCTGGTGTCCCATCTGCTCCTCGACCCGGCCGAGCAGCACGTATGCCTCCACCGGACCGGCAGGCGTCGCCGCCTTGCGCAGGTTCTCCTGGGCGGCGGCCATGTTCCCGCGGCCGTAGTAGAGCGAGCCCAGGTTGAAGTAGACGCCGGCCCGGTTCGCGAAGGTCGTGTCGCCGAGCACGGTGAGGAAGTCCGCCTCCGCGAGGGAGAGCTGCCCCAGGTAGACGTACGTCGAGCCACGGTTGTTGCGGGCGTCGGAGTAGGACGGGGCCAGCGCCAACGCCTTGTTGAAGCACACCAGGGCCTTGGCGGGATCGCCCGCCGCCAGCTCGGCCCGCCCCATCAGGTTCTGGATGGTGGGGTTGTTGGGCTGGAGCTTGAGCGCCTCCTGGAGCCTGGTGACACCGTCGGCGAACTTGCCCTGGTTGACCAGGGCCTGCCCCTGCTGCATCAGCAGCGTCGCGGCCAGGGGGTCGTTCCGGTCGATCTCCGGGGACACCGCGGGAGTCTGCGCGGGGGTCCGCTGGGGCGCCGAGGCGCACGCCGCCAGCGCGCCGACGCTCACCAAGACCATCAGGGTCCTGAACGTTCTACCCATCTTCACGCCACCTCCACCCTGCCCAGCGGCACGAGCTCGCCGGCCCTGACGGCCGCGAAGAACGCGTCCACGACGGCGGGTTCCAGCTTGCCACCGGCCATCTCACGCATGCGCTGGAACACGATGTCCAGGCTCATCGCCTGCTGGTAGGGGCGGTTCGTCGTCATGGCGTCGAACACGTCCGCGGCGGCGATGATCCGCGCGATGACCGGGATGTCCTCTCCCTTCAGACCGTCCGGGTAACCACCCCCCGCCCAGTTCTCGTGGTGGGAGCGGATGCCCGGAAGCATATCACGCAGGTTCCTGATCGAGCTGACGATGGAGGACCCCATCAGGGGGTGGTCCTGCATCCGGGCGTACTCCGCGGCGGTGAGCTTGCCGGGCTTCTGCAGGATGGCGTCCTCGATCCCGATCTTGCCGATGTCGTGGAGGAGGGCGGCGATCTCGAGGCGCTTGACGTCCTCCGGGGAGATGCCGTAGGTGTTGGCCACGGTCACCGCGTACTGGCTGACCCGCTCCGAGTGGCCGCGGGTGTAGGGGCTCTTGGCGTCGATGGCCGCCGCGAGGGCGCGGATGGAGTCGACAAGGAGCTGCTGGTTCTCCCGCAGCGCCTGCCGCAGCGAGGTCACGTACTCCTCGATCTCCTCCGCCATGACGTTGAAGTTGCCGGCGAGCTGCCCCATCTCGTTCCTGGAGGTGACCGGCACGCGGCGCGCGAAGTCCCCCGCGGCGACGGCGGCGGTGACGCCGGCGAGATGGCGAAGCGGCAGCGTGATGCGCCTCGCCAGCAGCACGCCGGCCCCCATGGCGAGCAGGCCCGCGACCGCCGACAGCACCGCCGTGCGCTCCGCCATGAGGCGGACGCCGGCGAAGGCCACGCGCACGTCCCGGGCCGCGATCACCGCCCAGGAGGGGCCCTCCACGGGGCACAGGGAGCCCAGCACCTCGTCCTGTCGCGGCAGCAGGGGGTCCCGGTAGGTCTTGGTGAGCCGCACCGGGGCCTGCAGGAACTGGCTCACCAGGGGGTTCACCCGGGCGGACACCCCGACGCGCTGGCGCTCGCTGGAGAAGAGCACCTCGCCGTTGGAGCCCACGACGTCCACCGTCATCCCCCGGCTGCTCTCCTCGGCCACCCGGGACGCCACCCACTCAAGGGAGACCACGCCCTGCAGGGCGCCCAGCACGGTCCCGTTGCGGGCCGTCAGGGGCAGCGAGACGAGGGCCACGGGCGACTGGCCCGGGATCCTGTAGACGTCCCGGCGCACGGCGCGGCCGCGGAGGTTGGCGGCGAACGCCTCTCCCAGCACCTGGTCGAGAGCGTTCTCGGCCCGCGGCGACAGCTGCCTTCCCTGCACGTAGGGCCCTTCCCCGCGGGAGTCCAGCAGCCGGATCAGGAGAATGTTGGAGTTTGAGCGGGCAACCTCCGTGAGGATCGCCGAGGCCGTGTCCAGCTCGATGCGCCCGCCGGCGGCGGGCCGCAGCGCCCGGGCGACGGTGTCGATCCTGCCGATGCTGTCCAGGAACACGAGGTGGAGCTCCCGGGCCATTCCCACGGCCTGGCGCGTCAGGTACTGCTTCTCGAGGGTGGAGACCTGATCCCGGTTGGAGGAGACGAACCCGTACCCCACCAGGGCCACCGGAAGTACAGCGAGCGCCACCAGGATGGCGGTCAGAGGGTAGAGCAACGACCTCGAGAATGGCCAAGCCGTACGCATGATTCGCGTTTGACTATAACACCGCCGGCAGCCTGTGCGGGCGGCGTGCGCCGGCGCCGGTCACGCGCCGTTCAGGCGACGGCGCAGCGCCTTCAGGTCGACCCAGGCCTGAGCCTTTGCCGCGGGGTTGCGGAGGAGGTAGGCGGGGTGGAACGTCGGGAGCACGTCCCGTCCCTCCCAGGACTGCCAGCGGCCCCGGTAGCTGGAGATGGGAGCGGTCGTTCCCAGGAGATAGCGCGCCGCGATCCGCCCGAGGGTGACCACCACCTCGGGTGCGACCAGCTCGGCCTGCCGCCGCAGGAACGGCAGGCACGTCGCCGCCTCGTCCACTTCCGGGTCGCGGTTGCCCGGCGGCCGGCACTTCACGACGTTGGCGATGTAAACGTCCTCGCGCCGCAACTCCAGGGCGGACAGCATGGCGTTGAGCAGCTGGCCGGCCCGGCCGACGAAGGGCTCGCCCTGCCGGTCCTCGTCGCGCCCCGGGCCCTCGCCCACGAACATGACGCGCGCCGTGGGACTGCCCACGCCGAACACCACCTGCGTCCGCTCCTTCGCGAGCCGGCATCGCTGGCACCCGGCGAGGGCCGCGGCCATGGCCTCCAGCGACGATGCGGCGAGGGGCTCGTCCGTCCCGGCCGCCGCCCCGACGCCACCGGTGCTCCCCGGAGCCGGCGGCGGCGCGGGCTGTCCGCGGTCCACGTCGCACCACCCGAAGTCCTCCAGGTAGGCCAGCAGGTCGTGGCGGCTTGCGGTCACGACGTCGCCAGGACCTCGCCGGCCAGGGCCAAAACGAGCTCGCGGGCCAGGGCGCCCTTGTCCTGGGGTTCGAAGCTGCGGCGCAGCCCGGAGCGAGTGAGGAGCAGGGCGCGGTTGCGGCCCGCCTCCATGCCCAGGCCGGGCTCGTCGATGGGGTTCGCCACCACCGCGTCGGCCCCCTTTTCGGCCAGCTTGCGCTCGGCCCGCGCGGCGAGACGGTCGCTCGTCTCGGCCGCGAAGATGACCAGGTACGGGCGGCGTCCGCGTCGGGGCATCCCCGCCGCGAGGTCGGGAACCGGCTCCAGCTCCAGGGCCAGGCCGCCGTCGCGCCGGTCCAGCTTGCCTGCGGCCACCCGCGCCGGCCGGAAGTCGGCCACCGCCGCGGCGTGCCAGACGACGTCCGCCTCGGGAGCGTGGCGGGCCAGCGCCCGCTGGAGGTCCGCCGCCGTCTCGAAGCGCGTCGAGGAGACCCCTGGCGGCGGCACCACGCCGGGGCCGGCGAGGACCGTGACGGTGGCGCCCAGCGCCGCAGCCCCGGCGGCCACCGCGCACCCCATCCTCCCCGACGAGCGGTTGGTGAGCACGCGGACGGCGTCCAGCGGCTCCCGGGTGGGACCCGCGGTGACCAGCACCCTCAGCCCTGCCAACGGACCCCGCGGCGGCAGGGCCGCGAGCGCCGCGTGGAGGATCGTCTCGACCGGGGGCAGCCGCCCCTCGCCGACGTCGCCGCAGGCCAGCAGTCCGGCATCGGGCTCGACCACCGCCGTCCCCCGGGAGCGGAGCTGCGCCAGCGCAGCCTGCGTGGCGGGGTGGCGCCACATGAACGTGTTCATCGCCGGCGCCACGAGCACCGCGCGACGGTGGGCCAGCGCGTAGGTGGTGAGGGCGTCGTCGGCGATCCCACCGGCCAGCTTGGCGAGCACGTTGGCGGTGGCGGGCGCGACCAGCAGCAGGTCGGCGCCGCGCGCAAGCTCGATGTGGTCGATGCCCGGGCGGGCGCCGTCGCGCCACAGCGAGACCTGGGCCTCCTCGCCGGCCAGCACGGCGAACGTCCTCGGAGTCACGAACCGGGCCGCGTTGCGGGTCAGGATGGGGTGGACGGAGCAGCCGGCCTTGACCAGGCCTCGCAGCACCTCCACGGCGCGGAACGCCGCGATTCCGCCCGAAACACCGAGGACGACGCGGCCACGCACGGCCTACTCCTCCTCGGTTCCCTCCAGGACGTTCTCGCCGGCGTCGGCCTCCCCCTCCTCGTCTTCGAGCTCCTCGGTGAACTCCGCATCGTCGAGGTCGTCGCCGAAATCGTCGGCGTCCTCTTCGGCCGCCTCCACCTCGGGCTCCACGACGTCGACGGCCTCCACCGGCGGGAGCTCCGGACGGGCCGTCGGCAGCACAACGGCCTCCTGCTCCTCCGCCTCGGCGGCGACCAGCTCCTGCTCCCGCCGCTGCTCGTACTCCTCGGCGGTGAGAAGCTCCCACGGCACCATGCCTTCGCCCAGCTCGGCGAGGGCGATGGTGGTCGGCTTGACGTGACGGGACGTGAGACGGGGCCGGGCGCCGCTGATCAGCTGCTCGGCCCGCTTGGACGCGATGAGAATGTACCTGAAGGTGCTCTCCACACCATCGGGCAGCTTCTGCATTACTCCTCCTTGACCGCTCGCTCGAAGTCCTCGAGGATCCGGGCGACACGGTCGCGCATGCGCTGTGGTCGTAGCCTCGTGGCCGCGACCACGCTCGCGAGAGCGCGGACCGCCTCCTCGAGGCAGTCGTTGATGATAACACAGTCGTAGTCAGCGTACTCCCGCATCTCCTTGAGGGCGTTGCGGAGCCGCAGGGCGATGGTTGCCTCGTCGTCCTGGCGCCTCGCCTCCAGACGGCGGCGGAGCTCCTCGTAGCCCGGCGGAGCGATGAAGATCTTCACCGCATCGTCGACGCTGGCCCGCACCTGCCGGGCGCCCTGGACGTCGATGTCGAGGAAGACGTCGACGCCGGCGGCCAGGTGGCGCTCCACCTCGCCGCGCGAGGTGCCGTAGAGGTTGCCGTGGACCTCCGCGTACTCGAGGAACTGGCGCTGCTCCACCATCCGGTGGAACGTCGGGCGGCCAACGAAGTGATAGTCGACTCCGGCCCGCTCGCCGGGCCGCGGCGGCCTGGTCGTGTGCGACACCGAGAAGTGGGCCTGCCGGCCCTCCTTTTCCAGCTCCGCCATGACCCGCCGGATGAGCGTCGTCTTACCGCCCCCGGAGGGTGATGACACGATGAAGAGCTCCCCGTGCGTGGTGCTCACGCCTGCCTCCCAGGGCGGGATCATACCCCGTCGGCGCCGCCGGCGCGGACTGGTATCCTCCGCGGGTGGGATCCCCGTCCCGGGCCCTGCGCCACGAGCTCGGCTACCTGGGGCTCCGCGGCCTTCTCGGCGCGGCCCGGGTGATGCCTCTGTCCACGCTGCGGTTGACCGGGCGAGCCCTGTCCCGGGGCGCCTGGCGCCTCGCCCGCGGCGACCGCGAGCGGGCCCTCGAGCACCTGACGCTGGCGTTTCCCGACCGTGACCCGGCCTGGCGCCTCGACGTCGCCCGCCGCTGCCGGCGCCACTTCGGGGAGCTGGTCGGCGAGGTCGCCTGGCTGTGGTCAGCCTCGCCCCGCGCCATCCTCGCCCGCACCCGTATCGAGGGGCTCCACCACCTCACCTCGCCCCTCGCCGAGAAACGCGGCGCGGTCCTCGTCACCGGCCACTGCGGCAACTGGGAGTGGCTCAACCTGGCGCTGGGCGTGCTGGGCGTCCCCATGACCGTGGCCGCGCGGGAGATCTACGACCCCAGGCTGGACGCGGTCGCGCGCCGTCTCCGCGCACGCTACGGCGGCGAGACCGTGCTGCGCGGAGGAGCGGCGGGCCGGCGCCTCGCCGCCGCGCTGGCGAAGAAGCGGGTCCTCGGCCTCCTCATCGACCAGGACATCGACGTACCGGGTTGCTTCGTCGAGTTCTTCGGCGAGCCGGCCTGGACCCCGTCCGGCGCGGCGCTGCTGGCCCTCCGGGCGAAGGTTCCCGCGGTGCCGGGCTTCGCGGGCCGGCAGGCGGACGGCGCCATGAGGCTCGTCTTCGAGCCCGCGGTCGAGGTCGAGCCGTCGGGCCACCTGGACCGCGACATCAAGCTCCTCACCGCCCGGGCCACCGCGAGCATCGAGGCCAACATCCGGCGCCGTCCGGAGCAGTGGGTGTGGATGCACCGCCGCTGGCGCCGCCGTCCGGGGCCGGACGAGACGGTGTGGACGCCCTCCGGGCCTCGCTCCGCCGCTCCCCTGGCGGAACCCGGCGGCCGGCCGCGGTAGAATCGGATGACCCGCCGCGCCGTCCCCCCGGGGTCGCGGCGACCACGGCGGAGCGGGAGGCTTCATGAAACGGTTCATGCTGGGCTGTGGCGTTGTGGTGGTCGTCGTCCTCGTCATCCTGGGCGTGTCGGTGATGGCCAGCTACAACCGGCTCGTCACCCTCGAGGAGAGCGTCAAGACGGCGTGGAGCCAGGTGGAGAACGTGTACCAGCGCCGCGCCGATCTCATCCCCAACCTGGTCGAGACGGTGAAGGGCGCCCGGGACTTCGAGCGCGAGACCCTCACCGCCGTGGTCGAGGCCCGCGCCAAGGTCGGCCAGGTGAACTTCACCGGAGTGCCGGACGCCCAGCAGTTCCAACGCTTCCAGGAGGCCCAGAAGGGCCTCTCCTCCGCACTGTCCCGCCTGATGGTCGTGGTGGAGCGCTACCCGGAGCTCAAGGCGACGCAGAACTTCCGGGACCTCCAGGTACAGCTCGAGGGCACCGAGAACCGGATCGCCGTCGAGCGCCGCCGCTTCAACGAGGCGGCCCAAGCGTTCAACACGGCGCGGCGGCGCTTCCCCACCGTCATCATCGCCAACCTCTTCGGGTTCAACGAGCGCCCCTACTTCCAGGCGACCGAGGGGGCCGAGAAGCCTCCCGCGGTCAAGTTCTGAGCAGACGACGATGATCCGGAGGCTGGCCCTCTGCTTCCTCCTGGCCGCCGCGAGCGCCGCGGCCCTCGAGGTTCCACCGACTCCGCGCACCTACTTCACGGACTTCGCCCAGGTGGTCCCGGCGAGCCAGGCGAGGACCATCGACGAGGAGCTGGCCGGTATCGAGCAGCGCACCGGCCACCAGGTGCTCGCCGTGATCTTCCCCTCGCTGGAGGGCGAGTCCCTGGAGGACTTCACCATCCGCTGCGCCGAGCGCTGGAAGGCCGGCCGCAAGGGCCTCGACGACGGCGTCATCTTCTTCGCCTTCCTGGCTCAGCGGCGGATGCGCCTGGAGGTCGGCTACGGTCTCGAGGGCACCATCCCCGACGCCCTCTCCGGCCGGATTCTTGACCTCGTCAAACCCCACTTCGCCCGGGGCGACTACGGCGGCGGCGTGCTCGCGCTGGCCGGAGCGCTCCAGAAGCTCTTCAAGGGGGAGCCCGTGCCGCAGGCCCGGGAGCGCAGCCGCGGCTCCGGCGGGCTGGGCGCCCTGTTCCCGCTCCTCTTCTTCATCTTCATCTCGTTCCTCCTCGGGCGGCTCCGCCGCCGCGGCGTACGCCGCAGCGGCATCTTCTGGGGTGGATTCGGAGGCGGCTTCGGCGGCGGCGGCGGGGGGTTCGGCGGCGGCGGATTTTCCGGAGGCGGCGGGTCGTTCGGAGGCGGGGGCGCGTCGGGCTCGTGGTGAGGTCCGCGGCTTCGAGGGAGGACTCACGTGGAGTGTGACCTGATCGTCCGGGGGGGAACGGTGTTGCCCATGGCGCCGGGGAGCGAGCCGATCGCCGACGGCGTGGTGGCCGTGAAGGGCCGCGAGATCGTCGCGGTGGGGCCGGCCGCGGAGGTGGCCGCCACGGCGGCGACGGTACTCGACGCCCACGGCGGGCTGATCATGCCGGGGATGGTGAACACCCACACGCACCTGGCCATGACGCTGCTGCGCGGGTTCGCCGACGACCTGCCCCTGAAAACCTGGCTCGAGGAGCGCATCTGGCCCGCCGAGCGGGCCCTGATGAACCGGGAGACCGTAGGGCTCGGTACGCGTCTCGCCGCCGCCGAGTCCCTGCTGGCCGGCGTCACCTGCGTGTGCGACATGTATTTCTTCGCCGACCGGATCACCGAGGTGCTGGAGGAGGTGGGCCTGCGCGGCGTCGTGCCCGAGAGCCTCATCGACCTGGCCACGCCGGCGTGCCCCACCCCCGACGTCGCCCTCGCCCGCCAGCGCGAGATGCTCGAAAGCCTCGCCGGACACCCCCTGGTGGTCCCCGCGGTGGCGCCGCACTCCCCCTACACCGTCTCCGCGGCCAACCTGGTCATGGAGGCCGAGCTCGCCGAGGAGTTCGAGGCGCCCCTCATCATCCACCTCGCGGAAACGCGCTGGGAGCTCGAGAAGATCCACGCCGAGAAGGGCGTCTCCCCGACCGCCTACCTCGCCGATCTGGGCATCCTCTCCGATCGCACCGTCGCGGCCCACTGCGTCCACGTGTCCGAGGACGACCTGGAGCTGCTGGCCGAGTTCGACGTGGGCGTGGCCTCGAACCCGGTTTCGAACCTCAAGCTCGCCAGCGGCCTGGCGCCGGTGCCGCAGATGCTGGCCCGAGGGGTCAAGGTGAGCTTCGGCACCGACGGCGCCGCCTCCAACAACACCCTCGATCTGCTCCGCGACGGCCAGCTCGCCGCCCTCGTGTACAAGGGCATCACCGGCGACCCCACCGTCCTGCCCGCCCGCACCCTGGTCGAGCTGCTCACCCTCGGCGGCGCCCGGGTGCTCGGCCTGGACGACCGCATCGGGACCCTCGAGCCGGGCAAGCTCGCGGACGTGGTGTGCTTCGGAGTGGACGCGCCCCACGCGACGCCGGTCTTCGATCCTTTCGCGCACCTGGCCTACGCGGCGCGGGCTTCCGACGTCCGCCACGTCGTCGTCAACGGCTCCGTGACGGTCGAGGACGGCAGCATCCGTACCCTCGACCTGGCAGCTGTCCAGGACGAGGTCCGCCGCGTCGCCGCCCGCGTGGGGACCGCGGGCTGACCACGAAGTCTACTTCTTCCCTTCCAGGACCTTGCGGATGTTACGGGCGTCGATGCGGATCTTCACCGGGCCGGTGCGGCGTGGCGCCGCCGGGGCCGCCGCGTCGGCGCCGCCGGCAACGGCCTCGTGCGCGCCGCTCGCGCTGGGCAGGAGCGCCGCGATCCTCGTGGTGAGCTCCGGCGGGAGCCCGTCGAACTCGACGCCGGCCCGGTAGAGCAGGACCCTCACGTCGTTCTCGTCGTAGCCGAATCCCCAGGCCCGGCAACGTCTCACCGCGGCCCTGACCGTGTACTCCTTGCCGTCCACCTGCAGCCGCAGCTCGCACGACACCTCGGGGCGAAGCGAGTACGCCACCTCGATGAGCGCACCGGTCTCCGAGATGTCCACGACCCGGCCGGGCACCGAGGCCTTGACCTTGGCCGGAATACGCTTCCTGGGCTCGACGCGGGGTGCGCGTCGCCGCTCCTCCATGCCGACCTCCCAATTTCTCCTGAAAGGGTACCAGAGTGAGCAGCAGGAGCAACCCCCCCCGCTTTCTGCCCGTTCTCGAGGCAGTCGAGGGAGCCGGAGAGCATTCCGAATCCATACGCAGGATTGCGACTCAGACTCCGGAATGATTCCGCGCCGGACGCCGGTTGCTTGCCAACGACACGACTGCGAGGTCCGGAGGCATCTCCGCCGGACCGAGAAGGAGGAAAGACCATGGCAGCCTATCAACTTCCGTCCCTCCCCTACGACTTCAACGCGCTGGAGCCCTGGATCGACGAGCAGACCATGCGGATCCACCACGGCAAGCACCACCAGGGCTACGTCGACAAGGTCAACGCGGCCATCGGCGGCACCGAGTTCGAGAAGCTCCCCGTGGAGCGGCTCCTGGCCGGGATCGACCGTGTCCCGGAGTCCATCCGGACGGCGGTGCGCAACAACGGCGGCGGCCACGCCAACCACTCCCTGTTCTGGCCGATCATGAAGGCCGGCGGAGGAGGCGAGCCCGGCGGCGAGCTGGCCTCGGCGCTGTCCGACGCCTTCGGCAGCTTCGAGTCGTTCAAGGAGCAGTTCTCCAACGCGGCGGTGAGCCGCTTCGGCAGCGGCTGGGCCTGGCTCGTCGTGTCCGGCGGCAAGCTCTTGGTGACCTCGACACCCAACCAGGACTCCCCGTACATGGCCGGCCAGACCCCCGTCTTCGGCCTCGACGTTTGGGAGCACGCCTACTACCTGAAGTACCAGAACCGGCGCGCGGAGTACGTCGCCGCCTTCTGGAACGTGGTCAACTGGGCCCGGGTGGCGGAGAACCTCGCCGCGGCGCGCCGCTGACCGGCGGCCCCGCCCCGGAACACGACGCCCCTCCCGCGGGAGGGGCGTCTTCCGTCGGGGCGTGAGGAACGCTACGCCTGGATCAGGTCGGTGGCCGCGCGGCCCACGCAGCGGTAGTCGAAGCCGGCCTCGGCCATCTTGTCCGGCTCGTAGACGTTGCGCAGGTCGATCACCAGCGGCCGCGCGAGGAGCTGCCGGAGCCGCTCCAGGTCCAACGACCGGAACTGGTTCCACTCCGTGAGGATGACCAGGCAGTCGGCGCCCGTGGCGGCGTCGTAGGCGTCGGCGCAGTAGGTCACTCCGGCGGGCAGGAGCTCCCGGGCGTTCTCCATGGCCTCCGGGTCGAAGGTCCGCACCACGGCGCCCTCGGCCATCAGACCCTGGAGGATGACCAGCGAGGCCGCCTCGCGCATGTCGTCGGTCTCCGGCTTGAACGAGAGCCCCAGCACGCCGACGGTGAGCCCCTCGACGCTGCCGCCGCACGCGGCGCGGATGGAGTCCACCATGCGCCGCTTCACGCCCTCGTTGACGCGCACCACCGTCTCCACGATCTCGAAGGGGCGCCCCGCCTGCCGGGCGATGTCCGTGAGCGCCTTGGTGTCCTTCGGGAAGCAGGAGCCGCCGTAACCCGGCCCCGGGTGCAGGAACTTGGGACCGATCCGCCGGTCCAGCCCCATCCCCTTGGCCACGTGGTGGACGTCGGCGCCGAGCAGCTCGCACAGCGCCGCGACCTCGTTGATGTAGGTGATCTTCGTGGCAAGGAAGGCGTTGGAAGCGTACTTGATCAGCTCCGAGGACTCCACGTTGGTGATCACGAAGGGGGTCTCGATGAGGTAGAGCGGCGCGTAGATGTCCTTCATGATCGCCACGGCCTGGGGGTCCCGGGCACCGATCACCACGCGGTCCGGGTGCATGAAGTCCTCGATGGCGGAGCCCTCGCGCAGGAACTCGGGGTTCGACACGACCGAGAAGGGGAAGCGGCCGTTGCGCTCGGTGATGATCTTCTCGATGAGCTGCCCCGTCCCGATGGGCACGGTGGACTTGGTGACCACCACCTTGTACCCGTTCATGTGGTCGGCGATGGCCTCGGCCACTTGCACCACGTAGGACAGATCGGCCGATCCGTCATCCTTCGGCGGCGTGCCCACGGCGATGAAAACCGCCAGGGCCTTCTCGACGGCGTCGCGCAGCTCGGTGGTGAAGTGGAGCCGGCCCGCCTTGGCGTTCTTGGCCACGAGGGCATCGAGCCCGGGCTCGTAGATGGGGATCTCACCACGCTGGAGCATGTCGATCTTGCGGACGTCGTTGTCCACGCAGGTGACGTCCATGCCGAAGTCCGCAAGGCACGCTCCGGTGACCAGCCCCACGTACCCGGAGCCCACGACTGCGATGTGCATGTTCTACCTCCTCCCGGAATGCCCCGCCGGAGCGGGCGCCGGCAGTGTACTTTCCACACCCAGCCCCGGCAAGGAGCGTCTACCGCGCGCCTCCACCCACCCCTCCCCCGGCGGCGGCGTCCCCCGCCCCTCGTGCCCCCAGGTACCGGGCGAAGTGATCCGCGATCCTGCTGTACAGCGTGATCCGGGCCTCCCGGCCGCTGATGGAGTGCCTCTTGTTGGCGTAGAGGTGCAGGTCGTACGACTTCCCCGCCTGGTAGAGCCGGTCCGTGAACTGCAGCGTGTTCTGCCAGTGGACGTTGTCGTCCCCCGTGCCGTGGATCAGGAGGAGCGGAGCCTCCAGCGACGCCGCCTGGTTCACCGGCGACGAATCGCGGTAGCCGGCCTCGTTGTCCGCGGGCAGCTTCAGGTAACGCTCGGTGTAGATGGAGTCGTACAGGCGCCAGTTCGTCACCGGCGCCACCGCGGCGCCCGCCGCGAAGGTGTCCGGCGCGTTGGTGAGGGCGTAGCAGGTCATGAAGCCGCCGTACGACCAGCCCCACATGCCGATGCGCGAGCCGTCCACGTAGGGGAGGCTCTTGAGGTAGGCGACGCCGGCGAGCTGATCCTCCAGCTCGGTGCGGCCGAGCCGCCGGAGCAGCGCCGTCTCGAAGGCCTTGCCCCGCCCGAAGGAGCCCCGGTTGTCCAGGTAGAAGACCAGCATTCCCCGGCCCGCCAGCACGTTGTGGAACAGCTCGTTGCGTCCGCCCCAGACGTCGCGCACGACCTGGGCGTGGGGACCTCCGTAGACGTAGACGACCACCGGGTACCGCTTCGCGGGATCGAAGCCGGCGGGCAGGAGGAGCTGGCCGCGCAGGGTCTGCCCGCCAGGCCCCGCGACCTCGACGAACCTCGAGGTCCCCAGGGCAAAATCGCCGAGCCTCGGCGGCACCACGTAGGCGACCTTGCGGACGAGCCCGCCGTCCGCCTTCGCCACGCGCATCTCCGGCGGCGACGTGACCGTCGAGCAGGTGTCGAGGAAGAGCGCCCCGTCCGGAGACACCCTGGCCTGGTGGGTCCCCGCCTGCGGCGTGAGGTCCTCGACCGCCCCGCCCGCGAGGCGGACCCGGTAGACCCGGCGCTCCAGCGGGCTGGCCTTGGTCGCCGTGAACACCACCCACCCCGAGGCCTCGTCCACCGCGTCCACCCCGGTCACCTGCCAGGCACCGGAGGTGAGCTGCCGGATCGGGCGGCCGTCGGCGGCGTGGAGGTAGAGGTGCCGCCACCCGTCCCGCTCCGAGCTGAACAGGAACCGCCCATCGCGCAGGAAGTGGAGGTCGTCGTCGAGGTTGATCCACGCCGGGTCCGTCTCGACCAGGAGCGGGGACGTCCTGCCGCTCAGGTCCATGCGCGCGAGCTCGAGGCGGGTCTGCGCGCGGTTCATCACCTCGTACCACACGCCCTCCGACCCGGGCAGCCAGCCGAAGCGGGGCAGGTACTCCACGTCGGGGCTGTCCCAGCCGATGAGCCGTCGCACGGCGGCCCCGTCGGGACCGGGAACGACGCCGACCACGCCCAGCCCCGGCACGGGGTTGGGGTCGCCGGGCGCCGGGTAGAGCTCCATGGTCGTGTGCGGGTGCACCGGCATCAGATCGGTGAGGGGGAAGCGGGGCACCTTCGTCTCGTCCAGGGTGATGTAGACGATCGCCCTCGAGTCCGGCGACCAGGCGTACCCCATGGGGTCGCGGCCGGCCAGCTCCTCCTCGTACACCCAGTCCAGCTTGCCGTTGAAGTGGTCGGGTCCGCCGTCGAAGGTCAGGCGGCGCTCCGCCCCGCCGGCCAGCTCGATCACCCACAGGTCGTTGTCGCGCACGAAGGCGACCCGCTTCCCGTCGGGGGAGAAGCGCGCCAGCTCCTCCTCCGCGGCGGTGTCCGTGAGCCGCCGCACGGCGCCCGACGCGGCGTCCGCGAGGAAGAGCTCCCCGTCCCCCTCCAGCAGCACGGAGCGCCCGTCGGGGGCCCACCGGTACCCCGCCAGCGAGGGCTTCACGGTCCGCCCCCCCGCCGCGAACGGCTCGAGCGTGGCCGACTCCAGCACCGCAGTTCGCTCACCCGTCGCCGCGTCCTCGCGCCACAGCACCGTGGCGCCCTTCTCGGCGCCGTTCTCGGTGGCGAGGTAGGAGAAGCTTCTCCCGTCCGGCAGCCAGTGGACCTCTTTGGGGAGCACGCCGTCGACGGGGGGCGTGGAGAAGATCTCCGAAATGGTCAGCGGGCGCTGCGCAGCGGCGAGGGGCGCGGCGAGGACGAGCAGGACGAGGGCGCTGAGACGACGCATGGACGACCACCTCCTCGGCGGAATCGGCACTTCGACCGGACATGCTACCTCTTCCCTTGACGCTTGCGGGACGCGCGGGGAGACTGGCCGCGTGTCCCGAGACCGTGTTCTCCCGAGGCTCGCGCCGTGGGCCGGGCTCACCGCCCTGGCCCTCGCGCCCCGGCTCGCCGGCGCCATGCTGCGCCGCCCCTGGCACGACGAGTTCTACACCGTGTGGGCGACCGGCCGCTCGTGGGCGGGGCTGTTGGCGGCGCTGCGCCTCGACTCGGGGCCGCCGCTGTTCTACGCCGCCGTCAAGCTCCTCGCCGGCACGGGCGTGCCCGCCCTGGCGGCCGCCCGCGCCGTGGCCGTCGTGGCGGGCGTGGGGGCCGTGCTCCTCGCCGCCCTGGCGGCGCGCCGGGCGCTGGGGGCCGCCGCGGGGTGGTGGTGCGGCGTGCTCGTCGCCGTCCACCCCCTCGCCGTGGCCTGGTCCAGCGAGGGCCGCAGCTACCCCCTCCTCCTGCTGGCTGCGGCCTGGGGCTGGGAACGCCTCGAGCGGCTGCGCACCTCCGGCCGCGGCGCCGCGGGGCTGGCGGCCGCCGTGGCGGTGGCGTGCTGGAGCCACGGTCTCGGGCTCGTCCTGGCCGGCGCGTTCGCGGCCGGCGCCCTCTGCGTCCCTGCGCCCGCTCGGCGCCGGGCCCTCGGCGCCGTCGCGGCGGGCCTCGCCGCCTTCCTGCCCTGGCTCCCCGTGATGCTCCACCAGCCGCCGCAGGCGGTGGCCTGGATGGCGCAGACGTGGCACTCCCTCCCCACCCTCGAGAGGCTCGCGGCCCCGGTGCGCCTGCTCCCCCCGCCGCGGGGTTCAGCGCCTACCAGGACCTGCCAACCATACCCCTCGCCGTGCAGCTCGCGGCCGCCGCAGCGTGCCTCGTCCTCGTCGCGACGCGGCGCCTGCCGCGCCTCCCCCTCGTCCTCGTCCTGTTCCCTTCGGCGGCCCTCCTCGCCGTCGCCGCGGCCGGCGTCCCGGCGCTCTACCCGAGCCGCGCGGAGGCCCTCTACCTGGCGCCGGCGATGGCGCTCCTCGCCGCCGGCGCCGTGCGGTGGCGGCGCGTGCTCGCCGCCGCGCTCGCCGCCGCCGGAGCGCTCACCATCGCCGCGGCGCTGGCGGCGTGGCCCGGGGTGCCGCCCAGCCCCATGGAGCGCACCGTCACGGCGGCCCTCGACCGCCTGCCCGAGGGAGGGACGCTGGTGACCGGGGGCTACTGGTGGCTGCCGGCCTGGTACCTGACGCGCAGCCGTCCCGACGTGCGGCTGGTCTGCTTCCCGGCCGAGCTTCGCGACCACCCCGGCTGGTACGACTCCAGCGCCGAGGCGCCGGCCCCCGGCGAGGCCGGGCGGCTCGGCGAGTCGCTCCTGGCCGGCGCCCGGGCTGGCCGCGATGTCGTGGTGCTGGTTCCGGACGATCCCGTCGCCGGCGCCGGGCTGGAGCGCCTGGGACGCACCCTGGTGGCGGCGGCCCGCGGCGCGCCGGGGCGCGTGGAGCTGCTCACCCTCGGTCCCGCCCGGACGGAGCCGCCGACCTGACGCGTCAGCCACGCTCCCGGCGGTACCACTCGACGAAGCGGTGGATCCCCTCCTCGAGGCCCACCTTCGGCTCCCACCCCCACAGCCCCTTGGCCCGGGACACCTCGGCGTGGGTCAGGGGCACGTCGCCGGGCTGGAGGGGGAGCTCGTCCACCCGGGCGGGCGCTCCCAGCTCCGCGGCGACGAGCTCGACGAGCCGCCGGAGAGGCGTGGCGCGCCCGCTCCCCAGGTTCACCACCTCGAAGCCGGCTTCGGCGTCGAGGGCGGCCAGGATGCCGTCCACGGCGTCATCCACCCAGAGGTAGTCCCGCGCCGTCGAGCCGTCGCCGAAGCACGGCGCCGCGTCGCCGCGGGCCAGGCGCTCCGTGAAGTGATGGACGGCCATGTCCGGGCGCTGCCGGGGCCCGTACACCGTGAACAGGCGCAGGCACGTGGCCTTGAGGCCGTAGAGGTGGTGATAGGCGTAGCAGGCGAGCTCGTTGGCCCGCTTCGTCGCCGCGTAGGGCGACGCCGGCCGGGCCGCGGCGTCGGACTCGGCGAACGGCGCGGAGGCCTCCGCGCCGTAGACCGCCGCAGAGGAGGCTTGCACGAAGGTGTACGCCCCCCAGCGGTGCGCCGCCTCCAGGAGGTTCACCGTCCCGAGTCCGTTCACCTCCTCCTGGAGCCGGCCCTCCCGGACGGAGGCCCGGGCACCCACCCGTGCCGCCAGGTGGATCGTGGCCGAGACGCCGTGCCGGCGGTACACGCGGGTGACCAGCTCGGCGTCGCGGATGTCGCCCTCGACCAGCGTCCAATTTCCGCGGCCCTCGAACGGGGCCACGTTGGCGCGCTTGCGCGCCGGATCGTAGCCGTCGTCGAAGGCGTCCAGGCAGACCACCTCGAGATCCCGCTCCAGCAGCTTCGTCGTGACGTGGGATCCGATGAACCCGGCGCCGCCCGTGACAAGGATCGTCCGCATCCTCACTCCTTCCTGGCGGCCGCCGCCTCCCTCTTCTCGGCCCCCGCCTCGCGGCGGTTGCGGATCAGCCAGCTCAGGACCTTGGATTCTCTCACGCCGCGGAGAACGTCCTCGACGTCCTGCCACAGCTGCGGGTCGTTGACGAGCATGCCGGCGGTCCCCTTGCCGTCGTCGATCTTGTCGGCGATCCGCCGCAGCGCCGCGGTGAGCCCCTCGAGGTTGCCGAGGAAGTTGTCGGCGTAGTTCTCGTCGGCCATCAGCCGCCCCAGGGTCCCCTTGCCGCTGGCGAGCTCGTCCCCCGCCGCGCTCACCGAGGCCCCGGCGTTGCCGAGCTCCTCGAGCATGCGCCCGAGCCGCTCGCTGCCCTTCGGGTCGCGCAGCAGACCGGCCACCACGGAGTCGTCCCGCTGGAGGTCCCGGTCGAGGGACTCGGCCACGTTGCGTCCCGCGTGGGCGAACGCCACGACGTCGTCCATGAGACGGGCCTCGAGGGTGGGATCCACGATGAGCTTGCCCAGCACGCCGCGCCCGCTGCGCACGTCCTTCAGGATCGCGTCGGTGTCCCCCAGGGTCGTGTTGAGCCGCTCGAGGATCTCCCGTCCCAGCTCGGGCCTCATGGTGAGCTCGCCGACCACCCCCTCACCGCGCTCCACCCGCTCCAGGATCCGCCTCAGGGAGGCCGAGATGGCCCTCACGTTGGCGACGACGTCACCGCTCTGGGAAAGCACCTCGGCGACGTTCGGGGGCTCCTCGCTGGGCACGACCGACCCGGGGGCGAGGCGCGCCACCTTGGGGCTGCCCGAGCTCACCTCGAGGTAGCGGTCGCCGAGCAGGCCCAGGGTCTTGATGACCACCTTGGAGTCCTGCCGGATCCTCCGGGCCACCCGCTCGTCCACCGAGAAGGTGACCTCGATCTCCCGCATGGCCGGATCGCCGGGGAGAGTCACGGCGTCCACCGAGCCCGCGACGACCCCGTTGAGGCGGACCTGCGCTCCCGGCACGAGCCCGCCCACGTCGGTGAACAGCGCCTCGAAGGCGACGTGGCGGACGAAGAGCCCCTGAGTGCGGCCCATGAGCAGTACGGCCGCGGCCAGCAGCCCGAGGAGGGCCGCCGTGAACAGCCCCACGCGGAGCCGCCGGCGCGGATCGGATTCAAACATGGATGCCTCCCGCCCGGATGAACTCGCCCACCAGCCCCTCCTGGCGCGCCCCTTCCTCGAGGGTGCCGGCGAAGGAGAACCGGCCGCCGTCGAGGAAGGCGATGCGCGCCCCCAGCTGGTGCGCCACCGAGAGATCGTGGGTCACAACGAGGGACGTGGCCCCGGTGTCCCGGGCCACCTCGAGGATCAGTTCCGTGATCGCCAGCCCCGTGAGGGGATCGAGCCCCGCCGTCGGCTCGTCGTACAGGATCACCTCCGGTTCGATGGCGAGGCCGCGGGCGAGCGCCACCCGCTTGCGCATGCCGCCGGACAGCTCGGCGGGCACGAGGTCCTCCGTGCCGGCCAGACCGACCCGCTCCAGGAGTTCCGAGACGTGCGCCTCCACCTCGTCCGCGGACAGGCGCCGCTGCTCGCGCAGGGGATAGCCCACGTTCTCGCCCACGGTGAGGGAGTCGAACAGGGCGCCCTGCTGGAAGATGTAGCTCACCCGCCGGCGCAGCTCCACCATGGAGCGTTCCTGCATCCGGGCGATGTCGCAGCCGAGGACGACGACGCTACCGCTGTCGGGGCGGAGCAGACCGTTGAGGTGCTTGAGGAGGACCGACTTCCCCGTTCCCGAGCCGCCCAGCACCACCACCGCGTCGCCGCGCCGGAGCACCAGGTCGATCCCCTTGAGCACCTCGTTCGCGCCGAACGCCTTGTGGAGATCGTGCACGGAGACGACGGCGGCGCGTTCCTCGCTCATATCGCCAGGAACAGCTTCGTCAGGAAGAAGTCGAGGGCGAGCACGGTCACCGCCACCGAGACCACGGTGTCCGTGGTGGAGCGGCCCACGCCGTCGGCGCCGCCCCGCGTCTCCAGGCCGTTGTAGGAAGACACGATGCCGATGGCGAACGCGAACACCACCGACTTTCCGATGCCCGAGAAGAAGTCCCCGTAGTTCATCAGGCGGAGGACGTGGTTGAGGTAGAAGGTGGGTCCCAGCCCGAGCTCCCAGGACGAGATGATCATGCCGCCGATGATCCCGGTGAAATCGGCGAGCACGACGAGGAGGGGCAGCCCGATGAGCAGGGCCCACACCCGCGGCACCACGAGCTTGCGGATCGGATCGGCGCCCAGGGAGCGCAGGGCGTCGACCTGGTCGCTCACCGTCATGGAGCCCAGCTCCGCAGTGATCCCCGCGCCCACGCGCCCCCCCACCATGAGCGCCGTGAGCACCGGCCCCAGCTCGCGGACGAGCGAGAGGCCCACCACCTCGCCGATGTAGAACTTTGCGCCGAACGCCGACAGGGTGTACGCGGTCTGCAGCGCCATCACCATGCCTGTGAACACGGCGATGATCGCCGCCAGGTTCACCGACCGCACGCCCGAGGACTCCAGCTGCCGCACGAACTCGCGCACGTCCAGCGGCGGCGTGACCATCCGCGCCAGCGTCGACCGTGCGAGGACGGCGAGGCCGCCGAGGTGGCGGACACGGGTCCACGTCAGATCGTAGAGGCTCCCCGGTGAGACCATGTATCTATTCTATCAACAACACCATCTGGTATACGATGGTGCCATGGCCGAACCGGACTACGTCATCTGCATGGAGTGCGACAGCCCCGTCTACACGTTCGAATGGGTGGAGGGGCGGCTCCGCGAAGCCGTGTGTCCGGTGTGCGGCAACGAGGACCTGGCGTCCTTCGCGACCGAGGAAGAGCTCGAGGACATGGCCACGGTGGACGAGGAGGGTGACGAGTAGCCGGCACGCCTGAGCGTGCCCGACCCCCCCCCGGAGATGACTGATGGTGCAGATCCTGACAGGGCCACGGTTCGCCCGCGCCATCCGCGCCGGCGCGCTGGCCGTCGTGCGCGAGCAGGAGACCCTGAACCGGATCAACGTCTTCCCCGTCCCCGACGCCGACACGGGGGCCAACCTGGCCTCCACCCTCCGGGCCGCCGCCTCCGCCATGTCCACCCCGGGACAGATCTCCCTGGGCCGGACGGTGAGGGTCGCGGCGGACGCCGCCCTCGACGGCGCCCGCGGCAACTCGGGGGCCATCTTCGCCCAGTTCCTCCACGGCCTGGCCGACGCCACCGGCAACCGGGTCCACCTGACCACGCGGGACTTCGCCGCGGCGGTGAACCGCGGCGTGGAATCAGCCCAGCAGGCGCTCCAGCATCCCGTGGAGGGGACCATCATCTCCGTCCTCCGGGAGTGGGGCGCCGCAATCGAGGAGCACGCCCGGCAGATGCACGACTTCGGCGAGCTCCTGGCCTGCGGCCTCAGCCGTGCCCGGGAGGCCCTCGCGGACACCCCGAGACAGCTCGCCGTGCTGGCCCGCAACGGCGTCGTGGACGCCGGCGCCCAGGGGTTCGTGTTCTTCCTCGAAGGCATCTCGGGGTTCTTCGCGGACCGCACCGCGGCGGACTGGCGGCGAACCGGGCTCACCCTGTCCGCGAGCACTCCCTTTGCCGCCGCCCACGCCGAGGTGGACCTCACCTACCGCTATTGCTCCGAGGCCCTGATCACCGGTGAGCACCTCGACCGCAAGGCCATCACCGCCATGATCGCGCCGCTGGGCGGCTCCCTGGTGGTCGCGGGGGGCGGCTCGCGCCTCCGCGTCCACATCCACACCAACGAGCCAAAGCACCTCTTCGGGCTTCTCGCCGGGGTTGGCACCGTCGCCCGCACCAAGATCGACGACATGATCGCGCAGCAGCTCGCGGCGCAAGGGGCGTCCGTGGCCATCGTGACCGACTCCTCGTGCGACCTTCCCGAGGCCTCGGCGCATGCCCTGGGCCTCGTCCGCGTGCCGCTCTCCCTGACCTTCGGCGAGGAGTGCTTCCTCGACGGCGTGGACATCACCGCGGCCGAGTTCTACCAGCGGCTCACCTCCGCGGAGGTGCCCCCGACCACCTCCCAGCCCTCCGTCGGCGCCTTCCGCGCGACTTTCGAGCGGCTCCTCCAGACCCACACCGGAGTGCTCTCGGTGAACCTGTCGGCGGGGCTCTCGGGGACCTACCAGTCCGCCCTGGCCGCGGCCCGCCGCGTGGATCCCGAGCGCGTCAGGGTCGTCGACAGCGGCCAGGTCTCCATCGGCCTGGGCCTCGTCGCGGAGGCGGCGGGAGAGGCCATCGCCGCCGGCGCCAGTCTCGAGGAGGCGGCGCGCGCCGCCGAGCGGGCCCGCGACACCGTGCGGCTCTTCGCCGCCTTCGCGTCCCTGGACATGGCGGTGCGCGGCGGCCGGGTGAGCCGGTCCATCGGGAGGATCTCCGGCGTCCTCGGCCTCAACCCCGTCGTGACCCTCGACGACAAGGGCGTGGTGGAGCGATGCGGTGTCGGCCTCGGGTTCGCCGCGTCGCTGCGCCGCATGGCCCGGCGCGTCGAGGCGTTCGCCGCCGGCGCCCCGGTCCGCCTGCTCGTCGCGCACGCCAACGCTGTCGGCGCCGCCGAGTACCTGACGGAGATCCTGTGCCGCCGCCTCCACACGGGCGAGATCCCCGTGGTCAACCTCGCCGCGGTCCTCGCGGCCCACACCGGCCCGGGGGCGGTGGGTGTCGCCGTCCGCCGGCTCGACGCCTGACCGGACGGAAGCCGCCGAAGGACAGAGCGTTGCGGCGGCGGCGCCGCACCCGCACGGAGGACGCTTGACGGGGGTTCTTGCGTCCTGACACGGCCCTCGCTACAGTCCCATCAGGCCCAGAATCGGCCGCACCTGAGGGAGGAACACATGCCGCAACCCGACTACATCATCTGCCTCGAGTGCCAGTCCGAGGTCGAGGACTTCACCTGGCGGGGCGGCGAAATCCGCAAGGCTACGTGCGAGGTGTGCGGCAACGACGACCCCGACGCGTTCGCGCTCCCCGAAGACTTCGACCAGGAGTTCGACGGGGATGAGGAGTACGAGGAAGAAGGCGACGACGAGGAGTACCTCGACGAGTACGACGACGAGGAGGAAGAGTAGGCGCGGATCCCGCCGGTGGTCCCCGCGCCCTCACAAACCCAGGACGCCCCGGATCTCGCCCACGATCCGGCCCGTGGCGTTGACCGAGGGGCGCAGGCGCAGCGCCTCCAGCCGTCGGCGCTCGTCACCGGTGGCGACGCCGAGGGACAGCAGCGCGCTCACCACCCCGGCGTCCCGGCCACGGGCTTCCTCGCCGCCGCCGTCGGCCGCCTTGACGGCCAGGGCCGCGGGCACCCCCCACGGTGAGCGGGAGGCGGACAGCCCGACCACGAAGAACCCTTCCGCACCCTCCTTGGCCAGCACGCCGGGCAGTTCGCGCATGAGGTGGAAGGCCAGCCGCCGCGTGGCCGACGTGTACCAGGGGAAGCCGGTCATGGCCGCCACGATGCGGGAGGCCGCCCCCTCCTCCCCGGCCAGCGCCATCAGCCCGGCGGTCATCCGGGCGGCCGCCGTCAGCTCCATGTAGAAGGTCGGAACGCCGCAGCCGTCCACCCCCATGGCCGCGGGTGCCCCCGACAGCGTCTCCACCGTCTCGGCGATGCGGCGCTGCAGCGGGTGTTCCTCCCCCAGGTAGCCCTCCAGCGGCCAGCCGTTGGCGCGGCTGGTGAGCAGCATCGCGGTGTGCTTCCCGGAGCAGTTGTTGTGCAGCGCGCCCGGCGCCTCGCCGCGGCGCAGCAGGTCGTCCCGTGCGTCGGGGTCCAGCGGCGCGAGGGCACCGCAGCGCAGCTGCGCCGGCGAAAGTCCGCCGCGCTCCAGGAGCGCCTCGACGACCTCGACGTGGCCCGGCTCCCCCCCGTGCGAGGCCGCACACACCGCCAGCTCCCGGTCCGTCAGCGTCACCGAGCGCTCCAGGTTCGAGCGCAGCATGGCCAGCAGCTGCACCGGCTTGGCGGCGGAGCGGAGGTAGGTGGCGACGGACGGGTCGCCGGCCGACGCCAGGACGCGCCCGCCGCCGTCGGTGACCACGGCGGCGCCCAGGTGCACCGACTCCACCCGGCCGGAGCGGACCACCTCCACCACCGGCACCAGGGCGCGCGCGTCCACGCCGCCGGCGCCGCTCACCGTCGCACCCCGGCGTCGAGCCGGCCCGCGACACCCAGGAGGTGGACGTAGAGGTCGATCTCCTGGCTGTCCGGCATCCCCGCCCCGGGAAGCACGACGAGCCATGGACGCCCCTCCGCCCTCACGGCCAGCACCGTCCTCTCGCCGATGGTCAGCTGCAGGCTCTCCAGCCGTGGGCCGGCCGGGCCCGGAGCGTTCAGGACCCTGAGCCCGTCCCGCTCCGCCAGCAGCGGCGCCAGCTCCCCGTGCACCGCGATGATGCTGAGATCGCCGTCCGAGGCGTCGATGACCGCCGCGCCGCGGGCGGCCCGGTACGTCACCAGCCACTCCACCAGGCTCCCGAGGGCCGCCACGGCCGGCTCCTGCCAGCGCGTGAGCAGCCACAGCAGGCTCTCGTTGAGGATCGCCGGAATGCCGTCGCTGGTGGCCATCTCGCCCGCCTGCCCGGACCCGCTGTCGGAGCCCTCCGCCCCACCGACCGCCGGATAGCCCTTGGAACCGCTGGAGCCCGGCGGCGGCAGCACCTGAGCGGTCACCGACGAGAACCGGAGGGTGTCGCCCGGAGCGATCTCCTCCTCCGCGTCGACGCGCCGCCCGTTGACGAAGGTGCCGTTCTTGCTCCCCAGATCCAGCACCACGAGGCGCCCCTTGCGGTAGAGGACGAGGGCGTGGCGGCGCGAGACGTCCGCCGCCTGCAGCCGGACGTTGCAGTGCGCGGCGGTGCCCACCGTGAGCTCGTCGCCGCGGCGGATCCCGAAACGCCGCTCCGAACCGTCGAACAGAACCAGCTCAAGCATCACGTCCTCCATCGGGGCCGCGCCGCGCGGCGCCCGCCGTCAGGCACGCCCCCCGCCTGAGGCCACCCGGGCGAAGCCTTCGAGCTCCCGCCGCGGCGTCACCGCCACCAGCCGGCGGCCCTCCAGGTAGCGTCCGATGTTCTCGGCGACCCGGTCGGCGTGGCGGCGCCGGAAGGCGCTCGTCCTGTAGGCCGAGTGCGGGCTCGCCAGCACGTTGGCCACCCTCCACCACGGCGACCCCGCCGGGGGCGGCTCCTGCCACCAGACGTCGAGCGCGGCGGCCAGGCGTCCCCCGGCGACCTCCCGCAGGAGCGCCGCCTCGTCCACGACCTCGCCGCGCCCCACGTTGACCACCAGCCCGCCGTCGGGCAGCGCCGCCAGCGTCTCGCGTCCCACGAGCCCCCGGGTCTCCGTGGTGAGGGGCAGGGCCACCACCAGGGCGCGGACCTCCTGGCACACCTCGCGAAGCCTCTCCATCGGTTCCACCGTGGCGCAGCCGCGGACGGGACGGGGGTGCCGCCGCACGCCGACCACCCGCGCACCGGCGCCCGAGAACAGGCGTGCCGCCGCGCTCCCGATGGTCCCGAGCCCGGCGACGGCGATCCCGCTGCCGCGAAGCTCGGTGATCTCCAGCGGCTCCCAGAGCCCCCGGGACCAGCGGTCCCGGTGGTCGTCCACCCGCTTGAGGTGCCACAGCACCGAGAGCAGCGCCCACTCCGCCAGGGGGCCCGCGGGCACCCCCCGCCCCGTGGTCACCGTGATCCCGCGGGCGACGATCTCGCCCGCGGGCAGGTGCTCGAGCCCGGTCCACAGAGAGTGGAGCCAGTCGAGGCGGGGGCAGCCGTCCAGGACGGTGCGGCACAGCCGGGCGGGATCGTCGTGCCAGAGGACCACGCCCGTGGCGTCGCGAAACGCCCCGGGGGCTGGCATCGCGCCCTCCCACCCCGCCACCCGCCCGCGCCACGGCGTAGACAGCCCGCCTCCGCCGCGAAGCCGCTCGAGGAGCGAGACCGGCACGAGCACGAGACGTCCCTCGCTGCCGGCCGAGCTCCCCCTGCCGGACGGTGCGGGTCCACGGTTCCCACGCGGCATCGCGTCTCCACGGCGGCGCACGTCTCGCTCCTCGTCACCAGTCGCCGGGACGGCACCCGGTCGACGAGGAAAATTGGGGGGAAGGCGAACCGCGTTCGCGCCGCCACAGAAGCATCCGCCACCCCCGCCCTGCACGAAGCGACGCAGCGCCCGCCATGCGAGTCGCAGGATACCACGGAGTTTTTTCGATGGGTCCAGCAACCCCGCGGAACCGTTACAATGACGCCATGCCGGAAGCCTTCCACCCCGTTGCGCTCCGCGTCCGCTATGCCGAGACGGACCAGATGGGCGTCGTCCACCACAGCGTGTATCCGGTGTGGTTCGAGGCCGCCCGCACCGAGCTGTCGAGGGCCGTAGGCCTGCCCTACACCGAGTGGGAGCGGCGGGGGGTCTTCCTCATGGTCAGCGAGGTCCACTGCCGCTACCGCCGGCCCGCGATCTACGACCAGGAGGTGACCGTGTGGGTCCGGGTGAGCGAGGTCTCCAGCCGCCGGGTGGTCTTCACCTACCGGGTCAACCACGGCTCCGAGGTGCTGGCCGAGGGGGAGACGCGTCACCTGCTCGTGAGCCGGACATCGGGCCACCCCGTCGTCGTTCCCGACGAGCTGAAGGCCTCGCTGCTGCGCATCCCCGGCGGGGACGCCCCCGGCGAGGTGTGACGCTCCGGCACCGCGGATCCCCCGCTCGAACAACGAATGGAGCCGGCAGCCGGCCCTCCGGCGCACCGGCTGCGCGGTGCCTCGCCGCGCCGCCCGCACCGCCGGCGACCCGGGGAACGGCACCGCGACCGTGGTCCAGCGGGAAGCGAGGCGGTACACTTCCGGTCGTGGCGTCCGCAGCGCTGTGGCTCTACCGCGCGATCATGGGTGTCTCCCTGCCCCTGGCCGCTCCCTGGCTGGTCCTGTCGGACCGGCGGCGGGGCAAGCACCGTCCGCCCCTGGCCCGGCGCCTCGGCCACGGCCTGCCGCCGTTCCCCCAGGACTGCGTGTGGGTGCAGGCCGTCTCCGTCGGCGAGGTGGCGGTGGCCCGGCCGCTCATGACCGAGCTGCGCCGGCGCCGTCCGGAGCTGCCCCTGCTGCTCTCGGCCACCACGGCCACCGGGCTCGCCCTGGCCAGCGGGCAGAAGGTCGCCGAGCAGATCGTCCCCTTCCCTGTCGACCTGCCGGGACCCGTGCGCCGCTTCCTGGACGCTGCGCATCCCCGCCTCGTGGTGCTGGTGGAGACCGAGCTGTGGCCGGAGATGCTGGCAGGCTGCGCCGCCCGGCGGATCCCCGTCGCCCTGGTCAACGCCCGCATCTCCGATCGCTCGTTCCGAGGCTACCGTGCACTGCGGGGCCTCCTGCGCCCCCTCCTCGAGCCCCTCACCCTCGTCCTCGCCCAGGACGTGCGCGACGCGGACCGGATCCGCTCCCTGGGCGTACCCGCCGGACGCATCCACGTCACCGGCAACGTGAAGTTCGACGCCCCGCCCCCCGCCGACCACCCGGAGCTCCGCCGCCGCCTGGAGGCGCTGGCGGCAGAGAGGCCGGTCTTCGTGGCGGGCTCGACCATGGCGGGCGAGGAGGTCCCGGTGCTCGACGCCCTCGACGCCCTCGACCCCGCCAGCCGTCCGTTCCTGCTCCTCGCCCCCCGTCATCCGGAGCGGTCCGGTGAGGTGCTCCAGCTGCTCCGCGCCCGCTCGATCCCGGCGGTGCTCCGCTCGGCGATCGAGACGGCGCCCGACCCGTGCGACGCCGTCGTCCTCGACACCGTGGGCGAGCTGGCCGCCCTCTACAGGCTCGGGGCCGCCGCCTTCATCGGCGGCTCCCTGGTGCCCACCGGGGGCCACAACCCCATCGAGCCGGCTCGCTTCGGCGTTCCGGTCCTCACCGGCCCCCACGTCCACAACTTCGCCGCGGTGTACCGGAGCTTCACCGCCAGCGGCGCCGCGGTGGTCGTACGCGACGCGCCCCATCTCGCCACCGCCCTGGGCCGTTGGCTGGAGGACCCGCCGGCGGCCCGGGACGCCGGCGCGGCGGGGCTGGAGCTGATCCAGCGCGGCGCCGGCGCCACCGCCCGCACGGTGGACCACCTGGAGCGGCTCCTGTGAGCCCTGGCGAGAGCGGGTGGCTCCTCGGCCTGAGCCGCGCCTACGAGCTCGTCAACGCGGCGGCCCACGCTCTCTACTCGACGGGCCTGCGCCGGCGCGTGAGGCCCCCGGTCCCGGTGGTCTCGGTGGGAAACATCGCCGCGGGCGGCACCGGCAAGACGCCCCTGGTCGCCGCCGTCACTGCCGCGCTGCGGGAGCTCGGCGCCCGCCCGGCGGTGCTCACCCGCGGCTATCGACGCGCCGACCCGCGCCCGGCGATCGCCGGAACGGGCGCCGAGCTGCCCTGGGAGAGGATCGGGGACGAGCCCGCCCTGCTCGTCAGGGCGCTGCCCGGCACCCCCATCGTCGTGGACGCCGACCGCGCCCGCGGTGCGCGGACCGCCGTGCAGGAGGCCGGCGCGACGCACCTCGTCCTCGACGACGGCTTCCAGCACTGGCGCCTCGCCCGCGACCTCGACGTCGTGGTAGTGGATGCCGCCGATCCGCTCTGCCGCCGCCACGTGCGCCGCGAGCACCCGCGGGCGCTGAGGCGCGCCGGCGCCATCGTCATCAACGACACGCCCGGCGGACAGGCCGAGGAGGCGGCGGCGCTCCTCGCTCGCTTCGCCCGCGGGCCCGTGCTGGTGGCCCGCCTCGAGCCCACCGCGGTCCGCCTCGCCGGCGAGGTCCGTCCACCCTCCTGGCTGGCAGGTCGCCGGGTGGCCGCGGCCGCCGGCATCGCCTCGCCGGACCGCTTCGCCGCGACCCTGACGGCCCTTGGCGCCGACGTCGTGGGCACCTCGGCGTTCCCGGACCATCACGCCTTCCGGCGCGCCGAGCTCGAGGCGCTGCTGCACGGCGCCCACCGCCACGAGGCCGTGCTGGTCGTGACGACCAAGGACGCGGTGAAGCTCCCCGCGGATCTCCTCGCCGAGGTGGCGGTGCTGGAGACGCGCATGACCGCCGCCGGCGGCTCCTTCACCGCGCTCCTCGACCTCCTGCCGCGCTCAGGCGGATCCTGCGACAAGTCCGCCGCCGCCGAATCGGGCTAGAATCGCTCCCGTGATCGACCGCGCCTCCCTCCACGACCTCGTGGACCGCTTCCACGGCCGCCGCATCCTGCTCTACGGCGACCTCGTCCTCGACCGTTACGTCCTCGGCACGCCCAAACGCATCTCCCGCGAGGCGCCGGTCATCATCCTCCGCTTCGAGGAGCAGTGGGACATCCCCGGCGGCGGGGCCAACGCGCTGGCCAACCTCGCTTCTCTGGGCGGCACCGCCGTCCCGGTGGGAGTGGTCGGAGACGACGAGCCGGGGGAGGCGCTGCTCGCGGCCCTCCGCGCCCGCGGCATCGACACCTCTCCGGTGCTCCTCGCCCCCGGATACCGGACGCCCACCAAGGTGCGGGTCCTCGCCGGCGGCCCGACCTCGCTGAAGCACCAGGTGGCCCGCTACGACAAGGAGGACGTCCTCTCCGACCACGACGGCTGGCAGGCACGGCTGGCCGCGGCCCTCACCGGCCTGGCCGGGAGCTGTGACGGTGCCGCGATCTCCGACTACGGCTACGGGGCGGTCGACGCCGACGGCGTGGCCGTCCTGCGGCGGGCGCTCCCGGCGGGGGCCGCCGCCATCGCCGACTCCCGCTTCTCCCTGACGGCGCTGGGCGCCGTCGACGGGGCGACACCGAACCTGGAGGAGCTCACCGAGGTGGCGGGAACGCCCCTCGAGGACGACGCCGGCGTGGCCGGGGCCGCGGAGCAGTTGCGCCGGCGCCTGGGCGCACGCCACGTCCTGGCCACGCGGGGCAGCCGCGGCCTCACCCTGGTGGAGGAGAGCGGCAGCCCGCTGCACTTGCCCGTGTACGGCACCGACCAGGTCGCCGACGTCACCGGCGCCGGCGACACCGTCCTGGTGACCTTCACCCTGGCGTTGGCGGCGGGTGCCACCCCCCGGGAGGCGGCCACCCTGGCCAACCTCGCCGGCGGCGTGGTCGTCATGAAGTTCGGCACCGCCACCGTCACCCCCGCCGAGCTCCACCACGCCATCGACCAGGCCGGCTTCGTCGATGACTGAGCCCGCCGCCAAGCTGGTCGGTCTCGCCGAGGCCGCGGACCTGGCCGAGGCCGCCCGCGGCCGCGGGGAGATCGTGGTGGTGGCCAACGGGGCCTTCGACCTGCTCCACGTGGGGCACGCGAGGTACCTCGCCGCGGCGCGGGCGCTCGGCGACCTGCTGGTGGTGGCGGTGAACTCGGACGTGTCCGTCCACACCCTCAAGGGGCCCGACCGGCCCATCGTCCCCGAGGCCGAGCGGATCGAGCTGCTCTCCCACCTGGCCTGCGTGGACCGCATCGTCCTCTTCGACGAACCCGACGTGGGGGCCGTGCTGCGCGCCCTGCGCCCCGCGATCCACGCCAAGGGCACCGACTACACGCCCGAGACCGTCCCCGAGCGCACCATCGTGGCCGAGTGGGGCGGCCGCACCGCGATCTGCGGCGACCCCAAGGACCACGCCACCACCGATCTCATCGCCGAGATCCGGCGACGTTTCCCCGACTGACTCACCCGCCGTGCTCGGCGGCGTCGCACAGCTCCCCGAGCTGCTCCCGGCAGGTGGCGCAGTACAGCGGAGTTTTCAGGTCGACGGCCTCGGGCCACAGCGAGCGGTGCATGGCGCAGTCGTTGACCGGGCAGTGGAACAACCCCAGCGCGTGCCCGAGCTCGTGGGCCGCCTCGGTGCGCAGGCGCCGGACGAGCAGGTCCATGCCGCCGGGCTCGCCCCCGGCGGGCCGCAGCCGCGCCCAGGAGACCAGGCCGCGACGCTCGCCCACCGGAGACAGGCCGAAAACGTAGACGAGGGCGGGCAGAAAGAGGTCGTGCGCGGTGAGGCCGAGGGCGACCCAGCCGGGGGGCGGCGCCTCCACCAGATTGAGGAGATCCGCCGCGTTCACCTGCGCGCGCTGGCGGTCCATGAGGACGTCCAGGTCGATGTCGCGGGAGACGATGTCGCCGGCCTCGTAGCACACGGGGAGGCCGGCGAAGACGGCCGGCACCAGCCGGGGAGGCGCCTCGCCCAGAAGGACCAGCCGAACCTTCACGGCCGCTGGATGTCGTACTTCTTGATCTTGTTGTACAGCGTCACGCGGTCGATGCCGAGGGCCTGCGCGGCGCGGGAGACGTTGTTGCCGCACGTCGCCAGCACCCGGCGGATGTGCCGTTCCTCCATGGCGGCCAGGGAGTCGTCCCGCTCCGCCGGCGGGCCCGCGAAGGGGAAGTGGTAGTCCTCCACCGACGCTCCCCCGGCACAGCACCACCGACCTCTCGATGGCGTTCTGCAGCTCGCGGACGTTGCCCGGCCACGGGTAGCCCGTCAGCGCGGCCATCGCGTCGTCGGAGAAGCCCTCGATGCGCCGGTTCATCTGGGAGGTGAACTTGCGCAGGAAGTGCTCCGCCAGCAGGGGGATGTCCTCGGGACGGTCGCGCAGGGCCGGACAGCTGGATGCGGAACACGTTGATCCGGTAGAAGAAGTCCTCCCGGAACCGTCCTGCGCCCACCTCCGCCTCCAGGTCGCGGTGGGTGGCGGTCACGAGGCGGAAGTCCACATTGAGGGAAGCGTTGCCTCCGACCCTGACGATGGTCCGCTCCTGCAGGACCCGCAGCAGGTCGACCTGCACCTTGGGAGGGACGTCGCCGATCTCGTCGAGGAAGAGGGTGCCCTCGCTGGCCAGCTCGAGCTTGCCGTGACGCCGGCTCACGGCGCCGGTGAAGGCGCCCTTCTCGTGGCCGAAGAGCTCGCTCTCCAGCACCCCCTCCGCCAGCGCGCCGCAGTTCACGGGCACGAACGCTCCGAACTTCCGGTTGCTCCGAGAGTGGAGGAGCCGGGCGACGAGCTCCTTGCCCGTTCCGCTCTCACCGGTGATGAGCACGCTGGTCTCGGTGGGCCCCACCTGGTCGATGAGGGCGAGGACCTCGCCCATGGCGCCGGTCCCCGCCGTGATGAGCACCGGGGCGGCCGCCTCCAGCCGTTCGCGTAGCGCCCGGTTCTGCGTCAGGAGCGTGTACCGCTCGGCGGCCTTGCGCACCAGCCGCGACAGCTCCTCGGGGTCGAAGGGCTTGACGATGTAGTCGTACGCGCCCTCCTTCATCGCCTGGACGGCCGTCTCCACCGCCGCGTAGGCGGTCATGATGATCACGGTGGCGTCCGGCGCGAGCTCCCGCGCCCGGCGCTGCAGCTCGAGCCCGTCCATTCCGGGCATCTTGATGTCCACGAGGAGGATGTCCACGGGCGTCCGGGCGATGGTGGCGAGGGCCTCCTTGCCCCCGGCGGCCACGTCCACCTCGTACCCCTCCTCCCGGAACCAGCACGCCAGCGAGGTGCGTACGTGCTGCTCGTCGTCCACGACCAGGAGCCGTGCCTTCGTCGTCATCGCCCGCGTCCTTCCGGTGTCTCCCGCTGGCCCCTCGGGAACGCCATGGTGAACGTCGTACCCTGCCCCGGCGCGCTGTCCACGTCGATGGTCGCCCCGTGCCGCTGCACGATCCCGTACACCACCGCCAGGCCCAGCCCGAGGCCGTTCCCCTCGCGGTCCACCTTGGTGGTGAAGAACGGCTCGAAGATGTGCGCGATCACGTCCTTCTCCATTCCCACACCGCTGTCCGCCACTTCGACGACGAGGCGGTCGTCCTCCGCCAGGCGGGTCCGCACCGTGAGCGTCCCCCCTCCGGCATGGCCTCGACGCCGTTGATGCACAACGCCAGCAGCGCCTGCTCGACCTGGGCCGGATCACACATGAGCGTGGGCAGCGTATCGGCGAGCTCGAGCTCGAGGGACGCCTGCGCGAGGTCCATCTTGTGCTTGATCAAGAAGACCGTCTTGCGCACGATCTCGTTGAGGTCGGTGGGCTCGAACCGCGAGCCGGTGCGGCGGGCGAAGAGCAGCAGGTTCGACACGATCTCGCCGCACCGGGCCGACTCGTCGGCGATGGCGTCGAGGATCTGGATGCTCTCGCGCTGCTCCGGATCGTCCGCGGGCTGGTGACGGAAGCGCCTCAGGAGCACCTTGGAGTAGGTCACGACGCTGGCCAGCGGGTTGTTGATCTCGTGGGCGACGACGGCGGCGAGCTTGCCCAGGGAGGCCATCCGCTCGACCCGGAGCATCTGGTCCTGCGCCCGCCGGAGCTCCGCCGTCTTCTCCTCGACGCGGCGCTCCAGCGTCTGGGCCCACTCGACGAGCTCCGCGTTGGCCCGCTCCAGGTCACCGGCCATGCGGTTGACGGACTCGCCGAGCCTGTTGAACTCGGCGATGTCGCGGTGCTCGTAGCGGGCGGAGTAGTCCCCCGCGCCCAGGAGGCTGAGCGTCCGCGAGAGGTTCCGGATGGGCCGGTGCACCGAGCGCCGGACCGCCACCACGACGAGCCCGGCGACCAGCAGCACGGCCATGGCCGCGGTGCCCCCCATGAGCTCCTCGGTCTGCCGCTGCGCGTGCATGGCGGGGAGCAGCACCACCGAAACGTCCAGGACGCCGAGCAGCCGCCTGCTCGCCGAGTGGGCGTGGCACGACGAGCCGGAGCAGGCCGGCTCGTTCTCGATGGGCTTGATGACGCCGAGGGCGGGCATGCCGCCCAGGACGAAGGAGCGCGTCCGCTCGCCAGGAGGGAGCCGCTCGATGGGCTGGTCCGCCGCGTGGCACTTGTAGCAGGCCTCGGAGTCGAGGTCGACGCTGGTGCCCACCTCCCCCTCGTTGGAGGAGAAGACGATGGTGCCCTCCTTGTTGAAGATGCGGATGCGGACGGTGGGGGTGCGCTCGGTGATCTGCCGGACGGTGGCGTGGAGCCGCTCCCGGTCGTTCGCCAGCATGCTGCTGTGCAGCGAGCCGAAGATGGTCTCGGACATGGCGAGGCCGTTGATCCGCGCGCACTCGTTGGCGAAACGCCCCTGCAGGCCGATCTGGACCATGGCCGTGACGGCGAGCAGGAGCGCGAGGGCCAGGATCAGGGTCCCGGTCAGGCGGACGGTCAGGGAGTTGAGGCGGTACCGTGACATGGATCACCCGAATCCAACGACCCGTCCACGGTACCGCCCCTTGCGATCAACGGTCAACCGCCCCCGCGCCGTGGACCAGGTCGGGTTCGAGCCCGCCGGGGACCAGGGCGGCCGCCTTCTTCCTCTCGACGTCGGCGATGGCCCCCTCGGGGAACACCGGCAGGTAGCGGCACGCGGCGCAGAAGAGCAGCATGCCGAAGGCGACGATGCCCATGGACACGAGGAACTCCGGCACCGACGGCATGTAGCTCTGACCGGTGCCCACCTCCACCGAGGTGACGGCCACGTTGAGCCGGTGCATGATGAAGCCGAGCACCACCATCCCCTGGGCGACGGCCATGCGTCGTGGCGACCTGCGGAACCGCGAGCTGGCCAGGAGCACCATGGGCAGGGCCACCCCGGCCACGATCTCCAGGAAGAACAGGGCCGAGAAACGGGTCAGGGGAAACAGGTCGTGCAGCGCGCCGCGAACCGCCAGGTCCCGCAGCCTGAGCGTGAGGAAGAGCGCCAGCAGCAGCACCGAGACCCGGGAGAGCCTGCTCAGCAGCTCGGTCTCGATGGGCTTGCCCAGCGCGCGCCGCGAGAACCATGACTCGATCACCGTCATCGCCAATCCCACCGCGAGGGCCGAGACGAAGAAGAGGATGGGCAGGATGGGCGAGTACCACAGCGGGCTCATCTTGTTCTTGAGGATGAGGTAGAGGCTGCCCAGCGACGACTGGTGCAGCGTCGAGAGGATGACACCCAGGATGACGAGGAACGGCGAGATCTTCGCCAGCACCTTCAGCGGGCGGTGGATCTTGAAGCGCTCCAGCACGGCGGGTACGAACTCCAGCATGAGCACCGTGGAGTAGAGCATCACGCACCAGCCCACCTCGAACATCACCGAGTGGGGGTTCCACATGATGAGGGGGTGCCAGATGTTCCAGGGCTTCCCGAGGTCGAAGACCAGGGCCACGACCACCAGGGAGTAGCCCAGGAACGCCGTGAGCACCGTAGGACGGACGATGGGCTTGAAGTCCTTGAGATGAAGGATGTGGACGGTGGCGGTGATGGCGAACCCGCCGGCCGCCAGTCCCACGCCGCACAGGACGTCGAACCCGATCCACAGGCCCCAGGGGAAGGTGTCGGACAGGTTCGTCACCGCACCCAGTCCCCGGGTGAAGCGCACCACCGTGATGGCGCCGAGCACTAGCACCAGAAGCGATCCGACGACCGTCCAGAATCCCATCCTCGGGATCCGCAGCGAGCCCTTACTCATGCTTCTCCTCCTTGTCCTGCGCCTCGGCGCGCGCCACGTCCTCCTTGCGCTTGGTCAGCCACCACATGCCGCCGAGGAAGACCGATCCGAACATGACCACGTTGGGGATGTGCCTCAGCGCCCTCCAGCTCAGCTCGGGAAGCGGCTCGGTCCCGGTGCGCGCGGGAAGCCCCAGCTCTCCAGGGGTCTTCGGCCCGATGAAGAGCACGCTGGTGCCTCCGGCCTCGTGCTCGCCGTAGACGTGCTGGAAGTAGGTGTCCTTGTCCCCGTCCAGCCGCCGGTGGGCCTCCGCGAGCAGGGCCTCACGCTCGCCGACGATGGTCGCCCCGGCGGGGCAGGCTTCCGCGCAGGCGGGCCCGCCGGGCCGGGTGGCGCACATCTGGCACTTGCGCACCCGCGGCATGGGGTTGTGCCACTCGTAGGTGGGCACCCCGAAGGGACACGCCATCAGGCAGTAGCGGCACCCCATGCAACGGTCGGGATCGTAGGTCACCGGGCCGTCCGCGGTCTTGCGGAGGGCGGACACCGGACACACCGACGCGCAGCTCGGGTCCTCGCAGTGCATGCACAGCCGGCGCACGTAGACATCGTCGCCGCGGTCCATCAGGTACGTGAACGTGTTTTCGTCGAACCGCTCAGCATCATGCCTGGGCTGCTTGTTCGCCTCCTGGCACGCCTCGACGCACGAGCCGCAGCCGACGCACCTGGTGACGTCGACGAGAATCGCCCGGTGTGCCATGGCTCACCGCTCCCCCGCAACCGACAGGAACTGGTCCTGGAAGGCCTCCCAGCCCGCCTCGTCCAGGGTCGTGAGGGCGCCCCGGCGGGGCACGCCGCCGTCGGCGAGCACCGGCACCGTCGCCGGGTGCGAGGGCGTCGACAGGAAGTCCATGAGCCTGTGCATCTCCTCCCGCAGGAAGGCGGTGGCGCCGCTGCCGATGCGCAGCGGGCGGATCGCCTCCTTGAGGTCGCGGGCCCACAGACCCACCGTCCAGCCGATCCCGTAGGGGTCGCGCGTGAGCAGCCACGGCCGCTCCTGGACCTGCTCGTTGACGGACACGACCTCGCCCTCGACGGGGGACGGAACCACCAGGGTGCGCCCCGCCACCTTGAGTGTGACCAGCGGGTCCCCCCGCTTGATCCTGGCTCCGCGGGCCGGCATCTCCACCCGCTCCACGGAACCCACCGCCTGGGCCAACAGGTCGTCGATGCCGACCCTGAGCGTCCCCTCGGCGGTGATCCGTGCCCAACCGTGCGCCTGGTCCAGGAAGATCCCCTGGGGCACCCGGGGCTCGCTCATGGGAACGACCTCTTCCACGACCTGGAGGCGTGCGCGATGCTGCCGCCTGGACACGACGAGGACGTCGACGGCCACAGCGAGAATGATGGTGAGTACCACGAGAAGTGCTGTCATCGTTCCCTCCCGGCGAGGATCCCTCGTCCCCGCTCGTCACATTCAGGAGCAAGGATGGTGCCAAGAATGAGAAAAAACGCACAAGCACATAAACGCAAGCACTTACCGCGGGTGCGCCCAGCGGTAGCCCGGCGTGACCGTTGAGATACTCAACACCCGGATTCGCGTCCGTGGCGTAAAGCTCGTTCACGATGAGGGACTTCCGGACGACAACGCCCTTGTAAGGCCTCTTTCGCCGAAGTGTTGAGATTCTCAACGGGCCACGCCTCCCCCGCTGACCGTTCACCCACCGCCCCACCACGGGCGGGCGCGACGATCCGGCTACAATGACCGCGTGAACGTCCTCCTGTGCCGCCTGTCGGCCCTCGGCGACATCGTCCACACCTGGCCGCTGGCCGAGGCCCTCGTCGGTGCGGCGCCGGCGGTCCGCCTGGCGTGGGTGGTGGAGGAGCGCTTCGCCGGCCTCGTCGCCGGACACCCCGCTGTGGCCGAGGTCGTCCCGGTGGCCACCCGGCGCTGGCGGCACCGGCCCTTCGACCCCGCGACCCGGCGAGAGGTCGCCGCGGTCCGGGTCCGCCTCCGCGCCCTCGGCGCCGAGGTCTGCCTGGACCCCCAGGGCCTCGTCAAGTCCGCCCTGTGGGGGTGGCTCGCCGGCAGCCCCCGCCGCATCGGGCTGGCGCGCACGGTCCGGCGCGAGACGGCAGCAGGCCTGTTCTACACGGAGCGGGTCTCGCCTCCCCCGGCGGCGCGCCACGTCGTGGACATCAACCTCTCGCTCCTCGAGGCGCTCTCGTTGCCCGCGCCCTACGGGAGCATCCCCGACGCCGGCTTCCTCCTCACCGGCGCCGGAGGTGGCCCGGTCCCCGCGGCAGGCACGGTCGCGCTGATCCCGACGTCCGGCGGACCCGGGAAGGCCCTTCCGGTGGAGACGTTTGCGGACGTGGCCCGGCGCTGTGCCGCCGCAGGCCGTCCGGTGTCCGTCGTGTGGGGCCCCGGGGAGGAGCGGCTGGCCGCAGAGGTGGCCGCCGCCGCGGGCGCCGGAGCGGTGGTGGCGCCCCCCACCACGATCCCCGAACTGGCCCGCTTCCTGGGCCGCTGCGCCGCCGTGGTGGGCGGGGACACCGGGCCCGTCCACCTGGCGGCGGCGACCGGCGTCCCCACCGTGGCGGTCCACGTGGCCACGGATGCCGCCCGCAACGGCCCGCGGGGCCGGCGGGTGGCGGTGCTCTCGGCGGCCCGCGGGGGGGCCCGCAGGGGCCGCGCCCGCACCGGCGGCGCCGGCCGGGTGTCCGCCGACGAGGTGTTCGAGGCGCTCTCGGGGCTGCTCGGCGCCCCTCCCCCGGAACGGGCTACGATACTCCTATGAGGCACCGGACCGCCGTCCTCCTGAGCGCGCTGCTCGTGCTGGCGCTGCCGGCCGCGGCGGAGCTCCCGCCCTGGCTGGCCAGGGGCGAGCGGCTGACCTACGACCTCACCTACCTGCGCCTGGTGGGGGGCACGGTGGTGCTGCAGGCCCACCAGGAGGCCGCGGACAAGCCCTTCGCCATCGACATGTGCGCGGCCTCATCCGCCTTCGTCTCCCGCTTCGCGCCGGTGGACGACCGCATGGAGACGCTCCTCGATCCCTCGCGGTTCACGACGCTGCTGTCGAGGAAGGACATCGTGGAGGGGAGCTACCGGTCCCGGGAGCTGGTCCGTTTCGACCCCGCCACGGGGACGGCACGGCGCTGGAAGAACGGCGAGGAGAAGGCACCTCTGCGGACGCCCGTCCCGGTCCTGGACACCCTGGGCGCCATCTACTACCTGCGCACCCTCGATCTCGCCGTGGGCGGCGCCTACCGCCTCGCCGTGCAGTCCGGCCAGCAGATCTACCCGCTCACCGTGACTGTCTCGCGGGTCGACACCCTGCGGACAATCCTGGGCAGGACGGAGGTCCTCGTCATCGAGCCCCGGTTCCGCGGCGGCGGACTGCTCCACGCCAAGGGCAGGCTGACCCTCTTCCTGACCACTGACAGCACACACACGCCCGTCCGGATCACGTCCAACCTCCCTTTCGGGTCGCTCACGGCGGACCTGACCCGGGTCGAACGGCCGCTGGGATCGGTGCTAAAATCGCCATGCGGACCACAGGCAGGCGGAAAGGAGACCGATGGCTCTCAAGCTAGGTGAACTGCTTCTCAAAGCCCAGCTTATCAACCAACAGCAGTTGCAGAAGGCGCTGGAGGAGCAGAAGGTCACCGGGGGCAAGCTGGGAGAGATCCTGACGAAGCTCGGTTTCGTCACGGAAGACGACATCATCGAGTGTCTCTCCCACCAGTTCGGCGTGCCCTCGATCAACCTCCGCCACTTCGAGATCGACGAGGGCATCGCCCGTCTCATCCCAGTGGACCTTGCCCGCAAGTACAACGTCATCCCGGTCAACAAGACCGGCGCCACCGTCACCGTGGCCATGGCGGACCCGACCAACATCTTCGCCATGGACGAGATCACCTTCGTGACCGGCTACCGCGTGGAGCCGGTGGTGGCATCCGAGGAGGCGATCCGAGAGTCGATCGAGCGCTACCACGGCACCTCCCGCGAGCTCGAGCTCAAGAAGGTGATGGACGATCTCGCCTCGGTGGACGAGAGCGCCCTGGAGCTCCTCGAAGAGGACGAGGAGCTCGACGTGGACCGCCTCACCGAGGAGTCCTCGGAGGCCCCCGTCGTACGCCTCGTCAACTACTTCCTCACCGAGGCGATCCGCCGCGGCGCCTCCGACATCCACGTCGAGCCTTACGAGCGCAACTACCGGGTCCGCTACCGCATCGACGGGCTCCTCTACGAGATGATGGCGCCGCCGCTCAAGCTGCGGGACGCCATCACCTCGCGCATCAAGATCCTGGCCAAGCTGGACATCGCCGAGAAGCGGCTGCCCCAGGACGGCCGCATCCGTCTCAAGGCCAAGGTCGACGGCCGCGGGCGCGAGCTGGACTACCGCGTCTCCACCGTGCCGACCCTGCACGGCGAGAAGGTGGTGCTGCGTCTCCTCGACAAGGAGAACCTCCGCCTCGACCTCACCAAGCTGGGCTTCGAGAGGTCCAGCCTGAAGAAGTTCGAGGACTCGGTGCTCAGGCCCTACGGCATGGTGCTGGTCACGGGCCCCACGGGGTCGGGCAAGACCAACACCCTCTACTCGGCGCTCCAGCGGGTCAACACCCCCGAGGTCAACATCATGACCGCGGAGGACCCGGTCGAGTTCCAGATGCAGGGCGTCAACCAGATCCAGATGAAGGACACCATCGGGCTGAACTTCGCCGCGGCCCTGCGGTCGTTCCTGCGCCAGGACCCGAACATCATCCTGGTCGGCGAGATCCGCGACTTCGAGACCGCCGAGATCGCCATCAAGGCCGCCCTCACCGGCCACCTGGTGCTGTCCACGCTGCACACCAACGACGCCCCCTCCACGATCTTCCGCCTCATGAACATGGGGATCGAGCCGTTCCTGGTCTCGACGTCGGTCAACGTCATCGCGGCCCAGCGGCTGGTGCGGCGCATCTGCTCCAACTGCCGAGAGGAGCTCTCCGACACGCCGATCCAGGCGCTGCTCTCGGTGGGGTTCTCGGAGTCCGAGGCGCACGAGATCAAGCTCCACCAGGGACGCGGCTGCGAGAAGTGCGGCAACACGGGGTACAAGGGGCGCGTGGGCCTCTTCGAGGTGATGGAGGTCACAGACGACGTCCGCGAGTTGATCCTATCTGGTGCCACCACCGTGGAGCTGCGGCGGAAGGCCATCGAGGAGGGGATGATCACCTTGCGGCAGTCCGGACTCCAGAAGATCCGTGACGGGGTCACCACCGCCGAGGAAGTGGTGCGGGAAACCGTCCTCTAGAGGGGAGGAGTCATGGCAATCACGCTGCACGAGCTGCTCAAGACCATGGTGGAGCGGGGCGCGACCGACCTGCACATCACCACCAACACGCCCCCCGTGATCCGCATCGACGGCAAGCTCGAGCGACTGCCGCTGCCGAACCTCACCGCGCCCGAAACCAAGCGCCTCGCCTACTCGGTGCTCACCGACCAGCAGAAGCACCGGCTCGAGGAGACCTTCGAGCTCGACTTCTCCTTCGGGGTGAAGGGTCTGGCCCGCTTCCGCGCCAACATCTTCTTCCAGAGAGGCGCGGTGGCCGGTGCGTTCCGCCGCATCCCATACGAGATTCTCGGCTTCCGCGAGCTCGGCCTGCCCCCGGTCGTGTCCACCCTGTGCGACAGGCCGCGCGGCCTCGTGCTCCTCACCGGACCCACCGGCAGCGGCAAGTCCACGTCGCTGGCCGCGATGATCGACAAGGTCAACGCCGAGCGCCCGCTCCACATCGTGACCATCGAGGACCCCATCGAGTACCTCCACACGCACAAGAAGGCGATGGTCAACCAGCGCGAGCTGCACGCCGACACGCAGTCGTACCCCAATGCCCTGCGCTCCGTGCTCCGCGAGGACCCCGACGTGGTCCTCATCGGCGAGATGCGCGACCTCGAGACGATCGAGTCGGCCCTCCGCATCGCCGAGACGGGCCACCTCACCTTTGCGACGCTGCACACCAACTCGGCCCCGCAGACCATCAACCGCATCATCGACGTGTTCCCCGAACACCAGCAGGCCCAGGTGCGCGCGCAGCTCTCCTTCGTCCTCGAGGGGATCGTCTGCCAGACCCTGCTGCCCCGGGGCGGCGGCAAGGGACGGGTGCTGGCCTGCGAGATCCTGGTGCCCAACGCCGCCATCCGCAACCTGATCCGCGAGGACAAGGTGCACCAGATCTACTCGACGATGCAGTCGGGGCAGCTCAAGCACGGCATGCAGACCTTCAACCAGTCGCTGGCCACCTTGTACCAACGGCGGCTCATCACTCTGGACATAGCGATGTCGCATTCGTCGCACCCTGAAGAGTTGCAGGACATGATCAACCGTGGTACTGGTGTGGTGCAGCCGTCCACCGCACCGCGGGCCGCGGGAAGGGGTTGAGCGATGCCCAGCTTCGAATGGAAGGGACGTGATCGTGCGGGCCGCCCGCAGAGCGGCGTGCTCGTGGCCGACAGCAAAGACGCCGTCATGTCGGTTCTCCGGCGCCAGCAGGTCGTCCCCCTCAGGGTCAAGGAGAAGGGCAAGGAGATCGCCCTGCCCAGGCTCCGCCGCAAGGTCGACGAAAAGGCCCTCGCGGTGTTCACCCGCCAGTTCTCCGTGATGATCGACGCCGGGCTGCCGCTGGTGCAGTGCCTCCAGATCCTCGGCGAGCAGGAGGACAACAAGTTCTTCCAGCGCATCATCCTGGGCGTGCGCGAGGACGTGGAGTCCGGCTCCTCCCTCGCCAACGCCCTGGGCAAGCACCCGCAGGCCTTCAACGACCTTTACGTCAACATGGTCGCGGCCGGCGAGGCCGGCGGCATCCTCGACACCATCCTGCAGCGCCTCGCCACCTACATCGAGAAGGCCGCCCGGCTGAAGTCGCAGGTGAAGGCCGCCATGATCTATCCCGCCGCGGTGATCACCATCGCCGTGATCGTCGTCTACATCATCCTCTGGAAGGTCATTCCGGTGTTCGCCTCCCTGTTCACCTCCCTGGGAGCGGACCTTCCCCTCCCCACCCGCATCGTCATCGCGCTGTCCCGCTTCATCGGCCGGTTCTGGTGGGCCATCCTGGGCGTGGTCGTCGGAGGGGTGTTCGCCGTGAAGAGCTACTACGGCACCGACCGGGGCCGCTACGTCATCGACAACCTGCTGCTCAAGATGCCCATCCTCGGCCTCGTGCTGCGCAAGATCGCCGTGGCGCGCTTCTGCCGCACCCTCGGCACGCTGCTGTCCGCCGGCGTCCCGGTCCTCGAGTCCCTGGACATCACCGCCCGAACATCGGGCAACGCCGTGATCGAGCAGGCCCTCCAGGAGGTCCGCAAGCGGGTCGAGGAGGGCAAGACCATGGCGGAGCCCCTGAAGGACGTGAACCAGTTCCCGTCCATGGTCGTGCAGATGATCTCCGTGGGTGAGGCGACCGGCTCCATCGACACCATGCTCTCGAAGATCGCGGACTTCTACGAGGACGAGGTGGACATGGCCGTCGCCGGCATGATGAAGCTCATCGAGCCCATCATGATCTCCTTCCTGGGCGTCGTCATCGGCGGTATCGTCATCTCCATGTACCTGCCGATGTTCGACCTCATCTCCAAGATCGGATGACACCACCCGCCGCCGGCCGGGTCGCGTTCCGCGGCCCGGCCACCGCCGCGCTGCCGACCGCCACGGTGGCCAAGTGGCTGGTCGGTCTGCGCCTGGTGGCCGTCTCGGCGCTCCTCGTGGGGGCGCTCCTGGTGCAGTCCACCACCGACGAGATCCTGCCCATCACCCCCCTCATCCGGGTGGCCGGCCTCACCTATCTGCTCTCCCTGGCGTGGATCGGCCTGTGGATCGCGCGCATTTCCGCGCCCCTCAGCGGGGCGCTGCAGCTGGTCGGGGACCTCGCCATCGTGGCCACCCTGGTCTACCTCACCGGGGGCGTATGGTCGCCGTTCCCCTTCCTCTTCCTGGTGGTGGTCGGGGTCGCCGCCCTCATGTTCGGCCTCCGGGGCGCCCTCGGCTTCGCGGCCGCCGCCTTCCTCGTCTACGCGGCCATGGTCGCCGCGCTCGCGACGGGCGCTCTGCCGCCCCCTCCCGTGGCGCTGTCGACGCCGCACATCGGCGGCTCGGCCCTGCTGTTCCAGCTCTTCGTCACCGGCACCGGCTTCGGCGTCGTCGCCCTCCTGACCTCGTACCTGGCCCACTCCCTGCAGCAGGCCGAGAGTCGTCTGCGCGGGGCCACGACCACCACGGCGCGACTGCTGGCCCTGTCGGCGGACGTCGTGCGCTCGGTGGACTCCGGCGTGCTGGCGGCGGAGCCGGACGGCACCGTGCTGCTCTCCAACCCGGCCGCCGACCGGCTGCTGGGTGACGGCCGGCCCGTGGCCGGGATGTCGCTGTCACACCTGCTCGTCCTCGAGGGCGTGGAGTGGCCCGAGGTCATCGAGGCCATCGCCAGCGGCGTCCCGCTCCGCATCGAGGGGACGACGCTGGCGAACGCCGCCCCGGTGGGCTGCACCGTCAGCCCGCTCATGGACCCGGGCCACGCACCGCTCGGCCTCGTGGTCCACTTCCGCGACCTCACGGAAGCCCGCGAGGCGGCCCGCCGGGAGCGCCTCCGCGAGCGTCTCGCCGCCGTCGGCGAGATGTCCGCCGCCATCGCCCACGAGATCCGCAACCCCCTGGCGTCCATCTCGGGCTCGGCCCAGGTCCTCGGGGGCTCCCCGTCGCTGCGGCAGAACGAGCGCCGCCTGCTGCGCATCATCGTCGAGGAGTCGAGGCGTCTGTCCGCCATCATCGAGGCGTTTCTCAACTACGCCCGCCCCCCCGCCCTCAACCGGAGCGACTGCGACATCGCCCGCACCCTCGAGGACACCCTCGACCTGTTCGCGAACTCCCCCGAGGTCACCTCCGAGCACGTCATCTCCCGCGCCGTCGCGCCGCCCCCCGCGCCCCTCCTCGCGGACGAGAGCCAGCTCCGCCAGGCGTTCTTCAACCTTGCGCGGAACGCCATCCAGGCCATGCCCCGGGGTGGTACGATGCACGTCGAGGCGGGCCCGGAGAACGGCGTGTACGTGATCCGGTGGTCCGATCAGGGTGTCGGCATGGAGCCCCAGCAGGTCGAGGAGATCTTTCAGCCCTTCAAGGCTTTCCGCAGCGGGGGCACGGGCCTCGGCCTCGCCGTCGTCTACTCCATCGTCACGGGGCACGGCGGCGACATCGAGGTGCAGAGCACTCCCGGCGAGGGCTCGATGTTCATCCTCAGGCTCCCCCTGGAGGCGAAATGAGCGGACGGATCCTGGTCATCGACGACGAGCACAACCTGCGGGAGCTCCTGCGCATCGTCCTCGAGGGCGAGGGGTACGAGGTCCGCGAAGCGGCCACCTACGCCGAGGGCGAGTCCATGCTGGCCAGCGAGAGCTTCACGCTCGTCATCTGCGACATCTTCCTCCCCGACGGCAACGGCCTCGACCTCGTCCGCGCGTACCGCCCGACCCACGCCAACACCCAGTTCGTGGTGGTCACCGCGCACACCACGCCGGCCCACGCGCTCTCGGCCCTGCGCGAGGGCGCCGTGGAGTACCTGTCCAAGCCCTTCGACGTCGACGAGCTCAAGCTCATCGTCGCGAGGCAGATGTCGAAGCCCAGCGGCGGCCAGGCCCTCTCCGGCTACCAGCAGTTCATCGGCCAGTCCCGCGCCATGTGGACGATCCTCGAGCGCATCCCCCAGATCGCCAGCAGCGACGCCACGGTGCTCATCACGGGCGCGTCGGGCACCGGCAAGGAGCTGCTCGCCCGGGCCATCCACGCCGCGTCCCCCCGAGCCTCCAGCCTGTTCGTCCCCGTCAACTGCGGCGCCCTCCCCGAGGGCCTCCTGGAGAGCGAGCTCTTCGGCCACGTCCGCGGCTCCTTCACCGGCGCGGTGCGCGACAAGCGGGGCCTCATGCAGGAGGCCAACAGCGGCACGCTCTTCCTCGACGAGGTGGGCGAGATCTCCCCCAACACGCAGGTCAAGCTGCTGCGCGCCCTGCAGGAGAGGCAGGTGCGCCCCGTGGGGCACAACCGGGAGGTGCCGGTGGACGTGCGCATCATCGCCGCCACCAACCAGGACCTCACGAACCTGATCCGGGAGGGACGCTTCCGCGAGGACTTCTACTACCGCATCAACGTCATCCACATGGAGCTCCCGCTGCTGAGCGACCGGCGCGAGGACGTCCCCGAGCTCGCCCGCCACTTCGTGGAGCGGGCGTGCAAGCGTCTGGGCGTCCCCGTCAAGCAGCTCCACCGCGACGCCATGGCCGTGCTCGAGAGCTACACCTGGCCCGGCAACGTCCGCGAGCTCGAGAACGTCATGGAGCGGGTCGTCGCCATGGAGCCGTCCACGCTCATCACGGTGAGCGCGCTCCCGCCCAGCATCCTCGGCGCGAATGCTGCGAGCGGGACCTCGGCGCTGAGCATGACGCTGCCCGAGGGCGGGCTCGACCTCGAGGCCCACATCGACGCCATCCGCCGCGAGCTCATGCGGCAGGCCCTGGAACGCTGCGCCGGAGTCCAGAAGGACGCCGCCCGGGCGCTCCACATGACCTACCGGGCCTTCAGGTACCACGCCGAGAAGTACAAGCTGATCTTGGAGGAGTGATTCATGCTGACCTTCGTTCTCCTCGCCGCCATGGCGGCGCCGGCAACCGCCCCCGCCCCCGTCTGCGTGGTGCCCGACGGCACCCGCATCCACCTGGAGCTCGCCCTGAAGGACGAGGAGAAGGCTCTGGGGCTGATGTTCAGGGACTCGCTCCCGCCCGACCGGGGCATGCTCTTCCCCTTCACCACCGACAGCAACCTGCCGTTCTGGATGAAGAACACCTACATCCCCCTCGACCTCATCTGGCTCGACGCCTCCGGCACCGTGGTGGACGTCCGTCCCGACGTGCTCCCCTGCCAGTCGGACCCGTGCCCGTCCTACCCGTCACGCGCTCCGGCCCGCGCCGTCCTCGAGGTGAACGCCGGCTTCGCTGCCGCCCATGGCATTCATCCGGGCGTGAAGCTGTTGTTCGAGAACGTCCCCGGATACCCCGCGACGGAGGGAGCGAAGTGATGCTGCGACGTGCCATCTTCCCCGTGGCCGGCTACGGAACGCGGTTCCTGCCGGCCTCCAAGGCCATCCCCAAGGAGCTCATCCCCCTGGTGGACAAGCCTGCGGTGCAGTACGTGGTGGAGGAGGCGGCGGCCGCCGGGTTCCGCACCGCCGTCTTCGTCACCGCGGAGGGGAAGTCGGCCATCGAGGATCACTTCGACCGCAGCATGGCCCTCGAGGCGTTCCTCGAGCGGCGCGGCAAGACCGCTCTGCTGGAGCTGGTCAGGGCCGTGGGCAGCATGGTGGAGGTCGCGGCCATCCGGCAGAAGGAGGCACTCGGGCTCGGCCACGCCGTCCTCCAGGCGGCCCCGGTGCTGGGCGACGAGCCCTTCGCCGTCCTCCTCGGCGACGACGTCATCGTCGGCGACCCGCCCGCCATCGGCCGCCTCGTCGAGCTCCACGAGGCCACCGGCGCCCCCGTGGTCGCGGTGATGGAGGTGTCCAGGGAGGAGATCCGCCACTACGGCTGCGTCTCGGGCACCCAGGTCGAGCCCGGCGTGTGGCGGGTGGACGACCTGGTGGAGAAGCCCGACCCCGCCGACGCCCCCTCCAACCTGGCCATCATCGGGCGCTACGTGCTCACACCCGGCATGCTGGAGGTCCTCGCCGACACGCCCCCCGACGCGGGAGGCGAGATCCAGCTCACCGAGGGGCTCCGGCGCCACATCCAGCGCGGCCCCGTTTTCGCCTGCACCTTCCCGGGCCGCCGCTACGACGCCGGCAACAAGCCGGACTTCCTGCGCGCCACCATCGAGCTGGGCCTCCAGCACCCCGAGCTCGGGGAGTCGGTGCGGCGCGTGATCCTGGAGCTTGCCGCAAAGCTGACACACGGATAGACCAGCGGCCGCGCCGCCGGTCTCTCGGGAATGGACATCGTCGGCCGGGACGGGGCCGTCCCCCGGCCCGCTCGGCTGGGAGCTACTTCGAGTCTTCCTTCTTGGGAGCGCTCGTGTCGCTCTTCGGCGCCGTCTCCGTCTTGGCCGGGGACGGGCCCGTGCTGGTGCCGGCGCTGTTCTTGTGGCCGTAGTCCGTCACGTACCAGCCGGTCCCCTTGAACTGCAGGGCCGGCGCCGACAACACCTTTTCCACCGCTCCGCCGCAGTGCGGGCACTGCTTCAGCGGGGCATCGCCGATGTGCTGGAGCACCTCGGTCCGTTCACCGCAGCTCAGGCAACGGTACTCGTACAGGGGCATCGAAGACCTCCGGGCGCGACTTGAGTGCACCCGGCTAATATTCTAGGTCACACGCCGCCGTTTGTCGAGGGGACCTGGACCCGGATGCTCCCCGAACCGTCCTTCCGGAGGATCAGGCCGAGGGTGTGGAACGCGTACAGGATCCTGGCGTTGAGCCCCGGCGCGAAGGGCCCCTGCTCGCACAGCTCGAACAGCGTCCGGGTTCCGTCCGCGAGATCGAGGAGTTGCTGCTCCGCGGCCTCCAGCTCGAACCCTTCCAGGCGCTGCGCGGGCGGCGTCACCGTGAACACCGTGTGCTTGCTCCCGAGCCTCCCCAGCAGCCGCTTGGCGTCCGCCACGGTCTTGCAGCCGTACAGCACCGCCCGCGGCGTCGGGATGCGCAGCTTGTAAACCTCGTCGCCGCGGTAGTCGCCGAGGTTGAACGTCACGCGCCCCTCGCGGACGTCGAAGAGGCTCCAGACGATGCGCTGGACCTGCTGCAGCACCGCCACCCGCATCTCCGCCTCGCTCAACAGGCCCATCTCCACGAGGACCTGCCCGTGGCGCTTCTCGGCGTGGTCGAGCAGCATCAGCGACGACGCCCGGTACTGATCCGCGGTGATCCTTCCCTCGGTCATCAAGAGGTCCCCGAGGGAGTCGGCGCGGTTGGTCGAGGTGGCGAAGATGATGTCGCCCTCCCCGATGAAGACGCGCTTGGTGAACTCCCCCGCCTGCGCCTCGAGGACCCCCGGCACCTTGTGCCTGTGGATCGTCGCGAGCATCTCAGGGAGCGGCGTGTCGGCGAGCTCTCCCACGAACATGTGGCGCGGCAGGTCGGTCACGGAGGGCATCCTATCACGAGGCCGCACGCAACGAGCCGCTCCGGGGCGCCGGAGCGGCGGGATGGCTGCCGTGGCGGAAGCGCATGGGAGTCGAACCCACCTCCCGAACCGCAACGGCCCGGGACAACGGTTTTGAAGACCGCGGAGGCCACCAGGCCCCGTGCGCTTCCACCGTCAGTGTATCAGCACGGTGCCGGCCCCGGGCCCACGCCGCCACCGGGTGCTAGCATGGAACAGCTCGACCGGGGAGCGCAGCGAGAAGAAGAAGGAGGTTCCATGGCGTCGCCGGTGCCCGCGCCCCACGACCAGCGCTACCGCATTCTCCAGTTCATCTGCTGGGGGTTCCTCGCCGCCCTGGGCATCTACCTCGTCCTCGCCCGCGCCCTGGCGTCGCAGGGGGCCGGCCTGCGCGGCTTCCCCGCCTTCCTGCCGTGGGCCCTCGTCGCCGTGGCCGGGCTCGCCATCTTCGCCGCCCCCGTCGCCGCCGTCCTCGCCCTCCGGACCGCCGAGGGCCGCGGCCCCGCAGCGCGGCCGGCCGCCTACCAGCAGTCCGTGATCGTTGCGTTCGCGCTGCGCGAGGCCGCCGGCATCATCGGCATCGTCGTCGCGCTCCTCACCGGCGAGTGGCTGTGGGCGGCGGGCCTCACCGGCGCCGCGGCGCTGGCCATGGCCGCCGGCTGGCCTACCCGCAACGCCTTCGACCGCTTCGTCGAGCTCGCGCCCCACGACCGTCCGGTGTGAGGGCAGCGCACCCGCCGCCCGCCGGCTCCGTCGGCCCCAGCGGCGGTTGACAGTTCCCGGGCCGCTTGGTAGCCTTTCCCTCCCCTGGTGGGGCCGTAGCTCAGTTGGGAGAGCGCTTGAATGGCATTCAAGAGGTCGACGGTTCGATCCCGTTCGGCTCCACCAATCAAATCAACAACGTACGCCCGCCGCGAGGCGGGCGAAAGTGTCAGTGGGCAAAAATCTGCGCAAGAAACAGCAGCGGGTAGTGTCGGACCACGCCCCGCTTGGAGGCGTGGACGGACGGGGATGGAGACTCGTCCCGCGGGAGCGGAGCCCCGTGACCCAAAACCCGAAAACTGGTCCAGGTGAAAGTTGAGTCCGGAGCCGCTTGGCGATCTCCTGGCGGGGCGCGGGAAGGGGACGACATGGCGAGACGGGGAGGACGGAAGAGCAGATCGTGGCGGTCCTGCGCCAGGCGGAGAGCGGCCTGCCGGTGAAGGAGGTGTGCCGGCAGGCCGGGATCAGCGAGGACACGTACTGCACCTGGAGGCGGAAGTACGCGGGTCTCGGGGTGTCGGAGCTGCGAGAGCTGAGGATCTCCACCAGACGCGAGGCCTCGCCGTCGTCCGCCAACATCCCCTCGCCTCGAGCCAGCCTCGCGTAGACGTGGGAGACAGCCCCGCCCACCAACGTCCTCGGCGCCCGCGGCATCCACCTCGCCTCCGTCCTGCAACTCTCGAGTCGAGCCTCGCCGGGAAAGGTTAAATGGCGAAACAGGTACCTATGTGCTACCTCCTGGCCCTCCAGTAGTAGCCGCCGCCGCCGAACAGAATGAAGAGCACTACGATTACGATGATGAGAGTTGTCGCGCTCATGGTCATCTCCTCTACTGAGCAACTTGACTCCTGGGGCCATCCGCCAGCAAGAGCGCTTTCTACCCGAAAGGCAGATCTCAAAATGGGTAGGAACTACCCTCCGTCGGGCGAGTGCCGTCGCTGGCCCGCCTCACGCGCCGACGACCCTGCTGCTCTACTCGCGCCAGATCGGTGCCGGACCGTCGGTCAGGACGATCTGGCCCGCGGCAAGATTCGGGAGGAGCGGCTTCGACCTCAGGACGGCCGGGAGGCTGTTGCACAGAGGCTCCGGCTGCGGCTTGCGCTGGCATCCGCCTGGCTGTGCCGGGCTTCGCGAACCGTCCTCGACCTGGTGCTCCCGAGCGGAAGCCCGCTGGCATTCGAACGCCGCTGCATCCACGTCCGCGGCGTTGCGTTCCCTGCGGCGTATCGCCTGCTGATACGCCTCGGTCGCGCGCCTTGCGGACGCGGCGCGTCGACGTCCTCGGTGGCTCACCGCGCTTCCGCTCGGGAGCACGCGGTTCCAACTCCGTCTGCGGGTATTTCGCTCGGCCTCCTTGCCAGTCGGCGCCATCGCAACCCTCGCTTTCGAGGCTAGGCGCAACAGCCTCCCGGGGCCAGTTCGATTCGAGGGAGGTCGCGGCAGCCCCTTTCAGATTCATCCTGTGGCAACCCAGGAGCCCCGGAGCTCCCTTGTGGTCCCTCTGGGCCGTTCTCGCCCCTGGGCGTCACGACGGCCGCGGTCGTGGCCGTGGCCCACGTCCCGATCCGGCAGGCCCTCCACCCTCCCCCGGAACCGCGCCGCAGGCGGCGGCGGGGGCGGGCCGGCGCGGTCCTCCCCGCCTCCCTGCGCCTGGCCTGACGCCCCCGAGGCCCTCGCCCCACCGGTGGACGCGGGGCGGTCCCCGTCGTCCGGCCGGTTCCCGGAAGCCTCCCCCCTCTCGCCGGGTTGCACTCGGGTGGAGGGGGCGGCGCGGCGCTCCCCGGGGCGCGCCGCGGACGGATCCCAGGGACGGACCGGCGGAGGAGAGGCGACATGAAGATCGGCATCATCGGAGCGGGGAAGATCGGCGGCACGCTGACGCGGCGCCTGGCGGCGCTGGGGCACGAGGTGGCGGTGGCGAACTCACGGGGTCCGGAGACGCTGCGCGACCTGGCGGCGGAGACCGGGGCGCGGGCCGCCACGGCGGCGGAGGCCGTCGAGGGCGCGGAGCTGGTGGTCGTGACCATCCAGGAGGGACGGGTGCCGGAGCTCGACGGGAGCATCCTCGAGCGGCGCGCCCCGGGGGCGCCCATCGTCGACACCGGGAACTACTACCCCTCGCGCGACGGACGCATCGACGCCCTCGAGCACGGCATGGTGGAGAGCCGCTGGGTGGAGCAGCACCTCGGCCACCCCGTGATCAAGGCGTTCAACAACATCTTCTACCAGCACCTGCTGGAGGGCGGCCGGCCAGCCGGCGCCCCCGGGCGCATCGCGCTCCCCGTCGCCGGCGACGACGAGGACGCCAAGCGGCGCGTCATGGACCTCGTCGAACAGCTCGGGTTCGACGCCGTGGACGCCGGCGGGCTCGACGAGTCGTGGCGGCAGCAGCCCGGCACGCCCTGCTACACCAAGGACCACGGCGCCGCGGAGCTGCGCCGGGCCCTGGCGGAAGCGAAGCGGCTGCGCCCCTAGCCGCGGCCCCGACGCCCGCGGGAGAGGAGAGGATGGCCATGCCCAAGGCGGTACGGTTCGACCACTACGGCGGCATCGAGGTGCTGAAGGTCGTGGAGGTGCCGCGGCCGGTGGCGGGGCCCGGCCGGGTCCTGGTCCGGGTGAAGGTGGCGGGCATCAACCCCGGGGAGGCGGCGATCCGGGAGGGGCGGCTGGCGGAGCGCTTCCCGGCCACCTTCCCGTCGGGCGAGGGCAGCGACCTGGCCGGGATCGTCGAAGAGGTCGGCGAGGGCGTGGAGGGCTTCGCGCCGGGTGACGAGGTGCTGGGCTTCACCAACGACCGGGCCAGCCACGCCGAGCTGGTGGCCGCCGAGGCGGACAAGCTCGTGCCGCGTCCGCCCTCCGTGCCCTGGGAGGTCGCCGGGGCGCTGTTCGTGGCCGGCAGCACCGCGTACGCGTGCGTGCGGGCCGTCGCTCTCCGCGAGGGTGACACCGTGGTGGTCTCCGCCGCCGCCGGCGGGGTCGGCTCCATCGCGGTGCAGCTCGCGCGCCACACCGGGGCGAGGGTCGTCGGGCTCGCGAGCGAGGGCAACCACGCCTGGCTGAAGGAGCACGGGGTCGTGCCGGTCACCTACGGCGACGGCGTCGTCGGACGCATCCGGGAGGCCGCCGGCGGACCGGTGAACGCGTTCATCGACACCTTCGGCGCCGGCTACGTGGACGTGGCCGTGCGGCTGGGCGTCCACCCCGAGAGGATCGACACCATCGCCAACTGGGACGCCGCGCGCAAGTACGGGGTCAAGACCGAGGGCAGCGCCGCCGCGGCCCGCGCCGAGGTGCTCGCCGAGCTCGCCGGGCTCATCGCCGAGGGGAAGCTGGAGATCCCCATCGCACGCGTGTACCCGCTGGACCAGGTCCGCGACGCGTACACCGAGCTCGAGAAGCGGCACACGCGGGGCAAGATCGTGCTGCGGCCCTGAGGCCGTCCGCGACGGCCACCAGGCGTGATCCTGGCCTGACGATCTCCAGAATTCGTCACGGAAAGAGGTTATGATCCCCCGGAAGTCAAACGGACGCCGCGGGGCGCCCGTCCCGGGAGGGACCCATGACCACCACCGAGGCGCGCACGACGAGCGGACGAGAGGGCGCTGCGGGATCCCCGGGAGATCAGATGACGCCACGGCGCCTCTCCGGCGGCGGCGTCGCCGCCCGGCTCCGCGCCCTCGACACTCCGATCCGCGTCGCCATCGTCGGTGCCGGCGCAATGGGCCGGGGGCTCTTCCACCAGAGCTGCCTCACCCCCGGGATCGAGTGCGTGGGCGTGGCCGACATCGAGGTCTCCCGCGCACAGGCCGCGGTCGCGACGACGGGGCGCCAGGGCCGGCTCGCGGCGAGCCCCGGCGAGGTCCGCCGGGCCCTGGACTCCGGCGAGGTGGCGGTGTGCGCGGACGGCGAGCTGCTGGCGCTCTGCGAGGGCGTGGACGTCGTCATCGAGTCCTCCAGCGCCATCGGTCCCGCCGCCCGCTTCGCCCTGGCCGCGCTGGAGAGCCGCAAGCACCTGGTGCTCATGAACTCCGAGATCGACCTGGCGTTCGGACCGTACTTCGCGAAGCTGGCCCGCGACAACGGCGTCGTCTACACGTCCTGCGACGGCGACCAGCACGGCGTGCTCAAGCACCTCGTGGACGAGCTCACCCTGTGGGGGTTCGACCTGGTGATGGCCGGCAACATCAAGGGGTTCCTCGACCGCACCGCCAACCCCACCTCCATCGTGCCCGAGGCCGACAAGCGCAACCTCGACTACCGCATGTGCACGGCGTACACCGACGGCACCAAGCTCTCGATCGAGATGGCCCTGCTCGCCAACGCGCTGGGGCTCGCGACCCCGGTGCCGGGCATGCTCGGCCCGCGCGCGGGCCACGTCCGGGAGGCGCTGACGCTCCTCGACGTGCCGGCTCTGTGGGAGAAGCACGGGCCCTTCGTGGACTACGTCCTGGGCGCCCAGCCCGACGGCGGGGTGTTCGCCGTCGGCCACGGCGACCACCCCTACCAGCGGGGCATGATGGCGTACTACAAGATGGGGCCCGGGCCGTTCTACCTCTTCTACCGCCCCTACCACCTCTGCCACGTGGAGGCGATGGCGTGCATCGCCGAGGCGGCGCTGGACGGACGCTCGCTGCTCGAGCCCGCCGCGGGGTTCCGCACCAACGTCTTCGCCTATGCCAAGCGCGACCTCGAGGCCGGCGAGGTCCTCGACGGCATCGGCGGCTATCGCTGCTACGGCATGATCGACAACTGCGGCCCCGGTGGCCTCCACCCCGGCCTGCCCGTCTGCCTGGCGGAGGGCGTCGCGCTCCAGCGCGACGTGCCCCGCGGAGAGCCCATCGCCCTCGCCGACGTCGCCTACGACCCGGGCGCCTTCGAGTTCTCCCTCTTCCGCCTGGCCCTCCTTGCGGCGGAGACCGGGGCGTGAGGCTGGGCATCGCCGTCGTCTACCTCGTCACCGGGGGCAACGAGGGGCTCCTCCGGCTCCACCTGGACCGCATCGCGGCCCACACGAGGGCGCAGTACACCCTCTACGCCGGGGCGAACCGTCTCCGCTCCGACCTGCGCGAGGAGCTCGGGCGCCGCGGGCACGTACGGCTCTGCGACCTCCCCGCCACCGCGGCGCGCGAGAGCGCGGAGCACGCCTTCTACCTGGAGCGCCTCATGGCCGCGGCGGCCGGGGACGGCGCGACCCACGTGGCGGTCCTCCACGTGGACTCGTTCCCCCTCCGCGACGGCTGGGACGCGGAGCTCGCGGGGGCGCTGTCGCCGTCGCGCCCCTTCGCCGCCGCCGTCCGCGACGCCGAGGTCGACCGCAAGCCTTTCACCGCCTGCCTCTTCGCCACCGCCGACTTCGTCCGGCGTGGACCGCGCCTCCTGCTCACGGACGAGGAGCGGCGTTCCGTGCCCTACCGGCGCTACCGGCGGGAGCACCCCCACCACCCCGACTCCGGGGTCGGATGGGGCCTGCTGGCGTTCCGGGAGGGCCTGGACTGGCTGCGCCTGGAGCGCACCAACGCGGCCGAGGACCACTGTCACTTCGGCAGCGTCTACGGCGACCTGGTGTTCCACCTCGGCGCCGCCTCCTGGGAGCGCAAGGACTTCCCGGTCCGCCGCGAGCCCACCCGGGGGCTGGCGCTCCGGCGGGCGCTCGCCGCCGCCGGCCGCGCCGTCGCTCCCGCACCGGTCCGCAAGGCGGTGAAGCGGGCGCTGGCGGGCGCGGTCCCCGCGCTGGACATCGAGCGCAAGTACGAGACCAACGAGCGCGCCTTCGCCTCCGTGCGCGACCGCCTCCTGGCCGACCCCGAGAGGTACCTGCGCCTCCTGCGCTCCGGCGTCTGATCCCCCGCCGCTCTGCGCTACACTCGCCTCAGCACTCGATCCGGAGACACGGGTCCGCCACGGAAACCGATTCCGCGGCGCGGGAGCGTACGAAGCCCGGCGCTCCACGGTGACGGGCGAAGCCCGGGAACAGGGAGGACAACGATGCTCAAGAAAGCGATGTGCGTGGCCGGTCTGGCCGCGGTGCTGGCGGTCTCGGCGGGCGCTCAGACCCTGGACGACGTCCTGGCCAAGTACTACGAGGCGCGGGGGGGGCTGGCCAAGCTGGAGGCGGTCCAGACCGCCAAGATCACCGGCACCATGACGGTGGGTCCGGGGGTCGACGCGCCGTTCACCTTCTACTGGAAGCGCCCGGACAAGATCCGCACGGAGTTCACCGTGCAGGGCCAGACGGGGATCCAGGCGTTCGACGGCACCTCGGGGTGGATGTACCTGCCGTTCATGGGCAAGACCGAGCCCGAGAAGATGCCCGAGGACGTGGTCAAGAGCGTCGCGGACGAGGCCGACTTCGAGGGGCCCCTCGTCGACTGGAAGGCCAAGGGCAACAAGGTGGAGCTCCTCGGCAAGGAGAACGTCGAGGGCACCGACGCCTACAAGCTCGAGGTCACGCGCAAGAGCGGTGAGGCGACCACCATCTACCTCGACGCCGACTACTACCTGGAGATCAAGAGCGAGGGCAAGCGCACCATCCGCGGCCAGGAGATGGAGTTCGAGTCCTCGAGCGGCGACTACAAGGAGGTCGACGGTCTCATGCTCCCGTTCTCGATCACCACGAAGGCCAAGGGCGCGCCCCAGGGCCAGACCATGACCTTCAAGACCGTCGAGCTCAACGTTCCCGTGGACGACGCGCTGTTCGCGATGCCGGCGCCGCAGGCGAAGGAGAAGCCTGCCGGGCAGCCGTCCAACTGATCGCGGTCGGGCCGAACCGAGGAGGCGCACCATGGCAGTGAAGAACTGGCGGCCCCTGCTCGCCGCGGCGGCGTTCGCGGCGCTGACGGCGGGCGCGGGAGCCGAGGAACCGGTCACCATCACCAGCGACACCTTCGGCGGAATCGAGGCGCGGGCCATCGGCCCGGCCACCATGAGCGGGCGCATCGCGGCCATCGACGCGGTTGCCGGCAGGCCTCTCACCATCTACGTCGGCGCGGCCGGCGGCGGCGTCTGGAAGTCGGTGGACGCCGGCACCACCTTCAAGCCGGTCTTCGACGAGCACACCCAGTCCATCGGCGCCATCGCCGTCGATCCCACCGACCCTTCCACCGTGTGGGTCGGCACGGGCGAGAGCTGGGTGCGCAACAGCGTCTCGGTCGGGGACGGCGTCTACAAGTCCACCGACGGCGGCGACAGCTGGCAGCACGTGGGCCTCGGAGACACCGAGCGCATCGCCCGCATCGTCGTCGATCCGAAGCACCACGACACCGTGTACGCCTGTGCCACCGGCCACCTGTGGAACGCCAACGCCGAGCGCGGCGTGTTCAGGACCACCGACGGCGGCAAGACATGGAAGAAGGTCCTCTTCATCGACGACAACACCGGGTGCTCGGACCTCGCCATCGACCCGCAGCAGCCGCGGACCCTCTACGCCGGGATGTGGCAGTTCCGCCGCTACCCCGACTTCTTCACCTCCGGCGGCAAGGGCTCCGGGCTGTACCGGTCCACCGACGGCGGCGAGACCTGGAAGGAGCTCACCAACGGGCTGCCGGCCGGTGAAAAGGGACGCATCGCGGTGGCGGTGGCGCCGTCGCGGCCGAGCCGCCTGTACGCTCTGGTCGAGGCGAAGGACACGGCGCTGTACCGCTCCGACGACACCGGCGCCTCCTGGACACGGGTCAACGGGTCCATGAGCGTCACCATGAGGCCGTTCTACTTCGGCCTGATCGTGGTGGACCCCGTGGACTTCGACACGGTCTACAAGCCCGGCCTCTCGCTGGCCATCTCCACCGACGGCGGCGAGTCGTTCACCTCGGCGCTGATGAGCGCGGAGGGCGGGGTGCACAGCGACCACCACGCCCTGTGGATCAACCCCGCCGACCACAACGAGATGGTCCTCGGCACGGACGGCGGCGTGTACATCTCGCGGGACCGGGCCCACCACTTCGCCTTCGTGCGCTCCCTGCCGGTCTCTCAGTTCTATCACGTGTCGACGGACAACGCGTTCCCCTACAGCGTCTACGGCGGGCTCCAGGACAACGGGTCCTGGCAGGGCCCGTCCAGCGCCCCCGGCGGCATCCGCAACCGGGACTGGAACAACATCGGCTACGGCGACGGCTTCTGGGCGTTCCCGGACCCCACCGACCCGGACATCGCCTACTCCGAGTACCAGGGCGGCAAGCTCCTGAGGGTGCGCAAGTCCCTCTCCGAGATCAAGGACATCGAGCCCTACGCGGACAAGGGAGAGGCGGAGCTGCGCTTCAACTGGAACGCCCCGGTGCACCTGTCGGTCAACGATCCCGGCACGCTGTACGTCGGGGCGCAGGTCCTCTTCCGCTCCCGCGACCGCGGCGACTCCTGGGAGCGCATCTCCCCGGACCTCACCACCAACGACCCGCGTCGCCAGCGGCAGAAGCAGTCGGGCGGCCTGACCATCGACAACTCCACCGCGGAGAACAACGCGACCATCTACTGCATCTCCGAGGCGCCCGGCGACCACGACACCATCTGGGCCGGCACCGACGACGGCCGCCTCCAGCTCACCCGCGACGCCGGCAGGACCTGGACCGACGTCTTCGGCAACCTTCCCGGCGTGCCGAAGGGCACCTGGGTGTCCAGCGTTTCGGGAAGCAGGCACGCGAAGGGGACCGCCTACGTCACGCTCGACGGGCACCGGACGGGCGACATGAAGACGTACGTCTTCCGTACCACGGACTACGGCCGGACGTGGACGAGCCTCGTCACGGACGCGATCCGCGGCTACGCCTGGGTGATCCGCGAGGACACGGTCAACCCGGACCTGCTGTTCCTCGGCACCGAGCGGGGGCTGTGGGTCTCCCTGGATGGCGGCGCGCAGTGGGCCCGCTTCAAGGGCAACCTGCCCGAGGTGGCGGTCCACGACCTCGCCATCCAGAACCGCGAGAACGACCTGGTCATCGCGACCCACGGCCGTGGCGTCTTTATCATCGACGACCTCACCCCGATCCGCGCCCTCACCGCCGCGACCCTCCAGGCCAAGGCGGCGCTGCTCCCGGCCCGGCCGGCGGCGATGACCATCACAGCCACCCTGCAGGACTTCCCCGGCGACGACGAGTTCGTCGGACGGAACCCGCAGGAGGCGGCGGTCATCACCTACTGGCTCAAGAAGCGGCACATCTTCGGCGACCTCAAGGTGGAGGTCTACGACCATGACGGCTCGCTCATCACGACTCTCCCCGGCGGCAAGCGCGTGGGCATCAACCGGGTGGAGTGGCCGATGCGCCTCAAGCCCCCCAAGATGCCGCCGGCGACGAACCTCGTGCCGACGTTCATCGGACCGCGGGTCGCCGAGGGCACCTACAAGGTCAAGCTCGTCAAGGGCAAGGACACCTACGAGGGCACGGTCACCCTGGTGCCCGACCCGCGCTCCCCGCACAGCGCCGCCGACCGCGCGCTGGAGCAGAAGACGGCGATGGCGCTGTACCGGGACCTCGAGAGCCTGACCTACCTGGTGGACTCGGTGATCGCGGTCCGCGACCAGGCCAGGGAGCGGGCCGGCACCCTCGGCGACCGCGACCGGCTGGCCAGGGAGCTGCGCGCCTGGGCCGACTCGGTGGAGGCGTTCCGGGCCGGCATCGTCTCGACCAGCGAGGCGGGGTGGCTGTCGGGAGACGAGAAGCTGCGCGAGAAGCTGGGCGCCGTCTACGGCGCGGTGGTCGGGTACGACGGGCGTCCCACGGACTCCCAGGTCGAGCGCATGCACATCCTGGAGGGCCAGCTCGCCGCCGCGCGGAAGACCTTCGACGACCTCACCGGCGCCCGGCTCGCGGACCTCAACCGGAAGCTCTCGGCGAAGAAGCTCCCCGCCGTCGCGGCGCCGACCAGGGAGCAGTGGGAGAAGCAGCAGGAGGCGGCGGGCACGTCGGTGGCGGCCTCACCCGGCGACGCCGCCCGCGCCCTGGAAGCGCTCGGAAGGCTGTCCATGTCGTACTGACGGCGCCTGTGCGTCAGCGTCACCGAAGCCCCCGGGGTCCCGCCCCGGGGGCGTTCTTCCTGCCCGGCCCCTCCCGTGCGGGCTCGGAACAAGGAGTCGAAAGTGAAGAGAAGAACCGAGATATAATGCCCGCGGACCGGGACGGCCCGCGGGAGGCGGGCCCTCATCCACGAAATCCCCGGTGGCGGGCGGGTCCCGCCGGGCCCCGGGGTGGACACGGGAAGAAAGGTGACAACGATGCGTTCAAAGCGTTCCATGATGGTCTGGCTCGTGGTGCTCCTGTTGGCGGTCCCGGCGCTGGTACACGCGCAGGAGCACGGGCGGCTCATCGGCAAGGTCATCGACGAGAAGGGCGACCCCGTGGAGGGAGTCACCGTGGTCACGACCTCGACGGCGGTCCCGGACTTCCGGGACGTGCAGACCACCGACAAGCGGGGCGTCTTCACCGTCGACTTTCCCCAGATCGAGGTGGTGTACCGCCTTCGGTTCGACAAGGTGGGCTTCGCGCCCCTCCAGTCCGAGCTGACCTGGAACCTCGCCGGGACGGCGCGGCAGGAGTTCACGCTGCACCCCGAGGGCATGGTCGAGCTGGGGACCGCACCCGTGGCCTCGACGTCGAACGAGGCGATCGCGGCCTACAACGCCGCGGTCGAGGCGTTCAAGGCGAAGGACTACGCCACCGCCGAGACCAAGCTGAAGGAAGCCATCCAGCACGATCCGAAGCTCGGTCAGGCGTGGGCGCTGCTCAGCATCACCACCTACGAGCAGGGCAACTTCAAGGACTCGGCCGAAGACGCCGAGAAGGCCATCGCGCTGGGCGTCAAGGACGACACGCTGCTGAGGACCCGGTGGGAGGACTACCGCCAGCTCGGCGACGACGCCAAGGCCGCGGCGGCGATGGAGGACATCAAGAAGTCCGAGAACCGGGTGGCCGAGGCGAAGAGCCTGCACAACGAGGCGGTCGAGCTCCTCAAGAAGGGTGACGCGGAGGGAGCCCTGGCGAAGTTCCAGGCGGCCGTCGAGCTCGACCCCACCCTCCTGCCGGCCCTCAACGGCGTCGCCACCACGGCCCTCAAGCTCGGCAAGAACAAGGAAGCGGCCGCCGCGGCCGAGAAGGTCCTCGCCGTGGATCCCCACAGCGAGGAGGCGCTCCGCGTCCGCTACAACGCCTACCTCGCCCTGGGCGACCAGGACAAGCTCGTGGAAGCCCTGGTCGGGCTGAACGCCGTGGACCCCAAGGTGGCGCAGAACGGCCTCCTCAAGATGGCGTTCGACGCGTACGACGCCAACGACATGCCCAAGGCAAGGGACCGCTTCCTCAAGTTTCTCCAGCTCGACCCCGACAACACCACGGCGCTCTACTACCTGGCGACCGTCGAGGTGAACATGGGCGAGAACGACGCCGCCAAGAAGCACCTCGAGCACTTCCTCCAGCTCGCGCCGTCGGACAAGGAAGCCTCCACGGCCCGCGCGATGCTCGACTACCTGAACAAGCACTAGCCGGTCACCGCCGGCACTGGACCTGCGAAAGGGAGCCGCGCGGACACCACGTCCGCGCGGCTCTTCTCGTCCCGTCCCCGCCGTCCGGCGGGCCACGCCCCTCCGCTTCGCTCTCCCGCCTCCCGTCACGGAAACGCAACGGACCCGGAAGCACATCGAAAGGCCCTTCAGCCACTTGCTCGATCCGCCGCTTCACAAGCCCTTGACTTGCCTTACGGAGACCTTGCAACTCCATTACATCGGTGATACGTTAGGCCGACTATTCAGAGCTACTGTGACGGAGGAGTTAGGCAAAGTGGTGTTGGACAGAAGGGAGGAAGTAATGGGACGTTTCGTAAGCGGCGTCCGGCGGGGGCTCCTGTTGGGGGCCGTCCTCGCCACCATCATCGGGGTCGTCGGCTATCCGGCAACAGCTACGGCCCAGGACCAGCAGCAGCAGGCGCAGGCGCAGCAACCACAGCAACCGCAGTACAAGGAGGAGGTCGAGGTCACCGGCTCCCTCATCCCGCGGCCGACCCTGGAGGCCATGAGCCCGGTGGCGACCCTGGATCCCCAGCAGATCTCGAACTCGGGAATCACCCGTCTCGAGGACCTGCTGACGAGCCTGCCGCAGGTGTTCTCCGCCCAGAACTCCACCATCGCCAACGGCGCGACGGGTACCGCGACCGTCGACCTGCGCTACCTCGGCCCGAACCGCACCCTGGTGCTGATCGACGGCAAGCGCATGCCCCCCGGTGACGCGTTCGCCGTGTCGGGCGACCTCAACTTCATCCCCGCCTTCCTGGTGAAGCGCGTCGACATCCTCACCGGCGGCGCGTCCTCCGTGTACGGCGCCGATGCCGTGGCCGGCGTCGTCAACTTCGTCATGGACCGGGATTTCGAAGGGTTCCGTGGCGGCATCCAGTACAGCGGGTTCCAGCACAACAACAACAACTCGACTGCCAAGAGGATCCAGGAAGAAGCCGGCTACAAGGCGCCCACCGGAAGCGTGTGGGACGGCGGCGCCCTGGACGCCTACGTGGCCTGGGGCGGCAAGTTCGCCAATGGCAAGGGCCACGCCTCGGCGTACGTGGAGTACCGGCAGACCTCGGCGCTGAAGAAGAACCGCCGCGACTACACCAACTGCTCGGTCAGCGGCCTCGCCCTCTCGTGCGGCGGGTCGTGGACCTCGCCGACCGGCGACTTCTTCACCTACGACGAGCAGGACTGGACGCTGGACACCAGCGGCCCGGGCAACACCCTGCGCCCCTTCGTCGTGCCGAACGACCTCTTCAACTTCGGCGCGGTGAACTTCATGCAGCGGCCCGACATCAGGTGGACCGCCGGCGCCTACGTCGACTACATGTGGAACGAGCACCTGCACGGCTACCTCGACGTCATGATGATGGACGACGTCACCGACGCGCAGATCGCTCCTTCGGGCGACTTCTACGTCACCAACTACATCAACTGCAACAACCCGCTCTTGAGCGCTGACGAGCTCGAGAAGTTCGGCTGCAACGACCCCTCCGTGGTCTACACCGACCCGGCCACCGGGCTTCCCTCGGTGCCGCTCCAGATCGGCCGCCGCAACGTCGAGGGCGGTCCGCGGTCCGACCACCTCGAGCACTCCTCCTACCGCGTGGTCGCCGGCCTCAAGGGCGACCTCAGCAAGAACTGGGGCTTCGACTTCTACGGCCTGCACGCCCAGACGCGCGCCCCCGAGACCTACAACAACGACCTCAACAGCCAGCGTCTGCAGGACTCCCTTCTCGTCATCTCGGATCCCGAGACCGGCGAGCCCGTCTGCGCCAGCGGCAACGCGGGCTGCGTGCCGTGGGACATCTTCAACGCGGGCGGCGTGACCCAGGCTGCGATCGACTACCTCAGGCTCCCGCTGCTCTCCAACTCTGGCGTCCGCACCGACGTGGTCAGCGCCAAGGTCAACGGCGACCTGGGCGCCTACGGGGTCAAGTTCCCCACCGCCACCGAGGGCATCAAGGTTGCCTTCGGCGCCGAGTACCGCAAGGAACGGCTGAGCTTCCTTCCCGACTTCGCCTACCAGCAGGGCTGGGGCGCGGGCCAGGGCGGCTCGACGCTTCCCGTCCACGGCGACTACAGCGTGAAGGAAGGCTACACCGAGCTGCTCGTCCCCATCGTCCAGGACGTCAAGGGCGCCCAGAACCTGAGCCTCGAGCTCGGCTACCGCTACTCCGACTACTCGACCACGGGCACCGCCAACACGTGGAAGGCGCAGGCGAGCTACACGCCGGTCAACGGGTACAAGTTCCGCGCCGGGCACAGCCGGGCGACGCGCTCCCCCAACGTGGTGGAGCTGTTCCGGCCGCAGGCGGTGCTGCTGTACGGCTCCGACGACCCCTGCGCCGGGGCGGACCCCGCCTACACGCAGGAGCAGTGCGCGAACACCGGCGTGACCGCGGCGCAGTACGGCCACGTCCGCCTGAACCAGGCCGGGCAGTACAACGCCCTGCTGGGCGGCAACCCCAACCTGCAGCCCGAGGTCGGCGACACCGACTACTTCGGCATCGTGATCACTCCTCCGGGGCTGCCGGGCCTCAGCGTCGCCCTCGACTACTTCGACATCAAGATCAAGAACACCATCGGGACCCTGTACCCGGACGACGTCATCAACCAGTGCGCCGTCACCGGTGATCCCAAGCTGTGCAACCTGATCCACCGCGACCAGTACGGCACCCTGTGGCTGACGCCCCAGGGCTACACCGTCGCCACCAACCTCAACATCGGCGAGCTCGGCTCCGAGGGCGTCGACGTCAACGCCAGCTACCTCATGCCGATGGGCAACAGCTTCCTGAACTTCGCCCTCATGGGCACCTACCTGATCCACGAGAGCGTGAACACCGGCCTGTACGCCTACGACTGCGTGGGTCTGTTCGGCAACAGCTGCCACATCCCACAGCCCCACTGGCGGCACCGCTTCCAGGCCTCCTGGGAGACCGGCAAGGCCACCCTCACGCTGGGCTGGCGCATGCAGGGCTCGGTCAAGGTCGACGCTTCAAGCAACCAGCCGGCGCTCGCCAACCCCGCCAAGATCCCGCAGTACAAGGCGGTGGGCAGCTACGAGAACTCCGCCTACAACTACATCGACCTGTCGGGCACCTACAACATCACCAAGAACATCCAGTTCACGGCCGGCGTCAACAACGTGTTCGACAAGGAGCCGCCGCTCGGCGTCGGCTTCCAGGACAACGATTACGGCCCGGGCTTCTACGGGTTCTACGACCCGTACGGCCGCTTCCTCCACTCCGCCCTGATCTTCACCTTCTAGCGGACGAGGACACCGCAGCGCGAACCGGCGGCCCCTTCGGGGGCCGCCTTCCTTTTTGCTCCGGAGGGGTTGTGGGAGGGGCACGCGGACGGCCGGACGTACCACGCTCCGGCGCAGGGCGGGCCTGTCCCGCCTTGGACGGCGCCCCGGCCGGGGCGCTCCGGTGTCACCTATCCGGGGTTTGTGACCTTGAGGCCGTGCGAGGCGGCAACCTCGCGGGCCCGCTGCAGCCAGTGCCGGGCTGCCTGCTCGTTCCCCTCTTCCCTGTAGCTCAGACCGAGAAGAGAGTAGAACCGGTCTTCGTTCCGCTTCTGGGAGATCGCGATCCTGAGGTGCCGGATGGCGGCCGCGAAGTCCTTCCCCTCGAAGGCGCGGCGGGCCAGCTGATAGTGGTAGTAGGGGTTGTGCCAGCGGTGTCGGGCCACCTTCCTGCGGTAGGCGGCCGCCCGGCCGGTCTCTCCCAGGTGATCGTAGAGGTGGGCCAGGTTGCTCATCGCGACGAGGTTTCCCCGGTCGACGCGGCGCGCCTCGAGAAACGCCGCCTCCGCGTAGGCGGGCTGGGAGTGCCTCAGGTAGAGCGTACCCAGGTTGGTCCAGGCCGGCGAAAAGCGGCGGTCGCTGTCGGCGATCGCCTTGCGGAAGCTCGCGAGAGCCCCCGCCGTGTCGCCCTTCTGCATGCGTTCCACGCCGACGTTGTTGTAGTACTGCGCCAGCGCCTGCCCGTCGGTGAGAACGTGCAGGTCGTAGCTCACCCGGAAGTCCACCATGTTGAAGTCGACCACGAGCGCCCCGACCGGCTGGCGCTCGACACGCACGTTGATATGCCGGTTGAGCACGAACGTCTCCCTGTCCAGCGACCACTCCGGGGGGACGTCCACGACCTGGTACTGGGCGCGGAGCCCCGCGGCACGGGCCATGGCGATGAACATGGTGGAGAAGGACAGGCAGTTTCCTCGCCGCGTCCGGAACGTCTCGGCGGCGGTCCGGGTCGTCTCCTCGTACCGCAGCCCGAAGGTCTCCTTGTCGAAGATCGCCCGGGAAAGCTGCCGCACCTTGAGCTCGTCGCCGCCGTCGCGGTCCACGTGAGCGGCCAGGAAGGCGTGCATCTCCGGGCTCAGGCCCAGCACCTCGGCCTCGGTGGGGACGGACCCGGGGTCTGCCGTCACCCCCAGGACGTCACCGCGGAGCAGCTCCTCGGGCGTGATCCTCGTGCCCGCGAGCCTCCCCGATCCGCTCACACAGCCGAGTGTGAGCGCGACGGCGAGCAAAACGAGGCGGACGCCAGAGCCCCTCACACTTCCATTATGGGCCCCGGCGCCGTCTGCTGTCGCGCCGCGGGCGGAAGCTCGGCGGCACACGCCTGCGCAACGTATCGCCGACGCAGCCTGCCGCGAAGCGCGCAGGCATCTCCCCCGGCCGCCCTGCTGGGCGGCGTCATCGGGGTCGTCGCTCCTAGCGCATCGCCTTCGGCGTGGTGAGCTCCTTCACCAGCAGCTCGGCCTCCGCCTTGTCCTTGACCTCCTGCACCTTGATCACGCGGCAGTAGTGCATCCGGTCGAAGGACGAGTACGTGATGGCGGCGCCGCTGTCGGAGCAGACCTGTTCGAACTCGGAGCTGATGGCGATGTTCATCGCGCTCCGCAGCGCCAGGCACTCGTTGGCCAGCGTGAGAAGGTAGTGCTTGCCTCCGATGACGTCGACGTAGACGTAACGCCCGTGAAGGTACGAGAAGGAGTTGGTCATGTTCGCGGCGAAGCACTCCCCCGCCGCGGCCGCCGCGCCGCCGCTCCCGCCGGTCCCCTTCGTCGAGGCGCATCCCGCCAGAGGGACCGCCACAAGGATCAGTGCCAGGAGCGACACCATCGTGCTACGCCGGACGTACCTCATCTCTTCCTCCCGTGGCGCCAGGCCCGTCGACGCGACGCCCCCTGACGCGGACGCACCGGGTACCCACCTGTCCATCCAAGACACCCGGCCACCCTTCAACGCCCGCAACCCCAGGCCAGCAGCCAGGTATTCCTGGGCGTGGCGGCCATCGAGTCCACGGGAAACCGTTGGTCCCGCGGGACTCGTCGCAGGTCGGCAACGCGTCGACACGTCCGGAAACACCTTCCGGACGGCCCCAGCCGGGGCCCCGGGCCGAGCCTGCGGTGGCGGCGACGCAGCCCGCGATCTCCCGGCGGAAGTCTTTCGGTCGCCGGTTGTTTCAATGAGCAAGGGAACCCCGCGACGAACGCTGCGCGGGCCTCCCCGGCGCCAGAGGCGGTCCGCCGGCCCCGACGGAGACGGGGTGGCGGCGCTCCGGCAGGAAGGAAGGAAGCCATGCGCGCGAGCTCCGTCCTAGCATTGACGGCGGTCCTGGCAGTGGGTGCCGCGGGGGCGGCGTGCCGTTCCGCCCCGCCGAGCGCCACCGGAGCCGGCGGGCAGCCCGCCGGGATGGTCTGCTTCAACTCCAACGAGATTTCCAGCTTCGTGCCCCTGCCTGGGCCGTACCTCTACGTCCGGGTCGGCATGCGCGACCACTACCTGCTCACCCTGGACCGCGACTCGGAGGGGCTGCGATCGGCCATGCACATCATGATCTCGCCCGGCTTCGAGCAGGTCTGCTCCGGCACCCGCACGCCGATGACCTACGAGTACCTCGGCGCGGTCGGCGTCTACAACATCGTGGGCGTCGCACGCGTGAAGAGCCGGGAGGAGGCCGAGGCGCTGGCCGCCGGGCGCTGATCGCCAGCCCCGCCAGCCCCACCGCACCACCCGGGACCGGCCGCCGCGGCCTACCCCGCCGGCACCGACCCCACGTACAACCTCTACGCCTTCGCCAGCGGCACGTTCTACGAGAGGAGCCCCAACGTGACCGGGTCGCACACCGGCGAACGAGGGTACTTCTCGCCGACGCTCTACATCGGCCTCAAGGACCGTCCCAGCGGCACCACGGCCATCCTGTCGAAGGCCCTGGCGGCCATCGCTCGGCCGGCTGACACCTCGGGCAACCTCGGCAACCGCACCCAGGTCACGGCATCGCCGATGATGTTCGTACCCCGGCCGGGTGGGCAGGGCAACCCCTTCGCCCTTTTCCTCGCCTACGATCCGGACGGGAGCATCTGCGTCGGCACCTCGTACATCCTCCGCGTCGACTTCTACCCCGGCGAGTTCAACGCCCTCGACGTCAACTCCTACCTGGTAGGCGAGGGGGCCGCCTCCGGCTTCGCCATCGCCGGCTCCAAGGTGATCGCTAGCCGTTCCTTCGTCGGCACCGACGGCCGGGCCGGGATCACCCAGGTCAAGGACGTCGAGATCCCTCTCGGGGGGCTTGGAGGAATGATCAGCTGGTGGCAGGAGATCCAGTAGCGCCGCCCGGCCCGCCTTCACCGCCCCGCTGAGGCCGCCGCCGCGGCGGATGCGGACGGGGGATCCTGCCCCCGCTCTCCGCCGCGCGCCCCGCCGCGATCAGCCGCGGCGGTCGCCGACCAGCAGGAAGAGGGTCCCTCCGGCGATCGCCAGGACGCCCGCCCAGGTCGGCACGTTCATGCTCTCCTGCTTGGAGACGCCCAGCCGGATCTGGCCGATCTCCACGGCGTGCCGCTGCGTGGTGAAGCTGAACCCGCCGTACACCAGGGCCAGCACACCGCCCGCGATCAGCAGGATGCCGACGATTCTCCTCACGCGCACACGAGCCTCCCCGGCTTCTCCGCAGGCAACACCGCCGCCGGCGTCGTTGTTCCGGCCCGGCGGCGCGGCCCGGGAGCCCGCTGCGCGCGGGCTCCCGGGAGGGTGTTGCTCATCGCTGCGAGAGGAGGTGTTGCGACGGCGCAGGCCGCGTCAGGAGCCTCCGTGCAACACCCGCCTATTCGAGGCGGAACGTGATGGTGACCACGATGGTCTCCTCCACCGGCCGGCCCTGCTCGTCGCGCACCGGCTCGTAGCGCCACCGGCTGACGGCCTCGACGGCCGCCTCCGTGAGGCCGTCGGGCTGCGCCTTGAGCACGTCGATCCGCTTCACCCGGCCGTCGGTGCCGACCGTGCAGTCGAGGAGGACCACCCCCTGGACGTGCGCCTTGCGCGCAGCGGCCGGATAGACCGGCGCCACCTTCTCCACGACCCGCGGCTCCGACGACCCCGCCTTGACGGGCTCCGGCATCGGGGAGCGCGGCGCGAGCACCACGAAGGCGTAAGGAGCGCGGTCGCCGTCGCGGGTGGCGACCACCGCCCTGCCCCCCACCCTCACCGCCACGGTGGGCGCCGCCAGGAGCGCGCCGTGGCTCTCCAGGCGGACCTGGTAGGTCGCGACGTCGGCGTTCCATCCGATCAGCGTGAGGCCGACACCGAGCTCGTCGAACGGGGTCGGCAGGTCCCTCCTCACCCCCGTGGCGAGGTCCAGCCGGGCCGCGGCCACCGCGAGGACGGGGCCGAGCCGGTAGGTCTCGGCGAGCTTCTCGCCGAGCACGCCGACGTCCCGGCTGAAGCTCGTGTACTCCGGCTCCGCCAGCACCACGGTTCCGGGGACGACGTCGAGCGAGGGCTCCTGCCCGTTCTCCGTCCGCGGCTTCCCGATGAGCAGCTCGTAGAACGTGGTGAGCTCGCCGGCCGTCTTCCCGGGCGCCGCGGGCGCCGCCGTCCCCGGCATCGGGAGCAGCAGCGCCACGGCCGCCGCGATCGTTGCTGAAAGCGCTCTCGTCATGACACACCTCCCTTTCCCGGCTTGCCGGCATCGAGCACGAAGTAGACCGGCGTATCGGGGTCGATCCACCACAACACCACGTTGTCGTCGAGGGGCCGCGCCGCGGCGGCCGCCAGCCTCGGCGGGAAGGCGTCCGGCGCGCGCCCCGAGGTGAGCCAGACCCCGGCGGCCGCCACGAGCACCGTCGCCACGACCGCAGCGGGAAGCCACCACCGGGCGCCGACGGTCCGCTTCGCAGGCGCCGCGGTGGCGGCCCGGAGGGCGGCCTCCGCGGAGCGGCCCGCCGGCCGGACCGCCCACTCGCGCAGGGCCGCATCGAAAGCCTCGAGCTCGCCGTCGTAGTCCTTGTCGTTCATCTCCGTCCTCCGTCCAGCATCGCCGCGACCCGCTCCCGCGCCCGGCGCCGGTGCGACCGCACCGACGCGGGGGCGATGCCGAGCAGCGTTCCGATCTCGGCGTCGGTCATGCCCTCGACCACGGTGAGCTGGAGTACCGCCCGCTGCCGGGGCGCCAGCCGGCGCAGGATGTTCCAGACGTCGATGCCTGCCGCCGGGTCGGGGGTGACGCAGGGCTCCGGGAGAGGCTTCGCCGCTTTCGGGCGGCGCTCGCGGCGCGCCCGGCGTACCGCCCGGCGGTAGACGATGCGCGCCAGCCAAGGTCCGAGCTTGCTGGAGTCGCGAAGCGCGGGCAGCTTGCGCCAGGCGACGATGAGCGCCTCCTGGACCACGTCCTCGGCCTCCGCGTCACCCGCCACGGCGCGGGCCAGCCGCACCAGCCGGTCCCAGCTCTCCCGGACCAGCGCGCAGAAGGCCTCCTGGTCGCCTGCCGGGACCGTCTCGACGAGGGTTGTCGCGGAGGAGCTCACACCGGATAGAGTCACCCACCCTCCCCCACCGTGTACAGGGCGGTGCACCGGGGACGCCGCGCGGGCGGCGGAGGCCTCGCCCCGGCTCTATAGCTCCCGCAGCGCCACGGCGACGGGACGTCGGGCCGCCCTGACCGCCGGGGGCACGGCACCGAGGAGCCCCATCAGCAGCGCGAAGACCACGCCGGCCACGAGCAGGCCCGGAGTGATCCGGAAGGCGAACACCAGGTGGGAGAACGTCTGCCAGTTCATGGTGCCGGTGGTGAGGCCGTTCACCGGCAGCACCGCGAGGCAGCCGAGGAGACCGCCGACGAGGGCGATCAGCAGCCCCTCGAAGACGAACGAGAGCACCACGCTGACGCCACCGAAGCCGAGGGCGCGCATGGTGGCGATCTCCCGGGAGCGCTCGGCCACGGCCGAGTACATGGTGTTGAGCGCGCCGAACACGGCGCCGATCCCCATCACGAAGGCGACCAGCGTCCCCAGCACGGTGATCATGCGGGTCAGCGCGCGGGAGTTCTTCTCGTAGTACTCGCGCTCGCTGGCGACCTGCACGGACAGCCTCGGATCGGCGGTGAGGGCGTCCTTGAAGCGGGTCAGGGCGGCGGGCGAGGTCAGGCGCGCGGTGATGGACTGGAAGATGTTCTCGGGCCGATGGTAGACCTGGTTGAGGATGACCGCGTCGCACCACAGCTCGGAGTCGAACGCGCTGCCGCCCGCGTCGAACACGCCGACCACCTTCCACGTGCCGCCGCCGAACTTCACGGTGTCGCCCAGGCCGAGCCCGGCGTAGGTGTCCGCCACGTTGCGTCCGATGACGAGCTCCGCGAGGCCGGGGCGGAACAGGCGCCCCGCCACGATCCGCACGTTCTTGCGGACCTGGAGCACGCGCGGGGAAACGCCGCGGACCTGGACGTTGGCGTCGGTGCCCGTCTTCTTCAGCGGGAAGTTGGCCACCGCCACGACCTCCGGGCTGACGCTGGGAACGCCGCCGTCCCGCGCGACCCCCGGCGCCTCGCCGATGATCTTCACCTCGTCCAGGGTGACGGCACTGTACAGCTCGGAGGTGGCGCCGGCGCGCATGACGATGGCGTCGTCCGGCGAGCCCGAGGCGACGAGCGTCTCCCGGAAGCCGCGCGCCATGGCCAGCATGGCGACGAAGACGCCGACGGTGCCCGCGATGCCGAGCACGGCCACGATGGCCGAGGTCCAGCGCTGGCGGACGCTGCGGACGTTGTAGATCAGGGGAATCGCCATCGTCACACCCTCCGCAGGGCGGCCACAACGTTGAGCCGCATGGCCCAGACCGCCGGCAGCGCACCGGCCAGCAGCCCGACGGCCAGGGCGAGCGCGAGACCCGTGCCGAGGCTCCACCCCGGCAGGTAGACGACCATCCCGGGAAGCAGCCCCGACAGCCCGGCGGAGCCGAGCTTTGCCGCCACGATGCCCAGGGCACCTCCCAGCAGAGCCACCAGCAGCGACTCCGCGAGGATCAGCCGGAGCACCAGGACGTCGCTGAACCCGACCGTCTTGAGCACCGCCAGCTCCCCCACCCGCTCCCGCACGGTGATGGCCATGGTGTTGCCGGTGACGAGCAGCAGCGTGAAGAACACGACGCTGCCGATTACCAGCACCAGCAGCTCGATGTTCCCCATCTGCTTCGCGAAGGAGGCGGCGAACGCCTTCTCGGTCTCCGTCTTGGTCTCCCAGGGGGAGTTGGCGAAGCGGCCGTCGATGGCCGCCACGACCTTCGCGGCGTCGTCGGGGTTCGCGATCCGCACCACGTACCAGCCAACGTTCCCCCTGTACCACTGCGGCCCGTTCTCCTCGAGGTAGGCGCGCTGGAACCAGAACTGGGTGAGGTCGTCGTCGGGCCTCGCGCCGGTGTAGATCCCCCTGAGGTTGAACTCCCAGATCCCGGGCAGGTAGGTGCCCTTGATCGGGATGCGGTCGCCGATCTTCCAGCCGAAGCGCTTCGCGGTGGCCGCCCCGGCGATGCAGCCCTGGCGGTCCTTCAGGAAGGCGTCCCACTCGGCGTCGGAGACCTTGTACTCGGGGTACATCTCCCGCCACGTCTCCGGGTCGATGGCGAACTGCGGGAAGAAGTTCCTCTCGTCCTGGTACACCCCGCCGAACCAGGAGGCGAACGTCACCGCCTTCACCCCCGGCACCTGCAGCAGCCTGTCGCGGTACGCGAAGGGAAGGGACTGGGTGATCGACACCTTGTTGATGACGACCAGGCGGTCGGCGCCCGCCACCTCGACCCCCTGGCTGAACGCGCCGCGAATCGCAACGAGCAGGCCGAACAGAAAGAGGGCAACCGCGAACGAGCCCACCGTCAGCGCGGTGCGCAGCTTCCTGCGGCCCAGGTTCGCGAGGATCAGGGCGAGGAACTTCATGCCCCGCTCTCCGCCGCCTCGACCAGCGCCCCCTTGTCGAGGTGGAGCACCGAGTGTGCGCGCTCGGCGGCCCGCGGGTCGTGGGTCACCATCAGCACCGTCTTGCCGTGCTCCTGGACCAGCCTGGCGATCAGATCCATGATCTCGTCGGCGCTCTTGCGGTCGAGGTCGCCGGTGGGCTCGTCGCAGAGCAGGAACGTCGGATCGGTGACGATGGCGCGGGCGATCGCCACGCGCTGCTCCTGGCCGCCGGAGAGCTGGCGGGGGTAGTGGTCCCGCCTGTCCGCCAGTCCCACCAGGGCCAGGGCCGTGTCCACGTGGACCCGCCGCTCGGCCCGGGACAGCCGGGTCAGGAGCAGGGGCAGCTCGACGTTCTGGAACGCCGTGAGGACGGGGATGAGGTTGTACATCTGGAACACGAACCCCACGTGGCGGGCCCGCCAGGCGGCGAGCCTGCGCGCCGACATCGAGGTGATCTCGTCGCCCGCCACCGAGATGCTTCCCGCGGAGGGAACGTCGAGGCCGCCCAGGAGGTTGAGCAGCGTCGTCTTGCCGGAGCCGGAAGGCCCCATGAAGGCGACGAACTCCTTCTCCTCGACGTCGAGGTTCAGGCCCTGGAGGACGTGGAGCTCCTCGCCGCCGCGCTGGTACCTCTTGTCCAGGTTGCGGACCCGAACCAGGCTCGTGCCGCTGCCGCCGCCGTCCACCGTGACCATGCCGCCTCCGCAGGGCCGGCCGCCTATCGCCGGCCCAGTCTCACCGCCACCTTCTCACCGTCGCGCAGGTCCGCCGGACCCTTGACGACCACCTGCTCGCCGGGCGCGAGCCCCGCCATCACGTCCACGTCGGCCCCCCGGGTCTCCCCGAGGGTCACCGCCCGCCTCTCCACCGTGCCGTCCCGCACCACGAACACGACCCGGCGGCCGCCGTCGTCCCGCACCGCGTCCGCCGGGACGACCGCCCGCGGCGCCGGCGCTCCCGGACCCTCCTCGGCCATGAAGGCGACCTTGACACCCATGTCGGGGAGGATCCTCGGGTCGAGCTTCTCGAAGGAGATGCGCACCTTCACGGTCGCCTTCTGCCGGTCCGCCGTGGGGATGATGGTACGGACATGGGCGGGGATCTTCCAGTCCGGGTACGCATCCAGGGTCGCGAGGACCTTCTGGCCCGGCAGCACCCGCGCGATGTACGCCTCGTTGACGTCCACCTCGATCTCCAGCGAGGCCATGTCCACGATCGTCGCGATGCCGGTCCGGGTGAAGCCGCCCCCCGCCGAGATCGGCGACACCATCTCGCCCCGCTGGGCGTCCTTGGAGACCACCACGCCGGCGAACGGGGCGCGCACCGTGCAGTTGTCGACGTCCTGCTGCGCCACCGCGATCTGGGCGTCGGCCGCCCGGACCTGCTCCCTGGTCTCGTCGATCCGGGCGCGGAAGCTGTCCACGGAGGTCCGCGCGAGGTCGAGCTCCTGGGCGGTGGAGAACCCCTTCTTCTCGAGGCTCTCCTGCCGCCGGAGCTCGCGCTCCGCGTTGGCGAGGCTCACTTCCAGGGTCCCGATCGCCGCGGCGGTGGCGTCGCGCGCCGCCCGCGCCGCCACCAGGCGGCGCTGCGCGTCCGAGTCGTCGAGCCGCGCGAGGAGCTGGCCCTGCGCGACGGTCATGCCCTCGTCCACGTACACGTCGACCACGCGCGCCGTGATCTTGGCCGCCACCGTGGCCCGCCGCCTGGGGGTCACGTACCCGCTGGCGTTGAGCAGGGTGGCGGCGACCTCGGCGTCCGCCGGCCGGGCGGCGGCCACCTCCACCTCGGGCCTCCTCCCCCGCGCGGCGAGGAGAACCACGGCGGCCACCGCCACCACGGCCAGCGCCGCGGCCGCCAGGCGCCAGGGGCCGCGCCCGTCGCCGCCGCGCGCTCTCTCCTCGATCCTCAGCGCCGAAAGGTCGGGGCGCTGCGATCCGTTCTCGTCGTCCATCCTTCACGTCCTCCCCGCGGCGTCACCCGCAACACCCTGAGCTCCCCGCGTCAAAGGCGTGTGAAGTATTGCAGGGGCACGGCCTCCGGACAAGAACGCGCCCCGCCCCCCGGGCAGGCCGGGCGGCGTTGACCCGGAGGCGGGCGAGTGATACGTTCGAACGAGACTCCATGCGAGGCGGGTGAAAACATGGAAACCTATGCTGCAGCGGGGGATTTCCTCCTTCTCAAACAGCGCTCCGCGGACGCCCTCGGTACTCTCTGGCGCGCCGGCGAGCTCGAGCCCACCGGCTTCAAGCGCATCGTGTGGCTGCGCCGCTTCGACGGGCCCGGCCTCGACGGCGCGGCCATCGCGGCCGGCGCTCCCCTGGTCAGGCAGCTCGCCCAGACGCTGAAGTCCGCCAACGTGGTGCGCAACGCTGCGCTCACCACCGCCGACGGAGTCCCGTGCCTCGCCTTCGACTACGTCCCCGGCCCCCCCCTCGATCAGCTCCTCTCCAGGGTCGCGCGGGAGCAGCAGCCGGTCACCGCCGGGAACGCGCTCCTCCTCGTCGAGAAGCTCGCCGCCGCCCTGTGCGCCGCGCTCGCGCAGGGGGTGAACGGCGAACCGCTCGTCCACGGCTTCCTCGTCCCTGAGCTCGTCGTGGTCGGCAACGACGGCGAGGCGATGGTGGCGGGGTTCGGCCTCGCCGAGGGGCTGCTCGCCAACCTGGACCGGGAGCCGGTGAGGGAGCTCGCGGCGCCCTACCTCGCGCCGGAGGTCCTCCAGACCCACGCTGCCAGCCGGCGCGGCGACGTCTACTCGCTCGGCGCCGTCCTCTACCATCTCCTGTGCGGCGCTCCCCTCCCCGTCGAGGCGGCGGCCCGGGCGGCGGCGCTGGCGGCTCCCGAGCTCGCGCTCGGTGAGGGCGCCGTGCCCGCCGACGTTCTCGCCGTGCTCCGGCGGGCGCTGGCGGACCGGCCCGGCGACCGTTACCCGTCCGCGCCCGACCTCAAGAAGGACCTGGAGAAGCTGCTCTACGGCGGGGTCTATGCACCCACCACCTTCAGCCTCGCCCTGTTCATGGACCACCTGTACCGCCAGGAGATCGAGGAGGAGGACCGCGCCCTCCAGCACGAGAAGGCCCTCGATGCGGGGGCGTACTACCGGGCCCGCAGGGTGCCGGACGACGCGCCCGCCCCCGCTCCACGCTCCTCGAAGACCGGCCTGTTCGCGGCCCTGGGAGCCGTCGTCGTGCTGCTCGGAGCCATCGGCTACCTGCTCGTCGGGCGCTCCTCCGCCCCGCCCCAGCCCGACGTGGCCGGCCTGATCCAGACCGAGGTCACGAGACAGCTCGCCGAGAAGGAAGCGCAGCTGCGGGACGAGCTCAGCCGCAGCAAGCAGGAGACCGACAAGCTTCGCCAGGAGCTCGCCCAGCAGCAGAAGCACGGGAGCACGGCGACCACGAGCGATTCCCAGCGGCAGCAGCGCGAGGCGCTGCAGCGCCGGATCGCCGCGCGGGAGGAGGAGCAGCGGCGGAGCGAGGAGGAGCTCAAGAAGGTGGAGCAGCAGCGGGCCCAGGCCGGGTCCGCGCCGCCCAGGCCCGCCGTGGACTCCGCCGTCCCCACCCTCGCCCCGGTGGTGCAGACCCCCGCTCTCCAGCCCGCCTCAGTGCCGGGGAGCGCCACGGTCCCCGGGCCCGCGGCGGGCGAGACGGTGCCGGCTCCGGCGGCCGTACCGGTCGCCACCTCCCGACCCGCGCCGCCCCCGGCCCCGACGGCACGCGTGACGGGCCCCGTGGACGCCACGCGTCTCGACGCCCCGCCGAGGCTCGTCTCGGGAGCCCCTCCGGCCTACCCGGCGCTGGCCCGTCGCGCCCGCGTCGAGGGCGTCGTCACGCTCCGGTGCGTCCTCGACAAGGAGGGGAACGTCAAGGACGTCACCGTCCTGCGCGGCCTCCCCATGGGGCTGACCAGCGCCGCGGTGGAGGCGGTGAAGCACTGGCGCTATGCGCCGTCCACCCTGGACGGCACGCCGGTGGAGGTCTCCCTCGCCGTGGACGTCACGTTCCGCCTGAGGTAGCGGAGTTCCCGGACCGCGCCGTGGACGGCCAGCGGCCCGGGCGTGCGGGCGCGGAAAGTCCGGCCCCGCCTGCGCTATGATCGCGGGTGGCTCAAGCTCCAGCAGGGACGGGGACGAGCGGTCCCGGAGGGGTCCCCGGCCTGCCGGCGCGGCAAGCGGTTTGGGAGACCGGCACGGTCCGTGCCGGCTACGGCGCCGGCCACGGCCTCTGGCCGGCACCTGCGGAGGATGCATGAGATCAGCCCGCCTGCTCGTTCTGCTTCTTGCCCTGGGCCTGCCGGCCGTCGCCCTCGCCGGGGACATCCAGGTCACCTGCGAACCCGGCCTCCACGTCTACCTCGACGGTCAGCTCGTGGGCACGACCAACACGAACGAGGACGGCCTGTTCCTCGCCAACGTGCCCGAGGGCAAGCACACCGTGAGGGTCGACAAGCCCGGCTGTCTTCCCCAGGGGTTCGCCGTGGAGATCACGAAGCTCCCGATCCAGGTCAAGGTCCGGAAGTTTGTGCCGATCCTGGGGGGCATCCACGTCGATCGGGAACCCGACAAGCCCGACCAGAGCGAGGTCGTCGGCAAGCTCACCATCACCTCGGCCCCGCAGAATTGCACGGTCGCCATCGACGGCAAGCGCGAGGCGAAGACCGTGCCGTTCCTGACCGTCGGATCGCTCCTTCGCGGCCGTCACACCATCGCCTTCGACCGGCCGGGGAAGGAGCCGATCTCCACGACCATCGACATGGAGCCCGGCACGGACATCACCGTCCGCGGCGACCTCCTCAACGGCAAGGTCGACGTCTACTACGAGGGCGAGGGGTCCCTCCGCGTGCTCTCGACTCCGATCGTATGCACGGTCAGCATCCTGGGCAACGTCAGGGACAAGCGGGACCCCATCATGAACATGACGCACCTGCCTGCCGGCAGACATCGCATGGTGGTGTCCTGGGGAGGGCGGGAGATGTCGACGGACGTCCTCATCTCCAACCACTACCGGACGGTGGTCACCGTGAACTTCGGCCGGGACCGCACCCCGTTCACCTTCTCCTACGAGCCCGAATGAGCCGGCGGAAAGCCTCACGGCCGCCGGCGCGGGCGAGTCGCGAGGCCCCCGCCGTTGGTAGAGGAACGGCGCCGCACGCCGGGTGAGCCGGGAGGTTCGCGATTGGCACACGCCGTCACGCCCTTCCTCATGTTCCAGGGAGCCGATCGAGCGGGCCGACCCCACCGTGTCCGGCCGCTGATCTGCTTCGACAGCCCCGCGGAGCATCCCTTCACGTTCACGCCGTTGCTCCCCCTCTTCGTCGAGTGCGAGAGCGAAGCGGAGCTGGACCGGGCGTTCGACCTGCTGTCGGACGGCGGCGAGGTGCTGACGCCCGCGGACGACTTCGGCTTCGCCAGGAAATTCGCCTGGGTCAGCGACCGTTTCGGCCTGTCGTGGCAGCTCGACCTGCTCTGAGCCCGAAAGCCCCGGCCGGCGGCGGCGACGCGCCGGCGCTGCTGCGGACCGCCGACCGGGAGCCGTCGTGCGGGTCCTGATCGTTGGCGCGGGGATCGGCGGCCTGACGCTGGCGGCGCTCCTCGACCACCGCGGCGCCGGGGCCACCGTCGTCGAGCGGGCGCCGGACCTCGGCCACGCCGGCTACATGCTCGGGCTGTGGCCGCTGGGCTACCGGGTGCTCCACGGCCTCGGCCTCTACGAGCGCTTCGCCGCCCAGTGCATCGAGGGGCGGCGCTACGAGGTCCGCGACGACCGGGGCGAGATCGTCAAGCAGTGGTCGATGGAGCGCGTCGCCGAGGAGTACGGTCCGAACCTGAGCTGCACCCGGCCGCAGCTCGTGAAGCTCCTCCACGGCGCCCTCGGCGGCGCCTCCGTGCGTCTCGGCACCGCCCTCGACGCCCTCGAGGACAGGGGCGACGAGGTCGAGGCGGTGTTCAGCGACGGCTCCCGCGGAGCCTTCGATCTCGTGGTCGGCGCCGACGGCCAGCGCTCCCGCGTGCGGGAGCTGCTCTTCGGCGCGCCCTCCGCCTTCCAGACCGGCTGGGGGGGCTGGGTCTGGTGGGCCGGCCTGGACGCCGTGCCGTCCCAGACCTTCGTCGAGCACTGGGGCACCGGCCGGTTCGTGGGTGCCTACCCCACCCGGGAGGGCGCCGGCATCTTCGCAGGGGCCCCCCTGGACGGCGGCTTCGAGCAGCCCGGCCCGGGACGGCGGGAGCGGCTGCGGGAGCGCTTCGCCGGCATGGGCGGCATGGTCGACACCTGGCTCGGGGCCATACCGGACGACCACGAGGCGATGTTCTTCTGGCGCCTGTCCGACGTGCGCTCCGAGGAGTGGACGCGCGGCCGGGTGGTCCTGCTGGGCGACGCCGCCGCCGGCTTCCTTCCCACCGCCGGCATCGGCGCCTCGATGGCCATGGAGTCCGCCGCCGTCCTCGCCGACGAGCTGTCCCGCACCGACGCCCGTTCCGTGGGGCGGGCCCTGGCCTTCTACGTGAAGCGGCGGCGCATCCGCGTCGAGAAGATCCAGGACGAGTCGCGCCGCCTGGCCCGGACCATGTTCGTGAAGTCCGCCCCCCTCGCCCAGGTGCGCAACCTCGCCACCAAGCTCTACTCCATCGAGGGCCTGGCCGGCTCCATCGCGGACGCCTTCGCCGAGCCCATCTGACGGGCCGACCCGCGCAGCCCGGAGCCGTCCCTACGGGGCGACGGCCCCGGTGAGCATGGCGGCGAGGCGCTCGAGGTAGGCCTCGCCCCGTGCCGCGGTGGCGCCGCGGGGGTCGCCGAGCACGCCGTTGGGCGTGAGAGCGGTCATCCCCTGCTCGAACACCGTCTTCGCCTCGGCCTCGCCGAGGGGCCCCAGGTAGCCGGAGGCGAACCGGTCGGTGCGCACCAGGGCGGGCTCGAGGGCGAGCATCATCGACGTCTCGTTCTCGCCGGCGTGGGCCCCCGACGCCTCGGCGGCCACGCCGAAGGCGGCCGACTCCTCGTTCAGGAACCCCGAGAACGCCATGAGATCCGTGTACCCCACCACCTCGACCCCGGGCACGGTCTCCTTCGCCTCGTCGACGACCTGCCGGACCGTGGCGAAGTTGCCGCCGTGGCTGGGAAGCAGGACGATGCGGCGGAAGCCGCAACGCGCCAGGCTCGAGACCACGTCCGTGAGCAGCATCCGCAGCGTCTCCGGCCGCAGGGACAGCGTCCCGCCGAACGCCAGGTGATGCTCCGAGACGCCGAGGGGCACCGTCCTCGCCTGCAGCGCGTGGCCGAGCCCGAGCGCCACCCGGTGCGCCAGCTCGTCACCGATGCGCGCGTCGGTCATGGTGGGCAGGTGGGGCCCGTGCTGCTCGGTGGAGCCGATGGCCACCACCGCGGTGGTGAACCCCGCATCCATCGCTTCGCGGATGTCGGGCCAGGTCATCTCCTCCATGCGGATAGTCTTCACGGCAGCCTCCTCCGGCGCCGCGGCCCCGCCGCCGCGCCCGGTGCACGATTCTACGCCGCCGCCGGGACCCGGAAGGCCGTCCGCCGTGTGCTACGGTGCCGCCGGACGCGTCCCCGCCGGGGCGCTCCGGGAGGATTGATGCGAACCCTCGCCGCCACCCTCGTCCTCGCGCTGCTCGCCGCCGCCGCCGCGGCGGCGCAACCGGGCCGGCCGCTGCTCGTGACGGTGGACGACCTTCCCGTGGCCGGCGGCGCCCTCCACACCGCCCGTGCCGACCGCGACCGCGTCACGGACGGCCTCCTCGCCGCCCTCGCGAAGCACCACGTCGAGGCCGTGGGGTTCGTCATCTGGAGCCACGTCGCCAACCCCCGCGACCGCGCGATCCTCGAGCGGTGGCTCGCCGCAGGGCACGAGCTCGGCAACCACTCGGCGACCCACCTGGACCTGTCGAAGACGACGGCCGGCGCGTACCTCGCCGACGTCGAGGCAGGCCGCGCCGGGCTCGCGGGCTTCCTCGCGGACCGCGCGCGGACCCTGCGCTTCTTCCGCTACCCATACCTGCGCGAGGGCGACACCGCCGCCAAGCTCGACGCCGTGCGCGCCGCCCTCGCCTCCTCCGGCCAGCGCGCCCTGCCGGTGACCATCGACACCCAGGACTGGTCGTTCGAGAAGGACTGGGTCGGCGCCGCCGCGGCCGGCGACACCGCCGCCCTGGCGCGCATCGGCGAGGACTACCAGCGCTCGCTGCGCACCGAGGTGGAGGCCCAGGCCCGGCTCGGCGACGGGCTGTTCGGCCGCGTCGTGCCGCAGGTCCTGCTGCTCCACGCCAACGCCGTGGGCGCCGCCCAGTGGGACGCCCTCTTCACCTGGCTCGAGGCCCGCGGGTACCGCTTCGCCACCGCCGACGAGGTCATGGCCGATCCGGCCCTCACCGAGGCTCCCGAGTACGTCGACCGCCTGGGCGGATCGCTCTGGCACCGCATCGCCCACCAGCGCGAGAGCGAGCGGGTCCGGGCCGCCGTGACCGACCTCCTGCAGGAGCAGGCCGCGGCCTGGAACCGGGGCGACCTCGAGGCGTTCTGCGCCGTCTACGCCGACGACGCCGTCTTCCTCACTCCGTCGGGCCTCGCCCGTGGCCGGCAGGCCGTGCTCGACCGCTACCGCACGCGCTACCCGACCCGGGACGCCATGGGCGATCTGTCCCTGGAGCCGCTCGAGCTGCGCGACGTCTGGGGCCCCGAGGTCACCATCCTCGGCGACGCCGTGCCGTCGCGCATCCACGGCGCCAGCGTGGTGGCGCGCTGGACCCTGACCCGCGCCGACGGCACCAGCGCCACCGGCCTCACCCTCCTGGTCTTCCACCGCGAAGGCGGCCGCTGGCTCATCGTCCAGGACGCCTCGATGTAGCGTCGCACCCCGCGCGGCGCGCGAGCTTCCGCACGCGACGGGGGACGCTCCTTGCCCCCCCTTGGAGCCCAGGCATCATGGTTGAGGTGAAACTGCACACAACCGCGCCCCGCGCACCCCGGCCGGCGCCGCCGGCACGTCTTTGGTGCGCGCCGGGAGAGGAGGATGAGGTGTACGGAAGCTTCGGTCTGCCCGAGCTGATCCTGGTTGGCTCCATCGCCGTCTTCGGAGGTCTGCTGCTGGTCCTTCCCGCCTGCCTCGTCTGCCGCAAGGCCGGCTACCCCACGTGCGCTCGGCGCCGCCGCGATCCTGCCGGTGGCGAACATCCTCCTGCTCTTCTTCCTCGCCTTCGCCAGGTGGCCCATCGAGGACCAGATGGAGAGCCTGCGCGGACGCCTCTCCGGCGGCGCGTAGGCCGGTCGCGGCGACCTCGAGAAGCCCGTCGCCACGCCGCCTCTGCCCCGGCGTTCCGCCACTGCCCGTTTGGAGGAGGACCGGGCCGCACCGGCGGCGGCCCTGCGACTCGGGGGACCAAAATGGATGGCTACGAATCGGCATGGATTGGCTCTTGATACGGGGGCCAATCCTGCGAGACTCGCCGAAGGAGGAGATCACCGTGAGCCACCTCTTCTGGTACCCCGGCAACGAGCTCCTGCTCCCCGCGATCACCCGTGCCGAGAACTGCTCGCTCTTCGACGCCGGCGGCCGCCGCTGGGTGGACCTCGGCGGCGGCGTGTGGTGCCTCTCCATCGGCCACGGCCACCCCCGGGTGGTGCGCGCCCTGTCGACGGTGGCGCCGCGCATCGCCCACACCGGCTTCGGCTACTCCAGCCCGGTGGTGGAGGAGTCCGCGTGCGAGATCCTGTCCCTCCTCGGGTTCGAGGGCGGCCGCTGCGTCTTCCTGTGCTCGGGAAGCGAGGCCGTGGAGTACGGCGTACGGATCGCGCAGCAGCTCGTCGGCGGCCGGCCGCTGCTGATCATGGCCGACGCGTACTGCGGCGCCTACGGCTCCGCGCGGTCCAGGCGCGACGAGGAGTGGATCTCCTTCGACTGGTCCGGCTGCCGCGACTGCGCCCCCGGCCGCGAGTGCGACGGCACCTGCGAGGCGTTCTCGCGGATCCCGTTCGGCCGGCTCGGAGGGTTCCTCCTCGAACCGGGCAGCTCCTCGGGGCTGGTGCGCTTCCCCCCCGCCAAGCTGGTCCGGGCCATCGACCGCGCCGTCCGCGAGGGCGGCGGCCTTCTCCTGGTCAACGAGGTCACCACCGGCATCGGCCGCACCGGCGAGTGGTTCGGGTACCGGCACTACGGCGTCGAGCCGGACATCGTCGCCATGGGCAAGGGGATCGGCAACGGCTACCCGGTCAGCGTCGCCGCGGTGTCGCCCGCGGTGGCCGCGAGGCTCGGCGGTGAGCCCATCGCCTACGCCCAGTCCCACCAGAACGATCCGCTCGGCGCGGCGGTCGCGCGGGAGGTGGTGCGCACCATCCGGGAGGAGGGGCTCGTCGAGCGCGGGCGACGGGTCGGGGCGCGCCTCATGGAAGGCCTGCAGGCCATCGGGGAACGCACCGGCCGCATCGCCGACCTGCGCGGCCGCGGCCCGATGATCGCCATCGAGCTCGCCGGCGGCGACGGCGCCGGCTCCGCCCGCGACGTCCAGCACCGCCTCCTCGACCTCGGTTTCCTCGCGCCGCGCCGCCCCAACCTCCCGGTCCTCCGCCTCGACCCCTCCCTGACCATCGATCACGAGGACGTCGAGGCGTTCCTCGCCGCCCTGGAGGCCGTCCTGGCCGCGTAGTCCCCCGGCCGCGGGCGCGCCGCCGGCCGGGGCCGCTACCGCTCGGCCTCGACCTCGGCGGCGGTTCGGGGGCGGTCCTTGCCGAGGACGCGGGGGCCGGTCTCCGTCACCATCACGTTCTCCTCGATGCGGATCCCGCCGAAGCCGGACCAGGCCTCGACGCGGTCGTAGTCGATGAAGTCGGCGAACCGCCTCTCGGCGCGCCAGCGGCGGATGAGCTCGGGGATGAAGTAGATCCCCGGCTCCACCGTGAACACGAACCCGGGCTCGAGCGGCCGCGCCAGGCGCAGCGACTTGAGGCCGAACTGCGTGCTCCGCGGCCGGCCCTCGTACCCCACCCACAGCTCGCCCAGGTCCTCCATGTCGTGCACGTCGAGGCCCAGCATGTGGCCGGTGCCGCACTGGAAGAACAGGGCGTGCGCCCCTTGGGCCACCGCCTCGTGCAGGTCGCCACGCATCAGGCCGAGCTCCTTGAGGCCCGCGGCCAGGCCCAGGCACGCGATGGCGTGGACGTCGCGGAAGTTCGTGCCGGGCCGGCAGGCGTCGACGGCGGCCAGGTGGGCGCCGAGGACGATGTCGTAGACGTCCCGCTGCCGGGAGGTGAAGCGCGGATCCACCGGGAACGTGCTGGTGAGGTCGCCGGCGTAGTGGAGGGGGCTCTCGGCGCCGGCGTCGAGGAGGAACAGGTCCCCTGAGGACAGGGTGTGGCTGTGGTCGTGGTTGTGCAGCGTCTCGCCGTGGATGGTGCCGATGACGGGAAACGCCAGGCCCGGGCCCGCGGCGAGGGCGATCTCGGTGACCTTCGCCGCGATGGCCGCCTCCGTCACCCCCGGCCGCGCCATCCGCATGGCGGCCAGGTGCATGTCGATGCTGGTGTCCACGGCCTTCTCGATCTCGGCGACCTCCCCGGCGGTCTTCACCACCCGCATCTCGACGATGGCGCGCACCAGCTCGACGGAGGCGGCGGCGGCCTGCCCGCCGGGGTGGACGCCGAGGAGCTCGAACAGCCTCACCGCGTTCTCCCCCCGGTACGGCGGCAGGAAGCGGACGGTGCGACCGCGGGCCGCGGCGAGGTCGTCGGCCAGGCGCGCGGCGGGGCGCGTCTCGGTGACGCCCCCCGCGGCGGCGAGCTCGGCCACCGTGGGCAGGACGCCGGTCCACACGATGTCGTCGATGGTGAGGTCGTCCGCGTACACCACGGTCCGCCCCTCGTCGACGTCGACGAGCGCCGCGTACCCGGGGTGGTCCACGCCGAAGTAGTAGAGGAACGAGCTGTCCTGCCGGAACGGGTAGGCGTTGGCGAGGTGGTTGATGGGGCTCTCCTCGTTACCCAGGAACAGCAGCAGCCCTGAGTCGAACTGCCCGATCAGCTTCTCCCGCCTGTTCACGTAGGTCTGCGCCGGGAACACGGTGTCACCCTCCTCCCCTGCGCCCGGGGCAAAGGGACCGTCGCGGCCCTGCCGGGCCCGGGCCCCCTCATTTCAGCACAGCCGGGGAAGCGGCCGGACCTTTGGAGACGCGGACCCGCGAACCCTGACCGGCGCGCCATCGTTGAAGCCTCCGGGAGGACGTGTCGATGAGGCGAATGACGGTGGTGGGCGCGCTCGGCGCGGCGGTGCTCTCGTGCACCTCGATCGTGGCGGCGGACGCGGCGGCGCGGACCGGAGACGACGCGGCGCCTCCCCCGCTCTCTCGCGCCGGGGCCGTCTTCGACGCGCTCCAGGACAACGTCTGGTACCTGCCCACCGCCGACGGGAAGGCGCGGCTCTACGTCACCTTCCTGGGCCGCGGCAGCGACGTCGTCGTGCTGCACGGCGGCCCGGGCAACGACTTCAACTACCTCGTCGACGCCGTGGCGGGAGAGTCGGGGAGCCACCGCTTCGTGCTCTACGACCAGCGGGGCAGCCTGCTCTCCCCCGTCCCCGAGCGCGACGTCGCGGGCCTCACCGCGGCCACGATGGTGGAGGACCTCGAGACCCTGCGGGTCGCGCTGGGCAAGGACAGGCTCGTGCTGCTCGGCCACTCCTGGGGGACGCTGCTGGCCATGCTCTACTTCCAGGCCCACCCGGACCACGTCGCCGCCCTGGTGCTGGCCGGCAGCATCCCGCCGCGCACCCCCGAGGGCGGCTCGTTCGGCGACCTCCTCGGCGGCGTCCGCGCCCGCCAGCGCGCCCTGCGCGAACGGCCCGAGGTCGTGGCAGCCCTCGCGGCGGAGGGTCTCGCCGGCGGTCGAGCCGGAAAGCTCACCGCGCAGCAGAAGTCGTGGAAGGCCCGCATCGAGGGCCTCGCCGCCGTCAACCTCGTCCACGTCGAGCGCTGGCGTGCGCTGCAGGGCGGCGGCGTCTACTACACCGGCGCGGCGGACGACGCCATCGGCGGCTCCCTCCCCGGGCAGTGGGACCTCACCGCCACGCTGAAGGCCCACCCCGTCCCGGTCACCGTCATCCAGGGAGACAGCGACTACCTCGACCCCTCCGCGAAGGCGTGGCTGCCGCTCGCCGAGGCCTTCCCGGGCATCACCGTCGAGGTGGTCCCCGGAGCCGGCCACTACAGCTGGATCGACAACCCCGCGGTCTTCCACCGCGCGCTGGCCGAAGCGCTGGAGCGGAGCCACACGGCTGCACCGCCGGCGACCATCCCTCTGCGACGGTGAGCTCCGCGGCCGCCCTTCACTGCTCGCGCCGGAACGCGACGAGCGCGTAGCCGGCCAGCGCCAGCAGGCCGCCGCAGGCTGCCAGCAGCACGAGCCCGTTCACGACCGCCAGCATCGAGCCCACGTCGGGAGAGGGCGGCCGCAGCCAGGAGAACCAGCGTGTCAGCCCGGCCCGGAAGGAGACGCCGGCGACGCCCACGGCGGCGGCGGCGCCGGCCGCGGCCAGGCGACGCATGACGAAGATGGGGCGGGTGGCGCGGTCGACGGCGAGGCGGCGGGCGCGCAGGCGGGCTTCGAGCCAGATGGCGGCCGGGGTCCGGCAGGGGCCGCGCCTGCGCCACCGCCCGCGCGTCGGCGGCCAGGGCGCCCGCCACCAGCAGCGTCTCGGCGCAGCTCGCGCAGGACGCGGCGTGGGCGCGGAGACCGTCCGGCCAGACCCCGCTGCGCAGGGCGGCCAGGACCGCGTCCTCGAAGGGGCACGAGCGGGCGCTCACGAGGCACCCCCCGCCGCGTCTCCGCCGCCGAGGCCGCGCCCGCGGAGCGCCGCGGCCATGCGCCCGCGGGCTCGCGCCAGCATGGACCGGATGCTCGACGCCTTGAGCCCGAGGACGGACGCGATCTCCTCGTGGGTGGCGCCCTCCACGTAGGCCAGCCACAGCATCGTGCGGTCGCGCAGCACGAGCTCCGCCAGGGCGCCGCCGACGTCGCTCCGCAACTGGATCTCCCCGCCCCTGTCGGCAACCGGGATCGACTCGGGCAGCTGGGACAGCTCCCGGCGGCCGCGGTAGTGGTCGCGCAGGAGGTTGGTGGCGATGCGGTAGAGGTAGTTCTTCTGGTGGCGCTCGTCGTCCGACGAGAACCTGACGCGCAGGAAGCGGTAGTACGTCTCCTGCAGGAGGTCGTCGGCCAGCGCCGCGTCGCCTGCCACGCGCGTCAGGTACGCGTGCAGCGGGCGCGCGGTGCGCGCGTACAGGCCGCGGAAGGCGTCCTCGTCCATGCCCGGCGGCTCCGCGAGGAGCCCCTCCATGGGTCGTCCGTCGTCGCGGGCCGCCTGCGGCGGCCTCATGGCCAGGGCGATGGCCGTCATGGCTGAAGACCCTCTAGCTCCCCGCCTCGGAGCGGCCGCCGTCGAGCAGCCCGTAGCTCTTCGACAGCGCGTGCGCCGCGTACGCCGACACCAGGAAGCCGACGCCGAGCGCCACGCACAGCACCCCGAAGAAGACGACCCCGGCCTCGTTGGGGATCTCGACCATGCGGCGCGCCACCAGGAAGCCCGCGCCGGCAGCGAGCAGGACGATGCCGGCCTGGACCGAGCCGAGGATCCGGCCGAACGGACCGGAGCGGTCGGCCGCCGGGGCTTCGAGCAGCTGCCGGCCGGCGCCGGTCTCGAGGTAGCCGGCGAGCTCCTCGGCGGAGCCGAGCGTGTCGAGGACCTTCTGCTGCAGCTCGTGGTGCATCCTCGCGAGCCGGTCGAGGCGCCGGCCGGTGACCACGTTCTTCAGGCTCCAGACGAACCCGAGGACCAACACGATGCCGAGGATCATGGGGGCGATGTCGTACATGCAGGTCTCCTTGCACCCGGCGTCCCTTGCGCGTCCCGCGGCGTTCCGGGCGCGCGCCGCTCACCCCTTGAAACGATCGGAGGACCGGAAAGGTTAGCAGCTGCGACGCGCTGGCACGATGACCTCGTCGGTCCTGAGCCTGGCTCGAAGACGGTGAGATGGTCAAACACGGCACCTCTGTAGGGAGGACTTTCCGGCCCGGGCATCCCGTTCCCGGAGGAGAGCCGGCCCGGCGCACGGCACGCCGGCCGGCGCTACGATTCCCGCGGGAGGGAGTGCGTGTACCCCATCGATCTGAACGTCGGCTTCAGGGTCTTCTACTTCTACGAGGGGTTCTACTACCTGATCTCGATCGTGACGGCGTACCTCCTGGCCGTCCGCAGCGTGAGGCGGGCGGACCTCGACACCGAGGTCTTCGAGAACGCCGTCATCTGGGCCATCCTGGGGGCCCTCATCGGGGCGAGGCTCTCGCACTTCCTCTTCTGGGACATGAGCTCGCTCCTCGCCGATCCGCTGTCGTTCTTCCGTTTCTGGGAGGGAGGCGAGTCGATCACCGGCGGGCTGGCGGGCGGCGTGCTGGGGGCGTTCCTGTCGTTGCGGCGGCAAGGGGCGGACTTCTGGCGCTACTTTGCGGCGGCCAGCCCCGCGGTCCTCGTCGGCCAGGCCATCGGACGGGTGGGCTGCTTCCTCAACGGCGACGCGTGGGGGATCCCCACCAACCTCCCCTGGGGCGTGTCCGAGCCGAAGTTCGGCATGCTCGTGCCCGGCTTCGTCCGCGACCACCTGGTGCCCAACCCGGCGTGGGTGTGGAGCGTCGAGCACGGCTACACGTCCCCTTCGGCCACGGTCACGGTGCCGCTGCACCCCACCCAGCTCTACGAGGCCGCCGCCGACCTCATCCTCGCCTGGCTGGTGGTCCGCCTCGTCCGGTCGCTGCGCCGCCACGACGGCCCCTGGCCCAAGGCGTTCCTGCTCCACCTCGGCGGCTACTCGTTCCTGCGCTTCGCCCTGGAGTTCCTCCGCGGCGACCGGGACGTCACCGTGTGGGCGGGAATGACCGCCCTGCAGCTCGGCCTGCTCGCGTTCGCGATCCTCTGCCTCGCGCTGTACCTCCGCGAGACCCGCCGCTTCGCCCGGATGGAGCGCCGCCCGGCACGCTGAGGGCTCCCGTCCGCGCCGCCCGCGGCCCGCCAGCCGGGTGACGAAACCCTACGAGGCCCCCAGCACCTCGCGGTAGACGGCGGCGTACCGCGCGGCCGCCTCGCCGGCCTCGAACCGTGCTGCGATCCGGCGCCGGCCGGCGCCGCCGAGCTCCCTGGCCAGGGCGGGATCGGCCAGCAGGCGGAGCAGCGCCGCGGCGAACGCGTCGGGGTCGCCCGGCGGCACCATCACCCCGGTGCCGCCGTCCTCCACGATCTCCGGAACGCCGCCGACCCGCGTCGCCACGATGGGCAGGCCGAGGGCCATCGACTCGAGGAGCACACGGCCGCACGGCTCGTAGCGCGAGGGAAGCGCGAGCATCGCGCTGGCGGCGAGGATCGCGGCGGCGTCGTCGCGGTAGCCGAGGAGATGGACGCGCTCCCCGAGGCCGAGCGACCGGATCCGCGCCTCGAGCTCCCCGCGAAGCGGTCCGTCCCCGGCGAGCAGGAACGTCGTGTCCGGCCGCTCCGCGACGACGATGCGGGCGGCGGCGAGGAGCGTCGCGTGGTCCTTCTCGGGAGCGAGCCTCCCGACGACGGCGATCCGGGCCCCGGCAGCGCCCGGGAGTGGGGCGGACGGACCGGCACGGGCGCGCTGCTGCACCACCGCGACGTCGAGGGCGTTGTGGATCGTGACCACCCGGCACGGGTCGCAGCCCCGGGCGAGAGCGTCCGCCCGGATCTCGTCGGAGACGGCGACCAGGCGCGCGAAGCGGGACCACGTCGCCCGGTCGAGGCGGTCGTAGACGCCGAGCGTGCGGGACCCTCCGGGATCGAGACCGTGCAGCACGGCCACCGCCGGCACTCCCGCGAGCCGCGCCGCGGGAAGGCCCACCAGGTCCGCCTTGTAGCCGTGCGTCTGCAGCAGGTCGAAACGGCCCGCCCGCAGACGGCGCGCGACGGCGGCGGCGGTGAGCGGGACGAGCCACCGCCGGTCCGTCGACTCGGTGATCCGCAGGCCGGCCGCCGCTCCCGCGCGGACGAGCGGATGGTGCACCCCGCCGCCCGGCGGCCGCCGGTAGAGCAGGACCGTTTCCGTCCACACGCCGGCGGCAGCCAGCGCCGGAGCCAGCTCGAGGAAGCCCCGCTCGGGGCCGTAGATCTCGCTGGAGCTGCGCAGCCGCAGCACGCGCACCCTCGTGTCGGCCAACCGTTCCCCTTTCAGCCAGAACCCTACCATGCAGACCCGCCGGGCCCGCCCGCCGCCGGAACAGCGGTACGATCGCCGTATGGCCCGCAACACGCCCCCCGTCCCTCCCGCCCGGCAGGCCCGCGGTCGCGGGGGAGACGCTGCCGGACCGGCTGCGGGACCCGCCGTCCAGGTGCCCCGGGAGCACTACTACGACGGCTACGACGACCTGCAGCGGTTCATCTCCTACCATCACCAGGCCGAGCTCGCGATTTCGCTTCGCTGCAGGAGCATCCTGGAGATCGGCGTCGGCAACAAGACGGTAGCGAACTACCTTGCGCAGCACGGGTTCCACGTCGGCACCTGCGACTTCGACGGGAGCCTCGCGCCCGGCACCATCGCCGACGTCAGGGACCTGCCTTTCGAAGACGGCTCCTACGACCTCGTGATGGCTTGCGAGATCCTCGAGCACATCCCGTGGAACGACGTCGACAGGGCCTTGAGCGAGATCCACAGGGTGTGCAGGACCAGCGCGCTCGTCTCCGTACCCCACCATGCGAGGCTCTTCGGCGCCCTCTACAGGGTCCCGCTGGCCGGCAGGGCGATCGGATGGGCGGTCACCAGGGTGCCCCTGCTCTTCGAGAGCGTCAGGCACTCCGGCGATCTCTACCGCGAGCACGCGTGGGAGATGGGCAGGAAGGGAAGCTCGGCCCGCCAGGTCAGGGACGCGTTCAGGAGGTACTTCACCATCTCGAGGGAGCTCCGCCACCCGCTCAGCTCCTACCACCACTTCTTCGTGCTCGCCAAGTCCTGACAGGTTCCGGCCCAACGATTACGACGATCTTTCATTGTGGCGCCTTCTTCTGCTCGGAGAGGACAGGATCTCGTCGAGCTCCTCGTATCAGCGCCGGAAGGCCTCGTCGGTCCGCTCCCCCCTTCCCGGCCTGCGCCGCCCACCGGGTCACCGCTCGGAGCCGCCTGCCAGGACCGCCGAGAGCTGCCGGTTCTCGAGCGCCGAGGCCAGGCCCTCCGGCGGCGCGCCTGACGCGTCCCATGCGCTTGCGCGGCAGGGCGCTCGCTCCATCGCCCCTGGCTGCCGGCTCGGCATAGCCTGAGTCGCTCCTGGCGCGAACCCATCGCGACATTGTCGTCATCGTTGGGCCTGGCGCCCAGGACTAACGGTGCGGCAAACTGGGTGTCCCCTAACTGCGGGAATCTGGGTGTCCCCTGAGACCATGATCAGTGGGCCTGACACCTCTTCTGAAGGCCTATGGCGTTTGCGGAGTGTCATCACTCCCATTCCCGCCATTGGCTTTGGTTCTCCGGCCCGGCAGAAAGGCCAGGATCGTCCCCTTCGCAGCACGGAACTGGGAGTCCCTCTCCGTGACCAACCCGAGCTTCATGACGGCATGGAGGTCTCTCGTCAACGTCTTTCGCGTCCGCTTCGCGTAGGCGGCCGCCAACCCAGGAGTCAATGACGCAATCCTGTCGAGCGGCACGCGCTCAGGTGTCCTCGACAGCGCCAGAACGAGGTCTCGGCGCCTGAGGGCAGTGGGAGTCTGACGATCTCGAAAACGCTCGTAGACGTAGTCCGTCCACGCCAGCTCCCACTGCTGATCCCTGACGATCTTGATCTGGGCCGTCAGCTGGTCCACAAACCCTTCCGTCGCATAGATCAGGAATCCAAGGGCCCCGCCTCGAGCCTTGCTGCTCCGATCGAGCTGCAGGTAATAGCGGGATCTCGTCTGATTATAGTGGTTGCTGAGAAGGTGCGCCGCGGCAGTAGGGACACCCGCGGTGACCAGGATCTTGAACTCGAGCAGACGGGCCGTACGCCCGTTGCCATCACCGAAGGGGTGAATCCATGCGAGGTAGAGGTGCGCTAGGACCGCCTTGATGATGGCTGCGGCTGTCTCGTAGCCAGGTGGCAGAGCCGGTTCGGCGTCGTTTAGCCAGGCACACAGCCTCGAGAGAAGGAACTCGCAGTCTTCAGCCGGCGCCCCGCGATACGCCCCCACGCCAACTGAATGAGCCCTCACCTCCCCGGGCTGGACGTCATCACCCACATCTAGTCCTTTCAGGACTTGTCGATTGAAGGTCTTGATCTGCCCGGGAGTCAAGGCAGAAGCGGCTCCCGTCTGGACCTCCGACCAGATGTCGTTACACGCGTTCACGATATTGTCGAGCTCTCGCGCCAGGTACTCCTGCGACCTCGGCAGCTTCAGCTCGCCCCTCAGGTGCTCCAGCGCCTGCTCCTCTGTCAGCGTGTTCCCCTCAATTGCCGTCGTCGCCAGGGCCCCTTTCGCAAGGAAGAGCTCATGCATCTTCTTGGCGATCTCGGGCTTCAGGGGTACCCCGGCCAGATGCTCACACTTGGAGCTCGCCTCACCCAGGAGGAGCCAAAGCTGGGGTGGAGCACCTCTGAGGTCAAGCTGGAACGAGATCCAAGGGTGTGACCTCTCGTATGTCCTCATCGTGTGCCCTCGCATATGTCTTTCTTATATACCTGTCCTACAAATATTTAGATCTTCTTATGTCAGCGCTAACGACCTCATACTTCTGGAATATACCATGGACATGCGCCCCGTCGGTCAACGTGCCCATGGGCATGCTCGTTTACAGGTCGAACGGGGTAGACTCCCCTCGGCGGCCATCGAGCGCAGGCGTGCCCCCCCAGGAGACTACGAGCATGACTCTTCTTGACGATGAGGATCGTGAGCTGCTCTCGTCCTTCACTAGGATCGTGAACATCGGGCCCGGGACCTGGCTGGAGGTGGCCCTAGTGCGATGGGACGGGCCCCACTCCCCGCGGCTGTCCTGGCTGGCGTGGAGAGCCTGGAGCGCGCGTCCGCGCCCGGAGGAGCTCGATTCCGCCGAAGCGGAGCTTCTCAACGACCGTCGCTACTTTCGGGTGTGCGCTTGGTGCGGCCGCAAGCTCAACGCCGGCCATATGCACGACGACTGGATCTGTCAGGGGTGCGCGGAGCGGGAACTCATGGTCGTCTACTGACTGCGAGGGCCGGCGGTGCCCGCTGGCGCTACGATACCCCCTGCAACCGGGCTCCAGCCGCATACGGAGCGCTGAGCGCTCCCAACCCGGGCGGTGCGATCGGAGGCGAATGATGCGGAAGGCTGCTGCGTTCTTGGTGACGCTGATGATGACGGGAACCGTCGCTCTGGCGGCGGACGGCGGCGCTGCGTCGGCGGGGCCGCCGGCGACGGCGGTGAAGCCGGTGGTGGACGTACTGCACGGGTACAAGGTGGTCGACGACTACCGGTGGCTCGAGGACTGGAGCGATCCGGCGGTGAAGGCGTGGAGCGAGGCGCAGAACGCGTACGCGCGGAAGGTCCTGGACGCGGAGCCGTCGCGGCGGGCGATCCAGGAGCGGGTGGACGCGCTGATGGCGGACACCTCCCCCACCTACTCGGGGCTCCAGGTGCGCCACGGGGTGGTGTTCGCGATCAAGGCGCAGCCGCCCAAGCAGCAGGCGCTGCTGGTCTCGCTCTCGTCGGTGGACGACCTCGCCACCGAGAAGGTGGTGCTCGACCCCAACGTGCTCGACCCCAGCGGCGGGACGACCATCGACTTCTACGTGCCCTCGCCGGACGGGAAGCTGGTGGCGGTGTCGCTGTCGAAGGGCGGCACGGAGAACGGCACGATCCACGTGGTGGACACGGCGACGGGCAGGCAGCTCGGCGACGAGATCCCGCGGGTCAACGGCGGCACCGCCGGCGGCGGGGTGGCGTGGACGGCGGATGCGAAGGGGTTCTTCTACACGCGCTACCCGGCGCCGGGGGAGCGGCCCGAGGCGGACCTTCCCTTCTATCAGGAGGTGTGGTTCCACACGCTGGGCACGCCGCTGTCCGCCGACACGTACAGCCTGGGCAAGGGGTTCCCGCGCATCGCGGAGACGAAGCTGTCAACCTCGCCCGACGGGCTGTGGGCGCTGGCCACGGTGGAGGACGGCGACGGCGGCGAGTACGAGCACTTCCTCCACGGGCCCTCGGGGACGTGGACGCAGCTGACGCACTTCAAGGACGGGGTGACCTCGGGGGTGTTCGGGCCCGGCGGCGCGCTGTACTTCGTGTCCTACCACGACGCGCCGCGCGGCAAGGTGCTGCGGGTGCCGGTGACCGATCCCCTGCCCTCCAAGGGCGTGGTGGTGGTGCCCGAGGGGAAGCCCGCGGTGCAGGGCGTGACGGCCACGGACGACGCGCTGTACGTGCTCGACCAGCTCGGCGGCCCCGCCCAGGTGCGGGTGTTCACGCTCGACGGGACGCCGGAGGGGACGCTGCCGGCGCCGGAGATCGCGGCGATCTCGCAGCCGGTGCACCTGAGCGGGGACGCGGTGCTCTACCGGGTGGAGACGTTCTTCGACCCGCCGGCGTGGTTCCGCTGGGCGCCGGGGAGCAAGGAGGCCGTCAAGACCGCGCTGTACAAGGTGTCGCCGGCGGACTTCTCGGACTGCGAGGTGGTGCGGACGGAGGCGGTGTCGGCGGACGGCACGCGGGTGCCGTTTACGATCCTGATGCGCAAGGGCACGCCGCTCGACCACGACAACCCGACGCTGCTGACCGGCTACGGCGGCTTCGAGATCTCCACGGAGCCGACGTTCAAGCCGCAGGTGAAGGCGTGGCTGGAGCAGGGCGGCGTGATGGCGGTGGCCAACATCCGCGGCGGCGGCGAGCTCGGCGAGAGGTGGCACCGCGGCGGCAACCTGACGCGCAAGCAGAACGTGTTCGACGACTTCGCCGCGTGCGCCCGGGCGCTCATCTCCGAGGGCTACACGAAGCCGGCGAAGCTCGCCATCGAGGGCGGCAGCAACGGCGGGCTGCTGATGGGCGCGATGCTGACCCAGCACCCGGAGCTGTTCCGGGCCGTCGTCTGCCACGTGGGGCTGCTCGACATGCTGCGCTTCGAGCGCTTCGCCAACGGGCAGTTCAACGTGACCGAGTACGGCACGGTGGAGAACGAGGCGGACTTCCTGGCGATCCGCGCCTACTCGCCGTACCAGAACGTCGTGTACGGGGTGCCCTACCCCGCCACGCTGTTCCTCACCGGCGCCAACGATCCCCGGGTGGACCCCGCCAACTCGCGCAAGATGACCGCGATCCTGCAGCGGGACTCCTCCTCGGGGCTGCCGGTGCTGCTGCGCACCAGCGCCACCACCGGGCACATCGGCAGCCCGCTGTCGGCGCGGGTGGCGGTGGCCACCGACGTGGACGCGTTCCTGTTCCACGAGCTCGGGGTGACGTACCGCCCCGTCACGAAGTAGCGGCGAAGAGCATTCCCCGCGGCCGGGCCGGACCCGGCCGCGGGGCGGCGCCGCTCAGCCGGCGGGAGTGAGCTCCACGAGCCGCTCCTCGATGCGGATCCCGCGGCGGGCGAGCTGGGCGAGGAACTCGGTGTAGAGGTCGCCGCGGATGCCGTCCTCGGGGGGCACGATGCCGGTGCCCCGGATCTCGCCGCGGGCCAGCATGCGGGCGGCGACGGCGACGGGGAAGCCGGTGACGCGCCTCATCGAGGACAGGCCGGTGCCGGTGTCGGCCTCGTCCCACATGCGCCACTCCAGGCGCACCCGCCGGCCGTCCTTCGTCCCCTCCAGGGTGTTGTACATGACGCAGACGTCGGTGTCCCCGGGCAGCGGCACGAGGTGCGGGGCGACGAGGGCGAGGAGGAGGTGGCGGGGGACGACCTCGGCGCCGTCCACCGTGACGGGGTCGAGGCCGAGGAGGCCGCACTCCTTCAGGGTCTCCACGCCGGCCCAGTGGCCGGGCCAGCGGACCGTCTTCTCGGAGAACTCGGCGAGCTGCGGGCGGCTGGTGATGAACGACGGCATGCCGGGGGTGACCGCGCACTCGAGCAGCTCGTCGTGGCCGAGGGCGTCGAAGCGGAACGCCTCCCGGTCGCTGCCGGCCGCCACCTCGACCACGCGGCCGCCGCGGATCACCTTGAGGGGAATGGTGTACTCTCGCAGCACGTGCTCGAACGCCCAGGTGATCATGTAGCGCAGGGGGTGGCGCTCGGCCGCCGCCCTGGAGGGGATGCCGCCCACCCTGGCGACCGCCGTCTCGGCGGTGTCGAGGGTGCGGATGCCTTCCCCCAGGGTGACGTTGGCGAGCCCCGGCGCGAACCCCATGCCGTCCAGGAAGGTGACGGCGCGGGCCATGGCGCGCTCGTGGAGCCAGTCGCCGTACCCGGCCGGCGTCATGCCGGGCGGCACGGCGAGCCCTTCCACCTCGTAGGGGTCCGGGGTGCGGTGGTACTCCTCGAGCATGTCCACGACCGGCAGGCCGGCCTCGATGGCGAGCTCCACGGCGGCGTAGCTCGAGCGCCGCTCGGGCAGCGCCAGCGCGGCGGCGTCGTAGCGCACCATGAGGGTCAGGAGGGCCTCCCGCTCGTCGATACCCGCCACGTGGAGGTCGACCTTGTCGGAGCCGATCCAGTCCCGGACGGCCTCCAGGGCGTCGCGGTGCCGGCCGAGCAGCCCCACCGCCTCCACGTCGGGGTCGCGGGCGAGATCCCACGCCACCGCCGACCCGATGGTCCCGGAGCCGCCGAACACGAGGATCCTCATGGCGCCGCCCTCCCTGCCGTGCCTTCACCAAATCTAGGCTCTTGCAGGGTCTCGTACAAGAACCCGCAGGAAATGGCCGGCGGGAGCCACCGTGTTTGAGGCAGCGAGTCGGGAGGGGACCATGCGGCGAGCCCTCGCCATCACCGCAGCTTTCGTCGTGGCCGCCGTTGCGGCCGCCCAGCCGGAGCCCGGAGCCGGCATCGTCAGCCAGGAGGTGGAGGGGCGGACGCTCCACGCCGTCTTCCGCCTGCCCGACGGCTCCACGGCGGAGCTCGTCCTCGCCTTCGAGGCGGTGGAGGGGCTCCACGACCGCACCCTGCTGCTCACGGCGGCGCCCCTGTCCACGCTGAACGAGGGCATCGCGGACCGCCTGCCGGGCGACGAGGTGGCGGTGCCCAGGGGGTTCGGGGTGCTGCTGTCGATCCGGGCGCTCCCGGACAGCCAGCTCACCTTCGACGGGGTGGCCACGGTGTCGGTGCGCTCGCCGCGGCTCACGGCGACGTCGGGAAGCCCGCTGCGGCTGTTCCGCGCCGATCCGGGCGGGCCGTTCGAGGACGCGACGTCGGCGTTCGGGCCGGACGGGCACACCGTGCGGGCCGAGCTCGCGGCGCTGTCGGACCTGGTCGTCGTGGACGACCTGCGCTCCCCGGTGGACGTTGCGCACGGCAAGTTCGACCGCCTGCACGCGCTGCTCCACGCCGACGAGAACGCGCCGAGCCCGGCGCTGCGCACGCAGCTCGACACGGTGCTGCAGGACGCCCGCGGCGCGTACGACGCCGGGGACGCGGTGGCCGCCCGCGAGGGGGTGGCCAACTTCGCCTCCGCGGTGAAGGAGCAGGGCGGGAACGACTTCCCCAACACGTGGTACGCCACCGGCGGAGCGGCGAACCTCGCCGGCGGGCTGCGCGCCGCGGCGGCGACGCTTGAGTTCAGTTTGGACCAGGAGGCGCTGCGGTCCGGGCTGACGTCGCGGCCGAAGGGGCATTGAGCGGAGGAGCCTGTCCGGCCCCCGTGGCGGCAGGCTGGATACCATGGTGCTTCTCCGTGCGCTGAGATCAGCCTGTGCCCTGCACTCGAACCCGGCTCAGCCCCCACCCGCCCCGCACGCGGCGGGCTGAATCCGGCGCCGGTTCTGAGTTGGCGGAGGACAGCCTCCAACCCTCCGCCCGCTGCCGGTTCGCCGACGTCCCATGCCGCTTCTCGCCACCCGCCCTTCCCTCCGCGAGGAGGAAGGGCTTGGCTACATCGGGTCTCTCCCCGCGACGGCGCTGCCACCCGCGAACCACTGGCCGCTCAGCCGGGCCTGCCTTGCATCGCCAAATGTAGACCAGGGCTTCAGCCCTGGGGCTGCAGGTCGAGACGACGACCACGGGCCCGACCGTACGCCCGAGGGCCGAATTCCGGGATGCTTCTGCGATGGCGGAGGCCAGCCTCCGTGCCCCCGCCCGCTGCCGATCCGGCGCACCATCAGGCCGCTTCTCATCCCCCTCTCGCGGGGACGAGGCCCCCTCCCCTGCCCGCGGGCGGTGCTCGCGGGGACGACCGACCCTCGCCCCTGCCGCGGGCTGAAGCCCGCGACTACTCCTTTGCGAGGCGGCTCGGGGTTCCTGCGCGAGGCGGAAGGGGGCGACAAGGCCCCATCCGGCCCGCGGGCCGTCCTCGCACGGGCGTGTCCGTGACACTGGCGGCAGGGAGGGACGACGGAACGGAGACGGAGTCCCCGGTCGGCGGCGGGGCGCTCGACACAGGCGGGACGGCCGTGGTAAAAGCCTTGTCGCAATGACGGATACACCTGACTTCACTCAATGGTCATACTTGCGCAATCAGTCACATGCCACTATACTGACGCGCGGGTGACGGAGGGATGATTCGGCCGTCGGGGGGGAAGTCGCAGTGACAGCACACCTCACTCTTCTGGGATCTCTGCATTCACTGGCGGCTCAGACCGGCGGGACCGTGTCCCCCTTCCGCGCCGGCGTGCGGGTCGTCCTCGGGGTCTTCATCGCGCTCCTGCTCGCCTACGTCGTGGTCGAGCAGGTGGGCTACTGGCTGCGAAGGAGGTCGGGCCGTGACGAGTGACAAACCCGGCGCCAACGCGCGCACCCGCGAGGTGCTGCGCTTCACCGCCAACGAGCTCGCCCAGCACTGGGTGCTCATGATCACGCTGATCGTCCTGGCCCTCACCGGCTTCGGGCTGCTCTTCTACGAGACCTGGCTCGGCAAGTTCCTCATCGGCCTCGAGGGCGGCATGGAGGCGCGCGGCGCCATCCACCGGTTCTCCGCCATCATCCTCATGATCCTGGTGACGTGGCACTTCTTCTACGTCGTGTTCACGGAGCGCGGCCACCGCCAGCTCATGGACCTGCGGGTGCGGTGGAAGGACGTCTCGGACTTCGGCCGGCTCCTCGGCTACTACGTGGGCACCCGCCCCGAGCCGCCGGACTTCGGCCGCTTCACGCCCATGCAGAAGCTCCAGTACTGGGGCGCGGGGCTGGGCTCGCTGCTCATGATCGCCACGGGGCTGGCGCTGTGGTTCCACACCCAGACGATGGCGATCCTGCCCAAGTGGTTCATCGACGTGACCGCCATCGTGCACGGATACGAGGGGCTGATCCTCTTCGTCCTGCTGTTCGGCTGGCACTTCTACATCGTCCACCTCTCCCCGGGCAACTTCCCCATGCAGCGCACCTTCCTCTCCGGCCGGATCTCCCTGGACCGCCAGTGGAAGGAGCATCGGGCCGAGTATCGCGAGGAGCACGGCGACACCCCGCCGGCGGGACCCGGGGACGATGCGTAGCGGGAGCCCAAGCATGCGCAAGATCCCCTTCGTCCTCGCGGGCCTGCTGGCGGCCGCCGCCGGCCTCGCCCAGGAGACGCCGGCCCCCCCTGCCCCGGCCGCCGGCCCGCAGCCGGCCAGCGAGATCCGCCAGTGCGGCATCTGCCACGGCCGGCGCGAGTTCAAGGTGGTGCTGCCCGACGGCACCGTGCGCCCCCTGTACGTGAACGCCGAGGTGCTGAAGAAGTCGGTGCACGCCAAGCTTCCAGTGCGTCGACTGCCACGCCGACATCACCAAGATCCCCCACCAGAAGGGGCTCGCGCCGGTGAACTGCCAGCGCTGCCACTTCCCGGGCAACCCCGTGGGCGCCCCCGAGGACGTCAACTACGAGGGGTACAGGCTGTCGATCCACGGGCGGCTGCGCGCCGCCGGCAACCCCAACGCGCCGCTGTGCCAGGACTGCCACGGCACCCACTTCATCCTCAAGCCCTCCGACCCGGCCTCGACGGTCAACAAGCTCAACGTACCCGGGACCTGCGGCAGGTGCCACCTCAAGGTGGCCGCCGAGTACGACCGCTCGGTGCACGGCGTGGCGCTGCTGCGCGACCGCAACCTGGACGCGCCCTCGTGCATCAACTGCCACGGCGAGCACGAGATCCTGCCGCCCAAGGAGAACGCCTCCGAGGTCTCGGCCACCAACATCCCCGAGACCTGCTCGCACTGCCACGGCGCGCTGGGCTTCTCCGAGAAGTACGGCATCCCGGTCAACCCGGTGACGACGTTCAAGCACTCGTTCCACGGCATCGCCAACGAGCTCGGGTCCAAGCGGGTGGCCAACTGCGCCTCCTGCCACACGGCCCACGACGTGCTCCCCCCCGACGACCCGCGGTCCACCGTGAACCCGGCCAACATCCCCGACACCTGCGGCAAGGTCGGCTGCCACCCGGGCGCGAACGCCAACTACGCCCGCGGTCACTTCCACGTCGACCCGTCCCAGAGGAGCTCCGGGATCATCTACTGGGTCGCGCTGTTCTTCAAGATCCTCACCATCTCCACGATGATCGGCCTCATCATCCACATCCTGCTGGATCTGGTGAAGAAGCTGCGCGAACGCCACGAGGGAGCAAGCCACAGTGAGTGAGCGAAAGACACCCCTGCACGAGGCCATCGCCGACGAGCTCGAGCACTCGCACGGGCTGGCCGCCGAGGAGGCGCAGAACCGCGCGAGCCAGATGGAGGGCTCCCTGGCGCCCCGCTTCGCCACCTGGGTGCGCCGCGAGCTGGTGATCCGGCGCCGCGCCGAGCACAAGGGCCGGCGCGTCGCGGTGAAGGAGCGCGCCCACGGCGCGGCGGGCGGGCGCGAGTTCGAGCGCCTCAACCTGACCATCCGCATCCAGCACGCCACCATGGCGCTGTCGGTGATCGTCCTGATCTTCACGGGGCTGCCGCTGAAGTTCCACGCGCAGCCCTGGGCGAAAGCGATCATCGACCTGCTCGGCGGCCCGGACGTGTCGCCGATCTACCACCGGGTGGCGGCCACGTTCCTGATCTTCGCCGGGATGTGGCACCTCTTCTACATCATCTTCACCCGCTACGGACGCGCCAACTTCATGATGCTGATCCCCGGGCCCAAGGACGCGGTGGACGCCTTCAAGCAGATCCGCTACTACCTGGGGCGGTCCGACGAGCGCCCGCGCTTCGACAAGTACAGCTACATCGAGAAGTTCGACTACTGGGCCGTGTACTGGGGCATGGTCATCATGATCGGCTCGGGTACGGTGCTGTGGTTCACCAACTTCTTCCTCCAGTTCATGCCCAAGTGGGCCACCGACATCGCCAAGGAGGCCCACTCCGACGAGGCGCTGCTGGCGACGCTGGCCATCGTCGTCTGGCACTTCTACAACGTGCACTTCAACCCGCACAAGTTCCCCATGAACAAGACGTTCATCACGGGCAAGATCTCCGAGCACGAGATGATCGACGAGCACCCGCTGGAGTACGAGCGGATCATGGCGAAGGAGCGGGCCGCCGCCGGCAAGGCGGAGGGCGCCGCCCCGACCGGAGGTGAGCGGTGAGGCACTTCTGGCTCGCCGTCAAGGAAGGGCTCGTCGAGCACCGGCGCTCCCTGCTCGGCCTCGTGGCCGGGCTGGTCGGTCTCGTGGTGGTCATCCAGGGGGTGTCGTACTTCGCATCGTCGCGAAGCTCGACCTGCGCCAGCTGCCACATCATGGAGCCCTACGTGCAGATGTGGGAGGCGTCGGCGCACAAGGACGTGGCGTGCGTGACCTGCCACACCGAGTGGCGCTTCATCCTCTCCACCACCTACGTGCGCTACGCCCTGGGCATCTACACCACGCAGCTGCGCGCCGAGGTCCCCGACGGCCGCTGCCTGTCGTGCCACGAGCACCAGGATCTGGACACCGACAAGCCGTTCCTGAAGAACATCCACTTCTCCCACAAGAACCACCTGGGCGAGATGCGCCGCGGCATGAGCCTGCACTGCACCTCCTGCCACTCCGGCCACATCGTCATGGGGCAGAGCACGTCGGCGCCCAAGTACTCCGACGTGGACCGCTCGGTGTGCTTCACCTGCCACTTCCAGGGCGCCGAGAAGGGGCAGGCCGTCACCGGCTGCCTGGTGTGCCACGGCCCGCCGAAGACGGTGGTCACCCACCAGGGCTTCCAGTTCGACCACGCCTCCTACCTGCAGCGCGACGTCCGCTGCGACCTCTGCCACGTGGAGGTCACCCGGGGCGACGCCAACGTGCCCAAGGAGCGCTGCGTCACCTGCCACGTGAGCCGCATCGAGGCGTACAAGGACCCCGAGCGGGTGCACACCATCCACCTGCGGCAGCACGAGATCGACTGCGACCGCTGCCACGACACCATGGAGCACGGCAACGTGGCCATGGCGCCGGCCCTCGGCGAGCGCTGCGAGAACTGCCACCAGCCGTCGCACACCGCGCAGGAGCAGATGTACATCGGCGTGGGCGGTGAGGGCGTGCCCGACACCCCGTCCACCATGTTCCTGGCCCAGGTGGCCTGCGACTCCTGCCACGGCGAGCCGGGCGGCGACCCGCGCCGCGGCGCCGCGGACCTGCGCAAGTCCTGCGTGACCTGCCACGGCCAGGGCTACGACCGCATGGTGGACGACTGGATCAACGAGATGGGCTCTCTGGTGCTGGACGTCACGAAGGCCGTCCAGACGGCGGAGGCCCGCGGCCGCGCCGCCGGCGCCCGCGCCAAGGCGTTCCAGCCCAAGCTGGACGAGGCGCGCCACAACCTGGACTTCGTGCGGCACGCCCGCGGCGAGCACAACATCCGCTACGCCGTCGAGCTGCTCCGCGTGGCCCGCAACGACGCCCTCGACGTGCTGCGCCGCACCGGCGGCGGGAGCCTGCCCGAGCAGCCCATCCTGGCCTCGGCATCGGGGCACTGCCGGGTGTGCCACTCCACCTCGCACCTGGGCACGGCGGTGCCGTTCGCGAACCTGGAGTTCAACCACCTCAAGCACCTCTCGGCCGGGCTCACCTGCGAGCGCTGTCACTCCCTCGAGAAGCACGGCAAGACCACGATCACCGCCGACGAGTGCATGAGCTGCCACCACGGCAGCGAGCCCAAGCGCACCTGCGCGTCGTGCCACCCCGCGCAGACCGCCTTCTACGCCGGCACCCTCGAGGGCACCGCCGTCAAGGGCGACGCGGACGTGATGTCCCAGGGTGGCGTCGGGTGTACCGACTGCCACGACCTCGCCTCCAGGGAGCCTCTCGTCAAGGGCGTGCAGCAGGCCTGCGAGACCTGCCACGAGAAGGGCTACGGCGACATGCTGGTGGACTGGATCAACGAGGACCAGCAGCGCGTGCAGGACCTCGCCGTCCTCGTCGCCCGGGCCCACACCGAGCTCGCCGGCGAGCGCGGCGCCCTGGCGGCGAGCCACGAGAAGTCGCTCGCGACGGCCGAGAAGATCTACCAGGCGCTGGTCAGGGTGAAGGGCGTGCATAACACGATGCTCGCGTCCGACGCCTACGATCAGGCCAAGAAGATGCTCTCCTGGACCACGGCCCCGAGCCACTAGTCCAGTCCCCTCCGCCCCCCCCCGGAAGCGCCGGGCGGCGACCCCGCCCGGTGCTTTTCTTTCCGGGAAGCCTTCCCCCCACCCCGCGGGCTGACCTCGCGGAGGCCGGGAGGGGCCGAGGCGCGGCCTTCAGGTCCTTCGGACCCGCAGCGGGTGGCGGGTCGGAGGCTGGCCTCCGCGCTCGCGCGAGCATTGCGGGATTCAGCCCGCCGGGGGCGCGGGCGGCCTGGCGGCCGTCGGCCCGGGCTGCAGACCCAGGGCTAAAGCCCTGGTCTACATTGCATTACGCAGGGTCTCCACAATCACGCGCGCAGTGGTCCGCGGGTGACATCACCGCCGCGCCTGTACACCCGATGGAGCCAAGGCTGGCCACCGCCTGCGCAGGAGGATGCGGGGGCCCAGCCCGGCTCCCGCGTCTACGTTGACCCCCTCCCGCCCCGGGGCTGACCTCGCGGAGGCCGGGAGGGGCCGAGGCGCGGCATGAGGACCACCCGCGGACCACTGGCCGCGCCGCCGGCACGGGCCTGCACAACTGAATGTAGGCCAGGGCTTCAGCCCTGGCTCTGCAGGGCGAAACGCCCACTGCCCACCCGCCCGCGGCCCGGCGGTCGAGAGGGGCGACTGGGCGGCGGGGGTGCTACTCGGGGCGGCCGCGGCGGACGACGAGCTCGACGCCCTCGGCGGTGAAGCGCCGGGCGACGATGCGCTCCTCGCGGAGGGCCCGCTGGAGCTCCGGGCCGCCTTCCGGAGGGAAGCGCATGGTCTCCAGGTCCGGCTGGTCGAGCACCCGCTCGCGGAGCAGGGCGCGGAGCTCCGCCACTCCCTCCCCGGTGAGGGCCGACACGGCGACGCCGCGGCGCCCCGCCGGCGGGCGCGGGGGGGTGCCCTCGAGACGGTCGGTCTTGTTGAGCGCCACGATGCAGCGCTCCGGCTCCACGCCGAGCGAGGCCAGGACCTCGTCCCCCACGCGGAGCTGCTCCTCCCAGTCGGGGTGGGAGACGTCCACGACGTGCACGGGCACCTGGGCGTGGGCCACCTCGCCCAGGGTGGCCCGGAAGGAGGCGACCAGGTGGTGGGGCAGCTTGCGGATGAACCCCACGGTGTCGGCGACGGTGATCACCAGGCCGTCGCCCAGCACGGCCCGGCGGACGCGCGGATCCAGGGTGGCGAAGAGCCGGTCCTCGACCAGGGTCTCGGTGCCGGTGAGGCGCTCGAAGAGGGTGCTCTTGCCGGCGTTCGTGTAGCCAACCAGCGCCGCGGCGCTGAGCTGGCTCCGGCGCCGCCGCTGCACCGTCCGCTCGCGCCCCACCTCGTCGAGCTCCCGGCGCAGCTGCGCGATGCGCCGGCGGATGAGGCGGCGGTCCGTCTCCAGCTGGGTCTCGCCCACCCCCCGGGTGCCGATGCCGCCGGCCTGCCGGGAGAGGTGCCGCCACCGCCGGGTGAGGCGCGACATGAGGTAGGTGAGCTGGGCCAGCTCCACCTGGGTCTGCGCCTCGCGGGTGCGGGCCCGCAGCGCGAAGATGTCGAGGATGACGCCGGTGCGGTCGAGGACCTTGACGTCGTCACCCAGCGCCTCCTCGAGGTGGCGCGCCTGGCTCGGCGAGAGGTCGTCGTCGAAGACCACCATGCGGGCGCCGGCGTCCTCCGCCGCCGCGCGGATCTCGTCGACCTTGCCCTTGCCGACGAAGAAGGTGCGATCCGGCGAGCGCCGCTCCTGGAACACGCGGGCGGCCACCTCGCCCCCGGCCGTGTCCACCAGCTGAGCCAGCTCGTCGAGGTGCGTCTCCACAACGTCCCGGCCCGCCCCGGCGAGGACCACGCCCACCAGCACCGCCCGTTCCTTCTCCGCCATGGAAGCATGCTAGAGAGTGCCGGAGCGCCGGTCAACGAAGCCTCCCCCCGCCCGCGCACCCGGCGGGATGAGCCCCGTGGTGCTTCTGCGCCAGCGGAGGCCAACCTCCAGCCCTCCACCCGCTGCCAGTTCGACGCGATCACAGGCCGCTTCTCGCCTGCCACCCGCTCCTCCGCGAGGAGGAAGGGCGCGGCTACGATGCGATGGTGTGCGACGGCCAGGCCACCCGCGCGGGACCCGGAGCCAGGCTTGCGTCATTGCAGCACACGACGGTGAAGCCCGGCCGAGCACGAACCGCCCGGATCCCGATGGTTCCACCGGAGCGTGCACCAGCCCCCCCTCGCCGTGCGGGCGGTACACTCGGAACCGTGACGGCGCGGTTCCCTCCGGAAGGCGGCGCATGACGCCCGCTGAGCTGAGCGCCTGGCTGGCGGCGCGTCCCCGGGTGCTCGACGGGGCCATGGGCTCCGAGCTGCTGGGCGAGGGCGTGGCGGCCGCGCGCCGGCTGTGGGGGGTGGGCGCCCTCCTGGAGGCCCCCGGCGCGGTCCGCGAGGTGCACCGGCGCCACGCGGCCGCCGGCGCCGAGGCGCTCACCGCCGCCACGTTCCGGGTGGCGCCCTACGCGCTGCGCCGGGCGGGGCTCGAGGACCGCGCCGGGGAGCTGGCGGCGACGGCGGTGCGGCTCGCCCGGGAGGGGGCGGAGGAGGCCGGCGCGGAGGCGCTCGTGCTCGGCTCCCAGACGACGCTCGAGGACTGCTACCGCCCCGACGCGGTCCCGGCGGATGCGGTGCTGCACCGGGAGCACGCGGCCACGGCCGCGCTGCTCGCCGGGGCGGGCGTGGACGCGCTGCTGCTGGAGACGTTCAACACGGTGCGGGAGGCCGCCGCCGCGGCGGCCGAGGCGGCGGCCACGGGGCTGGCGGTGATCGTCAGCTTCACCTGCGTGGCCGGGGGCCGGCTGCTGTCCGGGGAGGACGCCCGGGACGCGGCGGAGGCCGTGAGCCTGCCCGGCGTGGCCGCCGTGGGGGTCAACTGCACCAGGGTGCCCGACGTCATGGCCGCCCTGGTCCGCCTCGCCGGGGGCACCGCCCTCCCGCTGGCGGCGTACGCCAACAACGCCTGGTTCGCGGACGACTCCGCCTGGCTCGCCGCCGACCCGGTCCCGCCGGAGCGCTACGGCGCTTGCGCCCTGGCGTGGCGCGCCGCGGGGGCGCGGCTCGTGGGCGGGTGCTGCGGGACCACCGCGGCCCACGTCGCGGCGGTGGCGCGGACGCTCCGGGCGCGGTGAGGCGCAGCGGCGACGGCGGCGATAGAATGCCCCGGTGATGCAGCTGCCCGAACCCTACGCCCGCCAGCTCCCAGCGCTCCTCGCCCAGGCGTTCGCCGAGGACCTCCCCGACCTCACCTCCGCCGCCGTCTTCGGCGACGACGTGCGCGCCAGAGCCGTGCTGGTCGCGAAGGCGGAGGGGGTGCTCTGCGGCCTTCCCGCCTTCGCGGCGGCGTTCGCCTTCCTGGACGGCGACGCCGAGGTGGAGGTCGCCGCCGGAGACGGCGCCCGCGCCCGGGCCGGCGACGTGGTGGCGCGGGTGTCGGGAAGCGCCCGCTGCATGATGGCCGCCGAGCGGACGGCGCTGAACTTCGTCTGCCGCCTCTCCGGGGTGTCGACGCTGACCCGCCGCTTCGTGGACGCCCTGGCAGGCACCCGGTGCGCCGTCATGGACACGCGCAAGACGACACCGGGGTGGCGGGTGCTCGAGAAGTACGCCGTGCGCTGTGGCGGCGGCACCAACCACCGGCTCGGGCTGTTCGACACCGCCATGCTCAAGGACACCCACATCGCCGCGGCCGGCTCCATCACCGAGGGCGTCGGGCGCATCCGGGAGCGCTGGGGGAGGCCGTCCCCCTGGTGGTGGAGTGCGCCACCCTGGACGACGTGCGGGAGGCGCTGCGCGCGGGCGTCAAGCACCTGCTCCTCGACAACATGGACGTGGCGGCGCTGCGCGAGGCCGTGACGGTGACCGCGGGCCGCGCGCTCCTGGAGGCCTCGGGGGGCGTCCGGCTGGACACCGTGCGGGACATTGCCGCGACCGGCGTGGACTTCGTCTCCGTCGGCGCCCTCACCCACTCCGCGCCCGCCCTGGACCTGTCCCTGAAGGTCGAGCCGTGAGCGCCCCGGTCCTCGCCGACCGCGAGAAGACCGGCGTGCTCGTCCTCGGGACCGGGGTGGCGGGGCTCGCCGCCGCCCTGGCCGCCGCCGACCGCGGGGTCGAGGTGCTGCTGGTCTGCCGCTCCCAGGACCCCGCCGCCACCAACACCATGCGCGCCCAGGGAGGCATCATCTTCCGCGGCGAGGAGGACTCGCCGGAGCTGCTGGCCGGCGACATCCTCAGCGCCGGCGCCGACTTCGGGTTGCCCGAGGCCGCGCTCAGGCTCGCCATGGACGGCCCGGCCCTGGTGCAGGAGTGGCTGCTGGACCGCCTCCGCGTGCCCTTCGACCGCCGCGGCGACGGCTCGCTGGACCTGGCCCTGGAGGGCGCCCACTCGGTGCCCCGCATCATCCACGCCGCCGACCACACCGGCGCCGCCATCGAGGAGGCGCTGCTCGGAGCCGCCCGGAGCCACCCCGGCATCCGCCTGTGCACGGGGTACCAGGCCGTGGACCTCCTCACCACGCACCACCACTCCCGGCGCCCGGTGGACCGCTACGCCCTGGACAACCGCTGCGCCGGCGCCTACCTCCTGGAGGCCGCGACCAACCGCGTGTGCACGGTGGTCGCCGACGCCACCGTGCTGGCCACCGGCGGGGCCGGGGCGCTCTACGTGCACACCTCCAACCACCCCGGCTCCATCGGCTCCGGGGTGGCCATGGCGTCCCGTGCCGGGGCACGCCTGTTGAACCTCGAGTTCATCCAGTTCCACCCCACCTGCCTGTACGTGCCGGGCGCCCCGCGCTTCCTCATCACCGAGGCGCTGCGCGGGGCCGGCGCCCGCCTGGTCAACCGGGAGGGCGAGGGGTTCATGCAGCGCTACCACCCGAAAGCCGAGCTCGCCCCGCGCGACGTGGTGGCCCGCGCCATCGTGGACGAGATGCACCGCTCCGACGCCGAGTGCGTGTACCTGGACCTCAACGGCGAGGGGCGGGCCCTCGCGGCGCGCTTCCCGACGGTGGCCGACGTGTGCGCCACCCACGGCATCGACATCAGTCGCGAGCGCATCCCCGTGGTGCCGGCCGCCCACTACACCTGCGGCGGCGTCGTCGCCGACCTCACCTCGCGCACCACCATCCCGGGGCTGTACGCCGCCGGCGAGGTGGCCTGCACCGGCGTGCACGGCGCCAACCGGCTGGCCTCGACGTCCCTGCTCGAGGGGCTGGTGTTCGGCGTCGCCGCCGGGCACGATGCGGCGGGCCGGGCCGAGCGCTCGCCCGTCCCCGGCGAGCTCGCCGGCGCCATCGCCGAGTGGCAGGCGGTCCCGGGCTCCTCTGCGGAGGACCCCGCCCTCATCGCCCAGGACTGGTCGGCGATCCGCCACACCATGTGGAACTACGTGGGGATCGTGCGCACCACCGAGCGCCTCGAGCGCGCGGTGGCGGACCTGCGCCACCAGCTCGTCCGCGTCACCCAGTTCTACCGCTCGACCCCGGTCTCCGCGGCGCAGGTGGACCTGGTCCACGGGTGCACCGCGGCGGGGCTCATCGCCCACGCCGCCCAGCGCAACACCACGTCGGTGGGCTGCCACTACCTGGCGAAGTGACCGCGGGCACGTCCCGCTCCGTGCAACGCGGCAAGCCGCGTCCCGCCCGGCCCCCGGCGGGGACGCCCGCGAAGGGGAATCAGGCGGACTTGGAGCGCGCGGGCTTGGCGCCCGCGGGCTTCTTGCGCTCCTTGAAGACGCCCTCCCACATGGTCTCCACGGCCTTGCGGCTGCCGAGGCCGAAGGCGAGCACGAAGCTCAGGGCGAGGGCGCCGAAGGTGATGATGAACGCCTGGGTGACCAGCGTCGGGGCCACCCGCAGGTGCAGCAACGCCATGGCGCTGGCGAAGACGATGATGGCGGCCCGCACCACCCGGGAGATGAGGGCGGCGCGCTCGACCTCCTCCTCGTACAGCGCCCGGCGCACCGAGCGCCCCACCATGGAGGCCACGGTGGTGCCCACGACGAGGATGATGGCCGCCACGATGAGGTTGGGGACGAGCCCGACGAGCCCCTCGAGGAGGCTGGAGAGCACGGTCAACCGCCACAGCACCAGCGCGTTGGCCAGGAAGATGAGGAACACGAGGCCGCCCACGCCCGTGCCCACCAGGGCGTAGAGGGTGTGGCGCACGTCGCCCTTGGCCAGCGAGGTGCCCCAGCGCAGGCGCTGGACCACGCGGTCGAGGCGCAGCCAGATCAGGATCCGCACCACCACCCGCGCGGTGATCCACGCGACCAGCAGGCCCAGAAGCAGCACCACGAGCCCGGCGAGGAGGGACGGAAGGTAGGCGAGGATGTTGGAGACCACGTCGCCGAGAGCCATCTTCGATTGCGGGTTCATTCAAGCCTCCCGGAGCCCGGCGGTGCCGGCCTCAGGCGTTCTCCACGCCGAGCCACCGCGTGGGCTCGGCAGGCATCTCGTAGACGATCACGACCGGCTTCTTGGTGCGGTCGGCCAGCTCCAGCGGCAGCGCGTAGCCGAGCACGTGCTCGAGGACACCGGCCTCGGTGCCGCCGATGAAGATGACGTCGGCGCCCCGGGCCTCGCGCAGGATGCCGCCGATGACGTCGGCGGACTCGGTGAAGCGCAGCTCCGCCCGGGAGTCCCCCAGCGCCTCCTCCAGCTCGGCCCTGTCCTGCACGGCGGTGGCCTCGGCCTCGCCGGGGGCGACCACGTGCACCGCGCGGAGATCCGCCCCGGCCTGGGTCGCGAACGCCCGCGCCAGGTCGAGGGTGAGCTCGCTGTGCGGGCCCCGCTCGAGGGCGACGAGGACGGTGTGGATCTCGTCGGGCCAGTGGTCGGCGCTGACCTCCACCACCTGGGAGGGTCCCGAGCGCACCACGCGGTCGACGACGGTGGCCGCGAGGCGCTCGACGAAGGACACCCGCCGCGCGCGCCCCAGCACCACGAGGTTGCACTGCTCCTCCAGCGCCGACTCCACGATGCCGTAGGAGACCCGGTGGGAGACCTTGGCGAGAGCCCGGGAGGGCACGTCCTGGGCGTTGAGCACGGCGAGGGACGACTCCAGGACCTCCTGCGTCTCCCCCACCCGGTCGACGCCGCGCGCCAGCATCTCGCCGTCGGGCATCTCCACCACCGACAGTGCCACGACCTCGCCGCTGAAGTACCGCGCGATGGTGCCCGCCGTGGCGAGGATCGCCTTGGCGCGGTGGGGGTTGGCGACACAGGCGAGGATCCGGTACCGGCGCTGGGCGGCCGCTTCCTGCACGGCGACGACGCGGGCGTACGCCCGGTCCCGCTTGCGCGAGTAGCCGTAAAAGACTCCCAGGCCGATCGCGATCCAGGCCGCCGCCGAGAGCCACGCCTTGGGGCTGTAGAAGAACAGGTAGCCGGCCAGGATGAGCTGGAGCACGATGCCCACGATGGGAACCACGGGCACCCACGGAACGTGGAACCCGCGGTCGAGGTCCGGGCGCTTCTTGCGCAGCACGATGACCACGACCAGGACCTGGATGAAGAGGAGCAGGAACATGATGTCCGCGGCGCTGGCAACGGCCTCGATGGGCAGCGCCACCGCCATCAGGGCGATGAGCACCGAGGACGCGAGAATCGCGAGGTGCGGCGTCTTGCGAAGGGGGTGGATCCTGCTGAAGAACGAGGGCAGGTTCCGGTCGCGCCCCATGGCGAAGGAGACCCGGGAGGAGGAGAAGATCGTGGCGTTGAGGGCGCTCATGGTGGACAGGAGGCCGGCGAACAGCAGCATCAGTCCGCCGCCGCGGAAGAAGTGCCGGGCCGCGTCCACCAGCGCCGTCTCCTTCTTCAGCCCCAGGTACTTCCAGCTCGGCATGTCGGGCACGTGCACGGCGCCCAGCGCGGCGAACGCCACCAGCAGGTAGATCGGGATGACGATGATGAGGGAGAGGAACACCGCGCGGGGCACGTTGCGCTTGGGCTCCCGCACCTCCTCGCTGCACTGGGCGATGATCTCGTACCCCTCGAAGGCGATGAAGGTGAGGCCCATGGCGATGACCACGCTGCCGAAGCCGTTGGGCATGAAGTCGGTGAAGGTGGCCTGCCAGTCCGGCCGCCGCAGCGTGATGACCACGCCGAAGGCGACGAACACCGCCAGGATGACGATCTTTCCAAGAGTCACCACGTTGCCGGCCTTGCCGGTCTCGGAGGCGCCCCGGTAGTTGATGTAGGCGAACAGCGCCACCACGCCCACGGCCAGCCACTTGTCGAGGGAGAGCAGCGGCATGTGGTGCGGCAGCGGGATCCCCGCCAGGGGCAGCACGATCTGGAAGTAGGCGCCGAAGCCGAGGGCGTACAGGGAGCACGCCACGGCGTGGGCGAACCAGGACATCCAGCCGCTCATGAAACCCTGCGGGTCCTTGAGGCCGGTCTTCACCCACAGGTAGCCGCCCCCGGCGTCGTGGAACGCCGAGCCGAGCTCGGCGTAGGCCGAGGCCGCGAAGAGAGTGACGACCCCGTTGAGCAGGAAGACGAGGATCAGGGCGGGACCCGCCACGCCGGCGGCGATGCCGGTGAGGACGAAGATGCCGGCGCCGATCATGGCGCCGACGCCGATCATCGTGATGTCGAGGAGACTCATCTCCCGGCTGAGGCGAACCTCCACCTGTTCCGCCATGGAACCTCCTGTTGACCCATTCTAGACACAAGTCCGCCGTTTCCACCTTCCGCTCCCGGACGGAATCACCCTTGCCGGCTGACAGGTTGGAACTGCTGAGGTATGTTGAGCCATGACGTACGACCGTGACACCGCCTGGAAGCTGCTCACCGACTGGACCGCCTCCGAGTCCCTGCGCCGCCACGCCCTCGCCGTCGAGGCCGCGATGCGCGCCCACGCCCGGCGCCTCGGCGCCGACGAGGAGGCGTTCGGCATCGTCGGTCTCCTGCACGACTTCGACTACGAGCGCAACCCCACCGCCGAGACCCACGTGCGCGCCGGCGCGGCCGTGCTCCGCGAGCAGGGCTGGCCCGAGGCGTGGGTCCGCGCCATCGAGGGCCACGCGGACTACATGGGCGTGCCCCGCGACACCGACATGGCCCGCTGCCTCTACGCCGTGGACGAGCTCACCGGCTTCCTCACCGCCGCCGCCCTGGTCCGGCCCGACAAGGCCATCGCGGAGGTCCAGGTGAAGTCGGTGCTCAAGAAGATGAAGGACAAGGCGTTCGCGCGCTCCGTGAACCGCGACGACATCCGCCGGGGCGCCGACGAGATCGGCATGCCCCTGGAGGACCACATCGCCTTCGTTCGCGACGCCATGGCGGCCATCGCCGGGGAGCTCGAGCTTGCCGGCGTGGCGTAGGGCGCCCGTCCTCGCCGCCGCCGTGGTGGTGGCGCTCGTCGCCTGCGGGCGCTCCCCGCTGCCGCCGCGCCTGGCCGGCCTGCTGCGCACCCGGACGTTCAGCGGCGTCCGCGCGGCGCGGATGATGCGGGAGATCCACGGCCGCACGGTGGCGCCGCCGGACGCCACCGTGGCCGAGTACGGCAAGCCCACCCGGCTGCGGGTCTGGCTCACGCGCTACCCCGACGCGGTGTCGGCGCACCGCGCCTTCACGGCCATGCTCACGGCCCTGCGCTCGGCCTCCTCGCCGTTTCCCCCGCCCCGGGAGGACCCTTCCCGGTCCGGGCGGTGGTCCACGGTGAGGGACGGCACGCACCACGTGTTCTGGGTGAGCGACCGCTCCCTGTACTGGGTCGAAGGGGCCCCCGAGGTGGCGTTCGTAGCGGCCGACCAGCTGCCGCCGCCCAGCACCGGGGTCCTCGCGCTGCTCCACCCGTGCCCTCTCCGCGCCGCCCTCGTCGAGCCTGCTTGACAGTCCGGCTCCGGTCCTCCTACAGTGCCCAACAGCCAATCGCTCCTTCATCAGTCGCCGGAGAGCCACCTCGGAGGGTGACCCTTGGAGATCTGGGACAGGATTCCTCGATGACGCATCGGGCCGCTGTCGCCCCGGTGATGCTGCTCGTCCTCGGTCTGGGCGTGCCGGCAGCCTGGGGGTCTCCGGGCCGCGCGCCAGACGGTCCCCGTCCCGCGGCCGCACCGGCGCGCCGATCGGCTCCGAACCGTTCCGCCGCCATCCTTGCAAGCCTCACCAGCAGCGAGCGGACGGCGCTGGCCCAGATCGACCTCGACGGGCCCGGCGTCGACTCCATCATCGTGACCGCCAGGGCGGAAGACGGCGCCGCCGGGGCGGCCCCAACGGCAGCAGGCGGACCGGCCCACCGTCCGGAGCTGTCGGACCTGGGCCTGGCCTCGCTCCTGATGGTCTTCACAGCGGCGGGGGCCTCGATGCTCCTGCGCCGCCTTACGCACGTCTGACGGTTCCCGCCAGACCGCCGGACGGCATTCCCCCTTTTCCGCCCGCCTCGAGCGGGCGGTTCTTTGTCGGGCGGCGCGGCGGCGGCGCGGCACGGGCGGGGAAGACGCTACAATCGCCTCGAAGGGTGCGCCCATGAGCCAGAGCTACACGCCACGGCACAAGGTCCGGTTTGTCACGGCGGCCGCGCTGTTCGACGGCCACGACGCGGCCATCAACATCATCCGCCGCCTGCTCCAGGCGCACGGAGCGGAGGTGATCCACCTCGGCCACAACCGCAGCGTGCAGGAGATCGTGGACGCCGCCGTCCAGGAGGACGTCCAGGGCATCGCGGTGTCCTCGTACCAGGGCGGCCACATGGAGTTCTTCCGCTACATGGTCGACCTCCTGCGCGAGCAGGGCGCCTCCCGGATCAAGGTCTTCGGCGGTGGGGGCGGCGTCATCGTCCCAGAGGAGATCGCCGAGCTCCAGGAATACGGCGTGGAGCGCGTCTTCTCCCCTGACGACGGCCGGCAGCTGGGCCTCGACGGCATGATCGACGCGATGATCGAGGCGTGCGACTTCGCCCTCGTCGGCGACGGCGCCCCGCGCACGGCCCCCCTGCGGCGGGACGACGGCACCATCGACACGGGCGCCGTGGCCCACCAGATCACCGTGGTGGAGCACCACACCCTCGCCGGCACTCCGCCCCCCCCGTCCGGCGGCGACGCGGGCGCCCGCCCCCCGTGGTTGGCGTGACCGGCACCGGCGGCGCCGGCAAGTCCTCCCTCACCGACGAGCTGGTGAGGCGCTTCCTGGCCGACTTCCCGGACCGCACCGTGGCGGTCCTCGCCGTTGATCCCACCCGCCGCCGCACCGGCGGCGCTCTGCTCGGCGACCGCATCCGCATGAACTCGCTGGGCTCGGACCGGGTCTTCATGCGCTCCCTGGCGACCCGCCAGGCTCACTCGACCCTCTCCGCCGCCGCCGCCAGCGCCATCGAGGTGTGCGCCGCCGCCGGCTTCGACCTGGTGGTGGTGGAGTCCGCCGGCGCGGGCCAGGCCGACAGCGAGATCGCGGACCTGGCCGACGCCACCGTCTACGTCATGACCCCCGAGTACGGAGCGGCGCTCCAGCTCGAGAAGATCGACATGCTCGACTACGCCGACCTGGTGGCGATCAACAAGTTCGACCGCCCGGGGGCGCTGGACGCCCTGCGCGACGTACGCAAGCAGCTGCGCCGCAACCGCGCGGACTTCGACTCCGAGGACGAGGCGCTCCCGGTCTTCCCCACCTGCGCCCACCAGTTCCACGACCGCGGGGTCAACGCCCTCTATCTCGGGCTCCTCGACCGTCTCGGCGAGACCGGCAACGGCGTCTGGCGGCTGGCCTCGAGCCACGCGCAGCCGGCCGGCACGCCCGAGCGGCACCCCCTCATCCCCGCCGAGCGCGTGGGCTACCTGCGCGAGATCGCGACGGTTTGCCGGGAGGGCCGCGGCCGCGCCGAGCACCAGGCCCGCGTGGCCCGGCAGCTCTACCAGCTCACCGGCGCCCGCGCGATCCTGTGCGCACGCCAGGGCGAGGGGTGTCACGAGGACCTGTGGCAGCTCTTCGAGGAGGTCGTCGCGGGGTCGCTGCCCGGCGGGGCGGCGCTGTCCGACCTCGACGCCGAGATCCGCCGCCTGGCCCACGAGCTCGCGGGCGACAGCCGCGAGCTCCTCGCCACCTGGCCGAAGATCCGCGAGGACTACGCCCGCGACGAGTTCAGCTACCGGGTCCGTGCCCGCGAGATCACCGTGCCACTGGCCAGCGTGTCCCTGTCGGGCACGCACATCCCCAAGGTGTCGCTGCCCGACAGCGAGGACTGGGGCGACATCCTGCGCTTCATGGCGCTGGAGAACGTGCCCGGCGCGTTCCCGTACACGGCGGGGGTGTTCCCGCTCAAGCGTACCGAGGAGCTCCCGACGAGGATGTTCGCGGGCGAGGGGGGCCCCGGGCGCACCAACCACCGCTTCCACTACCTCGCCTCGGGCCAGGGCTTCGCGCGGCTGTCGACGGCGTTCGACTCGGTCACCCTCTACGGCGAGGACCCCGACGAGCGCCCCGACATCTGGGGCAAGGTCGGCGAGTCCGGAGTGTCGATCTGCACCGTGGAGGACATGGAGCAGCTCTACGCCGGGTTCGACCTCCTGGCGCCGAGCACCAGCGTCTCCATGACCATCAACGGCCCGGCGCCGATGATCCTCGCCATGTTCTTCAACGTGGCCGGCCGCCAGGAGGCCAAGCGCCGCCTCATGGCCGCGGGGCGCCTCGCCGGCGGGCCCGAGGAGGCGCTCCAGCCCACCGTCGGCGGCCGGGGGTGGGACGAGATCGCCGGGCTCCTCGAGCCCGGGGAGTGGGAGGACGCCCTGGCCTGCGCCGTCCAGGCGGTGCGGGGCACCGTCCAGGCGGACATCCTCAAGGAGGACCAGGCGCAGAACACCTGCATCTTCTCCACGGAGTTCGCCCTCCGGGTCATGGGTGACATCCAGCAGTACTTCGGCGCCAACAACGTCCGCAACTTCTACTCGGTGTCCATCTCCGGCTACCACATCGCCGAGGCGGGGGCGAACCCCATCAGCCAGCTCGCCTTCACGCTGGCCAACGGCTTCACCTACGTGGAGTCGTACCTCGCCCGCGGCATGGCCATCGACGAGTTCGCGCCCAACCTGTCGTTCTTCTTCTCCAACGGGATGGACCCGGAGTACGCGGTGATCGGCCGGGTGGCGCGGCGGATCTGGGCGACGGCCATCCGCGCCCGCTACGGCGGCAACGAGCGCTCGGCGAAGCTCAAGTACCACATCCAGACCTCGGGCCGTTCCCTCCACGCCCAGGAGATCTCGTTCAACGACATCCGCACCACCCTGCAGGCGCTCCTGGCCCTGGCCGACAACTGCAACTCCCTGCACACCAACGCCTACGACGAGGCGATCACGACGCCCACCGAGGAGTCCGTGCGCCGGGCGGTGGCCATCCAGCTCATCTCCTCCCAGGAGTTCGGCGTGCTCAAGAACGAGAACCCCTGGCAGGGCTCGTACTTCATCGAGTGGCTCACGAACCGGGTCGAGGAGGCGGTGCTGGACGAGTTCGTGGCGCTGTCCGAGCGGGGCGGCGTGCTGGGCGCCATGGAGACCGGCTACCAGCGCTCCAAGATCCAGGAGGAGTCGCTCCACTACGAGCGTCTCAAGCACACCGGGGAGTACCCGATCGTGGGCGTCAACACCTTCCTCGACGTCCGGCGCGGCGAGAACGTCCTGGAGGCCGGCGAGCTCACCCGTTCCACGCCGGAGGACAAGGACGCCCGTATCGCCCACGTGCGCGACTTCCAGCGCCGCCACGCCGACGGCGCGGCGGAGGGGGACGGCGGCGCGGAGAGCAGCCCCTGGCGGCGGCCGGCGGCCGAGGCCCTCGACCGCCTGCGCAGCACCGCCCGCGGCGGCGGCAACGTCTTCGAGGAGCTGCTCCGCACGGTGTGCTCCTGCTCCCTGGGGCAGATCACCCGCGCCCTCTACGAGGTCGGCGGCCAGTACCGCCGCAGCATGTAGCCGGCGCCGCTACACCGGACGGCGGGGGCCCGGGAACAGCGGACAGCCGGCGCCCAGGCACTCCCTGTTGGCCGCGATCTGTCCACAGGTCAGCTCCCCCGCCGCGGGCAGGTGCACGCCGAGCAGCGCCTCCGAGGACGCCGAGGCCTCCTGGAGGGCCAGCCAGCAGTCCCGCTGGCAGCACCGCGCGGCCTCCAGGGAGGCGACCCGCGCGAGGGCGCGGCCGACCAGCTGCTGGACGGCCTGACGCCGGTCCCCCTGGTACGGAGTCGCGCCGAGGACGGTCGCGAAGCCGGTGCCCACGCCGATGGCGGCGCCGCAGGCGCCCATGAAGGCGCACGCGCCCCCCGCGATGGTCCGGCCGCGGGTGATGGCGGTCTCCAGGTGGCTCCCGTCCAGCGCCAGGCCGGCGTTGCGCGCCGCCGCGACGATCACGGCCGGCACCAGCACGTGGTGCTCGGGCCCGTGCACCGGCACCGCCGGATGCGCCCGGATCGCGCGGAGGAGGTCCACCATGTCGCGCTCCGTCGAGGTGGCGCAGACGGCGCGGATGACCTCCACGGCGTCCTCGGAGTGGCAGGCGTCGCAGACGAAGTGGCCGTCCCCGCAGCGTGTCGACGTGGGCAGCTCACACCCGCAGTAGTGGCAACGGGCCGGGACGGCCACGGGGAGGTACTCGAGAGGCTCCCCGCATACCATGCATCCCTCGCGGTCGGTGATCCTCCCGGCGACCGGGAGAGCGGAGCGGCCCGCCGCCGCCGGGTTCTCCTCCGGCGCGACGAAGCACGAGCACCCGGCGCCGAGGTCCACGTTGGCGACGCCCCCCTCCGCGTCCAGGACGAACACGGGCTCGGCCGGTGACTGGGAAGGCGCCGGCGCGACGGCGGGGACGCCGCGGCGCAGCACCCGGCCGTCGTCCGTGACGACCGCGGCGAACGGTCCCCGGTAGACGACCGTGGCCTCGCCGGCGGCGGCGGGCCTCTCCGCCCGGTACGTGATCGAGTAGAACCGGTGCCCGGCGACGGTGCGGTACGGGAATCGCTTGAGGAGGGTGACGGCGGTGAAGCCGCAGTCCTCCAGGAGCGCGAACAGGTCCGCCTGGAGCATGGCGCCGCCGAGGCACTCGCCCCGCAGCCGCTCGCTGGTGCGGATCGCCGCAGGGGGCTCCTCGTCGGTGACCACGTCGGCCACGACCAGCCGCCCTCCGGGCTTGAGCACCCGCATGATCTCCTGGAAGGTGCGGCGCTTGCTCACCGACAGGTTCACCACGCAGTTGGAGATGACCACGTCGGCGAAGGCGTCGGGGCAGGGAACCGCCTCGAGCAGGCCGCGGCGGGGCTCGAACACGTCGTAGCCGAGCTCACGGGCGGCGTGGGCCGCGGTGCGCCGGGCGAGCTCCAGCATCTCGTCGAGCATGTCGACGCCGACGACCCGCCCCCCCGCGCCCACCCGGCGCGCCGCGATGGCGCACTCCATCCCGGCGCCGCAGCCCAGGTCGACCACCGTCTCCCCCGGCGCCGGAGCGGCATCCAGGACGGGGCTGCCGCAGCCGTAGGAGCGGGTCTTCGCCTCCGGCGCCACATGGGCCGCTTCCTCGCCGAAGTCCACCGGGTTGGCGATACCGGCGTCCGGCTCGGCCGCGGCCGCGGCGTAGAAGTCCTTCACCAGCGTGTGGCCGTCCCTGCCGGGCAGGGAGAGCACGCAGTTGGAGTGGGTGAACGCCACCCCGCAGCTCGCGTCGGAGCAGGCCTCCACGCGCTCCCCCATGCGGGCGCGGAACGCCGCGCGACCGGGGGACGGGTCGGGGCCCGCGGCGGAGGCGATGAGCCACAGCGCGAGCCTCTCGGTGAGCTCCCGGTAGGGATCGTTCCCGGCGAAGGCGCCGCCGGCGAAGAAGCTGTGGTCGACGTCGCCGCCCCCGGTCAGGTACGCGAGGGGGGCGTCGGCGGGGGGGGCGCCGGCGACGGTGGCCCGGCGCAGCTCGTCGAGCACCGGGCTGCCGCGCCACACCTCGCCGAGGGGCGCGCCGGCGGGCCCGCATGCCACCCGGGGATCGAGCACCATCGCCGCCGTGGGGTAGACCCTGTCGTCGGGGCCCACGGCCAGCGACTGCCACCCCGCGTTGGAGAGGTCGTGCCGGGTCCCCGGCAGGGAGAAGACCTGCGACGCCACGATGGCCACGTTGTCGATGCCCACGCCGGCACCGCCGCCCAGGGCGTGGGCCTCGCGAAGGCCGGCGAACAGGGCGCCCACGGGGGCGCGCGCAATGGCGACGCCGCCGCCCCGGACGAAGTGCCACAGGTAGTGGACGGAGGCGACCCCGAGGGAGGCGGCGACCCCGACGACGTCGGGCATGTGGTGGGCGTTGCGGGCGTCCACGGCCATGGCCAGCGCCACCGGAAACCCCATGTCGACGAGCCTCCCGCAGCGTTCCAGGACCAGCTCGTAGCTGCCGCCGCCCCGCACCGCGTCGTGGTGGTCGCGGGGGCAGTCCAGGCTGACCTGGAAGTGCACCCGTTCCGGGGGCAGCCCGGCAAGATCGCCGGCCAGGCGCGGCACCGCCAGGGTGTTGCTGAGGACGACGACGTGGGCCTCGGGATCCGACACGATCTCCCGGCACACCGTCCCGAACCCCGGGTGGATGAGCGGCTCGCCGCCGGTCAGGTAGAAGATCCTGCACCCCAAAGCCCGCGCCTCGGCGACGATCGCCAGGAGCCTCTCCGTCGGCAGCTCCAGGGTGTCGTGGGGCGAGGAGGCGAACATGCAGTGCGTGCAGGCGAGGTTGCAGCGGTTGGAGACGTGCAGCCAGCACTCGGAGAGCCGGTCGAGCCCGAGGACGTCGCCCCGGCCGGTTCGGGGCCGGGGACGCCGGAGGGGCATCCGCGCCAGCACGCGCTGGACGTCGTCCCAGGCGGTCTCCCCCGTGACGCCCCAGGCGTCGCGGTAGCGCTCCGCCGCCTCGGCCGCGGAGGCTCCCTGGAGGAGGTGGCCGAGGATGGCGTCGGCGCGGGCGTTGGGCACGAACCAATCGGGGACGTCGGGATCGACGTAGATGGGTGTGCCCTCGAACTCCATCCTGCTCCAGGGCCCGAGGGCGGCCGGCGTAGCCTCCCGGGCCTTGACTCCGGTGTTGACCGGCTGCGGCGATTCAGACACGGCGCTCCTCCGGGCGCATGGTATCAGGAGCGGACCGCCTGCCCGCCCCGCGGGCCCTTCCGGAGAGGATCGGGAGGGGGAGCCTCGCCGTCTGCCGCGGCGTCCTCGCGGAGTCCGCCCCGTGGAAGGATGGCTCGCGGCTCCCGCGGCGGCCGCGGCGCGGCCTACTTCGGCATCTCCGTGCCCCAGTAGTAGCGGTCGAAGAAGGGCTTCCAGCTCTTCTTCGTGACCGCCTCCAGGACCTTCTCCACGATCGCCGTGTTGCCGAACCTCCACGCCATTGTCGACTGGCAGGAGCGCAGGAAGATCAGGAACCTCCGGTCGCCGATGTCGCGGCGGACGGCGTCGAGGATCCACGGACCCTTGAAGTAGAGGAGGTACGTCCTGGTAAGGGCGGCGGAAGCGTAGTCCGAGCGGTTGCGCAGCATGTTAGCCAGCGGAATCGGCGCCCGGTCGGCGACCATCCCGGCACGCGACTCCCACACCGCGGTGAGCCCCTTGAAATCACTCTTGCCGCGAAGGTCGCGGATGAGCAGCCCCGCCGAGACCTCGGCGAAGGACTCGGTGAGCCACTGCTCCTCGCGGCTCGGCATCTTGACCACGTGTCCCCAGTACTGGTGGGCGATCTCGTGGGCGAAGCGCTCGTTGATGCCCCCGCTGTAGAGCTGGTTGACGCGGTCCCCGATGGGTGCGAACGCCTCGTTGGTGATGAACATGAACCCCGGCGGGGCCTGGCCCCAGCCGAGGTCGTTGATCTGGACGACGTTGAACTCCTTGAACGGGAACGGTCCCAGGAACGCCGCGTAGTAGGTGATCATCTTCTGCGAGAGGTTGACGAGCTTCTTGAAGGCCCGCCGGTTGCCGGAGGCGTAGGAGGCGACCCTCACGGTCACACCGTCCTGCGTGGCCTCGTCGAAGACGTACTTCCCGGCCATCATCACCATGAACTGCACCGGCTTGTCGATTCGCGTCTCGAGGACGTTCCAGTCCCCCTCCGCGGTCCGCCGGACCGTCGCGCCGGGCAGCAGGGGGACGAAGGGCTTCCTGACCTTCAGCGTGGCGTGCACGGTGTAGTACTGGTGGGCCAGGTCGGCGGTCGGAAACCAGGGCTCGACCCCCAGGATCCAGTAGTTGTCCCCGTTGGGACGGGCCAGGATGTCGCCCTCGATCTCGAAGCGGAGCGTGACCGACCCCCCTCCCCTCAGCGGCTCGGGGAGGCCCACCGCGAGCTCGTCCTTGCAGTGGTCGAACGGGACCGGCCGGCCGGTCTGGTCGAACACGCCCTGGACGCGAAGGTGCCGGGGATCGAGAACGCTGCGGCCGTAGGTCGTGTCGTACAGGTCCAGGAGAAGCACGCTGACCGGGACACCGGTGCCGGTGAACGTCTCCGTCGCGGTCATGGTGAGATCGTTCCCGTCGGAGGCGGTGACGTCCAGGTCGACGGCGGTGAGGAGGTACCGGGGCACCACGGGGTCCCGGCGGTCTCGGCCGAACGGCTGGTTCGAGAGCACCGTGAGGTACACCTCGCCCTTGTTCAAGCCAGTCTCGTGGACGGCCGCCACCCTCTCGCTCTTCGCCTCGCCCCCGTCGAGGACGTAGACGAGGTCTGTCTTGCCGCCGCCGAGCTCCGCGCGGACCAGGGCGTCCCGGGAGCCGTCGAGCCGCCAGGCCGCGAAGGCGTGCGCAAGAGGGGTGTCGCGGACGTCTCCGAACCTCTCCCGGTGGGCCCTGAACAGGGGATCCAGCGCAGTCCCCTCGCCCGCGGCGGGGAGGCTCTGGAGACAGGCCCCGCCGTCGAGCCAGAGGGCCTCGGTGAAGTCCTCCCGTATGACGAGCCCGTCCGTGCCGGGCACCGCCTCGAGCTTCGTGTTCTCCTTGACGTTGTAGACGACGACGGGGCGCTCGAGGGCGTCCGCGGACGTGTACTCCAGGTGCCCCTTCCCGGAGAAGAAGACGCCGACGACCTCGTCCCCCGCCAGCACCGGGGCCGCTGAGCCCGAGGCGAGAGTGAGGGCGAGGTGGCCGGCGCTCAGGCGGACGTTCTCCGCGGGCCGGCTGGGCGCCTTCAGGGTGAGAGACGACCACGCCTCCACGGTCGAGGTGAACGGGGTACCGCCCGGTACCGCCGGGACGAGGGCCAGGCAGGCGAAGCCAACGACGGCGAGCGGGAAGAATCGGATCCTCTTCGGCATGGTCCCTCCGGAGCGACGCCTCAGCATACAGTGCATACGTAGCTTGTACAATACGTGGGAAGTGTAACCCGAGCCACACGGATGGCCCGACACGGCTCGACCGGCGGCCCCCGCGGTGGCCGGGGAGGCGACGGCGGCTCGCCGGGGACGGGAGCTCGCACCTCACCCGGGAGTCCGCCCTTCCGGACGTCTTCGGCCGCGGACACGCGCCGTCCGGAGGCTCCCTCGCGGGACGCCGCCGGGGTGCGGCCAGCCGTCGTGCGCGGGCGCCGGCGGGCATGGACCCGGGCGCCGGGGCAAGCTGCTAGAATGAGACGCGGCGGGTCGAGGCGGCCTCTTTTTCGTCCGACCGCTCGTGCCGTCACGAAAGCCCGGCGCGGCTTGCGACTGGACATCGCACCGCACCGAAACATTGACCCCACGACCAAGGAGGCACCATGGCGCAGAACAGGTCCGCGACGTTCGCGAAGCGCGCAAGAGAGCGCGCACGGCAGGAGAAGCGCAAGGAAAAGGCTGAGAAGCGCGCACAACGCCGGGACGAGAAGGGTGACAAGTCGGCCGTCGCCCCGGGGGAGGATCCGGATATCGCCGGTATCGTCCCCGGTCCCCAGCCTCCTCAGTTCGAGGAGTGAGCTCCGCCGCCCGCCTCCTGCGCGGGCGGAACCCTGCAGGATGCCCGGTCCGGACCACCCGCCCGGAGAGCCATGTCCACGCCTCGCGGTCTGAGCTGCACGCCTTCTCGTCACGCCGTCACCGAGCGTCCCCGACCCGCCGTCTCCGCCGTCCGGGACGCCGGCCGCGGCCCGGGCCGGAGCGCCGGCGGCGGCTCGACCGGGGGCCCGGTCGCGGGCGCGTGACCGACCCGGTGGGCCCGCCCGCCCGTGGCGCCGCCGCTGCTGCGCCCTCCCCCGCGTAACCTTTCGGGACACGCTCCGTAGAGATCACTGGCCGCACCGGCGGCCGAGCCATCCCACACCTCGAGGAGAGCCCATGGAGAACGCCCCCCCCGTCACCGTCGCACCGCGCCCGTCGATCGCCCGCAAGATCCTCACCTTCCCGCTGGTCCGTATCGTCCTCGCCTTCGTCCTCGTCACCGTCGCGGCGACAGGGGTGCAGCTCGCCGTGCGCAGCCTGCTCCGGGCCGTGTATGGGAAGATCCCGCCGGCGCTGGGGCTGGCCGTCGCGCTGCCCACGGTCCTCACCGCCCTGGCCGTCTACGTGCTCTTCGTGCGCGTGGTCGAGCGCCGCCGGGCCGCCGAGCTGGCGCCGCGCCGCGCCGCCGCCGGGCTCGGCGCCGGGACGCTGGCGGGGATCGCCCTGATGGCGCTCACGGTCGCGGTCATCGGCGCCCTCGGCGGCTGGTCCGTCGACGGGGTCAACCGCGCCGCCGTGCTGCTCCCGCCGCTCGCCATGGCGCTGTACTCGGGGTTCGTCGAGGAGATCCTCTTCCGCGGCATCATCCTCCGGATGACCGAGGAGGGACTGGGGACGTGGGCGGCGCTGGCCATCACCTCGCTGCTCTTCGGCGCCGCGCACCTCGCCAACGCAAACGCGACGGCCTGGAGCGCGGCGGCCATCGCCCTGGAGGCGGGGCTGCTGCTCGGGGCCGCCTGGGCAGCCACCCGGCGCCTGTGGCTCCCCATCGGCATCCACATGGGCTGGAACTTCGCCGAGGCCGGCCTGTTCGGCGCCGCCGTCTCGGGGTCGAAGGCGCGGGGCCTTGTGGTGTCGAAGTTTGAGGGGTCCACTCTCTTGACCGGCGGCGCCTTCGGCCCCGAGGCCTCGGTCGCGGCGGTGGTGGTGTGCATGGCGGCCGCGGTGCTGCTCCTGGCCTGGGCGATCCGGCGCGGCCGCATGGTGCCGCCGTTCTGGCAGCGCGAACGGGCATCCGCACCGCCGGCGTGAACCGGCCGGCGAAAGAAGCCTCCCGCCCCCACCGCCGGAGGGTTCGCGGGTCCGCCGTCCTCACCGCTCGGGCGGGACGGTGAGGTTGGTGCTGAGTCCGAGCCCGTCCGCGATCTCCGGCAGGATGCCGAGACGCTCGTAGACGGGCCTCACCAGCCGCCGGAGCTCGGGCAGCTTGCGAAGGAAGAGGAGCGCCCCCAGGATCGTGATCGAGCCCCCGAGCCTCACCGCGACGGGGGCTCCCAGGCGCTGGCCGAGCCACCCCCCGGCGAGGCTTCCGAACGGCATCATGCCGAGGAAGGCAACGGCGTAGAAGCTCATCACCCGTCCTCGGATGCGCTCGTCCACGAGGGTCTGGACCACGGTGTTGCTCGACGCCATCTGCAGCATCATCGCCCCGCCGGCGACCACGAGCAGGAGCACCGAGAGCCACAGCCACCGCGAGAAGGAGAAGGCCACCAGGGCGCCGCCGAACGTTCCCGCGGCCACGGCGATGACGCGGCCGAGGCCCAGTACGGTGCGCCGGGCGGCGAGCCAGAGCGCGGCCACCAGGGCGCCCACCCCGGTAGCGGCCATGAGCAGGCCGAAGGTGTGCGCGCCGCCGTGCAGGATCTCCCCGGCGAAGACGGGCATGAGCACGGCGTACGGCATGGCCGTGAGGCTGACGCAGGCGAGCAGCAGGAGGATCGCCCGCACGGGGGCGAAGCCGGCCACGTAGCGCAGCCCCTCGTTGAGCTCGCTGAGGAAGCGGGCGCGGCCCGAGGCGCGGGGCTGCGGCCGCAGGTGCATGGCGACGAGGGAGACGACCACGGCCACGTAGCTGGCCGCGTCGATGGCGAAGCACCACCCCTCCCCCACCACCGCGATGAGGATGCCGGCCAGGGAGGGGCCGAGCAGGCGGGCGCCGTTGACCATCGACGAGTTCAGGGCGATGGCGTTGGGAAGGTCCTCCCGCGCGTCCACCATCTGCACCACGAATGCCTGGCGCGCCGGGATGTCGAAGGCGTTCACCAGGCCCTGGAAGAGGGCGAGCACCACGATCTGGGGAACCGTGACGACGCCGCTGATGGTGAGCACGGCGAGCAGCCCCGACTGCACCATGGCCAGCACCTGGGTGACCACCAGCACCCGCCTCCGGTCGAGCCGGTCCACCAGGACGCCGGCGAACGGGGAGAGCAGGAACGTGGGGATCTGTCCCGCGAACCCGACGACCCCGAGGAGCAGCTCGGAGCCGGTGAGCCGGTACACGAGCCAGCTCATGGCGACGCGCGTCAGCCAGGTGCCCACCAGGGAGGTACCCTGTCCGTAGAAGTAGAGCCGGTAGTTGCGGTGGCGGAGGGCTCGCCCCATGGACGTGGCGGTGAGGCGGAGCCGTTCGGCGAGGGAGGGGGCCATACTGGTGCCCATGATAGAGGGCGGCCGTTTCCGGCGCGAGGAGGACGAGCCATGAACGCTGCAGCGAAGACCCTGAGCGTGCTGTGCGCGCTGGCGGCCCTGGCGCTCGCGCCCGGAGCGGCGGGACAGGAGCTGCCCCCGGCAGCGGAGGCCGCGGGCCCGTCGCCCGTCAAGATCCTGCTCACCATGAACAAGGTCTACGCGCGCTGCTCGAGCTACCGCGACACGGGCGAGGTGACGACGGCATCGGCGGTGGAGGGGGGCAGCTTCGGGAGCCGCCAGCCGTTCTCCACGGCGTTCGTGCGCCCCGGCGGGTTCCTCTTCCGGTTCACGGACACCGGCCTCGGGGAGCGCAAGGCCACGTACACGGTGTGGCTGGGAGACGGCGGCGTGCTCTCCTGGTGGGACGCCAGCCCCGGGCTGCGCCGCGCGGCCTCGCTCCAGGATGCGCTGGACGTGGCCTCCGGGGTGTCCGACGGCGCTTCCCTCCGCGTCCCCGGGATGCTCATGCCCGGCACCGTGCACGGTGGTGCCTTCCTCATCGCGCCCGAGAGGCTGCCCGACGCCGACGACCGCGGCGTGCTCTGCTTCCGGTTGCGCGGCCGGGGCCGCGAGACGCCCTACACCATCGCGACCGGCTCGGGCGAGGTCACCGTCGAGGACGAGCACGTCACGCTGTGGATCGACGGCACCCGCTACCTGCTCCGCCGCGTGGAGCAGCAGCAGGTCCTGTCGACCTACCGCACCACCATCACCACCAGCTACGACCCCGAGATCGACGTCCCCATCGACCCCGGAGCGCTGGTCTTCGCGCCCCCCGCGGGCGCGCCGGGCGGACGTCAGTAGAAGAAGAGCTCCCGCCGGACACGGCGCCGCCGCACGCCGTGGGCCTCCCGCAGGGCGCGGAACACCGCCTCCTGCATCGCCGGCGGGCCGCACATCAGGAACGAGGCCCGCGCCGACGGCACGTGGCGGGCCAGCAGCTCCGCCGTGACGTGGCCCCGCTCGAACGTGACGCCGTCGCCGCCGGCAGGCAGGGAATCCGGTTCCGCCTGGCTGAGGACGTGGACGACCCGCACGCGCCCGCCCCGGGCCGCGGCGCCCAGCTCCTCCCGCGCCACGATGTCGTCCGCGGTCCGGTTGGCGCAGATCAGCGTGATGCGGCCTCCCGGCACGGCCGGGACGGCGTGACGGATGAGGCTGAGGAACGGCGTGATGCCCACGCCGCCGCTGATCATCACGACCTCCCGCTCCCTCTCGAGGTCGGCGGTGAAGACGCCGTAGGGCCCCTCGCACAGCACCGGAGTGCCCGGGGCAAGCGACGGCACCGCGGAGGTGAAGCGCCCCGCCGCCTTGATCGTGAACCGGAGCTCCTCCGCGGCCGGCGGCGCCGAGATCGTGAACGGGTGCGGCTCGCTCCAGCGCCCGCCGCGCCACACGCGGATGACCGCGAACTGGCCTGCCCGGCGGCGGGCGAACGGCCCCGCGCCCTCGGGCCGCTCCAGCACCAGGGAGGTGACGTCGCGGGTCTCCGGCTCGACGCGGGCCACGCGCCAGGTCCGCCGGCGGTCCCGGCCCAGCCGGTAGGCGAGCCGGTACCCGGTGACCGCGAGGAGCGCCGCGGCGAGGACGACGTAGACCGCCCGGTTGGGGGCTCGGCGAACTCGTCGGCACCCTTGATCCAGGCGTGGACGAACCCGAGGACCACCGCCGGATAGACGAGGAGATGCACCGACTTCCAGAGGCGGAACGGGACGCGGTGGCGGCCCAGCAGGACTACCGCCACGACGACGAGGAGCGCAGCGAAGGCCACGTGACCCAGGAGCAGCGCCACGTCGCGCGGGCTGAAGTCGAACAGGAAGCGCCAGCTCCACGTCCCGCCGTGGCGCAGGGAGTAGTGGAGGGTCCGCAGCAGCGCGTGGCCGGCGAACACGGCGAGCACGGTGAGACCCAGGACCCGGTGGAACCGGTACACGCGGTCGAGGCCGAAGACACGCTCCACCCAGGGGAAGCGCGTGCCCAGGACGACCATGGCGGCGAGGCCGACGAGGCCGGCCAGCGCCAGCAGATCGCCGATGGCGCCGGACAGGGACGAGGCGGTCAGTGCGAGCTCCGGACCGCGCCAGGCAACCCACGCCGCCACGATGGCGGCGAGGAGCGCCGCCGGGAGCGCGACGGCCGCCGTCTTCGCCAGGCCTCCCCGCGTCACGCCCGTCTTCCCGCCCTCCTCAGGGCCGCAGCACCTTGAACGCGTGGGTCCAGTCGCCGCGGGCGAAGCCCGGGATGCACCACAGCATGCAGAGCGGCTCGATGGCCCGCGCCGCCTCGGCCCCACCCATGTCCTCGGCGTCCCAGCCGAACCACCGCAGGAGCTCCACCACCTCCTCCTTGGCCGCGGCGTCGTCGCCGCAGATGAACATGGTGGGGGGACCGCCACGCAGGTCGGGCCCGACCATCAGCCCGCTGCCCACGCAGCTGAACGCCTTCACGAACCGCGCCTCCGGCGCCGCCGCGGCGAGCCGTTCCATGAGCGACTGGCGGGAGTCCGTGAACAGGGGCAGCACGCCGGAGGCGCCGGGAGGCCCGGCGATGGGGTTGGTGGTGTCGATGACCGTCTTCCCGGCGAGGGCGGCAGGACCAGCCAGCCGCACGGCGTCCTCGGCCGCCGAGCCCTGCACCGCGAGCACGACCAGCTCGCCGAAACGCGCCGTCTCGGCGACGGTACCCGTGCGCGCCGAGGGTCCGGCCTGCGCCGCCCAGCTCTCCAGCTTTCCCGGCTGGCGGCTGCCGATCATCACCTCGTAGCCGTGCGCGACGCACCCCGCCGCCAGCGCCCTTCCCACCGCACCGGACCCGATCACGCCGACCCTTCTCATCAGCTCCCTCCAGTGGCCCCCTCCAAAACGCCGCCTGTGGCGGCGGATTCCCGCCGCCGGCGGCTCCGTCGGGCCGGGGCAGCCGCGGGAGGACGGCTCAGCGGGCGGCGGGCTTCGCCTGGCGGACCACACCCCGGGCGATGAACACGGGCTTGGGCCCGGGCGTGAGCCGGATGGTCTGGGGCAGGTGGAGCCCCTCGACCCAGACGATACGCTGCGCCTCGAGGGCCGTCTTGAGCCGGCTGATGGCGCCCTGGAGCTGGAGGTCCGTGGAGGCGTCCTCGGCAGGCCCCCACCCCGGCAGGTCTCTGTCCGCGACCCTCCGGTCCGGCGTCCACACGAACAGCGGCACGTCGAGGGCCTCCAGGTAGGCGCGCGCCGCCTCGACGCTGACGGTGCTCGCGTCCGGCGAGGGGTCGCAGACGAACACGACCACCGCCCGGCGGCGGTTCAGCGTGGCGGCGACCATCCCCGCCGTGGCCACGGCGTTGGCCAGGGCGCCCTCCTTGCGGTCCGCCGCGGGCATGGCCCAGTGGAAGATCAGGGCGCGGAACTCGTCCACGTCAAGGTCCATGGGGAACGACACGGCGAAGATCTTCCGGACCTCGTTGCCGCCGGTCTTCACCGGCCGGGGCACGCCCCACATCCCCTGGAGCCGGTCCCCGCCCTCGCTCGGCTGGATCGGGATGGTGTACTGCAGGATGGCGCTGGCACGGTTGTCCGGCGTGATGCCCGTGAACCGGCCGGCACAGTCGAGGTCGAAGACGGCCACGACGTCGGAGTAGCCCTTTTCCACGCCGACGACGCGCAGCGGCGCGCCGCCCGACTCGAACCAGCCCTGCATGGCGTCGGACGGCGGCAGCTCCCGGCCCGGCCGGAGCACCACCGGAACGGCGGTCAGCCCGCTCCTGGCGGCGTCCTCGACGCCCCCGCCGAAGCTGCACTCCGCCCGCGCCACCACCCCCTTGGGAAACCTGACCTCGGCGGCGAGGAAGTGCGACCTCGTCAGGTCCACGGCGGGCAGCTGGATCCGGTCGGGGTCGCTCACCGGGAGCTCCGTGCCGTCCAGCTCCACGATGATCCGCTTCGGCCTGCTCCCGTCGACGGTGTTCCAGGACAGGCTGGCCACGGGCGGTGCGCCCGCACCCCCCCTCCTCACCGCCAGGCTCGCCTCGGTCTGAGGCCGCGGCAGGTTCACCCACTGGCGGTCACGGGCGACCTCGTTTCCCCTGGCGTCGCGCCCGACGATCTCGATCTCGTGGGGCAACGGCGCCGGTCCGAAGTTCCAGGCGAGCTGCCACGGCTCGCCGCGGACGGTGGCCACCTGCGTGCCGTCCACCAGGACGTCCACGGTGGTCACGGGCGGTCCCACCACGAAATGGATCGGCGCAAGGCCGAACACCAGCCCAAGGAGAAGGGTCTTGAAGGCGATCACGACGGTCCCCCATCGGTCCGGGCCTGGAACCGCCGGCGGCGGACCGCGCTCACTCTAGCACCGCGCCCCCGGCGCTCTGGACCCGCGGACGCGCCGCATGGGAATCCGATGACCCCCATTTCTGCTTCCATGACAGAGCGGAGGTACTCTGAAATGAGACAGGCAGGAAGGACACTCGGATTGAACCGGCCGTTGAGAGCGGCCACCAGCTTCGCGGCGATCCTCGTCGTCAGCCTGGCCGCCTACGCGTGCTTCGGCCAGAATACAGCCCAGGGCGTGGTCCTGCGCGACGGCGCGGGGCTCGAGGGACCGAACATCGACGTCCTCGCGAGCATCGACAAGGCCAACGAGCGCATCGCCCAGACCGTGACACCGACCATCGTCAACATCCAGACGACCCAGGTCATCAAGGTCCAGCAGTCCCCCTACTTCAACGACCCCTTCTTCCGGCAGTTCTTCGGCAACATGTTCGGACCCTACAGCATCCCCAGGCAGCAGCAGGAGCACGCCCTCGGGAGCGGCATCATCGTGACCTCGGACGGCTACATCGTCACCAACAACCACGTCATCGCCAAGGCGAGCCAGATCCAGGTAATGCTCTCGGACAAGAGGGTCTTCAAGGCCAAGGTGGTGGGCGCCGACCCGGAGACGGACGTGGCCGTGGTCAAGATCGAAGCCAAGGACCTGCCCACCGCGGTCTGGGCCGACTCGTCGAAGCTGAGCGTGGGTGACAGCGTGATGGCCTTCGGCAACCCGTTCGGGCTCAACTTCACCGTCACCCGAGGCATCGTCAGCGCCGTGGGCCGCGCCGGTCTGGGCATCGAGAGCTTCGAGGACTTCATCCAGACCGATGCGGCCATCAACCCAGGCAACTCCGGAGGCGCGCTGGTGGACGTCCACGGACGCGTCGTGGGGCTCAACACGGCCATGGTGAGCGGCAGCGCCGCCGGTGGCGGCGAGGGCGGCTCCAACGGCATCGGGCTCGCGATTCCGGCCAACATCGTCAGGCACGTGACCGAGAGCCTGATCAAGACCGGCAAGGTTGAGCGCGGCTACCTGGGCATCACCGTGGGCGACCTCACCGAGCAGCTCGCCCGCCAGTTCAAGGTCCCCAACATCGCCGGCGCCCTGGTCGAGGACGTCACCAAGGACTCCCCGGCCGCCAGGGCGGGCCTCAAGCAGGGCGACGTCATCCAGAGCGTCAACGGCACGCCGGTGTCCGGAAAGGACCAGCTCACCTCGACGGTCGCCTCCATGAACCCCGGCAGCGTCGCGAAGCTCGGAATCCTCCGCGAGGGGAAGGAGATCACCGTCAGCGTGACCCTCGGCACCCGCCCGACCAACCTCGGCATCACGGCGGGCAGCGCGCAGGCGCCCTCCCAGGGCACCCTGAGGGGTATCACGGTGCAGAACCTCACCCCCGACCTCCTCAACCGGCTCGGCCTCCCCGCCGGAACGCCCGGCGTCGTCATCACCCAGCTCGACCCGTCCAGCCCGGCGGCGCAGGAGGGCCTGAAGCCCGGTGACGTCATCCAGGACATCGACCACCAGCCGGTGAAGAGCGCGGCGGCGTTCGAGAAGTTGGCTTCGCAGGCCAACGGCGAGGTGCTGCTGCGCATCATCCGCCAGGGAAGCGGGCTGTTCGTGGTCCTCTCCCCGCAGTAGTCACGTCGAACCCGCCCCGCGAGGGGCCGGACGAACCGAGGCCCGGGACGCGCACCATGGCGTCCCGGGCCTTTCCTTTCGCCGTCGTCGGGCCGCGGGCGGCGTCCCGGCTGCCGCGAAAGCAGCCCGGAATTCAGCCCGCCGAATGCGGGCCGTGGCCTGCGGAACCGGTTCGGCCTCGCCCGGGCACACCTCCCTGCAGCTGGCGAGGCGCACTGCGGACCCAGGGCTAAAGCCCTGGTCTACATTCTTTGATCGCGTGATTGAACCGCCACAGCGCTCAGTGGCCCACGGATGGCAGCGCTGCGGCGGAGAGCGCGTCGGACCGCCTGCCTCGATCGACCGTCAAAGAACCGGGGGACCACCGGGCGGGGGGCCGCTGGGCCCCCCGCAAAAGGAAGAGGGCGGCAGCTCGCGCTGCCGCCCCCGGTCACCCGTGTCGCAGTGGCTCTACTGCTTCATCGGGATGGTGGTCGGATCGTTCGAGGTCATGTCGATGACCGACCCCGGAGGTGAGGACGTTGTCACCCGAGAGCACGGTGACGGTGGCGAACCCGAAGCCCAGGTCCGGCTTGTTGGCCCGGGCCTCGAAAGGCGCGAGGTCCTGGTAGACCTGGCCGGGCGCCAGGGACAGGGTGTAGGTCGTCAGCGCGGTGCCGTCGGTGGCGTAGAGCGCGATGGAGACCTGGGCCGCCGTCGCACCGCCGTTGGTCACGCTGATGTTGGTGCGGAACTTCCCGGTCTCCTGACGGAGGCCGAGCAGGGAGGCCGTCTGGCCGGTGGCCAGACCGAGGTTGGCGACGTGGCCGTCGATGAACTGGCCGTAGGTGCCGTCCTCACCGGCCTGGAAGATGCGGCCGAGGACCTGCAGCGGCTGGTCGGAGCAGATCTCCAGGGAGCCCTTGGCGTCGGTCATGTTCATCATGCCCACTACGTCCTGGTAGACGCCCTGGCTGCCGCCCGCGATGGTGGAGGTGGCCGAGGTCTCGCCCGACGGCGCGTGGAGCACGAACTTCACGGCCGCGTTGGACGACACCAGGTTGCGGGCCACGAGGTCGGTGCGCCACACGCTGCCGGCCTCACCCTCGTTGCGGGCGACGATCTCGGCCCAGTAGACGAACGGCGAGGTGCACGACACCGCGCCGGCGCCGTTGCCGGGACCGCCGTTGTTGGCGGGGTTGACGAACCCGCCGGAGGGGTTCGGATTGGCGTTCTTCACCGCGAACAGCGCGACGTCGAGGGCGCTGGTGATGAAGGACGGGTTGTGGACGCCGGTGCTGCCGTCGGTCTCGACGACGAGCAGGTTCCAGGTCGCCTTGGGCAGGCTCGGGTCCGCCACGTTCCACAGCGGGACGGCGCTGCCGGCCGCCGGAACGACCTTGACGCTGCCCATGGTCACCGGGCCGATGACGGTGTTGTCGGCCATCGTCACGGTGATGCCCTGCTGACCGTGGCTGTCCAGCACCTGGATGCCGCTGACCTGCGCCACGTTGGTGACGGTGGCGAGGCCACCCAGGTCGATGGTGGCGCCCTTCTGGATCTGTGTCTGCATCACGGCGAGGATGCCCTGGCCGATGGCCTGCTGCAGGCTCGCCAGCTTGGCCTCCACGGGGCCCTGCACCGTCTCGGCGGTGATGGAGTTGTGGCACTTGGAGCAGATGTCCTTGCTCGCGTAGAACGTGTGGTTGGTGCCGCCCTGATCGTAGGACAGCAGGTCGGGCGGCGGCGTCGCGCCCATGTGGCAGCCGACGCAGGTGTCGGTGACGTGGGAGTGCACGCCGCGCTCGCCGGTCTGGACGAAGTAGAGGTTCTGGCCCATGACCATGTCGGCCTGGGTGCCCACGTGCGGCGCCTGGGCGGCCGAGGACACGGCGAAGGTATCGTCGTTGCGCAGACCGCGACGGCTGTTGTGGCAGGTCATGCAGACGGCGCCACGGCCGACGCCCGAGGCCACGAAGCCGGCCGGCAGCATCGGAGTGTCGCCGCTGATCCGCACGGTGGCGTTGCTCGCCGGGCTGCCCGAGGTGGTGCCGATGGCGTGCGGGTCGTGGCAGGCCTGGCAGGTCTGGGGGTGGATCTGGTCCGCCGTCCAGGTGATCTGCAGGCTGGACTCAGAGAAGTTGGAGTCGATCCACGCGATGAAGCCGTTGGCAGTGTGGCACTTGGCGCACGTGCCGTTCATGCCTTCTTCATCTGCCAGCGTGTAGTTGGCGTGACCCGAGAGCTGCCACTGCTGGTAGCGGCCGTGGCGGAGAGGCTCGCCGTGGCAGCTGCCGCACATCTCGGAGGACAGGTTCTGCCGGGGGCCGCCAGCGCCCGTCATGTGGGCGGCGCTGTTCTGCGGGCCGTGGCAGTTCTCGCACTGGATGTTGGCCAGCCGCGCGGTCTTGGGGAACTGGGCCAGCATGTTGGTCCAGTTGTCGGGCTGCGCGTCGTGGAGCATGCCGGAGGCGATGAACGCCGCGAAGTCGGGCTGGTCGTCGAAGCCGTTGTTGCTGGCCGCGGGATCGTAGCCGACGGTGTGGCACACCAGGCAGGACTCGCTGTAGTGGGTCGACGTGTTCAGGTTGTCGGTGAAGATCTCGGCGTGGCCGGTGTTCTTCCACGGCGTGAACATGTCGATGGCGGTGCCCGGAGCGTGGCAGCCGGTGCAGGCCGTATCGACCTTGGGGCGCCCGTTGGCGTCCTGACCCACGATGACGCCCTTCCAGGTGCCCGCGAAGATGATCAGGGTCTCGGTGGCGTTGGCGGCCTGGTCGGTGACGGCGACCGTGTAGGCCCCGGCGACATCGGGGGTGAACTCAGGGCTCTGCATGGCGGGATCCGTCAGCGTCGCGGTGGAGCCCGCGGGAGCCGTCAGCACCCAGTTGTAGGAGGACTGGGTCTTCCCGTGAAGGACCACGGGGACGTTGATCGGCACGTTGCGGATGCCCGTGGTGGTGGCCCAGGGCAGCGCCGTGGCGATGTCGGCCTCGGCGTGGTAGGTGCCCGAGGAAGTGACCACTTTCACATCCAGGACCACGGCACCACCCTCTTCGAGGGCGAAGGGATTGATCCCGACCACCTCGAAGCGGTTCTGCAGCCCGCCGACGAAGCCGCCCGGCGGAACCGGAACGTTCGGCGGCAGCTGGGCGTCGGTGATCGGCGGACTCAGGAGCGCGTGGATCAGCGCCTGCCGGTAGGCCGCGCGGTTGCCCAGCGCCGCGGTCACGGTGTCGGTCGTGGTGTTCGACAGGACGGCCGTCGCGCCGGAGACCTGGCTCCAGGTGATGCTCTGCAGACTGGAGCCGTCGTTGATGGTGATGGTGGCCTTCGCGGTCACCGTGGCGCCCGGCGCCGGCGTGCCGGTGACGGCCACGCTGACGTCCACGGCGGCGGCTTCGGCGCTGCCCGGAACGAGCCACGCCATCCCCCCCACGAGGGCGGCCACCAGCAGCAGATTGACAAAACGATACGTTGACGCCTTCATTGTCGTCTCTCTCCCCCCTTATCTAATGTCCTGCCGGGCCATGTACCGCCCCGGCACCCCTGATCCTGACAATTATATCGCAAACAGGGAATCACTGTCCCGCGAGATCCCCCCTCCCCGAATGTACCTCCGCCGGGATGACACCGCAAGGGGGATCGGGTGACCCGCGCAGGGACAGCGTCTGGCGGTTGTGAAAGCCTCAACCCGCGCGAACGCCGCGCCGGCGCGCTCCTGGGGCCGGCCGGGACGCCGCCTTGAGGCACGACCGGCGCCGGTGGCTCATGGCCTGCGTTGTGTCACGTGTGCTGCACGCGGCCGCAAGACCGCACCGGAGGACCGGCCTGCCTCCGCCTGTGCCGGAAGCCGGCCTCCCCCGCGAGTACCGTCACGGCCCGGTCCCCGGCCGCGCTCACTCGCCCGGGCCGGGTCCCTCGAAGGGGCGTTCGTCCTCCGAGCCGCGCAGCGCCTCCTCGATGCGATCGCGGTTGGCGTCGATGAGCTTCTGCTCCCCGGGCGTGGGTACCGGCAGCTCCCGGACCGCGGCGCTCATGCTCTCCAGCTGGGCCTGCGAGGCCTCCAGGGCGGCCAGGCTCTGCTTGTAGCCTTCCTCGCCCAGGGTCGAACGCAACGACTCGAGCTGCCTGCGCTGCTCGGGCAGGGCCGTCCTCGCCTGCGCGATGGCGCTCTCGCTCTCCTTGCGGGCCACGAGCATCTGGAGCCTCATGAGGTCCTGGAAGAAACCCCTGGGATCGAGCCCGTGGCTCCCGCACCAGGCGACATAGTCGGGATCCGACAGGACGACGTCGAAGTCGTAGCGGCCGTTGGAGTAGGCGCGTTCGGCGAGCTCGCCGCCCGCCTCGTCGTCCTTGAGGCTGTTCAGCGAATCGATGTTCTCGAGGACCGCCTTGAGGCCTCCAGCGTTCAGCCGGACGTCCCTGGTGAAGGCGGCCGCCGCCTCGAGGAACGCGGTGGTCCGCTGTGCGGCCTCTTGTGGCGACATCTGTTCCGGGGCCGGCTGCGGGGCGGCCAGAGCCCACGGCGAGAAGGCCAGCACGATGGCTGCTACGCACACGCTCTTCCAGGTTGGCATCGTCATCCCCCTCCTTTGGAGTTCGGTTTCCGTGCAGACGGCGGTGATGTTACGAGCTCTCCGGACGCCCCGCAACCCGGCGACGGCCCCCGTCGGGGCGCCCTCCGGCCCGCGGTCCCGCCGGCCATCGCAACCGGCGGGGGGTCACCGCGGCGGTCCGCTGGACCGGCTCCGCTCCTTGACCGCGGCCGCCACCACGGCCTCCGCCATGCGCCGGGACCGCACCCCTCCGAGGACGCGACCCGCCACCCGAGGCTCCCCCTGTCCCGTGAGGTGGAGGGTCTCCTCCTCGTCGCCCCTACGCACGGCGACGTACTCCCTGACACCGTGGCGCAGGATGACCGACCTCGTGACACGGAAAGGCGCCAGGCGGCGCTCCACCTCGGCGGGCGCCAGCGCCGGGCCACCCCCCTCCACGGCCGAGACCGTCCGGCTGCGCACCGTCGCCGTGTCGACGAGCTCGAAGCGGCGCGGCAGGGCGGGCGTCGTCCTCCCCACCCCGACCGCGGCGTAGAGCCGCGTCCCCGGCCGGCTCAGACCGTCGAGCCTTGCGATCAGGCGCGCCGCCTCGTCGCGGTCAAGGTAGTCGAGGAGGTCCCACAGGAGCATGAGGTCGTAGGGCTCTCCAACTTCAGGGAGGGCGGCCCCGATGGCGCCGTCCTCCAGCGCGGGCGTCCTCAGACGCTCGCCGCCAGCGTCGAGGGACCCCGCGAGGAGGTCCACGAAGCGGACCGTCGCGGCGTAGGGCGAGTACACCGCCAGGGTCGCTCCCACGGCGGGCCCGAGGTCGAGGATTCTGCGGCTGCCGTCGGGCTCGAGGCCGGCGAACAGCGCCTCGATCCCAGGCGACGCGTGCACCTCGTCCACGCGGGCGTCAGGCGCCGCCGGCCGCCCCGGTCCCGCGGGACCGTGCTCACGCCGGGATGGCCAGAGCATTCAGGCCTTGGCCGTCCCCCTCGCCTCGCCCTCCGCCGCCGCCGTGGCGGCGCCCGCCGGAGTCACGAGGGAGGTGGGCCCCGCTGCCGACCGCCGCGCCCCCTCGCCCTTGGGGCTCATGTCGATGTTGCCGCGAAAGACCGCGCCCTCCTCGATCACCACCTTCGGGGCGACGAGATCGCCCTGCACCCGCGCCGTGCTGCGCAGCACCACGTGTTCCTGCGCGTGCAGGTTCCCCTTGACCTCGCCCTCCACCGTGACACCGCGGCCCGTCACGTCGGCCGTGACCTTGCCCTCCGGGCCTACCGTCACGTTGAACTGCTTGAGGTCCACGGTTCCCTCGACGGTGCCCTGGATGACCAGGTCCTCCTCGCCGGTGACATCCCCGCGGATGGTGATCGAGCGACCGATCGTCGCCCGCTCCGCGCCCGCCGGCCGCGGGCGCGCCGGCGACTCGACACGCGGCGCTGCCGCCGGTCCCGGCGGCTGCGTCGCTTCCGCCGGGCCTTCGTCCTTCTTCCACATCGCGTTGCCTCCCTTCGCCTTGTCACATCTGACGCTACTCCAACGGAAGGGTAGAGACTGTGTGCTGAGTCACACGGAGCGCAGGGCCGGTCACCTCCTTGCCAGAGGGCGGCGATGCTGGCTTCCGGCCGGTCCGTCGGCGTACCATCCGACCATGGAAAAGATCGCCAGACGGCACCGGATTCTCGCGGTGATTCAGACCAATCTCCCGCTGGCCGCGCTCCTCATCGCCGGCGGCGTGGCGCTCCTCGTTTTCGGCACGGGGCGGATCGCGGACCTCGCGGCCGGAGCCCTGCTCGGCCTCGGTATCCCGGTCGTGCTGTCGCGGATCTTTTCCTGAGGCGCGGTCCCGCCCTCACCCCAAGGCGGACGGTCCGGTCCCTCCCCGGGTGGCGACGACGAGCACGTTGGCCCGGTGCAGCACGTTGCCGGCGGGCACCACCCGAACCTGGAACCCGAGGTGTTCGAGGGTCGCCCCGAGCGCCTCGCTGCTCCGGTAGTGGAAGCGGCCCGCCGTCCGGTGCCACCCGAGGAACGCCGCAAAGCGCTCCGCCGCCCTGGCCACGAACCGCTGGCGGCCGGCGTCGGCCTCGCGCACGAGGATCGCTCCCCCGGGAGAAAGGCTGTCCGCCACCCGCTCCAGCAGCGCGTCCTGCGCCTCCGGAGCGTGGTAGTGGAGCACGTCGAGCAGGACGACGCAGTCCGCGTGTGGCAGCGGAGCCGCGAGCAGGTCCATGAAGGCGAAGGTGACGCCCGGCAGACCCTCCGCTGCGGCGGCCGCCCACTTCAGCTTGCGGGTGTCCCAGTCGGTCCCGTGAATCGCGACGCCGAGGCCGGTCTCGCCAACGAGGACGCCGAGCATCCCGAGGCCGCATCCCAGGTCGAGGACGCGGCGCCGGCCCGCATCCGCCAGGGAGTCCAGCGCCTCGATCACCCTGCGGTAGCCCGGATCGGCCGCGTACTTGATGCGAGCGTAGCAGCGCACCTGGTGGGAGGCGCCCGAGTACCGCGCAACGGCCCGACGGAACGCCGCCCGCCCGGCGCGGTCCCGGGGACCCTCCTGGCGCCTGCGCGCGACGGCGAAGACGGCGCTGCCGAGCAGTCCGCCCAGGACGATGCCCATGGCGGCGCCACCGACGAGCCACGCCGCGATCACGGCGCGACCGGTCTGGACCAGGCCCGCCCCGTGCCATACCGTGGGCCCGAGCGCCAGCAACCGCCCGTGCAGGATGAGCTCGCCGGCCTGGATGGAGCCGAGGATGAGAAAAGGCGACACCGGCGCGATGGAAACCTGCGCCGCGGTGACGGCGGCGATCCGGTTGAGACCGAGGAGCCACGCCGCGCCCAGGGCCAGCAGCGTCTGCAGGCCGTAGAAGGGCGTGCACGCCACGAACACACCCAGCGCCACGCTCAGGCCCAGCTCGGCCGGCGAGGCGTGCTCGGCCAGGATCCGGCGGGCCGCGTCGCGGAACCGCCGGCGCCAGCGGTGAGCGTCTCCGGAGTCGCGGGACACCGGCCGAGTCTCGCGGCTCCACGAGCGGTGGTCAAGCTCCTGGTACCGGCGGGGCCGGACGGCGCGGTGCCGTCCCCCCGCCGGCGGCATCACGAGCTCTCCGCCGTCTTCCGTGTCCCGTAGACGCGGTGCACGAAGGGACGCTCGGCCGCGTAGTAGAAGGCGTACACCAGGAGCTGACCGGCCGCGGCCGCGAGGACGCCGGGGAGGGAGAGGTCCATGAGGGCGTACCCGTACCCCTGGAGCTGACCCAGGGAGTACATGGGGTTGCGGAGAAACCGGTAGGGACCGTCGACGGAGGCCGGGGCGAGGGCCCGCCGCAGGAACATGTCGCGGAAGAAGTAGATGTCGACGCCGACCGTGAGCGTGGCCCAGAGCTTGACGATCACGCCGGCGCCGAAGAGCACGACACCTGCGCCGAACATCACGGGAACGGGGACCGCGCTCTCCCACCGGGGCAGGTGGAGGGCGCTCATGCACCCCACGCCCAGGCCCTGGTTGAGGAACATCAGGCCCGCCACCGTCTCGTAGCGCCGGAAGGCGCCCTCCTCGCCCCACCGGGCCACGGCCCTCGCCGGAATCCGCGAGCACAGGATCACGGCGTTGCCGCCGTAGTAGAAGATCAGGGTCAGCGCGAGGTAGGGAAGCGTGAAGCGCCAGTCGGCGCGATCGATGAGCACGTGGGCAAGCCCGATCGAGGCGAGCCCCCCGATCACCCAGGCCCGGTTGAGGTGCTCCAGCCGCCAGCCCGCCATGGCGCAGAACGTCGAGACGATCCGCACCGCCTGCGCCCTCGCACCCATCCCGACGGTGCTCTCCGGTTCGGGCGCCCGCGAGGGAGATGAGCCCGCGCTTCCAGCCGCCCGCTCGTCGTCGCCGAGGGTGTCCATTCGAGGAGTTATCGTACCAGCACCGCCGGACGCGCCGGGGACGGCGCCCCGGGGGCGCGCTCCACCGGGAGCGACGGCGCCGATATGATGGCCTCACGGCAGCGCCCCGCGCAGGACCTCCTCTCGCGCGGGGCCGAGGCGGCCGACCGGGAGCGCGCTCGTGTTCATGACCATGATCCTCACCGCCTGGACCCTCCTGCACGCCTACGTGCTCTGGCGCGCCGCCTCCGTGCCGGCGGTGGCCCGCAGGGTCTCCCGGCCGGTGCTGGCGGGCGTCGCGGCGATCCTGTGGAGCTCGTTCTTCCTCGTGCGCCTCCTCGGCCACGACGCCTCGGGGCCCGCCGCCGCGATCCTGGAGGTCGCGGGCATGGACTGGCTGGCGACGCTCTTCCTGGTGTCGGTGGTGCTGCTGGCCGTGGACCTCGTGACCGGCTTCGGGCTGCTGCTGCCCCGGCTGGCCCCCCGCCTGCGGGGGTGGGCGTTCGCCGCCGGAGGCCTCCTGGCCGTGGCGGCCATGATCCAGGGCCTGCGCCCGCCGGTGGTGGTCTCCTACGAGGTCCCCCTCCCCGGCCTCCCCGCAAGCCTGGACGGCACCGTCGTCGTCGCCGTCTCGGACCTGCACCTGGGGAACGTGCTCGGCGCCCGCTGGCTCGCGGCGCGGCTGGAGCAGATCCGCGCCCAAGGGCCGGACATGGTGGTCCTCCTCGGCGACGTGTTCGAGGGGCACGGCGGCCCTGCCGGGGACACGGCCGCCCTCCTCCGCGCCCTCCACGCCCCCCTCGGCGTCTGGGCGGTGACCGGCAACCACGAGCTCCACGGCGGGCGCGGAGGCGGCGTCACGTCCCTCGACGAGGCCGGGCCGCGGGTGCTCCACGACCGGTGGGCGGAAGCCGCGCCGGGGCTGGTGGTCGCCGGCGTGGACGACCTCACCTCCCGCCGGCGCTCGGGACAGGACGGCACCACGGCCGTCGTCCGCGCCCTGGCCGGGCGCCCCCGGGGGGCCGCGATCCTGCTCTCGCACACGCCCTGGGACGCCGAGGTCGCGGCGTCGCACGGCGCGGGCCTCATGCTCTCGGGCCATACCCACGACGGCCAGATCTGGCCTTTCAGCCTCCTCGTGCGGAGGGTCTACCCGCTCATGGGCGGGCGCTACGAGGTGGACGGCATGCCGGTCATCGTCTGCCGCGGGACGGGCACCTGGGGCCCCCGGATGCGCCTGTGGCGCCCCGCCGAGATCCTCCGCATCACGCTCCGTGCGCGGCCGCCGGCCTCCACGGCCGCCGGCGACGCGGCCCACGCCCCGGCGAGGGACGCGGAATGACCTTCCTCGAGGTCGTCGGCATCGCCGTCAGCCTCGCCATGGACGCGTTCGCCGTCTCCCTGGCAGCGGGCACCTCCGAACGGACCCGGGGCGTCCGCCCGGCGTTCAGGCTCTCCTTCCACTTCGGGCTCTTCCAGTTCGGCATGCCGGTGCTGGGATGGCTCGCCGGGACCTCCGTGGCCGACGCCGTCTCGGGAGTCGACCACTGGGTGGCGTTCGGCCTCCTCACCGTGGTGGGCGCCCACATGGTGCGCTCGGGGCTGGCCCCCGACGCCCGTCCCCGGCGCAGCGACCCGTCCCGGGGGTGGCCCCTGGTGGGGCTCTCCCTCGCCACCTCCGTGGACGCTCTCGCCGTGGGCTTCTCGCTGGCCATGCTCGGCGTGGAGATCATCTTCCCCGCCGTCGTCATCGGCGTGGTCACCGCCGCGCTCTCGCTGGCCGGGCTGCGCTTCGGGCGACGGCTGGGCGACGCCTTCGGCCACCGCATGGAGCTGATCGGCGGCTTCGTGCTGCTCGCCATCGGGCTGCGGGTGCTGCTCGGCCCCATCGCCTGAGCCCGCCCGGCTCCGGGCGGCCCGCGTCTACTTCCCGGCGAGCGCTTCCATCACCTCGCGGGCCTCGCGGTGTTTGGGGTCGTAGGCGAGGATCTTGGCCAGGCAACCCCGCTGGCGCTGGGGGTTGCCGCGCACGCCCCAGTAGTTGGCGAGCTCCATCCAGGCGTCGGTGAACTTCGGATCCATGGTCAGCGCCTGTTTGATGTGATCGAGGGCCCGCTGCCTGGCGGCGGGGTTGGCGAGCTCCAGCCGGGCCAGGTCGAGGAGCGTCCGGGGATCGGGGCTGAGCCGCATGGCCTCGTCGAGCATCTTCACCGCCGCCGGGAGCCTCCCCTGCTGGATGAGGTCGTTGGCGATGGCGATCTTGTCGGCGGTAGCGTCCACGGGATCCTGGTCGTTCATCGAGCCTCCTCGGAGCCGGACCACTGGAGTCGCGCCGCCGCAGGTCGTTGTCGCGATGGCGCCTGTGCGCCGGACATTCTACATGAAGGATGACCAACCCGGCACCACCCGGCCCCGACATGACCGCGAGCAGAGCACTCCGGCGAAGGCTCTCGGGTACGGATGCCGCGTCCCGCTTCCCGTTCAGGAGGCGCACCACGCCTCCGCCGGCGGCGCGTCCCGGGCGCGCACGCTGCCGGGAGCGGCCGACTACGGTCGAAGAGCGGCTTGACGCCACCGCTCCGCCCTTCTACATTCCGGCCACCCATGGGCGCACCAGAGAAGACGTTCCGCCTCTCGATTCCCGCAGTGGTGGCGATGCTGCTGCTGCAGGGCCTCCTGGCGAACAGTCACTCCCACACCGGCGGCCTGCTCGAGCTCCCCGAGTTCGTCAGCGGGACCCCGGTGAGCGTCGCCTCCGGACCGGCGTCCGCGCGCCGCGCGGGCGGCTGGCAGGCCGGCCGGGACCTGCGCGGGCAGCTCTGTCTCGAGTGCCTGGCGGCCCACCACCCGGGCGTCGTGCCCCTGCCGGGCCCGGCGCCGGCGCTCACGGCCGCCATCGGGCCCGTGGTTGGGTGCCCTGTGCCTCCGGCGGGACCCGGCGCCGTTGCTCCGGGAGCCCGCGCTCCACCGGCAACCGTCTGATCCCCGGCCGGGCCGGACCCGGCCGCCACCGCGCGATCAGAAGAAGACGGTTCCACCGGGAAAGAGGTGCTTTCATGCACGCCATCCGTGCGCGCGGGCTCCGCGCCGCTGTCATCCTTCTCCTCATGCTTCCCGTCCTGGCGGCCGCGGCGGCCGCCGGCGAGTCCGGAGCGATCTCCGGCCGCGTCGTCGACCCCGAGGGCGCCGCCGTTCCCGGAGCGACGGTCCGGCTCCACAACGACGTCACCGGCTACTCGGCCGTCGCCGTCACCGGCGCCGGCGGCGGCTTCACGTTCGTGAACCTTCCCCTGAACCCCTATGTCGTGTCCGTGTCCCTCGAAGGCTTCAGCCCCGCGAGCGAGGTCGTCGAGGTACGCACGTCGCTGCCGAAGGTCGTCACGCTGAAGCTGGAGCTGCCCGGCTTCGCGGAGTCCGTGACGGTGAGCGGATCGGGCTCGCCCGTCCAGCTGGAGACCGGCTCCTCCACGAGCCACGTCGACATCGACCGCTCGTTCATCGTCCGGGCGCCCGCCGCCGTGGCGTCCCGCGCCATGGAGCAGATCGTCACCTCCACTCCGGGGTTCGCGAAGGACGAGAACGGCCGCTTCCACTTCCAGGGCGCGCACAGCCAGGGCGAGTACGTGATCGACGGCCAGACCATCTCGGACCAGACGGGCGCTGCCTTCTCGAACTCCATCGACCCCGGCATCGCCCGTTCCATGGAGATCATCTACGGCAACGTCCCGGCCGAGTTCGGCGAGAAGATGGGCGCGGTGGTCAACCTCACCACCCGCTCCGGCCTGCGAAGCGGGCCGTGGCGCGGAAGCGTGACGGTGGGGGCCGCCCGCTTCTCCACCCGGGAGGCCGCCGCCGACGCCGGCTGGGGGACCGACCGGCTGGGGCTGTTCGCAAGCGTGGACGCGTCACGCTCCGCCCGCTTCCTGGACCCTCTCAACTTCGCCGGCCTGCACGACGACGGCTCGACGGCCCGCGGCTTCCTGAGGCTGGACTGGGCGGCCTCCTCCTCCAGCTCCCTGCGCCTGACGGCGCTGGCCGGGCGGACCGACCGGGACGTGCCCAACACCTTCACGCAACAGGCGGCCGGGCAGGACCAGAGGGTTCACACCCGGGACGCCAACGCCAACGCCGGCTGGCAGAGACTGCTGAGCGACACGGCGGTGCTGGACGTGCTGGTCTTCGGCCGGACGTCCAGCTACGAGCTCGTCCCCTCGCCGGGGGACACGCCGCTGAGCGCGGCGTCGAAGCGCAGCCTGGACAACGTCGGCGTAGCGCCTTCCCTGACCTGGGCCGCCGGCGCCCACGAAGTGAAGATCGGCGGCACGTTCAAGCGGATCCCCATCGACGAGCGCTTCTCGTTCGGCATCACCGACCCCGCCTTCAACGATCCGGCCGATCCCGCCTACAACCCCAACCTCGAGCCGTACGACCTGACGCGGGGCGGCTCGCCGTTCCTCTTCTCGGCCCGCCGGACCGGCACGTACTGGGCCCTCTACGCCCAGGACACGGTGCGCGCCGGCAACCTCACCGTGAGCGCGGGCCTCCGCTTCGATCACAACGACCTTCCCCTGTCGGAGCACCAGCTCGAACCGCGGGTGGGCGCCGCCTACCTGATCGAGTCCACACGGACGGTGCTGAGGGTCTCGTACAACCGGGTGTTCTACACGCCGGAGCTCGAGAACCTGCTGTTCTCCTCGTCGCGCCAGGCGGCGCTGCTGGCGCCGCCGGCCATCCGGGCGGCCCGGGCCTTGGGCGGCGGCGAGCTCCCGGTCCTCTCGGAGCGCCAGGACGCGTACACCCTCGGCGTGCAGCAGGCCATCGGGTCGCGGCTCCGGCTGGACGCCGACCTCTGGGAGCGCCGGGCGACCTTCCCGGGCGACCAGGACCAGTTCCTCGACACCGGGATCGTGTTCCCCCTGTCGTTCTCCCACGGCCGCCTCCACGGCTGGGACCTCCGCCTGGACCTGGTCGCGGGCGGCGGGTGGCGTGGCTTCCTGTCGGCAGGCCACACTCGGGCCGTGTACGCGGCCCCGCCCTCCGGCGGCCTCTTCCTCGACACCGAGGCGTTGGAAATGCTCACCGGCGGTCCCTTCCTCATCGACCACGACCAGGACCTCTCCCTGCAGGCGACCGTCACCCGCGACCTCGGCGCCACCGGGTTCTGGCTCGGGGCCAACGTCCGCTACGACTCGGGCCTGGTGACCGACGCGGACCCGGCGGAGCTTGCCGGCGATCCAGACAACGCGTTCGCCATCCCGTTCATCAGGGTGCACACCGGAGGCTGGACGAACCCCAACCGGGTCGCCCCACGCACGGTGTGGGACCTTTCGCTGGGCTACGATCCCGACCCCGCCCGCCCGTTCGGCTTCCAGGTGGACGTGCTCAACCTCCTCGACGAGCGCGGCCTCTACAACGTCCTCTCGGTGTTCGGCGGCACCCACGTCATCCCGCCCCGTACCCTCGCCGCGCGGGTCACCTGGCGCCTGTGAGCCGCCCGGAGCAAGCCGGCGGCGGCCGCCCCGGTGGACCGCCGCCGCGCGAGCGGAAACGCGCCGTCTCAGTGCGGGCTGGTGGCGTCGATGAACTCCGCCACGGCCTCCTTGAACTTCTTCAGGGACGGCTCGTGGAGGTACATCATGTGCCCCGCGTCGAAGGTCTTCATCTCCACGTGGGACCGCAGCGTGGCGTCGAGCCCCATGTGGTCGAACACGTACTCGGTGGCCAGGGACGGTGTCGCCAGGTCGTAGATGCCCTGGAGCGCGAGCACGCGCAGGTGGGGATTGAAGCCCAGCGCGTGGGCCAGGTCCACCGAGGTGTTGACAACGGGCTGGGGACGCCGCGAGCCGGGCGTGCGGTGCTCGAAGTTCCAGCTCCCCCACATGGACGCGCTCACGACGTAGGTCCTGTCCCGGCCGAACTCGAGGTCGCGGTGCATGTAGTCCATGAACGCGGCGGTGAAGGCGCCGCTGACGGCGGCATCCTGCGGGTCGTACTCGGAGCGCTCGCCGAGGGGGTCGAAGCTGAAGCCCACGAAGCGGGCGTCGAGCCGGCCCACCGTCTCCCGCTTGTCGCGCAGGAGCTCCTTGGTGAACTGCGGCTCGCCGACGCGCAGGTCGGCCTTGTCCAGGTACTCCACCGAGAGCCCCGTGTAGCGGTGGAGCTTCTCGACCACCGCCTCCCGCTCCCGGGCGGGAAGCCTGTCCCCGAGGACGAGGGCGTGGAGGTACTCCCCCTGGGCGAACGCCTTCACCTCGTCGAGGAAGGGGGCGAGATCCGCGGGACGGTCGGGCAGCGCCTTCTGATACCACGCCACCGCCGCGTAGGTCGGCAGGTACAGAGCGTAGGGCAGATCGTTGCCGGCGCTCTGGTCGGAGATGGCGCCGATGTCCAGCGCGCAGGAGACCAGGATGACGCCGTTGAAGGCCATCCCCTCCCTGGTCTGGAGGTAGTCCACCATGCCCGCCGACCGGGTGGTCCCGTAGCTCTCGCCCAGGAGGTACTTCGGCGAGTTCCAGCGGTTGTTCTCGTTGACGTACTCCGTGATGAAGCGGGACATGGACTCGATGTCCGGGTCGACGCCGAAGAAGTCCTTGTCCTTGGCCTCGCCGACGGCCTTGGAGAAGCCCGTCCCGACCGGGTCGATCATCACGAGGTCAGTGCGGTCGATGATGCTGTAGGCGTTGTCCACGACCTTGTACGGCGGCGGCGGCGTGGCGGCGGCGTCGGTGGTGACGATCCGCCGGGGACCCAGCGCCCCCATGTGCAGCCAGATCGACGACGAGCCGGGGCCGCCGTTGTAGGCGAAGGTGATCGGCCGGGTGCTCGGATCGGTGACGCCGTCCCTGGTGTAGGCGACATACCCCATGCTGGCGTAGGGCTCGTCCTTGCCGTTGCGCACGATGAGCGTCCCCGCCGTCGCCGTGTACGCGATGCGGGAGCCGTCGATGACGATGCTGTGCTTCGTCACCGAGCTCTCGGGCTTCGGCACGGCGGCCTGCGCCTCGGGCGCGGCCTTCTCGTTGGACTGGCGGGCCGGCGGAGCCGCCGTGGCCAGCGGACCGACGGCGACGGTCAACATCACGACGAGAGCACTGATCATCCTCTTCACGTTGTTCCTCCTTGCCTCGTGTGCGGTGCTCACTGCTTCGTGACGCCGCGCCGGCGGACTCTCCCGTCCGCGGCGCCACGCCATCATGCCACGGCCCTCTCCGCACGGCCGTGAGCGCTGCCATGCAGCACAAGACCACGGAGCGGCCACGCTCCGGAAACCCTCCCGGTCAATCCCCGGCCGCCGTCCCGGTATTCCTGAGCAGCGCAAACCAGAGCGGCCCTCAGGGCGTACACTGCTCAGGCCCATCCTGGGCCGTGGTCGATCAGCAGGCCTGGACTGTTCGTGGAGGCTCGAGACGAGGACGGTGGAGCCCGAGCTCCGGCAGACGCGCGGGAGTGCCTTCCCGGTCCGCACCTTCGGGGTGCGCCGCGGGACGGCGCGCCCCCCCTGCCGGCCCCGGGGCGGACACCGCGTGTGCCCCGGCCCCGGGAAACGCCCAGGCACGAAGGAGGAGGAATGAAAATGAGGGGATTCAGGCGTACGTTGTCTCTCACCGCCGGAGTGGCGGTGCTGCTCGGGGCCGCCGCCGGCGCGTCCGCCGCGCAGCGGGTGCTCTGGCTCCGCTACCCGGCGATCTCGCCCGACGGCACCACGATCGCGTTCTCGTACCACGGCGACATCTGGAAGGTCCCGGCCGCGGGCGGCCTCGCCACGCCGCTCACTGTGAACCCCGCCCACGACACCATGCCGGTGTGGTCGCCGGACGGCAGGACCATCGCTTTCGCCTCCGACCGCTACGGCAACTTCGACGTCTTCGTGATGCCCGCCGAGGGCGGCGAGGCGACGCGGCTGACGTTCCACTCGGCCGCTGACATCCCCACGAGCTTCACCCCGGACGGCAAGGCGGTGCTGTTCGGCTCGGCCCGTCTCGACGCGGTGACCAGCTCCCAGTTCCCCACCGGCGCGCAGCCCGAGCTCTACAAGGTCTCCCTCGAGGGCGGCATGCCCGTACAGGTGCTCACCACGCCGGCCATGTACGCGGTGTTCGACCGGGACGGCAAGCGTCTCGCGTACTCCGACCAGAAGGGGTACGAGATGGAGTGGCGCAAGCACGACAACTCCTCCTTCGCCCGCGACGTCTGGGTGTGGGACGTGGCCGCGAACACGCATACCCGCCTCACCGCCTTCGGCGCCGACGATCGGGCGCCGGTGTGGAGCGGCGACGAGAAGTCGCTCTACTACCTGTCGGAGCGCAGCGGCACCTTCAACGTCTGGAAGCTCGACCTCGCCGGCAACCAGGCACCCGTCCAGGTGACCGCGCACACCGGCCATCCGGTGCGGTTCCTGAGCATCGATCACGCCGGCGACCTGTGCTACGGCTACGAGGGTGCCATCTGGGTCCGCCCGGCCGGCGCCTCCGACAGCCGGCGCCTCGACGTCGAGGTCGCCACCGGCAACCGCTTCAACGCCGTCGAGCCCGAGGACGTGACGAAGGAGATCAGCGAGTTCGACGTCTCCCCCGACGGCAGCGAGATCGCGTTCATCGCCCGCGGGGAGGTGTTCGTCGACCTCGGCCGAGCACGCGGGGACGCGCCGCATCACCAACACGCCGGAGCAGGAGCGTTCGGTGAGCTTCAGCCCCGACGGGCGCAGCCTGATCTACGCTTCCGAGCGCGACGGCAGCTGGAACCTCTACCGCACCGACCTCACCGATCCCGAACGAGCCGGCGTTCTTCAACGCCACCGGGCTCAAGGAGTCCCCGTCCTCGCGACCGACGCCGAGGAGTTCCAGCCCCACTTCTCCCCCGACGGCAAGGAGGTCGCCTACCTCGAGGATCGCACCACTCTCAAGGTGCTCAACCTGGCGACGGGCAAGACCCGCACCGTGCTGCCCGGCGACCTCAACTACTCCTACGCCGACGGCGACCAGTGGTACCAGTGGTCCCCCGACGGCAAGTGGTTCGCGGTGGAGTTCCTGAGCCACACCCGGTGGTCCGGAGAGGTCGGTATCGTCCCCGCCTCCGGCGAGGGCGAAGCTCGTCAACGTGAGCCGCAGCGGCTACCAGGACGGCCACCCGCAGTGGGGCTCCAAGGGCGACGTGCTGTACTGGTTCACCGACCGCCACGGCCTGCGCGCCCAGGGCGGAGGCGGGCGCCGAGCTCGACATCTACGGCGCCTTCCTCACCCGCAAGGCGTGGGACCGCTTCAACCTGGACGAGGCCGAGTTCGACCAGCTCAAGGCCAGGGAGAAGAAGGACAAGAACCGGGACAAGAAGCCCGGCGAGGCGGCCAAGGACGAGGGCAAGAAGGACAAGAGCGAGGCCAAGGAGAGCGACGCTTCCGGAGTCCGTGGCCCTCGAGCTCGACCGGCTCGATGACCGTACCGCCCGCCTCTCCCTCTCCTCGGCCCCGCTGGCCGGCGCCGTGCTCTCCTCCGACGGCGAGGCCCTCTACTACCTGGCCCGCTTCGAGAAGGGCTACAACCTCTGGGAGTACAAGCCCCGCAGCCACAAGGCCAAGGAGCTCGCCCGTCTCGACGCCCGCTCCGCCGATCTCGCCCTGGACCGCGAGGGCAAGAAGGCGTTCGTGCTCGCCGACCACCGGCTCATGAGCGTGGACCTGGGCTCCGGCAAGGAGTCGCCGGTGAAGGCGCACGCCGAGATGGAGCTGAACCCGGCGGCGGAGCGCGCCTACCTGTTCGAGCACATCTGGCGCCAGACCCTGGAGAAGTTCCTGAGCGTGGACATGCACGGGGTCGACTGGAAAGCCGAGAAGACCTACTATCGGCAGTTCCTCCCCTACATCGACAACGACCGCGACTTCGCGGAGCTCATCTCCGAGATGCAGGGCGAGCTCGACGCCTCGCACACCGGCGGCCGCTACCGGCCCCAGGGCCACGAGGGCGACGAGACCGCGGGGCTCGGATTCTTCCCCGACCTGGCCTACACCGGCGAAGGCGTCAGGATCGCCGAGGTCGTGGAGGGCGGCCCGCTCCAGCAGGCCGGCACCAAGATCCACGCGGGCGTGGTCATCGAGGCCATCGACGGCACGAAGATCGCCGCCGGCGCCAACTGGTACCCGCTGCTCAACCGCAAGGCCGACACCCTGGTGAGGCTGTCCCTGCTCGATCCCAAGACCGGCGCCCGCTGGGACGAGACCGCCAAGGCCATCTCCTGGTCCGCCCAGGGGCAGCTGCTCTACCAGCGCTGGGTCCGCTCCCGCCGCGCCGAGGTCGACAAGCTCTCCCACGGCCGGCTGGGATACGCCCACATCCGCGGCATGAACGACGGCGCCTACCGCGAGATCTACGAGGAGATCTTCGGCCGCGCCGTGGACAAGGACGCCATCATCCTGGACACCCGTTTCAACGGCGGCGGAAACCTGGTGGAGCAGCTCACCACGTTCCTGTCGGGCAAGGTCTACGCCAAGGACGTGCCCCGCGGCCAGCAGGTCGGCGTGGAGCCGGTGGACCGCTGGACCAAGCCCTCCATCGTCATCATGAACGAGGGCAACTACTCCGACGCCCACTGCTTCCCCATGGCCTACACCCAGCTCGGCATCGGCGAGACCGTCGGCATGCCGGTCCCCGGCACCTGCTCCTCGGTGTGGTGGGAGCGCCTGCAGGACCCGAACCTCGTCTTCGGCATCCCCGAGGTGGCACTGGTGGACATGGACGGCGACATCATGGAGAACAAGCACCTCGCGCCCACCTACCAGGTGGACAACGACCCCACGCTGGAGTCCGAGGGCCGCGACCAGCAGCTCGAGAAGGCGGTCGAGGTCCTGCTCTCCAAGCTCCCGAAGCAGTAGCACGCGGCGGGACAGGCTGTGACGACGCGGGGGGCCTCCGGGCCCCCCGCGCTGTTCCCGCCCGCCACCCCCCGGCCGGACCGGCGCCGGCGCAACCCTCTTCGATCGATCGGGATATACTCATCCTCAGACCGCCACCACGAGACGGCCACACCCGAGGGGGGGAGATGGACGACCGGGTCATCCGCTTGGAGGCGAGGGTCGAAGAGCTGTCGCAGGCCCTCGATGAGGTGAGGTCGCGCCTCGCCGCGCTGGAGGGCACGGACCGCGGACCCGCGGCGCAGGTGGCGGCCGCGACGAGCACGAGCACGCCCGCCGGGGCCGTCCCCGCCGCGCCAGGACCCTGGGCCGCGGCCGTCTTCGACGAGGCCGACCCCGCCGACACGATCCGGCAGACGGCCTCGGCGGTGCTGCCGCTGGCGGGACGCTCGTTCCTGATCTTCGGCGGCGCCTGGCTGCTGCGGGCGCTCACGGACGCCGGCACCCTGCCCCGCGGCGCCGGCGTCGCCGTCGGACTCGTCTACGCGGTCCTCTGGCTCGTCCTCGCCGACCGCGCCGGCGCCGCCCGCAGGACGCTGAGCGCGGAGTTTCTGGGCGTCACCTCGGCGATCATCGCCTACCCCATCGTGTGGGAGGCGACGACCCGCCTGCACGTCCTCTCCGTGCCCGCCGCGGCGGCGGCCCTCGCCGTGCTCGCCACCGCCGGCCTCGTCACCGCCTGGCGGCGCACCCTCCACGCCCTGGCGTGGGCGGTCACCCTCGCCGCGCTGTCCACCGCCTTCGTGCTCCTCGTCGCCACCCACGCCATGGCGCTGTTCGCCGGGTTCCTCGTGGCGCTGGGCATCACGGCGGTGTGGATCACGTACGAACGCCACTGGTTCGGGCTGCGTTGGGTGACGGCCGGCGTCGCCGACCTCGTCGTGCTGGAGATGGTCTCCCTCGGCTCCCAGCCGGGGGGGCCGCCCGAGACCTACGCCACCCTCTCGGTGCCCGCCGTGGAGACCGTCGCCGTCGGCCTCCTGGTCGGCTACCTCGCGACCATCGCGGTGCGCACCCTGGTGCGGCGCCGGGACGTCAACGTCTTCGAGTCGCTGCAGACCGTGGCGGCGCTGGTGGTGGGGTTCGGCGGCGCCGTGGCCGTGGCGCGGACCGCGGGCTCGGGGACCGGCACCCTGGGCGCCGCCGCCCTCGTCACGGCCGCCGCCTGCTACGCCGTCGCGTTCGCCTTCGTGGACCGCCGCCTGGGGCGCGGGGTCAACTTCGTCTTCTACACCTCCCTGGCGCTGGTCTTCACCGTGTCCGGCAGCCTGCTGGTGGCGGCCGGAGGAGTGCTGGCCGGGATCTGGTGCGCCCTGGCCCTGGCCGCCGCCGCCCTGGGCGGCCGCTTCGACCGTGTCACCCTCCGCGCCCACAGCGTCACCTACATCCTCGCCGCCGGGCTCGCGACGGGGCTCGTGGCCGGGGCCACGAGGATCTTCGTCACTCCCGTCTCGCACCCCTGGGGGCCGTTCGCCGGGCCCGGCTGGCTCGTGCTCGGCGCCGCAGTCGCCTGCTACGCAGTGCTGGCGGCCGGACGCTTCCGGAACGCGCAACCCTGGTCCTCGCGGCTGCCCCACTTGCTCGCCGCCGTCCTCGCGGCCGTTGGCGTGGGCGGCCTGCTCGTCCTCACGGTGATGCACCTCGCCGCCGGCCGCGAGAGCTGGTCCGACCCCGCGGTGCTGGCAACCGTGCGCACCGTGGTCCTCTCGGGCACGGCGGTCCTCGTCGCCGCCCTGGGGCGCCGCTCGGGGCTGGCCGAGCTGGCGTGGCTGGCCTACCCGCTTCTCGTCCTGGGCGGCATCAAGCTCGTCGCTCAGGACCTCCCGCAGGGCCGGCCGGCCACCCTCGTGATCGGCTTCGCCGCCTACGGCATCGCCCTGATCCTCACGCCGCGGCTGCTCCGCCGCCAGGGCCCCGCCTGACCGGAGAGGCGCGGTCCGAGCGGGCCGGCGGCCTTCGGTCCGGCGCTGCACGGCACGGGCTCGCACGCCCGGCCGCCGGAGAAGCGCTGCCTGCCTCCGCCTGCGTGGGCCGCGGTCCGCTCATGTGAAACCACCGTCGGGGCGGACGCGTACCCATCTCCGAAGCGCGACGCCGAGCGCGCCCTGAAGGGAGCCCCCCCATGACGACGAGAGCGACCCTCGCCCCCCTGTTCCTCGCCACCGTGCTGGCCGCCGCGGGCTGCACGCGGAGCGCCACGGAAACGCCACGGCTCACCGGCGACTACCTGGGCCAGGCCCCGCCGGGCGCCACGGCGGCGCTGTTCGCGCCGGGGATCGTGTCCACCGGCCTGGCCGAGCGCGACGTGGCCATGACCCCGGACGGCTCGGAGCTCTACTTCACCGTCGTGTTCGGCGGCCGCGGCACCATCGTGGCGATGCGGCGGGTGGACGGGGCGTGGACCACCCCCGAGGTGGCGTCGTTCTCGGGGACGTGGAACGACATCGAGCCGGCCATCTCGCCGGACGGACAACGCTTCTTCTTCGTCTCCGCGCGTCCCCGGACGGCGGGTGCCACGGAACCCGGGAACACCGACGTGTGGGTCATGGAACGCACGGGGACGGGGTGGAGCGAGCCCGCCAACCTGGGCGGCCCCGTCAACTCCACGGACAACGAGTACTTCCCCTCCCTCACCCGGGACGGGACGATGTACTTCACCCGCCGCTCCGGCGGCGGCGAGGCGCTGTACCGGTCGTCCCTCGCCGGTGGCCGCTACCAGGAGCCCGAGCGGCTGCCGGAGCAGATCAACACCACCCCCCAGCAGTTCAACTCCTTCGTGGCCCCCGACGAGAGCTACCTGATCTTCGGCTCGGTGCCGAGGGAGGGCGGGCTCGGCGGCGTCGACTACCTCGTCAGCTTCCGCAAGGAGGACGGCACCTGGACCGACGCGGTCAACATGGGACCGGCGGTGAACTCCCCGGCCGGCGAGTGGTCGGCGTCGCTGAGCCCCGACGGGCGGTACCTCTTCTTCCAGAGCACCCGCAACACGGTGCCGGCCCGATCGGCCTCCCCGCTGCGCTACGCCGATCTCGAGCGGATGCAGGGAGAGCCCGGCAACGGCCAGTCGGATATCTACTGGATCGACGCGGGGTTCATCGAGTCGCTGCGGCCGCGCTGACGCCCGGCGCCGCCTCGACGGCCTTCGCGATGGCGGCGATCATGCCGTCGAAGTCCTTGGCCTCGTAGCCGAAGGTCTGATAGATGATGGTCCCGTCGGGGCCGACCACCACGCTGCGCGGGATGAACGACGACGCGTAGTGCTTGTAGACGCCCCGGCCGGGATCACCGGCGATGGGGAACGTCAGCCCGTTCTTCTCCCCGAACCCCGCGAGCACCTCGTTGGTGTGCTCGCGGCCCAGCGCCACCATGGCGAAGCGCGGCCCCTTGAAGCGCTGCCACACGTCCTTCTCGAGGCGCGGCATCTCCTCGCGGCACGGCGGGCACCAGGTGGCGAAGAAGTTGAGGAGCACCACCCGCCCCCGCAGGGCGGCGAGGTCGAACGTGTCACCCCCGACCTCCGTGACGCTGAACACCGGCGCCGGCTGTCCGACCCTGGTCAGGGTCGCCTCCGCCGGTGTCGGCTCCTTCTTCTTGGCACAGGCGGCAAGGGTGAGAAGGGTGAGCCCGAGGACGGTGAGGGTGGCGGCTCGCTTCATGGACGGTGCTCCTCGCATGGTCTCGCGCCGCGTCCGGGGACCCGGCGCCGCCGCCATCATCGCACACCACCGGGCGGGGGACCCGCCCCACGAGGACGGTCCCCGCGGACACGGCGCCGCAGGCCCACCCCGAGGCGTCCGCAACGCTGCGCCCGCCGGAGATCGCGGCGGCGGGGCTCGGCGCCCACCATCACCACGTCCCCGAGCTCCCGGGCGAGATCCTCCGCCTCCCGGACGTCGGGTGTGTCCCGGCTCTCCCGTGAGCGTTCCCGGAGGTCTCGACGGAGCGGGGCGCGAGGGCTCCTGCGGCGGCGGAAGGTCGCGCCGGCTCAGTGGAGGTGGCGCGCGGCCCCGACGACGACCCACAGGAACAGCCCCGTCTGCGCCCCCGCGGCCACCCTCTCCTGCCAGGTGAGCTGCTGCCACTGCGGGTTCCAGGGTCCCATGAACGCCGACTGCGCGCCGGAGTCGAAGCTCAGGCGCAGCGGCAACTGCGCCCGCTCGAACGGCGTCACCAGGCCCACCGGCCCGGGGTGGCGCACGGCCCACTGCTCCCGGGCGACGGCCAGCTCCAACCGGCTCATCGGCGAGTCCCACAGGGCCATACGGAGCTCCCGGGCGGGTTCGTACCCCGGAAGCACGAGGGGGCTGAGGTCGAGGCGGAAGGAGGGGTGCGGCTCCGCCGGCGCTCCCGCGGGCTGCTGCGCCGCCACCGCACCCGCGACCACCGCCAGGAACACGCCAAGGATCGCGATGCGCATGCCACCCTCCCGCCGGGCCGCCCCCGCATCCGGGCCGCGGGGAACCACTCCCCAATATCGGCCCGGCGCGGCCATCTCGCATGGTACGGCGCCGGCCCGCCGGGCACGCCAAATCCGCGACGGATGGAGGATACTTGGCGCGGGAGCGTGCCGAGCCGCCGGGCGCAGCCCTTGCCGGCCCACGGCGGCAGGACCGCATGGCCCGCTCCCGGCGCTCCGCGCCCGCGAGGGCGGCCTGACCGGGGCGGGAGGAGGGTGGGTCCGTGAGAAGGCTCTTTCACGCAGTGCTCGGCATCGTCATCGGCCTCGCGGGGGTGGGCGCGGCCAGCGCATCCGGAACCGCCGCGCCGGGAGCTGCGCCGGCGCCCGGGCTCGCCGGCACGTGGGAGGGGACGCTCAGCGTCCCCGGAAGGACCCTGAAGGTCGTGTTCCACATCCACGCCGCCGCCGCCGGTGGTTTTGCGGCCACCATGGACAGCCCGGACCAGGGCGCCCACGGCATCCCCGTGGACAGCGTCACCCTGGCCGGCGGCACCGTCCGGCTCGAGGTGAAGACCGTCAGGGGGTTCTTCGAGGGCAGGCTGACCGGATCCTCGACTCTCGCCGGCACCTGGCACCAGCCGGGTGGGTCCCTGCCGCTCACCCTCCAGCGCCGGGCCACGGCCCCCGCGGCCCCGCCGCCGCCCGGTGATCCGAAGCCGGTCCTGGGCACGTGGGAGGGCACCCTGGAGGTGCCCGGAGGCGCGTTGCGGGTCGTCTTCCACATCGCGACCAAACCCGACGGCTCGACGTCCGCGACCATGGACAGCCCCGATCAGAACGCCCGGGGAATCACCGTGACCAGCGTGACGGTGCAGGGAGACGCCGTCACCTTCGAGGTGCCCGCCGTCGGCGGCCGCTACACCGGCATGCTGAAGGGCCCGGGGCTGCTGGAGGGCACGTGGTCGCAGGCGGGCGCCCGCTTCCCCCTCGACCTGAAGCGAACCGGGGACGCGGCGCCGGTGCGCCGGCCGCAGGAGCCCACCGCGCCCCTCCCCTACCTCTCCCGGGACGTCGAGGTGCCCAACACCGGAGCGGGCCTCACCCTGGCCGGCACGCTGACCACGCCGCCGTCGGGCGGGCCGTTCCCGGCGGTGGTGCTGATCACCGGCTCCGGTCCCCAGGACCGTGACGAGACCGTCTTCGGCCACAAGCCCTTCCTGGTCCTGGCGGACGCCCTCACCCGGCGGGGCATCGCCGTTCTCCGCGTGGACGACCGCGGCACGGGGGCGTCCACCGGCACCTTCGCGGGCGCCACCGACGACGACTTCGTCGGCGACGCGCTGGCCGGTGTGGCGTTCCTCAAGGGCCGGGCCGGGATCGACCCCCGCGCCATCGGGCTCATCGGCCACAGCGAGGGAGGCATCGTGGCGCCCAAGGCCGCCGCCCGTTCGGGTGACGTCGCCTTCATCGTGCTCCTGGAGGCCCCCGGCGTCCCCCTGAGGCGCATCATCGAGGAGCAGAGCACCCTCATCCTCCAGGCCGGCGGCGCCGATGCGGCGGCCGTGGCGAAGGCCGCCGAGACGCAGAGACGCTGCTTCGCCGCCCTCGACCGCAACCCGGACGACGCGAAGGCCCGCGCCGCCATCGTCGAGGTGCTCCGCAGCGACGCCCCGGACCGGGGCTCCATGAGCGACGAGCAGACGCAGGCCCTCGACGCCGCCTTCGCCCGGGAAGCCGCGCAGATGACCTCGCCCTGGATGCGCGGGCTGCTCGACTACGACCCCGCGACGGCCCTCGAGCGCGTGCACTGCCCCGTGCTCGCCGTCGGCGGCGCGAAGGACCTGCAGGTGCCCGCGGAGGAGAACCTCGGAGCCATCGCCGCGGCGCTGCGGGCCGGCGGCAACCACGACGTGACGATCAGGACGCTCCCGGGGCTCAACCACCTGCTCCAGCCGGCCAGCACCGGCGCGCCGTCGGAGTACGCCGGCATCGAGACGACCATCGCCCCGGAGGCGCTCCAGCTGATCGGCGACTGGGTCCTCGCCCACTCTCCGGAGCCGGCGCCGCGCCCGTAGGCGCCGCGCGGGGGGGAGCGGCGGCGCAGAGGCGGGGGGAAAGCGGTATCCTGCCCCCGGCGCACCTCCGCTCCGGCGGCCGGGACGCCGCGAGGAGCATCGAGACGCCATGGACGCACCGTTCACCCTGCCGTTCGACGTGTTCTGGGCCTGGCTGGGCCGCCACCCCAACTGCATCCTCCGCGCCGGGACCCCCGAGGCCATGCTGTACGACGACGAGGACCTGCACTGGACCTTCACCGCGGACGACGACGGCACCCTCGTCGTCCAGCTGATGCGCGGCAAGCACCCCCTGGGCGAGCTGCTCCTGTCGCCGGAGCACGTCACCTACGCTCAGGCGGCGCCCCAGGAGCGGGACGACGAGCACGTCTTCGAGCTCATCCAGGAGACGGAGACCGACCGGATCGCGTCGTACTTCTTCGTCCTGAGCCACGGCTGGGAGGAGGAGGAGGAGGCACCCGCCAGCGTCCACTGACGGGGAGGCGGCCCGCCGTCAGTTCTCGGCGTCCAGGGTCACCCCGGCGGTGTCGTGCTGGGACTCCAGCTGAGACTGGAGGAAGCGCTCGAGCACCGCGAGGTTGTCCGGCGACGTCTCCACGAACTCCATGCCCATGGCCACGACCCTGGCGCCGCCGGCGGTCTTCTCCTCCACCGTGACCACCCTCGCGACGCAGTGGAACGGCACCTCGCCGAGGCTGACGTCGACGTCCACCATGGACTCCGGATCCAGGGCGGCGTCGGTCTCCACGAGCATGCCGGAACGGCTGATGCGCCGCACGCGGAGCTCGTTCTCGGCCTCCATGGTCATGGTGTGGCCGTCCCCGACGCCGTAGCGTCCGTGGAAGCGGCGCTCCGGGGTGACCATGGTGGTCTTCCCCATCAGCCGGAGGATCTCACGCTGCTGCTGTGTCAGCACGGTGTCGAAGGCGATCCCCGCCTCGTAGACCGCCACCCACTGGCCGTCCTCGGGACGCTGCCGCCGGCACAGGCGGCACCACTGCACCGTTCCCGACAGGTCCAGGGACTGCTCCCCGCGCCCGAGCTGGAACGACAGCCTCCGGCCGATGCGCAGGGGCGCCTCCGAGCGCACTCCGAGCCCGGAGACGCTGATGTTCACGACCTCCGTGCCCACGGCAAGGCTGAGGATCCCGGGCAGCCGGTCCACGTCGAAACGGGGGTGGCGGCGGCGTTGCGGTCGTCCTGTCATGGTCACAACCGATCTTACACGATACCGCAAGGGCGTGCCCCCTCCGCAGCGGCGTGCCACCCCGGTCGGGGCGCTCCGGCGCGGGGGGACCGGGCGCCCGGCGGACCGTGCCGCCGGGCGCCCGCTCGAGACCTACAGGTGCAGGGTGACCCCCGCGAACAGCTCGCGGGTCGGGCCCGGCTGGTAGGAGTTGCCGTCCGGGTCCGGCTCGGTGAAGGCGACGTAGCTCCTGCCGGTCAGGTTGCGGCCGGCGAGGAGCAGCGACGCCTCGTGCCCGAGCGCCTCGAACGCCCACGACAGCCGCGCGTCGAGCAGGGTGTAGCCGCCGATCCAGGTGGTGTTGGTGGGGTCGATGTAGGCCCGCGTCAGCAGCTCGGCCCCGGCCCCCACGGTCAGCCCCGGTGCCAGCCGCACCTCGGCGTCCAGGTAGGCCTGGTGCTCGGGGGAGTTGGGGAGCCCGGTCCCCGCGTAGGTGACGCCGTCGAAGACCACCGTGGAGTAGTCGAAGCGCGAGTAGGTGTAGGCCAGCCGCACCGTGACGTCGTCGACGGGCAGCCAGCCCAGGAGCGCCTCGATCCCGGTCCTGCGGCTCGACCCCGCGTTGTCGTAGAACGTCTCCAGGGGCCGCGACGGGATGCGGAAGCGCCCGAAGTCGTTGGAGGTCAGGAGCCGGAAGATGGAGACGTCGTAGGTGAACCGCTCCGCCGCCTCGCCGCGCACCCCCACCTCGTAGCCGTGGGAGGTGGCGGGCTCGAGGCCGCGGTTGAAGCCGCCGAGCCCCGCGGGGTTGTTGGCCAGCTCCTCGGTGGCCGGCGGCAGGAACCCCTGCCCCCACGAGGCGTACGCCCCGAACCCCGGCCCCGGGCTCCACGCCACGCCGATGCGCCCCGTGGTGCGGGAAAAATCGGTGCTGCCGGACAGGTCGACGCCGCCCGTCTTCAGGTTGTCGGTGAGCTCGTTGGTGATGTCGTCGTGACGCACCCCCAGCACCACCGTCCAGGGACCGCCCACCTCTACCCGGTCCATGGCCCAGAACGCCTTGCCGCGCTGGCTGATGCTCTGGTCGGAGAGGATCTCGGGGCCCTCCACGGCACGTCCCTCGTTGGGGCGGCGGTAGTCGTCGATGTCCTGCCAGCCGAGGTCGGCTCCCAGCGTGAAGTTGTGGCGCACCCCGAGGGCGTCACCGCGGATCGTGTACTGGACGAGCGCTCCGGGGGTGTCGTAGGCGCGGTGGTCCACGGAGGACGGGACCGACTCCTTGTACTGCGTGTGCCGGAAGTAGAGGGAGAAGCCCAGGTCCTGATTGTCGGCCAGCGCGACGCTGCCGACCAGTCCGGCGGTGCCCCGCCGCGTGCGCTGGAACTCGTTGAAGGTCAGCGCGTCCGGGTTGGGCTGCCGGGGGTTCGAATGGACCTGCTCGATGTTGAGCCCCTCGGCGTTCTGGTTGAAGTAGCTGGTGCCGGCAACGATGGCGGTGAGCTTCAGGGAGTCCGTGTCGTGGAGGCGGAACTTCCCGTACAGGTTGGTGCCGGCGAACGCCGTGTGGACCCGGTAGCCGTCACCCATGGTGCGCGACGCCGACACCCGGTAGTCCATGCCGTCGGTGGAGCCGCCGGCCGCCACCAGGGTCCTCCAGAAGCCGTGCGAACCCGCTGACAGGCGCACGTCACCGCTGACCGGCGCTTCCCCCCCGTCCCGGGTGACGATGCTCACGATGCCTCCCGCGGACCCGCCGCCGTACAGCGCCGAGGAGGGGCCGCGCACCACCTCGATGCGGCTCACCTCGGCCCAGTCCACGTCGAACAGGTCGGGCACGAAGCCGGTGGGGTCGTTGAGGGGCAGCCCGTCCAGCAGCACGGTGATGCCGCGGATGCCGCGCTCGGTGAGGATCCCCTGGCCGCGGATGGACAGGTGCACCCGCTCGCCGTCGGCCTGGTTGTCCACCTTGACGCCCGGCACGAGCTTCAGCGCCTCGTCCGCGGCCACCGCGCGGGGCATGGTGGCCAGCGTCTCGCGGCCCACCACCGTGGTGGCCGCGGGGTTCTCGCGCAACGGCACCTCCATCCGGGGAGCGGTCACCACGATCTCGGTGTCCCCCACCCGCACCGGGCCCTGGCGCTCCGCCGCCGGCTTTTCCTCCTTCTTCTTCTCCGTCTTCTCCTGCCCGGGCTTTGCCTGCTCCCGGACGGGCGCCTCCTCCGCCCGGACCGTGCCCGCCGCGAAGATCGCCAGCGCCACGGCCACCACCCACACCGTCGTGAGTCCCTTCCCCATACGGACCCTCCCCGCGCCGTTCGCACGGCGCCGCGCCGCCGCCGGCGGGCGCCCCGCGGCACCGTCCCGGCGGCCGTTTCTCGGTCTCGGCTGCGTCGCGAAGAGGGTGTCTAGTGCCGCAGGGGCACGGTGAGGGGACGGCGCGGCCGGGGCGGCATCACCTGCCGCCGCAGCCCCCCGGCGATCAGCTCCGGGGCCGGCGCGGGGGACGGCGTCGAGACGGAAACCGCCTCCTGCCACGCGTTCAAGGCGGCGAAGGGTGCCGTCGGCCGCGAGCGCCCCCAGGGCCCGCGAGGCCGGCAGAGGCGGTCCGCGACGGCAGGGCTCGCCGACGCCGGCGGTGCCGCCCACCACTCGCCCTGCCGGAACGTCACGGCGGCCGGGACCGTGCGCGCGCGGGCCACGATGCGGAACCGGCCGCTGGCGGGTCCCCCTTCCTCGCCCCGGCCGCGGTTGAAGCGGATGGCGAGGCGGGCCTCGCTGGAAGGCAACGCGGGCACGCGCCAGAGGAAGCGGCGCAGCCCGGGGTCCAGCTGCTCGGTGAGGCGGAGCGACGGGGCGCCGTCGTCGAGGTAGAGGAGCAGCTCGAACTCCTCGGTGTCCGGAGGAAGGTCAGTCCAGCGGACCTCCACCGCCTCGCCGGCGGTGAGCACCGCCCCCGGAGCGGGCACCACGATCCGCCCCCCCGGCCCCGCGCCCGCAGCCGGCAGCGGCGCCACGACGGCCAGCAGGCACAGCAACGCCGGCACCCAGCCCGCTGCCCGCGCCAGCCATGCGCCCCTCTCCGCCACTCCGGCCTCCGCCTCGTCCGTCCCGGCCACTATGCGCCATCCCCGCCCCGGCCGGCAACGCCGGCCCCGCCGCGGACGCCGGCTCGAGGCGGCCGGCTCTGGTCAGGAGGCGCCGTGGACGCCGCTGGCCTCGGCGAGGAGCTCGCCCGCGAACATGCTGGCGTTGCGCACCAGCACCACCGTGGGCAGGTCGCCCACAAGGCGCTGGAGCCGCTCGGCGTAGGCCAGCTCCTCGCCCACGGCGGGCTCGTGCAGACCGAGGAAGACGAGGTCGGCGTCGCCGGACTCACGGGGGATCACCACCTCGGGCCTGATCCCTTCCTCCCTCAGGGTGATCTCCACCCGGGCCGCGATGCGGCTCGCGTGCAGCATCCGTGTGAGCTCGCTCTCGGTGTGGAGGCGCATGCCTTCGTCGGCGGCGATGCTGCGCACGCAGATCTCCACCCCCCGCCACGCCGCGTCCACGGAGAGCAGGTAGGCGAGGAGCAGCATCATCTCCCCGTTGGCCTCGAGCCCGCCCCACCACACGTCGAGCCGCCGCGGCCGCGTGCGCCAGCCCCGCGGCCGCACCCGGCAGATCACCGTGGACTTCCCCATCAGGGCAAGGCTCCGCATGATCCGCAGGGTGCTTGCCATGCGCTCGCGCTTCTCGCTCCAGCCGAACATCACCGTGTTCGAGGAAATCCCCGCGATGCCGTTGGCCTGCGCCACCGCCACCACCCCGTCCTCGAAGGAGGCGACCACGTCCACCTCCGCGAAGGCCTCGATCCCCTCGTCGCGGAGGTGCTCCTCGATGGCCGCGGTCTCCGTCGCCACGGCGGCGTGGTGCTCCTCCAGTGACCCCACGAGCAGGCGGCTCACCGTGAGGATGCCCCTCCCCTGGTTGAGCCACGCGGCGAAGCGGACCAGGTCCGTGCGGCGCTCCACGTCGCCGGCCAGCACGAGGATGTGCGGGCGCCAGTTGCGCGCGGCGACGGGAAGGTGGCGCAGCTGCAGGAGCGCCGAGCGGGCCAGGGACATGAGCGCGCCGTAGCGCAGGTCACCCCAGGAGGCGGCCAGGGCGCGGCGGCGGAGGAGCAGGTAGATGCCCACCTCGGCCACCACGGCGACCACGCAGGCCACCGGGCTGATGAGGAACATCACCCAGAAGCACCCTGCCGCCCCGGCGAGCGCCACCGCCCAGGGCACCCGCAGCGTGGGCCGGAACGACGGGGCGCCGGAGAGCTGCTCGAGACCGGCCACCAGGTTGACCATGCCGTAGGTGGTGAGAAAGAACATGGTGAGCACCGGCGCCACGGCGTTGAGGTCGCCGAGCAGGACGGCACCGAGCGCCACCGCCGTGGACAGCAGGTGCGCCCGTCCCGGCCCCGAGCGGGGCTCGGCCGCGGGCGGATCCGCCAGCAGCCGGGGCGCCACGCCGTCCTCGACCAGCGCCTGGAGGGTGCGCGGCGCTCCCAGCATGCTGCCCACCGCCGAGGACAGGATCGCGCCCCACAGCCCCGGCAGCACCAGGGCGGGAACCAGGGAGACCTTCATCCAGATGAGCCCGTCCTCCACCAGAGCCTGCTGGCCGGCCAGCAGCGCCAGCGCCACGGGCACCACCAGGTAGACGGCGAATCCCGCCAGCACCGCGCCGAGCGTCCCCACCGGGATCGCCTTCTTCGGATCGCGGAGCTCCCCCGACAGGCTGACCCCGGCCATGAGCCCCGTGACCGCCGGGAAGAACACCGCGAACACGGTCCAGAACCCCGGCGCGCCGGCAGCCCCCTTGAACAGCGGCACCTGCAGCTCCGTGTGCCCGGGCACCGCCGCCAGCAGCGAGACCAGGGCAAGTCCCAGCAGCACCATGATGGGCAGCTGGAGCCGCAGCGCCATCCCCGCGCTGCGCCCCGAGACCAGCGAGACGACCAGGACCGCAACCGCGGCCAGCGCCGGCACCGGGGCGCCGGCCCAGGCGAAGCGCACGCTCTCGGCGAGGCCGAAGGCGTACAGGGTCACCGAGAAGGTCTGCGCCAAGAAGAGCGGGATCCCGATGGCGCCGCCGATCTCCAGCCCCAGGCTGCGGGACAGGATGTAGTACGCGCCGCCTGCCCCCACGAACATGTTGGTGGCGATGGCCGCCACGGACAGCGCCGTGGCCAGGGTGATGAGGTTGGCGATGGCGACGATGGTGAGCGCCGGCACCAACCCGGCGTTGCCCACCACCCAGCCCATGCGCAGGAACAGGATGACGCCGAGGATGGTGAGGATCGACGGCGTGAACACGCCGAGGAACGGGCCGAGCTTCTCCCCCGGCGCGGCGCTCCGGCGCCACAGCGCGGCCACGGAGGTCGGCGGCTCGGCTGGAGACTTCATTCGATCTCCATTATGCGGCACGAGCTCCGGCGCCGCCCGGTTCCCGGCGGGACGGTCTGCTATGGTGGGCGCCACGGATCGGGAAAGGAGCCCCCCATGGACGGCAGAGTCATCGACCTCGACAGGTTTCGCGTGCCGAGGCCGCCCGTCAAGGCTATCGCGGCCGGCGTCATCGGCCTGGTTGTGCTGATCGTGCTGCTCGGAACGTTCTACCAGGTGCAGCCGGAGCAAGTCGGGGTCGTGCTGCGGTTCGGCCGCTACGTGCACACCTCGGAGCCCGGCCTGCGCATGAAGCTCCCCTTCGTGGAGACCGTCTACAAGGTCCCGCTGCAGCGGCAGCTCAAGCAGGAGTTCGGGTTCCGCACCGCCCATGCCGGCGTCCGCACGGTCTACGAGCCGGACCACTACCAGACCGAGTCGACCATGCTCACCGGCGACCTCAACGTCGCCGTGGTGGAGTGGATCGTGCAGTACCGGGTCACCGACCCCTACAAGTACCTGTTCAAGGTGCGCAACCACGTGGAGACGTTCCGCTACCTCAGCGAAGCCGTCATGCGCGCCTCCGTGGGCGACCGTACCGTCACCGAGGTGCTCACCGTCGGCCGCCAGGAGATCGAGAGCACGGTGCAGGCACGCCTCCAGGACCTGGCCAACCAGTACGAGCTCGGCATCGCCGTGGACCAGGTGGTGCTCCAGGACGTCAACCCGCCCGACCCCGTCAAGCCCTCCTGGGACGAGGTCAACCAGGCCCAGCAGCAGCAGGACCGGCTCATCAACGAGGCCCAGGCCGAGTACAACAAGGTCATCCCCCGGGCCAGCGGCGAGGCGCAGCAGACGATCCTCAACGCCGAGGGGTACTCCCTCGACCGCGTCAACCGCGCCAAGGGCGACGCCGCCCGCTTCGAGGCGCTGGTCGCCGAGTACCGCAAGGCGCCGGAGGTCACCCGGCGGCGGCTGCACCTGGAGACCATGCAGCGCATCCTGCCCCAGGTGGGCCAGCGGATCCTGCTGGACGACAAGGCGAAGTCCGTGCTGCCGCTGCTGTCCATCGGCGGCGGGGAGCTGAAGCTCCCCCAGGCCGGCGGCTCCAAGGGAGGTGGACGATGAAGGCCCAGCGCGGACTGCTCATCGCCCTGGCGCTGCTCGCCGTCTTCGTCGTGGCGGACGCCGCCTACGTGGTGGACGAGACCCAGCAGGTGGTCCTCACCCAGTTCGGCGACCCCGTGGGCTCGCCGATCACGACGCCGGGCCTGCACTTCAAGACGCCCCTCATCCAGCGCACAAACTACTTCGACAAGCGCTTCCTGGAGTGGGACAGCGATCCCAACCAGATGCCCACCAAGGACAAGCGCTTCATCTGGGTGGACACCTACGCGCGCTGGAGGATCTCCGATCCGCTGCTGTTCTTCCAGCGCCTGCGCGACGAGCGCGGCGCGCAGTCGCGCCTCGACGACATCCTCGACGGCGAGACCCGCAACGCCGTGGCCCGCCACGACCTGGTGGAGGTCGTGCGCAGCTCGAACCGCCCCAAGGAGCAGGTGCTGGTGGACAGCGAGGAGGAGACGGCCATCCTGCAGCCGATCAAGACCGGGCGCCAGGAGATCACCAAGGAGATCCTCGAGAAGGCGTCCCAGCGCACCTCCGACCTGGGCATCGAGCTCATCGACCTGCGCATCAAGCGCATCAACTACGTGGACCAGGTGCAGAAGGATGTCTTCGCCCGCATGATCGCCGAACGCCAGCGCGTCGCCGAGCGCTTCCGCTCCCAGGGCGAGGGCGAGGCCGCGCGCATCCGCGGCGAGCGCGACCGCGAGCTCAAGCGCATCCAGTCGGAGGCGTACATGAAGGCGCAGGAAGTCCGCGGCAAGGCCGACGCCGAGGCAACGCAGATCTACGCCGACGCCTACAACCGCGATCCCTCTTTCTACGCCTTCGTCAAGAGCCTGGAGACCTACGAGGCCGCCGCCGACGCCAAGACCACGCTGGTTCTCACCACCGACAGCGACCTGATGCGGTACATCAAGAGCCCGAAGTAGCCAGCACCGGCACGTTGAACCACGGAGCGGGGCCGCGAGGCCCCGCTCTTCGTCCGCGCATCAGGAAACGATAACGGCGCCGGGCGGGCGCCGGACCGCCGGGAAGGCCCGGCTACCTGGAGAACTGCTTCAGCATCTCCTCGCCGCGCCGGCGCAGCTCGTCGGGGGGCACGTCCTCCACGTGGGTGGCCACCATCCACAGGTGCCCGAACGGGTCCTTGAGGGTGCCGGCACGGTCCCCCCAGAACTCGTCGCGCACCGCACGCACCTCGTCGGCCCCGGCCGCCAGCGCCCGCTCGAACACCGCGTCCACGTCCTCCACGTAGAGCATCAGCTGCACCGGCGTGCCTCCAAGGGCCTCGGGCCCCCGGGATCCCATCTGCGGCATCTCGTCGGCGAGCATGACGTGCCGTCCCGCCGACGAGCAGGTCGGCATGGAGCACCGTGCCGTCGGGCGCCGCGAAGCGATACCGCTCTTCCGCGTCGAACGCCTGCTTGTAGAATTCGATGGCGCGGGCCGCCCCGCGCACCGCGAGGTCCGGGATCGCGCCACCGTACCCGTCAGGAATCGGTTTCACCGCCATGGTCGCCCTCCTGCGGACGTACCGCCGCGCAAGTCCGGCCCCGTGCCGTCCCGGCGCAGCCCCGTCCGTCTCCATTTAAAGAATACGCGACTCCGTCGCGAATGAATAGATGAGCGACAAGAGGCCTCCGCACGCCGGCCCTCGAGGCCGGAGGCGCGGGAGCCGGAGGCCTCAGCGGCGGCCGTCGATGTCGGCGAGGTCGAGGTGCTCGTAGAGGAACTCGGCGCAGTGGCGGTCGACGGTGCGGCCGTCGAGGAGGGTGGTGAAGAACCCCGTCCAGCAGGGGTGGCCGCAGCGCTCGATGGCGAGGAACCGGTGGGGCACGCCGGTCGCCTCGAGTCGCGCGACGAGGGTGTGCGACGCCTCCAGCGGAACGGTGTCGTCGCCGGTGCCGTGAACGATGAACACCGGCGGCGCGCCCGCGACGACGAGGGACTCGCTGCCGACCATCCCGCCCCACAGGTCGACCACGGCCGCCACCCGGGCGTTCTCGCCGACCACGGCCGGGCGCTCGTTGGCCATCAGGAGCGCAGCGACCGCGCCGGCCGACGAGCCCGCCAAGGCGATGCTGTCCGGGTCGATGCGGAAGCGGTCCGCGTTGGCGCGCAGCCAGCGGACCGCCTTGGCCGCGTCCCGCACCGCGGCGTTGACGGCCCGCTCCATCACCGTGGCGCCCGGCGTCGGTCCCGGCCCGCCGGTGGGATCGTCTCCGGCGAGGCGGTAGTCGATGGAAGCTGCGACGTAGCCACGGCCCGCGTAGGCGCGGCACAGGCTCACCGGCCCCGGGTTGTCCCTGGAGCCCTCCGAGAAGCCACCGCCGTGGAGCACCACCAGCGCGGGCCGGCGGCTGGGACGCCCGTTCCGTCCGGGCAGGTAGAGGTCACAGAGCAGGTCCTTCGCCCCGCGGGGAGGGGCCCCGATCGACCCCGTTCCGTACACCAGCCCATACGTCTCGGCAACGTCGAAGGACGGCGTGATGAAACGCTCGTTCGCCACGATTCTCCCGGCTCGCCGCCGCTCCCGGCGGCGGGCGGCCGCCCATGATGCCCCGTCCGCCGGACCGCGTCGAGCCCCCACATCGATGTCGAGTTTCCGGTGGCGCGACCGGCACCGGACCGCTACCTTGAGCGGCATGGACATGCTTCTGCCCACCACCGACGAGATGGAGCGCGCGTCGCGGGCCCGCGACGCTTCCTACGACGGGCTGTTCGTGCTCGCCGTGCGGACCACCGGGATCTTCTGCAGGCCGTCGTGCCCGGCGCGCCGTCCCCTGCCGGAGAACGTCGAGTACTTCGCCACGGTCGGGGAGGCGCTGTTCGCGGGCTACCGGCCGTGCAAGCGGTGCCACCCGCTGGAGGCCGGCGGAAGGCCGCCGGAGTGGATGGCGGCGCTCCTCGGCGAGGTGGACCGCGACCCGTCGGCCCGGATCACCGACTCGGACCTCCGCGCCCGCGGCCTCGATCCGGCGCGGGTGCGGCGTCACTTCGCCGCACGCTACGGGATGACGTTCCACGCCTTCTGCCGCTCGAGGCGGCTGGGCGCGGCGCTGGCGCGGATCCGCGAGGGCGCGAGCCTGGACGACGTGACGTTCTCCAGCGGCTACGAGTCGGCGAGCGGCTTCCGCGAGGCGTTCTCCCGCCTGTTCGGCACGCCTCCCGGCCGCGGCGTCGACGCCGACTGCATCGTGGTGGCGTGGATCGAGAGCCCCATCGGCCCGCTGGTCACCGGCGCCTCCGGCGAGGGGGTGTGCCTGCTGGAGTTCACCGACCGGCGCCGCCTCGAGCTGCAGCTGGCCACCGTCCGGCGCCGCTTCGACCGGCCCATCGTCCCCGGGGAGAACAGACACCTGGAGCAGCTCCACGCGGAGCTCGCGGAGTACTTCGCCGGCGTCCGGCAACGCTTCGAGGTGCCGGTGACGGCGCCGGGCTCGCCGTTCCAGGAGCGGGTGTGGCGGCTGCTGCGGGAGATCCCCTACGGCGAAACGCGCTCGTACGAGGACCTGGCCCGCGCTCTCGGCTCCCCCGGGGCCGCCCGGGCCGTGGGCCGCGCCAACGGCTTCAACCGGGTGAGCATCGTGCTGCCCTGCCACCGGGTGGTGACCAAAGCCGGGGAGCTCGGAGGGTACGGGGGCGGGGTGTGGCGCAAGCGCTTCCTCCTCGACCTGGAGCAGGCGACCGTGCGCGGCGGAGCGTCTCCGGAAGCACCCTGATCGAGCCCCTCCGCGCCGCGGAGGTCAGGGCGGGCGGCGGCACGAGGCCCGAGTGCCCATCGCACACGACAACAGGCCGCGGGGCACAGAAGTGGCCTCGGCGATTGCAGCAGCGCCAGGGGATTCAGCCCGCCGGGTGCGCGCGCGGGCCGGCAGTCGCCGTCTCGACCTCCAGACCCAGGTCTGAAGACCTGGGCTCCATTCGATGATGCAGGGTTGTGGCGGCCACGCGGTCCGTGACCCGCGGGTGGCTGCGCCGCCGCGCAGCAGCACCGCCGGATCCGGTCCGTCGGGCGCGACGACTCCTTCTATTCTTGGGGCTCGCGGTGGAGGGCGACCCGGACGGTCATGCCCGCGGGCTCGGAGACCACGTCCACCCGGTCGCCCACGGCCAGGCGATCGTCGGAGACCGCGCGCCACAGCTCACCGTGGACGCGAACCTCGGCCTCGCCCCGTCCGAGCACCGACACGACCACGGCGGGCTCGTGCTCGAGCTCGTCCTCGCCCATCATCGGCACGCGCCGCTTCGCCCGGATGACGACCACGTAGGAGGTGACGGAGACGGCCAGGATGACGGCGTACACCGGCACGGCGACGGCCGGCGGCCAGATCCAGAAGACCACGAGGCCCAGCAGGGGCAGGATGAAGATCAAGTGGTACAACGCGCCCCGCCTTTCCGCCCCGGGCCCCGGGCCCGTCGCCTCACCGCCGGCCTCGGGCGCCCGGCCGCCCCACGGCCAGGTTGTACAGCCAGGCGATGAGGGCGCCGAGCACGGCCCCGTCGGCGAGACCGTAGACCGTGCCCAGCAGCAGCTGGACCACGGTGCCGTCGGGGTGGTAGCCCGGGTAGAGGGTGCTCATTGCCGCGAGGAACGCGCCGCCGTAGCCGCCCCAGACCATGTTGAGGAGGCCCGTGGCGAACATGCCGAACACGCCCCAGACGAGCCCGAGCGCCACCGCCATGCCCTTCACTTCGAGACGCAATGTCCTCACCTCCTCTTGGCGCAACGTCCGGCGGCGGGAGGAGCTTCCCGGCCGCGCGCTGCGCGGTGGCCGCAAAACGGCGTCAGATGGGGGGTACGAGGTCGACCGGGGGCGCTACGGACACCTCGCAGCGCTTGGGGCACGCCACGCACCCTGACGGCGGCGACGACGAGCGGACGCTCCTGCGGAAGTCGCGGCTCTCCGCCTTGCTCCAGATGCCGTCGAGGGTCTCGTGCCGCAGATCGCCCAGGGTCCTCGGCCACACCACGGCCCGTTCCCCCCACGGGAAGTGCTCGACCGGCCCCTCCACCGGCAGGCCGAGGGCGACGCACGGGTGGACGCGCCCGTCTGCGCCGACGAACACGCCCCTCGCGGGGTTGTCCGCACAGGTCCCGGGCGAGGCCAGGGGGGAGAGGATGCGGAAGTTGAGCCGCGCGCCGCGGGCCTCGACCTCCTCCTCCACCCTCGACAGACGGGCGCGCACCTCCTCGAGGGCCTGCTCGCCGTCCGCCACCACGGCCTCGCGGGCGAGCTCCGGCGTGAACGCAAGGCCGAGGGTGCTGACCACCACCTCGTCGGCACCGCTCCGCTCGACCAGCCCGGGCAGGTGCTCGATGGACTCCAGCCCGGAGCGGAGAAGCATGTAGGCCAGGTGGATGCGGGGACGGCGCCGGTCGCCCCGGGCCTCGGCGAGAGCGCGGGCGGCGGCGACGACGCGTTCGAGGGGGGTGCCGCCGCGAAGCGGGTCGTTGGTTGCCGCCATCGGCGCCGGCCACCGACAGCGCCACCACGTCCACCCCGGCGTCGACCAGGGCCCGGGCGGCGGAACGGTCGAGGAGGGCGCCGTTGCTGGTGGTGCCCACCCGGCACCCGGCTTCGGCCAGCCACGCAGCCATCTCGAAGAAGTTCGGGTGGAGGAGCGGCTCGCCCCAGCCCTGGAGGTGGACGTGACGGACGCGGCGGAGCGAGGGCAGCAGGTCAACGATCAGGCCGGGAGCGACGTCACGGTGACGCCACCTGGAGCCCAGCGCCTTCCTCGGGCAGTAGAGGCACGCCACCGTGCACCGCGAGGTGACCTCGATCTGGACCCAGTCCAGCCGGGGGGGCCTGCGGCTCCGACGCCACCCTCTCACGCGCGCACCTCCCGGCGCCCGGTCGACGGGGAGCCCGGCGGCAGCGCCGGGCTCCCCCCGCGGACACTCTCCCCGGGCGTCAGTCCTTGACCTCCACCTCCCGCGCATCCTCTCCCGCGACCGGCTTCCCTTCACCGTCGACGACGGGGAGATCCGGGGAGTTCCCCCAGCCGATGAACGAGGAGTCGAAGATGTGGAGGTGCTCCATCGGCCAGCCCCCCAGGTAGAGGGCGAACAGGGGCTGCGTCACCCGCACCCCCGACTGGCAGAAGAACACGTTGTGGTCCGTGGCCTGCATGCCGATCCGGTCGGTGTAGGCCTTCAGCTCCGCCGCGTCGAGGAAGGTGCCGTCGGCCCGGTGGACGTCCTTCCACGAGTACCACGTGCCCTTCTGCCACGGAATGTGTCCCGGCCGCCGCACGCGCTTGCGCGAGCCGTCCCACTCCTCCTTGCTGCGGATGTCCCACAGCACCCAGCGGGGGTCGTCCTTGCAGCGCCACACGGCCTCGCGGCCGACCTTGAGGTAGGGATGGCCCCAGTCCGCCAGGCTGATGGTGCCGTTCCCCGGCCGGTCGGGGGAAGACAGCCGGTCCACGTCGAAGCCGGCGTCCTTCCAGGCCTTCATCCCGCCGTCGAGGACACGCGTCTCGAAGCCGTACAGCTTGCACGCCCACCACAGGCGCGTGGCGTCGTACTTGTGGTCGTACCAGACCACCATGCTGTCGTTGTCGACACCCAGGGTGCGCAGGAACGCCTCGAAGTCCTTGCGGTTCATGAGGTCTTCGCCGCGGGCTCCCCAGTGCTTCTCCGTGGACTCGTAGTCCGACCGCCAGATGTTGATGGCGCCGGGGATGTGGCCGTCCACCCTGTACTGCGTGGCCGGATGACCGACGTCGATGACGATCAGCTTGGGGTTCGCCGTCGGCATGGTGCCGTCGGGGAGCGGGACCCTGCTGTTCCAGGCCTGCTGGAGATCCATCTGGTCCTTGAGCTCCTGGGCGCTGATCAGAGCCCAGCCACGCACATACCCCTTGTAGGGCGTGCTGCCGGACTCCATCCAGGCCGGGGCGCTCCACGCGGGGGCGCTGACCTCCTCGCCCTGGCCCGGTCCACCCACGGCACCGACCACCGCGACGGCCGTCGTCCCGACGGCCAGGATCACTGCCAGACGTGCCACCTTCGTCATTGCCGTACCTCCCTGTCCGGTCTGCTCGCAGCGTTCACGGATCCGAGCCGGGCGCGCCAGGCGTCGAGCTGCGCCGCCAGATCCTCGTCACCACCGCTCCGGCGGAGGTGCTGCGCGCTCCGCCGGAGCAGAAACTCGAAGAAGTCGGGAGCCACGCTCCAGTGGGTGAGCAGCGCGAAGGTGCCGCGGACGAACTCGCGGCCGCCGCTGAAACGGTCCAGGCGCTGCAGGGCGACGACCAGCGCATCCCGGCCGTTGGCCGGTACCGGGAGCGTGCCCCACCACGCCGGCGGATGGACCGAGATGTAGTCGTCCATCTCCCCGGCGATCTCGTGGCACGCGAGACCCCGCCGGACGAGGCCGCCCGTGTGCCGGATCTCCGCGGCCACCGTCCTCAGCTCCGGGAACCGCTCGATGCGCTCCTCCAGCACGATGGTGAGCTTGCCGGCGCCGTCGAAGTCGCCGTGGTCGAGGAGGTCCCTGACCGCGTGGAGGAGCCGGGCGTGGACGTCCAGGCTGCGGTGCGGGAACCGCGCGGTCACCTCGTCGAGCCGGCACTGAAGGTCGACGCCAGGCACCCCGGCGACCTCCAGCTCGGCGAGCAGCGCCACCTGCTGCTCCAGGGCCGGCGACTCGAGTCGCACCGCCTCTCCCAGGATCGCCACAGCCTCGAGAGGGGCCGATCCGAAGCGCATGTGGGCGGCGCGCGCGTAGGCCCAGCCCCTGCGCGACGCGGGCAGCTCCCGGTCGCGAGAGAGACGGTCGTAGATCGCCCTCGCCTCGCCGTCCGACCCGCAGCGGCGAAGGCCGCTCGCCAGCAGGTACTCGCACCATCCTCGGAGCTCCACATCGACGGCGGGACCGAAGCGCGCCAGGAGGTCGCGGAGATCCGTCACGGAGGCCGCGTTGCGGCCCTGCTCCTGGTCCAGGATCGCGATCTCCAGACCCGCTTCCATGGCTGCGGCGGAGTCTCCCGAGAACCACTCCTGCACCTGCTCCAGCGCCGCGCGGCGCGGCCCGGGAGCTCCGTCCCTCGGGTACATCTCCTCGACCAGCCTCAGCTGCGCGGCGCCACTGGCCAGACGCGGAAGCGGCGGAGCCAGGTGCGCGATGGTCTCCGTCACCGGTCGGACCGAAACCGGCGACTCCAGCCACGCCCGCAGCGAGCGGACGGCCCGGACACATCCCACGTAGCTGGCAGGCTCCACGAGCGTGCGGGTTGTCTCGTACCGCATCACCCCGTGCAGGCCTCCGGTCGACCGGTCCCATCGAGCTTCGACGTGGAGGCCGCTGGCATCCAGCTCCAGAGGCTCCGGAACCGGCTCCACCACTTCCCATCCGGGGGGCACCGTGTAGTTCACCTCCACGGTGACGCTTCCCAGGTGCTGGTAGTGCGGCGTCTCCCGCCGCTCCTCCCCGCCGATCGGAGGAAGCACGACGTCCGACGCCGGCAGCCGCAGCCCCGCGCCCGACGCCCCGCAGCTCACCGGCGCCCGGAAGTACACCGTGGCCGACCCGGGCAGGCCGCCTGCCGGCGACTCCACCGCCTGGGTCTCGAGGACCTCGAGCTCGGTGAAGAACCCGGCCACCAGCTTCTCGAGATCGGCCGGGCCCTCCTCGGAGGAGCGACGGATCCCTGCGAGGACGAGCCGACCCTGGTAGGCGTCCGCGTCTGCCCGAAACCACCCCTGGACATGGCCCGGAGGGGCGAAGGTCAGGTCGTAGGCGAGGTTCAGATGCCCGGCCGGCGCCTCCGGAAGCTGGACCAGACGGCCGCCCGGGGAGGCGATCAGCAGTGCCCGGCGGCCACCGACGCCGGGGGGAAGCTCTCCCGGAGCGAGACCCGGAGCGGCGGGGTCGCAGTACGAGAGCCCGCCGTCCTCCTCCACGGCGAGGATGGCGTGATCGAACTGGAGGTGGGTCGGGATCGCCGCGTCGATACGCCCGGCGTGCTGGGTGTTGACGAGCACCAGGTGGGCGTGGACGCCGCGGGCCTCGAGCATCGCGCGGAGCAGGTTGGCGACCTCCTTGCAGTCGCCGAAGCCGCTCGACCACACCTCCGTGGCGCTGCGTGGCCGGAGCCTCCCCGCGCCGAACTCCAGCCCCAGGTAGTGCACACGGGCCGTGATGCGCGCCTGGAGGGCGGCCAGGATGTCGCGGGGCGCGCTCAGGTCCCGGGTCCACACCGCCACCGACCGTTGGAGCTCCTGGTCCAGCGTCGCCGCCTCGCCGGCCAGCCCCGCGTACCATGCCGCCACCTCGGACCAGTCCGCCAGCGTGCTCAGCCAGATGCCGGGGCCGCCCTGACGGATCGGCTGGCGCCCCCGCTCCAGACGCAGCGCCGGCAGGCCGCCCACCGACCACGAGACGGCCGTGGATCCCGAGGGCAACACCTCCCGGCGCTCCTCGACGGCCTCGAGCCCCAGAACCCTGGCGTGCAACCGCGGGGCCCAGCCGGGGGGCAGCAGGACCTCGCGTCGCGCCCGGACCACCGGCCAGGGATCCGCCACGGGCAGGAAGCTGGAGAACTGCTGCGGGACGTCCGCCTCCTCCCGCCTGGCCAGCGTGTACTCCACCATGTCCCCTGCCTGCACTCCCGGGAAGAGCAGGACGAGCTGGGCCAGGTCCGTGTAGACGTGCTCCTCGGCCAGGGGCTGCGGCGTCTCCACGAAGGCCGCCTCGGCGGACAGGGGTACGATCTCGCCCCCGGCGGTGATCCGCCGCCCGTCGACCAGGCCGACGGTCTCGCTGCGACTGCGGAACAGTGTGACGATCTTCGCCGTCCGCCACGTCCCGGCGCGCTCGATGGGACGGAGGACCCGATGCACCAGGACCGTGGCGGCGCCCGAGGGATCCACGGCGATGACCTCCTCGTCGAGGAGGACGACACCCTCCGCTCCGGCGACCGCCCGCGGGAGAGGTTCCCCCGCCCCTGGCGCTGGCGTGAGCCGGGCGAGCGCTTCGACGGACACGCCCACCGCCTGCAGGCGCCCGGACCCTTGCGCCGGCAGGGAGCCCGCGACCAGCAGGGCCGCGAGTGCGACAGAGGGTGTGGCACTCATCGTCGCTCCTCCCATCCGATCCGTCGCCCGAGATCGAGGAGCCGAAGTGCAAGATCCTTGCCGGAACGCCGCGGATGCGGAGAGGTCCCCCTGCGCGACGCCCGGCGACGCCGGCCCCGTGAGTGGCTGCGCCAAACTGTTGCATGTGTTGCAACGCGTCTGTTGCATCACGACACCTCGTGCAACACCGTTCCGGCGTTGGAGCCGGCTCCGCCGCGCGGCGTCACCGCCGCCGCGGCCCGGGCCTCCGGCACGCGACTTGCTGCTCCTCCGTGCGGAGGGTGCCGAGATGGTGGTCGCCGTTCCCCTGCTCGGAGGCCGGGTGGCTCCCCGGTGCACGACGGCCGACCGGTTGCTCCTGGTCACGGTGAGGGGCCGCCAGGCCGAGCCGCCGGCCGTCCTCGACGCGGCGGTGGACGGCGTCGAGAGCCTGCTCGAAATCGTTGGCATCCACGCGGTCCGCGTGCTCGTGTGCGGCGGGATCACCGGCTCCGCCCGGGAACGTCTCGAGGCCCGGGGCGTGCGGGTGATCGGCAACGTGACCGGCTCGGTGGCCGAGGTGCTCGCGGCGATCCGCACCGGCACCCTCCGCTCCGGCTTCGGCTTCGGCCGGGACACCGGCGGGGGCGCCGCGGCCCGGCGGGCCGGAGACGCCTGGCCGATGGACTGCGTGAGCTGCTCGTACCGATCGTGCGAGGAAGGCCTGCCGTGTCCGTTCCTCCCCGCCGGCATGGGCACCCCCGCCGGGAGCCGGAAGCTGGAGCGGCTCCTGCTCGTCGCCTCGGTCGGGAGAGCACCCGGCTGGAGCGGCCAGTGCCGGATCGCCCAGCTCGTCCGGTTTGCCCTCCGGGCGGGCTTCGCGCACATCGGCGTGGCTTTCTGCGTGGACCTCAGGCGCGAGGCCGAAGTCCTCACCGGCATCCTCCGGCGCTACTTCCGCGTGCTGCCCGTCACCTGCACCATCCGCGGATCCCGGCCGCCCGGCTTCGCCGACGCCCCTCCCGGCCACCGCTGCAACGCAGTGCTGCAGGCCCGGGTCCTCAACACCGCGGGTACCGATCTCAACCTCATCGTCGGACTCGACGTGGGTGCCGACGCGGTGTTCGCCGCCGCCAGTCGCGCCCCCGTCTCCACGCTGCTGGTCAAGGACACGGCTCTCGGCCACAATCCCCTGGCGGCGCTCCACTCGGGGCACTACCTCCGGCAGTGCACCATGGGTGCGCGCGAGCCGCGCTCCGACACGTGAGGTCCGCGCCGGGGCGGGCGGCCCCTCGGCCGCCTCGATGGTGGAGCCCGGGTTTGCCATGTGCCCGGTGCCGACCTACGTTCGTAGTGACCGTGACGAGGGAGAACACCAGACGGACGACGGGGCGCGCCCCCCTCCACCGCCGCCCGCACACGATGGCCGGCGGGGGCGAGCTGTTCCGCGCCGTGTTCAACAGCATCAGCGACGGCGTCTTCACGGTGGACCGCGACTTCGTGATCACATCCTTCAACCCGGCGGCGGAGCGCATCACCGGCTTCGCCGCCGCCGAAGCTCTGGGCAAGCGGTGCTACGAGATCTTCCGCACCGACGTCTGCCACCGCCACTGCGCCCTGCGCGACGCTCTCGCGAAGGTCGAGCCGGTGGAGAGCGCGAGGGTGAACATCATCAGCCAGGACGGGGTGGAGAAGCCCATCGCGGTGACCGCCACGGTGCTCCAGGAGAACGGCGAGATCACCGGCGCGGTGGAGTTCTTCCGCGACCTCAGCGCCGTGGAGAACCTGCAGCGGCAGCTGGAGCAGCGCGAGGCGCTGGCCGGCATCGTCAGCGGCAGCGACGCCATGAAGCGCGTCATCGACACCCTGCCGAACATCGCGCGCTCGGACTGCAGCGTGCTCATCAGCGGGCCCAGCGGGTCGGGCAAGGAGCTCGTCGCACAGGCCATGCACAACCTCAGCACCCGCCGTTACGGGCCGTACGTGAAGATCAACTGCGCCGCCCTCCCCGCAACGTTGCTCGAGTCGGAGCTGTTCGGGTACGTGCGCGGCGCATTCACCGACGCGCGCCGTGACAAGCCGGGCCACTTCGCCCTTGCCAACGGAGGAACGCTGTTGCTGGACGAGATCAGCGAGATGGACCCGAGCCTGCAGGTCAAGCTGCTCCGCGTCCTCAACGACGGCGAGTACCTTCCGCTGGGCTCCACCACCCCTCAGCGCACCGACGCGCGGGTGATCGCCTCCACCAACGCCGACATCAAGCGCCTCATCGCGGAGGGCCGTTTCCGCTCCGACCTCTTCTTCCGTATCAACGTGATCTCGGTGGAGCTCCCGCCGCTGGCCGGCAGGCCCGAGGACATCCCCTCGCTTGCCCAGCACTTCCTCGAGAGGCTCCGGGCGCGGACCGGGAAGAACATCCGGGGCCTCACCACGCCGGCGCTCCGGCTCCTGTGCGCTTACCACTACCCCGGCAACGTTCGCGAGCTGGAGAACGCCATCGAGCACGCCGTGGTGATGTGCGACGGCGAGCTCATCCACCCTGCCCATCTCCCGCGTCAGCTGCTCGACGCCGCAGGCGCCGCGGCGGGGGTACCGGCCGGCGGCGCCACCGAGAGAGAGCTCATTCTCCGGGCCCTCGAGCACTGCCGCGGCAACCGGAGCTGCGCCGCCCGGGAGCTGGGCATACACCGCACCACCCTCTGGCGCAAGCTCAAGTCGCACCAGCTCCTCTGATCCCGGCCCGCGTGGACGGCCGTCCCCTCGCTGCGGCCGCCCCGCTCTCCGGCACCCGTGCGAAGCGGTAGGATGACGGTGGGCGCCGCAGCCGGCGCGGAGAGGCCATGCACGTCCTGTTGATCGCGGCGAACACGGAGCGGGGGTCGATGCGCGTGCTCCCGCTGGGGCTCGCCCTGGTGGCGGAAGCGGCGCGCGCCGCCGGGCACCGGGTGGCGTGGCTGGACCTGGGCGGCGTCGACGACCCCGCCGCGGCGGTGAGGGGCGCGGTGCAGCAGGCCCGCCCCGGCGCCATCGGAGTCTCCGTACGCAACGTGGACGACCAGTGCATGGCGGAGCCGCGCTTCCTCCTCGAGCAGGCCCGGGACACGGTCCGGGCCTGCAGGGCCGCGACCGCGGCTCCCGTGATCGTCGGGGGCGCCGGGTACAGCATCTTCCCCGAGGCGGCGCTGGCCTACCTGGGGGCCGACGCCGGAGTGCGCGGCGACGGCGAGGAGGCGTTCGTGGCGGTCCTCGACCGGCTGGAGCGGAGAGCGGGGCTGGAGGGTCTGCCCGGGGTGCACCTGCCCGGACGCGCCGCCGCGCCGCCGCAGCGGCCCCGGTCGCTGGACGGCCTCCCTTTCCCCGACCCCGCGGCGTGGATCGCCGCCAACCCGGCCGATCCGGACCTCCTCGTGCCGATCCAGACCCGGCGGGGGTGCCCGCTGCGCTGCGCCTACTGCTCGACGCCGGCCATCGAGGGGCGGCGGATACGACGCGCCTCGCCGGAGCGCGCCGCCGATGCGGTGGAGCGGCTCGCACGGTCGGGGTTCCGGCGGCTCTACTTCGTGGACAACACGTTCAACCTGCCACCCTCCTACGCCCTCGAGCTGTGCCGGGAGCTCGCCCGGCGGCGCCTGGGCGTCACCTGGCGCTGCATCCTCTACCCCGGGGCGCTGTCCGGAACGCTCGCGGCCGCCATGGCCGAGGCGGGGTGCACCGAGGTGTCGCTGGGGTTCGAGAGCGGCTCGCCCGCCACCCTGGCCTCCCTGGGCAAGCGGTTCTCCCCGGAGGACGTGCGCCGCGCCGCGGCGCTCCTCGCCGCCCACGGCATCAGGCGCAACGGCTTCCTTCTCCTGGGCGCTCCGGGAGAGACCCCCGCCACCGTGGCCGAGAGCCTGGCGTTCGTGGACTCCCTGGGCCTGGAATCGGTGAAGGTGACCGCCGGCATCCGCCTCTACCCCGGCACACCCCTGGCCGCGAGGGCCGTGGGCGAGGGCGTCGTGGCGCCGGACGACGACCTGCTCCTCCCCCGCTTCTACCTGGCGCGGGGAGTGGCCGGCGTGCTCCCCGGTCTGCTCGCCGGACGCGGGTGAGCGTTCAGCGCAGCAGCCAGCGCGCCGCGAGGAGCCCACATGCCGCCGATGCGGCGGTGACAGCGGTGCCCCAGACCAGGTCCGCGACGGTGACGGTCACGGGCCAGCGGGCGATGGTGGCCAGGTTGGTGAGGTCGTACGCGGCATACGCGCACAGCCCGAAGACGCCGCCGAGCAGCGCCGCCGTCGGCAGCGGACCTCCCCGGTGCGGGATCACGACGAGCACGAGAAGCCCTGCCGTGTACAGGAGATAGAAGAGCAGCGCCGCGCCCCAGCGGACCTCGGGTGCGAGCAGGTGCCCCAGCTCCCGGCGGTAGAGGCCGCGGGCCACCAGCCCCAGCCAGACGGCGTCGAGCGCGAGGAAGGCCGCGAGCGTCAGGACGTAGACCGCGAGAAGACGGGGAAGCGTCATGCTTCCCGCAAGGCGCGGGCGGGACCCCGCTATTCCCCTCCCGCCGGGAGCCCGCCGTGAAACCATGGCTCCTCCCCGCGCGTAGAGAACCCCAGGAGTACCGAAGAAGGAGGAAGGAGGAGCTATGCCCGGACCTACGAAACGAATCCTCACCGTCGCGCTCTCGCTGGCCGCCCTCGTGGCGGCCGGTTCCGCGAGCGCCCAGACCAAGCTGCTGCGCTTCCCCGACGTGTACGGGAACACGGTGGTCTTCTCCTACGGCGGCGACCTGTGGAAGGCGCCGGTCACCGGAGGCACCGCGGTGCAGGCTCACCGCCCACCCCGGCCAGGAGGTGTTCGCCAAGTTCTCCCCGGACGGGAAGTGGATCGCCTTCACCGGCCAGTACGACGGCGACGAGCAGGTCTACGTCGATCCCCGCCGACGGCGGCGTGCCGAAGCAGCTCACGTTGTACCCGGCCCACGGCCCGCTGGCGCCCCGCTGGGGGTACGACAACCAGGTTTACGGCTGGACCCCGGACGGCACGCGGGTCCTCTTCCGCTCGCTGCGCGACGCCAACGGCGGCAGCACCGAGTCCGCCCTCTACACGGTGCCGGTGGACGGCGGGCTTCCCGTGAAGCTGCCCATGCCCACCTCCGGCGCCGGCGACTTCTCCCCCGACGGCAAGCGGATGATCTACTCGCCGCTGTTCCGCGACTTCCGCACCTGGAAGCGCTACCAGGGCGGCTGGGCCCAGGACCTCTACATCTTCGACCTGGCCACCCTCGACCTCACTCCCGTGGCGCACCCGTGCGCACCGAGCGCGACCCCATGTGGATCGGCGACGCCGATCTACTTCGTCTCCGACCGCGACGGCACGCTGAACCTCTACCGCTACGACATCGCCTCGCAAGAGGTGGACGAGCTCACCCACGAGACCGTCTGGGACGTGCGCTGGGCCTCGTCGGACAACGCCTCGAAGATCGTCTACGAGCTCGACGGCGAGCTCCACGTCTACGACACCACCGCGGCGAAGGACACCAAGCTCGCCATCGCCGTGCCCGACGACGGGCTCAACACCCGCCCGTCCCGCTACCCGGCGTGGAAGAACATCGAGGCCTTCGGGCTGTCGCCCAAGGGCGAGCGCGCCCTTTTCGTGGCCCGCGGTGACGTCTTCACGGCCCCCATCGAGAAGGGCGCCAGCCGCAACCTCACCGACACCTCCAACGCCCACGACAAGTGGGCCGTGTGGTCGCCGGACGGCGCGAAGATCGCCTTCGTCTCAGACATGAGCGGTGAGGAGCAGATCTACCTGGTGGACGAGAAGGGCGCCGGCAAGCCCGAGCAGCTCACCACCACGTTGAAGGCCATGCTGTTGCGGCCGGTGTTCTCCCCCGACGGCGGCAAGCTCGCCTTCGCCGACAAGAACGGCAAGGTCTACGTCCTCGACGTGGCGACGAAGAAGCTCACCCAGGTCTTCGACGACGAGTACGGTCCCGTGTTCGACTACGCGTTCTCGCCGGACGGCGCCTGGCTGGCGTTCTCGAAGGGCGAGGCCAGCGGGCTGCGGGCCCTCGCCATCGTGAGCGCCGCGGACGGCACGGCCCGCTTCACCTCGGACCCGTTCTTCAACGCCGTCGAGCCGGCGTGGGACCCCGACGGGAACTTCCTTTTCTTCCTCTCCGACCGCGAGTACGCGCCGCAGATCTCGAGCCTCGAGTGGAACTACGCGGGCAACCGCACCACCGGCGTGTTCGCCTACGCCCTGCGCAAGGACGTGGCGAACCCCTTCGCCCCCGAGTCCGACGAGGTGACGGTGGACGCGAAGGACGGGGCGAAGGACGAAAAGACGGCCGAAGCCGGCAAGAAGGGCAAGGCCCCGAAGGCCGCCAAGGAAGACGACAAGCCGCTGGTCATCGACTTCGACGGTCTCGGCGCCCGCGCGGTGCGCGTCCCGGTGGACGCCGACAACATCGAGGGGCTCTCCGCCATCAAGGGGAACCTGTTCTACACGACGTCGGGAGCGCCCTTCTACGGCCGCAAGAGCTACACGGACACGAAGCTCGTGGTCTTCTCGATGAAGGACCGCGAAGCCTCGACGCTGGCCGACGACGTGGACGGCTACGCGCTCTCCGCCGACGGCTCCAAGGTGCTCGTCCAGCAGGGCCACGCCTACAACCTCTACGACGCCAAGCCCAAGGCGAAGGACAAGAAGACGGTCTCGACACACGACCTCTACGTGGACCGCATCCCGAAGCAGGAGTGGATGGAGGCCTTCGACGAGGTGTGGCGGCGCTATCGTGACTTCTTCTACGTGCACAACATGCACGGCTACGACTGGAAGGCCATCGGCGACCGCTACCGCGCGCTGGTGCCCTACGTGGCCCACCGCTCCGACCTCAACTACGTGCTCGGCGAGATGGTCGCCGAGCTGTCCATCGGACACGCCTACATCCAGGGCGGCGACTACGACATCCCCGAACGGGCCAGGGTCGGCCTGCCCGGCGCGCGCTTCGAGCTCGACGCCGCCTCCGGCCGCTACCGCATCGCGAAGGTGTTCACGCGGCGACAACGAGGAGCCCAGGTACCGCTCGCCGCTGTCCGAGGTGGGCGTGGACGTCAAGCCGGGCGACTACGTGCTGGCCATCGACGGCGTGGAGCTCGCCGGGACCGACAACCCCTACCGGCTGCTCCAGTACAAGACCGACCCCGTGACCCTGACCGTCAACGCGAAGCCCACCACGGAGGGCGCGCGGAAGGTCACCTACACGCCGATCTTCGACGAGTCGGCGCTGCTCTACCAGGACTGGGTGGACGGCAACCGCGCCCGGGTCGCGAAGATGACCGGCGGCCGCGTCGGCTACCTCCACATCCCGGACATGGGCGCCGAGGGGATCGCCGAGTTCATCAAGTGCGTTCTACCCGCAGATCCGCAAGGAGGGGCTCGTCGTCGACGTCCGCTCCAACGGCGGCGGCAACGTCTCCCAGTGGATCATCGAGCGGCTCGACACCAAGCTGCTGGGCACCCGTTTCGGCAACCTTTCGGACCACCCGCGAACCTACCCGTACACCGTCTTCCACGGTCACAAGGTCTGCCTCATCAACGAGACCTCGGCCTCCGACGGCGACATCTTCCCGTACTACTTCCGCAAGGCCGGCCTCGGGCCGCTCATCGGCAAGCGCACCTGGGGCGGCGTCGTGGGCATCTCCGGCACCGGGCCGCTCATCGACGGAGGCCTGGTGTTCGTGCCCATGGCCGGCACCAACGACGAGAACGGCAACTGGGTCATCGAGGGCCACGGCGTCGACCCCGACATCGTGGTCGAGAACGATCCGAAGTCCGTGATCGAGGGCCGCGACCCGCAGCTGGAGCGCGGCGTCAAGGAGGTGCTCGAGGCCATGGCCGCGCACCCCATGAAGCTCCCCGCCCGGCCCGCGGACCCGGTGAAGACGAAGTAGCACTCGCGCTTTTCGGCAGTGAAGGGGGCACGCCCGCGGGCGTGCCCCCGTGCCGTTCCGGCGGGACGGCCGGCCGCCCTCGACAGCCGCCCGGAACCGGAGGTGGTGCAGGCTCAGACGGCGGCGACGGGGGCACCCATGACGGCCGCGGCCAGGCGGGCCTGGACGTCCCCCCGGAGACCCACCGGCGACAGCCGCGTCACCGCCACGTGGGCGGGCGCGTCCGCCGCGGGGTCCGCCAGGGGAGTCATCCCGCCACGGCGGATCCGGAACGCCTGCCGCGGAGCGTCCGGGTGCTCCAGCACCACGAGGCGGTCCAGGCGGTGGAGCAACGGCGAGAAGGCGCCGCTCCTGCGAACGGTGAGAACGATCGCGAGGGAGAACGGCAGCTCGCCGGTCACGCGCCGGCGGAGGGCGCGCCACCGCGCCGGGCAGCGCACCTCGCGATGCCGGTAGAGGCTCCGGCCGGTGCCGGAGAGACGGCGGACGACCCTGCCCACCCTGGACGTGCGGGCGAGGACGTCGAGGGTCCCGGTCTCGACCACCGACCATGCTCCCGAGGCGCCTCCGACGAGGACGAGCCCGTCCTCCACGAGCCGGGCGCCGTGGCTGCGGACGAGCTCGCCGCACACCGTCGACTTGCCGACGCCCGAGGGGCCGGCGATCACCACCAGACGGCCGTCGGCTCGGACGGCGTTGCCGTGGAGGAGAAGGAGCTCCTCCAGGCCGTGCGCGGCCATCAGGCCGCCGGCGCGGTCCGCTGCGTCGGCGTCGAGGGCACCCCGGGTCCAGCACCCGAGGTGGAAGGTGACCGCCCCGGGGGGGAACGCCGCCGCCTTGCGCCGCTCCCACCAGCTCCTCAGCCATCGCGCTGACACCTCGGCCGCCGCCCCTCCCGGCCCGCGGCGCCGCGGACCGCCGGATCCAGAGGGAGTGTACCGTGACCCGCGTCACACCCTGACCGGGACGTGACGCGGGCGCCGGGGACGGCGTCAGGGCTCGGAGGGCTCCGGCGGCGGTGCCGGCTCGGCCGCCGGCAGGGTGACGCCGCCCCGGCCCATGCGGGCCCCGCCGATGGCCGCGAGCCCCGTGAGCGCGCCGAGCCCCATGGTCTCCACGGCGGAGGAGGGGACGATGACCATGCTGCCCTTCTCCTTGATCGCCTCGTAGAGCATGTTCATGGCCCGCAGGTGCATGGCCACGGGGTTGTCCTGGTAGAGCTCGGAGGCCTTCGAGAACTTCTCCGCGATCTCCGTCTCCGCCGTGCCCAGGATGATGCGCGCCTGCCGCTCCCGCTCCGCCTGGGCCTGCCGGGACATGGCGTCCTCGAGCTCGCCGGGGATGCGCACGTCGCGGATCTCCACCGACTGCACGGTGATCCCCCACGGGTTGGTCTTCTCGTCGAGGATCTGCTGGAGCTTCACGCCCAGCTTCTCGCGCTCCGTGATCATCTCCGCGAGATCGTGGCGGCCGATGGCCTCCCGGAGCGCCGTCTGCGACGCGAGAAAGATCGCATCGAAGAAGCTCTCCACCTCGAGGATGGACTTCTCCGCGTCCCACACCAGCCAGAACACGATGGCGTCCACGTTGACGGGCACGGTGTCGCGGGTCAGGGCGGCCTCGGCGGTCACGTCGGTGGCGCGGACCCGCTGGTCCACGAAGTGGGCGACGGTGTCGACGACCGGAATGATCCAGAAGAGCCCCGGGCCGCGCAGGCCGCGGAACTTCCCGAAGCGCAGCACCACCGCCTTCTCCCACTGGTTGGCGATCTTGATGGCGAAGAGGAAGAAGAGCCCGAGCACGGCGCTGACGACGAAGGCGGCCCCCTTGACGCCGTCCGGGCTGCCGGCCGTGAGCGCCACCGAAATCGAGAGGGCGACGGCCCAGACCAGGACCGCGGCGGCCGCGGAGACGCCGTTGACGTACTTCTTCGTCTCGTCCACCGGCTTCGGGGTCCCCGGCGCGGGTCCGTCCGCCTTCTGCTCCTTGCCCTTCCTCTTGCCCGAAGGCACCGTGATCGGGATGAACATCGCTACCTCCCCTCCTGGTCCCGTCTGCGGGACTGTCTCGAGAACACGCCCAGTACCCAGAGCACCAGGGCGACGACCGCCCCCGCGTTACCGGCGAAGCCCCATCCGCCGGGGTGCCAGCCCGCCGCCTCGATGGCGACGCCCGCGGCCAGGGCCACCCCCGCGAACACCTGAAGCGCCACGGCGGCGGTCATCCCTCCCCCCTCTCGGCCAGCGCCCTGCGCAGCTCCTCCAGCGTGAGCCCCTGGCGCGCCGCCCTGGCCAGGAACTCGTCGAGGAGCTGATTCACCTGGCGCCGGCGCTCCACCTCGTCCACCGTCACCTCCGTCTCCGCGACGAAGGTGCCGGTGCCCTGCTGGGTGGCCAGGACGCCGCGGATCTCGAGCTCCTTGTAGGCCCGCGCCACGGTGTTGAAGTTCACCGCCAGGTCCACGGCGAGCTGCCGGACGGTGGGCAGGCGGTCACCGGCCGCCAGGGAGCCCGTCGCGATTGCGGCCAGGATCTGGTCGATGATCTGGCGGTAGAACGGCACCCCGCTGGCGGGGTCGAGCTGGAAGCGGGCGGGTCCGGGTCGCGTCATTGTACTAGCTCTCTAGTACATTAATATACGCGACATTCCAGCCGTGTCAAGGGCCCGGCCGCCCCGGGCTCACGCCCCGGCTCCGCCGCGAGCCGGCCGCGAACAGCGGCCGCGTGACGCCGGCCCGCGAACACCGCGGGCCGGCGCCGGGGCTCAGACCAGGGTCACGGGTTGCCGGGCCGGAGGCCGGCGGCCGCCACCGCGAGGTCCAGGGGCGGACGGTAGGGGCGGATCGGTCCGGGAAGCGCCTGCGAGCGGCGCGGGTGGAGGCGGGCGAACGCCGTGACCCGCTCGGGCGTGCCCAGGTCCGTCCAGCCACAGGGCGGCACCGGGACCACCCGGAGGCGCCGGGCCACGCGCTGCAGCACGTCGCGGGAGAAGTCCAGCGGCGGAACGCGCTCGTACATCGTCGTCAGCGCCTCCCGCCTGTCCGCGTCGGGAAGGAGCGCCGGGAGCCCGAAGCAATCCAGCAGGGACGGCGCCGCCCGCTCGAGCAGACGCAGCAGCGCCGGAGCAGAGCAGACGAAGATCAGAGAGTTCCACAGCGCCCCGCCGCGCAGGAGGCGCTCCGCGGCGCTGGGCGAGGGCTTCTCCACGAAGGAGTTGACGCGGTGCGAGCCTCCGGGGCGGCGCTCGCCGGGGCGGATCCATCCGTACCCGGTGTCCGCCGCGTCGGGCGCGACCCCGAGGAGCACCAGCCTCCCGGCGCGCGCCTCCTGGGAGCGCAGCGCCTGCATCAGGGCCACCCTGAGGGTGGCCTCGTCGTCCACGAAGTGATCCGATGGGATCACCGCCAGCAGGCCGTTGGGCTCCCGCAGCAGCACGTGCAGCACCGGCAGCACCAGGCCGCAGGCCGTGCCCCGGTTGCGCGGCTGCACGAGGACGTTCTCCAGCGGCAGCCCCTGAACCTCGGGCTCCCACCACCGCCGGTGCTCCTCGGAGACCACGACCAGGCAGCGGCGCGGGTCGGCGACGGCGGAGGCCCTCTGGATCGCCATGCGCAGCAGCGAGGGTCCACCGTCCACCGAGCAGAACTGCTTCGGAACGGTGACCCCGTGCTCGTCGGTGGTGAGGGTGCGCAACCTCGTGCCGTCCCCAGCGGCGAGCACGACGCCCCAGGTTCTTCGTGGCGCTCTCATCACGGCCTCCCTTTTCCGGGCCCGCCGGGTGCACCCCCACCTCGAGGAACGGCGGTCGACCGTCCCGTGGCGAAGCCCGTTGTCGCTCTCTGCCATTCAACCTACGGCGACGCCGTCGCAGTAGGCAGTGACCCGGGTCACCGGCCGGCGGGACGTGCCGGCCCCGGGGAAGGGGAATGCCCGCCGCGGGGCGCCGCTTATTCGTTGGGACAGGAGGTCATCGATCATGACACCGACCGTTGTTCTGCTGGGCGCCGTCGCCGCCATGGCCATGGGAACCGGCGGGCCGAAGGCGGACGACTACGTCGCCCGAATGGCGAAGGAGCACAGCACCGATACCCCGGTGGCGACCGCCGAGGCCACTGTGGAGCCGAAGGTCCCCGTCAAGGGCGAGAGCGTCACCTACGCCACGGTGGACGGCAAGCCGGTGGAAGGCTACCTGGCGCGACCGGAGCAGGCGAAGAAGGGGCTGCCCGGGATCATCGTGATCCACGAGTGGTGGGGCCTGAACGACAACATCCGCGCGATGACCCGCCGCCTCGCCGGGGAGGGATACACGGCCCTCGCCGTGGACCTCTACGGGGGACAGGTGGCGGCCACGCCCGAAGCGGCCCGGAAGCTGATGCAGGCGGCCATGGCGGGGACCGCCGCCGCCGACTCCAACCTCGAGCAGGCCTACTCGTTCCTCAAGGAGAAGGAGGACGCGAAGCGGGTCGGCGTTGTCGGGTGGTGTTTCGGAGGTACCTGGTCGCTCAAGGCGGCGCTCCTGATGCCCACCAAGCTCGACGCCGCGGTCGTCTACTACGGCCAGCCCGTGACCGACGTCGCCCGGCTGAAGACGCTGAAGATGCCGGTACTGGGCTTCTTCGGGTCGGAGGACCAGGGCATCCCCGTGGCGACCGTGCGCGAGTTCGAGAAGGCGATGAAGGAGGCCGGCCGCAAAGCCAGCGTGCTCATCTACACGGGAGCCCACCACGCCTTCGCCAACCCCTCGGGCACCCACTACGACCCCGAGGCGGCGGCCGACGCCTGGCGCCGCACCGTCGAGTTCTTCAACCTCCACCTGAAGTGACGCCCGCCTCGCAGGCGTAGGAGCGGACGAGCGCCCCCGTGGGCGGAACCGGACCCTACTCGGTGCGCAGCGCCTCGACGGGGTCGAGGGAGGCGGCGCGCCGGGCGGGGATCAGCCCCGAGAGCACGCCCACCGCCAGGCTCATGGCCAGCGCCGCCACCACGGCGAGGAGCGGCGTGGACATGGGCAGGCCGGGCACGAACGCCCGCGCCACCCAGCCGACCGCGAAGCCGGCGACGACACCGGCGACTCCTCCGGCCATGGCCAACACCACGGCCTCCACGAGGAAGAGCCGCTGGACGCCTCCGCGGGTGAGGCCGAGGGCCCGCAGCAGGCCGATCTCGCCGGTGCGCTCGTGCACCGAGATCCACATGATGGTGACGATGCCCATGGCTCCCACCAGGAGCGAGATGCCGGCAATCGCGCTCACCGCCATGGTGATGATGGAGATCACCCGGCCGAAGGTGTCCATCATCTCGGTCTGCGTGGTGATGGTGAAGTCCTCGTCGCCCCGGTGCCGCGCGGTGAGCACCCGGCGGATCCCGTCCACCACCGCGGGGATCGCGCCGGTGCTCCGGGCGAGCACGTCGATCTCGTTCAGCTCGCTGAGGTTGAAGAGCGACATGGCGCTCGCGACGGGGATGTAGCAGGAGTCGTCCAGGTCGAACCCCAACAGGCGGCCCTTGGCCTCCATGACGCCCACGACCAGGAAGCTCCTCCCCCCGATGCGCACCCGCTCGCCGAGCGGGGAGTCGGGCCCGAAGAGCTCCCGGGCCAGGGTCGGCCCCAGCACCGCGACCTCGGCTCGGCGGTGCGGGTCCATGGCGGGCAGGAAGCTCCCCTGGGCGATGGCGAACCGCCACGCCGCGGTGGCCTCGTGGTTGACGCCGTAGATGTAGACCGAGCGCCCCTTTCCGCCGTACTCCACGCGTGCCTGGCCCATCACCACCGGGACGACCTTCTCCACGCCCGGGACACGGCGCAGCGCCTCCGAGTCGTCGATGGTGAGCAGGTGGGTGGTGCCTCCGAACACCCCCGGCACGCCGAAGGTCTTGACCCGGCCCGGGTTGATGCCGACGAGGCTGGTCCCGAACTGGGTGAACTGGCCGACCACGTAGTCCCGGGTCCCCTCCCCCAGCGAGGTCAGCAGCATCACCGCGGCGACGCCGATGGCGACACCCAGGGCCGAGAGCGCGGAGCGCAGCCGCTGCCCTCGCAGCGCCGACGCCACGAATGCGACGACCTCGACCGTCCCCATCCCGGCCCCGGAGGCGCCGCTCATCGCCGCACCAGGGCGGTGACCGGGTCGAGGCGTGTGGCCCGGCGCGCGGGCCACACGCCGAAGACCACGCCCACCAGCACCGCCACCGCCATGGCCGCCGCCACCGCCCAGGCGGGGGGCGACGCCGGAAACGACGGCACCACCTCCACGAAGACCCGCACCGCGGCGACCCCGACCCCGACGCCCACCGCGCCCCCGGTCCCCGACAGAATCGCGGCCTCGGTGACGAACGCGGCCAGCACCTGCCGGTCCCGGGCGCCCAGGGCCTTGAGGAGGCCGATCTCGGCACGGCGCTCGGTCACCGAGACGAGCATCACGTTCATGATCCCCACGCCGGCCACCGCGAGGGACACCGAAGCGATCCCCACCAGGGCCAGCGTGAGGGCGTCGAGGATCGACGAGAACGCCGCGACCATGGCGCCCTGGGTGATCACCGTGACGTCGTCGGCGCGGTGGCGGCGCTCCATGAGGGCGACGATCTCCCGGCGCACCGCGTCGGTCTCGTCGCGGGCACGGACGTCCACCATGATGCGGAACAGCGAGGCGCGGTCGAAGATCCGCATCGCCGTCTGCACGGGGATGAGGACCACGTCGTCCAGGTCGAACCCCAGCGAGCGCCCCCGCGGGGCGAGCACGCCGATCACGCGAAACCGCCACGATCCCGCCCTGACGACCTTCCCCAGGGGGCTTTCGTAGCCGAACAGCTCCCGGGCCACCTTGACGCCGAGAACGGCCTCGTTGCCCCCCTGCGCGGGGTCCCCCGCGGGGAGGAAGCGCCCGGCGGCCAGGGACATGTGGCGGACGGCCAGGAACTCGGAGGTCGTCCCCAGAATCGGGACCGCCCGCCCGAGGTCGCCGTTGGTGACGGTCTCCGTGCCCACCGCGATGGGCGCCGACGCCTGCACCCCGGGCAGGCGGCTCACGGCGACGAAGTCGTCGAGGGTGAGGTCGTGGACGACGCCGCCGAAGGGCGCGGCGCCGGTGGTCTCGACGCGGCCGGGCATGACCACGAGGAGGTTGCTGCCCAGCGCGGTGAACTCCCTCATGACGTAGCGCCGCGCCCCCTCCCCCAGGGCGGTGAGGGCCACCACGGCGGCGATGCCCACCGCGACGCCGGCCACGGACAGCACCGTGCGCAGCCGGTGGCCGCGCAGGGCGCCGGCCGCGAACGCCAGCAGGTCCAGCGACCTCATCCGGGCGCCCCGGCGAGCTCGCCGTCCACCATGCGCACCTCGCGCCCCGCCCGCGCCGCGATTGCCGGGTCGTGGGTGACCACCACGAGGGTGAGCCCCTGGCGGTTCATCTCCTCCAGGAGCGCCATCACCTCCTCGGCCGAGGCGCGGTCCAGGTTGCCGGTGGGCTCGTCGGCGAGGAGCACCTTGGGCCCCATCACCACGGCGCGCGCGATGGCGACCCGCTGCCGCTCCCCGCCGGAGAGCTGGTCCGGCCGGTGCCGCGCCCGCGGCCCGAGGCCGACCCGCTCCAGGGCCCGCGCCGCCCGCTCCCTGCGCTCCTCCCGGGGCACGCCGGCGAACAGCATGGGCAGCTCCACGTTGCCCTGCGCGGTCAGACGCGCGAGCAGGTGAAAGAACTGGAACACGAAGCCGATGCTGTGCTGGCGCAGGGCGCTGCGCTCCTCGTCGCTCAGCCCCCCGACCTCGCGGCCGGCGAAGCGGTAGGTGCCCGACGTCGGGCGGTCGAGGCAGCCCACGATGTGCAGGAGCGTGGACTTCCCCGAGCCCGAGGGTCCGACCAGGGCGACGTGCTCGCCCTCCCCGATGGCGAGGCTCACCCCCTTGAGGGCGTCCACGCGGGAGTCGCCCACCCGGTACGTGCGCCACACCTCCTCGAGGTCGATCACGGCCGCTCCCGCGCCACCGCGCGGGCGCCCGCCCTGATGGCGGTGGAGTCGCGGAGCGTCACCACCTCCTCGCCCTCGCGCACGCCGCTGAGGACCTGCGTGACCTGCCAGTTGTGCAGCCCCGTCTTCACCGTGCGCTCCTCGAGCACGCCGCCGGTGAGGACCAGGACCGTGCCCCCCTCGCCGATGGCGGCCGTGGGGATGCGCAGGACGTCCTCGAGCCGGCGCACGATGATCTCCACGTCGGCCGAGGTGCCGGGCAGGATGGTGGCGGCCACGGCGGGTTCGGCGAAGTCGGCGTCGACCTCGACGGTGCGGTTCTGCTCCTCCACGTCGAGGACGTAGGGGGCGACCCGGGTGAGCGTCCCGGCGAAGTGCTCCCCGCGGCGGGAGTCGACGCTGAGGCGGACCTCCTGCCCCACCTCGATGCGCTCCGAGTCGACCTCGTCGATGGGCGCGCTGATGTAGATGGAGGCGGCGTTGATGAGGTTGAGGACCGGCGGGATCGGCACGCCCGGCGGCGACGGCGTGACCCACTCGCCCACCTCGGTGCTGATGTCCGCGATGACACCGTCGAAGGGCGCCTGCACCTGCGTGAGCGCGAGCTCCGCCCGGGCCACCTCCACCTGGGCCTCGGCCTGCAGGACGGCGGCGCGGGCGGCGCGGCACCCCGCCTCCGTGCTCCGGCGGTTGGTCTCGAGGGTGTCCAGCGACTGCGCCGTGGTGATGCCGTCCCGTTTCAGGGCGGCGCCCCGCTCCCAGTCCCGCCGCGCGAGGTCCGCCGCCAGGCAGGCCTCCTCTGCCTTGGCCCGGGTCGCGCCGACGTTCTCCACGGCCAGGGCGAGCTGCGCCTTCTGCACCGAGGCGTCCTGCTTCAGGAGCACGTCGCCGGTGCGCACGTGGGCCCCCTTGCGGTACGGGATGGCGACCACGCGGCCGCCCACCTGGGGCGACAGCTTGGCCCGTTCCCGCGCCTTCACCGTGCCCGCCCGGGTGTTGGTGACGATGTCCTCCACCACCCCCTTCTCGGCCCGGGCGACCTCCACCGGCACCGGGGACGGACGGAACACCACGAAACGCAGCACGAGGGCGACGGCCACGACCGCCGCCACGACGGCGAGCCAGCGGGGTATCCTGGACATTGGAACGATTGTACCTTGGGGCACATGCGCCCTTGCGCGCCCTCTCAGGCTGGGGCATCCTGGCCGCGGAGGGCATCCCCATGCGACGCACCGCCGCGGTCTTCCTGGTCCTCGTCGCCTCCGCCGCCTGGGTGACCGGGACCGCGCTGCCCCACGTCCTCGTCACCAACGACGACGGCATCGACGCCCCCGGCATCGCCGCCCTGGTGGAGGCGCTCCGGGGCGAGTACCGCATCACCGTGTGCGCACCGGCCACCGAGCAGAGCGGCGTGGGCCACGGCATCACCTACCGGACGCCAGTGCTGGTGGAGCAGCGTCCCACCGAGGACGGCGTCGTGCGTTACGCCATCCACGCCCAGCCCGCCACCTGCGTTCGCATCGGCGTCACCGGCCTCCTCGCCGAGGACCCCCCGGTGCTGGTGCTCTCGGGGATCAACCGCGGCGACAACGCCGGGCGCTCGACGTGGGTGTCGGGCACCGTCGCCGGCGCCCGCGAGGGGGCGCTGGCCGGGATCCCCGCCGTCGCGTTCTCGGCCGCCTCCCCGCGCGGCGGCCAGCCGGACTTCGCCGCCGCCGCCCGCTGGGCCCGCGCCGTGCTGGAGACCCTGCGCCGCAGCTCCCTCCCCCGGGCCGGGGAGCTCGTCAAGGTGGACATTCCCGACCCCGCCGCGGACGCGAAGGGCGTGGTGGTGACCCGGGTCTCGACGGCGCCCGACAGCGTGGACCGCTACGAGGAACGGCCCGGCCCCCACGGCGAGAGGCTCTTCGTCTCCCGGTACGCGCCGCCGTCCTCCGCCGCTTTGGGCACCGACGTCGAGGCACTGACCCGCGGCTACGTGGCGGTGACGCCCCTCTCCCTGGACCAGACCGATTTCCGCGCCCTGCCGGGGCTCACCGTGCTGCCGTGGTGCAGCCTGTCCGCCGCGGCGCCGGCCGCCGCCGCGGCGGGTGGTCACTGAGGGCGCGGGGTGCCGAAGTCGAAGAAGCCGTAGTCGCCGCGGCTGAACGCCTCCACGCAGGCGGCCACGCTGGCCTCCGTGTCCATGGCGACGTCGAGCTGCCGGGCGCAGCCCATGAGCCGGCCGAGCATGCGAAGCAGGGCGGCGGTCTCCTCCCGGGGAAGCTTCTTGGCCCAGGCGTTGAGGAGGTCCTGCCGCCGGTCGACCTCGAAGCCGTGGCGCTGGAGCACCTCGGCGATGAAGCGCACGCGGCGCTCCCGCCGCTCCAGGTCGGCGGCGCCGCCCTTGAACCGGAAGATGATGAAGTTCTCGTGGACGCTGTCGCCGCACACGGCCTCGAGGGTGGTGAAGTGGTAGCCCAGGCGCGAGCCGAAGCTGGCGTAGGTGCCGCTCACCACGGCATAGGAGTTGTCGCCCAGGCCGCGCTCGGCGCGGGCACCGTCGACCATGGTGTTGGCCCACACCGACAGCAGCCCGCGCACGTCGATGGGCCGGGCCCCCGCCCACCGCACCCCCGGCGTCGTCATGCCCTCCCACAGGGCCCGCATGGGCACGGAGAGCACCTGCTCCGGGCGCACGGCGCGGGTGCCCGGAGGCGCGTCGACTCCGCCGCCGAGGTCGATGACGTAGACGCCCAGGGGGATGTCCGTCTGCAGCCGGAACGCGGCGCCCCGCCCGGCGAGGTTGCGGTAGTCGTTGATGGCGAACATCTCGGAGATCGCCATCTCGTGGCAGAAGCGGATCACGTCGTGGTAGGTCCGGCAGTTCTTGGCTCGGAAGGAGTTCTTGGCGGGATCGGTGAGGTTGAGCCGTGCGACCCTGGCGGTGATGCGCTCCAGGAGCCCGAGGCCCATCCGGTCCCGCACGGGCGCATCGGGCGTCGCCGGCAGCGTGAGGAGCGGCTCCACCCGGCCGGCGAAGACCCGGCACCGGGTGGCGTCCACGGTCACCTCCTCCCCCTCGGGCAGCGACGTCGCGGACCCCGCGCCGGTGATGGTGGGCACGCGGTACTCCCGGGCCAGCGACGCCATGTGGCCGGTCACGCTGCCCACGTCGGTGACGATGGCCCGGGCGCGGATCATGACCTTGACGAAGCGGGGCGAGGTCTGGCGCGCGACCAGCACGCCGCCCTCGGGGAACGCGGCGAGCTCCTCATCGGTCTCGGCGCGGACCACGCGCCCCGAGCCCACCCCGGGGCACGCCGTGAAGCCGCCTTCCAGGAGCAGATCGTGCCTCTCCAGCGCCAGCGACTCGGCCTCGGCCCGGTGCGGGCGGCCGACCAGCCGCAGAGGGCGGGTCTGCAGGATGAACAGCCGTCCCTGCCGGTCCAGCGCCCACTCGACGTCCTGGGGTCCGCGGAAGTGGGCCTCCAGGGCCCGCAGGTAGCCGGCCAGCGTTGCGATCTGGCTCTCGTCCAGGCTGGGAGCGGTGCGCTGGGCGGGGGGCACCTCCTCCTGCAGCACCCCTCCGTCGGCCGCCTCCACGAGGCGCCACGGCTTGTCCGCGATGCGGGCCTCGGGAGCACCGCCCCCGGGGCGGCGCGGCACGAGGAAGATGTCCGGGGTCAGGGAGCCGTCCACGACGGGCTTGCCGAGGCCCCACACCGAGCTGATCATCATGGTGTCCAGGGAGTCGTCGGCGGGGTTGGCGGAGTACGCCACGCCCGCGGCCACCGCGTCCACCATGAGGAAGCACCCCACCGACATGGCCAGGGTCTCCTCGCGGAACCCCTTGTTGTTCATGTAGAACAGCGCCCGGGGCGTGAACTTGCCGGCCAGCACCTCCTTCCACCGCCGCAGCACCTGCTCCAGGGGCACCCCCAGGTAGCTGGCGTACTGCCCCGCGAAGGTGGCCCGGCTGTCCTCGCCGATGGCGGAGGAGCGGATGGAGATGTGGGGGTGACCCGGCGCCTTCCGGTAGAGGTCGTGGGCGGCCAGGGTGATGGCCTCGCGGACCTCCTGGGGGATCTCGGCCTCGAGCACGGCGGCCTGCATGGCCTCGGAGGCCCGGCTCACCGTGTGCAGGTCCTCCCAGCGGATGGACTCCCACAGGCCGGTGAGCCGCGCCTGCAGCCCCCCGCCCTCCACGAAGGCGCGGTAGGCGAACGCGGAGATGGCGAAGCCCGACGGCACCGGGAGCCCCACGGCGTTGCGCACCTCGCCGAGGTTGGCGGTCTTGCCGCCGACGGCGTCCAGGAGGTCCCGGGTGATGTCCTCCAGGGGGATGCACACCTTCGTCACCGGCGTGCCCTTCACCTCCAACAGCGCCTCCTCGACTCCGGCGGCGATGCGCTCCAGGTTGCCGTACAGCACGCGATAGCGACCGCCCGAGACGGCGTTGAGGTCGTCCACCATGAGCCGGGCGCGCTCGCCCATGGCGGCGGTGACGCTCCGCAGGTGGTCCAACGGGAGCCCGACGCCGGCGGCCAGGGCGCCCTCCAGCTCGGCGATCTGCTCCAGCATCTCGTTGTTGGTGGCCAGCAGCCGGCGGAAGCTGCGGTACTTGAGGCGCAGCGTCTCCCCGGGCCCGGTGCGCCGCGGACGGATGAACCCGCGGAGGAACCCCATCTCACCGCCCTTCCCGGCGGACCAGCTCGAAGCCGTAGTCCCCGGTGAGGAAGGCGCGCGCGAAGGCGTCCGCCGTGGCCTGGCTCTCCATGACCATGTCCAGGTGCCTGGCGGCCACCATGAGCCGGCCCAGCATGACCAGCGACTCCTCGATGACCTCGGCGCTTCGCTTGGACAGCACCGCCTCCACCCGGTCGCCCCGGCGCGTCACGATGAAGCCGTTGTACTGCAGCACCGTGGCGAGGAAGTGGGCGCGCCACTCCCGCCGCTCGGCGACCGCGGCACCGCCGTGGAACAGGAAGCGCGCGTAGTTCTCGTTGATCAGCCGGCCGCACACGGAGTCGGCGGTGGCGAAGTGGTAGGCGAGGCGCGACGAAAAGTGGAGATAGTCCGGCGAGCACAGGGCGTAGCTCGGCTCGCCGTAGCGCTGGTCGTCGGCGGCGCTGCGGACCACCACCGAGACGAAGCCCTTGAGGTCGAACCCCACCGGGCCCGCCCAGTGGAGCCGGGGATCGGTCATGCCCTCGATGAGGGCTGCGAGGGGCACCGACGCGATCCGGTCCACCGGGACGAGGCGGTCCGTGCCGGCGGCGAGCCCGCTCCCGAGGTCGAGGATGAGGAGATCCATGGGGAGGTGCCAGTCGAGGCGCCGCGTCTGGCGCCGCTCCCGGGACGACAACCCCTCGATGCCGAACATCTCGGCCATGGCCCGCTGGTGGACGAAGCGCGCCACGTCGTGCAGGGTGGCGCAGTTGCGGGGCCTGAAGGTGGGCGCCGAGGGGTCGGTGAGGGTCAGCGGACTGACCCGACCGAGGAGCTCCTCCAGGCGCTCCCGCACCGGGTCGCGGGCCCGCTTCGCCGAGGTGGGCCCACCAGCGGCGAGGAGCTCCGCCACGAGGCCTTCGTAGACGCGCCCGCTCCAGCCGTCCACCGTCACCACGGTGCCGTCCGCCAGTCGCTCGGGCGCTCCCTCGACGCCGACCACGCAGGGCACGCCGAACTCGCGGGCGATGGTCGCCATGTGCCCGGTGGCGCTACCGGAGGCCGAGACGATGGCCGCCAGACGCCCCACCACCCCGGCGAGCCGCGGGTCGACCACCTCCACCACCGCCACCGCACCCTCCGGCACCGCGTCGAGACGCCCGGGGTCGGCGATGCGGCATACCGGCCCGGAGCCGGTGCCGCCGGCGGCGCGCACGCCCTGCGCCAGCAGCCGGTAGCCGTTCACCTGGACGCGAGGGCGGTCCCTGAGGTCGGCCTCGCCTCCGCTGCGCAGTGGCCGCGTCTGCACCACGAAGAGCGTGCCCTCCCCGTCCAGGGCCCACTCCACGTCCTGGGGCGCGTCGAAGTGGTCCTCGAGGGCCCAGGCCATCTCGGCAACGGCAGCCACGGCCTCGTCGTCCAGGCCCTCTCCACCGCCCGAGCGCACGAGACCGCCACCCTCCACGCAGCGCAGCGCCCCGGACGTCCCACCGGCGGAGCGCTCGACGATGCGGGGCGACTCCGCGGGGAGGACGACGAAGCGCTCCGGCACCACGCTCCCGTCGACGAGGGGCGCCGCCAGCCCCGCCACCGACGTCACCACCGCGCACCCCGGGTGGTCCGGTGAGCGGGAATAGGCCACGCCGCTGGCCCGGGGCTGCACCATGGCCATCACCAGGACCGGCATCGCGACGTCCTGGTCGAGGAAGCCGCGGGCCAGGGCGTAGCGCATCGCCTCCACGCGGTACTTGCTGGCCACGACCTCCTTGTAGGCGTCCAGCAGCCCTGCCTCCCCCACTCCGAGGACGCTGAGGAACTGGCCCGCGAAGGACGACTCGGCGTCCTCGACCACGGCCGAGGAGCGGACCGCCACCCCGAACCGGGCGGGATGCTCGGCGACCAGACGGCGGCGCGCCTCCCGCATCGCGCCGGCCAGCACCGGCGGCACCTCCGCGGCGAGCACGGCGGCGGCCAGGTCGCCCGAGGCGGCGGCGAGGGCCTCGGCGTCGCGGAGGTCGGTGGAGCCGAGGCGCTCGTTGACGAGGTCCTGGAGCCCCGTCGCCTCCATGAACAGACGGTACCCGTAGACGGTGACGGCGAAGAACGGGGGCACCGCGAGGGGCAGCGCGCCGGCGACCTCGGCCAGGCGTGCCGCCTTGGGGCCGGTCTCCTCGGGATGGAGCGGGACCTCCCCCCCCGGCCAGGCGATCGGCGGACCGTACTGGATGGGCTGCGACCGCAGCACGCTCTGGGCGATGTCCCGGTCGATCTCCTCGTAGCGCTGGAGCAGGCTCTGGTAGCGGCCGCCCGCCATCGCGACCAGGGCCTTCACCATGGCCCCCACCGGCCCGCTCAGCGACTCGTATGCGGACACCACGCCTTCCATCCCCGGCACCGCCGCCGACTCGGCGCGGTCCTTGAGCCCCAGGAGGTTCTCCAGGAAGGCGTTGTTGCCCGCGCCGATGACCCGGAAGTGGGCGAACCTCTCTGCGACCGGGACGTAGGGCCGCCCGCTACGGCGGGAGGAGCGGAGCACCCGCAGGGCGCGCAGCAAACCGGACACGGCGCTACCCCGCCGACGTGGTGGCCAGCGATGCCGGTGGCGCCGTCACGCGTACCCCGGCTCAGCCCCGGCTGAGCTGCAGCACGAGCTTGAACACCACCATGGCGACACCGATGAACGCCAGGCACCCGAAGCCGAAACGCACCCAGGGCCCCCCCGCCTTGCGGGTGTAGGACGCACCGACCTGCGCCCCGATGGTTGTTCCGATGAGCAGGGCGAGGACCAGCACGAGGTGGACGTTGCCCTTGAAGGCGTGGGTGAGGACGCCGTAACCGGAGGAGAACATGATCTCGAACAGGTCCGTCCCCACCGCCACCACGGTCGGACACCCGAGCATGTACACCAGCGCCGGCATGCGGATGAAGCCACCACCGACCCCGAGCATACCGGAGAGCAGGCCGGTCAGGAAGCCGATGGCGAGGATCACCCACAGCGACACCGCCTCGATGCCCGAGGCCGGCAGCGAGACCATCGGCCAGATCCGCAGGGTGCGCAACCGCATGGCGATGGGCGACCCGGGGGCCTCCGGGGCGAGGTCCACGCGGCCCCGCGAACGCTTGATGGAGCGCAGGGACTCGCGAACCATCGCCGTGCCCAGAAAGATCAGCAGAGCGCCGTAGACGAGGCTCATCACCAGGGACATGATCTCGAGCTCGCGGCCGATGACGCTCACCGTCCCCGCGTGCTTGAGCACCTCCAGGACGTTGGCGCCGGCCTCGACGCCCGCCGCCGTCCCCACGATCATGAGGAAGCCAAGCTTGAAGTCGATGTTGCCGAACCGCATGTGCCGCACCGTGGCGGCCGTGGACATGCCGCACATCTGCCCCAGGTCCGAGCCGACGGCGATGTTGTAGGGGATACCGAAGACGACGTTGAGCATGGGCACCATGAGGAAGCCGCCCCCGACGCCGAAGAAGCCGCCGAGGCCGCCCACGACCAGCCCGAAGAGGATCAGCCAGGGGAAGTCCGCGGAGTTGATCACGAAGTCGGCGACGGACATCAGTGTCCCCCCCTGCCCAGCTCGACGCCGAAGACCCGTTCGATGAGCCGGGTCCCGAAACCCGCCACCAGACCCAGCGTGACGGGCAGCACTACGCTCATCAGAAGGTAGAGGGGACGGGCCTGGAACCCGGGCTCGGCCGGGTTGGCATCCATCCCCAGCTGCTGCAGCCAACGAAGGAACTCCACGGTCACCTCCCGCGGCCGGCGCCCTCAGGACCGGCCGGTAACGCGCACCCGAGCGTCATCAGTGGTAGGCGTCGAACTCCCGCAGCTCCAGCTCCACGCCGCGCACACCCTCTACGGCCAGCGCCACCTCCCGCACCTCCTGGTGCAGGCGCGAGCTCACGTGGGTCAGCATGGCGGCCTCGGGCGCCGTCCCCTCGATGTTGACGACCCCGCCGACGGCGCTCACCTCCAGCTCCAGCGGGCGGGTGGCAGGCTCGGTGGCCAGCGCCACCTTGACCCTGCACGCCAGGGCGAAGTCCCGCAGCGCCGCCTGCACGTCGCCGTCGACGGCGAACTCCGGCTGGCGGGCGGCCTCGGCGATGACGGCGCAGGCGCTCTTCAGCGAGAGCACCTCCAGGTCCACCACGAGGTCGTAGAGCTCCGGCTCGCGCAGGTCCGCGTCGTAGATGAAGCGCGTCCACCGCGCCCGCTCCAGGTCCACCTGCCGGATGTACTCGATGGCCGCCTCACGCTTCATCCCGTGCTCGTCCATGAGCAAGCCGACCCGCGCCGCCAGAGGCGCGATGAGCCGGACCCTCAGCACCGCCGGCACGCCGCGCAGGAGCAGGTGCCCGGCGTGCCCGTGGTAGACGAGGTTGCCCTCGACGGCATGCTCGGCGAGGGCCGCCTGGGCCGCCGTCACGTACCGGCGACGCTCCGACGTGAGACGGTCCCAAAGCCTCGGCGCGCTCTCCAGCTTCTGCCGCAGGACGTCGGGAAGCACGCCCAGGCGGGCCGCGGCCGCCTCCGCCAGGGCCTCGCGCCCCAGGCACGGCGCGCCCAGGGTTTCCGCGAGGCACTCTGCGAGACGCCGACCGCCGCTCATGGTTCCGCGGGAGATGGTGATGATGGCCATTGTCCACCTCTTCACTTTCACATGACACGTCCGTCGCAGTATACCGGCGGTGTTGATGCCGTGCAACAGAATCCGCCCCGTTCATGGCGGTCCCCGGGGTGTGTACACTTCCTCCAGGTCGCACGCCACCACCACGCGAGAGGAGCCCTCCGTGACTCAGCGCAAGCGCTACCGTGACCTCGCCGAAGCCCAGGAGTCGCTGACCGCGCCGCAACTGGCGTTCGAACGCCGCCGCCGGAGCGTGGGGTTGTTCCTGGGGCCGGCGCTGTTCCTCGCCCTCCTGCTCGTTCCCCCGGCGGGGCTCCCGGTGCCCGCGGCGCGCCTGGTGGCCGTGCTGGCCTGGATCCTCACCTGGTGGGTGACGGAGGCGGTCCCGATCCCGGTCACGGCGCTTCTCGGCCCCGCCCTGGCCGTGGTGCTCGGGGTCGGGACGGCCAAGCAGATGTTCGCCCCCTTCGGCGACCCCATCATCTTCCTCTTCCTGGGCAGCTTCGTGATCGCCGAGGCGATGTTCACCACGGGCCTCGACCGCCGCTTCGCCTTCGCCATCCTCTCCCGCCGCTGGGTGGGGTCCTCGGCCACGCGGATCCTGGTGGCGTTCGCCGTGATCACCGGGGTGCTGTCCATGTGGCTGTCCAACACGGCCACGGCCGCGATGATGTACCCCATCGGGCTGAGCGTCCTGACGGCGCTGTCCCGCCTGCTCGAGCGCACCACCGGGAAGCCCGTGGATCTCACGCGGCTGCGCTACGGCACCGCCCTCATGCTCGCCACCGCCTACGCGGCCTCCATCGGCGGCGTCGCGACGCCCATCGGCACGCCGCCCAACCTCATCGTCCTCGGCCTGCTGGACACGCTGGCCCACGTGAAGGTCCCTTTCTTCACCTGGATGCTGCTCGCCACGCCGCCGATGGTGCTCATGCTCGTGATGCTCCTCGTCTACCTCCGCCGGGCGCTGCCCCCCGAGATCGACCGGATCGCCGGCAGCCGCGACCACATCCTGGCCGAGCGCGCGTCCCTGGGCGCCTGGACCCCGGCGCAACGCAACGTGATGCTCGCGTTCGGCGCCACGGTCACCCTGTGGGTGCTCCCCGGCCTGACCGCCCTCGTAGCTGGGCAGGGCTCCTCCGTCTACCGGACGCTCTCCACGGCCCTTCCGGAGGCGGTCGTCGCCGTGCTCGGCGCGGCCCTTCTCTTCGTGCTCCCGGTGAGCTGGAAGGAGCGCCGCTTCACCTTGACCTGGAACGACGCGGTGCGCGTCGACTGGGGCACGCTGATGCTGTTCGGCGGGGGCCTGTCGCTGGGCGGCGCCATGTTCCGCACGGGGGTCGCGGAGGCCGTGGGCAAGGGCGTGGTGTCCCTCACGGGAGCCCACTCCCTGCTGGCCCTCACCTATCTGTTCGCGGTGGTGGCGGTGGTCATCACGGAAACCACGTCCAACACCGCCTCGGCGGCCATGGTCGGCCCCCTCGCCATCGCGGCGGCCCAGGCCGCGGGAGTGAGCCCGGTCGCCCCCGCCGCGGCCGTGGCGCTGGGCGCCAGCATGGCGTTCATGCTCCCGGTGTCGACCCCGCCCAACGCCATCGTGTACGGCTCGGGCTGCGTCTCGATCAAGGCCATGCTCCGCCACGGGTCGCTCCTGGACCTGGCGAGCCTCGTCACGGTCCCCGGCCTGGTGCTGTTCATGACCCGCCTGCTCGGGCTCTGACCCGCCCCGCCCCACCCCGGGGAACGAGGGCGCCGCGAGCCGCGTTGAACACGTGCGGAAGGAGGGTGCCGCCCGCGGGCGACCCCGACGGAGCTTTCTTGTGCCCCCTGCCCGGGGGGAGTAAAGTACCGGGTTTGAGGTGTCTATGCCGAGTGTTGCCGACAAGGTCGTAGAGTTCTTCGTGGGATCCCAGGACGAGCGCGAGATGAAGCGCCTCGCCCCTGTCGTGACCGCCATCAACGAGCGCGAGCCGGAGCTGTCCGCCCTCGACGACGATGCCCTCCGCGCCCACCTGGACGCGATCAAGCAGGAGATCCGCAGCGCCACGGCCGAGCTGCCCGAGGACGCGGTGGCTCGGCGCAAGCACGTGCAGGCGGTTCTCGACGATCACCTGGTCGAGGTCTTCGCCATCGTCCGCGAGGCGTCCAAGCGGACGCTGGGGATGCGCCACTTCGACGTCCAGCTCATCGGCGGCATGGTGCTGCACGACGGCAAGATCGCCGAGATGAAGACGGGCGAGGGCAAGACCCTCGTGGCCACCCTGCCGGTCGAGCTCAACGCGCTGACCGGGCGAGGCGTCCACGTCGTCACCGTCAACGACTACCTGGCCCGCCGCGACGCCGAGTGGATGGGCCAGATCTACCGCTTCCTCGGGCTTGACCGTCGGGTGCATCCAGAACCAGATGGGCGACGCCGAGCGCCAGGATGCCTACGGGTTCGACATCACCTACGGCACCAACAACGAGTTCGGCTTCGACTACCTGCGCGACAACATGAAGTTCGAGGCCGCGCAACATGGTCCAGCGCGAGCACGTCTTCGCCATCGTCGACGAGGTCGACTCGATCCTCGATCGACGAGGCGCGGACGCCGCTCATCATCTCCGGCCCTTCGGAGGAGTCGGTCGACCTGTACTACGACGTCGACCACATCATCCCGAAGCTCACCAAGGGCGAGGAGATCACCGACAAGCACGGCAACAAGGAGACCACCGGCGATTACATCGTCGACGAGAAGTCCCACACGGCCACGCTCACCGAGGAGGGCGTGGCCAAGGCCGAGAAGCTGCTGTCGACGCCGGAACCTGTACGACCCCGACAACATGCGAGACGCTCCACGCGGTCAACCAGGCGCTGCGCGCGCACACCCTCTACAAGCGCGACCGTGGACTACATCCTCAAGGACGGCCAGGTCATCATCGTCGACGAGTTCACCGGCCGCCTGATGCCGGGGCGGCGCTGGTCGGACGGGCTGCACCAGGCCGTCGAGGCCAAGGAGAGCGTGAAGATCGAGGCGAGAACCAGACGCTCGCCACGGTCACCTTCCAGAACTACTTCCGCATGTACGACAAGCTGGCGCGGCATGACCGGCACCGCGGACACCGAGGCCGACGAGTTCGCCAAGATCTACGACCTCGACGTGGTGGTGATCCCCACCAACCGCCCGCATGGTGCGCATGGACAACCCGGACCTCATCTACCGCACCGAGAAGGAGAAGTGCGAACGCGGTGAGCGAGGAGATCATCGAGCGGCACGCAGCCGGGCAGCCCGTGCTGGTGGGCACGGTCTCGATCGAGAAGTCAGAGCGGCTCAGCGAGATGCTCAAGCGCCGCCGGCGTCCAGCACGTGGTCCTCAACGCCAAGTACCACGAACGCGAGGCCACATCGTCGCCCAGGCGGGCCGCAAGGGCGCCGTGACCATCGCCACCAACATGGCCGGCCGCGGCACCGACATCATCCTCGGCGGCAACCCCGAGAGTCTCGCCCAGCCGAGGCGGCCGAGGCCGAGGAGGCCGAGCAGCCGGCGGCGTTACAGCGGGCGCTCGAGAAGTACCGGAAGCAGTGCGCCGACGAGAAGGACAAGGTGCTTGCGGCGCGGGGGGCTGCACATCCTCGGCACCGAGCGGCACGAGGCGCGGCGCATCGACAACCAGCTGCGCGGCCGCTCCGGCCGGCAGGGCGACCCGGGGTCGTCGCGGTTCTATCCTCTCCCTCGAGGACGACCTGATGCGGATCTTCGGCTCCGACCGCATCTGCGCGGCCTCATGCAGCCGGCTCGGCATGGAGGAGGGCGTCCCGATCGAGCACAAGATGGTCACGCAAGTCCATCGAGCGGGCCCAGAAGCAGGTGGAGGGCCGCAACTTCGACGTCCGCAAGCACCTGCTCGAGTACGACGACGTCATGAACAAGCAGCGCGAGGCGGTGTACAACCTGCGCCGCAGCATCCTGACGGCAAGCAGGGCCGCGAGTGGGTGCTGCGGGCCGCCGTCGACATCGCCGCCGACCTGGTGGACACCCACTGCCCCGCCGACAAGGAGCCCGACGACTGGGGCCGGGAGTCGCTGGAGCACGAGCTCCAGGACCGCTTCGGCTTCGGCCTGGCGGCCACCGACGTCACCTGGAGCACGGTCACCCGCCCGCAGCTCCAGGAGGCGCTCGGCGCCGCGGTGGAGCAGCGCTTCGAGGCCCAGCGAGAAGATCATCGGCGACGAGAGCTTCCGCCAGCTGCGAGCGCTACATCCTCCTGCAGTCCTCGACGCCCAGTGGAAGGACCACCTCCTCGCCCTCGACCACCTCAAGGAGGGCATCGGGCTGCGCGGCTACGGCCAGCGCGACCCGCTGGTCGAGTACAAGCGCGAGAGCTTCGACCTCTTCCAGGACATGATGGAGCGCATCGAGGACCAGGTGGTGCAGTACCTCTACCGGGTGGAGCTGGTCCAGAACGTGCCCGAGCGGCGGCGCCACGTGGCCGCGCGGGCGAGCAAGGCCGAGGTGGCGGGGCTCGGCGGCGAGCGCCGCGAGGCCCAGCAGTCGCCCACCAGCGGCCCCCCCGTCACCGTCCGGAGGCAGACGCCCAAGATCGGCCGCAACGACCCCTGCCCCTGCGGCTCGGGGAAGAAGTACAAGAAGTGCTGCGGCGCAAACGTCGGCGCGGCCTCCTGAGCAACCGGGGCCGGGGTGTCCAGGGGGGCGTGACGGCTCCCGGCGGCGTACGCATACGCCGGTGGGACAACCTCTTGCATCCCGGGAAAGGATCGACCAGACTTCGCCATGCCTGACCACACGATTCCGCTGGCTCTCACCTTCGACGACGTCCTGCTCCTGCCGGGACGGTCCGCGGTGCATCCGGTCGAAGTGGACATCAGCTCGCGGCTCACCCGGGACATCGTCCTCAACGTCCCGGTGGTCTCCGCCGCCATGGACACCGTCACCGAGGCGCGCATGGCCATCGCCATGGCGCAGCACGGCGGCATCGGCGTCATCCACCGCAACATGCCCCCGGACCGGCAGGCCGAGGAAGTCGACAGGGTCAAGCGGTCCGAGTCCGGCATGATCGTGGACCCGGTGACCATCCACCCCGACCGGCTGGTCTCCGAGGCGCTGGACCTCATGGCCCGCTACCGGATCTCGGGCGTGCCCGTCGTCAACGAGCACGGACAGCTCCGGTGGCATCCTCACCAACCGCGACCTGCGGTTCGACACCGAGACCTCGACCGGCCGATCGCCGACTTCATGACCAGCGAGAACCTCATCACCGCCCCCGTGGGCACCACCCTGGAGCAGGCCAAGGCGCTGCTCCACCAGCACCGCATCGAGAAGCTCCTGGTGGTGGACGACGAGGGCACCCTCAAGGGGCTGATCACCGTCAAGGACATCCAGAAGGCCCACGAGTACCCCGGCGCCTGCAAGGACTCGCTCGGACGGCTGCGCGTGGGCGCCGCCGTCGGCGCCGGCGGCGACCTGGACGCCCGGTGCGACGCCCTGGTCGCCGCCAAGGTCGACGTGCTGTGCCTCGACTCCTCCCACGGCCACAGCGAGAAGGTCATGGCGGCGGTGGCCCGCATCAAGGAGCGCCACCCCGACGTCCCGCTCATCGCCGGCAACGTCGCCACGTACGAGGGCGCCCGCGACCTCATCGCCCGGGGCGTGGACGCGGTCAAGGTCGGCATCGGCCCCGGCTCGATCTGCACCACCCGTGTGGTCACCGGCGCCGGCGTCCCGCAGATCACCGCCATCCAGGAGTGCGCCCGGGCCTGCCGCGAGACGGATGTCCCGCTCATCGCCGACGGCGGCATCAAGTTCTCCGGCGACATCACCAAGGCCCTGGCCGCCGGCGCCGACTCGGTGATGATCGGCTCCCTGTTCGCCGGCACCGACGAGTCCCCGGGCGAGCTGATCCTCTACCAGGGACGCAGCTTCAAGGCCTACCGCGGCATGGGCTCCCTCGGCGCCATGCGCTCGGGCGAGGCGCCCGCGACCGCTACTTCCAGGACAACGAGGAGCTCGCCAAGCTGGTGCCCGAGGGCATCGAGGGCATGGTGCCGTACAAGGGCCCGCTGTCGGCCCAGCTCCCCCAGCTCGTCGGCGGCCTGCGCGCCGGCATGGGGCTGGCGGGGTGTGCCGGCATCGGCGAGCTGCAGCGCCAGGTCCGCTTCATCCGGATCACCTCCGCCGGGCTCAAGGAGTGCCACGCCCACGACGTGGTCATCACCAAGGAAGCCCCCAACTACCGTATCGAGGGGTGATCCGGGCGAGCCGCCCGCGGCTTGCTACAATCGGGGCGTGCGAAGAGCTCTGATCACCGGCATCACGGGCCAGGACGGCTCGTACCTGGCCGAGCTGCTCCTCGACAAGGGCTACGAGGTGCACGGCCTGGTCCGGCGCAGCTCCACCTTCAACCGCGAGCGCATCGACCACATCCGCGAGGACCCGGACGCAGGGGCCGCGGTTCTTCCTGCACTACGGCGACCTGTCGGACGCCGACTCCCTGCACGCCGTGGTCGCGGGCCTCGCGACCCGACGAGATCTACAACCTGGCGGCGCAGTCCCACGTCGGGATCTCGTTCACCAGCCCACCTACACGGGCGAGGTCGTGGCGCTGGGCACGATCCGGCTGCTCGAGGCGATCCGCGCCGCGGCGCCAGCAACCCGGTTCTACCAGGCCTCCTCGTCGGAGCTCTTCGGCCTCGCGCGGGAGGTCCCCCAGAACGAGTCCACGCCCTTCCACCCGCGGTCGCCCTACGCGGTGGCCAAGATGTACGCCTTCTGGGCCGTCGTGAACTACCGCGAGGCCTACGGCATGTTCGCCGCCAACGGCATCCTCTTCAACCACGAGTCCCCCCGGCGCGGCGAGAACTTCGTCACCCGCAAGATCACCCGGGCCGTGGCGGCGCATCGCCGCCGGCGCCGCAGCCGACCCCTGGCGCTCGGCAACCTCGACGCCCGGCGCGACTGGGGCTTCGCCGGCGACTACGTCGACGCCATGTGGCGGATGCTGCAGCAGGACGTGCCTGACGACTTCGTGGTCGGGACCGGCGAGACGCACTCGGTACGCGAGCTCTGCGACGCCGCCTTCTCGGAAGCCGGCCTCACCCTCCGCTGGGCGGGCGACGGGCTGGACGAGCAGGGGGTGGACGCGACCACGGGCAGAACGCTGGTGGTGGTGGACCCCTCCTACTTCCGGCCCGCCGAGGTGGACCTCCTGCAGGCCGACCCATCGCGGGCACGGGAACGGCTCGGATGGACCCCGAACGTCGACTTCCGGGGCCTCGTCCGCATGATGGTGGCGGCGGACCGCGCCGAGGTGAGCCGCGGCGTGCCTTCACGGGGCGAGTGATGCCGGCGCCGTGCCTCGCCGCCCTCCCGACGCTCCACGGCTTCCTGGCATGAGCGGCGCCCCAGCGACGGCCGGGACGTCACAGACCCTCGTCATCGAGCCGACGAGGGGGTGGGGGTCTCTGCGCCTCGGCGACGTGTGGGAGTACCGGGAGCTGCTGTACTTCCTGGTCTGGCGCGACGTCAAGGTGCGCTACAAGCAGACCGTGCTCGGCGCGACCTGGGCCATCCTCCAGCCGTTCCTCACCATGGTCGTGTTCACCATCTTCTTCGGCGCGCCTGGCGAAGATCGACTCGGAGGGCGTGCCCTACCCCGTCTTCTCCTACGCCGCGCTGCTGCCCTGGACGTTCTTCGCCCAGGGCGCTCACCCAGGCGTCGAACAGCCTGGTCGGCTCCTCCCAGCTCATCACGAAGGTCTACTTCCCGCGCATGGTCGTCCCCCTTGCCGCGGTGCTGGGGGGCCTCGTCGACCTGCTCCTCGCCTCCGCGGTGTACGTCCCGCTGATGCTCTACTACGGCTCCGTTCCAGGCGCCGCGGTCCTCGCAGTGCCACTGCTCCTGCTGCTCGCCGTCGCGGCGGCGGTGGGTGCCGGGCTCTGGCTCGCGGCCCTCAACGTGGAGTACCGCGACGTGCGCCACGCGGTCCCCTTCCTCGTCCAGCTGTGGCTGTTCGTCACGCCGGTGATCTATCCCACCGCGTTCGTCACGAGCACCCTCACCCGCTGGCACCTGCCCGCCTGGCTCTACGGTCTCAACCCCATGGTCGGCGTCGTCGAAGGTTTCCGCTGGGCCCTCCTCGGCACCGGCGGATTCCCGGGTGCCGTGCTCACCGCCAGCGCCGCCTGCGCCGCCGCACTGCTCGGTGTCCGGCGCCTTCTACTTCCGCCGCGTCGAGCGCGGCTTCGCCGACGTGGTGTGAGCGGAGCGCCATGAGCGACGTCGCCATCCGCGTCGAGGGGCTCGGCAAGCGCTACCGGATCGGCCGCCGCAAGGCGCCGTACAAGAGCCTGCGCGAGAGCCTGACCGACGCGACCACCTCGGCCTGGCGGCGGCTGCGCGCGGGGTTCCGCGGCAGACGGCGCAAACACCGGCGGCCCCGACACCATCTGGGCGCTGAAGGACGTCTCGTTCGAGGTCCGCCGCGGCGAGGTGGTCGGCATCATCGGCCGCAACGGCGCCGGCAAGTCCACGCTGCTCAAGATCCTCTCCCGCATCACCGAGCCCACCGAGGGCCGGGTGGAGCTGCACGGGCGCGTGGGCTCGCCTGCTCGAGGTCGGCACCGGCTTCCACCCCGAGCTGACCGGCCGCGAGAACATCTTCCTCAACGGCGCCATCCTCGGCATGAGCCGGCGCCGAGATCGAGCGCAAGTTCGACGAGATCGTCGACTTCGCCGAGATCGAGAAGTTCCTCGACACCCCGGTCAAGCGCTACTCCAGCGGCATGTACGTGCGCCTGGCCTTCGCCGTGGCCGCCCACCTGGAGCCCGAGATCCTGCTCGTCGACGAGGTGCTGGCCGTCGGCGACGCCGCGTTCCAGAAGAAGTGCCTGGGCAAGATGGGCGAGGTCGCGGAAACGGGACGGACGGTCCTCTTCGTCAGCCACAACATGAGCTCCATCAACGCCTTGTCGAACAGCGCGATTCTCCTGGCGGACGGGCGTCTCGACTCGATTGGCCCCGTCCAGGAGGTGGTTGCTAGCTACCTCGCGACGCCTCTTCAGGCCCGGACTCCAAGGCTCGCCTCGAAGTACGAGGAGAGCTCGCTTCCCATCTGCATACTCGGCGCATCAACAACCGATGAGAACGGCACTCTGCGGAGCTCCTTCGATCTCGCCGAGGCAGTCCGCGTGAATGTCGACTACAGAGTCCTCACGGATCACAAGGGCCTAGTACTGTCCTTGATCCTGCGCCGGCAGAACACCGACCTGTTCCTGGCTTTCGACACCGACCAGTGGCCGGAGAGACTCGAGTCCCGCGAGGCGGGCGTCCACAGCTGCAGCGCAATTGTCCACCCCGGGTTTCTGAAACCCGGCAGATACAGCATCTCGCTCAGCTCAGGTGTTTTGAATCAGCGAACGCTCCAACGTCTCGAGGATCTTCTTACGTTTGACGTGACAGCGAATGCCGCAGACACCAGCCGGCTGGGCTACGCGGGCTGGCGACGCGGCGTCGTCAGGGCGCCATTGACTTGGGAGGACAGTTCCCATAAGGGCGGGACGGCGCTGGATGTCGTCGGGCAATGACACTGTTGCTAGCAACCTCTCCAGCACGGCCGAATTCGGCGGAGCGGACAGGCCCTTGATATCGGCTTCGGCTTTAATGAAAGCTCTTGAGGAGGTTCGCACACCGGGCAGCCCAATCCCATCCCTTGATCCTCGTCGCGTCGAATCCGCTAATGTCATTCCCAACATTGCTCTCGCGGCAGTGAGGCCCGGGAGAACGGCAGAATGCTCGCAATGACCCCTTCGCGTCCCTTGCGAATAGTCATGGCGTGTTGTAGTGATGATCCGTGGATGCAGGCCGTTGGACGAACGCTTATGCGGGCGGCCGGGGAGCTCCATGCGGAGTTCGTCTTCCTCGGAGCTCGAACTCCCATCGGAGCTCTGAAGGAGAGCTTCATAGCACCCGAGAGTGGGCGCCTGCCGGCTCTGGAGATAACGGGGGCTCAAGAGAGAGCTGTAGATGCCGCGGCCCTCAGGGCTGCCGTGGAGGACGAACTCGACTTCCTGGCGCGCTTTCGCCCCCGACCAGCCCCACGATCAGGATGCGGTCGCCGCCAACTTCGCTCGCTGGACGGCCGAAGCCCTGATCGTCCTCAGCCTGCTCAGCCCCAGTCTCGTAGTGGTGTGGAACGGCTGGTTCGCTCGCCGTAGAGCATTTCGCATCGCCGCGAGCCACCTCGGACTGCCCTGCGTCTTCGCCGAAAAGGGACTTCTGCCACGTGGCTTCTACCTTGATCCACGCGGGATAGGAAAAGCGAGAGCAGAGCCGCGGAGTGGCAACCTGAAGGGGGTGCTGGACCTGCCACGTCCGCCTGGCGTTCGTACCTGACCGAGTTGTGTTCCTCCGATGACAGCGGGTGGCCCCAGCCTGCTCGAAGACCTCTGAAGTCCCCATATGCGCCGAACAGGCCCGGTCCCCAGGTCTTCTTCCCGGCGCAAGTCGATTTTGATACGAACATTCTCAAGTTCTCGCCCTCCTTCCAGTCGACCTCTGCGGCCCTTAGCTGGCTCGTCGAGGGACTCAGGAGTACGCCCTGCGCGATACTGGCCAAGCCTCATCCCAAGGGACATCAGTCGGGCGAGGCCCTCTCTCTCATCCTTGGCGACGTCGGAATCGCCGACCGGAATGTGCACATTCTCGACGCCATTGAGAGCTGCGATTGCGTTGTGACGATCAACTCATCTGTCGCCTTTGAGGCTGCAATCCGTGGAAAACCCGTCGTTGTGCTGGGCAGGAGCGTCCTGTCGGGGCGACAGGGCTTCGTCTCATACAGAGACGGCGCCGAACCTTACCAACTCATTCGAGAAGCCATATCGCTGACAGCATCCCAAGGCCAATGTATCGCGAATGACCTCGCAGGTTTCGGTTCGTTCCTGATACAAGATTACTACGCCTTTCTTGATGACACCAAGTCAGCAGCGGCTCGCCTCCGGAGTCTTCTGACCGGGCTGCCGACAACCCGGGACGACAGACTGCCTCTTGCGGACGTTCGAGCTCTGTTGCGACACGTCACTGCAGCCGAGGCATCCAGGACCTTCTCGGCCGTGGACGTGCTGAACCTCGTATCCAGGAAGGCCACGTCACGGCTGACCAGGATGATCCGGCAGCTCTTGCGGCGGTGATAAAGCCACGACCCGACCCTGGCCGTGGTCAGCCCTTGCTCGCGGGTCCCTCCCTAGATTGACCTGCCCCCAGTTGCGGTACCAGATCTCATGTTAGTCCTCCTGACGTTTGACCCGCCCCGGAAAACCGGTCCACCGGTAGGTTGAGGACCGGGCCCTCTGGAAGCCCTCCTTGCCGTTCCGGCCGGCGTCTGGCGCTCTCAACATTCTTAGTTTAGACCCTGAGGCAAGGCTGCCTGGATGGCAGGGCTTCTTGCCTGTCTCGAGGGCACAGTGCCCTCGAGCGTTTTCGCAGCGAAGACCGCGGGCGCCTCGTCCCCGAGGGAGCTGTGCGGCCGCCGGTGGTTGTAGTCTTCCCGCCAGGTCGTGAGGACCTGGGCGGCCTCGGCCAGCGAGCCGAAGATCTCGACGTTCAGGCACTCGTCCCGCAGCCGTCCGTTGAAGCTCTCGATGAAGCCGTTCTCCGTCGGCCGTCCCGGCCGGATGAACGCCAGCTGCACACCGTGCCGGTGCGCCCACGCGTCCATGGCGCGACCGGCAAACTCGCTGCCGTTGTCGACGGTGATCGACGCCGGACGCCCGCGCTCGGCGGCGGCCGCGTCCAGGGCCGCTGCGACATCGGCACCTGAGAAACGCTGTCGCCCGACGAGGGCCACGCACTCGCGCGTGTACTGGTCCACGACGGTGAGAATCCGGAACGGCCGGCCGTCCTCGAGCCGTGCTGCCACGAAGTCCATGTTCCACCGCTCGTTCGGCGAGGCTGCGACGTCCACGACCACTGGTCGCCGCCGGGCGATCTTCTTACGCACCTTCGTCCGGACCGCCAGGCCCTCTTCCGTGTACAGCCGGTAGACCCGCTTGGCGTTGACAAGCCATCCCTCGCGCCGTAGCAGGACCGTCAGCCGCCGGTAGCCGAACCGCACCCGCACGGACGCGAGCTCCCGGAGCCGGTGCCGCAGGGCGACCTGAGGGTCTCTCCGCCCGACGTAGCGCTTCGTGCTGCGGCACAGGCCTACCAACCGGCAGGTCCGGCGCTCGCTGACTCCGTACGCCGCTCCGATCCACGACGCGATGGCCTTGCGCCGCGGCCGGCTCACACTTTTTTTGCCAGCACGTCCTGGAGAATGTGCTTGTCCAGGCTCAGGTCGGCCACCAGCCGCTTCAGCCGCGCATTCTCCTCCCGCAACTGCCGCAGCTCCCGCAGCTCCGACACCCCGATCCCCGCGTACTTCCGCCTCCACGTGTAGAAGGTGTTTTCGCTGATCCCGGCCTGTCGGCACACCTCCTTCACCGGCACGCCGCCCTCCGCTTGGCGCAGGACCGCCACGATCTGCTCTTCCGTCCGTCCCCGTCTCGCCATGTCGTCCCCTTCCGCGCCCCGCCAGAAGACCACCAAACGGCTCCGGACTCAACTTTCACCTGGACCAGTTTTCGGGTTTTGGGTCAAGGCGGTGGCAGATCAGCTCGGCCAGGTGCTTCGTCAACGGCGCGGCGTTGCCCCGGTGAGCCATGATCTCCGCCCGAGTCTCTCCGAGCTCGAGCTGCCACGGGATCTCGAGGATCGCCCACATGGCGCCCACCGAGCGGGCCTTGGCCGCCGCGGCCGCGGGGTTGGCGAGGGCGAGCTCGTCGGAGGAGAGTTTGACGAGGTCCAGGACACCCAGAACGCGGGAGAGAGACACGATGAGGCCCAGCTCGTCCGCCTCGTCGAGGGACGAGAGGTCGCCAACCGAGGCGATGGCCTGGGTGGCGGGGTTGCGGGTCTCGGGGTGACGGACGGAGGCGACGAGCTAGATGCAGTGGCAGGCGGTGTCCTTGTACCTGCGGATGGAGTCACGGAAGTACATGTAGCGCCATCACGAGACACGAGAACGCCATAATCAAGCGCACTTCGGGTACTACACTCACCTCGAACCCTTGGCCTGCAAGCCTCAATGCTCGCAGCGCCAGCTACCCCGAAAACGCGGCGGGAGTGTCAAAGTCGAGATCCTGCTCCCCTCACCTCCGGCGACTCAGGACGCTCTCAACGGCCCTCTCAACCTCTTGATGGAAGACATGGAACGTGTACGCCCCGGCGACCTCCGCAGCACCACGCCCGCCCATTCTCGTCCTCAGCTGCGGGTCCCTCAACAGCGTGACGCACCCTTCGACGAGGCCGGCTTCGTCTCTCGCGAGCCATACCGAGTCCATGTGGCGCAGATGGTCTTCGTAGCCGGAAACCGCGAACTCCGTCATGACACAGGTCCGACCGTGGGCCAATGCTTCGAGGACCTTGATCTTTGAGCCTCCACCTTCAAAGATCGGGACGACGGCGAGGGCGCATGTACGGTAGGCGTCCGCCAGACTGTCTGTGTAGCCCGTGGGAACCACGCCCTCGAGGGCGGACCACGCCAACCGCTGAGCGTCGGTCATGCCCCACCCAACCAACCGTAAGGTTGCTGACGGGCACCTCCGCCGGACCTCGGGCCAGACGGCCCCGACGAACCGGTTCACGGCACGCACGTTGACCTCGTACCCGAACGAACCAACAAAGAGGATCTCACGACTTCCAGGCAACGATGTCAGAGGCTC